>NZ_CAXPMC010000031.1:0-4536 GCF_964218355.1 Ferrovibrio sp. | reverse complement strand
CACCGCATCCGAGACGACCGAGCCGCCCTTCTCGGCAGTGTCGCGCGCGGCCACCGCCAGCTGGTTCGCCGCCTGGGCATTGTCGGCATTCTGCTTCACCGTCGTCGTGATCTCGTGCATGGAGGCGGCCGTCTCCTCGATGCTCGCCGCCTGGGATTCCGTGCGCTGGGCCAGGTCCTGGCTGCCGGCGGAAATCTCGGTGGAAGCGGCCCGTACGGCTTCCGCGCTGCCATTCAGGCGGCCGGCGAAGTCGCGCAGCTTGTCGCCCATGGCATTGATGTCGCCGGCCAGCGCCCCGAAGCGGCCCTCGAAGCGGGCATCGATGCGTCGCCGCAGGTCGCCGGCGGCCATGGCGCCGGTCACGCCGGCAATGGCGCCGAAGACTTCCTCGGTGCGGCCGAGCAGGGTGTTGAGCGACTGGCCGACCCGCTGCATCACACCGTTCAGTCCGGCCGTGTCAACGCGGCGGGCAAGGTCGCCGCCGGCCGCGGCGACCACCACCTGGCCGATGGCCTGTTCGAAGCGCTGCTCCTGCGCGGCCTGTTCGGCATCGAAGCGCGCGCGCTGCGCCTTGGCCTCGGCTTCCATCTTCTCGCGGGCCGTCATCGCATCCTGCATCTCGGCGAGGCTGCGGGCGCTCTTGTCGAACAGGTTGGCGAGAACGAGGCTGAGCCAGATCAGCACACCGCATTCGGCCACCACGATCACGGCATGCAGCACGACGCGGCCGAAATTGCCGCCATCGGGGAAGATCGCATAGGGCAGCAGGAAATTGAGGCCGAGATGGTGGATGGCGGTCAGCGCCGCGGCCGTGAGGATCGCCTTCCAGTCGCAATAGGCGGCCAGCACGGCGAAGATGGCAAAATAGTACATGTGCAGGTCGATCTGCCACGGGCCGGCGGCCGTCCACACCATCAGCGAGGCCATGGCGACGAAGGCGGCGGCCACCACCATGCGGGTGGCGCCACCCGCCGGGTCGCTGCGGCAGAACCAGGTGGTCAGCGCGGCGATCACCGCCGCGGCAATCACGCCGTAGAGCATCGGCGTGCCGTTCAGCCAGCCGATCGCGGCCACGGCCGGCACATGGACCCAGATCCAGATCGAGAAGACGGTGCTGGCGCGGCGACGCAGGTCTTCCAGCGAGGACAGGTGCAGCAGCGAGGCGGACATGGCAGCGTTCTTTCTTGTCGGATTGTCTAGAGACGGAAACCGAGGCAGCCGGCCAGCAGCCGGTCGCCGGACAGGACGAGGCGGGCGCCGGCGGCGTAGAGCCGGTCGCGGGCATCGGGCTGGCGGCTCGCCACCAGCCACAGGCCGGCCAGCCCGCCTTCCTCCAGCGGCCGCGCATCGGCGGCGTCCAGCGTGGCGGCGGCGGCCGGAAGGTCGCCGCGATGCTCCTGCGGCAGCCAGACGATCAGCCGCTGCGGCGCTGCGGCGGCGGCCCCGTCGGCAGCCGGCAGCACCAGGGTCAGCGGCGGCAGCAGGGCAAAGACGGCAATGGCGAGGACGGCCTGCCAGCGGCGGCGCGTCGCAGAGACATGGTCAGGCATCTGGTACCGCAATCACGGGGTGTCTCGGGGGCGATCGTTTTCTTGTAGTCGCGCAATTATACGGCGAACAGCTTAAATCCGATCACAAGCGGCAGAAAATACAGCCGGCCGTCGGGTTAACCAAAAAATTGCCCATTTCCGGGAGGATACAGGCCGGATTTCGCGTCATGGGCGCTGCCCTCAAGGAGTAAACCGATGCTGATGCCGTTCTTCGTCACACCGCTCTATGCGGCGCTCTGCGCCATCCTGCTGGTGATGCTCAGCCTGCGGGTGGTGCGCTACCGCCGCCGGCACCTGGTCAGCCTCGGCGATGGCGGCCATGCCGACCTGCAGCAGGCGATCCGCGCCCAGGCCAACCTCACCGAATATGCGCCGATGGGGCTGCTGCTCCTGCTGCTGCTGGAAGTCAGCCACCAGGCGCCGGTCTGGGCGCTGCATCTGCTGGGCGCCATGCTGTTCGCCGGGCGGGCGATCCATGCCTGGGGCGTTCTTGCCAGCGTGCCGGGCCGGCGGCCGAGTCCGGCACGCGGCATCGGCATCGCCTTCACCTGGTCGATGCTGCTGGTCACGGCCGTCTGGCTGCTGATCATCGCGGTGGGGCGCCTCGGCCAGGTCTAGGATGGCGGGCTTGCCCGGCGCCGCCATCCCGGCCAGACTTGCCGCAACACGCGGAAAGCGGGCAGCGGGGAGGGGCGCATGGAATACGACTATGTGGTGGTCGGCGGCGGTTCGGCCGGCTGCGTGCTGGCCCGCCGGCTCAGCGATGACGGCGTCACCCGGGTCTGCCTGATCGAGGCCGGCCCGCCCGACGATCACATCCTCTGCCGCGTGCCGCTGGGCGCCGCCGCCTTCATCCCCTACCGCTGGCGCAACTGGGGCTTCGAGACCGAGCCGCAGCCGGGCCTCGGCGGCCGCCGCGGCTATCAGCCGCGCGGCCGCATGCTGGGCGGCAGTTCCGGCATCAACGCGATGATCTACATGCGCGGCCATCCGTCGGATTACGACGACTGGGCGGCCCAGCATGGCGCGGCGGGCTGGAGCTGGAGCGACGTGCTGCCCTATTTCCGCCGGGCCGAGCACAACGAGCGCCTGGATGATGCGCTGCATGGCCGCGGCGGACCGCTGAACGTGGCCGACATCACCACGCCCAATCCGTTCAGCGACGCCTTCCTGCAGGCCTGCGACGATCTTCAGCTGCCGCGCAATGCCGATTTCAATGGCCCGGAGCAGGAGGGCTTCGGCTATTTCCAGGTAACCCAGAAGAACGGCGAGCGCTGGTCGGCAGCGCGCGCCTATCTGCCGCCCGAGATACGCGCGCGGCACAACCTGCATATCGCCACCGGCACCCGCGCGCTGCGCATCATCCTTGCCGGCCGGCGCGCGGTGGGTGTCGCCTGCCGCCAGGGCCGGCGCGAGGTCTCGCTGCGTGCGCAGGCCGGCGTGGTGCTGGCGGCCGGTGCCTTCCAGTCGCCGCAGCTGCTGATGCTGTCGGGCATCGGGCCGGGCGGCGAGCTGGCGGCGCAGGGCATGCCGGTGCTGCACGAACTGCCGGGCGTGGGCCAGAACCTGCAGGACCATGTGGATTTCATCCTGCTGTACAAGACCGGCAGCACCGACCTGCCCGGCCTGTCGCTGGGCGGCGGTCTGCATCTGCTGCGCGAGATCGGCCGCTGGCGCCGCGAGCGGCGCGGCCTGCTGACCTCGAATTTCGCCGAGGCCGGCGGCTTCCTGCGCAGCGATCCGGCGCTGCCGCGGCCGGATTTGCAGTATCACTTCGTCATCGGGCTGGTCGACGACCACGCCCGCAAGACCCATCTGGGCCATGGCTACAGCCTGCATACCTGCGTGCTGCGGCCGAAAAGCCGCGGCAGCGTCGGGTTGCGGGGCGCCGATCCGCTGCTGCCGCCGAAGATCGATCCGCAGTTCTTCAGCCATCCGGAGGATATCGAGCTGCTGCTGAAAGGCGTGAAGCAGGGCCGCCGCATCATGGCGGCGCAGCCTTTCGCCGCGCGGCTGCCGCGCGAGCTGTATACCGCCGGCATCGAGGATGATGACGGGCTGCTGAAACAGATCCGCAGCCGCGCCGACACCATCTATCACCCGGTCGGCACCTGCCGCATGGGCGCGGCAGACGATCCGCTGGCGGTGACCGATCCGCAGCTGCGGGTGCGCGGGCTGGAAGCCCTGTGGGTGGCCGATGCCTCGGTGATGCCGAGCCTGGTCGGCGGCAACACCAATGCGCCGGCCATCATGATTGCGGAAAAAGCCGCCGACCTGATCCGGGCGGCGGCGGGCTGACCGCCGTCAGCTGCGGGGGCGGCCGAGCACGGTGTCGACCGCCGCCAGCAGGTCGGCCCGGCGGACCGGTTTCTGCAGCACCCCGTCGGCGCCCAGATGGTTGATCATGTCCAGCAGGTCGCGGGCGGCGATCTGGCCGCCGCCGGACATGGCGATCACAGGCAGGCCGGGCCAGCGCTGCTTGACCGCCCGCAGCAGTTCGATGCCATCGACCTCGGGCATCAGGATGTCGGTCAGCACCACGTCGATGCCGCCCTGCCCGATCCGCGCCAGCCCCGCCCGGGCCGAATAGGCGGTCGCGGTCTGGTGCCCGGATTGCTCCAGATGGGTCTGCAGGACCGTGCAGAAATCGGTGTTGTCGTCGACGATCAGGATGGTGGCCATGGCAGACCCCGGATTTCACATAATCCCGCGCAGTATCTGGCGTTGCACTGTCTTAGCGAGCCCATATTATTTTCAGTATACTCTTTTGTCCAAAAGCGGCAATCTTGGATTGAGTAAACTGTCAATCCGCACAGGCAGGATTCGTCGTGGTCGATAAAAACCTGTTGCAGGCCGTGATCGACACCGCCATCGACGGGCTGATCCTGATCGACGGCGACGGCCGCGTCGCGCTGTTCAACCCGGCCTGCGAGAAGCTGTTCGGCTACCAGCCGGAGGAGGTGATCGGCCGCAATGTGTCGATGCT
>NZ_CAXPMC010000030.1:0-12821 GCF_964218355.1 Ferrovibrio sp. | reverse complement strand
GGCTACCAGTGGTACTGGGGATACGAATATCCCGACAATGGCGACATCTCGCTGATCTCGAACATGGTCGAGGACGCCGATCTTGAGCCCGGCCAGCCGCGCCTCTTCGCCGCCGACGAGGCGATGGTGGTGCCGGTCGACACGACGGTGCGCGTGATCGTGACGGCGGCGGACGTGATCCACGCTTTCGCGGTGCCGCAGTTCGGCGTCAAGGTCGACGCCATTCCGGGCCGCCTGAACGAGACCTGGTTCCGCGCCGAGAAGACCGGCATGTATTACGGCCAGTGTTCGGAACTCTGCGGCACGCGGCATGCCTTCATGCCGATCAATGTGCGGGTCGTGACACAGGAAGAGTTCGAGCAATGGACGGAGCAGCAGCAGGCTGACGCTGGCTCCGGCGGCAATATCAAGGTGGCTGAGGTTGCGGGCGCGGAAGCGCGCTGAGCGCTCTTTCGTCCACGGGCTGAAACAGAATTCGAAAGAACGAAGGATTTAGAGAGATGGCAGGCCAAGCTGCAGGGGCGCACGCCGATCACGCCGATCACCCCACCGGGTGGAAGCGGTACGTCTATTCGACGAACCACAAGGACATCGGCACGATGTACCTGATCTTCGCTGTCGTGGCGGGGTTGATCGGCGGGTTCTTCTCGGTGCTGATGCGCATCGAACTGATGAATCCGGGTAACGGCATCCTGGGTGACAACCACCACCTGTTCAACGTGCTGGTCACCGGCCACGGCCTGATCATGATCTTCTTCATGGTCATGCCGGCGATGATCGGTGGCTTCGGCAACTGGTTCGTGCCGCTGATGGTCGGCGCCCCGGACATGGCCTTCCCGCGCATGAACAACATCTCGTTCTGGCTGCTGATCCCGGCCTTCGGCCTGCTGCTGCTGTCGACCATGGTCGAGGGCCCGGCCGGCGGCCTCGGCGCCGGCACCGGCTGGACGATCTATCCGCCGCTCAGTTCCGATACCGGTCATCCCGGTCCGGCCGTCGGCCTGGCGATCTTCAGCCTGCATATCGCCGGCGCCTCGTCGATCCTCGGTGCCATCAACTTCATCACCACCATCTTCAACATGCGGGCGCCGGGCATGACCCTGCACAAGATGCCGCTGTTCGTCTGGTCGGTGCTGGTGACCGCGTTCCTGCTGCTGCTGTCGCTGCCGGTGCTGGCCGGCGGCATCACCATGCTGCTGACCGACCGCTATTTCGGCACCGCCTTCTTCAAGGCCGAGGCCGGTGGCGACCCGGTCCTGTTCCAGCATCTGTTCTGGTTCTTCGGCCATCCCGAAGTGTACATCCTGATCCTGCCGGGCTTCGGCATCATCAGCCAGATCATCTCGACCTTCTCGAAGAAGCCGGTCTTCGGCTATCTCGGCATGGCCTATGCCATGGTCGCGATCGGCGTGGTCGGCTTCGTCGTGTGGGCGCACCACATGTACACCACCGGTATCGCCGTCGACACCCGGGCCTACTTCACCGCCGCCACCATGGTGATCGCGGTGCCGACCGGCGTGAAGATCTTCTCGTGGATCGCCACGATGTGGGGCGGCTCGATCCGCTTCACCGTGCCGATGCTGTTCGCCATCGGCTTCATCTTCCTGTTCACCGTCGGCGGTGTCACCGGCGTGGTGCTGGCCAATGCCGGCATCGACAGCTACATGCACGACACCTATTACGTGGTGGCGCATTTCCACTATGTGCTCAGCCTCGGTGCCGTGTTCGCCATCTTCGCCGGCTTCTATTACTGGTTCGGCAAGATGTCGGGCTACGAACTCAGCGAGACTGCCGGCCAGATCCATTTCTGGACCACCTTCATCGGCGTCAACCTGCTGTTCTTCCCGATGCACTTCCTCGGCCTGCAGGGCATGCCGCGGCGCATTCCGGATTACCCGGATGCGTTTGCCGGCTGGAATTACGTGGCCTCGATCGGCGCCTATATCTCCTTTGCCTCGACGCTGTTCTTCATCGCAACGGTGATCTACGCCTTCCTGCGCAAGAAGAAGGTGGCCGACAATCCGTGGGGCGAGGGGGCGACGACGCTGGAATGGACCCTGTCCTCGCCGCCGCCGTTCCACCAGTACGAAAAGCTCCCGGTCATCAAGTAAGGCCGGGACTCCCGCCCCAGGAGAAGTCTGGTGTCTGACGCGAGTTACACTGTCGAGCGCGACGAGGCCGGCCCTGCCGGCCTCGATGCTGCTTATGCCGGCCGCATCGAGGCGCGGCCGGGCGACTATCTGGCGCTGCTGAAGCCGCGCGTGATGTCGTTGGTGGTGTTCACCGGTCTCGTCGGCATGGTGCTGGCGCCCGGCTCACTGCATCCCACCCTCGCGGTCACCGCCCTGCTGTGCATCGCCATCGGTGCCGGTGCGTCGGGGGCGATCAACATGTGGTATGACGCGGATATCGACGCGGTGATGGCGCGCACCCGCGGCCGGCCGATCCCGCAGGGCCGCATCACCCGCGACCAGGCGCTCGGCTTCGGCACCGTGCTGTCTTTCGGCTCGGTGCTGGTGATGGGGCTGGCGATCAACTGGTCCGCCGCCGCGCTGCTGGCCCTGACGATCGGCTTCTACGTTTTCGTCTACACCATGTGGCTGAAGCGCCGCACGCCGCAGAACATCGTCATCGGCGGTGCGGCCGGCGCTTTCCCGCCGATGATCGGCTGGGCTGCGGTGACCGGCGATCTCGCGATGCTGCCGGTGCTGCTGTTCGCCATCATCTTCATGTGGACGCCGCCGCATTTCTGGGCGCTGGCGCTCTACCGCTCCGACGATTATGCCCGCGCCGGCGTGCCGATGCTGCCGGTGGTGGCCGGCGACCGCGAGACCCGGCGGCAGATCCTGGTCTACAGCCTGCTGCTGGTGCCGCTGACACTGTCGCCGTGGCTGCTGGGGCTGGCCGGTGCGCTGTATGGCGGCCTCGCCGGGCTGCTGGGCGGCGGCTTCCTGCTGCTGGCCTGGCGCATCTGGCGCGGCAGCAGCCACGACGAGCGCCCGGCCAAGCACATGTTCGCCTACTCGATCCTGTACCTGTTCCTGCTGTTCGCCCTGCTGCTGGCGGAACGCGGGCTCGGCTGGGGGGCATGAGCGCGATGCCCATGCACGACGAGCACAAGCGCCGCCGGGCGCGCAATCTGGCTTTGGGCGGCGTCCTGCTGGCCCTGGTGGTGCTGTTCTATTTCATCACCATCGCCAAGATGAGCGGAGGCGCGCCGTGAGCGGCCGCCGCAGCAATGCCCGGGTGGCGCTGATCTGCGCCGCGGTCGCCGTGACCATGGTTGGCGGCGCCTTCGCCTCGGCACCGCTGTATTCGCTGTTCTGCCGGGTCACCGGCTTTGCCGGCACGCCGCTGCGGGCCACCGCGGCGCCGGGCGTCGCGGATCCGGCCGAGCGGACGATCACGGTGCGCTTCAATGCCGATACGGCGCCGGGCATGCCGTGGAAATTCCAGCCGGTGCAGCGCACGGTGACGGTGCGGCCAGGCGAGGAGATGCTGATCTTCTACCGGGCGACCAATCCGACCGCCCGGCCGGTGATGGGGCAGGCCGCCTTCAATGTCACGCCGGAGAAGGCCGGTCAGTATTTCAACAAGATCGCCTGTTTCTGCTTTACCGAGCAGCGGCTGGCGCCGGGGCAGACGGTCGACATGCCGGTCTCCTTCTTCGTCGATCCGCAGCTGCTGAAGGATCCGCTGACCCGGGATATCTCCGAGATCACCTTGAGCTATACATTCTTCCGCATGCCGGACGAAGAGAAACGGGTCTCCGACCGCGGCGATGCCGCCCGGCCGGTCAACTGAATATGTGCAACATCCGCGTAACCAGGGGGTAGAAGCCATGGCTGCCAGCAGCGCCCGCAACCACGATTATCATCTCGTCGATCCCAGCCCGTGGCCGTTCATCGGCTCGATGGGGGCTTTCGCCATGGCGGTCGGCCTGGTCTTCGCCTTCCATGGCCACAGCTATCTGTGGGCCCTGCCGGGCCTGCTGGTCGTGCTCTACACCATGGCGGCCTGGTGGCGGGACGTGATCCGCGAGGCCGAGCATGACGGCCACCATACCCCGGTGGTGCAGCTGCATCTGCGCTACGGCATGGTGATGTTCATCGCGTCGGAAGTGATGTTCTTCGTCGCCTGGTTCTGGGCCTATTTCAATGCCGCGCTGTTCCCGACCGAGGCGATCGGCCATGCCTGGCCGCCGGCCGATATCGAGACCTTCGATCCCTGGCATCTGCCCTTCATCAACACCCTGATCCTGCTGCTGTCGGGCACCACGGTGACCTGGGCGCACCACGCGCTGCAGCATGGCGACCGCAAGGGGCTGGTGCAGGGCCTGACCCTGACGGTGATCCTCGGCGTGCTGTTCACCGCCTGCCAGGCCTATGAATACAGCCATGCCGCTTTCGGCTTCACCGACGGCATCTATGCCTCGACCTTCTACATGGCGACCGGCTTCCACGGCTTCCATGTGATCGTCGGCACGATCTTCCTGCTGGTCTGCCTGATCCGCGCGATGAAGGGCCATTTCAAGCCCGACCATCATTTCGGCTTCGAGGCTGCGGCCTGGTACTGGCATTTCGTCGACGTGGTGTGGCTGTTCCTGTTCTGCTGCATCTACTGGTGGGGCGCCGGCACGCCGGCCGCCCACTGATCCGCTGACGATGGCGGCAAGTTTCTACCCGCCGCTGTCGCCTTTCTCGACGGGGCTTCGCTGCCGCTGCCCGCGCTGTGGCGAAGCCCCGCTGTTTGACGGCCTGCTGGCCGTCAGGCAGCGCTGCCCGGCCTGCGACCTGGATTACGCCAGGGTCGATGCGGGCGACGGGCCGGCGGTTTTCGTGATCCTGATCCTCGGTTTTGTGGTGACCGGTCTGGCCCTCTGGGTCGAATTGCGGTTCGCCCCGCCGCTGTGGCTGCATCTGGTCTTGTGGACGCCGCTGATCCTGGGCGGTGCCATTCTGCTGCTCCGACCCTTCAAAGCCACGCTCATCGCGCTACAATTCCGCCACAAGGCATCGTCCGATATCGAATTGTTGCGCGAGTAATCCATTGAAAATATTTGGTTTCCGGCCAGCCCTCTGGCCGACTGTCTTCACCATTCCGGCGCTGGTCGTCCTGCTCGGGCTCGGCAGCTGGCAGGTCCACCGCCTGTTCTGGAAGCTGGACCTGATCCAGACCATCGAGAGCGGCCTGGCAGCCCCGGCGGCACCGCTGCCGGCCGGCGATGTCGACCCCGACCGCTGGAACTACCGCCATGTCACGGTGAGCGGCCGGTTCGACCACAGCCGCGAGTTCCATCTGCTGGCGCATTCGAAACGCGGCAATTTCGGCTACCAGATCGTGACGCCGTTCAGGCGCAGCGATGCGCCGGGTTGGGTGCTGGTCGACCGCGGCTGGGTGCCGCCCGATTTCAAGGAGCAGGACAGCCGCAGGGCCGGTCTGGTCGAGGGCGAGGTGACGATCCGCGGCATCGCCCACAGGACCTGGGGGCAGGGGCCGTTCGTGCCCGACAACGACGTTGCCCGGAACCTTTGGTTCTTCCCGGATGTGCAGGCGATGGCCCGGCTGGCGGGGATCGGCCCGGTGCCGACGCTGCTGGTGGATGCCGACGAGACCCCGGTGCCCGGCGGCTGGCCGCGCGGCGGCCAGACCCGCGTGGACTTTCCGAACAACCATCTCTCCTATGCCGTCACCTGGTATGGCGGCGCGGTGGTCCTGTGCGTGATCTATGTGCTGTGGCACCGGCGCCGGGAACGCGAAGAGGCGGCCGGCCCGGAACGGCAGGACCGATGAAGACCTACAAGGCCCTCGAACAGCGTTTCCGCCGGATCGCCGCCGTCAACGGCGCCCTGGCCATGCTCGGCTGGGATCAGTCGGCGATGATGCCGGATGGTGGCGCCGGCGCGCGGTCGGAGCAGATGGCGGTGCTCAGCGTGGTCCGCCACGAATGGCTGACCGACCCGGCGCTGGCCGATGATTTTGCCGCGGCCGAGGCGCAGGCCGCCCGGCTGAACGATTGGCAGCGCGCCAACCTGCGCGAGATGCAGCGTCAGTGGCGGCATGCCACGGCGCTGACCCCGAAGCTGGTCGAGGCCCGGTCGAGGGCGACCATGGCCTGCGAGATGGTCTGGCGCAAGGCGCGCAAGGACAGCGACTTCAAGGCCTTCGCCAAGGCCTTCCAGCCGGTGCTCGACCTGACCCGCGAGGCGGCCGATGCCAAGGCGGCCGCCTTCGGCCTTGGCCGCTACGATGCCCTGCTCGACGAATACGAACCCGGCGGCCGCGCCGAGAAGATCGACGGCCTGTTTGCGGAACTGGGCAGCTTCCTGCCCGGGTTCATCGACAAGGCGCTGGCAAAACAGGCGAAGGCGCCCGCAATCCTGCCGCTGGAGGGGCCGTTTGCCACCGAGACCCAGCGCGAAGTCGGCCTGCGCCTGATGAAGGCGCTGGGTTTCGATTTCCGCCATGGCCGCCTCGATGTCAGCCTGCACCCGTTCACCGGTGGCGTGCCGGACGATGTGCGCCTGACCACCCGCTACGAGGCGGACGATTTCACCAAGTCGCTGATGGGCGTGCTGCACGAGACCGGCCATGCCCTCTACGAACAGGGGCTGCCGAAGGCCTGGCGCGAACAGCCGGTCGGCGAAGCCCGCGGCATGGTGCTGCATGAAAGCCAGAGCCTGCTGGTCGAGATGCAGGTCTGCCGTGGCGACGAATTCCTTGACTGGGCGGCCCCGCTCCTGCGCAAGGCCTTCGGCGGCCGTGGCGCCGCCTGGGAGGAGGCGAATCTCCGCCGGATCTATACCCGGGTGCGGCCCGACCTGATCCGGGTCGATGCCGACGAGGTGACCTATCCGGCCCATGTCATCCTGCGCTACCGGCTGGAACAGGCCATGCTGGCCGGCGATCTGGCCGTCGGCGACCTGCCGGATGCGTGGAACGACGGCATGCTGACCCTGCTGGGGGTCGAAGTGCCCGACGACCGGCAGGGCTGCCTGCAGGATATCCACTGGGCGACCGGCTCGATCGGCTATTTCCCGACCTACACGCTGGGTGCGATGGCCGCGGCGCAGCTGTTTGCTGCCGCGCGGGCGCAGGAGTCTGCTATCCTGCCCGGCATCGGCAAGGGAGATTTCCGCCCGCTGCTGCGCTGGCTGCGTGCCAACGTGCACGGGCAGGGATCGCTGCTGACGACCGACGAACTGCTCAAGGCCGCGACCGGCAAGCCGCTGGGTGCGGCCGCCTTCAAGGCCCATCTCAAAGCCCGATACCTGAGCTGAATCCGATGCGTTACATCAGCACCCGCGGCCAGGCGCCGGCCCTCGACTTTGAAGGCGTCCTGCTGGCCGGCCTGGCGGCCGATGGCGGCCTCTACGTGCCGGAAAGCTGGCCGCAGTTCAGTGCGGCCGAATGGCGGGCCATGCGCGGCCTGTCCTATGCCGAGGTGGCCTTCCGGGTGATCCGTCCCTTTGTCGGCGGCTGCATCCCGGATGCCGATCTGCAGCGCATGATCGGCGAAGCCTATGCCACCTTCGGGCACAGCGCCGTGGTGCCGCTGCGCCAGACCGGCCCCAACGACTGGCTGCTCGAACTGTTCCATGGCCCGACGCTGGCCTTCAAGGATGTCGCCCTGCAGCTGCTGGGCCGGCTGTTCGACTGGGCCCTGCAGCGTGCCGGCCGGCGCGCCACCATCGTCGGTGCCACCTCGGGCGATACCGGCTCGGCCGCCATCGAGGGCTGCCGCGGCCGCGCCAATCTCGACATCTTCATCATGTTCCCGCAGGGCCGCGTCTCCGAGGTGCAGCGCCGGCAGATGACCACCGTGGCGGATGCCAATGTGCATGCCATCGCGCTGGCCGGCACTTTCGACGATGCCCAGGCGATGGTGAAGGCGCTGTTCAACGATGCCCCGTTCCGCGACCGGGTGGGGCTGACGGCCGTCAATTCGATCAACTGGGCTCGCGTGATGGCGCAGATCGTCTATTACGTCACCGCCGCCCTCAGCCTCGGCGGGCCGGACCGGGCGCCGGCCTTCTGCGTGCCGACCGGCAATTTCGGCGACATCTTCGCCGGCTACGCAGCCGCCAGGATGGGGCTGCCGGTCGCGAAACTGATTGTGGCCACAAACCGCAACGACATCCTGGCTCGCTTCTTTTCCGGTGGCGCATATCGCAAGGATGGCGTGACCGCGACGATCAGCCCCAGCATGGACATCCAGATCGCCAGCAATTTCGAGCGCCTGCTGTTCGACATGCACGGCCGCGACGGCGGCGAGGTCCGGCGGCTGATGGCCGAACTGGATACCGCCGGCGGCTTCTCCGTGTCGCCCAACGCCCTGGCCGAGACGCAGCATCTGTTTGCTGCCGGCCGTGCCGACGAGGCCGCCACCAGGGCCATGCTGAAGACGGCGTTCATGCAGGGCAACGGCATCGCCATCGATCCGCATACGGCGGTCGGCATGGCGGTCGCCGCATCCCAGCGGGCCGGCCGGGCGGTGGCGGCGGATATCCCGCTGGTCACCCTGGCGACCGCTGCCCCGGCCAAGTTTCCGGATGCCGTGCAGGCCGCCACCGGCCAGCATCCGGCGCTGCCGCCGCGCCTGGCCGACCTGTTCGACCGGCCCGAGCGGCAGACTCCGCTGGCCAATGACTATAAAACCGTACGAGACTTTATCGACCAGCATCGGGTGACCGCATGACCGTCCGCATCAGTACCCTGCCGAACGGCCTGCGCGTGGTTTCCGAAACCATGCCGCAGGTCAAGACGGTTTCCGTCGGCATCTGGGTCGGCGCCGGCGCGCGGGACGAGGTACCGGAGAATAACGGCGTGGCGCATATGCTGGAGCATATGGCCTTCAAGGGCACCGAGCGGCGCAGCGCGCTGGCCATCGCCGAGGAAATCGAGGCCGTCGGCGGCCACCTGAACGCCTTCACCTCGCGCGAGCAGACGGCCTATTACGCACGGGTGATGGGCGAGGATTGCGCCCTCGCGCTCGATATCCTGGCCGACATCCTGCAGCATTCGGTCTTCGATCCCGCCGAGCTCGAACGCGAGCGCGAGGTCATCATCCAGGAAATCGGCCAGGCGGAAGACACGCCGGACGACATCATCTTCGACCACCTGCAGGAAATCGCCTTTCCCGGGCAGTCGCTCGGCCGGCCCATTCTCGGCAGCGTCGAGCGCGTCAGCAGCATGGGGCGGCAGGATCTGCAGGGCTTCATGGGGCATTTCTACCATGCGCCGACCATGGTGCTGGTGGCGGCCGGGGCGGTCGATCACGACCGGCTGGTGGCGGAAGCCGGCCGGCTGTTTGCCGGCCTGGCGCAGAGCCCGCGTCCGTCGCAGCTGTCTGCCGCCTATGCCGGCGGCGATCATCGCGCGGAACGCGATCTCGAGCAGGCCCATGTGGCGATCGCCCTGCCCGGCGTGGCCTATGACGACCCGGATTACTACGCGATGCATGTCTATGCCACCGTGCTGGGCGGCGGGATGTCTTCGCGGCTGTTCCAGGAAATCCGCGAAAAGCGCGGCCTGGCCTATTCCGTCTATGCCTTTCCCAGCTCATATCGCGACAGCGGCATGCTGACGCTGTATGCGGGAACCGGCGGCGAGAAGCTCGGCGAGCTGATGCCGGTGCTGGCCGACGAGCTGGGCAAGCTGACCGGCGAGGTCGGAGCCGAGGAATTGCGGCGCGCCCGCGCGCAGCTGAAGGTAGGCCTGGTCTCCTCGCTGGAAAGCTCGGGTGCACGGATCGAGCAGATCGGCCGGCAGATGCTGCTGTTCGGCCGGCCGCTGGAGATCGACGAGGTGCTGGCCGCCGTCGAGCGGGTTGATGCGGCGGCCGTCCGCCGGGTGGCCGAGCGGGTGATGCGCAAGGCGCCGCCGGCGCTGGCGGCACTGGGCCCGATCGGGCAGCTGGAGCCGTATTCACGCTTCGCCGCGCGGTTCGGCTGACGGTTGCGGGAAGAAGGGGAGGCGATGCTGTTCCGGCGCTTCCTTCCCGGTCTTCCCGCCATTCTGGCCGGCGACCGGCTTTACCTGCGCAGCCCCGAGATCAGCGACTTCGAGGCCTGGGCGACACTGCGGTCCGTCAGCCGCGATCACCTGCAGCCCTGGGAGCCGGCCTGGGCAGAGGATTCGCTGACCCGCGAAGGCTATCGCCGCCGCCTCGCCTGGTTCGAGCGGCTGCGGCGGCAGGATCTCGGCGAAGCCTATTTCATGTTCACCCGGCGCAATGACACCCTGATCGGCGGCATCACCCTGTCGAACCTGCGGCGGGGCGCATCGCAATGCGGCGAGCTGGGCTACTGGGTCGGCCGGCCCCATGCGGGTGAGGGCTACATGACCGAGGGGCTGGCTGTCATGGTGGCGCACTGCTTCAGTGCCGTCCGGCTGCACCGGCTGGAGGCGGCCTGCCTTGTCGAGAACATGCCGAGCCAGCGTCTGCTGCGGCGCGCCGGTTTCCGGCCCGAGGGCATCTTGCGGGAATACCTGAAGATCAACGGTGTCTGGCGCGATCACCAGCTGTTTGCGCGCCTGTCCACCGACCGCCTGCCTGCCGACCGGCTGCCTGCCGGCGAGGCGCCGCCCGGCGGCTAGCCGGCATCAGGCATGCCCGGAAACGCTGGCCAGCTTGGCAATGTCGATGCCGATCTTTCGCACCGCGCGGTCCCACAGGTTATCGAGTTCCGGGGCGAAGATCAGGTCGCTGTCGGCCGGGGCCGCCAGCCAGGCATTGTCTTGGATTTCCGTATCCAGCTGCCCGGCCCCCCAGCCGGCATAGCCGAGCGCAAACAGGCTGTGCTGCGGCCCGGTGCCGGTGGCGATGGCGCGCAGCACGTCCAGCGTGGCCGTCAGGCCGATGCCGATCTCCTCGTCGATGGCGACGCTGCCCTGCCGCATGTAGTCGGTGGAATGCAGGACGAAGCCGCGGCCGGTTTCGACCGGGCCGCCGAGGCGGACGACGATGTCGTTGTCGATGGTGGGCTCGATGCCGAGCTGGCCGAGCAGGTTGGGGAAGGTCAGGCCGGGATACGGCTTGTTGATGACCAGCCCCATGGCGCCTTCGGCATTGTGCGAGCAGACGTAGATCACGCTGCGGGCGAAGCGGGGATCGCCCATGGTTGGCATGGCGATCAACAGCTGTCGCTCAAGATAGCCGGATATGGCCTTAGCATCAGATGCCATGCTCAGCTCCCTGCTTTCACCTGAATGTTACTCCAGCAACCGCCAATGTCCATATGCCCGGGGCTTGCAAATCGATCCCATGAGAAGAGATTAAAAGCATGGCAATCTGCTTCCCCGGAAGGCGCCTGCTGCTGTTGCTGGCATTCTGCCTGCTGCCCGCGCTGGCGCAGGCACAGGCACAGATGCAGCGTCCGGCCGGCACCGGTCCGCTTGCCGCCGCCGGCATGCCCGGCGGCAATCCCGCGCGGCTGGACATTGTCCAGGGGGGCGGCAGTGCGGCCGGCCTCCGGATACGGCTGGCGCCGGGCTGGAAATTCTACTGGCGCACGCCGGGCGAGGGCGGCGTGCCGCCGCGGTTCGACTGGAGCGGCTCGCGGAACCTGACCGATGTGGCAGTGGCCTGGCCGGCGCCGCAGCGCATCGGCATGGGCGATACCGACCTCTACGGCTATATCGACGAAGTGATCCTGCCGCTGCGATTCGAGCGGCGGCAGCCGGCCCAGGACGCCATCCTGGCGCTCGGCATCGAATATGGCATCTGCAAGGATATCTGCATATTGCGGGAGGAAAGCCTGAGCCTGCGCCTGGACGGCGCCGGCACTGCGGAGGCTGCCGCGCTCGGCCGGCTGGCGGCCTGGCAGGCGAAGGTGCCGCAGCCGGCCGCGCAGGCGGGCATCACCCTGGTTGCGCATCGGCAGCGGGCCGGGCAGATCGAGATCGTGCTCGCCGGCCGGCAGCCGTTCCGCGCGCCGGACCTGCTGGTCGAGGGGGCGCCGGAAGCGTGGTTCGGCCGCCCGCAGGTCACGCTGTCGGAAGACCGCCGGACGGCCAGCTTCCTGCTGCCGGTGCGGCCTGCGTCAGCCGCGGCCGGTCCGCTGGTCCTGACCCTGATCGATGGTGACCGGGCGGCGGAACTGACAGTGCCGAAATCCTGACCGCCGCCCCGATGCCCGGGGCTTGCCACCTGCTGCCTGACGGACCATCTTACCGGCTGCCGCTTCATGTCCGGCAGAGCATCCGTCCCAAAGCAATCAGACCAGACGAGGAAACCATGACCATCAAGGTTGGCGACCGCATCCCCGATGCCACGCTGTATGTGATGTCCGACCAGGGCCCGCAGGCGGTGAAGACCGGCGACCTGTTCAAGGGCAAGAAAGTGGCGCTGTTCGCGCTGCCCGGCGCCTTCACGCCGACCTGCTCGGCCAAGCATCTGCCGGGCTTCATCGAGAAGCACGACGAACTGAAGGGCAAGGGCGTCGATCAGGTTGCCTGCCTGTCGGTGAACGACGCCTTCGTGATGGGTGCCTGGGGCAAGCAGCAGAGCGTGGGCGACAAGGTGATGATGCTGGCCGACGGCTCCGGCGAATTCACCAAGGCGATCGGCATGGAATTCGACCTGTCGGCCCGCGGCCTCGGCGTGCGGTCGCAGCGCTATTCGATGGTCGTCGACGACGGTGTCGTTAAGACGCTGAATCTCGAAAAGCCCGGCGCCTTCGAGGTGTCGGATGCCAATACCCTGATCAGCCAGATCTGACGGCCGCTGAGGTCGTGAAAGCCGGCCCGGCTCCAGCCGGGAGATCGGAAGAGCACACGTCTGAACTCCAGTCACCGATTGAAATCTCGGATGCCGGCGT
>NZ_CAXPMC010000029.1:0-193092 GCF_964218355.1 Ferrovibrio sp. | reverse complement strand
GGCTGCCCCCGATCGAGGTGCCGGTGGCGACGTACCGCTCCACCGACTGCGAGCTCGGCGGCACCACCGTCCCCTTCGACCCGATCACCCTGCAGCTGCTGCTCGTAGTCGGCGAACGTCGGGTAGCGCTGCTGCAGGGATATCGCCTGATTTCCTTTCCTTCCCGGATGGCCGCCAATGACGCGCTTCCTGCTTTTCATCGACCTGCTCAGCGCCTGGACCGGAAAATGCTTCGGCTGGCTGATCCTCGTTCTGACCTTCGGGGTCAGCTACGAGGTGTTCATGCGCTACCTGCTGAACGCCCCGACCACCTGGGCCTTCGACATCAGCTATATCACCTATGGTGCCCTGTTCCTGATGGCGGGTGCCTACACATTGTCGCGCAACGGCCATGTCCGCGCCGACGTGCTGTACCGCCTGTGGCCGAAACGGATGCAGGGCGTCATCGACCTGATCCTCTACCTGATCTTCTTCTTTCCCGCCGTGATCGCCTTCATCTGGGCCGGCTGGAACTTCGCGAAGATGTCCTGGATGTTCAAGGAACTCAGCATCTTCAGCCCGGCGGGCGTGCCGGTCTTTCCGCTGAAGGGCCTGATTCCGCTGACCGGCATACTGCTGTTCCTGCAGGGCGTCGCCGAAACCATCCGCTGCATCATCTGCATCCGCACCGGCGACTGGCCGCAGCGCCTGCATGACGTCGAGGAAATGGAGACAGCCATCCTCGCCGAGCAGAAATACCAGAGAGAACATTCCGGCGAAAACGCCGCTTCGGGCAAGGGGGCCTGATCCATGACCGACCCGCAGGTCGCCATTCTGATGCTGTCGCTGTTCATCCTGATCGTGATGCTGGGCTTTCCCATCGCCTTCACCCTGATGGCGATGGGTGTCGGCTTCGGCTATTACGCCTATGCCAACCCGAACCAGCTCGAAAACATTTTTGACAATCGCGTCTTCAATCTGCTGGTGCAGAAGACTTTTGAGGTCACGTCCAGCGACGTGCTGACCGCGGTGCCGCTGTTCCTGTTCATGGGCTATGTGGTCGAACGATCGAACATTCTCGACCGTCTGTTCCGCTCGGTGCAGATTGCCGCCAAGAACATCCCCGGCTCGCTGGCGGTCGCCACCCTGATCACCTGCGCCCTGTTCGCCACCGCCACCGGCATCGTCGGCGCGGTGGTGACGCTGATGGGCCTGCTGGCCTTTCCGGCCATGCTGCGTGCCGGCTACAATACCAGTCTCGCCGCCGGCGTGGTCTGTGCCGGTGGCTGCCTCGGCATCCTGATCCCGCCCTCGATCCTGCTGATCGTCTATTCGGCGGCGGCCGGCATCTCGGCCGTGAAGCTCTATGCCGCCGCCCTGTTCCCGGGCTTCCTGCTGGCCGGCCTGTATATCGTGTATGTCATCGGCGTGGCGATGGTGCGGCCGAGCTGGACGCCAAAACTGCCGAAGGAAATGACCGAAATCCCGTTCGGCCAGGTCATGTGGGCCCTGCTGACATCGTTCTTCCCGCTGGCGATCCTGATCCTGTCAGTGCTGGGGGCCATCCTGTTCGGCCTCGCCACCCCTTCCGAGGCTGCCGCCATCGGTGCGCTGGGCAGTCTGGTCCTGGCCGCCGCCTATGGCCAGCTGACCTTCGAGCGGGTCAAGGAAGCGGTGTTCCTAACCGCCCGCACCACGGCCATGGTCTGCTACCTGTTCATCGGGTCCTGGACCTTCTCCTCGGTCTTCTCGTATCTGGGCGGCCATTCGGTGGTCGAGCATTTCATCCTCGGCCTCAACATGTCGCCGATCGAATTCCTGATCCTGACCCAGATCATCATCTTCCTGCTCGGCTGGCCGCTGGAGTGGAGCGAGATCATCATCATCTTCGTGCCGATCTTCCTGCCGCTGCTGCATGCCTTCGATGTCGACCCGATCTTCTTCGGCATCCTGGTGGCCCTGAACATCCAGACCTCGTTCAACACCCCGCCGATGGCCATGGCCGCCTATTACCTGAAGGGCGTGTCGCCGCCGCATGTGCGGCTGACGCAGATCTTCTCCGGCGCCCTGCCCTTCGTCTTCATGGTGTTCCTGTCGATGGTGCTGGTTTATGTTTTCCCGGGTATCGTGATGTGGCTGCCCGATTACCTGTACACCCCGCGCTGACGGGATAGTCTGGAGTGGTGATGCGAGACGAGACCCTGGAATGGCTGGCTGCCCGCGACGCCGCCGAGGCGATGGCGGCGGGGCAGCTGGCCGCGCGCGAACTGACCGAAGCCTGCCTTGCCGCCATCGAGCGGCAGGAGGCCACCGTCGGCGCCTGGACCTTCCTCGACCGCGATCATGCGCTGGCCCAGGCCGATCGCTGCGACGACCTGCACCGGGCCGGCGGACCGCACGGGCCGCTGCATGGCATCCCGGTCGGCGTGAAGGATATCCTCGATACCCATGACATGCCCACCGAGGACGGCACGCCCCTGCATGCCGGCCGCACGCCCAGGCAGGATGCCGCCGCCGTGGCCCGGCTGCGCCAGGCCGGCGCCATCGTCATGGGCAAGACGGTCACCACCGAATTCGCCACCTACCATCCCGGCAAGACCGCCAATCCGCTCGACCCGACACGCACGCCGGGCGGCTCCTCCAGCGGTTCGGCTGCCGCCGTCGCCGCCGGCATGGTGCCGCTGGCGATCGGCACCCAGACCAACGGCTCGGTGATCCGGCCGGCATCCTTCTGCGGCGTCGTCGGCTACAAGCCGACCCTCGGCCTGATCCCGCGCACCGGGGTTCTGCGGCAGTCGCCGGCCTTCGACCAGATCGGGGTTTTTGCCCGCAATGTGCCGGATGCCGCCCTGCTGGCCGAATGCCTGATCGGCCATGATCCGGAAGACCCGGCCACCCGCGCCACGGCCCGCCCGCCGCTGGCCGCCACCGCACTGGCACCGCCGCCGGTGACGCCGCGGCTGGCTTTCGTGCCCTCGCCCGTCTGGGACCGGGCGGAAGCCGAAACCCAGGAAGCTTTCGGCGAACTGGTGGCGGCGCTGGGCAGTGGCATCGAGCGGCTGGATCTGCCGGACCGCTTCGCCGCGGCCATCGACTGGCACCGCACGGTGATGGAAACCGACATCGCGCTCAATCTCGCGCGCGATTACGACCACGGCGCCGACCGGATGAGCGCCTCGCTGCGCGGCCAGATCAAGCGCGGCCGCACTGCCTATGGCGCCTATGCCTATGCCGAGGCAATCGCCGCCATCGGCATGCTGAACGATGCCCTGGACGAAGCCTTCTTCGCCTACGATGCCTTCGTCACCCCGGCTGCGCCCGGGCCCGCCCCGCGTGGCCTCGAGACCACCGGCGACCCCATCTTCTGCACGCTGTGGACCTTCTGCGGCCTGCCGGCCATCACCCTGCCGCTGCTGCAGAGCAGCGACGGCATGCCGATCGGCGTGCAACTGGTCGGCCCGCGCGGCAGCGATGCCCGCCTGCTGCGCACCGCCCACTGGCTGATGACTCTGGATCTCGGCTGAACCGCGAGGATATCCCCATGCTGATTGCCAACCTGATCACCGGCCTTGTGGGCATCATCCTGCTCTGCGGCTTCCTTGGCATCCTGATGGTCTGGATCAAGGCGCCGCCGCTGGTCATCATCATGCTGGTGGTGATTGCCATGATGGTCTTCGATTTCATCCGCAGCATGCGCGATACCAGCAACACGCCACCCCGCTGACAGTCCGGCCGGCCGGCACCCATGGCCGGTTGACGCAACGTCAGAGCGGATCGTGAATTGACGCGGCGCGGCCGGGCCGCGACACTCGGGGCAACCAGAAGCCCGCCGGAGGAAGCGCCATGACCCCGCCCGCCAATGCGGCCCTCGCACCCGTATCCGACATCCGCAGCCAGGTCTCGGCCGAAGAATGGCAGACCCGCACCGACCTTGCCGCCGCCTACCGGCTGGTGGCCCATTTCGGCTGGGACGACCTGATCTTCACCCATATCTCCGCCCGCGTGCCGGGGCCGGACGAGCATTTCTTGATCAATCCCTATGGCTGGATGTTCCATGAGATCACCGCCTCGTCGCTGGTGAAGGTCGATCTCGACGGCAACATCGTCTCGCCGACCGAGAACATCATCAACCCGGCCGGCTTCACCATCCATTCCGCCGTGCATGCGGCCCGCCATGATGTCGGCTGCGTGATCCACCTGCATACCGGCGACGGCATTGCCGTTTCCGCCCAGGCCGACGGCCTGCTGCCCATCAGCCAGACCGCGATGATCGCGCTGAGCATGCTCAGCTACCATGAATACGAGGGCATCGCGCTCGACCTCGCCGAGCGTGAGCGGCTGGTGGCCGATCTCGGCCAGAACAACCTGATGATCCTGCGCCAGCACGGCACGCTAGCCTGCGGCCGCACCGTGGCCCAGGCCTTCCTCAACATCCACCTGCTGGAACGCGCCTGCCAGGCACAGGTGCGCGCGCTGGCCGGCGGGGTGAAGCTGCACCCCTCGTCCCAGGCGGTGCAGGATGTCGTGAAGGCGCAGGTGCGCGGCTCGAAGATCGATGTCAGCGGCCTGGCCTGGGCCGGCCTGCTGCGCACCATGGACGCGAAGGACCCGTCCTACCGCAGCTAGGCGTCAGGTCAGCCCGGCGATCCGGCCGGCCAGCGCCATCACCTCGGCCTCGGTCTGGTACAGGCCGAAGCCGAAGCGGATGCGGTCGCCGCGCCGGTCGGTGACGATGCCGGCCCGGTGCAGCCTGTCGTGAACCGCTGCGGCATCGTCCAGCGCGAAGGTCAGGAAATGGCCATGCGGCTGGTCCGGCCGCACCACCAGCCGCGCCGCCGTGAACGGACCGCATGGCAGCCGGGCGAGGAACAGCGCCTGCAGGGCCTGCACATGGGCGTGGATATCGGCGACGCCCAGGCCCTGTCCCAGCAGCCAGTCCTGCACGGCATTGAACCGGTACAGGCCCGAGGGATCGAAGGTGGCCCCCATGAAGCGCCAGCCGCTTTCGGCATAGGGCACGCGGCTGTCCTGCGCGCTGCTCAGGGCCCCGAAGGCCGCATACCAGCCGGTATCGCGCGGCCGCAAGGCCTGCCCCGGCGGGCAGTGCATGAAGCAGGCGCCCTCGCCCGCCATGGCGTATTTGTAGCCGCCGGCGATGAAGAAGGCGCGGCCGGCGAAGGCCGACCAGTCCACCGGCAGGGCCATGAAGGCATGGTAGCCGTCGACCACCAGCAGGGCGGCGGGATCGGCGGCCGCGATGATCGCGTCCAGGTCCGGCACGGCAAACCCGGAATTGAAGAACACGCTGCTGAGCCAGACGAGATCATGGCCGCCCGCCCTGGCCGCCGCGGCAAACCGCGCGCCGAAATCATCGAAGGGCTCGGCGGCGATACGCTCGACCGTCACCAGGCCGTCTTCCTCCAGCCGGGCCAGCTGGCGGGCGAAGGAATGGAACTCGCTGTCGGTGGTCAGAACCCGCGCCGGCCGGTCCACGGGCAGGCAGGACAGCAGCCGCATCGCCAGCTCGTGGGTATTGGGCGCGAAAACCACGCTCTGCGGATCGGGCAGGCGCAGATTCCGCGCCACATGGCCCTGCGCCGCCGCCAGCACCGGGCCCAGCACGCGATCCCACTTGCCGTCGATCAGCCGCGCGGCATCGTCCCAGGCCTGCAGATGGCCGGCACGGCTGGCATCGGGCCAGGGATGATGGCTGTGCGCGGCGAAATGCAGCCGGTGCGGATCGCCGCCGAGAAAGGCGGAAAACTGCGGGCGCAGATCGCGCAGCACTGGTGACATGATTTGACCTCTTCCCGGAGCGGCAAGGATATTTTAGGCTTGAAATAATTCCGGGAGCAAGCCCATGACCAGTCCCACGACCCCCGCCGCAGGCACCGACGGCATCCAGACCGATTTTTCCGGGCGCATGAGCTATGGCGACTACCTGCAGCTCGACCGCCTGCTGGCCGCCCAGAAACCGCTGTCCGGCCAGCATGACGAGATGCTGTTCATCATCATCCACCAGGTGCAGGAATTGTGGATGCGCCTGCTGAACAACGAACTCGACGGCGCCATGGCCTTCATCCGCGCCGACGACCTGCCGCCGGCCTTCAAATGCCTGGCGCGGCTGTCGCGCATCCAGGCGCAGATGATCCAGGCCTGGGACGTGCTGGCAACGATGACGCCGGCCGATTATCTCAGCTTCCGCCCGGTGCTCGGCTCGTCCTCGGGTTTCCAGTCCTGGCAGTACCGGCAGATCGAATTCAAGCTCGGCGCCAAGAATGCCCTGATGCTGAAACCGCATGCCCACCGGCCCGACATCCTGGCACCGCTGCAGGCCGCCTTCGAGGCGCCGAGCCTGTATGACGAGGCCCTGCGCCTGCTGGCGCGACGCGGCCTGGCGGTGCCGGCCGACATCCTCGGGCGCGACCTGACCAGGCCGCATGCGGCCGATCCGCGCATCGAGGCCCTGTGGGAGACGATCTACCGCGAATCCGGGACGCATTTCGATCTCTACGAACTGGCCGAGGAACTGGTCGACGTGGAGGACAGCTTCCAGCAATGGCGCTTCCGCCACATGAAGACGGTGGAGCGCATCATCGGCATGCGCCAGGGCACCGGCGGCTCGGCCGGCGTGTCCTATCTCCGCCAGGCGCTGGAGCGCAGCTTCTTCCCCGAATTGTGGTCGGTGCGCACGAAACTCTGACAGCCTGCCCGCATTTTATTCGGGTGCTGACGCAGTTTGCGGCAGCCTGCACAGCGAAGCGCCGCGCGGCGACAGCATCGGAAAACCGTTGTAGAATCAGCGTGGACAGCGATTTGTTTCAAGCCTAAAAGACCGGAACCGACCTGTCCAAACCACCCCGCGAGGTTTGCCGATGTCTGCCAAGCTCTCCCTCTCCCGCCTGATCGCCACCGCCGGCACCGCGCTGCTGCTTGGCACGGGCGCCGCATCCGCCCAGCCCTACAAGATCGGCATCGCCCAGTGGGGCCCGCATCCGCAGCTCGAGAAAGCCGTATCCTCCTTCAAGGCCGAGCTGGCCGCGAAGGGCCTCGTGGAGGGCAAGGATGTCACCTACGAGATCGACCAGGCGAATTTCGACGTTGCCCTGCTGCCGCAGCTGCTGAGCAAGCTGAAGGCCGGCAAGCCGACCCTGATCTACACCATCGCCACGCCGGTGACCCAGGCCGCCAAGCAGGCGCTGAAAGGCAGCGGCATCCCGATCGTCTACGCCGCGGTGAACAACCCGGTGAAGGCCAAGCTGGTGCCGTCCTGGACCGAGGGCGCCGAGGACATGGCCGGTGCCTCCGACCAGCAGGACATGGATGCCGTGCTCGGTTTCGTGCGCAAGCTGCTGCCGAAGGCGAAGACGCTGGCCGTCGCCTACAATCCCGGCGAGGACAACAACCTCGCCGTCTTCGAGCAGGTCAGGGAGACCGCCGGCAAGTATGAGTTCAAGGTGGTCGGCGCCGGCATCGACAATCCGGCCGACATCCCGATCCGCATCGCCGCCCTGAAGGGCCAGGCCGACGTGATCTACACGCCGACCGGCGGCCTGATCCAGCCGGGCCTGCCGGCAATTGCCGCCAGCGCCGCGCAGATCGGCATCCCGGTGGTCAATGCCGGCGTCGAATCCGCCCGCAAGGGCATCACGCTGGCCGGTTTCGCCGTCGATTACGGCAGGATCGGCAAGAATGCCGCCGATGTCGCCTACAAGCTGCTGAAAGGCGCGAAGATGCAGGACCTGCCGCCGGTGCGCGCCGGCGTCGAGGATCACGAGGCCGCCGTCAGCAAAAAGCAGCTGGAGAAACTCGGCCTCGCGCTGCCGGCGGCCCTCGGCGGCTGCAACTGCCTGGCCGACTGAGCCGGCGATGCTGGCACTGACCGGCCTGGGCAAGCGGTTCTTCCCCGGCACGCCGAACGAGCGCGTGGCGCTCGACGGCGTGTCGCTGGACCTGAAAGCCGGCAGCTTCTGCGTCGTCATCGGCTCGAACGGCGCCGGCAAGTCGACCCTGCTGAATGCCGTCGCCGGGAAATTCCCGGTCGATGCCGGCAGCATCGCCATCGACGGGCAGGATGTCACCCGCGATCCGGCCTGGCGCCGCGCCCGGCTGGTCTCGCGCGTCTTCCAGGACCCGATGACCGGCACGGCCGCCGGCATGACCGTGGCCGAAAACCTGCTGCTGGCCGAATTGCGGGCCCGGCCGCACCGGCTGCGCTGGGGCCTGACGGCGGCGCGCCGCGCGGCCTGGCGCGACCAGCTCGCCATCCTCGGCCTCGGCCTGGAAGACCGGCTGGACGACACTATCGACACCCTGTCGGGCGGCCAGCGCCAGGCGGTGTCGCTGGTCATGGCGGTGACCGGCGAGCCGAAACTGCTGCTGCTGGACGAGCATACCGCCGCCCTCGATCCGCTGACCGCCGAGCGGGTGATGAGCGCCACCATCCGCGTGATCGCCGAGCGGAAACTGACCGCCCTGATGGTCACCCACAACATGCAGCATGCCGTCGATCATGGCGACACGCTGCTGATGATGGATGCCGGCCGCATCCTGCTGCTGATGCAGGGCACGGAAAAATCCGGCATCGGCATCGCCGATCTTGTCGCCCGCTTCCGCGACAAGGAAGACCGCATCCTGCTGGCCAGCTGAGACCGCGACCATGGATATCGTTCTGCGTTTCGTCGAGTTGGTGCCGGTCACCCTGGTCCAGAGCCTGATCTATGCCTTCGTTGCTTTCGGCGTGATGCTGCCCTTCCGACTGCTCGGCTTCCCCGACCTGACCAGCGAGGGCTCGTTCCCCATCGGCGGCTGCATCTGCGGCGCCATGATCGCCGCCGGCTTCAGCCCCGGGCTTGCCATGCTGTGCGGCACGCTGGGCGGCTTCCTTGCCGGCTCGGCCACGGCGATGGTCAGCCTGAAATTCCGGATCAGCTCGCTGCTGGCCGGCATCATCATCGTCACCATGGTCTACAGCGTGAATCTGCGCATCATGGGCCGTTCCAACATCGCGCTGTTCCAGTTCGACAACCTGTTCGACCTGGTCTGGCCGGGGATGAACAGCAGCCTGTGGCACAAGGGCGCCTTCCTCGGCATCGGCGTGATCCTGCTGGTGGTGGCCGCCTTCGCCTTCCTGCGCACCGAAAAGGGCATCGCCTTCCGCGCTGTCGGCGCCAATCTCGACATGGCCGAGGCCCAGGGCATTCATTCATGGGGCCATATCGTCGGCGGCTTCGGCGTGGCCGGCGCGCTCTGCGCCTTCGCCGGCGCGCTGGTGGTGCAGTCGCAGGGCTTTTCCGAC
This sequence comes from Ferrovibrio sp., assembly GCF_964218355.1. GTDB lineage: Bacteria > Pseudomonadota > Alphaproteobacteria > Ferrovibrionales > Ferrovibrionaceae > Ferrovibrio. Next base: position 183,815 of record NZ_CAXPMC010000029.1, on the reverse strand, counting down.
GTCAATATCGGCTTCGGCGTGCTGATCAACGGCCTCGCCGCGGTGATCATCGGCGAGCTGATCACCGGGCGCGGCAGCGTGCTGCGGCAGCTGCTGGCACCCATCGTCGGCGCCATCGTCTATTTCCAGATCATCTCGGTCTGCCTGGCCATGGGCCTGGCGCCGACCGACCTGAAATTCGCCACCGGCGCGCTGGTGCTGCTGATGCTGGCGGCGCCGAGCCTACTGCCCGGCCGGCGGCGCGGCGCGCTGACGCGCGACCGCATGCACGAGACGACCTGACAGCGCCCGCCGGCTAGTAGGCGGTGAACAGCACCATGAAGGCAGAGACGGTCACGGTGGCGATCGCCGTCGAGACCAGGATGGTGCTCGACGTGCGCTCGACGAACACATTCTGCGTGGTCGCGAGAATGTAGACATTCGCCGCCGTCGGCATCGATGCCTGGATCACGGCGACCGCCGTGAGGAACGGGTCGAGATGCAGCACGTAAACCGCCAGCATCCAGACCAGGATCGGATGCACGGCCAGCTTGCCGATGGTGGTCAGCGTCACCTGTTCCAGCCCGTGCGACAGCGGCCGCCCGGCCAGGGTCAGGCCCAGCGCGAACAGCGCGCAGGGCGCCGAGGCATCGGCCAGCAGTTTCAGCAGGGCATCGGCCGGCACCGGCAGCTGCAGCCCGGTCAGGCCCCAGATCAGGCCGGCAAAGGTCGACACGATCAGCGGGTTGCGGGCCATGCCGATGCCCACCTTGCGCAGGATCGCACCCAGCGAGGCCTGGCCGCCGCCCGATCCCTCGATGATCGCGGTGGTCAGCGGGATCAGGATGATATGGTCGAACACGATCACCAGCACCGCCGGCAGCACCGCGGCATCGCCGAACAGGGTGACCAGGATCGGCAGGCCCATGAAGCCGACATTGCCGAAGCTGGCGCCCATGCCCTGCACGGCCCGCTGGCCCCAGCTGAGCTGCGGAAACAGCAGCCGGCTGAGGCTGACGATGATGCCATAGGCCAGCAGGCCGGCCCCGGTATAGGCGGCGACGAAACGCGGATCGAAGGCCTCGAAAACCGGCGCCGAAGCCATCTTGACGAACAGCATGGCCGGCAGGGCGAACCAGATCACGAAGGCATTGAGGCCGAGATAGGCCTGCGGCGTGATCAGCCGCGTATGCCCGGCGCCGTAGCCGAGGAAGATCAGGCCGAAGAACGGCAGCGAGACATTCAGCAGGGTTTCCATGCGGTGCCCTTCTTCTTTTTGCCGTCCCGCGCCGGCTCAGGCCGGGGCCGGCACCGCGACGAGGCGCCGGCCGAAAGACTGCCGCACATGATCGGGCATGACAATCGATTTGCGCGCCTGCAGGTCGAACAGAACGGCGATCACCTCGGCACGGGCCAGCGGCTGCTGCGTGTTGCTGTCCATCAGGAAATGGCAGAAGCGCCAGGTCTTCTCGCGCAGCTCCAGAATGCCGGTGCGGGCGTAATAGGCATCGCCCACGGTCAGCGGGCGGAAATAGTCGATGGTGTAATCCAGCGCCGCCGAACCGAGGCCCTGCCGGCGCATCTGTTCGGCCGTCAGGTCGCCGCCGGCCAGCATGTTGCCCGCCGCCTCCGAGAAGCGCGCCATGTAGAAGCGCGTGGCCATGCGGCCGGTTTCTTCCGCCTCCCAGCGGTCGACGGCGCCGCGGCAGGTCTCGTACATGCCCTCCACCGGCGCATCCGGTGCCGGCGGCTGGCCGGTCGGGCCCGGTGGTTCCGGCGCCACCAGCGCCGCAGCCAGCCGCCCGGCCGCGGCCGCCACTTCCTGCGGCAGGGCGGCCAGGCCGCTGCCATCCAGCGCATCCAGCGCGACCACGGCCTCGGCGGTGGCCGACAGGCGGCCGCTCTCGGCCTCATGGATCTCGTGATACAGCATCAGGCGGTCCACCGCGACGGCACGGATGCCGCTGCGCACGGTCAGTACCGCGCCCTCGTGATTCTCGCGCTTGAACTGGATGCGGTGGCGCAGCGGGCGCAAGGCCACGCCCTCTGCCCTGCGCCGCGCCGGGCCATAGCCCAGCGCATTGAGAAGCTGTTTTTCCGCCTCGGCGAAACGCGCCAGATAGAACTGCACGTTCAGATGCCCCATGCGGTCACATTCCCAGGGCTGCACCGGGGCGCGGCCAGTCGGCAGGAAGCCGTCCTCCGCCGGCGGGATCGCCGCGGCGGATGGCGCCTCGTCGCCGGCCACCTGCAGGCGCAGCAGGCCCGCGCGCAGATCGTCCGGCAGCGGCACCGATTTGCGCTGGTCGAGATCGAAGCACAGGCCCAGCACCTCGGCCTTCAGGCACAGTGCCCCGGTCTCGGCATTGAACAGGCGATGGTGGAAGCGCAGCTTCCTGCCCTCGGCCGAAAGAATCCCGCTTTCCATGCGGATCAGATCGCCGGCATGCAGCTCGCTCAGGTAATCCAGCTCCGAATGCACCGCCACCACGCCCAGCCGGTGTTTCAGGAAGGCGTCCGATCCGAAGCCGCCGGCCAGCATGGCGCTGGCCGCCGCATCCGAGATGCGCGCGGTGTAGAACTGCACATTCATATGGCCATACTGGTCGCATTCCCAGGCGGCGACCGAGCCACGGAAGGTCTCGCGGTAATTGCTCACGGAAGTCTTCTCGGGTTGTGTTCTGGAGGGCATTTCTTGTTGCCGCCCAGTGTCGCCCGGCAGCCGGGCCGGCGCAACCCGCCTAGCCGCGCCGCAGCCGCAGAATCAGGGCCTCCACGGCGCGCCGCACCACTGCCGCACCATCATCGCCCAGCACCTTCAGGCGGCCCGTCGCCTCCAGCACCAGCGCGCCGGTGATCGCCGCGGCCAGCGACACGGTCTCGGCCCGCAGGGTCTCGGCATCCGGTGCCTCGGCAGCCGGCGCCGCGATGCGCCGCATGCCGTCGCCGAGGATCGTGTAGCACTGGATCAGCCGGCCGTTCAGCAGGCGGTCGAGTTCCGGGCTGAGGCCGGCGGGCTTCAGGCCCTGGGCCAGATAGAGGCCGAGATAGAGATCGTCGGGCCGGTCGCGGTAGAAGCCGTAGAAGCCGAGTGCGGCAGCCATCAGGTGATCGTCCGGCGCCGCCTTTGCCACCGCCTCGCGCAGATGCTTCTGCAGGTCGGCCAGCGAGGCGGCCAGCATCTCGGCATAGATGGCTTCCTTGGTGGGGAAATGCAGATAGACGGTGCCGACCGCCACGCCGGCCTCGGCGGCGATGGCGCGGAGCGTGGCGCCGTCCAGCCCGTCGCGGGCGAAGACGGCACGCGCCGCCAGCAGGATCGCCTCGCGCCGGAATGCCTTCAGGGCGCCGCGCCGTTTCTGCCTCGCGGCATCCGCTGCGGCTGGCATGGCGGCGTCAGCGGGCATTCTTCCAGGCCAGCGGATCGCCGGCATCGCGTTCTTTCACCGCGGCCTTGAAGCCGATCTGCTCGCAGCGGGCCTTGAAGGCGACACCTTCCGGGCTGTGGCGGGTGATGCCGTCGAACAGGGTGGCCAGGGTCTGGGTCGAGTTCAGGCCCATATTGTCGTAGGCCTGGTTGATCATCATCTTCTGCATCATCAGCTGGTTCTTCGGCACGCTGGCGATGCGGGCGATCAGCGCCTCGGTATGGGCATCGAGATCCGCGGCCGGCACGCAGTCCAGCACCAGGCCGTATTCCTTCGCGGTGCGGCCATCGATCAGGTCGCCGGTCAGCAGCATGCGCTTGGCCTTTTCGGCGCCGAGGCGATAGACCCACATGCCGGTGGTGGGACAACCCCAGATGCGCGCCGGCGGATAGCCGATCTTCGCATCCTCGGCCATGATCACGATGTCGGAGCTGAGCGCGATGTCGCTGCCGCCGGCCACCGCATAGCCGTGAATCCTGGTGACCACCGGCTTCAGCGAACGCCAGAGGCTGAAATAGCAGTCGGTGGCATAGCGCATCCACTGGTAATCGACCAGCGGATCCCAGGGCATGTCCTGGCTGCCCTTCACCGGGCGCGGCGCCTCGGCATAGGCCTTCAGGTCATAGCCGGCGCAGAAGGCCCGCCCTGCACCCGACAGCGCGATCACATGCACCTCGTCGTCGAGATTGGCGCGTTCGACCGCGTCGCGCAGCGCGCCGGGCATCTCGTCGGTGATGGCGTTCAGATGGTCTGGCCGGTTCAGGGCGATGCGGGCGACGCGGCCGTCGCGCGCATAGGTCACCACCGGTTCCGCCGGCTGCTGCTTGCTGGTGCTGGTCATGGCATCCTCCCTCGGATGCCATGACTGTATCACTGTTCACAAAAATGAATAGTGTTCATAAATCCACCTCGCGATATCGCACTTCCGGCAGCGGATTGTCGTAATAGGGCGGAATATCGCGGAATCCGAGTGCATCATAGACCCGGTTGGCGGCCACCATGCTGCGGATCGTATCCAGCCGCATGGCCCGGTAGCCCAGCCGACGCCCCTCCGCGACCACCGCTTCGGCCAGCAGGCGGCCGAGATTGCGGCCGCGGCCCGCCGGGTCGATATACAGCCGCTTCATCTCGCAGATGCCGTCGCCGAGATCGCGCAGGCCGACCACGCCGACCGGCGCGCCATCCACATAGCCCAGCAGCAGGGCGCCGCGCAGGGCCGGGGCATAGCGGCCGGGCAGGCTGCCCAGTTCGTCGTCGAAGCCCTGGAAGCAGAGATCGAAATCGAGCGAGTCGGCATAGGCCCTGAACAGCCGCTTGGCGGCATCGAGGTCGTCGACGGTGGCGACCGGGCGGATATCGACGGCGGGGCTGGCTTCGGTCATGACGGAATCCTGTTCAGCTGGGGCGGTCAGCCTACACGAGGGCGGCGCGGTTGCCATACCCCGAGCAGCAGGCCGGTGCAGACGGCCGCCACGCCGGCCAGCTGCCACAGGGTCAGCGGCTCGCCCAGCAGCAGGGCGGCCAGCAGGGTGCCGAAAACCGGCACCAGCGCCGGAAACAGCCCGGCCCTGGCCGGCCCCAGCACCGTCACCGCGCGGGCGAACAGAAACACGGCAAGGCCCGAGACCAGCGCGCCCTGGAACAGGGCCTGGCCGAGGATCATCGCCAGCGGCACGCGGGCCAGTGCATCGAAATCGGCGGTGACGGCATAGATGGGCAGCCAGCCCGCGGCCGACAGCACAGCGACGATGCCGGTGGCGGGTAGCGCGGCGATCTGCCAGCGCCGCAGCAGGGCGAAGAACAGGCCATAGGTCAGCCCGGTGGCCACCAGCAGCGCATCGCCGCGCCAAGTCTCGCCGCCGCCCAGTGCCAGGCCGGCCCCGGAGACCAGCACCAGGCCGGTCAGGATCAGCGGCACGCCGGCAGCCAGCACCAGCCGCGCCGGATGCAGGCCGAGGACCAGATAGCCGAAGACGAGGCTGGACAGCGCGGTCGCGCCGGGATTGAGCACGGTGCCATGGGCCGCCGGCGCGTAATGCAGGCCGGCCATCACGCCGTAGAAATACGGCGCGCCGGTCATCGCCGCCAGCAGGATGCCGCGCGGCCAGCCGATGCCGCCGAGATCGCGCAGGCCCAGCCGCCACAGCACCGGCAGGAAGATCAGGCCGGACACGGCATAGCGCAAAGCCACGAGATCGCCGGCGGTCAGGCCGGCCAGCGCGCCCTGCCGGCCGGCGACGAAGTTGCCGCCGAAGATCAGCGCGGCAAACAGCGCGCCGGCGAAGGCGAGCGCGGCCGTGCGTGGCGGCACGGGCTCTGTCTGGGGGATCATGGTGCCATCAGACGCCAGGCCTGCGCAAAAGGCCAGCTTTCCGGAAAGGAAAAGGGCGGGACACCGAAACAGGGGAAGGTGTCCCGCCCGCCGGTGCCTTGCGCAACACCGGACTGCGGCGGCATCGGGGCAGCCGCCGCAGATCTGCAATCCGTCAGACCGTGATGCTGCCCTCGAGATACGGCATGCAGGTGCCGGCCATGCGCACCCGCGCGCCCTCGTCGCGGCAATACAGCCGGCCGCCGCGGGCCGAGGCCTGGTAGGCGACGATGTCGCTCCTGCCCAGCCGCTGCGCCCAGTACGGCACGACCGTGCAATGGGCCGAGCCGGTGACCGGATCTTCCGGCACGCCCTTGGCCGGCGCGAAAAAGCGCGAGACGCAGTCGATGCCGGGCTCGTCGCCGGGCGCGGTGGCGATCACGGCGAATTTGTCGATGCCCATCAGGCCATGCATGTCGGGCTTCAGCGCGCGCAGCTCGGCGGCGCTGGCATAGACCAGCAGATAGTCGCGCGCCGCCAGCACGGATTGCGGCGCGGCGCCCATGGCCTCGACCAGGCCGGCGCAGGGCGCGGCCGGCTGCGGCGCGCGGCCGGGGAAATCCATGGCAATCCGGCCGCTCTCGCCATCCTGCGTCACGGTCAGGGTGCCGCTTCTGGTGGCGAAGTCGATGCGGCTGCGGCCGCCATCCAGCCGGTTGAAGATCACCCAGGCCGAGGCCAGCGTGGCATGGCCGCAGAGATCGACCTCGACCTCGGGCGTGAACCAGCGCAGGCCGAAGCCGTCGTGGCCATCGACCGTCTCCGGCACGAAGAAGGCGGTTTCGCTGAGATTGTTCTCGGCGGCGATGGCCTGCATGGTTTCGGCCGGCAGCCAGCGTTCCAGCGGCACGATGGCGGCCGGATTGCCGCGGAAGACGCGGTCGGCGAAGGCATCGACCTGGTAGATCGGCAGGCGCATCTCGGATTCCCGTTCCTGGGCTTTGTCTTGGCTGCCCGACCTGCCGGTGCCGCGCTGGCGCGGACACCGGCACCCGGGGAGGGCCCCTCCGGAGAGGGGCAGGCGTTACCGGAATGTCAGCGCAGCCACAGCGGCCGGTTCAGCTCGGCCTCGATATCGGCGCGGCTGAGGCCGACATCCTTGAGAATGTCGTCGGGCAGCGCGGCGAGATGGGAGCGTTCCCGGGCCTTGCGCTGCAGGTCGAGCAGCTTCAGCACGGCAGCCATCGCGCCCTCGGCACTGACAGCGACCAGCTGGTCAATCACCCGGCCGATCGTGCTGCCCGCGCGTTCGACCGGGCCGCTACCGTAGGGCCGGTCGATTGTATCGATACAATTCGTCATGTTCCGCTCCATCAATGTCACTGGATTGTCGCATTGGACCCCGCCAATCGGGGCAATGGCGATACAACATTGACTCTTTGATCGGGTCAATCTAAACATTGTCACCATGACAATATGGATCCCCGATCTGCAGCAATATGCCGGCCCGCGCTACCAGGCGCTGGCCGCCGCCATCGAGGCCGCCGTGCAGACGGGCGAATTGCCGCCCGGCACCAAGCTGCCGCCCCAGCGCAATCTTGCCTGGAAGCTCGGCGTCACCGTCGGCACGGTCAGCCGCGGCTACATGCTGGCCGAACAGAAGGGCCTGCTGTCCGGCGAGGTCGGGCGCGGCACCTTCGTCAAGCCGAACGGCGCGAAGCAGCCGGATGCGCTGCCGGACGTCTACCGGCTCGACAGCGCCGCGCCGGATGCCGGGGCGGGCGAGATCGTCTCGCTGGCGACGCCCGGGGTGATCGAGCTGTCCCATAACGAGCCGAGCCTGCCCGATTACGACGCGCTGCTGCGCCGCTCGCTGCAGCAGGTGGCCGCCAAGCGCGGCCTGCAGCATCTGCTGGGCTACAGCCGCACGCTGGGCGATCCGGCGCATCGCGCGGCGGCGGCGCAGTGGATCGGCCGCACCGGTCTCGCCGTCGCCCCGGAACAGCTGATCGTCACCGCCGGCGCCCAGCAGGCGCTGGCCATCACCATCAACGCCATGGCGATGCCGAACGAGACGGTGATGGTGGAATCGCTGACCTATGGCGGCGTGCACGAGAATGCGCGGCTGCGCCCGGTGCGCATGGAAGCCGTCGCCATGGACGAGGAAGGCCTGCGCCCCGACGCGCTGGCGGCGGCGGCGAAGCGCACCGGCAGCCGCGTCGTGCTGGTGCAGCCGACCATCCACAACCCGACCACGGCGACCATGTCGCTGCAGCGGCGCGAGGATATCGTCGCGGTGGCGCGCCGGCACGACCTGACCATCATCGAGGACGATGTCTACGGCTTCCTGGTGCGCGAGCGCGCCCTGCCGCTGGCGGCGCTGGCGCCGGAACGCACCGTCTACATCGCCAGTGCGTCGAAATGCATGGCGCCGGGCCTGCGGGTCGGCTGGCTGGCGGCGCCGCCGGCGCTGATCGAGCGGTTCGCCGATTCGCTGCATGCGCTGTCGGTGAACAATCCGCGGCTGAACCAGGAGATCGTGCGGCTGTGGATCGAGGACGGCACCGCGGCCTATCTGGTCGAACGGCTGCGCGAGGAAGCCGCGACGCGCAACGCCATGGCCGGCGAGGCCTTTGCCGGGCTGACCATGCGCAGCAACCCGGCCAGCCTGCACTGCTATCTGGAACTGCCGGAGCCCTGGCGGCCCAACGATTTCACCGCCCAGGCGCTGGGCCAGGGCGTGCGGATCGCCAGCTGCACGTCCTTCGTGCCGGACAACCGGCCGAACCCGCCGCCCTGGGTGCGCATCTCGCTGGCACCGGCACCGGGCCGCGAATTGCTGGCCGAGGGGCTGGCCCGCCTGCGCGGCCTGATCGACCGCGGCCCCGAAACCCGCCGCCGGGCCGTCGTCTAGGCGCCGTCGCCTGACGCCCTAGCCCTTCGCCGCCAGCGGCCAGCCATGGCCGAGCGGACCGTGGCCCTGCCCGAAGCCCGGCGCCGCCTCGATGGCGTGGCGCACATAGCGCCGCGCGGCTTCCACCGCGTAATTGAGCGGCTGGCCCAGCGCCAGCCCGGTGGCGATGGCAGAAGCCAGCGTGCAGCCGGTGCCATGGGTGGCCGTGCTGTGCAGCCGGCGGTTCTCGAAGCGGAAGCTGGCACCGCCCTGCGCGGCCAGCAGGTCGACCAGGTCATCGCCCGCCAGATGCCCGCCCTTCAGCAGCACCGCCCGCGGGCCCAGCGCCAGCAGGGCGCGCGCGGCATCGGGCATCGCCGCGGCATCCGCAATGCGCGTGCCGGCCAGCACCTCGGCCTCGGGCAGGTTCGGCGTGATCACGGCAGCCCGCGGGATCAGCAGCGTGCGCAGGGCCTGTTCGGCCTCCGGCTGCAGCAGGCGGGCGCCGCCCTTCGCCACCATCACCGGATCAACCACCAGCGGCACGTCCGGCGCATGCGCATCGAGCGCATCGGCCACGACGCGGATGATGTCGGCGCGGTGCAGCATGCCGGTCTTCACCGCATCGGCGCCGATATCCTGCAGCACCACGCGGATCTGCTGCGCGACGAAGTCCGCCGGCACCTCGTGGATCGCATGCACCGTCAGGGTATCCTGCGCGGTCAGGGCGGTGATCGCGGTGGCGGCATAGCCGCCCAGCATGGTCACCGTCTTGATATCGGCCTGGATGCCGGCACCGCCGCCCGAGTCAGACCCCGCAATGATCAGGACGCGGCCGCGCCGGCCCGAAGCCGCAGCGCTCATGCCGCCGCCTGCTCCAGCGCCTGGCAGATATCGGCCACCACGGTCTCGACCAGGGTTACGTCGCGGCCTTCGGCCATCACCCGGATCAGCGGCTCGGTGCCGCTGGCGCGGATCACCAGCCGGCCCTGTGTACCGAGCTTCGCTTCGGCGGCCGAGATCGCCTGCTGCACGCCGGCCTGTTCCAGCGGCGTGCCGCCGGCATGGCGCACATTGCGCAGAAGCTGCGGATAGGGCGTGAAGCGGCGGCAGAATTCGCTGGCCTTCTTCCCCGACTCGACCAGCGCCGACAGCACCTGCAAAGCGGCCACCAGGCCGTCGCCGGTGGTGGCGAAATCGGAGAGGATGATATGGCCCGACTGTTCGCCGCCGAGATTGAAGCCCTGGCCGCGCATGGCTTCCAGCACGTAGCGGTCGCCGACCCTGGTGCGCAGCAGTTCCAGCCCGAGGCCGTTGACGAAACGCTCCAGCCCGAGATTCGACATCACCGTGGCGACCACGCCGCCTTTCGCCAGCCGGCCCTGCGCCAGCCAGCTTTCGGCGATCACCGCCATCAGCTGGTCGCCGTCGATCACCTGGCCGCGTTCGTCGACCATCAGCAGCCGGTCGGCATCGCCGTCCAGCGCGATGCCGAGATCGGCGCCATGGGCAACCACCGCTTCCTGCAGGGCATCGGGATGGGTGGAGCCGCAGTCGCGGTTGATGTTGAAGCCGTCGGGCTTGACGCCGATGGAGATCACCTCGGCTTCCAGTTCCCACAGCACCGCCGGCGCCACCTTGTAGGCGGCGCCGTTGGCGCAGTCGACCACGACTTTCAGGCCCTTCAGACGCTGGCCCTTGGGCAGGGTGGCCTTGGCGAATTCGATGTAGCGGCCATCGGCATCGTCCAGCCGCTTGGCGCGGCCCAGATGCGCGGCATCGGCCAGCTTCGGCTCGGTCTGCCCGAGGATCATCGCCTCGATGCCGCGCTCCGCCTCGTCCGACAGCTTGTAGCCGTCGGGGCCGAACAGCTTGATGCCGTTGTCGTGGAAAGGATTGTGTGAGGCCGAGATCATCACGCCGAGATCGCAGCGCAGGGCCCGGGTCAGCATCGCCACGGCAGGCGTGGGCATCGGGCCGACCAGGAAGACATCCATGCCGACCGCCGTGAAGCCCGCCACCAGGGCCGGCTCCAGCATGTAGCCGGACAGCCGCGTATCCTTGCCGATCAGCACGCGGTGGCGGTGATCGCCGTTGGTGAACCAGGCACCGGCGGCCATGCCGACGCGCAGCGCCATCGCCGCCGTGATCGGCGGGGTGTTGGCAAGGCCGCGGATGCCGTCGGTGCCGAAGAACTTGCGGGTCATGGCTCGATCCTGATGCACGGAAGGCCCGGCGCGGCAGCCGCGAATCGGGCCTGTTAACCTTGTGTGACGCGGGACTATGCCACAGGGGCCCGGCCCTTGGCAGTCCGGCGAAAGGAAGTGTTACGACTTTTGAACCCCGGATTCCGCGGCCGCGACGGCCCGCCACAGCGTCAGGGCCTGCACGGTTTCGGCCACGTCATGCACCCGCAGGATCGCCGCGCCCTGCTGCGCCGCCCACACAGCCAGCGCCAGCGAGCCCGGCAGCCGCCCGGCCGGACCGGGATCGTCCCGCCCGGCATCGCGCAGCACCGCGCCGATCAGGCTCTTGCGCGACACCCCGACCAGCAGGGGGCAGCCAAGCCCATGCAAGCGCGGCAGGGCGCGCAGCAGGGCCAGGTTGTGATCCGCCGTCTTGCCGAAGCCGATGCCGGGATCGAGGATGATCCTTTCCCGCACGATCCCGGCGGCGGCGCAGGCGGCGACGCGCGCGGCCAGATAGGCCTCCACCTCGGCCACCACATCCCCGTAATGGGGTGCCTGCTGCATCGAGCCCGGCTCGCCCTGCATGTGCATGAGGACCACCGGCAGGCCGCTTTCGGCGGCGGCCTGCAGGCTGCCCGCGCCTTCCAGCGCCGAGATGTCGTTGAGCAAAGCCGCACCGGCGGCGGAACAGGCGCGCATGGTGGCGGCGTTGCGGCTATCCACCGAGACGGGAATCCCGAGGTCTTTCAGCCCGTCGAGCACCGGCAGCAGGCGGTCGATCTCCTGCTGCGGCGAGACCGGCGCGGCGCCGGGGCGGGTCGATTCGGCGCCCAGATCGATGATCCCGGCGCCGGCGGCGGCCATGGCGCGGGCCCGGGCAATGGCCCGCGCCGCATCGCCGTTCAGGCTGTCGCCCGAGAAGCTGTCATCGGTGACATTGACGATCCCCATCACCACGGGGCCCATCACCTCGGGGCCCATGACGCCGGGCCCCATGACACCAGGGCCGCCGGGCCAGACGGGCCGGGCGGCAGGCAGCATGGGCAGCGGATTTACTGTCGTATGCATCGGACCAGACAATCCTGTCTCGTTCATGGCCGCCGTTATCGCCGAAACCGGAGCCGCTGGCGACCGCTGCGGACCGTTCCGGACCGCTGGTGACCGTTTCTGACCGCTGGTGACCGCTGGTGACCGTTACTGACCGCCCGTGACCGTTACTGACCGCTGCGGTCCGTTTCTGACCGCTGGTGACCGCTGGCGCTTATTGCAACGCCGGCACGCATCGGCCACACAGCAGCACAACCGGAACACAATCGAGGGCACAGCCGGGGGCGCAACTGGTGTCACAGCCGGCGCCACAGCCGGGTTTCCGCCGGACCGGCCGGGTATATGTTCCTATCATGTTCTCATCTGGAAAGCAAGACGAAAGGGTGAGACAAAGGGGCTGTCCGGCTAGGCCGGCCGCAACCCGGAGCCCCGTTCATGAGCCACGGCATCAGCCTCGACTTCCTCGTCATCGCCCTCGTCGTCGTGGTCACCCCGGGCACCGGCGTGCTGTTCACCATCGCCACCGGGCTCGGCCGCGGCGCGCGGGCCAGCATCCTCGCCGCAACCGGCTGCACCCTGGGGATCGTGCCGCATATGCTGGCTGCGATCACCGGGCTGGCCGCCCTGATGCATACCAGCGCGCTGGCCTTCGGGCTGCTGAAATATGCCGGCGTGGCGTATCTGCTGTGGATGGCGTGGCAGAGCTGGCGGGCGCGCGGCGCCCTCAGCCTCTCGGCCGCCGATGCGCCGCCCCCGCCCCGCTCCGGCTTCCGCGTCATGCTGGCGGCAATCCTCGTCAATATCCTGAACCCGAAACTCTCGGTGTTCTTCCTCGCCTTCCTGCCGCAGTTTGTCGACGCCGCCGACCCGGCCGCCCTGCCCCGCATGCTGAGCCTGAGCGGCGTGTTCATGGCGCTGACGTTTGCCGTGTTCGTGCTCTACGGCCTGTTCGCGGCGGCGATGCGCGACCACGTGCTCAGCCGCCCGCGGGTGATGACCTGGCTGCGGCGCTCCGTGGCGGCGGCCTTCGTGGCTTTGGGCGCGAAGCTGGCAGCGGCGGAGAGGTAAAGCGGAAAGGCCATAGAATATTGCGCCATTAGCCGTCCATTTCATAGTCACTCCGGCGCCCATCCCTCACATCTATAGCCCGCAAGAACGCCGCAACACACTTCTGCTCTCTCTCGTCATATGACGATAAATCGATTTCCCTCAATCGTGAATACCAAACATCTACGTCTCCAAACTTGGCGACGTCGGATAATCGATACTCAAACTTCCTGTGGGACACCGCCTCATCAATACCCTGTTCAGAGACCTCACTCGCCAAAGCCGATATCAAACTGATCAATCCGCGTTCCGATACAGTTGCCATTGAAATCCAACTTCTCACCTCCTCCTCCGCTCCCCATAGCGACCAGAAGTGCAGAAGTCGGCCAAGCTTAGGGTTGGTTATAAGGTCACTAGCACGGTCGGCTGCGACTTCACGGAGACGCGCCAGCCACAACACTCTGAGGTCTTGAAGGCCGGAATCGCTAAACAGAAGCTCACCGTCAGACTTGGCTTCACTGCGCGCCTCATCCTCTTGTCGCAAGATTGCCGAGGCAACACTCAACCCGGTTGCCTTGGATAAAGCTTCTTTGAATAGATCTTCCCTTGTTGCCACATGCCGCTCCTTCCGCAAATACCAATAGGTAATTCGCCAAGCGTTCATAAAAGGCGCCAAGAAGCCAGTTTCGAGATCGTCGCCAATGTTAAATAATAACCTCAGGACTTGTGGGGCGTATTCTATTGGGATGTCCTTCTTGCGATCGTCAAGCCGCGAGAAAAGAACCCCCACAACCTTCTGCGCGGAGTACGCTCTCAATCGATCCATCGAGAGGTCGTAGTCACCCAACCCTCCAAAGAAGCTCTCAAACTCTGATGTAGATAAATCAAAGGTAGGAATACTCATACTGAAATAACGCTCGAAATACTGACGGCTACAAACTCTTAGTTCTTTATTCCATTGACCATAAAAGTCGGACCCATACGACACGCCACCCAATGCCGAAGAGATGGTTGGGAACAGGTCTTCCACGATTTCACTGACTTGGTCTTGCCTAACTTCATCCGTTTTTATTAGAGCCTCTGCGACCTTTTGCCTTTCTTCATTCCTAGTTCCATTCGCATCTCCAACCAAAAAGTCTCTGTTAGCTGAAAGCCGGTCATAAACATTTGGCTCAAATTGTTTCAGAACCTCAAGCGCAATAAAATCTATTGCGTTCAACTCAAAATTTCTTCCTTGTGCAAACATATACACACTCAACTCAATAGCACCAATCAATCGATATACGTCGCGAAGGCTCTTAAAGTATTTTCGTAATGCGCCAATAAACAAATTCTGCCAACGCCGGCTGTCGAAACTCAAGTTCGGAATTTTTCGAAGAATCTTCTCTATTTCGTCGAGAGCAATCTGCTCAATCCTAAACCGCTCCACTCTTGGAACTGCAATGGATACCTGGACAATTTTCTCAAGATACTCAGCGCCAGCATTACCTGCGATTGGAGAAAGCGCCACCTCCACCCTCTTACGAGAATAAAGAAGAAGAAAAATGAGATTAGGAAAATCGCAGTTAGCCTTCACGCTTTGAAATACAAATTGAACTTCGCCGTCAGACAAGCGGTCGATATCGTCGATAATTACAATTATTGGTTTTGGCAAAGACTGCATCAGCCCCCGAAGATGATCTCTCTCCTCTTCGATTGTAGGGACAGCTCTTAGAAGCTTGGCCGCACGGCTGGCTAGAAATGCGGAAAGCCCCCTAAGCAGGCTAGGCACAAACACGAGCAGTACAGTGACGGCAACGATCGATACTAATGCGTTAGCTAGTTTCTCAAGTTGCGCCACAGTAAACCCGGAGAGAAGCGCGAACGCCGCCACAATTTGTGAGGTGTTTTTCGATATCCAATCCCCTGCTTCCGCCGTATTTTGAAGCCGATCTGCCCACCTCCTCCAAGCGTCGGCAGCACCCCTTGATGTTTTTGATAACTCCGCAGCTCCTATGGCTTTGTGTATCTCCGAGTAAAACTTTGGCGCCATTTGATCCGTACCAGCCCAGCGCCAAGGGTTGAACTGAACAACCATCGGCTGCCTATCTGAAGGCTGGTCTCGAATGGCCTCCACCACCATATTCTTGATAGATGTCTTTCCATGACCCCACGGTGCAGTTAGAGCGACGACTAAGCTGTGCTCACCTCCCCAGCCAGACAATGTCTTAGCTAAATTCCGGGCGAATCCGGCTCGATTAAGGCGATCACGCACAGAACTCTGGATCGGAGCGTCAGCGAAAGCACTGATCGGTGTAGCCTCTGTATTCTGCGCCATCACGCCCTCTTCTCCCGATTTTTTTGTCGGCTCGGGTTAGGGTATCCGATGAACGACGCCGAATTAAACGGGAATTTCTATCTCGCTGCATACCCTGTCGTTGAAACGACACAGAGAACGCGAGCCCGGCGGCGGCCACGACAAAGGCCCGTTATCCATTCCCTCCCGCCCGGCGCTTCCGTATAGTCCGCCGCACAGAGTCACTCCCCATACGGCATCATCATGAATATCGGAATCATCGAATGCGGGCCGGTGCCCGCGGCTTTGCAGGCGCGGTATGGCAGTTACCCGGCGATGTTCGCAGGCCAGCTGGCGCCCCTGCTGCCCGGCGCCCGGTTCAGCACGATCTCCGTCGAGCGGGGCGAGGCGCTGGCGGCGCCGGATACGCAGGCTGCTGACCGGATCGCGCCATGGCGTCTATGACGACCTGCCGTGGATCGGGCCCCTGAAGGCTTTCATCCGCGATGCGGCAGCGATGCAGCGGCCCGTGGTCGGCGTGTGTTTCGGCCACCAGATCATTGCCGAGGCGCTCGGCGGCCGGGTCGAGAAGGCCGCGGCCGGCTGGCGGGTCGGGCTGGAGACCTACACGACCATGCTCGATGGCAATGGCGCGGCGCGCAGCATCGCTCTGCCCGCCTTCCATCAGGACCAGGTGGTCGTGCCGCCGCCCGGTGCCGAGATCGTGGCGCACAGCCCGGCCTGTGCCCATGCCGCCCTGCGCTACATGCAGGCGCCGGTGCTGTCGCTGCAGTTCCATCCGGAATTCAGCCGGCCGTATCTGGCCGACCTGATCGCCGTGCTGGGCAAACAGGCGGAAGCGCCCGGCCTGCCCGCGAATGCCACAACAGACGAGACCGGCATGCGCTGGATCGCGGACTTCCTCGCAGAGACCCAGCCGTCAGCAAGCCAGCCGTAAAGCAGGACGTGGATGCCCGGGTCGTGAGGTTTGCCGCCGGGCCGGCCCAAGGCCGGACCCGGTGGCCCGGCATGACGGTCTGTGTGAACGGGTGCGCCCCAAAAACCGTCACCCCCGGACTGCGTGTCGCGCAGATCCATGGGCTTGGCCGGGATGACGACTGCGGCAGCAGCGCCGCCTATTCCAGCAGCGGCTCCATCCCCGGATCGCCCTTCTGCATCGCACGCCGGTAGCGCTTCAGCGCGTAGGGGATATCCAATTCCTCGCAGAGCCAGACGATGCGTTCGGACTGCGAGACGCCGAGATGATGGACGGTGAGCATGCGGAACCCCTGCGCGTGGCGCGGCAGCGTAGCATGAAAAAAGCCCGGCATCGCGGCCGGGCTTTTGTGCTTTCGTATCCGCCGAAGCGGACCGGGCTGCTTATGAAGCGTCGACGCTGCGCACCGAGATGGTAAGTGGAATCTGCTCGATCAGCCTGGCTGTCGCATCCTTGCAGGCCAGCGTGACGGTCAGCGGATTGGGCTGCAGGTCGTAAACCGCGCCGGTGCCGTAATCGATCAGGCCGCCGAGGATGACCCCGCCGCCGGCCAGGGTCGGCACCATCGAGGCCGTCTGGGTCTGGCAGCTGTCCTTCGAAATCGTCAGCGTGAGCGACTGATTCCGTTTGACGACAAGCGTGCAGGGCGAGTTGCAGCTCATGCCATTAGAGAACTGAACCTTCGCCCCAACCGGGTTGGTATTGATCGAGACTTCCTGTTCGGTCCCGCGGATCATGGTCGCGCAGCCGGTCGTTACAGCTGCAACGAGCAGCAGCGAAAAAATGGCGCCTATTTTCATAATTCCCCCTTATTTCCTGACCCCATCGGTCAAAGAATTTCTACTCAAATGCGCAAAAAAAACAAAGGGCCATGCCTTCCTGTCTGCATACTTTCAATCGACACTTCGTTAGGTGGCAACAAAAAAGCCCGGCATTGCTGCCGGGCTTTTTACTGGGTCCCCGCCGGAGCCTGTCCTCGGGCCGCGCTTCGCGCGGACCCGTGGGCGGGGACGACGATACTGTCGTGTGTTACGCGCCGGCCCCTATGCGCCGGCCCCTCTCTGGCGCTTACGCGCCGGGCTGCGGTTCCGGCTCCAGGCCGCCGCCGGCGGGCTTGCCGGGGCGCGAGGTCGGCACCGCGCTGCGCGGGCCGGGATCGCTGCCGGTGGTGGCGGTGGGCGCCTTGTCGTCGGGGCGCACGATCGGCTCGCCGCGCAGCAGGGCCTTCACCTCGTCGCCCGACAGCGTCTCGTATTCCAGCAGCGCCTTGGCCACCTTGTGCAGGTCGTCCATGCCCTCGGTCAGCAGCTTGCGGGCGCGCAGCTCGGCGGTCTCGATGATGCGGCGGATCTCGGCGTCGATGGTCTCGGCGGTGGCTTCCGACATGTTCTGGGTCTGGGTCACCGAATGGCCGAGGAACACCTCCTGCTCGTTGGCCGAATAGCGCACGCGGCCGAGTTTCTCCGACATGCCGAATTCGGTGACCATGCGGCGGGCGATGTTGGTCGCCATCTGGATGTCGCCCGAGGCGCCGGTGGTGACATTCTCCTCGCCGAAGATCAGCTGCTCGGCGACGCGGCCGCCGAAGGCCATCACCAGGCGCGCCTCGATCTCCTTCTTCGACTGCGAAAGCTTGTCGCGTTCCGGCAGGCTCATGGTCAGGCCGAGCGCGCGGCCGCGCGGAATGATGGTCACCTTGTGCAGCGGGTCGTTGCCCGGCTCCCACAGGGCCAGCAGGGCATGGCCGGCCTCGTGATAGGCGGTCAGCTCCTTTTCCTTCTCGGTCATCACCATCGAGCGGCGCTCGGCGCCCATCATCACCTTGTCCTTGGCGGCCTCGAAATCGGCCATGGTGACGACGCGGCGGTTGCGCCGGGCGGCGAGAAGCGCCGCCTCGTTGACGAGGTTGGCCAAGTCCGCGCCCGAAAAACCAGGCGTGCCGCGGGCGATGATCTTGGGGTCGACATCCGGCGACAGCGGAACTTTCCGCATATGCACGCGCAGGATCTGCTCGCGGCCGACGATGTCGGGATTGGGCACCACGATCTGGCGGTCGAAGCGGCCCGGGCGCAGCAGCGCCGGATCGAGCACGTCGGGCCGGTTGGTGGCGGCGATCAGGATCACGCCCTCGGTGGCCTCGAAGCCGTCCATCTCCACCAGCAGCTGGTTCAGGGTCTGCTCGCGCTCGTCGTTGCCGCCGCCGAGGCCGGCGCCGCGATGGCGGCCGACCGCGTCGATTTCGTCGATGAAGATGATGCAGGGGGCGTTCTTCTTCGCCTGCTCGAACATGTCGCGCACGCGGCTGGCGCCGACGCCGACGAACATCTCGACGAAATCCGAACCCGAGATGGTGAAGAAGGGCACGTTGGCCTCGCCGGCGATGGCGCGCGCCAGCAGGGTCTTGCCGGTGCCGGGCGGGCCGACCAGCAGGCAGCCCTTCGGGATCTTGCCGCCCAGGCGCTGGAATTTCTGGGGATCGCGCAGGAATTCGACGATCTCTTCCAGCTCGGTCTTGGCTTCCTCGATGCCGGCAACGTCCTCAAACGTCACCCGGCCATGCTTCTCGGTCAGCAGCCGGGCCTTGGACTTGCCGAAGCCCATCGCCTTGCCGCCGCCGGACTGCATCTGGCGCATGAAGAAGATCCAGACGCCGATCAGCAGCAGCATCGGGAACCACGAGATCAGGATCTGCATCAGCGTGGAATTCTCTTCCGGCGGCATCGCATTCACGCGCACGCCGCGCTCGGTCAGCTTCGAGACCAGGGTCGGATCGTTCGGGGTGTAGGTGGTGAAGCCGCGGCCGTCGCGGTAATGGCCGCTGACGGTGTGGCCCTGGATGTTGACGTCGGTGATCTGGCCCGACTGCACATCGTTGAGGAATTCCGAATAGGCGACCGAGGAACTGCCGCTCCGGCTGGTCGGTCCCTGGAAAAGGTTGAACAGCGCCACCACCAGCAGACCGATGATGACCCACAAAGCCAGATTGCGACCGAACATGTTCACCGCAGCAGAATCCTCGTGTCAGGCGGTGCCTTGCGGCGGCCGCGCACCCCACGCCGGAGCAGCTCCGGCGGGGGCGGAAAAGTTTAGCCGATTTCCGCGGCCCAAGACCATAGATATGACCTGCCGGCGCCGAAACAAGAGTGCAACATGCGGCAGGCTGCGCCTGCGTCGCAGAATCCGCTGCGGCAGGCGCCCGTTCAGGCGGTTTCGCCGGGCTGCGGCGCGAATATGACCGTCACGCCGGCCGGCAGCGCGCCCCAGCCGAGGCCGGGCACCGCCAGCGGGCGGCCGTCGCGCAGGATCGCCGGCAGGGTGCCGCGGGCCGCCGCCGGCAGCGATGCGGGGCCCGGATCGGGCAGCGGCATGCGGCCCAGCGGCGCCACCGTCAGCCCGGCCGGGGCGCGGCGGTCGGCCAGGATGCGGAAGCGGCCGTCCCACAGCAGATGCGTGCCGCGGCGCAGGGCCTGCGGCGCCGGCAGGTGCCGCGCCTCGCGGCAGACCAGCAGCAGCTGCGGCGCCGGCGCCCGGCCGGGATCGCGGCGGCGGTCGGCCTGCGGCAGCAGCCGGCAGCGATGCAGGGTCTGCGCCGTCAGCACCGGCGCGCGCAGGGCGGCGAGCAGATGTTCCAGCCGCTCCAGCCGCGGCGGCAGCGGCTGGCCGCCGATCACGCCGAGCAGCCGGCCGAGCGCGCGCAGGGCCAGCTCGTCGGGGGCGGCGGCCAGCGGCCGCGGGTCCAGCCAGGCGATGCCGCTCGGCGCGATGCCGGCGGCGCGGCGCAGCAATTCGTAGGTGGCCTGGCCGAGCGCGGCGCGGGCGCGGGCCATGTTCTGCGCGGTCTGCGCCAGATGGGTGACAATCTCGGCGCGCGTGGCCTCGTCGCCGCCGGCGAGATCGGCCAGCGCCCGGCGCACGCGCACGCGGGCATGGGCGGGATCGGCATTGCCGGGATCCTCGATCCAGGCCTGGCGGCGCTTTTGCAGCGTCGCCACCAGCCGCGCCTTCGGGATGCCGAGCAGCGGCCGCAGCAGCAGCAGGCCGTCCGCCAGCGGCCGCGCCGGCCGCATCGCCGCCAGCCCGTCGACGCCGGAACCGCGCATGGCGCGCAGGATCAGCGTCTCGGCCTGGTCGTCGCGGTGATGGGCGGCCAGCAGATGGCCGATGCCGGCTTTGGCGCAGGCCGCCGCCAGCAGGGCATAGCGGGCCTCGCGCGCCGCCGCCTGCAGGCTGCCGGACGGGCGGCCGTCATGCCGCCAGACGAGGATGCGGCAGGCGATGCCGGCGGCCTTCAGCCAGCCGGCGACGGTTTTCGCCTCGCGCGCGGATTCGGGACGCAGCCGGTGATCGACGACGAAGGCGGTCAGGCCGACGCGCTGCCGCGCCGCCCAGGCCTGCGCCAGCAGGGCCAGCGCCATGCTGTCGGCCCCGCCCGACACCGCCACCGCGATCCGCGCCGGCTTGCGGCCGTCGGGCAGCAGCGCGGCCATCGCCGCGGTGAATTCCTTTGCCGTCACCACCATCTGTCGCCCCCCTCGCCAGCTGGTGCCCGGCGGCCGCCGGGCGGATTTACCTGCAGGCGATCTTAGCGCGTTCGCGCTGGGCCGCATCCTTCACATGGGGCGGCGCCTGCGGGAATTCCTTCGCCAGCTGGCCGAGCGCGGCGCAGGCTTCCGGATTCTTCTTCATCGCCGCCAGCGCCATGCCCAGCTTGAGCAGGCTGTCGGAGGCTTTCGCGCCCTTCGGATACCCCTGGTAGCCGGCGAGGAAGGCCGACGCCGCCTGCTCGTATTGCTGGCGCACGTAATAGGTCTCGCCCAGCCAGTATTGCGCGTTGCCGGCCAGCGCGTCCTTCGGATGCGCGCCGAGGAATTCGCGGAAGGCGGCTTCGGCATCGACATAGTCGCTCTGCACCAGCAGCTTGTAGGCGTAGTTATACTGCTCCTGCGGGCTGCCCGGCGGCAGCTTGGCGCGGGCGGAGGGCGCCGGCTGGCCGGCGGCCGGCGGCGCGGCCGGCCGCGCGGCGGTCTGGCTGCCGGCTGCCGGTCCGGCCAGCGGCCGGCCGGAAGCATCGGCAGGCAGGCTGCCGAGCACGCCTTCCCTCGACGGGGCGACGCCCGGAGTGGCCGAGGTGGAGCCGGCCGCGGCGGCCGGCGGCGCCGCGGTGCCGGCGGCGGCCGTCTGCGGCTGGGCCCCCGGCTGCTGGGCACCGGGCTGCTGGCCGCGTTCGATCTGGCCGAGGCGGAAATCGACATCCTCGACCAGCTTGTCCATCCGGCGCATGGCCTGGCTGGCCTTGAACTCGACCTCCTCGAAGCGGCCGGTCAGCGCGCGGATCTGGCCTTCCAGATCGTCGATGCGGCTGTTCAGCCGGTTGGCGGCGCTCTGGCCGCTGCCATCGGTGTCGGTCAGGCTGGCGCCGCCGCTGCTGCTGCCGGGCGGCGGCGGGCTGCCGCGATAGACCTGGCGCTGCAGGCCCTGCAGGTCGGCTTCCAGCCGGTTGATGCGGTCGATCAGGGCCTGGCTGCTCTGCGCCCGGGCCGGCGGTGCCAGCACCGGCAGGGCGGCGGCGATGGCGGCGGCCAGCAGGGCGGCCGGCGCGAGGCGCCTGGCAAACGGACGGCAGGGAAGCGGACGGCTGAGAAACGCTACGGGCATGGCGATACCCCGGGGTCTTTTGGCAGGGCCGAGAGATTCGGTTCCAGCATATTGATCTATCTGGGGTTTACGTCAAAAGCATGGCGTCCCGCAACGGCGCGGCCCGGGAAACCGCCAGGCCCGGGGCCGGCCGCAAACGGAAACACCCGCCAGCCGCCGGCCGGAGCCGGAAGCGGGCGGGTGTTCCGCAAAGCGATTCCGGCCGGCGGCAATGCCACCGGCCGGAGAAGGCCTTAGTTCGACAGGACCGTCACGCCGCGACGATTCTGGGCCCAGGCGGCCTCGTTCGAACCCAGCGCCACCGGACGCTCCTTGCCGTAGGAGATGGTGGTCACGCGGTTCGCCGGGATGCCCTGGTTGGCCAGGTAGGTCTTCACGGCATTGGCGCGGCGCTCGCCGAGCGCCAGGTTGTACTCGCGGGTGCCGCGTTCGTCGCAGTGACCCTCGATGACAACCTTCCAGTTCGGATACTTCTTGAGCCAGGCGGCCTGCTTGTCGAGGGTCGCCTTGCCGGCCGGCTTCACGTCAAACTTGTCGAAATCGAAGAAGACGCGGTCGCCGACATTGACCTGGAAATCCTGGACCGAACCGGACTGGATACCGGCAGTGGTGGTCCCGGTCGCAGTCGAGGACGAGCCGCCGGTGCCGCCGGTGGCAGCGCCGGTCTCAGGGGCCTTTTCACAAGCGGCGAGGAACAAGCTCACGGCGGCCACCGCCAGGAACTTGGAGCCGAAGGAGTTGAGGCGCATTTTTTTTATCCCTCCAAGGGTTTCGAGTGAGTGCAGTACCTGAACAACCTAAACTGGCGACTGGCCGGGAGTCCTATCTGTCTGCCCCCGGGCCATGCGCCGACACAAACCGGACTATGTCCTGGCAGGTCAGCCGTTCGGTCGGAGTGCATCTGAATAACCAGGGACCGCGGCGGACGGTGCCGGAACCATTGGTTCGAGCCATTGCGTCGAAATTGACTATATCCAGCGGTTTTTTCTGAATCAATAGGCCGCCAAGTAAACATAAGGACTTACCGCCCGTCTGCGGCATTTCTGCAACAGGCGGGAACTGTGGATATCTCTTTGGGCCGGCGCCGGGAATCCGGCCCTGTCATTCGAGCAGCGGCGACCAGGCCGGGTCCGAGGCATCAATCGGGGTGGGAATTTCCCGCTCGTTATACCCGGTAAGGTCGATCGAAATCAGGCGGACCCGCTGGCCGCGGCCGCGCGCATCGGGCGGCGTCTCGCGATAGAACATCAGCACGCGGCCATTGGGGGCCCAGGTCGGGGCCTCCTGCACCAGCGGCGACGAGGACAGGATGCGCTCGCCCGAGCCATCGGGGCGCATCACGCCGATCGAGAACTGGCCCTGGTGTTCCTTGGTGAAGGCGATCAGGTCGCCGCGCGGCGACCACACCGGAGTCGCGTAGCGGCCCTGGCTGAAGCTGATGCGGCGCTGGTCGGAGCCATCGGCATTCATCGTGTAGATCTGCTTGGTGCCGCCGCGATCCGAATTGAAGGTGATGCGCCGGCCATCGGGCGAGAAGGACGGCGAGGTGTCGATGGCCGGATCGCTGGTCAGCCGCGTCTTGCCGCGGGTGCGCAGGTCCATCATGTAGACATCGGAATTGCCATCCACCGCCAGCGACATGATCACGCGGTTGCCGTCGGGCGAGAAGCGCGGCGCGAAGGTCATGCCGGGGAAATCACCGACCAGCTCCTGCTGTCCGGTATCGATGTTGAACAGATAGACGCGCGGCCGGTTGTTGTAATAGCTGAGATAGGTGATCTCGGGATTGCCCGGGCTGAAACGCGGCGTCAGCACCAGGAAGCGGCCATCGGTGAGGAAGCGGTGATTCTCGCCATCCTGGTCCATGATCGCCAGCCGCTTGACGCGGCGGTCGGCCGGACCGCTCTCGGCGACATAGACGACGCGGGTGTCGAAATAGCCGGTCTCGCCGGTGACGCGCTTGTAGATGGCATCGGCGATCTTGTGCGCGAGGCGCCGCCAGTTGTCGGGCACCGTGGTCTGCGCGAGGCCGATCATCTGCTGCTCGGCGGCGACATCCCACAGGCGGAATTCGCTGCGCAGGCGGCCATCGGGCTGCAGGTCGATGCGGCCCGAGACCAGCGCATCGACATTCAGCACGCGCCAGTCGCCGAAACGCGGCACCGGCCGCATCGCCGCCGGGGTCTGGATATGGGCGCGCGGATCGACCGGTGCGAACAGGCCGGAGCGTTCGAGATCGGCGCGGATGACGCGGGCGACATCCTGGCCGATCTTGCTGGCGCGCGGATCGTCGGCATCGAAATCGGAGATGGCGATCGGCACCGGCTTGAAATTGCCGCGCGTGATGTCGATCTCGACCGCCGCGCGGGCCGGCTGCACCGCCATCGCGCCGGCCAGCAGGACCGCCGCCGCGGCAATCAGCGCCGCCGCAAGGGCCGGCGTCTTCTGGGACCGCTTCATCCTCGTCTCCGTTCTGGTCAGCGTCATCATCCCCCCAGCATCTGGCGGGGATCGAAATTCAGGATGATCTCCTGGCTCCACTTGGCCGGGTCACCCGGCGGCAGCCGGAACGGCACCGCCTTCAGCACCGCGCGGCGGGCCGATTCGGCGGCCGAGCGGTAGCTTTCGTTGCCGGGCAGGTACATCCGCGCCTGGTCGACGATCTCGGGCTGCATCCGCAGCGAACCGTCGGGGTTGAGGCTGAAGCGGATGCGCACGATCAGGTTCTCGGCATTCTTGGCGCCGAGATCGAACTGCCACTTGTCCTCGACCTGCTTGCGGATGAAATCCTTCTCGCTCATCGAAATCGGCAGGTTCGGATTCGACGGCCCCTCGGCGCGCGGCGCGGCGGCCGGCGCGGCGCGCGAGGCGGTCTGCGGCGCCGTCTGCGGCTCGGCCGGCGGCGCCTTCTGCATCTTGTTCACCAGCGCGGCGACGTCGGCGAAATTCGGCTGCTTCGATTTCTCTTCCGTGCGCTGGGTCGGCTTGGGCGGCGCCGGCTTGGGCGTCGGCTTCGGCGCCTCGACGGTCTTCTTCGGCGGCTCCGGCGTTTCCTGCACCTTCTCGGGCTTCGGCACCGGCTTGGTCGTCGGCTCGGGTTCCGGCATCGGCGCCGGCTTCGGGGCCTCGGCCACCTTCTTCGGCGGCTCGGGCTGCGGCGGCGGCGGGGGCGGCGGCGGCACGGCGGCGGCCGGCTGCGGCTTCGGCGGCTCGGGTTTCGGCTCCGGCTTGGCTTCCGGGGCCGGCTCCTCCTTCGGCGGCGCCTTGGTCTCGGTCACCTTCGGCTGCGGCTTCGGCACGTTGGTCTGGTCGGCGATGGGGGCGAATTCGGCCAGGATCACCGCCGGTTCCGGCGGCTTGTCGAAGGCGAAATACGGCAGCCCGAACATGGCGACGGCCAGGAGGCCGGCATGCAGGCTGGCTGAGAATATGTAGGAAGTGCGCTGCACCTTGCGTCCGCCGTTCCGGTCCTCTGGCGCCGTTGCCGTGCCCTACTTGCCCTTGCCGGCCACCGCCGGCGGATTGCCGACCAGCGCCACCTTGGTGAAGCCGCCGGCGTTGATCAGACCCATCACCTCCAGCACCTTGCCGTAATTGATCGCCTGGTCGCCGCGCACGAAGATGCGGCGGTCGGCGGCGCCCTGGGCAATCGCCTGCAGGCGCGGCACCAGCTGGTCTAGCTCGACAGACGTTTCCTGAAGGTAAATGACGCCCTTGGAATCGATGGTCACCGCCAGCGGCTCGTCCTGGCCCTGGATCGCCGCCGCCTCGGTCTTCGGCAGGTCGACCTGCACGCCCACGGTCAGCAGCGGCGCGGCGACCATGAAGACGATCAGCAGCACCAGCATCACGTCGACCATCGGGGTGACGTTGATGTCGGCCATCGGCCGGCGCCGCATGCGGCCGCCGCGGGTACCGCCGCCTCCGAGCTGCATCGCCATGGCCTATTCCGCCCCTTCTTCGTCGAGCTGGCGCGACATCAGCGCCTGGAACTCGCCGGCAAAGCCCTCCAGCCGGATATTCAGCCGGCCGAGATCGCTGGAAAACTTGTTGTAGGCCATCACCGCCGGGATCGCGGCCAGCAGGCCCAGCGCCGTGGCGAACAGGGCCTCGGCGATGCCCGGGGCCACCACCGCCAGCGAGGTGTTCTTGCTGGTGGCGATGGCATGGAAGGAATTCATGATGCCCCAGACGGTGCCGAACAGGCCGACGAAGGGCGAGACCGAGCCGACCGAGGCGAGGAAGCCGAGATAGCGTTCGATGCGGTCCATCTCGCGGTCGATCGACACCCGCATCACCTGGCCGATGCGCACCTGCAGCGAGCCCAGCCCCTGCTTGCCGCGCACCAGGCCGCGCTCGGTGGAACGGCGCCATTCGCGCATCGCGGCCAGGAAGATCACCGCCATCGGATGCTGCGGGCCGGCGACCGAGAGGCGGTCATACAGCGCATCCAGCGAACCGCCCGACCAGAAGTCGCTCTCGAACTTGTCGGTATCGGCGATCACCTTGCGGATCTTCATGATCTTGTCGAAGATGATCGCCCAGGACCAGAACGAGGCCAGGATCAGCATCAGCATCACGGCCTTCACGATCCAGTCGGCCTGGAGAAAGAGTGCCCACAGGGACAGGTCGGCGGCGGCTGAAGAGCCCCCGAGCTGCACGGCACTGACGGTCCTGTCCATTCGCCTCGAATCCTTCTGTTAGAACCAGCAGATCAACGGGATAAATTTGGTGAAAGTGTGGCGAATATGGCCGCCACCGGTGCCGGAACCCGCCTGGGACGCCCGGCCGAATCGATACAGGCCAGCCGCACCGCCGCCTCGGCCAGCCGTTCTTCGCCCCGCCAGACCGCCTGCTGCAACCTCAGGCTGGCCCCGCGCAGCTCGTCCAGCGCTGTTGTCACAATCAGCTCGTCATGCAGGCGGGCCGGCTTCAGGTATTCGATCGCGCAGGCGCGCACCGCGAAGGCCGCCGAACGGTCGCCTGCGCCGCCCGCGCCGTCCATCAGGTCGCGCTGGCTGATGCCGTGGGCCAGCAGCAGGTCGGAACGGCCGCGTTCGATGAAGCGCAGGTAATTGGCGTAATAGACGATGCCGGCGGCATCGGTATCCTCCCACTGCACCCGCAGCGGATAGCGGTGCACGGCCGGCACCCGGTCAGACATCGTCGTCGCCCAGAAAGTCGAGCTGGTTCGCCCCGAGACCGGCGGGAGGGCTCAGGCCGATATGGGCGAAGGCCTGGGCGGTCAGCAGCCGGCCGCGCGGGGTGCGCTGCAGGAAACCCTGCTGGATCAGGTAGGGCTCGATGATGTCTTCCAGCGCGTCGCGGGGTTCGCTGAGCGCGGCGGCGATGGTCTCGACGCCGACCGGGCCGCCCTGGAAATCGCGGGCGATGACACCGAGATAGCGCCGGTCCATGGCATCCAGGCCGCGGGCATCCACTTCCATGCGCTGCAGGGCGGCATCGGCGGCACCGGCATCCACCACCTTCACGCCGGAGACGGCGGCGAAATCGCGCACCCGGCGCAGCAGGCGGCCGGCGACGCGCGGCGTGCCGCGGGCGCGCCGGGCGATCTCGCGGGCGCCCGAGGCATCCAGCTCCAGCGACAGGATGCGGGCGCCGCGGCGCACGATCAGTTCCAGCTCTTCCGTCTCGTAGAAATTCAGCCGCAGCGGAATCCCGAAGCGTTCGCGTAAGGGCGTGGTCAGCAGCCCCGACCGCGTGGTGGCGCCGACCAGGGTGAAGGGCGGCAGGTCGATGCGCACGCTGCGCGCCGAGGGACCCTCGCCGATGATCAGGTCGAGCTGGAAATCCTCCATGGCCGGATAGAGAATCTCTTCCACGGCCGGGCTGAGCCGGTGGATCTCGTCGATGAACAGCACGTCGCGGGCTTCGAGATTGGTCAGCAGCGCGGCCAGGTCGCCGGCCTTGGCGATCACCGGCCCCGACGTGGCCCTGAAATTGACGCCCAGTTCGCGCGAGACGATCTGCGCCAGCGTGGTTTTCCCCAGGCCCGGCGGGCCATGCAGCAGCACATGGTCCAGCGCCTCGCCGCGGCTGCGCGCCGCCTGGATGAAGACCTGCAGATTCTCGCGGGCGCGGGCCTGGCCGATGAAATCGCCCAGCTGCTGCGGCCGCAGGTGGCGCTCGAACTCGTCGCCCTCGGCGCGGGCGCCGGAAACCAGCCGCGACGGCTCGCTCGCAGGCTGCCGGCTCACTGGGCCAGTTCCTTCAGCCCGGCGCGGATCAGCGCCGGAACATCGGCCTTGTCACCCAGCGCGCGGGCGGCGGTGGTCACGGCGCCGAAGGCATCGGCGCGGCGGTAGCCGAGATTGACCAGCGCCGACAGCGCATCGGCCACGGCGCCGCCGGCCTCGGCGGCAGCCTCGCCCGCCGCCGCAGTACCCGCCGCCGTCGCCACCGGCCCGAGCGCGATGCCGCCGACCTTGTCCTTCAGTTCGGTGACCAGGCGCGCGGCCAGCTTGGGCCCGACGCCGTCGCAGCGGTTCAGCGTCGCCCTGTCGGCGGAGGCGATGGCGCGGAACAGTTCGTCGGGGGCCAGCGAGGACAGGATGCCGAGCGCGACGCGGGCGCCGACGCCCTGCACGGTCTGCAGCAGGTTGAACCATTCCCGCTCGGCGGCCGAGAGGAAGCCGTAGAGATGGATATGGTCCTCGCGCACATGGGTCTCGACATGCAGGCGCACGGCCTCGCCCGGCCGCGGCAGGCCGCGCAGGGTGCGGCCCGAGCAGTAGACCAGATAGCCGACGCCGCCGACATCGACGATGCAGGCCGCATCCGACACGGAATCGAGCAGACCCGACAGCCGCGCGATCACCGCGCACCTGCCAGTCTGGCATTCCGGGCCGCCGCGACATCCCGCCCGCCGGCGGCCAGCAGCACGCGCCGGCTGGCGGCGTGATGGGCATGGCAGATCGCCAGCGCCAGCGCGTCGGCGGCATCGCTGCCCTGCACGGCGACACCGGGCAGCAGCCGCTTCACCATGGCATGCACCTGGTCCTTGCCGGCAGCGCCGGTGCCGACCACCGCCTTCTTGATCACGGTGGGCGCGTATTCGGCAACGGGCAGCCCCGCCTGGGCCGGCGCCAGCAGCACCACGCCGCGCGCCTGGCCGAGCTTCAAGGTCGAGGCCGGATTCTTGTTCACGAAGGTCTCTTCCACGGCGGCCGCCTGCGGCTGCCATTCGGCGAGGATCTGCGCCAGCGCGTCATGCAGGGCGCGCAGACGGTAGGCCAGGTCCTCGTCCGGGTTGCTGCGGATGGTGCCATGCGCCACATGGCTCAACCGGCTGCCCTCGGCAAGGATCAGCCCCCAGCCAGTGGCGCGCAGACCCGGGTCGAGGCCGATGATGCGCATGCGTTCCTGTCAGCTCGCGAGCTTGCTCAGCTCGTCCTCCGAAATCTCGAAATTGGCGTAGACCTGCTGGACGTCGTCGGAATCCTCCAGCACCTCGATCATCTTGAACAGCGTCTCGGCGCGTTCGCCCTCGATCGGCGCGGTGGTCTTCGGCCGCCAGACCAGCTTGGCCGATTCCGGGTCGCCGAACTGCTTTTCCAGCGCCTCGCGCACCTGGGCGAAATCGTCCTGGCTGCAGGTCACGACATGGGTGTCGTCCGACTGGCAGTCGTCGGCGCCGGCTTCCAGCGCCGCCTCGAACATCGCCTCGGCGCTGGCGGCGGCGGCCGGGAAGACGATCTCGCCGACGCGGTCGAACATGAAGGCGACCGAATTGGTCTCGCCCAGCGTGCCGCCATTCTTCGAGAAGGCGGCGCGCACCTCGCCGGCGGTGCGGTTGCGGTTGTCGGTCAGCGCCTCGACGATCACGGCAACGCCACCGGGGCCGTAGCCCTCGTAGCGCACCTCCTCGTAATTGTCGGCGCCCTCGGCCCCGGCGCCGCGCTTGATGGCGCGGTCGACGGTATCCTTCGGCATGTTGGCGGCCCGGGCGGCCTGGATCGCGGCGCGCAGGCGCGGGTTGGTGTTCGGGTCCGGCTGGCCCATCCGCGCGGCGGTGGTCAGCTCGCGGATCAGCTTGGTGAAGACCTTGGCCCGCTTGGCGTCCTGCGCGCCCTTGCGGTGCATGATGTTCTTGAACTGGGAATGGCCTGCCATGACCTGAACCTTGGAATGCGGGGCCGGCACGGACCGCGCCGGCCCGGGAAACGGGCGAATCGGGTGTGTTTACCATATTTCGGCTGCAACCGGCAGCCGGCGCGGCGCCCGCTTACTGCCGCGGCGGCACAAAAGCAAGCGGCGGGAAGCCTTTAGGTCCGGCGCCGGCATAACCATTGCGGGAGTAACTGCACTGTCATACAATCTGCCCAACATAAAGGCCGATTCCGCCATGCCCGATATCCTGCAGCTGGTGGCGATGCCGGAAATCCGGCTGCCCAGGGACGTCACACCGGTTCCGGTGATGCCGGGCTATCCGCAATCCGGCATGATCCGCCAGGCCCATGCCCTGTGGCTGTCCGCCTGCGGCGACCGCGACCTGCCCGCCCGCGCCGACCTGCTGGCCGCCCTGCCCGGCAGCCTGAAACCCTTCACCATCCTGTTCGCCATCGAGACCGCCCCGCTGGATTTCCGCTATGTCGAGATCGGCGCGCGGGTGCAGGCGGTCAGCAATGCCGACAATACCGGCCGGCGGCTGGCCGAGCTGCCGCACCAGCGGCCGCCGAGCAAGGTCTGGGACCATCTGTCGGCCGCCTTCGATGCCCGCGCCCCGGTCAAGGGGGTGCTGCCCTATGTCGGCAAGAGCCGGGATTTCAGCAGCGTCTTCCATATCGTGCTGCCGCTTTCCGAGGATGGCGCCGCCGTCGACCACCTGCTGGTCTGCGTCGACCTGACCCCGGCCCTGCGCCTCGACGACGGCATCCACCCCTTCACCCAGCTCGGCTGAACCAATTCCGGCGGCCGGATAACCGGCGACAGGGATGGTGCGGAGCCGCTACCATAACGAGGTATGCCGCCCCCGATCCAGAAAACCCCCCTCCTGCAGCAGGCCCAGGACTACTGGGACCGCATCCGCGGCAACCGGCCGATGCCGGCCCGGCGCGATCTCGACCCGGCCGCCATCGTGCCGCTGCTGCCCCATGTGGTGCTGATGGACGTGCTGCGCGATGGCAGCCCCGGCGCCGCCTGGCCGATCGACTTCCGCTACCGCCTGCTCGGCACCCTGGCCGATGCCAACATGTCGGCGCGCTATACCGGCCGGCGGATGTCGGAGCTGCCGCACCAGCGGCCGCCGGGCGAATTGTGGACCGGCCTGCAATGGGTGGCCGAGCATCGCGTGCCGCGGGTCAATTCGGTGCCCTATGTCGGCCCGCACAAGGATTTCATGAAGGTGGTCGACATCATGCTGCCGCTGTCGGAGGACGGTGAGACGGTGAACATGCTGTTCTGCGTGATCGACTTCGTGCCGCGCGACACAAGGCCGGCCCGGTCTACGCCAGGCATTCCCTGACCCGGCGGCGCAGTTCGGGCAGCAGCTCGGCGGCGAACCACGGCTGTTTTTTCTGCCAGGCGGTGTTGCGCCAACTCGGATGCGGCAGCGGCAGGATGTCGTCGGGACAGTCGCGCCAGGCCCGCACCGTCTCGGTCAGCGTCGCCCGCCGCCGCGCACCCAGATAGCGCGCCTGGGCATACTGCCCGACCAGCAGGGTCAGCCGGATCCGCGGCAGCCGCGCCAGCAGCCGGTCGTGCCACAGCGGCGCGCATTCGGGCCTTGGCGGCGCATCGCCGCCACGGGCATCGCGGCCGGGATAGCAGAAACCCATCGGCATGATGGCGATGCGGTTCTCGTCGTAGAAGGCGGCGCGGTCCAGCTCCAGCCAGCCGCGCAGCACGTCGCCGCTGCGGTCGTTCCACGGGATGCCGCTGTCATGCACCTTCGTGCCCGGCGCCTGGCCGATGATCAGCAGCCGCGCCGCCGGCGCCATCCGCACCACCGGGCGCGGACCGAGCGGCAGGTCGGCGGCGCAACGGGTGCAGCCGCGCACCTCGCGCAGCAGACGGGACAGGGCCGCGCCTGCGGCAGTCATGCGGCGCCGTCTACAGCGCCGCCTGCAGCAGCCGGCCACCCAGCCGCAGCGGCGCGATCTTCACCGCCAGTCCGGTGCGGTCGTCGGTCTCGACATAGACGGCGCAGAGCGTCGCCTCGCCATTGGCCGGCTCGAAACGGCCGCCCGGCACCTTGCGGGTGAAGCGGTTCAGCGGCTCGGCCTTGTCCATGCCGATCACCGAATTGTAGTCGCCGCACATGCCGGCATCGGTCTGGTAGGCGGTGCCGCCGGGCAGGATCTGCGCATCCGCCGTCGGCACATGGCTGTGGGTGCCGCAGACCAGCGAGGCACGGCCGTCGCAGAAATGGCCCATCGCCATCTTCTCGGAGGTGGCCTCGCCATGGATGTCGACAATGACGGCATCGGCGCCGCCCGGCCCCAGCCGGTATTTCTGCAGCTCGGCCTCGACGGCGGCGAAGGGATCGTCCAGCGGGTCCATGAACACCCGGCCCATCACCTGCAGCACCAGCACCTTGCGGCCGCCCGGCAGCGTGAAGACGGCAGCACCCCTGCCCGGCGTGCCCTTCGGATAGTTCAGCGGCCGCAGCAGCCGCGGATCGCCGTTGATGTAGCCGAGCGTCTCGCGCTGGTCCCAGGCATGGTTGCCGAGCACGACCGCATCGACGCCGGCGCCGTAGAATTCCTCGCAGATCCTGGCGGTGATGCCGAAGCCGGCGGCGGCATTCTCGCCGTTGACCAGCACGAAATCGAGGCCGAGCGACTGGCGCAGTTCCGGGATCCGCGCCGTCACCGCCTCGCGGCCCGACCGCCCCACCACATCGCCGCAATACAGAAGTTTCACCGCAACAGCCTCGCTCAAGCCTTCGGACGACAGTCGATGGCGCCGCGTTCGGTCACCACCAGGTCCAGTGTCTCATCCATCGCGCCGTGGGGCAACTCCGCCACCTGCTGCACCGCGAAGGCATAGCCCACCGCCCGCAGCGGCAGCCCGTCGGCGCGCAGGGCCCGCAGCGTCGCATCGTAATAGCCGCCGCCCATGCCGAGCCGGTGCCCGGCCGCATCGAAGCCGACCAGCGGCACCAGCAGGATGTCGGGCCGCATCGCCGGCAGGGCATCCGGCGGCGCCGGGATGCCGTAAGCCCCGGCCGGCGGCGCGGTTTCGGCAGTCCATGGCCGGAAGACCAGCGGCCGCGCCTTCGCCGCCGCCACGGTGGGCAGCAGGATCGCCGCCCCGCGCTGCCGCAGCGCCGCCAGCAGCGGGCGCGGATCGAGTTCGTCCACCATCGGCCAGTAGGCGCCGACCGCCTGCCCGGCCGCCACCGGCACAGCGGCCAGGAACCGCTCGGCCGCCAGCGCGGCGATGGCGGCGCCGTTGGCGGCGGCGGCTTCGGCGCGGCGCTGCTTCAGTCTGCCGCGCAGCACGGCCTTGCGGGCATCGGGATCGGTCATGCCGGGATCGGTCCGGGGCTGGCGGGAAGGACGGGCAGGAAAGATTGGCGGGAAAGGGAAAGCGGACGGGCCCGCCATGGCCGTGGGTATGAACTAACCTCTGTGGCCTGGCGTACCAGGTGGGCGCCGTATGATCGGAACCACGGTTCCGGCAGGGACAGCTCCCTCAGAGATGAGCATTGGCCCCAGGGTTACGTAAACCGCACGCACCGGGCAGCACACCGTCCGGGGCTTAATCTAGGTGCTCTCCAGCTTCGCGGCAATGTCTTCCAGCTTCTGCGCCAGTCCGACCAGCGCATCGGCGCCGCCTTCCGCGGTTTTCTGCTCCTCGCGCAGGCCGCTGATCTCGCCTTTCAGGGTCGCCAGCTCGGCCTGGGCGGTTTCGAGATCGTCGGCCAGGGTCAGCGCCGTCATCAGCATCAGCCGCGCCTCGCCGACCTGGCCGACCAGCGCCGCCAGTTCGCGCACGCGGCCGTCCAGCACCTTGGCGAGCCGGCGGACCTGCTCCTCCTCGCCGTCGTCGCAGCCGATCGAATAGAGCCGGTTGTTGACCGTGAGATTGACCTGCCCCATCGCGCGCTCCTTCCCTATCGGGCCCGGACCTGGCCGGCCGCGGCCGTCTCCGCATCCAGCGCCTGCCGCAGCCGCGCCATCGTCGCCTCCAGCCGCGCCGCCAGACCGGCCTGGAAGGCCTGCATCTCCGCCTGCGCCGCCTGCGCTGCCGCCAGTTCGGCCTTCAGCGCCACGATCTCGGCTTCACGGGCGGCCAGCGCTGCCTGCAGGCCCGGATCGGCCACCGTCACGGCAGGCGTCACGGCGGGCGCCATGCCGGGTGCGCCCTCGCCCAGCGCGGTCAGCTGGTCGCGCAGGGCATGCAGCCCGCCGGTCAGCTCGGCGACCTCGGCATCGTGGCCGGAAGCCGCTTGCCCCGGGCCCTCGGCATCCTGCTGCATCTGCGCCAGTTCCGCGCGCAGGGCATCCACCAGGTCGGCCCGTTCACGCAGGGACGCCGCCTCGGCCCGCGCCGCCTCGAGGGCGTCGCGCAGGGTTTTCAGCTCGACGGCCATCATCCCGTGCTGCTCGGACAGGCTGCGGAAAGCCGCGCCCCGCTTCGCCAGCGCAGCATCGAGGCGGCGAACCGCCTGCTCCATCGCGGCGACTGCCGCAGAGACGCCGTGTTGCATGGCTTCGTTCTGGTAATTGGTGTTGTGCAGTGAACTTGATATAGAGGATAAACATCGTCCCGCCGCACCGTCAACCGAACCCCGCCCCCGATGCCGTTTGATCTCGCGATGATCACAGACCCATGGTTCTACGCCGTGGCCCTGCCCGCCGTGCTGGTGGTCGGGCTCAGCAAGGGCGGATTCGGCCCCGGTTCGGCGCTGATCGCCCTGCCGCTGATCAGCCTGATGCTGCCGCCCCTGCAGGCGGCGGCGGTGATGCTGCCGGTGCTGTGCGCCATGGACCTGGCCGGGCTGTGGGGCTATCGCGGCCTGTGGGACCGGCGCTGCCTGCCGACCATCCTGGCCGGCGGCCTGCTGGGCGTGGGCATCGGCACCCTGACCGCGCGCTGGGTCGACAACCAAGCGATCCTGCTGATCGTCGGTGCGGTGGCCGTGCTGTTCCCGCTGCAGCGCTGGTTCGGCCGCATCAGCGACGCGCCGGCGCCGCACAGCCTGCCCAAGGGGCTGTTCTGGAGCGCCTGTTCGGGCTTCACCAGCTTCATCGCCCATGCCGGCAATCCGCCGCTGATGGTCTACATGGTGCCCCTGCGGCTGGACAAGACCATCTTCATGGGCACCACGGTGATCTTCTTCGCGGTGATCAACT
The DNA here is from genome assembly GCF_964218355.1 of Ferrovibrio sp. Lineage (GTDB taxonomy): Bacteria > Pseudomonadota > Alphaproteobacteria > Ferrovibrionales > Ferrovibrionaceae > Ferrovibrio. Next base: position 148,672 of record NZ_CAXPMC010000029.1, on the reverse strand, counting down.
ACGTGAAGCTGATCCCCTACTGGTGGCTGGGCCAGTTCACGCCGGACAATCTCGGCACCTCGCTGATGCTGATCCCGGTCGCCATCGCCGGGGTCTATCTCGGCATGTGGCTGCACCGCAAGCTGAGCGACCGCTTTTTCTACCAGACCGTCAACGTGGTCATCTTCCTGTGCGGCCTGAAGCTGCTGGCCGACGGGGCGGGACTGAAATTCACCTGACCGGGCCGCACAATCCGGGCCGGCCGTTGCCGTCGGCGTGGAATCCGGGCTAGCGTGACGCCGCGTCAGGGGAAAGCGCATCAGGGGAAAGCGCGTCAGGGAGGCAGCCGGACATGACCACGATCTACGACCGCGATCTCGACAGGAATCCGGCCAATTACGAGCCGCTGTCGCCGCTGAGCTTCCTGCGCCGCACCGCCGAGGTGTTCCCGCACCGGCTGGCGGTGATCCATGGCGACTGGCGCTACGACTACGCCACCCTCTATGTGCGCTGCCGCCGGCTGGCCTCGGCGCTGGCCCGGCGCGGCATCCGCCGCGGCGACACGGTCGCCATCATCGCCGCCAACACCCCGGCCCATCTGGAGGCGCATTTCGGCGTGCCGGCCACCGGCGCGGTGCTGAACGCCATTAACACCCGGCTGGATGCCGCCGCCGTCGCCTTCATCCTCGACCATGGCGAGGCGAAGGTGCTGTTCGTCGACCGCGAATTTGCCCCGCTGGCCGAACAGGCGCTGGCGCTGGCCAGGGTCAAACCCTATGTGATCGACATCGACGATGCGGCGGTGACCACCGGCGAGCGCATCGGCGCCATCGAATACGAGGATTTCCTCAAGCTGGGCGATTTCGAGTATCCGTGGCAGGGCCCGCTGGACGAATGGGATGCGATCGCGCTGGGCTATACCTCGGGCACCACCGGCAATCCCAAGGGCGTGGTCACCCATCATCGCGGCGCCTATCTGAATGCCATGGGCAATGCCGTCACCTGGAACCTGCCCAAGCATCCGGTCTATCTGTGGACCCTGCCGATGTTCCATTGCGACGGCTGGTGTTTTCCGTGGACCATCACCATGCTGGCCGGCGTGCATGTCTGCCTGCGCCGGGTCGATCCGGCGCAGATCTTCGACAGCTTCGTCAATGCCGGGGTGACGCATTTCTGCGGTGCGCCGACGGTGCTGAACATGCTGATCAACGCACCCGATGCCGTGAAGGCGAAGCTGAAGCCGGGCGTAAAATGCATGACCGCCGGCGCCGCGCCGCCGGCCGCCGTGCTGGCGGCGATGGAGGATATGGGTTTCGACGTCACCCATGTCTACGGCCTGACCGAGGTCTACGGCCCTGCCGTGGTCTGCGACTGGCACGACGAATGGGATGCCCTGCCGCTGCCCGAGAAGGCGGCGATGAAGGCACGCCAGGGCGTGCGCTACCATGTCGAGGAAGACGTCACCGTGCTGGACCCGCAGACCATGCAGCCGGTGCCGGCCGATGGCGAGACCATGGGCGAGATCATGTTCCGCGGCAACGTGGTGATGAAGGGCTACCTGAAGAACCCGAAGGCGACGGGAGAGGCCTTCGCCGGCGGCTGGTTCCATTCCGGCGACCTCGCGGTGCTGCATCCGGGCGGCTACATGCAGATCAAGGACCGCTCGAAGGACATCATCATCTCGGGCGGCGAGAATATCTCGACCCTGGAGGTCGAGGGCGTGCTGTACATGCACCCGGACATCCTGGAGGCCGCCGTGGTGGCGCGGCCCGATGCCCATTGGGGCGAAACGCCCTGCGCCTTCGTGACCCTGAAGCCGGGCGCGGCCATCACGGCGGACCAGGCCGGCAGCGACGCGATCATCGCCTTCTGCCGCGAGCGGCTGGCGAAGTTCAAATGTCCGAAGACGGTGGTGTTCGGCGACCTGCCGAAGACCTCGACGGGCAAAATCCAGAAATTCGAGTTGCGCGAGAAGGCGAAGGCGCTCGGCTAGGCCGCGGCGCCCCGCCTGTCGCGGCTGCAGCTACGGCATCACTGTTCGTAGCGGGTGATTTCCTCCTTCAGCTTCAGCTTCTCGCGCTTGAGCTGGCTGAGGCGAACCGAGTCGGGCATGGGGCGGTGGATCTCGTCATCGATCGCCTCTTGCAGGCTGTGATGTTTTTCGATGAGCGTTTCGAGATGCGCCGATATATTCATCGCGTCCTCCTCCTTGCGGTTCGGAGCGCGTCCTGCGGCACGGCGGCGCCTGAGAATGCGGCGCGGCCGTACCGCCACGCGCACCTGTAGAGTTAAGCACTGCCCTTGCGCTTTGTCAGCCCCCTGCGTCAAAATTGCCCGACCCGAACGGAAACGATCATGCGCCGCCCGAGCAAAGCCGCCGTCAAAACCGTCCGCAGCCAGAAGAAACCGGGAAAGACTCCGGCCAAGTCTCCGGCGCGACTCGCTGCCAAACCTGTGGATAAGGCCGCGCCATCCACAACCCGGCGCCGCACCGCAGCGAAACTGGCCGCGCCCGCGCCCAAGGCGATCATCCGGGCCCCGGCCTATCGCCGGCTGGTGGTCGGCATCACCGGCGCATCCGGGGTGATCTACGGGCTGCGCCTTCTGGAATCACTGAAAGGCAGCGGCGTCGAGACGCATCTGGTGCTGACCCGTGCCGCCGAGATGACCATCGCCTACGAAACCGAACACAGCATCGCCGCGGTGAAGGCGATGGCCGACAGGGTCTATGCCATCGGCGATGTCGGCGCCGCGATCGCCTCGGGGTCGTTCCACACGCTGGGCATGGCGGTGATGCCCTGCTCGATGAAAACCCTGGCCGAGATCGCCACGGGGGTGACCGGCAACCTGCTCAGCCGGGCCGCCGACGTGACGCTGAAGGAACGCCGCCGGCTGGTGCTGGTGCCGCGCGAGACGCCCTTGCATCTCGGCCATATCCGCAACATGGCTGCCGTCACCGAGATGGGCGCCATCGTGGCGCCGCCGATGCCGGGCTTCTATGCGCAGCCGCAGAGCCTGGACGACATGATCAACCACACGGTCGGCCGCGTGCTCGATCTCTTCGGCCTCGATGTCGGGCTGGTGAAACGCTGGGCCGGCGGCAAGCCGTCGCGCAGCGAAAGCTGAGACCGGCCCTTTCGTTTCCGTCGCTCCCGCCCGCGCGGACACGGCGAGGAAAGGCTCTGCGCTATTCCGCGTAAGCCGCGTCCAGCAGGGCGGCGCCCAGCTGCAGGGCATCCTGCTCGGCCTCCGCATCGAGCGCGAGATGGGTGATATAGGCCCCCAGATGCCGCGCCGCCGCCGCGGCCTCCTGCTCCGGCGACGGGGCCTCCGCACGGCGCGGCGCCGCCGAGACGCGGTTGCCGGCCAGTGCCCAGACCTGGGCGATCTGCTCCAGCCGCAGCTCCAGTTCCTTCAGCCCGTCATACAGCGGCACCGCGGCCGGCTCGTCGGCGGCCAGCGCCTTCAGCGCCCGCCGCGCCGCCCGCAGGGGCTGCTGCACCGCCGTCACCGGGGCGAGGGCCGCCGCGGCCCGGGCCAGCTCGCCCGCCGCCCAGCCGGCAAAGCCCTTATGCGCCCGCCAGAATCCGGCCAGCAGCAGGGTGACGTCGGCACCATGCCGGTCCTGCAGCGCCAGGCAGGCTTCCGCCGCCCCCGGACGGCCGTAAAGGGCCACCGAAAACCGCCAGAAACCGCCATCCTCGGGCAGGGTGTTGCCGTCTTTTGCCTGTGGGCCGGGCTCGCGCATCCATGCTATGGTAACGGGCTTGCCCCGGCCGGGGGAAGCCCGTTCCGTCACCGCCCTCCAGGGTCCTGTCCCAGATGAATTATCCCGGCCCGATCGACACCGAGGAACTGCAGCGCAAGCTGGCCGACCTGCGCGCCGAGCATCGCGATCTCGACGATGCCATTGCCGCGCTGGCCGAACAGCCGCATCTGAACCTGATCCAGATCCAGCGCATGAAAAAGCGCAAGCTGGCGCTGAAGGACCAGATCACCAAGATCGAGAATCTGCTGATTCCCGACATCATCGCGTAGGCCCATGACCCGCAGCAGTACCGCCGGCTATGCCGCCGAGGCCGATACACTGGCCGTCCGCTATGAAAATCTTCGCTTCGAGGATGTGCATCGCGACATCCTGCACCTGATCCCGGACCGGCCGCTGCGCGTGCTCGATATCGGCGCCGGCACCGGCCGCGATGCCGCCGCGCTGGCCCGCCGCGGGCACCAGGTCACCGCTGCGGAACCGACAGCCGAACTGCGCGCCCATGGCCAGAGGCTGCAGGCCGGCCTGCCGATCCTCTGGCTGGACGATGCCCTGCCGGATCTGCCGGCGCTCAGCGCGCGCGGCGAAACCTACGACCTCGTGCTGCTGACCGCCGTGTGGATGCATCTGGACGGTGACGAGCGCCGCCGCGCCATGGCAGCCGTCGCGCCGCTGGTTGCCGCCGGCGGCCGGCTGGCGATGACCCTGCGCCACGGCCCGGTGCCGCCGGGACGGCGCATGTTCGAGGTGCCGGCGACGGAGGTGATCGACCAGGCCGCCGCCGCCGGACTCCGGCTGCTGCACCATAACAGCCGTGAAGACATGCAGGACCGCGCGGCGGTGACCTGGGATGTCCTGATGCTGGAACGGTGAGCGGCCGCCGCCTCACCCCTCCAGCAGCTTCGTGACTTCGGCGAGATCGTCCGCCGACAGCTGCGTCTCGCCCGCCTTCACGTTCTGCTCCAGCTGCTCGGGTTTCGTCGCGCCGGCGATCACGCTGGAGACCTGCGGCTTGGCCAGCAGCCAGGCGAAGGCCAGGTCGGTCATGCCGATGCCGCGCTGGTCGCACCAGCCGTGCAGCCGTTCCACCGTGGCCATGTTGGCCGGGGTCATGTAGCGGTCGGCCAGGCGCTGGGTATTGGCCAGGCGCGAGCCTTCCGCCGCCGCGCCCGTCCTGTGCTTGCCGGTCAGCAGCCCGCTGGCCAGCGGGAAGAAGGGCAGGAAGCCGAGCCCGAAGCGCGCGCAGGCCGGCAGCTGCTCGGCCTCGGCCTTGCGGAAGACCAGGCTGAGTTCGTCCTGTGCCGAGACGAAGCGGTGGGTGCCGATCTGCCGCGCCGTCCAGTCGGCATCGGCCAGTTCCCAGCTGGCGAAATTCGAATTGCCGATATAGCGCACCTTGCCCTGGCGGATCAGGTCGTCCAGCGCGCGCAGGGTTTCCTCGATCGGCGTGCGCGGATCGGGCCGGTGCTGCTGGTAGAGGTCGATGTAGTCGGTCTGCAGGCGGCGCAGGCTGTCTTCCACCGCCTGCATGATGTAGCGCCGCGCCGCGCCGACCTTCACATTCTCGTCGTCCATCGGCATGCCGAACTTGGTGGCCAGCACGATATCCTTGCGCCGCGCCCCGAAAATCTTGCCCATCTGGGTCTCGGAGCCGCCGCGGTTGCCGTAGACATCGGCGGTGTCGAACAGGGTGATGCCGAGATCGAGCGCCTTGTGGATCACCTTGCGGCTGGCCTCGAGATCGAGGCGCATCTCGAAATTGTTGCAGCCGAGGCCGACTTCGGAAACCAGCAGGCCGGAGTGGCCGAGATTACGGAACTTCACGGGAGACTCTCCTTGTTTTGATGAATGCGAAACCCTAGCCGAGCATCCGCAGCGCCTCGGTCGCCGCCTGGCGGCCGGACAGCCAGGCGCCGGTGACCGAGCCGGTCCAGTCGGCCGGCGCGAAAGCCTCGCCGGCGAACAGCACCCGCACCCGGCCGGCCGGACCGGCCAGGGCGCGCCCGGCCAGCCGGCGCGCCGCCGTGAAGCCCGGCCGGGCGACGCAGACGGCGCCGCGGCTGAGCGGATCGCGGCCCCAGGCCGAAGCGGCGCCACGCACGAAGCGGCGGTCGATGTCGTCGCCCAGCATCATCTTCAGTTGCGCGCGCGCGGCGGCGATCGCCGCGGCCTCGCCGGCCGCTTCCAGCCGGCGGGCATAGTCGCCGCCGACCATGGCCACCGCCAGCGGCTGCGCCTGCACGTTGAGGCGGAAAGCCATGGCGCCGGGATCGCGGCCGGCGGTGATGCGCGCCAGCGCCTGGGTATTCACCGGCGCCTCGAAGCTGCCGGGCTCGTAGAGCAGCGCGATGCGGTCGAGCAGGCCCATGCCGAGCCGGCCGAGCGCCTCGCGCTGCACCTCCGGCAGGCCGGGCTGGAAGACGATGCCGTCGGCCAGCAGGCCGGCCGGCAGGGTGACGATGCAGGCCTCGGCGCGCAGCTGCCCCTCCGCGGTCGCCAGCAGCACGCCGCTGCCCGACCATTCGATGCGCACCACCTTGCGCGACAGATAGACCGGCAGCCGGCGCGCGTAATCGGCCAGCCAGCCGCCCATGCCGCCGGGCAGCCATATCTCGTTGCCGGTGCCGGCCAGCCGGGGCGCGTCCAGCGCCGCCACCTGGGCGAATTCGACGCCCTGGTGCAGCGGGCCGGCCAGCGCGCGGGCCAGGTCGCTCCAGCGCCCGGCCAGGCCGGCGGCCGTGGCGACGCCGGGCGTGGCATTGCCGTTGTCGAGCTTCACCCGGCTGGCCAGCGGCACATCGGCACGCAGCACCTTCGCATCGGCCAGCGCATCGTCGATGCGGTCATAGGCGGCACCGAGCGAGTCGTAGTCGAGCAGCTCGGCATCGCGGCCGCGGCCCTGGGCATCGCGGTCGAACAGCCAGAAATCGCCGTCGTCGGGCTGCAGCCGCACCTCGCGGCGACGCAGCTCGGCAACCAGCGGATTGATATCGGCCGAATGCAGCGCGGCGGCGCCGAGATCGACGGGCACGCCGAGCTGGCTGCTGTCGGTCCAGATGCGGCCGCCGATACGGTCGCGCGCCTCCAGCACGGCAACCGAGCGGTTGCGCTCGGCCAGCAGCTGCGCGGCGGCCAGGCCGGCCATGCCGGCGCCGACGATGGCAACATCCACCTCGGCCGGCAGCGCGGCCGGCGCGCCCCGTGCCGCGCGGCCGGCCGGCAGCAGCGGTGCCATACCGGCAGCCAGGCCGGCCTGCATCAGCGCGCGTCGGGAGAGTCTCCTCATGCGGACAGTATGCCGCGAAAGCCGTACAAAAAATACCGCGAGTGGCATCACGGTCGCGTATCAACCGGATTGGTTCGGGCGAGAAACGCCGGCGCCACTCCGGAGACAATTAAAGCCGGGCCGCGTGAGCGGCCCGGCTTGGTCAGCGTCGTCTTTGTCTGTCTTCGGACCGGCCAGAGCCGGCTTACTGGGCCGGCTTACTGGGCCGGCTTACTGGGCTGGCTTACTGGTTGAAGGCCTGGCGCAGCGCCGCGTTGGCCTGTGCGATCGCCGCACGGGTGGCCGGGCTTTCCGACACACCGTTCAACATGACGAAATCATGGATGACACCGTTGTAGCGCGTCGCCGTCACGCTGACGCCGGCCTGGTCCAGCTTGCGCGCATAGGCCTCGCCCTCGTCGCGCAGCAGGTCGTTCTCGGCCACGATGACGGTGGCGGAGGGCAGACCCTTCAGCTGCTCGACCGACGCCTTCAGCGGAAAGGCCAGCACATCGTTGCGCGCAGTGGCGGGCAGATAGGCGTTGAAGAAGAACTCCATCGCCCTGCTGGTCAGCCAGGGGCCGTTGCCGAAGGCGGTGTAGGAGCCGTTGCGCGAGATGTCGTCGGTGACCGGGTAGAACAGCACCTGGTGGCCGATCTTCGGGCCGTTGCGGTCCTTGGCCATCAGCGTCACGGCAGCGGCCATGTTGCCGCCGGCACTGTCGCCCGCCACGGCAAGCCGCGCGGCATCGACATTCAGCGCCCGTGCATTGGCGACCACATACTGCGTGGCGGCATAGGCTTCCTCGTTCGGGTTCGGATACTGCGATTCCGGCGCGTTGCGGTAATCGACGAAGACCACGGCGGCATGGGCGCCGACGGCGATCTCGCGCACCAGGCGGTCATGGGTGTCCTTGCCGCCGAGCATCCAGCCGCCGCCATGGAAATACATCACCACCGGCAGCGGGGCGCTGACGCCCTGGGGCCGCACGATGCGCACATTCACCGAGCCGAACGGCCCGACCGGGAAACTGGTATCGCGGATATCGGCATTGAGCTTGGCCACGGGGCCAGCCTGGGCGCCGGACAGCACCTTGCGGGCGGCTTCGGGCGACAGCGTGTAGATCGGCGCGCCGCCGGCCTGGGTGACCGCTTCGATGAAGCCGCGGTTGACGGTATCCAGATGGGCCGGCTGCGCTTGCGTGGTGCCGGCGATCAGGCCGCTGGCCAGGGCGGCGGCGGCGAGGTAGCGGTTCAGGTTCGACATGGCATTAACTCCTCTGCGGGGGGGTGCTGGGCCGGCCTTACCGGTGTGACCGGGGCAGCCCAGATCCGTCGTCCGGACAGGATTTATTTATCGCGATAATTATTATTGTGATAAGTGTTATTTCCGCATGGCGGCCATGCAAATATCGCATACTATATTTTATCACACGATATAATATTCGTACGGAATACCTCCCCGGCTGCCACATTCAGGAGCCCGCCATGCCCGAAGCCCCCGCCGCCGCGCCCCAGTCCGCGCCCCAGTCCGCCTCCCTGCTGGCGCTGGATAACCAGCTCTGCTTCTCGATCTATTCGGCCGGCCTCGCCTTCAACCGGCTGTACAAGCCGGTGCTGGACGCGATGAACCTGACCTATCCGCAGTATCTGGTGATGATGGCGCTGTGGGAGACCGACGCGCAGACCGTGGGCGAGCTGGGCGAGCGGCTGTTCCTAGAATCGAGCACGCTGACCCCCCTGCTGAAACGGCTGGAAGCCACCGGTTATGTCACGCGCCAGCGCAATCCGGACGACGAGCGCCAGGTGCAGATCCGCCTGACCCAGCGTGGCCGCGACCTGCGCGAACAGGCGCTGGTCTGCCCCAGCACGGTGCTGCAGGCTTCGGGCCGCAGCATGGACGAGCTGATGAAGATGAAGGAGGCGACCTTCGCGCTGCGCGATGCGATCAACGCCTTCAATGCGGCCCGCGGCTGAGGCCGGGCGCGGCTAGCGCAGGATCATCGCGACGGACGCGGCCAGCGCCAGCCCCATCGCGATATTGAAACCGCGCTGGCGGCGCGGGTCGCGCAGGAACCGCTGCGCCGCCGCGCCAAACGCCAGCCAGACCAGCCCGCTGGGCAATGCGGCGCTGACGAAGACCAGCGCGAAGACGATCGCACCCAGCAGCGCGGCCTCCGCCCCGCCCGGCAGATAGGTGGCGACCGCGCCGGCGCTGACCAGCCAGGCCTTCGGATTGACCCATTGCAGCGCGGCGGCGCCGAGGAAACCGGCCGGCCTGGCATCGGGGCGCGCATCGCCGCCGCCGACCGGCGCACTGGCGATCTTCCAGGCCAGCCACAGCAGGAAGGCGGCGCCGGCCCAGCGCACGGCCTGCAGGGCCTGCGGATGGTCGGTCACCACGGCGCCGAAGCCGTAGGCGCCCAGAAACATCATCGAGCCCATGCCGGCCGAGACGCCGAACAGGCAGGGCAGGCCGCGCCAGAATCCGGCCTGCGCGCCGGTCGCGGCCAGCAGCACGTTGCTCGGCCCCGGGGTGACGGCGGCAACCAGCGAAAACAGGAAGAAGGCCGAAGCCTGCGCGATGTCCATGGCCGCCAGCAGAGCAGGCGGCGGCCGGAAAATCTGGAAGATTTGTGCGGTTCAGGCTTCCGAACGGAAGGGATGCGCGGTGAAGACGCCGAGCACCTTCAGCGAGCGGGAGAAATATTCCAGTTCCTGCAGCGCCAGATCGACATTCCTGTGGGCCGGATGGCCCTCGATCTCGGCGTAGAATTCCGCGACCCGGAAGCCGTCCGACAGGTAGCTTTCCAGCTTGACCACGTTGACGCCGTTGGTGGCGAAGCCGCCCAGCGCCTTGTACAGCGCCGCCGGCACGCTGCGCACCCGGAACATGATCGCGGTCAGGCTGTTGCCGGTCTGCGGATCGGGATCGCGACGCTGGCGTTCCAGCCGGATGAAGCGCGTGGTGTTGGTGTGGTTGTCCTCGATATCGGCGCGCAGCACCTGCAGGCCGTAGAGTTCGCCGGCAATCGACGATGCGATCGCCGCCTCTTCCGGGCTGTTGCGCTCGGCGACTTCCCGGGCCGACCCGGCGGTATCGCTGGAGACGACGGGCTCGATGCCCATGTCCTTGATGATGCGCCGGCACTGCGACAGTGCCTGCACATGGCTGAAGACCCGCTTCACGCTTTTCACCGTGGCGGCCTTCGGTGCCAGCAGCTGGTGGCGCACCCGCAGGAAATGCTCGGCGGTGATGTACAGCCCGCCCTCGGGCAGCAGATGATGGATGTCGGCGACGCGGCCGGCCGTCGAATTCTCGATCGGGATCAGGCCGCAGGCCGCCCGTCCCTCGCGCACGGCGGCAAAGGCATCCTCGAACGTGGCACAGGGCAGCGGCGCGAAATCGGGCAGCGCCTCGCGGCAGGCCAGGTGCGAATAGGCGCCCGGCGCACCCTGGAAGGCGACCACCTGGGCGGGATCGGTGGCGTCGGTGGCGATGGTGGCGGCTGGCGACATACGGCTATCTGCAATCAGGAAGATGAACGGGAACCGGCCATCACCCTGCGGATGCGGTCGAGGTCGGCGGGAGTATCGACACCGAGCGGAAGGGTGTCAACGACGGCCGCCGCAATCGCCATGCCGTTTTCCAGCGCGCGCAGCTGCTCCAGCTTCTCGCGCTGTTCCAGCGGCGAGGGCTTCAGGCTGACGAAACGCTCCAGCGCCGCGCGGCGGTAGGCGTAGATGCCGATATGGTGCCACAGCGGCCCGGTGCCCGACGGCACCGGGCGGCGGCTGAAATACAGCGCGCGGCCCCGCGTCGCGCCGGGCGCAAGGCTGAGCACGGCCTTCACCACATTGGGGTCGTCGATCTCGTGCGCGTCCACGATCGGCGTCGCCAGCGTGGCGATGTCGATGCCAGGATCGGCCAGCGGCGTCAGCGCCGCGGCGATCACCGCCGGGTCGATGGCCGGCAGGTCGCCCTGGAAATTCACCACCGCGTCATGCCGCCCGTCCGGGTCCAGCTTCTGCAGGGCCTCGAAGATGCGGTCGGAACCCGAGGGATGGTCCGGATCGGTCATCACCGCCTCGCCGCCGGCGGCACGGATCGCATCGGCGATGGCGGCATCGCCGCAGGCCACCGCCACCCGGGCGAAGCCGGCTTCCTGCGCCCGCTTCAGGCAATGGACGATCATCGGCAGGCCGTGGATGTCGGCCAGCGGCTTGTCGGGCAGCCGGGTCGAGGCCAGGCGCGACGGGATCAGGACAACGGGATTCTGCGGCAGGACGGCGGACATCGGCGGATTCGCTTGAAAAGGGCGGCGGGACAGGCGGTTGCGGGCAGCCGGCCGGCCCCCGCGAGGTGCGGCACTTCGCCGCAGCCGGGGCCGGGGGAAGTCCTTGTGCCGCCGATATATACGGGTTGCGGATGGTCCGGGGAAGCCGCTAATGTGCAGCGCGATTTTTCGGGCCGTTCCGGCCTGTTTTTCCCGGTTTCGCTACCCCGCCCTTCGCTAAGAAGCCCCGGCGGACGTCTGGAGTGACGAGAGATGGATAGTTTCGAGCTGAACAAGATTGCAGGCGCCGTGCTGTTCTGCCTGCTGATCATCGTCGGCGTGAACCAGTTCGGCAACATCCTGATCCACCCGAAGCCGCTGGCCGAGCCGGCCTACAAGATCGAAGTGGCCGAGGAAGCCGGCGCCGCGCCGGCCGCCGGTGCCGCCAAGAAGGAAGAGGACCCGCCGGTCGCCGCCGTGCTGGCCTCGGCCGATGCCGCCGCCGGCCAGAAGATTTTCGCCAAATGCGTCGCCTGCCACACCGTCGAAAAGGGCGGTGCCGCCAAGGTCGGCCCGAATCTCTACGGCATCGTCGGCGCCAAGAAGGGCCATATGGACGGCTTCGCCTATTCCGACGCCCTGAAGAAGACCGAGGGCGACTGGACCTACGACAACCTCTATCACTTCATCAAGAGCCCGAAGGCCTATGCGCCGGGCACCAAGATGTCGTTCGCCGGCATCAGCAGCGCCAAGCAGCGCGGCGACCTGCTCGCCTATCTGCAGTCGCTGGCCGACAGCCCGGTCCCGTTCCCGCAGTAAGCGGTTCCAGCGTTCACGGCAGAGGCCGGGAAGGTCGACATGCGCGACATCCCGGCCTTTTTGCAATCCGCCGACGACATCGTCGCCTTCGCCAATCACCTGGCCGACCTGGCCGGCGAGGCGATCCGCCCGTATTTCCGCCAGCCGCTGGATGTCGAGAGCAAGGCCGACGCCTCGCCGGTGACGGTGGCCGACCGCGCCGCCGAGGCGGTGATGCGCAAGGCGATCGAGGCGGAATTCCCCGATCACGGCATCTTCGGCGAGGAATACGGCCATGCCCGGCCCGACGCCCCCTGGCAGTGGATTCTCGATCCCATCGACGGCACCAAGAGTTTTGTGACCGGCCTGCCGATCTTCGGCACCCTGGTGGCCCTGACCTACGAATTCCACCCGGTGCTGGGCATCATCGACCAGCCGGTCACCCGCGACCGCTGGATCGGCGCCGAGGGCCGGCCGACCCAGCATAACGGCCGCCCGGCGCGGACCTCGGCGGTGACCGACCTGGCCGGCGCCGCCGTCATGACCACCTATGTGGATGCCTTCACCGACAGCGAGCAGGCCGCCTTCACCCGCCTGCGCAAAAGCTGCCGCATCAACCGGATGAGCGGCGACTGCATCGCCTATGCCATGGTCGCCTCGGGCTTCGCCGAAATCGCGCTGGACGGCCGCATGCAGCCCTATGACTATGCCGCCCTGGTGCCGGTGGTTTCCGGCGCCGGCGGCATTATCTCCGACTGGGAGGGCAGGCCGCTCGACACCAGCGGCCGTGCCCGCGTGGTGGCGGCGGCCAATCCGGCCCTGCACCGCGCCGCCATCGAGATTCTTGCCGGGGCCTGACCGCGCGGCCCCGCCGCTACAGGAGCCTGCCATGCGTTTTGCCGCCGCCAGCCTTGCCGCCCTTCTGCTGCTGTCCGGGGCGGCCGCCGCGCAGACGACAACCAGCCATGCGCTGTCGCTGGGCGACGCGCCGAAATACGGCCCCGGCTTCACCCAGCTCGACTATGTCAACGTCAATGCCCCGAAAGGCGGCGAATTGCGGCTGGCCACCCCCGGCGGTTTCGACAGCCTGAATCCCTTCATCGCCCAGGGCGACACCGCGCCGGGGATCGGCCTGGTCTACGAAACCCTGATGACCCAGACGCCGGATGACGACCTCAGCGAATACGGCCTGATCGCCGAAAGCGTCGAGGTGCCCGAAGATCTCGGCTGGGTTGCCTTCACCCTGCGGCCGCAGGCGAAATGGGCCGATGGCCAGCCGATCACCGCCGAGGATGTGGTCTGGAGCTTCGCGCAGCTGAAGGAGCACGGCGCGCCGCATTACCAGCTCTATTATGCCAACGTGGCGAAGGCCGAGATGCAGGGCCCGCGCAAGGTGAAATTCAGCTTTTCGGGACCGAAGAACCGCGAGCTGCCGCAGATCATCGGCCAGCTGCCGGTGCTGCAGAAATCCCTGTGGGAAAAGCGCGGCGTCGACAAGGTGACGCTGGAACCCTGGGCCGGCTCCGGCGCCTATCGGATCGGCAGCTTCGAGGCGAACCGCCACATCACCTATGTGCGGCGCGACGACTGGTGGGGCCGCGACCTGCCGGTCAACAAGGGCCGCTACAATTTCGGCAGCATCCGCTACGACGTCTACCGCGACCAGACGGTGATGCGCGAGGCCTTCAAGTCCGGCCAGTATGATTTCCGCAGCGAGAACAGCGGCCGCGAATGGGCCATCTTCTACAATTTTCCGGCCATCCAGCAGGGCCTGGTGAAGAAGGAGATGATCCGGCACGAGCGCCCCGGCGGCATCAGCGGCTTCATCTACAATACCCGCCGGCCGCAATTCCAGGACGTGCGGGTGCGCCAGGCGCTGACGCTGGCCTGGGATTTCGAATGGGTGAACAAGAATCTCGCCTACGACGCCTATTACCGGCCGAGCAGCTATTTCGACAATTCCGAATTCGCCGCCGCCGGCACCCCCTCGCCGGCCGAACTGAAGCTGCTGGAGCCCCTGCGCGACAGGCTGCGGCCGGCAGTGTTCGGCCCGGCCTGGCAGCCGCCGAAATCCGACGGCTCCGGCGCCGACCGCCGCAACCTGCGCGAGGCGGCCCGCCTGCTGAAGGAAGCCGGCTGGGAGGTGAAGGACGGCCGGCTGGTGAATGCGAAGGGCGAGCCGTTCCAGATGGAACTGATGCTGCAGGATGCCAGCTACGAACGCATGTCCGGCCCCTGGGTGCAGAGCCTGCAGCGGCTGGGCATCACCCTGACCATGCGCGCGGTGGACAGCGCGCAGTATGTGCGCCGCCTGCAGGACTTCAACTACGACGTGGTCTATTCCGGCTGGGCCCAGTCGAATTCGCCGGGCAACGAGCAGCGCTATTTCTTTTCCAGCGCCGCCGCCGACAACCCGGCCAGTCGCAACCTGGCCGGCATCCGCGATCCGGCGGTGGATGCCCTGATCGAGGCCATCGTCGCCGCGCCGAGCCGCGCCGACCTGATTCCGGCGGTGCGGGCGCTCGACCGCGTGCTGACCTGGGGCTGGTATATCTCGCCGACCTTCGGCCTGAATGCCGACCGCATCGCCTGGTGGGACAAGTTCGGCATGCCGGAAAAAACCCCGAAGAACGGCGTCGATTTCATGGCATGGTGGGTCGATCCGGCAAAAGCCGCGAAGATCGACGCCGCCCGCAGGTAACAGATCCCGACACGAGAGAGTTCCGATGCCCTGGCCAGATCCCGTCACCCTGCAGGACGACCATGTTGCCCTGGTGCCGCTGACGCCCGCCCATGCCGCCGACCTGGTCGCCGCCGTGCAGGACGGCGACTTGTGGAAACTGTGGTACACGGCGATCCCGGCGCCGGAGAAGATGGCCGCCGAGATCACGCGGCGGCTGGGCCTGCAGCAGCAGGGCAGCATGCTGCCGTTTGCGGTGATCGATGCCGCCAGCGGCCGGGCAGTCGGCATGACCACATACATGAATATCGATGCCGCCAACCGCCGCGTCGAGATCGGTTCGACCTGGTACCGCAAATCCGTGCAGCGCTCGTCGCTCAACAGCCGGGCCAAGCTGCTGCTGCTGGAGCATGCCTTCGAGCGGCTCGGCTGCATCGCCGTCGAATTCCGCACCCATTTCTTCAACCGCCAGAGCCGCCAGGCGATCGAACGGCTGGGGGCCAGGCTGGACGGCATCCTGCGCAACCACCAGGTGGCCGGCAACGGCACCCTGCGCGATACCTGCGTCTACAGCATCCTGCCGGGCGAATGGCCGGCGGTGAAGGCGCATCTGCGCTTCCGCATCGACAACCCGCCTGCCGGCAAGATGGCGGACCGGCCGGCGTGAGGCGGCGGCGGGGCATAGCGCTGCTGCTGGCCGCCCTGCTGCTGGCCGGCCTGCCGGCGGCACCGGCCGGCGCGGCCGATGCCCCCGCGCGGCGCCATGGCCTGTCGGCCTTCGGCGACCTGAAATACCCGCCGGACTTCCGGCATTTCGACTATGTCAATCCCGCCGCACCGAAGGGCGGCGAGCTGCGCGCCTGGCAGCTCGACAGTTTCGACAACCTCAATCCGCTGATCCTGAAAGGCGTGATGGCGCAGGATCTGTCGCTGGCCTATGAAAGCCTGATGAGCCGGGCGCTGGACGAGCCGGATGCCGTCTACGGCTCGATCGCCGCCAGCGCCGAACTGCCCGACGACCATGGCTGGGTCGCCTTCAACATCGATCCCCGCGCGCGCTGGGACGACGGCAGCCCGATCACGGCCGCGGATGTCGTCTTCACGCTGGATGCCGTAAAGAAGGACGGCCATCCGCTCTACCAGCTGATCCTGCGCGACGTCGTCTCGGCCGAGGCCGAGGGTGCGCAGCGCGTCGTCTTCCGCTTTGCCGAAACCGAAAGCCGGCGCGACCTGTCGCTGATCGTCGCCGGCCTGCCGATCATGCAGAAAGCCTGGTTTGCCGGCCGCGATTTCGCCAGCCCGGTGATCGCGCCGCCGCCCAGTTCCGGACCCTACCGCATCGCCCGGGTCGATGCCGGCCGCAGCATCGTCTTTGAACGCAAGCCGGACTGGTGGGGCCGCGACCTGCCGGCCCATCGCGGTCAGTATAATTTCGACTGGATCCGCGAGGATTACTACCGCGACCGCGATATCGCGGTGGAGGCTTTCTTCGCCGGCGAATACGATTACCGCGAGGAGATCACCGCCCGCGTCTGGGCCACCGGCTACAGGGGCAAGCCGGCCTTCGATGCGGGAAAGATCAAACGCGAGGTGCTGAAGGACGGCACGCCGTCGGGCGTGCAGGCCTGGTTCCTCAACAGCCGCAGGCCGCAGCTGGCCGATCCGCGGGTGCGGCAGGCGATCAACCTTGCCTATGATTTCGAGTGGATGAACAAGACGCTGTTCTACGGGCTGTACAAGCGCACCCGCTCGATGTTCGAGAATTCCGACCTCGCCGCCGAGGGCCTGCCCTCGCCGGCCGAGCTGGCTCTGCTGGAACCCTGGCGCGGCCGGATTCCGCCGGAGGTGTTCACCACCGAATACCGGCCGCCGGTGGCCGATGGCTCCGGCCGCAACCGCGCCAACCTGATGCGGGCCCAGGCGCTGCTGCGCGAAGCCGGCTGGCAGGTGAAGGATGGCCGGCTGGCAGATGCGGAAGGCCGGCCCTTCGAGCTGGAATTCCTGCTCTACGAGCCCGGTTTCCAGCGCATCGTGCTGCCCTTCATGCGCAATCTCGAACTGATCGGCATCCGCCCCACCATCCGCATCGTCGACATCACCGCCTTCGAGAACCGCATGCGCAGTTTCGATTTCGACGTGGTCGGCCGCCGCTTCGCCCAGCCGCTGACCCCCGGGGTCGAGCAGCGCAACTTCTGGTCCTCGGCCAGCGCCGCCACCGTGGGCAGCTACAATCTTTCCGGCATCCGCGACCCGGCGGTCGACGACCTGGTCGAGCATATCGTGACGGCGAAAAGCCGCGAGGAGCTGCGGGCGGCGACCCGGGCACTCGACCGCGTGCTGATGTGGGGCTGGTATGTGGTGCCGAACTGGTACAGCGGCACGGTGAAGCTGGCCTGGTGGGACCGCTTCCGGCGCCCCGCCACCAAGCCCGACTATGCCGTCGGCCTGCTGGAGACCTGGTGGCTCGATCCGGCGCAGGACAAGGCGTTGAATCTGCCGCGGCAAAGATGAGAGACTGAGCCATGCTTGCCTATATCGCCCGCCGCCTGCTGCTGATCATCCCCACCCTGCTCGGCATCATGGTGATCAATTTCGCCGTCATCCAGTTCGCCCCGGGCGGGCCGGTCGAACAGGTGATCGCCCAGGTGACCGGCACCGCCGCCGATGTGACCGCGCGGGTCTCCGGCAATACCGGCGGCGAGGCCGGCCCGGCAGCCGGGGCCGCCGCGGCCGCAGCCGGCAGCGTGACCAGCAAATACCGCGGTGCCCAGGGCCTCGATCCGGATTTCATCCGCAAGCTGGAGAAACAGTTCGGCTTCGACCGCCCGGCCCATGAACGCTTCCTGCTGATGCTGGGCAATTACGTGCGCTTCGATTTCGGCGACAGCTATTTCAAGGGCCGGCCGGTGGTGGAGCTGATCGTCGAGAAACTGCCGGTGTCGATCTCGCTCGGCCTGTGGACCACCTTGCTGGTCTATGCGATCTCGATTCCGCTGGGCATCGCCAAGGCGGTGCGCGACGGCAGCCGCTTCGATGTCTGGACCTCGGCCGTGCTGGCGGTCGGCTATGCCATCCCGGCCTTCCTGTTCGCCGTGCTGCTGGTGGTTCTGTTCGCCGGCGGCAGCTTCGTGCAGTGGTTTCCGCTGCGCGGCCTGGTGTCCGACAACTGGGGCGCCCTGCCCTGGCCGGAAAAGATCGCCGACTATCTGTGGCACATGGTGCTGCCGGTGACCGCCATGGTGATCGGCGGTTTCGCCGGCCTGACCATGCTGACCAAGAATTCCTTCCTCGACGAGATCAACAAGCTGTATGTGCTGACCGCCCGGGCCAAGGGCCTCAGCGAGCGCCGGGTGCTGTACGGCCATGTCTTCCGCAACGCCATGCTGATCGTGATCGCCGGCTTTCCCGGCGCCTTCATCAGCATCCTGTTCACCTCGTCGCTGCTGATCGAGGTGATCTTCTCGCTGGACGGCCTCGGGCTGCTCGGTTTCGAGGCGGCGCTGAAACGCGACTATCCGATCATGTTCGGCGCCCTGTTCATCTTCACCCTGCTCGGCCTGATCGTCGGGCTGATTTCCGACCTGACCTATGTGGCGGTCGATCCGCGCATCGATTTCGAGAGCCGGAAGGCCTGACGATGCAGATGAGCCCGCTGAATACCCGCCGCTGGCAGAATTTCCGCCGCAACCGCCGCGGCTACTGGTCGCTGTGGATCTTCGCCCTGCTGTTCGTGGTCAGCCTGTTCGCCGAACTGGTCGCCAACGACGCGCCCCTGCTGCTGCGCTATGACGGGCAGTATTATTTCCCGGTCTTCAGGGCCTATCCCGAGACCACCTTCGGCGGCGATTTCGAAACCGAGGCGAAATACCGCGACCCCTTCGTGCAGGAGCTGATCGCCGAAAAGGACGGCTGGATGCTGTGGCCGCCGATCCGCTACAGCTACCGCACCATCAACTACGATCTCGGCCGCCCGGCACCGGCGCCGCCCTCGGCCGAGAACTGGCTGGGCACCGACGACCAGGGCCGCGACGTGCTGGCGCGGCTGATCTACGGCTTCCGCATCTCGGTGCTGTTCGGCCTGATCCTCACCGCGGTCAGCTCGGTGATCGGGGTGGCGGCCGGCGCCGTGCAGGGCTATTTCGGCGGCCTGACCGACCTGCTGTTCCAGCGGTTCATCGAGATCTGGTCCGGCCTACCGGTGCTCTACCTGCTGATCATCCTCGCCTCGATCGTGCAGCCGAATTTCTGGTGGCTGCTCGGCATCATGCTGCTGTTCTCGTGGATGTCGCTGGTCGGCGTGGTGCGCGCGGAATTCCTGCGGGCCCGCAATTTCGGCTATGTGCGCGCCGCCCGCGCGCTCGGCGTCTCCGATGCGGCGATCATGGCCCGCCACCTGCTGCCCAACGCCATGGTGGCCAGCCTGACCCTGATGCCGTTCATCCTGACCGGCTCGATCACCACGCTGACCTCGCTCGACTTCCTCGGCTTCGGCCTGCCGCCCGGCTCGCCATCGCTGGGCGAACTGCTCAGCCAGGGCAAGACCAACATCCAGGCGCCGTGGCTCGGCATCACCGCCTTTGCCGTGCTGGCGATCATGCTGAGCCTGCTGATCTTCGTCGGCGAGGCGGTGCGCGACGCCTTCGATCCGCGCAAGACCTTCCGGTAACCGCCATGACGCCCAGCACGATCATTCGCGGCGAAGCCATCCTGCAGGTCAGCGACCTTTGCGTGCGCTTCGGCGCCGGCCCCGGTGCCGTCGATGCCGTGAAGCATGTCAGCTTCGACCTCGCCCGCGGCGAGACCCTGGCGCTGGTCGGCGAAAGCGGCTCGGGCAAGTCGGTCACGGCGCTGTCGGTGCTGCAGCTGCTGCCCTATCCGGCGGCCAGCCATCCTTCGGGCTCGATCCGCTTCCGCGGCGAGGAGATGGTCGGCGCGCCCGATGCGGTGCTGTCGCGCCTGCGCGGCAACCGCATCGCCATGGTGTTCCAGGAGCCGATGACCTCGCTGAACCCGCTGCATACCATCGAGCGGCAGGTCAACGAGGTGCTGCTGCTGCATAAGAAGCTCGACGGCGCCGCGGCACGGGCCCGCACTTTGGAACTGCTGCACCTCGTCGGCCTGCAGGATGCCGAAAAGCGGCTGGACGCCTATCCGCACCAGCTGTCGGGCGGCCAGCGCCAGCGCGTGATGATCGCCATGGCCCTGGCCAACGAGCCCGACATCCTGATCGCCGACGAACCGACCACGGCGCTGGACGTGACCATCCAGGCACAGATCCTGAAGCTGCTGCGCGACCTGCAGCAGCAGCTGGGGATGGCGCTGCTGCTGATCACCCACGACCTCAACATCGTGCGCAAGGTGGCCGACCGGGTCTGCGTGATGACGGAAGGCGGCATCGTCGAGGCCGGCGCGACCGAAACCGTCTTCACCGCCCCGCAGCATGCCTATACCCGCAAGCTGCTGGCGGCCGAACCGAAAGGGCGGCCGGCCGCCGCCGCAGCCGATGCTCCGGTGGTGATGCAGGCCGGCGACGTGAAGGTGTGGTTCCCGATCACCCGCGGCCTGTTCCGCCGCACCATCGGCCATGTGAAGGCGGTCGACGGCATTTCGCTCAGCATCCGCGCCGGGGAGACGCTGGGCGTGGTCGGCGAGAGCGGCTCCGGCAAGTCGACACTGGGTTACGCTCTGCTGCGCCTGCAGCAGAGCGAAGGCCATATCCGCTTCGACGGTGCCGACCTGCAGGGCCGCAGCTGGGGCGAGATGCGGCCGCTGCGGCGGCAGATGCAGATCGTGTTCCAGGACCCGTATGATTCGCTCAGCCCGCGCATGTCGGTCTTCCAGATCGTCGCCGAGGGCCTGAAGCTGCACGGCATCGGCGGCGACGAGGCCGGCCGCCGCGCCCTGGTGGCGGCGACACTGCAGGAAGTGGGGATCGATCCAGCCAGCATGGACCGCTATCCCCACGAATTCTCCGGCGGCCAGCGCCAGCGCATCGCCATCGCGCGCGCCATGGTGCTGCAGCCACGCTTCGTGGTGCTGGACGAGCCGACTTCGGCGCTGGACATGAGCGTGCAGGCACAGATCGTCGACCTGCTGCGCGACCTGCAGAAGAAACACGGCCTCGCCTATCTGTTCATCAGCCACGACCTGCGCGTGGTGCGGGCGCTGGCCGACCGGGTGATGGTGATGAAGGATGGCCGCGTGGTCGAGGAAGCACCGGCCGAACGGCTGTTCACCGCGCCGCAGACCGATTATACCCGGGCCCTGATCGCGGCGGCCTTCGACCTGTCGGTGGCCCATGCTGCCGCCGTGCGCAGCTGAGTTCATCCGATTCCGGTTCCGCCATGGCCCTGCTGATCTATTCCCCCACCCACCCGGTTGCCGACTGGGGCGCGGCGATCCGCGCACTGGCGCCCGATCTCGACATCCGGCTGTGGCCCGACATGGGCGATCCGGCCGATATCGACGTGGCCCTGGTCTGGAAACCGCCGGCCGGCCTGCTGCCCTCGCTGCCGAACCTGAAGCTGATGCAGAGTTTCGGCGCCGGCGTCGATGGCATCCTCGCCGATCCCAATATCCCGCGCCACGTGCCGCTGGCCCGGGTGGTCGATGGCAACCTGACCATCGGCATGACCGAATACGTGCTGCTGCATGTGCTGCATTTCCACCGCCAGGTCGCCGCCATGCAGCAGAACCAGCGCAGCGGCAGATGGCAGTGGCTGCCGCCGGTGGCGGCGTCCGAACGGGTGGTCGGCATCATGGGCATGGGCACGCTGGGCTGCCACGCGGCGAAGAAGCTGGTCGATTTCGGCTTCCAGGTCGCCGGCTGGAGCCGCGGCCTGAAAGCCGTCGACGGCGTCACCAGCTTCCATGGCGACGAACATCTCGACGGTTTCCTGCGCATCTGCAACGTGCTGGTCTGCCTGCTGCCGCTGACACCGGCCACCCGCGGCATCATCTGCCGGCGCACCCTGTCGCTGCTGCCGCGCGGTGCCTATGTGATCAATGCGGCCCGCGGCGGCCATGTGGTGGATGACGACCTGCTGCATGCGCTGGACAGCGACTGGCTGTCGGGTGCCACGCTGGATGTGTTCAACGAGGAACCGCTGCGCGAGGGCCATCCCTTCTGGACCCATCCGAAGGTGACGGTGACGCCGCATAATGCCGCCGACAGCATCCCGGCCCAGGTGGCGCCGCAGATCGTCGACAATATCCGCCGGCTGCAGGCCGGCCAGCCGATCCTGCGGCTGGTGGATTACAGCCGGGGCTACTGAGATGCCGTCGGACGCGGCATCGCCCTTCCGCGCCATCCGCGCCATCGACTACACGGTGATCTTCGTGCGCGACCTGGCGGCGATGCGACGCTTCTACGAGGATGTTCTCGGCTTCGCATTGCTGCGCGAACTGTCGCCGCGCTGGCTCGAATACCGGGTGGGGGGCAACACCCTGGCACTGGCGGTTCCCGGCCTGACCCGCGACGACCGGCCGGTGCCGGCCGGCAGTGCGGCGCTGCAGCTGGCTTTCCGGGTCGGAATTCCGGATGTCGACCGCTGTGCCGAGGCCCTGACGCGGCAGGGCATTCCGCTGGTCGCGCCGCCCACCGACCAGCCCTTCGGGCACCGCACCCTGTTTTTCCGCGATCCGGACGGCAACCTGCTGGAGATTTTCGCCGAAATCTAGGCGCCGCTCCGCCAGCGCCATCCGCCAGTGCCACCCTGCGGCAATCTGCCCTGCGGCAATCCGCCGGCTGACCGGGCGGGGCCGGCCCGCTATCTGTCCAGGCAGACCCTGAACGCCCCCGACCGCGCCGGACAGCCTGCCATGACCGATTTCACCGCCGACGACATCGCCCCGCCCCCGGCCATCCCACCGGCAGGGCCACGGCGCTTCGCCCGCTTCGAGCGCGAGACGCCGGCAGCCGCCGCCTCGCTGCTGGCCCTGAACGTGCTGATGGTGCTGGCTTTGCTGGCGATCCTGTGGACGCCGGCGGTGATCTTCTGGACGGCGCTGGCGCTGGCGCCGCTGAGCCTGGTGGCGATCATCGCCATTACCCGCGGCTGGTGGATGTAGCCACGCGGTCAGAACCGCGGCGTCACTCCCACTTGCGGAAGACGTCGACGAACTTGTCCTCGCCGCAGGCGATGAAATAGCCGCGCAGGGCGCAGTTCTCGGTCTCGCCGAGCCGGCGGCGCACTGCCTGCAGGGCCGGCAGCATTTCCTTGGCCAGCTGCTTGTCCTTGAAGCGCATCACCTCGCCCTCGGTGCGGGCGCCGTCATAGATCACGCCGAGGCTTTCCTCGGAGAGGATTTCCGGCCGCTTTTTCAGATAGGTGTTCAGGCTTTTCAGGCTGCCGGTATTGCGGATGAAGTTCTGGAAGCTGCTGAGGCCGGTATGGCGCTGGTCGGGCGCGGTCTTCTTCTCTTCGCAGGCTGCCAGCGGCAGCAGCATGGCCAGTACAGCAACCGCCGCGATTCTGGCGGCAAAACGCGTCGTCATCTTCCCCTCCGACCCAGATCCGGCATCCCTGCCGGGCTTCCCGGCATCGTTTGTACGCCGTTAAAGCCAGTCTGCCTAAAGAAAGCTATAGGGATCGATGTCGATGGCGCGTTTTACACCTGACGGTAGTTTTGTTCTGGAAATCCATTCGCGCAGCACGGCGGGAACATCGACATCCCGCGCCGCCTTCAGCAGCAGGCGTTCGCGGAAGCGGCCGCGCAGGTAATGCAGCGGCGCCGGCGCCGGCCCCAGCACCTGCAGGGTCCGGCCATCGCCCGGCGGCGCGGTGCGCGCCAGCAGCCGGGCGGCGGCCTGCACCGCCGCCTGGTCGGCGCCGCTGACGATGATCGCCGCCAGCCGGCCGAAGGGCGGCATCTGCGCGCGCTGGCGCTCGGCCATCTCGGCGGCGATGAAGCCGGCGCCATCATGGCGGCTGAGCGCGGCGATCACCGGATGTTCGGGCAGGAAGCTCTGCAGCAGCACGCGGCCGGGATGTTCGGCACGGCCGGCGCGGCCGGCCACCTGGGTCAGCAGCTGGTGGGTGCGCTCGGCGGCGCGCGGATCGCCGCCGGCCAGACCCAGATCGGCGTCGATCACGCCGACCAGGGTCAGCAGCGGAAAGTGATGGCCCTTGGCCACGATCTGGGTGCCGACCAGGATGTCGATCCCACCGGTCTCCATGCGCTCCAGCATCGCGGCGATCTGCTGCGGCGTATTCGCCGTATCCGACGCCATCACGGCCAGCCGGGCCTCGGGGAACAGGGCGGCGGCTTCTTCGGCCAGCCGCTCGACGCCGGGGCCGCAGGCCTTGAAATGGTCTTCGGCGCCGCAGGCCGGGCAGGCCTCGGGCAGGCGCTGCTGGTGGCCGCAATGATGGCATTGCAGGCGGCCATGGCGGCGATGCTCGACCAGCCAGGCCGAGCAGTTCGGGCATTCGAGGCGATGGCCGCAGGCACCGCACAGGGTCAGCGGCGCATATCCGCGGCGGTTCAGGAACAGCATCGCCTGCTCGCCGGCCGCCAGGTTGCGTTCCAGCTCGGCCACCAGCGCCGCCGACAGGAAACGCTGCGCCGGCAGTTTTTCCTTCCGCATGTCGATCACGGCCACGTCCGGCAGCCGCGCCTCGCCATGGCGCTGCGGCAGCACCGCATGGGCATAGCGCCGGCGGGCCACGTTGTGCAGGCTTTCCAGCGACGGCGTCGCCGAGGCCAGCACCACGGCGATACCCTCCAGCTTGCCGCGCACCACCGCCATGTCGCGGGCATTGTAGATCACGCCCTCCTCCTGCTTGTAGGAGGCGTCGTGCTCCTCGTCGACGATGACGAGGCCAAGATCGGCATAGGGCAGGAACAGGGCCGAGCGGGCGCCGATCACCACCCGCGCCTCGCCGCGGCTGATGGCGCGCAGCGTCGCGGCGCGGCGGCCCTCGGCCATCTCGGAATGCCAGGCCCAGGCCGGGGCACCGAAGCGCTGTTCGAAACGGTCGAGCGACTGCTGGGTCAGCGCGATCTCGGGTAGCAGCACCAGCACCTGCCGGCCCAGCTTCAGCGCCTCGGCCACCGCCTCGTAATAGACCTCGGTCTTGCCGGCGCCGGTGACACCCTCCAGCAGGGTGACCGAGAAATCGCGGGCGGCGACGGCGGCGCGCAGCCCGGCTGCCGCCTCGGCCTGCGTCGCATTCAGCGCCCGGCCCGGCTGCTGCCAGTCGGGCGGCGGCGGCGCGCGGAAGGCCGGCACGCTGTCGGCATGCAGGGCGCCGAGTTCGACCAGCTTGCGCACCACGGCGGGCGAGACCGCCGCGGCCGCGGCCAGTTCGGCAGCGCTCAGGCCCGGCTGCTCGCGCGCCACCTGCAGCACGCGGTCGCGCTGCGGGCTGGCGCGCATCTCGACGGCGGCCCCGGGCGACAGCACCTGGCGCTGCGGCGGCGGCTCAACCAGGGCGCGCGGCTCGGGCAGGCACATCTTCAGCACGGCGCCGGTGGGATTGAGCGTATAGGCCGCCACCCAGTCGACCAGCCGCCGCAGCGCCGCCGGCAGCGGCGGCGCGTCGCAGCGGCGCAGCACCGATTTCGCCGTCTTGCCCGGCGGCAGCGGATCGGCCGCGCCGTCCCAGACGGCACCCAGCAGCACGCGGCTGCCGAACGGCACCTCGACGATGTCGCCGGGTGCCGGTGCGGCGCCGCCGGGCCGGTAGCTGAACGGTTCGGCCAGCGGCAGCGGCAGCAGCACGCGGATCAGGCCGGTATCGTCGGAGGCGGCAGTCAAGGGGTCCGTCTTGGTGGCAGGGGCTCGGGGGATCGGATAATGTTAACCAAGTGCATATAGCATCGCGACCGATTCGGGCAGGCCTGTCTGCGCCCACGGAGCTTAACCCTATGAAATTTTTCGTCGATACCGCCGACATTGCCGAGATCACCGAGCTGGCCGAGACCGGCCTGCTGGATGGCGTGACCACCAATCCCTCGCTGGTCGCCAAAACCGGCAAGGATTTCGTCACCACGGTGAAGGAGATCTGCCGCATCGTGAAGGGCCCGGTCTCCGCCGAGGTCACCGCCACCGATCATGCCGGCATGCTCGCCGAAGGCCGCAAGCTGGCCGGCATCGCCACCAATGTCGCCGTGAAGGTCCCGCTGACCATGGACGGGCTGAAGACCTGCAAGGCGCTCAGCGACGACGGCATCATGGTCAATGTCACGCTGTGCTTCTCGCCCGCCCAGGCGATCCTCGCCGCCAAGGCCGGCGCCGCCTTCGTCTCGCCCTTCGTCGGCCGGCTGGACGATATCGGCCAGGACGGCATGGGCCTGATCGCCGACATCGTGCAGATCTACAACAATTACTCGGATTTCCAGACCGAGGTGCTGGTTGCCAGCATCCGCCACCCGATGCATGTGGTGGAAGCCGGCAAGCTCGGCGCCGATGTCTGCACCGTGCCGCCCGCCGTGCTGAAGGCGCTGGTGAAGCATCCGCTGACCGACAAGGGGCTGGATGCCTTCCTGGCCGACTGGAAGAAGACCGGCCAGTCGATCCTCGGGGGCACCTGAGCCATGGCAGACCGCAATGCACCCGCCCGTCCCGATCCCGCCACCGTCCCCGCGCTGGACGAGGCGGATGTGGTGGCGTGGCTGATGCAGCATCCCGACCTTCTGGTGCGCCACCCGGAACTCTGCGAGGCCCTGCTGCCGCCGGCGCAGCCACGCAGCGGCGACAACGTGGTCGACCTGCAGCGCTTCATGGTGCAGCGCCTGCAGGGCGAACTGGCGCGCGCCTCCAATGTCGGCAACGAGCTGCTGGATGCCAGCCGGCAGAATCTCTCGGCCACCCAGCGGGTGCATGCCGCCGTTCTCATGCTGCTGGAAGCCGGCAGCTTCGAGCACATGATCCACATGGCGACCCAGGACTGGACCGACCTGCTGGAAGTCGACGTGATCAGCCTCTGCGTCGAGGGCGATCCCGAGCGCATGAAGGAGATCGCCACCGGCGGTGTCGTCATCCTGCCGGCCGGCGCCATCGACAGCCTGCTCGGCGCCATGCCGGCGCTGGCCCGCGACCATGTCGAGGCCGCCGAATGGCTGTATGGCCCCGCCTCCGGCCTGGTGCGGTCGGATGCGCTGGCCCGGCTCGATTTCGGCCCCACCGCGCCGCAGGCGATGCTGGCGCTGGGCTCGCGCGAGGCCGACAAGTTCCAGCCCAGCCAGGGCACCGAGCTGCTGCAGTTCCTGGCCGGCGTGCTCGGCCGTTCGGTGCGCGCATGGCTCGACCTGCCGCAGCCCTGAGGAACACTGCCCTGAAAAAGGACGAGGGGCAGGATCGCCTGCCCTTTTTCCTCGCCGCTGGCGATGTGAAGGCGGCGGCCGAGGCCTGGTATCTCTGGCTGGCCAAGGAGAAGCGCTTCGCCGCGCATACGCTGCGCGCCTACGGGCAGGATCTGGCTGGTTTCCTCGCCTTCCTGAACAGCCACCTGGGCGACGCCGCCACGCTGGACGACCTGCGCGGCCTGCGACAGAGCGATTTCCGTGCGTATCTCAGCAACCGCCGCAATGACGGCCTCGCCGCCACCTCGCTGGCGCGCAATCTCAGCGCCGTGCGCAGCTTTTTCCGCCGCCTGCAGCGCGACGGGCTGGTCGACAATGCTGCCGCCGGCCTGATCCGTACGCCGAAGCGGCCGCATTCCGTGCCCAAGCCGCTGAGCATCCCCGCCGCCCGGCAGATGATCGAGACGGTGGACGAGGCCGATGCCGCACCATGGCTGCAGGCGCGCGATGCCGCCATCCTCACGCTGCTGTGGGGCGCCGGCCTGCGCCTGGGCGAGGCGCTCGGCCTGGATGGCGACCAGATACCGAAAGGCGACAGCCTCACCGTCACCGGCAAGGGCAGAAAGCAGCGCATCGTACCGGTCCTGCCCGTGGTCCGCGAGGCGATTGCCACCTATGTGAAGCTCTGCCCCTGGCCGATTGCCGCCGGCACGCCGCTGTTCTACGGCGCCCGCGGCAAGCGGCTCGATCCCGCCATCGTGCAGAAGGCGATGCGCAGCGCCCGCCGGGCGCTCGGCCTGCCCGAGACGGCGACACCCCATGCGCTGCGGCACAGCTTCGCCACCCATCTGCTGGCCACCGGCGGCGACCTGCGCACCATCCAGGAACTGCTCGGCCATGCCTCGCTGGCCACCACCCAGCGCTATACCGAGGTGGATGCCGAGGCCCTGCTCAGGGTTTACGACAGCGCCCATCCGCGGGCACGGGCCTGACGCGCGGCGCCGCGCCCAACCTTTGCCTCAATTATCCGCGAGCCTTGCGGCTTTCCGGGGTGAGACCATGACAGGCAGGCAACGGGTTTTCCGGTTTTCGGCACTCTTGCTGGCGGCGCTGGTGCTGCTGCCGCTGCTGGCCAGCGGCGTCTCGGTTGCCACCCAGGAACAGAAGCACTGGTCGGCAACCCGCTGGGACAGCACCGGCCTCGCCCCTGCGCCGGATGCCGAGCCCGCGGCGGTGGTGCAGGTCTATGCCGCCCGGCTGTGGGGCTGGCGCGGCGCATTTGCGGTCCATACCTGGATTGTCACGAAGGCGGCCGGCGCCGATCACTACACGCGCTACGAGGTGGTGCGCTGGAGCAGCCCGGTCCTGCGCATCAGCCGACGCACCCCGGATGGCCACTGGGCCGGCAATCCGCCCGAACTGCTGCGCGACCTGCGCGGGCCGCAGGCCGCCGCGCTGATCCCGCAGATCGCCGCGCTGGCCGAAACCTATCCCGAGCGCGGCGGTTACACGATCTGGCCAGGGCCCAATTCCAACAGCTTCACGGCGCACATCGCCCGCGAACTGCCGGAGCTGGGCCTGCAGCTGCCGCCAACCGCCATCGGCAAGGACTGGATCGGCCGCGACCGCCTGCTGGCCCCGGCCCCCAGCGGCACCGGCTGGCAGGTCTCGCTGTTCGGTCTCGCCGGCGTGACCGCCGCGGCCCGCGAGGGCCTGGAACTGAACCTGCTGGGCCTGACCATTGGCCTCGATATCCTGCAGCCGGCCCTGAAATTGCCCGGTCTGGGGCGGATCGGCAGACCGGCCGCCGTACGTGAAACCGCCGGTTGAGCTTCACGGTCGCGTTATCTCTGCCTCGCTTTCATACACCTGAGTGTTACACTGCAGCCCGGATGGACATGCTAGCCATGCAGCAGGCCCTGCTGCTGTCTTGCGGCACCGGGCCTACCATGACGTCACAGCCATCAGGAGCTTTCTGTATGAACCGCAACACCGCTTATCTCGCCGCCTCCGCCGTCGCCGCCGCCCTAGCGCTCGGCAGCCTGCCCGACAGCGCCAAGGCCCAGGCCAAGACCGAGAAATGCTACGGCGTGGTCAAGGCCGGCAAGAATGACTGCCAGACTGCGACCTCGTCCTGCGCCGGCACCTCGAAGAAGGATGCCCAGGCCGATGCCTGGATCGCCGTGCCGGCCGGCACCTGCGTGAAGCTGGTCGGCGGCAGCCTCGAGCCGAAGAAGGGCTGAACGGCGGATGGCGGCGCAGGCATGACCGACCAGATTCCGATCCGCGCCCGCGAGCCGGCGGGACAGCCCGCACCGGATCGTGCGGGGATCGGTCTGCGTGCGCCGCATCACCGCAGCCTGCTGGAAACCCGGCCGCCGGTCGGCTGGCTGGAAATCCATGCCGAGAACTACATGGGCGGCGGCGCGGCGCGGCGCTGCCTCGAACAGGCCGCCGCCCTGTGGCCGGTCTCGGTGCATGGTGTCGGCCTCGGGCTGGGCGGCAGCGAGCCGCCCGACCCGGCGCATCTCGACAGGCTGGCCCGGCTGACCGGCTGGCTGCAGCCGGCCCTGGTTTCCGAGCATCTGGCCTGGACCGGGGTCGACGGCCGTTACTACAACGACCTGCTGCCGCTGCCCTACACCGCCGACAGCCTCGCGCAGGTCTGCCGCAACGTCGAGATCGTGCAGGACCGCCTGCAGCGGCCGATCCTGATCGAGAACCCCGCCACCTATCTGCGGTTCCGCGAAAGCCAGATCGCCGAGGCCGATTTCCTCGCCCGGCTGGCCGCGCACACCGGCTGCGGCATCCTCTGCGATGTCAACAATGTCTATGTCTCCAGCGTCAACCATGTCGGGCTGGAGGCGGCGCCGGCCGTGGCCGCCGCCTATCTCGACAGCCTGCCGGCCGGGCTGGTGCGCGAGATCCATCTTGCCGGCCATGCCGAGAACGACGCCGATGGCCGGCTGATCCTGATCGACGACCATGGCGGCCTGGTCGCCGAGCCGGTCTGGCAGCTCTATGCGGTGGCGGTGCGCCGCTTTCCCGCTGCCGTCACCCTGCTGGAATGGGACAGCAACGTCCCGCCGCTCGATCATCTGGTGGCCGAGGCCGCCCAGGCCGACCGCCGCCGCGCCGCCGCACTGGCCGGGCATGATGCGCCGCCGGGCCCGGACGGCAGCCCGGACAAGACCCCGGATAAGACCAATGAACGCGCTGC
The DNA here is from genome assembly GCF_964218355.1 of Ferrovibrio sp. GTDB lineage: Bacteria > Pseudomonadota > Alphaproteobacteria > Ferrovibrionales > Ferrovibrionaceae > Ferrovibrio. The sequence goes on along the minus strand of NZ_CAXPMC010000029.1, from coordinate 118,438 downwards.
TTGACCGCCAGCGCGAATTCGCCGCAGCACTGACCGGCTCGCTGTACACCATCGCCGAGCGGGTGATCGGCGATGCGATCCCGGCCGAGGGACGCGTGCAGGTCTATGCCAACCATTTCCGCGTCAGCCTGCTGGAAACGCTGGCCGCCACCTTCCCGGTGACCCGCGCGCTGGTCGGCGAGGCCTTTTTCGCCCAGACGGCGCGCGCCTTCCTGATCTTCGAGCCGCCGCGCAGCCCGGTGCTGGCGCAGTATGGCGGCGGCTTCCCGACCTTCCTGGCCGCCCTGCCCGATCTCGGCGGCCATAATTACCTGCCCGATGTCGCGGCTTTCGAATGGGCGCTGAATGTCGCCTGGCATGCCGAGGATGCCGTGCTGCTGCGCCCAGAAGACCTCGCCGACCCGGACACCGTCGGCCAGGCCGCATTCCGGCTGCATCCCGCCGCCCAGCGGCTGTCGACGCCGTTTCCGATCACCAAGATCTGGCAGGTGCACCAGCCGGATGCCGAACCGGTCGACCATATCGTGCTGGCCGATGGCGGCGAACGGCTGCTGATCTGGCGGCAGGATACCGAGGTCTGCTGGCGGCAGCTGACCACCGGCGAGGACCAGTTCCTCGCCCATCTGGTGGCCGGCGATCCGCTCGGCGATGCCGCGATGCGCGCGACCGAGGCCGAAACCGGCTTCGATTTCGCCGACAGCTTCACCTGGATGCTGGATGGCGGCATCTTCGTGCAGCCGGACGCCCCCTGACAATATCGATCCGAAAATACCGACCGGGAGGATTTCCATGAGCAGGCAGGGCAGCATTGCAACGGCGTGGGCCGGACTGACCGGCACGCTGGAATTGTTTCCGATGGCCGTAATTCAGCTGATGCTGCGGATCGGCGTCGCCATGGTGTTCTGGAAATCCGGCCTGACCAAGGTGGTGACCACCGAATCCGGCAGCTGGCCGCTGCTGCCGCCGGAACTGGGCAGCAGCACGGTGATGCTGTTCGAACTCGAATACCAGGTGCCGCTGCTGCCGCCGGAACTGGCCGCCTGGCTCGCCACCGCCGCCGAGCTGACCATGCCGGTGCTGCTGGTGCTGGGCCTGGGCAGCCGTTTCGCCGCGGCCGCATTGCTGGGCATGACCGCGGTGATCCAGGTTTTCGTCTATCCCGGCAACTGGCCCGAGCACCTGTTCTGGGCCGGCGCGCTGGCCCTGATCCTCACCCGCGGCGCCGGTGCCATTTCGCTGGATGCCCTGATCGCCGGCCGGCGCTGAGCCGGCTGCTCAGTCGAGCCAGGCATAGGCAGCAGCCAGGATCGTTTCCACACCGGTCTTCAGGGTCGGGTGCAGCACCGGCGCGAAGAAGGGCGAATGGTTGACCGGGATCGGCTCGCCGCCGGCCATCCCGGCGGCGAATTTCTCCGGATCGGTACCGCCGACCCACCAGAAGACCGACGGCACGTTCCAGGCCGTACCGAACAGGCCGAAATCCTCGCTGCCCGACAGCGGCTCCATCTCGGTCAGGCGCGCCTCGCCGAAATAGCTGCCCATCGCCGCCATGGTCTTCGCCATCGCCGCCTCGTCGTTGACGGTCAGCGGGAATTTGCTGATCTCGCGGATCTCCGGCATCTTCGGCGCGCCTGACGCGGTCGCCTCGGCCTCGATGATGCGCTTGACCGACGCCAGCACGCGGCTGCGCACGGTATCCTTGAAGGTGCGGATGTTCAGCCGCAGCAGGGCCTCGTCGGGGATCACGTTCTCGTTGAATCCCGACTGCAGCGTGCCGACGGTGACCACCGCATTGTCGGCCATCGCCACCTCGCGCGAGACCACGGTCTGCAGGCGCATCACCGTGGCGGATGCCATCACCACCGGGTCGACGCTGTTCTGCGGCATCGAGCCATGGGCGCCGCGGCCGACCATCTTCACTTCCCAGCTGTCGGCGGCCGACATGGCAACGCCGGGGCGGTAGCCGATCTGGCCGGCCGGCAGCGGGATCAGGTGCTGGCCCAGGCAGACATCGGGTTTCGGGAATTTCTTCACCATGCCGTCACCGAGCATGGCGGCGGCACCGGCGCCGATCTCTTCCGCCGGCTGGAACACTGCCATCACCGTACCGCGCCACTGCTTGCGCGATTCCGCCAGCAGCCGCGCCGCCGCCATCAGCCAGGTGACATGCATGTCATGGGCACAGGCATGCATGATCGACACCGCCTGGCCGAAACGGTCGGTGCCGGTGGCCTGGCTGGCATAATCCAGTCCGGTCTTCTCCTTCACCGGCAGGCCGTCCATATCGGCGCGCAGCAGGATGCAGGGGCCCTCGCCGTTCTTCAGCAGGCCGACCACGCCGGTCTTGCCGATATTGCGGTGCACCTCGTAGCCGTATTTCTCCAGCCAGTCGGCGGCGATGCCCGCCGTGCGCACCTCCTGCATCGACAGCTCCGGATTGCGGTGCAGGTCGAGATAGATCGCCTCCAGTTCGGGCAGCAGCGCCTCGATCTGGCCGAACACCGCCGCCTTGCCGGACATCTTGTTGCTCTGCACGTTCATGGGGCGGTCCTTTCGTCGGAAGATGGCGTGTGTCTGTCTCAGTTCAGCACGGGCAGCGCCGCCAGCCGGCCGCCGCGCAGCCGCGGCAGGCCCGGCCGAGCCAGCAGGAATTCGTCGCAGGCATCGTCGATCTCGTCGAGCAGAGCCAGAATCTCCTGCCCGATGCGCAGGGCATCCTGCGCCGGCAGGGCATCCGGATGCTCGACCAGGGTCAGCAGCCGCAGCACATGCCGCTGTGCCGCCCGCTGTTCGGGCGACAGGGCACTCTGGCTGTCATCGGTATCGCACCAGCGGCACATGCGGCGTGGCTCTCCGTTGCGGTCCGGTGATTTGAGTATATCGCCTGCCGGCGGTCAATCCCGCCAGCGCGGACCAATGCGGCCGATGGCCGGCAAAGGTCCGCCGCTCAGCCCCGCCGGGCGCCGCGGCCGGCCCACAGCAGCGCCACCGGACCGAGCAATGCACCCAGTCCCATCACGGCGAGGCCGAGCCCCCAGGTGACGACCCCCTGTCCGCTGGCGGCATGCTCGACGCCATCGAGGGCGAGGCCGACGCAGAGCGGCCCCAGCACCGAGATGCCGAAGCCGAAAGCGGAATGCAGCGCCATGGTCGAACCGCGATGCTCCGGCTCGGCCGCCGCCAGCATGCCGGCGGTCAGCGCGCCGGAATCGCCACCGATGAACACGTAGTAGATCGCGCAATAGGCCAGCACCAGCCACAGCGGCAGGGCCGCGGTGAAGCCCATCGCCAGGCCCATCAGGCCGGAAATCCCCATGATCAGCATCAGCGCCCGGCGGCGGCCGATCTTCAGCGCCAGTTCGTTGCCGAGCAGGCTGGCCGGCAGGCCGATCAGGGTGATGATGGCGGCCAGCACGGTCGGGCTGGGCAGAGCGGCGGCCGCAGCCGCGTCCCGCGCCAGCACGAAGACGAGAAACGCGGTCAGCCAGGCGCGCATCGCGGTCAGTTCGAAGCCATGCGCCGCATAGCCGATGATGTAGCCCATGGCGTCGCGGTTGCGCAGCACCGGCCGCAGCGCGAAGAGCGGCCGGCCGGCCGCATGCTGCGGCGGCTGCGGTGCCAGCAGCAGCCAGGCGCCGATCGCGGACACCAGGCAGGCGGCACCGATCGCCGCGAAGCTGAACCGCCAGCCCCAGCTTTCCGCCAGCAGGCCGGTGACGGTGAAGCTGAGCGAGATGGCGATGGAATAGCTGGCGGTATAGAAGGTGACCGCACGGCTCTGCTCGCCGCCTTTCAGCCGGTCGGTCAGCGCACGCAGGCCGGGCATGTAGACGGCCGCCTGCCCGGCACCGCCGATGGCGCGCAGCAGGAAACCGGACCAGAAGCCGTCCGCGAAGGCCGCGAAGGCCAGCGTGCTGAGGCCGGTGACGGTGCAGCCGATCACGAAAACCAGCCGCGCATCATAGCGGTCGGTGAGCGTCACCGCCGGCGTGACCAGCAGCATGTAGCCGAGATAATAAACGCCGGCGATCCAGCCGGCCTCGGTGTTGGTCAGGTCCCAGGCGGCGATGAAATCGGGCAGCAGCGCCGGAAAGCTGGCAATCGGCAGGATCGCCAGCACCTCGAGGGCCGACAGCAGCAGGATCAGTTGGCGGGAGGACATGCAGTGATTCGGGGGTGGGCGGCGGGCGGGGAAGTGTTATCCTTTGCCGGCAGTATCCACCCTTCTCGCCGAAACCGCCAGCCGGACGGCCCAGCCGCGCCGGACAGAAAAACAAGGATCCTTCCATGCTGCGACCCAATCGCCGTTCCTTCCTGCTCGGTTCCGCCTCGGCCGGTCTCGGCGCGCTGGCCGTCGGCCCGCTGGCCGGCTGCGCCACCCCGCAGGACCTGAGCCAGGTGCCGCCGGTGGTGTTCGTGCATGGCAACGGCGATACCGCCGCCCTCTGGCACACCACCTTCTGGCGCTGGGAAACCAACGGCTTCCACCGCAACCACCTGTTCGCCGTCGACTTCCCCTATCCGCTGGCGCGCAGCGCCGATGCCGCCCCGCAGCGCCTGCGCTCGTCGACCACCGAACAGCGCGAACAGCTGGCGGAGATCGTCGACGAGGTGATGCGCCGCACCGGCGCGGCGAAAGTGGCGCTGGTCGGCTCGTCACGCGGCGGCAACGCGATCCGCAGCTATATCCGCCTCGGCGGCGGCGCCGGCAAGGTCAGCCATGCCGTGCTCTGCGGCACGCCCAATCACGGCGTGATCGCCTCCGACAAGTTCCTGGTCGGCAGCGAGTTCAACGGTGCCTCGGCCTTCCTCAAAAGCATGAACGAACCGGCCGAGATCACGCCCGGCCCCGCCTGGATGACCACGCTGAGCGACAGCGCCGACAAATATGCCCAGCCGGATGGCCGCTATCTCGGCATGCCCGGCACGCCGACCGGGGTCGGCTATGACGGCCCGGCGCTGAAGGGCGCCCGCAATGTGATCCTGCCCGGGCTGGACCACCGCGAGGTGGCTTTCGCCCCAGAGGCCTTCGCCGCGATCTGGCAGTTCATCACCGGCGCCATGCCGGCCCAGGCCGGCATCGTCACCGAAGCCTCGCTGGTGCTGAACGGCAAGGTCAACGACATGCCCGGCGGCGTGCCGACCAACCTGCCGGTGGCCGGGGCGGTGGTCGAGGTCTGGGAGACCGATCCCAGTTCCGGCGCCCGGCGCCGTATGGTGCATCGCCGGGAGACCGGCACCGACGGCTACTGGGGCCCCTTCACCGGCAGCACAAAGGCGGCCTATGAGTTCGTGGTCACCACGCCCGGCGCCCCGGTCACCCATATCTACCGCTCGCCCTTCCCGCGCTCCTCGGCAATCATCCACCTGCGCGCCGGCAAGCTGTCGGATGAAGACCGCAAGGCCGGCAGCGTGGTGATCCTCGACCGGCCGCGCGGCTATTTCGACGGCGACCGCGATACCGTGCTGATGGACGGCCAGAGGGCACCGGGCATCCCGGCCGGCGTGCCGACCGTGTCGACCGCCACCCTGCGCCTGCCGCCCGGGCCGGCACGGGCGGTGACCACGCAGTTCAATGCCGAGCAGATCGCCGTGCAGACCTGGCCGGCCGCCGAGGGCCATGTCAGCATCGCGGAGCTGCATTACTGATGGCCGGTGGGCAGCTGCAGCTCGATGCAGCCGTCTTGCTGCGGCCGGCGGTGCCGGCGGATTTCGGGTTCGCCTGGTCCGTCTATGCCGACGGTCTGCGCCCCCATCTCTCGGCCTGGCGCTGCTGGGAGGATGCCGACCAGCAGCGCCGCTTCGCCCGCATCTACGATCCCGTGCACAGTGCCATCGTGCTGTGCGCGGGCGAGGCTGCCGGCTTCCTGACCATCACCGGCCACGAGAGCACCATCCTGCTGCAGCAGTTCTTCCTTGCCGCGGGCTTTCGCGGCCGCGGACTGGGCAGCCACCTGCTCGGCCGGCTCTGCGCGGAATGGAATGACATGGACCGGCCGGTCAGCCTGGCGGTGCTGCAGAACAATCCGGCCCAGAACCTGTATCGCCGGCACGGCTTCGCAACCTACTGGCAGAATGACGACCGCTTCTTCATGCTGCGGCCGCCGCCGGCACGCTAGCCTCCTAGCGCCGGATCAGCAGCAGCCCGCCGCCGACGATCAGCGCCGTGCCGGTCCAGGCCGCCAGCCCGGGCACGGTGCCGAACATGACCCAGCCGATCAGGGCGGAAAACGCCACCGAACTGTAGGTGAAGGGCGCCAGCCAGGCCGCATCCGCCAGCCGGTAGGCGCGCACGTTGCACATCTGGCCGAAAATCGCCATCGGCCCGATCAGGCACAGCGCGGCCAGTGTCAGCGGTTCGACCGGCTGCCACAGCACCAGCATCGCGGCCCCCAGCAGCAGCGCGGCCAGGCCGTTCACATGCAGCAGCATCGACAGCATGCTTTCACGCCTTGAGAGCACCTTGATCAGGATCACCTCGCAGGCGGTGAGGAAAGCACCGACCAGCATGGCGAGCGGCGCCCAGCCGCTGACCGGCAGGGCCGCGTCGACGGCGGCCGTTGCCGCATCCGCATTGCCGCGCACGATCACCAGCGCGCCGAGCACACAGAGCAGCGCAGCCAGTCCCTGGGCCAGCACGATCCGCTCGCGCAGCAGCAGCACCGCCAGCCCCATGGTGAACACCCCCTGCAGCAGCGCCAGCGCCGCGGCATCGGCCAGCGGCATATGGGTCGCACCCCAGATCGAGCAGGCGCCGCCGCCGACGCCGCAGAGCGCCCGCAGCAGATGCAGATGCCGCCGCCCGCCGGCCAGCAGCTGCCGCAGCGGCTGGCGCCGGGCCATGGCGAGGCCGCCGACGGTGACGAAGCCGCTCAGGTAACGGATGAAGACGATCTGGATCGCCGGCACCAGGCCGCCGGTCAGCTTGCCGGAGGCATAGAGCAGGGCGAAGGCCATGGCGGCGCCCAGCACCCAGAGCGCTGCGACCGCTTTCGCCTCGGGGCGCGGGATCATCGCCGCGCCGCGAAAGAAAAGGGCGGCCGCAAGGCCGCCCTTCTGCCGCAGCCGCAGCCGCGATCAGATGTTGATGGTATGGCCATCGACGCCGAGCGCCGCTTCCTTCACCGCCTCGGTCAGCGCCGGATGGGCATGGACCGTGCGGTAGATGTCCTCGGCCGAGGCGCCGAACTCGATCGCCATCACCAGCTCCTGGATCAGGTGGCCGGCATCGGCGCCGATGATATGGGCACCGACCACCTTCCTGGTCTTTTCATCTTCGAGGATCTTCACGAAGCCGTCGGTCATGGTCATGGCGCGGGCGCGGGCATTGGCGGTGAAGGGGAACTTGCCCGCCTTGTAGGCGATGCCCGCCGCCTTCAGCTCCTCTTCGGTCTTGCCGACGCTGGCCACTTCCGGCCAGGTGTAGACCACGCCCGGAATGGCGTCGTAGTTGATATGGGGCTTCTGGCCGGCCAGCATCTCGGCCAGCACCACGCCCTCTTCCTCGGCCTTGTGCGCCAGCATGGCGCCCTGGATGGCATCGCCGATGGCATAGACGCCCTTGGCCGTGGTCTGGAAATGGCCGTCGGTCTTGACGCGGCCGCGCTCGTCGAGCTGCACGCCCGCCGCTTCGAGACCGAGGCCGGCGGTATAGGGCCGGCGGCCGATCGATACCAGCACGATATCCGCCTTGACGTCCTCGGCCGCGCCACCGGCAGCCGGCTCCATGGTCAGCGTCACGCCACCCTTGGCGGTCTTGGCCGCGGTGACCTTGGTGCCCAGCCTGAACTTCATCCCCTGCTTGGCGAGGATGCGCTGCATCTGCTTGGAGACCTCGCCGTCATTGGTCGGCAGGATGCGGTCGAGGAATTCCACCACCGTGACCTCGGCACCGAGCCGCATCCAGACCGAGCCGAGTTCTAGGCCGATCACGCCGCCGCCGATCACCACCATGGTCTTCGGCACCTTGTCGAGCTTCAGCGCGCCGGTCGAGGAGACCACCTGCTTCTCGTCGATCTCGATGCCCTTCAGCGGGGTGACCTCGGAACCGGTGGCGATCACGATATGCTTGGCCGAATAGGTGCCCTTGCCCTCACCGGCCACTTCCACCTTGCCGCCGCCCAGCAGCTTGCCGGTGCCCTTCAGCCAGGTGACCTTGTTCTTCTTGAACAGGAATTCGATGCCCTTGTTCGACGAGGTCACCACGCTCTGCTTCTGCGCCATCATCGCCGGCAGGTCGATGTCGAGCTTGCCGACCTTGATGCCGTGCTGGGTGAAGCCGTGCGCCGCCTCGTGATACAGCTCGGACGAATGCAGCAGCGCCTTGGACGGGATGCAGCCGACATTGGTGCAGGTGCCGCCGAGGCCCGGATCCTTCTCGATGCAGGCCACGGTCATGCCCAGCTGGGCACAGCGGATCGCCATGGTATAGCCGCCGGGACCGGCGCCGATGATGATGACGTCGAAAGCCTGTTCGCTCATAATCCTTACCTCCGGAAAACCGTAACCGTCACAATACCACCGGGAACAGCGGCGCGAAGATACCGCCGCCGGCCGAGGTCATTTTCAGCACCGACTGGCTGCCCTGCAGGATGCCGCTGCCGAGCAGCTCGCCGAGCAGGGCGGTGTAGACCGCCGAATGCTTCACGCCATCCACCGCCGCCTGGTCGCGCCAGCAGGTGATGGTGCGCCATTCATGGTCGTCATGGACGAAGAAACAGGCCAGGCAGCCGTCGTGATCGCGGAAGAACGGCTGCAGGCGCTGCGTGCAGAAGGCGGCCAGATCGTCCAGCCGGGCGGGGACGTATCCCGAACTCCAGACCCGGACGATCATCGCCGCCGCCTTCCGGCCTTACATCTCGAACAGCAGGCGCTGCGGATCCTCGATGCATTCCTTCACGCGCACCAGGAAGCTGACCGCCTCGCGGCCGTCGACGATGCGGTGATCGTAGGTCAGCGCGATATACATCATCGGCCGGATCACCACCTGGCCATTGATGGCCATCGGGCGTTCCTGGATCTTGTGCATGCCGAGGATGGCCGATTGCGGCGGGTTGATGATCGGCGTCGACATCAGCGAGCCGAACACGCCGCCATTGGTGATGCTGAAGCTGCCGCCCTGCAGCTCGTCGATGCCGAGCTTGCCGTCGCGGGCACGCTTGCCGAGATCGGAGATGGTCTTCTCGATGCCGGCGAAGGACAGCTGGTCGGCATCGCGGATCACCGGCACGACCAGGCCGGTCGGCGTGGAGACGGCGCAGCCGATGTTGAAATAGTTCTTGAAGACGATCTCATCGCCCTCGATCTCGGCATTCACCGCCGGGAATTCGCGCAGGGCCTGCACGCAGGCCTTCACGAAGAAGGACATGAAGCCGAGGCGCACGCCGTGCTTCTTCTCGAACTGGTCGACATACTGCTTGCGCGCGGCCATCAGTGCCGACATGTCCACCTCGTTGAAGGTGGTCAGCAGGGCGGCGGTGTTCTGGGCTTCCTTGAGGCGGCGGGCGATCACCTGGCGCAGCTTGGACATGCGCTGGCGTTCCTCGCGGTCGCCCTGGGCGCGCGGGCCGGCCGGCGCGGCCGGCTTTGCCGCCGGGGCGGGGCCGCCGCTGGCGAGCAGATCGAGCACATCGCCCTTGGTGACGCGGCCATCCCGGCCCGAACCGGCGATGCCGGAGACATCGACGCCCTTCTCGGCCGCAAGCTTGGCGGCGGCCGGCAGGGCCTGGCCGGCGGCAGGCGCCGCAGCCGGGGCCTTCGGCGCGGGCGCCGGGGCGGCGGCAGGCGCCGCAGCCTTCGCGGCGGGCTTGGCGGCCGGGGCACCGGCGCCGGCAGCCAGAGTGCCGAGCAGGTCGCCGACCTGCACGGTGGCGCCTTCGGCGGCGAGAATCTCGCTGAGCGTGCCGGCTTCCGGCGCGTTGACCTCGACGGTCACCTTGTCGGTCTCCAGCTCGACCAGCAGCTGGTCGCGGGCCACCGTGTCGCCGGCCTTCACGGCCCAGCTGCCGACGGTCGCCTCGGAGATCGATTCCGCCAGCTGCGGCACACGAATTTCAACTGCCATGATCTTACGTCCTTATCCTCTTAGACTGCCCCTCGCTTCCCCGGCGGCAGCACCGCCCGGGTAACGTCCCGGCGGCTCAGCGCCGCCCAGGCAACGCCCGGCGGCGCACGCCGCCGGGAAATCCTTCCACGGCCTTATGCCGTCAGCGCATCGTCGACCAGCTTCGCCTGCTGCTGGTTATGCTTGCTCATCAGGCCGGTAGCCGGCGAGGCCGCCTCGACGCGGCCGGCATAGACCGGACGCGCCGGCTTCAGGGCCGATTCACCCAGCACCTGCTCGATGAAGGGCTCGACGAAGCTCCAGGCACCCATGTTGCGCGGCTCTTCCTGGCACCAGACCACCGTCTTGGCATTCTTGTAGCGGTTCAGCTCGGCCATCAGCGCCTTGTGCGGGAACGGATACAGCTGCTCGAGACGCAGGATGACGGTATCCTTCATCTCGCGCTTGTTGCGCTCCTCGAACAGGTCGTAATAGACCTTGCCGCTGCACAGGATGACGCGCTTGATCTTGGCGTCGTCGGCCGGCTGGGCATCGTCCCACAGCACGCGGTGGAAGGACGAGCCGGGGCCCATCTCGACCAGCTTGGAAACCGCCAGCTTGTGACGCAGCAGCGATTTCGGCGTCATCAGGATCAGCGGCTTGCGGAACTTGCGGTGCATCTGCCGGCGCAGGATGTGGAAGTAGTTGGCCGGCGTGGTGCAGTTCGCCACCTGCATGTTGTCTTCGGCGCAGAGCTGCAGATAGCGTTCGAGGCGGGCCGAGCTGTGCTCGGGGCCCTGGCCCTCGTAACCATGCGGCAGCAGCACGGTCAGACCCGACATGCGCATCCACTTGGCCTCGCCCGACGAGATGAACTGGTCGAACACCACCTGGGCGCCGTTGGCGAAATCGCCGAACTGGCCTTCCCACATCACCAGCGTGTTCGGCTCGGCCAGGCTGTAGCCGTATTCGTAGCCCAGCACCGCGGCTTCCGACAGCAGGCTGTCGATCACCTCGTAATGAGCCGCCTTCTCGTCGATGTGGTTCAGCGGAACATAGCGTTCCTCGGTCTGCTGGTCATGCCAGACCGAATGCCGCTGGCTGAAGGTGCCGCGACCGCAATCCTGGCCCGACAGGCGCACGCCGATGCCTTCCAGCTGCAGCGTGCCGAAGGCCAGCGCCTCGGCGGTCGCCCAGTCGATGCCCTCACCGGCCTCGATCATGCTGCGGCGGTTGCCGACATTGCGCGCCAAGGTCTTGTGGATGTTGAAGCCCTCGGGGACCGTGGTGATCGCGGTACCGACCTTCTTCAGGGTCTCGATCTCCACCGCAGTGGTGCCGCGGCGGTCGTCGCCCGAGGCGATCTCGAGGCCGCTCCACTTGCCCTCCAGCCAGTCGGCCTTGTTCGGCTTGAACGACTTGGACGCCTCCAGCTCGCCTTCGAGGCGGTTCTGGAATTCGGTGACCATGCCCTCCGCCTCGTCCTCGCTCAGCACCTTCTCGTCGACCAGGCGCTTGGCATAGATCTGCCGGGTGGTCGGATGCGTCGCGATCGTGCGGTACATGATCGGCTGGGTGAAGGACGGATCGTCGGTCTCGTTATGGCCGTGCCGGCGATAGCAGAACAGGTCGATGACCACGTCCTTCTTGAACTTCTGGCGGAACTCGGTGGCGATCTTCGCCACATGGGTCACCGCCTCCGGATCGTCGCCATTCACGTGGAAGATCGGCGCCTGCACCACCTTGGCCGGATCGGAAGGATACGGCGAGGAGCGCGAGTAGGACGGATTGGTCGTGAAACCGATCTGGTTGTTGACGATGATGTGGATGGTGCCGCCGGTGCGATAGCCGCGCAGCTCGGACAGCGCGAAGCATTCCGCCACCACGCCCTGACCGGCAAAAGCGGCATCGCCATGCAGCAGCACGGTCATCACCTGGCCGCGCTCGGCATCGCCGAACTGGGTCTGCTTGGCCCGCGACTTGCCGAGGCAGACCGGATTGACGATCTCCAGATGCGACGGGTTGGCCGCCAGCGACAGATGCACCTTGTTGCCGTCGAACTCGCGGTCCGACGAGACGCCGAGATGGTATTTCACGTCGCCCGAACCCTGGAAGTCATCCGGGTGATAGGCCATGCCCTTGAATTCGGAGAAGATCGCCCGGTACGGCTTGGCCATCACGTTGGCCAGCAGGTTGAGGCGGCCGCGATGCGGCATGCCCAGCTCGATATCCTTCAGGCCGAGCTGGCCGCCGCGCTTGATGATGGCTTCCATCGCCGGGATCAGGGCTTCGCCGCCCTCAAGGCCGAAGCGCTTGGTGCCGGTGAACTTCATGTGGCAGAAGCGCTCGAAAATCTCGCCTTCCACCAGCTTGTTCAGGATCGCCTTCTTGCCTTCGTTGGTGAAGGAGACTTCCTTGTCGCGGCCCTCGATGCGCTCCTGGATCCAGGCCTTCTGCTCCGGATGATAGATGTGCATGAACTCGACGCCGATGGTCGAGCAGTAGGTGCGGCGCAGGATCTGCAGGATCTCGCGCAGGGTCGCGGTCTCGAGGCCCAGCATGTTGTCGATGAAGATCGGCCGGTCCATGTCGGCTTCGGCAAAGCCGTAGGAGGCCGGCTCCAGCTCGGGATGCTCGCCCGGCGCCTGGATGCCCAGCGGATCCAGGTTGGCCATCAGATGGCCGCGGATGCGGTAATTGCGGATCAGCATGGCGGCGCGGATGGTGTCCAGCGCCGCGGCGCGGGCATCGGCGGCGGAGGCGCCGCCCTTGGCGGCCCGGTCGGCCGCCTTGGCGGCCTTGCCGGACGGCCCGAGCAGGCCCTCCTCGTCCATCGGCACCAGGGCCGAGGCCGGCGCCCAGCTGGGGCGGCTCAGCGCCTGCCGGGGCTGGCTGAAATCGTCGCCCAGCGCCTCGAAGAACTGGCGCCAGGAAGCGTCTACGCTGTCTGGATTGGCAACGTACTTGGCATACAGCTCCTCGACGAAGGTGCTGTTGCCACCGTAGAGGAACTGCGTGCGTTCAAGCTGCGCCGTCATCTATGTCGTGGCGCCGCTTGTTGGCCGGCGCCGCCCTCTTTCTGCTTTCGGTTACTTCCCGTTCAACAGATCGACCAGGGTGGTGCCGAGAGCCGCGGGACTCTCGGAAACTCGGATGCCGGCCGATCGCATGGCATCGAGCTTGGTATTGGCGTCGCCCTTGCCGCCCGAAATGATGGCGCCAGCATGACCCATGCGGCGGCCCGGAGGGGCGGTACGGCCGGCGATGAAGCCGACGGTCGGCTTCTTCACCTTGGACTTCTTCAGGAACTCGGCGGCGTCTTCCTCGGCCGAACCGCCGATCTCGCCGATCATGATGATGCTCTCGGTTTCCGGATCGCCGAGGAACAGGTCCAGCGCATCGATGAAATTGGTGCCGTTGACCGGATCGCCGCCGATGCCGATGCAGGTGGTCTGGCCGAGGCCGGCCGCCGTGGTCTGCGCCACCGCCTCGTAGGTCAGGGTGCCCGACCGCGACACGATGCCGACCTTGCCGCGGCGATGGATGTGGCCCGGCATGATGCCGATCTTGCATTCGCCCGGGGTGATCACGCCGGGGCAGTTCGGACCGATCAGGCGGGTCTTCGAGCCCGACAGCGCCCGCTTGACCTTGACCATGTCGATCACCGGGATGCCCTCGGTGATGCAGACCACCAGCGGGATCTCGGCCTCGATGGCCTCCATGATCGAGTCGGCCGCGAACGGCGGCGGGACGTAGATCACCGAGGCATTGGCGCCGGTCCTGGCGACGGCATCGGCGACGGTGTTGAACACCGGCAGGCCGATATGGGTGGTGCCGCCCTTGCCCGGGGTGACGCCGCCGACCATCTTGGTGCCGTAGGCGATCGCCTGCTCGCTGTGGAAGGTGCCCTGGCTGCCGGTGATGCCCTGGCAGATGACCTTGGTATCCTTGTTGACCAGAACAGCCATCTTACTTGGCTCCCTTCACGGCCTTGACCACCTTCTCGGCGGCATCGGCGAGATTGTCGGCGGAGACGATCGGCAGGCCGCTCTCGGCCATGATCTTCTTGCCCAGATCAACATTAGTGCCCTCGAGGCGGACGACCAGAGGCACCGCCAGCTTCACCTCGCGGGCGGCCGCGATCACGCCCTCGGCGATGATGTCGCAGCGCATGATGCCGCCGAAGATGTTGACCAGGATGCCCTTCACGTTGGGATCCTTGAGGATGATCTTGAACGCGGCGGTGACGCGCTCCTTGGTGGCACCGCCGCCGACATCGAGGAAGTTGGCCGGCTCGGAGCCGTACAGCTTGATGATGTCCATGGTGGCCATGGCCAGGCCGGCGCCGTTGACCATGCAGCCGATCTCGCCGTCCAGCTTGACGTAATTCAGCTCGTATTTGGCGGCTTCCAGCTCGGAGGGGTCTTCCTCGTCCGGATCGCGCATGTCGGCCACGTCCTTGTGGCGGAACAGCGCGTTGTCGTCGAAGTTCATCTTGGCGTCCAGCGCGATCATCTCGCCGGCGCCGGTGACCACCAGCGGGTTGATCTCGACGATGCTGGCATCCAGCCCGGTGAAGGCGTCGTACATGGCCAGCATGAACCTGGTCGCCGACTGCACCTGCTTGCCCTCGAGGCCGAGGCCGAAGGCGATGGTGCGCGCATGGTGCGGCTGCATGCCGGTGGCCGGGTCGATGGCGACCTTGAGTATCTTCTCCGGATGCTTGGCGGCGACTTCCTCGATCTCCATGCCGCCCTCGGTGGAGGCCATCACGGTGATGCGCGAGGTGGCGCGGTCGACCAGCAGCGAGAGATACAGCTCGCGCTTGATGTCGCAGCCTTCCTCGACATAGAGGCGCTTGACCGTCTTGCCCTCGGGGCCGGTCTGGTGGGTGATCAGGGTCATGCCCAGCATGTTGCGGGCATTGGTGGAAACATCGTCGAGCGACTTGACCACCTTGACGCCGCCGGCCTTGCCGCGGCCGCCGGCATGGATCTGGGCCTTGACCACCCAGACCGGACCGCCGAGCTGGCGGGCCACGGTGACGGCCTCGTCAGGAGAGAAGGCCACGCCGCCGCGGGGGACCGCGACGCCATATTTCGCAAGCAGGCTTTTCGCCTGATATTCATGGATGTTCATGCTGACCTACGGATGGTGGGGCCGGCCCGCTTGGACAAGCGATGGGGCCCCGGCTGCAGACATGGATCGGCGTTTCGGGGCGAGGTTATAGCAGCCTCCGGAAGGCCTGCAACCTTTGCCGGCAGGGATTTAGGCGGCATTTCGACAAAAGTTCATGACCGGACGGGTTACGTTTTGGTAATCCCGGCATCCTGTGTGGATTGGGCTGAAAATATGGTAAACGGCCGGCCGGCGTCAGCGCCGGTGCTGCAGGACCCGCTCGGCCCCGGTCTTGCCGTCGCCATAGGTGAACAGGCGGTGCGACAGGTCGGGATTGAAGTCGATCCGGTTCAGGGTGATGGCGGTCACCTTGCCCTGGGCGTCGGTCACGGTCCAGCCGGCGAATTCCAGCGGCTTGTCGCCGAAGACCAGGGTCAGCGACCCCTCCTTCGGGCGATCCGGCGCAAACAGCGTGACCCGCAGGATGGCGGCGCCGCGCTCGACCTTCGAAATGCCGACGCTGTCATCGAAGGTCACCTTGTCGCGGACCAGCAGGTCGAGCGGCGTGGCGCCCAGCGGGATGCGCTCGACCGATTTCAGCTCGCGGTCTTCCATGATGATATAGGCGCCGTCGGAGACGATCAGCATCGGCACCGGCGGATCGAACTCGAAACGGAAGCGGCCGGGCCGCTGCATGTAGATGTCGCCCTCGGCCGCATTGCCCTCGGGACCGACCTGCAGGAAACGGCCCTTCATGGTCCGCACGCGGTTGAAATATTCGGCAATGCGCTGCAGGTCGCTGTGATCCTGGGCCGTCAGCTTCGCCCCGGCCGGCGCGGCCGCGTAGGCGACCGGCAGGGTCAGACCGGCGGCGGCGGCGGTGACGGCCATGGCCAGCAGGAAACGGCGGCGGCTGGCGCCGGGCGGTGACGGGCGGTCTCGGGAAACGGCGGTCATGGCGACAGGCGTAGCCCCGGGTGATGGCGAAATCAAGGCGGGCCGGCTACGCTCGGGTGACATCGCAACGCAGCATGGGAGAGCGGCATGATCACCACCAGCACCGACGGCATCGAGGGCCGGAAGATCACCGCCTATCTCGGCATCGTCGCCGGCGAGGCAGTGATGGGCACCAATATCTTCCGCGATTTCTTCGCCGGCATCACCGACATCCTCGGCGGCCGCTCGGGCAGCTACGAGAAGGAGCTGCGCAAGGCGAAGAGGCTGGCGCTGGAGGCGATGGTCGCGGAAGCGACCGAGCTGGGCGCCGATGCCGTGGTCGGCGTCGATCTCGATTATGAATCGATCGGCGGCAACGACCGCCAGATGCTGATGGTCACCGCCAACGGCACGGCGGTAAAACTCGGGGCGTGAAACTGGGGCGAGGCCGGCAGCCGCCACCGGCCCGGCCGGTGGCGGATTCCACTTGAAAAGCACGACCGTTCTATTATTCTCCGCCTGACCGGCAGATCCGCCGGCCCAACGGAGCCCTCCCCGATGCCCGATCCAACCATCCCGAACTCGACCCCGTCTCGTCGTAAAAACAGCACGAATGTTCGTCTTATTATCAGCGGATTGCTGATCCGCGGCCTGATCCGTGCCGGATTCCGGCTGGTCCCCGGCCTCACGGCCGGCTATGCCGCCCGGCTGTTCCTGACCCCGCAGCGCCGGCCCGCCCCCGGGCGTTCGCGAAGTGTTTCACGTGAAACACCCCTGGCGGTCGACGGGCCGCTCGGTCCCCAGGCCGCCTGGCTCTATGGCCGCCACGAGAATCCGGCCGGGCCGGTGATCCTGCTGGTGCATGGCTGGGAGGACGACCATCTGAGCTGGGCGCCCTTTATCGACCGGGCGGTCGCTGCCGGCTACCGCGTGCTGGCACCGGACCTGCCCGCCCATGGCCGTTCGCCGGGCCGTCAGACCGGCATCCCGGTGCTGGCCGCCGGCATCGCCGCCACCACCCGCGAGGCCGCGCGGCTCGGCCTGGTCGGCGGGGCCGTGCCCTTCCATGCGGTGATCGCCCATTCGCTGGGCGGCACCGCCACCCTGCTGGCAGCCGCCGAACTGGGACTGGCGGCCCGGCGCATCGCCATCCTCGCCGCCCCCAACCATCCGCGCCTGTTCGCCGCCGCCATGATGACGATGCTGGGCCTCGGCAAGGCCCAGACCGAGGCGGTGTTCCGCGCCATCGAGCGCCGGGTCGGCCGCAGCATGGATTCGCTGTACCTGCCGCCGCTGCTGCGCCGGTTCGGGATGCCCGGCCTGATCCTGCACAGCCGCGACGACCGCGTCGTGCCGCTGGCCCACAGCCGCGAGAATGCCGCCGCCTGGCCGGGCGCCGGGCTGCGCATCCTCGACGGGCTCGGCCACCGCCGGCTGGTCAGCGATCCGCAGGTCCATGCCACGCTGCTGCATTTCATCGGCAGCGATGCACCGGCCGACAGCTTCGGGGCGGAAGCCGGCGCAGAAGCCGGCGCGCAAACCAACGCGGCGGCCTGACCCTGTTTCACGTGAAACAGGCCGGCGGCAGGCAGGCGGCGCCGCGTCAGGCCTTCAGCGCCGCGGCGTGATGGGCGACATGTGCGCCGATGAAGCTGGCGATGAAATAATAGCTGTGGTCATAACCCGGCTGCAGCCGCAGGGTCAGCGCAATGCCGGCCTCCGCGCAGGCCTTCTGCAGCAGCTGCGGCCGCAGCTGGGTCTCCAGGAACTCGTCCGCCGCGCCCTGGTCGACCAGCACCGGGCGGCGCCAGCCGGTCGTGGCCGCCAGCTGTGTCGCGTCATAGGCGTTCCACGTGGAACGGTCGGGCCCGAGATAGCCGGCCAGGGCCTTCTCGCCCCAGGGCACCTGGCCCGGCGCCGCGATCGGCGCAAAGGCCGAGACCGAGCGGTATTGCTGCGGATTGCGGAAGGCGCAGACCAGCGCGCCATGGCCGCCCATGGAATGGCCGGTGATGCCGCTGCGCGCCGGATCGACCGGAAAATGGCTGTTGACCAGGGCCGGCAGTTCGGCGGTGACATAGCTGTACATGCGGTAATGCCGCGACCACGGCGCCTCGGTGGCATCGACATAGAAACCGGCGCCGCTGCCGAAATCGTAGGCGTCGTCCTCGCCCGGCAGGCCGAGACCGCGCGGACTGGTATCGGGCGCCACCAGCACCAGGCCATGCTCGGCGGCATAGCGCTGGGCGCCGGCCTTGGCGGTCATGTTTTCCCATGTACAGGTCAGGCCGGACAGATAGTACAGAACCGGCGCGCGCCGGGCGCCATTCCCCACCGATTCCGGGGGCAGATAGATCGCGAATTCCATGGCGCAGCCCAGGCTTGGCGAAGCATGCCGCCACACTTCCTGCCGGCCGCCGAAACAGGCCCAGCTCTTGATGCGTTCCATCAGCAGGTCACCCCGGTCAGAACGTGACGACCGAGCGGATCGACTTGCCTTCATGCATCAGATCGAAGGCATCGTTGATCTTGTCCAGCGGCATCACATGGGTGATCAGGTCGTCGATGTTGATCCTGCCGTCCATGTACCAGTCGACGATCTGCGGCACGTCGCTGCGGCCGCGCGCACCGCCGAAGGCCGAGCCCTTCCAGACCCGGCCGGTGACCAGCTGGAACGGCCGCGTCGAGATTTCCGCGCCCGAGGGGGCAACGCCGATGATGATGCTTTCACCCCAGCCCTTGTGGCAGCATTCCAGCGCCTGCCGCATGGTCTTGACGTTGCCGATGCACTCGAAGCTGTAATCGGCGCCGCCTTTGGTCAGTTCGACCAGATGCGGCACCAGTTCCTCGTCCTTCATGTCCTTCGGGTTGACGAAATGGGTCATGCCGAATTTCTCGGCCATCTGCTTCCGTGCCGGGTTGATGTCGACGCCGATGATGCGGTCCGCGCCGACCATGCGCGCGCCCTGGATCACATTGAGCCCGATGCCGCCGAGGCCGAAGACCACGACATTGGCGCCGGGCGTGACCTTGGCCGTGTAGATCACGGCACCCAGGCCCGTGGTGACGCCGCAGCCGATATAGCAGACCTTGTCGAAGGGCGCGTCCGCGCGGATCTTGGCGACCGCGATCTCGGGCAGCACGGTGTAGTTGGCAAACGTCGAGGTGCCCATGTAATGCCACACGGTTTCGCCGCGGCATTTGAAGCGGCTGGTGCCATCGGGCATCTGGCCCGCACCCTGGGTGACGCGGATCGCCTGGCAGAGATTCGTCCTGCGGCTGAGGCAGTAGTCGCAGTTGCGGCATTCCGGCGTGTAGAGCGGAATGACGTGGTCGCCCTTCTTCACGCTGGTCACGCCAGGGCCGGTATCGACCACCACGCCGGCGCCCTCATGGCCGAGGATGCAGGGGAATTTCCCCTCGCTGTCCATGCCCGACAGCGTATAGGCATCGGTATGGCAGACGCCGGTGGCCCTGATCTCGACCAGCACCTCGCCGGCGCGCGGGCCGTCGAGCTGCACGGTCTCGATGCTCAGCGGCTTTCCGGCTTCGAAGGCAACGGCGGCGCGCACGTCCATGGGGCATCTCCTCGCTGATCTCTGCTGACGCAGGAGACCATAAAGGCCGATGCGGGGTGATGGGAACCCCCGGGCGGTGACGTCAGGCCAGCTGCGCCACCCGCGGCCGCACCAGCATGCAGAGCAGGCCGAGCAGGGCCGTCGCCAGCATGGCCGCCGGCATCGGCTGCAGGCCGGGCAGCGGCAGCAGGTTGACGAGCGCGGCGCCGGTCGTGGCCCCGGCCATCTGCAGGGCACCGATCAGCGCCGAGGCGGCACCGGCACGCTGCGGGAAAGGCTGCAGGGCCGCCGCCACGGTCAGCGGATTGACGATGCCGATGCCGTACAGGAAGACGAAGGTGGCGCCGATGGCCGGCCACAGGCCCGGCGCGGAAACGGTCAGCGCCAGCAGCAGCGCGCCGCCGCCGGCCAGCACCAGGAAGCCGAAGCGCACCGCCGCCATGGCGCCGAAGCGGCGCATCAGCCGCGGCGCCGAGAAACCGCCGGCGAAGACGGCAAAGACCGTGGCACTGGAGGTGAGGCCGAATTCGGTCGGGCTCTGGCCATAGGCGGCAATGAACAGACCGGGTGCCCCGGCGAAGAAGGCGAACAGCGCACCCAGCGCACAGGACGTGGCCAGCGCCGGCAGCAGGAAGGCGGAACTGCCGAGCAGGCTGCCATAGCTGGCGAAGGCGCCGGCAAGCCGGACCGGGCCGGCCGCCGGCGGCCGCGTCTCGCCGAGGGCGCGCAGCACGATGGCAAGGGTGAGGATGCCGAAAGCCGCAACCGCATAGAAGGGTGCGCGCCACCCGAAGCCCTCCTGCAGCAGGCCGCCCAGCAGCGGGCCGAATCCGGGGGCCACCGCCACGCCCGTCATGATCAGGCCCAGGGCCCGGCCGAGCGCCGGCCCGTCGAACAGGTCGCGGGCCATGGCGCGGCCGACCACCGAGGCGGCACAGGCACCCACCGCCTGCAGGGCACGGCCGAGGATCAGCATCTCGATGCTGGTGGACATGGCACAGACCAGGGTGGCGGCGAAGAACAGCGGCAGGCCGAACAGCAGCACCGGCCGGCGGCCATGCCGGTCCGACAGCGGGCCGGCAACCAGCTGGCAGACGGCAAAGACGGCAAGATACACCGTCAGGGTCAGCCGCACCTGGCCGGCATCCGCCTGCAGCGCCTGGCCGATCACCGGCAGGGCCGGCAGGTAGATGTTGGTCGACAGCATGCCCAGCGCGGCCAGCGCGGTCAGCAGCACGATCAGCGGCATATAGGCCAGGGCCGGCTTTCCGGGCGACGCCACGCCGGGCGGCGGGCCGTTCATGCGGCCCGTTCGACGGCGATGGCGGTGGCCTCGCCGCCGCCGATGCACAGCGACGCCACGCCGCGCTTCGCGCCGGCGCGGTCCAGTGCATTCAGCAGGGTGACGATGATCCGCGCGCCGGTGGCACCGATGGGATGGCCCAGCGCGCAGGCGCCGCCATGCAGGTTGATCCGGTCATGGCCGATATTGAGGTCGCGCATCGCCGCCATCGGCACCACCGCAAAGGCCTCGTTGATCTCGAACAGGTCGACATCGCCGGTGGTCCAGCCAACCTTGTCGAGCAGCTTGCGGATGGCCGGGATCGGCGCGGTGGTGAACCATTGCGGCTCCTGCGCATGCACGGCATGGCCGAGAATGGTGGCGATGATCGGCAGGCCGCGGCGCTCGGCTTCCGAGCGACGGGCCAGCACCAGGGCGGCGGCGCCGTCGGCATTGGCGCTGGAAGAAGCCGGCGTCACGGTGCCGTTGGCCTTGAAGGCAGCCTTCAGGGTCGGGATCTTTTCCGGGTTCACCTTCAGCGGATTCTCGTCGCGGGCGACCTCGCCGGTCTTCGCGTCCGGCGTGACCGGCACGATCTCGGCATCGAACCAGCCATTGGTGACGGCCTTCTGCGCACGGGTCAGGGTTTCGATGGCATAGGCATCCTGCTCGGCGCGGGTGAAGCCGTAATGTTCGGCACATTGTTCGCCGAAGGTGCCCATGGCGCGGTCGCGCTCGTAGGCATCCTCCAGGCCGTCCAGCATCATGTGGTCCAGCACCTGGCCATGGCCGGCCTTGCGGCCCGCACGCATCTGCGGCAGCAGGAAGGGCGCGCCCGACATGCTCTCCATGCCGCCGGCGACCATGATCTGTGCCGAGCCGGCCAGCAGCATGTCATGGGCCAGCATGGTGGCGCGCATGCCCGAGCCGCAGACCTTGTTGACGGTCACCGCGCCGACATGGTCGGGCAGGCCGGCCTTGCGCGCCGCCTGGCGCGCCGGTGCCTGGCCCTGCCCCGCCGGCAGCACGCAGCCCATCAGCACCTCGTCGACATCCGCGCCCGCGACGCCGGCCTTCTCCAGCGCGGCGCGGATGGCGGCGGCACCGAGATCGCTGGCCGGCATGCCCGCCAGCGCACCGGTGAAGCGGCCGAGCGGCGTGCGGATCGCCGCGGCGATGACAATGGGATCAGGGGCTGCAATGGCGGACCGGACGGTGGCGGACATGGCGGCGCTCTCCTCATGGCTCCGGGGGATTTCTCTTGCCGCCAGTATAGATGATTGTTATCATCTAAACGTCAAGCGCTATTTTGCAGCGCGGAAAGGCTGTCATGCGGCGTTCGGCAGAAGACAAGGCGGAAACCCGCCGCCAGATCGTGCAGACCGCCGGGCGCATGCTGCGCGGCCGCGGCCTCGCCGAAACCGGGGTGGCCGACGTGATGGCCGCCGCCGGCCTGACCCATGGCGGCTTCTACCGGCATTTTTCCTCCAGGGAGGATCTCGCCGCCGCCGCCATCGGATCCGGCTTTGCCGAGATGCGCGGCCGCCTGCAGGCCATTGCGGCGCAGGCACCGCCGGGCAAGGGGCTGGAGGCCGTGATCGATACCTATCTGACCGAAGCGCATCGCGACCGGCCGGACCGGGGCTGCGTGATGGCCGCCATCGGCATGGAGGCCGGCCGCGCCGGCGGCGCCGTGCAGGCGGCTTACCGTGAGGGCATCGTGCTGCTGCGGG
Organism: Ferrovibrio sp.; assembly: GCF_964218355.1. Classification (GTDB taxonomy): domain Bacteria; phylum Pseudomonadota; class Alphaproteobacteria; order Ferrovibrionales; family Ferrovibrionaceae; genus Ferrovibrio. The sequence goes on along the minus strand of NZ_CAXPMC010000029.1, from coordinate 95,749 downwards.
GACTGCTGGCCGATCTGGTGCCGGCGCCGACCCGCCGCCAGGCGGAAGACCGTGCCGACGCGATCCTGTCGGTGCTGGTCGGCGGCCTGCTGCTGGCCCGGGCGCTGAAAGACCCGGCGGCATCGAAACGCGCGCTGAAGAATGCGCGCAACGCGGCGCTGGAACTGGCTTATTAGATACTGCTTCTACTTAACCGTCTGCACCGTGCTTTCGTCTGGTACGACACTGAAATATTTATCAGCAACCCGCGCCTTGATTACACTGACATTCCCCGCGCCATAGAAGCCAGAAGTCTCAGCCCCAATACCCGCCACATCAAATTCGCTATCAACACCCAAAATAACTTCTTTCAGAACAAGTACCGCATCAAAAGAATAGTAATGCCCACCATCAATCAATTCTGTTTCAGAAAGCGGCAGCACCAGCCTAATTTCCTGCTCATACTGCCAATGAAGAAATTTTGTACTCAACAATAAGCGCCATAGCTCTGGAGATGGATTCTTCAGGTCCTCCATCCCCCAAAATCTATCTTGAATTCGTCGCTCCTGATAGCTTACCCGAAGCGCCTTGCTTTCCAGCAGATCAAAACCAAGGCACACACCCCTATGGTCGTCCGCGTAATGACTCCACAGAACCGGGTTAATCCAATTACCACTGAAGCATATTAAACCGTTTTCCTCGCCAAATCTTTTTTAAGGCCCTTTGACAATTCGCGAGTATTCTTTTCCTCGATACTAATCGCCAACAATTCAAAGGGATCATTAAGGGTAGAGAATTTGCTTAACTTAAAACGGCGGTCACGAATGATTGCCTGAGCCGCCTTCCCATTCGTCAGATGGTAAACTCGAATATATCCACTTTCTTTTGATGGTGGATGACACACCTCAGAAGATCCCATATCGAAGCCATAACCCTCTCTCCACCACTCCAGTCTGAAAGAGGGATTCATTGGCATTGATATGTTCCGGAAGAAATTGGGGTTAAGGTGTTACTCCGCCGCGTCGATATTCCGCGCGAGCACCTCGCGCTTGCCGACATGGTTGGCGGCGCCGACCACGCCTTCCTTTTCCATGCGCTCCATGATGCGGGCGGCGCGGTTGTAGCCGATCTGCAGGTGGCGCTGGATGAAGGACGTGCTGGCCTTGCGCTCGCGGCAGACAAGCGCCACGGCCTGGTCGTACAGGGTATCTTCCTCGCCGCCGCCTTCGCCGCCCATGCCGGGGATGCCGAACTTGCCGTCCGGATCGGCAGTGACCGCCTCGACATAGACCGGCTCGGCCTGCGCCTTCAGTTCGGCCACCACGCGCTCGACCTCTTCGTCGGAAACGAAGGGACCATGCACGCGGCTGATGCGGCCGGCACCGGGCATGAACAGCATGTCGCCCATGCCGAGCAGCTGTTCCGCACCCTGCTCGCCGAGGATCGTGCGGCTGTCGATCTTGGACGTGACCTGGAAGGAGATGCGGGTCGGGAAATTCGCCTTGATCGTTCCGGTGATGACGTCGACCGACGGGCGCTGCGTCGCCATGATCAGATGAATGCCGGCGGCACGGGCCATCTGGGCGAGGCGCTGGATCGCGGCCTCGATATCCTTGCCGGCCACCAGCATCAGGTCGGCCAGTTCGTCGACGATGACGACGATGAACGGCAGCGGGTTGAGATCGATCGGCCGCTCCTCGTACATCGGCTCGCCGCTTTCGGGGTCGAAGCCGGTCTGCACGGTGCGGCCGAGCTTCTCGCCCTTGGCTTTTGCCTGGGCGAGCCGCTCGTTGTAGCTGGCGATGTTGCGCACGCCGAGTTCCGACATCTTGCGATAGCGGTCCTCCATCTCGCGCACGGTCCATTTCAGCGCGACAACAGCCTTGCCCGGCTCGGTGACCACGGGGGCCAGCAGATGCGGGATGCCGTCATAGACGGAGAGTTCCAGCATCTTCGGGTCGACCATGATGAAGCGGCACTGGTCCGGCGTCAGCCGGTAGAGCAGCGACAGGATCATAGTGTTGATGGCGACCGACTTGCCCGAACCGGTGGTGCCGGCGACCAGCAGATGCGGCATGCGGGCGAGGTCGGCGATGATGGCGCCGCCGCCGATATCCTTGCCCAAAGCCAGGCCGAGCTTGTTGCCCGCCGCCTCGAATTCGGCAGAGGCCAGCAATTCGCGTAAGAAAACCGTCTCGCGCCTGGCATTCGGCAGCTCGATGCCGATCGCGTTGCGGCCGGGAATGACGGCGACGCGGGCCGACAGCGCGCTCATCGAGCGGGCGATATCGTCGGACAGGCCGATCACGCGGCTCGACTTGGTGCCGGGCGCGGGTTCCAGCTCATACAGCGTAACCACCGGGCCCGGGCGGACCTTGGTGATCTCGCCCTGCACGCCGAATTCGCTGAGCACCGATTCGAGCATGCGGGCATTCTGCTCCAGCGCATCCTCGTTGATCTTCTCGCGCGCGGAATCCGCCGGCGGCGGCTTCAGCAGCGACAGTTCCGGCAGCGCGAAATCGCCGCCATCGCCAAGCCGCAGCGAGGTCTGGGCCTCGCGGGCGGCACGGCCGCCGGCCTTCGGCTTCTCGACGCGGCGGGCGACGCGGCCTTCATCCGCCTTGATGGCGGCCGGCAGGCGCGGCATGTCCGCGTCGCCGTCGTCTTCATCCTCGTCCCCGATCCCGTCAGCGAGGTCGGCGGGATCGACATAGTCATCATCCATTGCCGCGGCCGACTTGCGGCGCAGCGACGGCTCGCGGTCATGCAGCACCGGGCCGTCCCCGTCATCGCGGTCGCGGGTGAAGAAACTGCGGATGCGACCGAAGAAGCCGGCGGCGGCATCGGGCGCCTCGGCGCCGGTACGGGCGACCGCACGGCTGCCATGGTAAAGCCCCTGGGCGGCCAGTCCGGTGGCCGCCGCGGCGCCGAAGCCGAGACCGGCACCCATGCGGCGCACCTCATGCACCGACAGGCCGGAGGCGAAATAGAAGGCGACCAGCGCCAGGATCAGGCAGAACGCGCCGGGCAGCACCGCCGACAGCGGCAGGCCGATGCCGACCGCGGCGGGCAGCATCTGCTGGTAGAGGAAGAAATCGCCGAGGATGCCGCCGAGCCCGGTGCGCAGGCTCCAGCTGCCGGGCAACGGCAGGGCGGCGGCGAAGCTGGCGAACAGCAGCAGGGCAACCGGCACCAGCGCCACATTCAGCCACCAGCGCGGCAGACCGCGATGGGAGACGACACGGAAGCCCCAACTGGCCAGCAGCAGCACCAGCAGCCAGGCCGCCAGGCCCAGAGTCTGCAGCAGCACGTCCGACAGATAGGCGCCGGGCAGGCCGAGCCAGTTCTGCGGTTTCAGCGGGGTGGCATGGTTGAAGTTGGGGTCGGCCGGATCGAAGGTGGCCAGCGCCAGGGCCAGCAGGAAGCCCAGCCCCAGCAGCAGGATGCCGCCGCCCTCGGCCGCGCGCTGACGCAGGAAATCGTCGAACCCTTCCGGGAAGAACTGCGCCTTTTTCTTCGACCTGGAAGCCATGCCCTTCTTCCTCGCCGTCTTTGCCATAATCCCGTTAACCATAAGAACTGGACACAAAAACCGGGCCGGGACGGGCGAATCCGCCCCAGCCTCGTCAGTTAACCCCCGAGAACGTTACTGAATCGTTGAAGAGCATCCCGGGTGGTGGGCAGATCGGCCACCAAGGCAAGCCGCAGGAAGGTCTTTCCGGCCCGTTCCCCGCCATTTTCCGGCCGGGTCAGGTAATTGCCCGGCAGGCTGCGGATGCCGGCCTCGCGCCACAGTTTCAGCGCCGCGGCCTCCGGATCGCCGACATCCAGCCAGAGATAGAAGCCGCCCTCGGGCCGGAAAAACCCGAAGCGGTTGCCGAGGATGTTCCGGGCGATGTCGAATTTCTCGCGGTAGAGCGCCCGGTTCGCCTCGACATGGCTTTCCTCGCGCCACAGGGCCGCCGACGCGGCCACCACCGGCATGGGGACGCCGGCACAGCCGTAATTGCGCAGCTTGATGAAGGCCTGGGTGATCTCCGGATCGCCCGAGCAGAAGCCCGAGCGCAGGCCCGGCACGCTGGAGCGCTTGGAGAGCGAGTGGAAGACGACGACGTTCTTCAGGCAGCCCGGCGTGGCGCGGCCGCCACTGAGATGCATGGCCGCTTCCAGCCCGCCCGGCGGCGGCGCATCGGTGTAGATTTCGGCATAGCATTCGTCGAAGGCGATGACGAAATCATGCTCGCGCGCCAGCTCGATCAGCCGCGTCATGTAGTCGATGCCGGCCACCGTGCCCTGCGGATTGGCCGGCGAGCACAGATAGACCAGCGCCGTGCGTGCCAGCACGTCGCGCGGCAGACCGGCGAAATCGGGCAGGAAGCCGTTCTCCGGCGTCGCCGCCACGAAATAGGGGTCGGCGCCGGCGGTGACTGCCGCGCCCACATAGGTCTGGTAGAAGGGATTGGGCATCAGCACCAGCGGCCGCTCGCCCTTCAGACCTTTCTTCTCGGGCACCACCACCTGCGAGATCATGTACAGGCCCTCGCGGGTGCCGCTGAGCGCGACGATCTGCTTGTCCGGCTCGATCAGGCCTTCGGGCAGGGTGTAGCGGCGGGTCAGCCAGTCGGCACAGGCGGCGCGGTAATCCGGACTGCCATTCGGCGTCGGATAGCGGCTCAGGCCATCAAGGTCGCGGCTGAGATGCTCGCCGACAAAGGCCGGCATGGCATGCTGCGGTTCACCGATCGACAGGTTGACGACATTGAGGCCGGCCGGGGTCGGCTCGTGATCGAGCAGGGCGCGCAGGCGGGCAAAAGGGTAATCGGACAGCAGGTCGAGCCGGGGATTGAGCATGATCGGAAGCTTTTCAGGGTCTGGGGCCGGCCGCGGCCGCCGCGCGAGGCGGCGAATCGGGTCCGGCCTTGATCAGCGGGCAATCTACGGGGCGGCGAGTCCCCCGGCAAGCCGGGGCCATGCGGCGCCGCATCCGCGGGCGGGCCGTTTTATCATCTGGTATTTGCCCGCTGGGATTGCTAGAAGCTCCGGGGACGTCGTTTTGCGGCGGGCCGGACGGGCCGAAACCGGACAGGCTTCAAACCAGCACAGGCCCAAACCAGACAGGGGGCCGCCGGCAGGCCGGAAAGGCCGCCGGCGCGGTGGCGCATGACAGTGAGCCCGCAGGCAAGTTTCCAGGCCCGGCCCTGGCCGGTGGTCCGCAATGCCGTCATCGGCACACTGAACCTGCATCGCCGGCATACCGTCTACGGCTTCGGCGAGGTCGATGTCACCCGCGCCCTGGACCTGATCGCGCAGTATCGCCGCGACCTGCGCATCGCCGTTTCCTTCCATGCCTTCGTCGCCCACTGCCTGACCCGGGCCCTGCAGAAGCACCCGATCATGCACACCTTCCGGCATGGCCGGCAGCTGATCCGCTTCGACGACATCGATGTCTCGACCGCCATCGACCGCCGGATGCCCAACGGCATGCAGATGGCGGTGGGCTATACCCTGCGCGCGGCGCAGACGAAATCCCTGGCCGCCCTGAACTGGGAACTGCGCAAGGCCACCAATGTCGATCTCGCACTGCACGACCTGGTGAAGCTGCGCCGGCGCATCGCCCGCATGCCGGCGATCCTGCGCGACATCATCGCCTGGCGCATCCGCCGCAACCCGCATCTGCTGAAGCGCTTTCACGGCACCGTCGGCCTGACCAACCTGCAGAGCCCGGGCCTGCCGCAGAGCTTCCAGGCGCTGCCGCCCAACATCTTCACCTATACGATGGCCATCTGCGGCCTGACCGAGCGCGACGGCCGCAAGATTCTCTGCCTGTCCGGCGGCGCCGACCATGCCATCGTCGACGGCCTGCCGCTGTCGCGGTTTGCCGCCACGCTGAACGGCCTGCTGGAATCGGCGGCCGGCCTCGACGACAGCTTCCTTGCCGAAACCCGGCGCCTGATCGCCGCAGACGAAGAGAGCGCCCGATGACCGTCGCAGACTCCGTTGCCGGTGACTTCCCGCAGGCCCGCGGCCACTGGCTGTTCGGCCATGCCGCACAGTTTGCCGCGCGCGCGCATCTGCTGCCGGCAGAAGTCGGCGCCGGTCATGGCGGCATCGCCTGGTTCCGCATCCTGCACAAGCGCTTCCTCGCCGTCACCGATGCCAGCTATATCCGGCAGGTGCTGGTCACCAAGCATGAAAAATACGAACGCAGCTTCCAGTACCGCAACAGCCAGGTGATCAATGGCCGCGGCCTGCTGTCGACGGACGGACCCTTCTGGCTGAAACGGCGGCGCCAAATCCTGCCGGCCTTCCGCCCCGACGCGCTGCAGCGGCTGGCCCCGTCGACCAGCGAGGCGACCGAGGCGATGCTGGCCAGCTGGGAAGGCTACCGGCAGCGCGGCGAGCCGGTGCCGGCGATTGCCGAGACCCAACATCTGTCGCTGTCGGTGATCGGCCGCGCCCTGCTGTCGACCGATGTCGGCCGCGGCGATTCCGAGCGGTTCGGGGCCGCCGTGCGCGACAGCCTGCATCTGCTGCGCCGGCGCAACACCTCGTGGATGGCGCCACCCCTGTGGCTGCCGACCCGCGGCAACCGGCATCTGCACATGACCCGCGCCATCCTCGACAGCTACGTGACGCGCCATATCGCCGAACGGCAGCATTGCCCGGTGCGCCACGACATCCTGCAGACCATGCGCCAGGCCCGGGAGCCCGACGGCAGCATCTCGCTCGACGACGGCGCGCTGCGCGACGAAACCAAGACGCTGTTCATTGCCGGCTTCGAGACCACCGCGACGGCGCTGGCTTGGACGCTGTATGCCCTGGCGGGACGGCCGGCCCTCGCCGAGGAACTGCATGACGAACTGCATGCGGTGCTGCGTGGCGCGGCGCCCGATCTTGACAGCCTGAAACGGCTGCCGCTGACCGCGGCGGTACTGAACGAGACCATGCGCCTGTATCCGTCGGTCTATCATATCTCGCGGGAATGCATCGAGGAGGACATGTATGACGGCCGCCGCATTCCGCGCGGCAGCCTGCTGCTGCTGTCGATCTTCGGCATGCAGCGCGATCCGGCCCTGTGGACCGATGCCGAGGACTTCCGGCCGCAGCGCTTTCTCGGCAGCGACTGGCCGCGGCATGCCTTCATGCCCTTCATCATCGGCAAGCATACCTGCATCGGCAATCACTTCGCCCTCACCGAAATGATGATCGCGCTGGCGATGATCGTGCAGCGCTACCGCCTGGCGCTGGCCGATCCGCGCCCGGTCGGCATGCAGGCGCGGATCACCCTCGCCCCCGACCGCGAAATCGCCCTGCGCCTCGACCCGCGCTGATTGTGGCGCGGGCCCGCCTGCGCGGCCACGATCACGCGAAAATGACAGCCAGCCCGCACGGCGGCTGGCTATGGTTGCCGGGCGTATCCAACCGGGACCGGCCGAGATGACACACGGGCAGCGCGAGACGTGGTGGCAGGATGCGGAGTCCCTGCGCCGGCTGGTGACCAGCCTGGCAGGGCACGATGCGACACCGGCCGGCGCCGCCGCCATTGCCGCCTTCTTCTGCCTGCAGGATGCCCCGGGCCCGGCCGCCGTCCTGCAGCAGACGAACTGGCAGACGCCGGACTGGCTGGCAGCCCTGCAGGGGGAACTGCGGGCGGACGGCGGCGACCTTGCCTTCCTGACCTCGGGCAGCAGCGGTGCGCCGAAACCGGTGCGCCAGCCCTGGGCCCGCCTGGCCGAGGAACTGGATTTCCAGGCCGACCTGCAGGGCCCGGCCCGCCGCATCGTCAGCCTGGTGCCGGCGCATCACATCTACGGCTTCATGTTCGCGGTGCTGCTGCCGCACAGGCTGGGCGTGCCAGTGGCCGACCTGCGCGACCGGCGGCCGGCGGCGATTCTTGCGGCCCTGCAGCCCGGCGACCTGGTGATCGGGTTTCCGCAGATCTGGAAGGCCCTGGCGCAGACGGCCGTTCAGGGCGGCTGGCCGGTCGCCCCGGCGGTGCGTGGCATCACTTCGACCGCACCCTGCCCGCCGGAAACCGCGCGGGCGGTGCGGATGGCAGGCTTCGCCCGGCTGGTCGAACTCTACGGCTCCAGCGAGACCATGGGCATCGGCTGGCGCGACGACCCCGCGCAGCCCTTCACCCTGTTTCCCTACTGGCAGCTGGAAAACGACAACACGATGCTGCGGCATGCCGCACGCGGCTTCTGCATCGCCCTGCCCGACCGCATCGCACCGGCCGGCAACGATGATCGCCATTTCGCCGTGTTCGGCCGGCGCGACGGCGCCATCCAGATCGGCGGCATCAACGTGCATCCGGACCATATCGCCGCCGTGCTGCGCGGCCATCCGCTGATTGCCGCCGTGGCGGTACGGCCCTACCAGGCCGGGGCGACCCTGCGGCTGAAGGCCTTCCTGGTGCCGGCCGATCTCGGCGCCGATCTCGCCGCCCTGCGCCGCGAGATCGAAACCTGGCTGCGCCAGCGGCTGCCGGCGATCGAACGGCCGCGCAGCCTGACCTTCGGCAGCGCGCTGCCGCAGGGGGCGATGGGCAAGCCGGCCGACTGGTGAAAAAAGCCGGCCGGCCGTTCCGCAGAAGACGCCAGGCGGAACGGCCGGCCGCACACAAGGGAGGACACGCGTGACGCGCGGCGCCGGTCTGGCAGGATGCCGGACGGTCCGGTGAGCCGTCCGGCACGATTCCGGCCGCACGTCGGATGCCGCCGGTTAGGGGGTATCGGTCGGTTTTCGCAGCGGCACCGGCCTGCAGGAAGATAGGCCGCCGGCCGCCGCCGCACAGGGGCAGCACGGGGGCAGCATGGGCGAAGGCCCGGAATTCCGGGAAACCCAGACCCCGCTGCCGCTTAGCGGCAGCCGTGATACGCTGGCGGCATGGACTCCCGACACCCCGCCTCGCCCGCCTGCAGCCTCGACGAGGCCCCGGACGGCTATCGCGGCTATCTGCCGCCGGCCGAAATCGCTGCCGCTGTCAGGGCGATGGCGGCGCGGGCCGGGCAGACAGGCCGGGAGAGGCTGGCGGCCGGCCTTGCCGCCATCGCCGACGGATTGCCGCCTGCGGCAGCCCCCGCCACCGCCATGCCGGATGATCTTGCCGCCGCCTTCGATGCCCTGCTGCCGCGGATCCGCGACAACGCCCTGCATGCCCGGCTGAAGGCCCTGCGCGACGCGGGCTGACCCCGCCGCCCGGGGCCTTCAGCAATGCAGCCGGTCAGCCGCGGGAGGCATCGGCGCCGTCGGCATCGTCCGGCGCGTCATTGTCATGCACGTCGCTGGGCGGCAGCTTGCGCGGCGCCGGGGCGGCTGCGGCCGCCGCCGGTTTCTCCGCCGGGCCATCCTGCGCCACGAAAACCGGCGGCGCCTTGCCCTGCTTGTCGATGCCGAAATAGATGGTCTGGTGCGGGAACGGAATCTCGATGCCCAGTTCGTCGAACCGCGCCTTCATGCGGCGCTGGAATTCGCGGCGCACCGCCCATTGCCCGCCGGCCACGGTCTTGAAGCGGACACGGATCACCACCGCGGAATCGGCCAGCTGGTCGAGGCCCAGCACCTCCAGCGGCTCGAGGATGCGGGCGGCCCAGTCCGGTTCCTGCCGCATCGCCTCGCCCAGTTCCTGCAGCACCGCGATCACGTCGTCGACATTCTCGCGATAGGCGACGCCGGCATCGATCAGTGCATAGGAGAAGCCGCGCGTCATGTTCTGCACGCGGGTCACCTCGCTGAACGGGATCACATGCACGGTGCCGTTCAGGTCGCGCAGGCGGATGGTGCGGATCGAGATGTCCTCGACCACGCCGGCATTGCCGCCGAGATCGACCACATCGCCCACCGACACGGTATCCTCCATCAGGATGAAGGCCCCGGTGATCACGTCTTTCACCAGGGTCTGCGCACCGAAGCCGACGGCCAGGCCGATGACGCCGGCACCGGCCAGCAGCGGCGCGATATTGATCCCGAGTTCGGACAGGATGATCAGCCCGGCGATCAGGCCCAGGATCACCGTGACCGTACGGCGCAGCAGCGGCAGCAGGGTGCGCACCCGGCCCGAACGCGGCGTCGGGGTGCCATCGGGGCCGGGCTGGGTCAGGTAGTATTCGATGCCGGTGGCGATGGCTTCCCACAGCGCCACGGTGACCAGCAGAACCAGCGCGATGGTGGTCAGGCGCGCCACCGCGCCGCGGCCGGCCGCGCTGCCGAGCCAGCCCAGCGTGTCCAGCCCCCAGGCCTGCAGCACGGCAAAGGCCGCCACCACGTAGAGCAGGACCCGCACCGCGCCCAGCAGCACCGGCAGGTAGCGGTTCGCCCGGGCCTCGAGGCCGGGAAAGCGCAGCCGCGTCTCGGCGCTGATCGCGAACAGCCGGTGGATGCCGCGGTCGGCGGCGTAGAGCAGCAGGCGGGTGACGACGAGGATCGCCACCGTCAGCAGGGTACCGCGCAGGATCAGGCGGAAGCCGCCGTCAATTTCGAAAGCCCAGATCGCATAGGTGGCGCCGATATAGAGCAGGGCCAGCACATGCCAGATATCGGCCGCCCGGTGGCGCAGCAGCCGCATGGCATTGCCCTGCGGCCTTGGCGCATCCTCATCGCCTGCCGGCTGGCCATTCCCGCGCAGATGCGCGGCGACGGCGCTGCGGTTCTGCAGCACCAGCACGGCGACCATGGCGGCAAAGGCGAAAGCCAGCAGCTTGGCGACGGCATCGACGCCTTCGGGCGGGATGCGGACGCGGGTGGCGATCAGCACCAGCGCATGGCCGAAGAAGCCGAGCACCGCCAGCCGGCCGAGCCACAGGCTGACATAGACTGCGGTCTCGTCTCCGACCCGCAGCAGCCGCAGGGCGGCATTCTGGCCGGATGCCGAATCCGGCGCCAGCAGGATATGGCCGGCGATCTGCACCGCGCGCACGGCAACGAAGGCCTGCACGAGGAACCGGGCGAGGTCGCGGGTCAGCGGCCCCGGCGCCAGCAGGCCGAGAATGCCATAGGCGGCGCCGGCAAAGACCGCGATCGGCACCAGCGCCACGATCACCCGCAGCACCAGCAGCAGCAGGTTGACCCAGACCGACTGCGCCGGCTGGCCGGCCAGCGCCGCCATCGGCCGGCGCAGGGCGGCGAAGGCCACCGCCTGCAGGGCGAAGGCGGCGATGATCGACGCGCCCAGCTTCAGCAGCACATCGGCCCAGATGGCGCGGCGGCGCGGATCCGCGGCCTGCTGCTGTGCCCAGTCGGCCAGGGCCGGCAGATCGGAAAACAACGCGCTGGCCGCGGCCAGCGCACTGCCGGCACGGCGCATCTGCGCCATCACCGAATCGACGATGGCGCTGCCGGGATCGGCCTCCGCATCCGATGGCGCCGCCCCGGCCCCGCCGTCAGCCCCACCCCTGACCCCGTCATCGGCGCCGCCGCGCGCCGCCGCCAGTCCCCGCAGGGTCTCGACCAGCTTCCTGCGCTCGGCTTCGTCTTCAAGCCGGGCGGCCAGATCCTTCAGGTCGCCGGCAGACAGGCCGTCCGGCACCCCGGCGGCGGCAGGCGCCGGTTCGGGCGCGGCGGCCTGTGCCAGCACCGGGCCGGCCGCGAGGGCGGCGCACAGCAGGAACAGAAGGGCGGCAAGCCGCGGCAGGCGCCGCCACGGCCGGGAGAAGGAGAGCATGTCGGTCATGGGTCCCGATTGTAGGCTGCCGGGCAGCGGGCGCCACCCCGGAATCGATGGAAAGTCGACAAACTATTGCCGGAATTGGGCGATTTCTGGGCTGCGCCGCAAAAAGCCGCCGAAATGCGGCGCGGCCGGGCATCCGGGCACGGCCGGCGGGTTTTCGGGATGGGCGGCTTTCGGAATGGGGCAGTGGTGCCCAGGGACGGATTTGAACCGCCGACACGAGGATTTTCAGTCCGACTCTGTTGCTTATTATTCAATGAGTTGCGTGTAAAACCGCCGCATTCTGCGGCACCAAGAATCAGCAGCTTAGTTTCATTTTGTAAAACCTTGCTCCACGACCATTTCATATTCGCTTCAATGAAGATTCAACGTTCGCTGCAATTCAAGAACACGACCGCGTTGATCCATTAGTCACCCTGTGCAGCTCTCCTTCGAGTATTGCCGGAAATCTCGGCCAAGCCGTCGGCCGTCACCTTGAGATATTCGATGATGAACTCGAGGAAATCCAAAAAATTTGCGAACTTCGTTCGCTCAACTTCGCCACCGCCTTGCTCGCCCAATTCGACCAGGTGCTGACTTAGAACGTTCGCAATAACCACCATGCGCCGCGACATAATGACCATATGGCTGTCTCTTGGTGGAAGCTTCCCAATGCTTGTGATTAGAGCCTCAAAAATCTCCGTCGTCGGTGGGATGTATTCTAGATTACGCCCAATCCTTTCAGGGTGCTTCCGCATCGCGAAAAGCGACGATTCAAGATAGAGACGAATTTCGTTAACCTCGGCATGGAGGGCAGCGGCAATCGCACGCCGCTCCTCCTTCTGAGTTCTTACCTGCACTTCCAATATTGACTGCGCCTGTGCTCTAGCTCCTCGATAAGCAATCGTGGCAGCGGCGATGGCCAACAATCCCGCCAGCAACACCTGAAATCGATCCGCTTGAGCAACAATCCTCTCCCAGAGTTGCGGGTGGCGATGATCAAGAACCGCGATAAAAGGAGTCGAATAGAGTGCCCATGCAAGCCAGAAAAATGGATCTCGCGCCATTCAATCCCTCCCGACTTGAACACGCCCTATTGCTGTTACGCCAGTCGGCCAAACCGCACGAACGGCGTCGGATAAGCGAGCTCAAGTCGCTCTTGAGCAAGTGAACGAAATCGGCGCGCAAATGTCGATCAGCATCAGTGAGGCGTCTGTAGGCAACGCGATTCGCGCAGCCTGTTCCTTTGGTCTTGCCAAAGAAACAAAGGGTTAGTTGTAAAACATTTGCCTGTTTTACAAAATTAACCACCGGATTTTTAGGGCTAAGTCATTGAAAGAATGGTGCCCAGGGACGGATTTGAACCGCCGACACGAGGATTTTCAGTCCTCTGCTCTACCAACTGAGCTACCTGGGCCCACAAGCGCAGCGGTTCGCCAAAGAACCGCAACGGCGCGCGGTTATAGACAAATTCGCCGGGGCTGTCCATATCAAGGCAGGACAAATTTCTCTCGTCGCGCAAAGCCCTTAGCTGTATTCACTGGCCATGCAGGACCTTCCCGCCAGCGCCGCCGACCAGGCCGCCATCGCCGTCCGCGGCCTTGCCAAGAACTATGGCGCGGTGGCCGCCGTGGCCGGCATCGACTTCGTCGTGCCCGCCGGCAGCGTCACGGCGCTGCTGGGCGGCAACGGCGCCGGCAAGACCACCACCATCGCCATGCTGCTCGGCCTGCTGAAGCCGAGCGCCGGCAGCGTCGCCGTGCTGGGCGCCGACATGCTGCGCGACCGGCACCGGGTGCTGCCGCGGATGAATTTCTCCTCGCCCTATGTCGACCTGCCGCACCGCCTGACCGTGCGGCAGAATCTGCGGGTTTTCGCCCGGCTCTATGCCGTGCCCCAGGCCGATGCGCGCATCGCCGAACTGGCGGCCGAGCTGAATTTCGCCAGCCTGCTGGACCGCCCGGCCGGGGCGCTGTCGGCGGGCCAGAAGACCCGGGTGGCCCTGGCCAAGGCACTGGTCAACCGCCCGGCCCTGCTGCTGCTGGACGAGCCGACGGCGTCGCTCGACCCCGATACCGCCGACTGGGTGCGCAGCCTGCTGGAACGCTACCGCCGCGAACAGGGCGCCACCATCCTGCTGGCCTCGCACAATATGGGCGAGGTCGAGCGGCTGTGCGACCAGGTGCTGATGATGAAGCAGGGCCGCATCGTCGACCGCGGCACCGCCCCCGAGCTGATTGCCCGCTATGGCCGGCGCAATCTCGAGGAGGTCTTCCTCGACATCGCCCGCAGCCAGGGCCGCGCCGCAATGCCGGAGGCGGTGGCATGATTCCGGCGAATGCCCGCGGCGAGATCCTGGGTATCGGCTGGGGCCGCATCGGCGCCATGCTGCGGCGGCACTGGTATCTGCTGTCGGGATCGTGGTTCCGCATCTTCGAGCTGATCTACTGGCCGGCCGTGCAGATGATCATGTGGGGCTTCCTCACCCAGTTCCTTGCCGGCAAGACCAGCTACGTGGCCCAGGCTTTCGGCATCCTGCTGGCCGGCATCATGCTGTGGGACACGCTGTTCCGCGTGCAGCTCGGCGTCGCCATTTCCTTCCTCGAGGAAATGTGGGCGCGCAATCTCGGCAACCTGTTCGTCAGCCCGCTGAGGCCCAGCGAATTCGCCGCCTCGGTGCTGCTGATGGGGGCGATCCGCACCCTGCTGGGCATGGTGCCGGTCAGCCTGCTGGCCTGGTGGTTCTTCGGTTTCTCGGTCTATTCCATGGGCCTGGCGCTGGCCGCCTTCTTCGCCAGCCTGATCCTGTTCGGCTGGGCGATCGGGATCGCGGTCTGCGGCCTGATCATGCGCTATGGCATGGGTGCCGAGAGCGCCGCCTGGGGCACCATGTTCCTGATCCTGCCGGTGGCCGCCGTCTATTATCCGGTGGCGATCCTGCCGGACTGGCTGCAGATGGTGGCCTGGGCGATGCCGCCGGCCTATGTGTTCGAGGGCATGCGCGCGCTGCTGATCGACGGGGTGATCCGCGGCGACCTGATGTGGCGCGGCTTTGCCCTCAACGCCCTCTACCTGGCCCTCGGCATGGCGGCCTTCCTGGCCTGGTTCGAGGCGGCACGCCAGCGCGGCCTGCTGCTCGGCCAGGGCGAATGACCGCGGCGCGACGGGATCAGCCGCCGAAGATCAGCTGACCCAGCAGCCGGCCCGGCATCAGGGTGAAAAGTCCGGCGATCAGCAGGCCGCCGCCGAACAGCGCGATCATGGTCTGGCGGTGACGCTGCACGTTGCCATGGCGGATGGCATAGATGGCCCAGGGCAGGGCCACCAGCGTGACCACCGAGAGGATATGGACCGGGCTGAACCCGTCTCCGCGCAGTCCGGTGATCCAGAAACTGCTCAGCGCCGCCGCCGCCATCAGCGCCACCCACAGCCAGCCGAGCCGCCGGTGCGACTGCGTGCCCTTGCGCCGCAGCAGCATGACGGCGCCGAGCGCCAGCGCGGCGAGGGTTGCGGCGAGGTGGATATGCACGGCCGGACCGGCGGCCACAATTGGGGCATAATTCATCGCTATCACGCTAGCGGCAAAGCCTGATAAACCGCCATTGTCCTGATATATATTATGTGATTCCCGTCACAGCCGATTCCCGTCATCCTTTCGCCAGATCCTGTCACCCAGACCCCGTTCAGCCAGATCAAGGACTTCCCGTGAGCGCCACCATCGCCCTGGTCGACGACGACCGGAATATCCTCACCTCGGTTTCCATCGCGCTGGAGGCCGAAGGCTACAAGGTCCGCACCTACAATGACGGCGCCGAGGCCCTGCGCCACCTGACCCAGCAGATGCCGGACCTGGTGATCCTCGACATCAAGATGCCGCGGCTGGACGGCATGGAAACGCTGAGCCGGCTGCGCCGCGTCAGCCAGGTGCCGGTGATCTTCCTGACCTCGAAGGACGACGAGATCGACGAGGCGCTCGGCCTGAAGATGGGCGCCGACGACTACATCACCAAGCCGTTCAGCCAGCGCCTGCTGATCGAGCGCATCAAGGCGGTGCTGCGCCGCGCCGAGGCCAGCCGGCCCGGCGCCGAGGAAACCGCGGCCGACAAGATGATCCTGCGCGGCCCGCTGTCGCTCGACCCGGCCCGCCACCGCTGCACCTGGAAGGGCGAGGATGTCACCCTGACGGTGACCGAATTCCTGCTGCTGGAGGCGCTGGCACAGCGGCCGGGCCATGTGAAGAACCGCGACCAGCTGATGGATGCCGCCTACGACGACAACGTCTATGTCGACGACCGCACCATCGACAGCCACATCAAGCGGCTGCGCAAGAAGTTCAAGTCGGTCGACGACGATTTCGACGCCATCGAGACATTGTATGGCGTCGGCTACCGCTTCAAGGAGCAGCCGGCCTGACGGTGCGGCAGCGATGATGGCGGCGGGGAAACGGCAGTGACGGAGACGCGCCCGCGCCGGCGGCTGATGTCGCCGCTGACCCGCCGCATCCTGCTGATCAACCTGGCGGCGCCGATCTCGCTGGTGCTGGCCTTCCTGTATCTCGACCAGTTCCGCCTCGGCCTGATCGAAACCCGGCTGACCGCCCTGCGCTACGAGGCCGGCCTGATTGCCGGTGCCCTCGGCGAAGCTGCCATCAGCCCCTACGAGCTGACGCCGGCGCTGGAACCGGAAACCGCCCGCCTGCTGCTGCGCCGCCTGTCCGCGCAGTCGAGCGCCCGCGCCCGCCTGTTCGACACCGAAGGCGACCTCGTGGCCGACAGCCGCCTGCTGCTCGCCGCCGGCCGCAGCGTGATCACCCGCCAGCTGCCGCCGCCGGAAATCGACACCGCCTGGGAACGCGCGCTGCTCAGCCTGTACGACCACATCAATGCGCTGTTCATGACCCGGCTCGACCTGCCGAAATACACCGAGTATCCGTTCGCCCATGCCAATGAATATTCCGAGGCGCGCCGCGCCCTCGCCGGCGACGATGCCCGCCAGCTGCGCGAACTGGCCGGCGGCCGGCTGATGCTGTCGGTGGCGGTGCCGGTCCAGGGCCTGCGCAAGGTGGTCGGCGCCCTGATGCTGACGGTGGACAGCACCGAGATCGACAACCGGGTGCGCGAGGAACGGCTGGCGGCCCTCAAGGTCTTCGCCGCCGTGCTCGGCTTCACCGTGCTGGCCTCGCTGTATCTTGCCGGCGCCATCGTGCGGCCGATCCACCGCCTGGCCGAGGCCGCCGAGCGCATTCGCGCCGCCAAGGGCCGCGTGGCCCACCTGCATATCCCGGATTTCTCGGACCGCCGCGACGAGATCGGCGACCTGTCGGCCGTGCTGCGGGCGATGACCGGCGCCATGGCCCAGCGCATCGACGCGATCGAACGCTTCGCCGCCGACGTCGCCCACGAGATCAAGAATCCCCTGACCTCCCTGCGCAGCGCGATGGAGACCTTTGCACGCACCAACAAGCCCGACCTGCGCGAACGCCTGCTCGTTGTGATGCAGGATGACGTGAACCGCATGAACCGCCTGATCACCGATATTTCGGAATCCTCCCGCCTCGATGCCGAACTGGCGCGCAGCGAGGCGGAACCGATCGACATCGCCGAGATGCTGCAGGCCGTGGTCGACACCTATGCGGCGCGCGCCGCCATGCGGCCGCTGCCGCGCATCGAAATGAAGCGCATCGAACCCGGCCCCTATCGCGCGCCGGCCTTCGAAAGCCGGCTGGGCCAGGTCGCCCGCAACCTGATCGACAACGCCATCTCCTTCAGCCCGCCCGACGGCACCATCACGGTGGCCGTGCGGCGCGAACCGCGCCACGTGGTCTTCACCGTGACCGACGATGGCCCCGGGATTCCGCCGGAGAACCTCGAATCGATCTTCGACCGCTTCTACAGCGAACGCCCGGCCAGCGAGGCCTTCGGCCGGCATTCCGGCCTCGGTCTGCCGATCGCCCGCCAGATCGTGCAGTCGCTGGGCGGCCAGATTCATGCCGAGAACCGCGACGACGGCCATAGCGGCGCCCGCTTCACGGTGCGGCTGCCGCTTTAACCGGCAAGGTGCACCGCCTGCCACAGGCGACACGCCTTGTCACCGGCGAATTTCACATGGACATGTATTGACAGTGCCGTCTTCCCGGCGGCAGGCTGCCCGGCCATGCTGACGCTTCATGCAAGTTGTGTGGCCCGCAACGGGCTGGCCGTGCTGTTGCGCGGCGCATCCGGCTCCGGGAAATCCGATCTTGCCTTCCGCATGATCGATGCCGGCGCCCGCCTTGTCGCCGATGACTGCACGCGTCTCTCCCGCGACGATACCCGCCTGATTGCCGGCGCACCGGAAACAATCCGCGGCCTGCTGGAAATCCGCGGTCTCGGCCCGGTCGAATTGCTGCCGGCGGCACCGACGCCGCTGGCGCTGGTGATCGACCTGGTGCCGCGCACCAGCGTACCGCGCCTGCCGGAACCGCGCTTCGAGACATTTCTCGGCATCGCACTACCCTGCCTCAGCCTCGATGCGTTCACCGCCAGTGCCGCGGCCGTGGCCTTGCTGGCGCTGGAGCGCGCCGCCGCCGGCCGCCTGTTCGAGCCTGCCGAAGCGCGCGGCCTGCGACGCCGCGGCGCCGCGCAATAACCGGACGGTCGCGATGCCTGCCCCAGCCAGCACCCGTCTTGCCATCGTCAGCGGCCTGTCGGGTGCCGGCAAGAGCACGGCCCTGAAGCTGCTTGAGGATGCCGGTTACGAGGCGGTCGACAACCTGCCGATCTCGCTGCTCGGCCGTCTGACCATGCCCCGCGACAATCCGTCCGGCCACGGTGCCGGCATCGCGGTCGGCGTCGACACCCGCACCCGCGACTTCCAGACCGACCGGCTGATCGCACTGATCGGCGAACTGAAGCAGCGCGGCGACCTGGATGTCCGGCTGGTGTTTTTCGACTGCGACGACGACGTGCTGCTGAAACGCTTCACGGCGACGCGCCGCCGCCATCCGCTGGCGGCCGACCGGCCGGTTGCCGACGGCATCGCCAGCGAGCGCCGGCTGATGGCACCACTCAAGGCTGAGGCCGACCTGGTGATTGACACCACCACGCTAGCCCTGCCCGGATTGCGGCAGGCTCTGGCCGGGCAATTCGCGCTGGACGACCAGGCCGGCCTCGGTATCATGATCGTATCGTTTTCCTACCGGCACGGCCTGCCGCGCGAGGCCGATCTGGTGTTCGATGTCCGCTTCCTGCGCAATCCCCATTACGATGAGCAGCTGCGCCCGCGCACCGGCGAGGACCCTGCCGTCGCCGCCTATATCGCCGCCGATCCCGACTATCCGGCGTTTTTCCGGCGGCTGACCGAGATGCTGCAGTCGCTGCTGCCCCGCTATGCCGCAGAGGGCAAACGCTATCTCACCATCGCCGTCGGCTGCACCGGCGGCCAGCATCGTTCGGTGTTTGTCGCCGAACAGCTCGCGCAGGCCTTGCACAAAGCCGGCAGGCATGTCGATATCCGCCACCGCGACCGCGATCTGGCACTCGCCGAAGCGGCAAAGAAATAAGGGTTCCCCATGACCGGCATCCTTCCATGATCGGCTGCACCCCATGATCGGCATTGTCATCGTCACGCATGGCCGCCTGGCCGAGGAATTCATCCATGCCACCGAGCATGTGGTCGGGCCGCAGAAGAATATCCGCGCCGTCTGCATCGCGCCGACCGACAAGGACGAACGCCGCCAGGACATCGTCGATGCGGTTGCCGCCGTCGATGCCGGCAAGGGCGTGATCGTGCTGACCGACATGTTCGGCGGCACGCCCTCCAACCTCGCCATCTCGATGCTGCAGGACGGCAAGGTCGAGGTGATTGCCGGCGTCAACCTGCCGATGCTGATCAAGCTGGCCTCGGTGCGCGACAAGCTCGATCTGGCCGCCGCCGTGGCGGCCGGCCAGGAAGCGGGCCGCAAATACATCAATGTCGCATCGCGGCTGCTGGCGGGGGAATCGCGCTAGTGGACGCGGCGCCCGGCAAACCGGCCGATCCGGCCGCGGCGCTGGTCCGCAGCGTCACCATCGTGAACCAGCGCGGCCTGCATGCCCGTGCCGCGGCCAAGTTCGTGCAGGTGGTCGCCCGCTTCCCCGACACCCGGATCCAGGTTTCCAAGGACGGCCAGACCGTTAACGGAGAATCGATCATGGGCCTGATGATGCTGGCCGGCACCCAGGGGTCGAGCATCGAGATTGCCGTCAGCGGGCCCCGGGCCGAGGCCGCCATGGCCGCCCTGACCGAGCTGGTCGAGGCCAAGTTCGGCGAGGGGGAGTAGGCCGCCCCCGGATTAAACATTCCTATATAAAGATTTCTTTATATATATCTGGACAGGGCCGCCCGCCCTTGCTATACCCCGGCCAGTTTCGAACCGAACGCCGGAGCAAGCGGATATGAGCGCGGATTACAAGATCAAGGATATCGGTCTCGCCGACTGGGGCCGCAAGGAACTGGACATGGCCGAGACCGAGATGCCGGGCCTGATGGCCCTGCGTGAGGAATTCGGCAAGCAGAAGCCGCTCAAGGGCGCCCGCATCGCCGGCTCGCTGCATATGACGATCCAGACCGCGGTGCTGATCGAGACCCTGAAGGCGCTGGGCGCCGATATCCGCTGGGCCTCGTGCAACATCTATTCGACCCAGGACCATGCCGCCGCCGCCATTGCCGCCGCCGGCATCCCGGTCTTCGCCGTCAAGGGCGAGAGCCTCGTCGAATACTGGGACTACACCCACCGGATCTTCGAATGGGCCGATGGCGGCACCCCGAACATGATCCTCGACGATGGCGGCGACGCCACCCTGCTGCTGCATCTGGGCATGCAGGCCGAGAAGGATCTGTCGGTCGTCGCCAAGCCGACCAACGAGGAGGAGGAAGTCCTCTTCGCCGCGATCGCCAAGCGGGTGAAGGAGCAGCCGGGCTGGTACACCAAGATGGGCACCGCCATCAAGGGCGTGACCGAGGAGACCACCACCGGCGTCCATCGCCTCTACCAGATGGCCAAGGAAGGCCGTCTGCTGTTCCCGGCGATCAACGTCAATGACAGCGTCACCAAGTCGAAGTTCGACAACCTGTATGGCTGCCGCGAGAGCCTGGTCGACGGCATCCGCCGCGGCACCGACGTGATGATGGCCGGCAAGGTTGCCGTGATCGCCGGCTACGGCGATGTCGGCAAGGGCTCAGCCGCTTCGCTCCGCAATGCCGGCTGCCGCGTCATGGTCACCGAGATCGACCCGATCTGCGCCCTGCAGGCGGCGATGGAAGGCTATGAGGTGGTGACCATGGAAGATGCCGCGCCGCAGGGCGACATCTTCGTCACCGCCACCGGCAATGTCGACGTGATCACCATCGACCACATGCGGGCGATGAAGCATCGCGCCATCGTCTGCAACATCGGCCATTTCGACAGCGAGATCCAGATCGGCGCGCTGAAGAACCTCAAGTGGCACAACGTCAAGCCGCAGGTCGACGAGGTCGAATTCCCCGACAAGAAGCGCATCATCGTGCTGTCGGAAGGCCGCCTGGTCAATCTCGGCAATGCCACCGGCCATCCGAGCTTCGTGATGAGCGCCTCGTTCACCAACCAGGTGCTGGCGCAGATCGAGCTGTGGACCAACCCGGGCAAGTACCAGAAGCAGGTCTACACCCTGCCCAAGCATCTCGACGAGAAGGTGGCCTCGCTGCATCTCGCCAAGGTCGGCGCCAAGCTGACCAAGCTGAGCGACAAGCAGGCCAAGTATCTCGGCATCGGCGAAGCCGGCCCGTTCAAGCCGGACCATTACCGCTACTGACCGCTGCCAGCCATGGCGACGGCCGATGGCCGGGCGGGTTTCCCGCCCGGCCATTCGCGTTTCCGGCACCTTGTTTTCCGGCGCCGCTCTGCCGATAGTGGCCGCCATGTCTGGGCACAGGGATAACGGGGCGGGCCGCCATGGCTGACGGCGGCTGGATTCTGGCCGGCATTGCCATGCTGGCCGGCGCGGCGACCGCCGGCATCGCCATTGCCCAGAGCCGCCGGCTGCGGCAGCTGGCGGCCCGGCTGCAGGCGGCCGAGGCCGAGCGCGAGGCGCTGCGGGCCGGGCGCGAAGACGCGCAGCGGCGCGCCGCCGACCTCGCCGCGCGGCTGGAGGCCCTGGCCGCAGATGCCGCCGGCCAGCGCGCCGAGGCCATCGCCCTGCGCCAGGCCGAAGCCGAGGCCCTGGCCCTGCTGGATGCCGCCCCCTTCCCGATCTGGCGGCGTGGCGAGGATGGCCGCCTGCTCTGGGTCAATACCCGCTATGCCCGGATGACCGAGACCACCGCCGCCGATGCCGTGGCGCGCGGGCTGGAGCTTGCCTCCTCGCACGACCTGAACCAGCCGCGCGACCTTGCCGCAACCGCCCGCCAGGCCGGCGGTCTGCAGGTGCAGGAACGCCGCTTCGTTGCCGAGGGCGACCGCCGCAATTACCGCATCTTCGAACTGCCCGCCGGCGGCGGCACACTCGGCTTCGGCCAGGACATCACCACCGAGGCCGATGCCCGCGGCCAGCTGCGCCGCCATATGGAAGCCCATATGGAAGTGCTGCGCACCATTTCGACGGCCACGGCGATCTTCGGCCCCGACCGCAAGCTGATCCTGTTCAACCGTGCCTATGCCCGGCTGTGGCAGCTGGACGAAAGCTGGCTGGAAAGCAGTCCGACCTTCGGCGAGATTCTCGAACAGCTGCGTGCCGACCGCCGCCTGCCCGAGCAGATCGACTGGCAGGCCTACAAGCGCAGCCAGCTCGGCCTGTTCACCACGGTGATCGAGCGGCAGGAGGAGCTGCTGCACCTGCCCGACGGCTCGACCCTGCGGCTGGTGATCAGCGCCTACCCGTCCGGCGGCCTGCTGTTCGCCTATGACGACGTGACGCGCCAGCTGACCCTGGAACGGGCCACCAACACCATGATCGCGGTACAGCGCGCCACCCTGGACAACCTGTACGAGGCCGTCGTCGTCTACGGATCGGACGGCCGGCTGTCGCTGTATAACCGCGCCTTCGCCCAGCTCTGGCAGATCGATCCCGACATCCTGAACCGCCAGCCGCATCTGACCGAGGTGCTGGAAGCCGCCCGACCGCTGATGCAGCGCGGGCCGGACTGGACGCAGCTGCGCGAACGCCTGGTCGACAGCTTCGCCGCCCGCAAGGCAACCCGTGGCCGGCTGGAACGCGGCGACGGCACGGTGATCGACTATGCCTCGGTGCCGCTGCCCGACGGCGCCGTGCTCTATACCTATCTCGATGTCAGCGACAGCATCCGCATCGAACGGGCCCTGCGCGAGCGCAACGAGGCGCTGGAACGCACCGACCGCATGAACGCCGCCTTCATCAGCAACATCACCCACGAGCTGCGCTCGCCGCTCGGCACCCTGATCAGCATGACCGAGGTGCTGGCCCAGGGCATCCTCGGCCCGGTCAACGCGCGGCAGGAGGAATACTGCGGCGACATCATGGCGGCGTCCCGCAACATGCTGCGGCTGCTGGACGACATCATCGCCATCGCCACCATCGAGGTCGGCCAGATGGCGCTCGAACCGGCCGACCTGTCCGCCGCAGCCCTGTGGCAGGCCGCTGCGGCCCAGTGGCAGGATCTCGCCGAGCAGCGCGGCATCCGGCTCGACCTGCCGCCCGACGACCGCGACAGCGGCCATCTGACCGGCGACGAGCAGCGCCTGTGCCAGGCGCTGGACAGCGTGATCAGCACCGCCATCGACGGCACCCCGCAGGGCGGCCTGGTCCGCCTCGCCGCCGGCCCCGATGGCGGCGGCCGGATCTGCCTGCGCGTCGAAAGCCACAGCGGCGGCCTCGCACCGCTGCGGCCGACCAGCATCTTCGCCGACCTCGCCGATGCCCCGGACCGCCGCCGCACCCATGCCGACCTGTCGCTGGTGGTCGCGCGCGGTCTGTTCGACCTGCATGGCGGCGAACTGCGCCTCGACAGCGGCGAGGCAAGCCAGGCGGTCGAGATCCGCCTGCCGGCGGGGCGGGGACCGGCCGCTGCCGTTGCGGCGATTCCGGCCCGTCAGTAGACTCGGGCCATGCCCGTGATTCGCCGTCTTACTCTGTCCGACGAGGCGGCCACCGCCACACTGGCCGCGGCGCTGGCGCCGCATCTGCGCGCCGGCGACGCCCTGCTGCTGGACGGCCCGCTCGGCGCCGGCAAGACCAGTTTCGCCCGCGCCCTGATCCGCCAGCTTGCCGGCGCCGCCATTGAGGTGCCCAGCCCGACCTTCAACCTGGTGCTGACCTACGACATTCCGGCCGGCATGCTGTGGCATTTCGACCTCTACCGCGTCGCGGACCCGCGCGAACTGGACGAGCTCGGCCTTGAGGATGCTCTGGCCGAGGGCATCAGCCTGATCGAATGGCCGGACCGCCTCGGCACCGCCGCGCCGCCGGATGCACTGACCCTGCGGCTGGCACCGGCGGCCGGCACCGGCACGGCACGGCAGGCCGAGCTCGCCGGCGATACCGCCTGGGCAGCCCGCCTTGCCGCACTGGATCTCCCGCATGACTGACCGCGCCACCCTTGTCCGGACCTTTCTCGACCGTGCCGGCTGGGCCGCCGCCATACGCCGCCCGCTGGCCGGTGATGCATCCTTCCGCAGATACGAACGGCTGCAGCAGGGCACGCAGACGGCCGTGCTGATGGATGCACCGCCGCCGCAGGAGGATGTGCGCCCCTTCCTGCAGATTGCCGGCGAGCTGGCGGCCGGCGGCTACAGCGCGCCGCGCATCTTCGCTGCGGATGCCGAACACGGCTTCCTGCTGCTGGAGGATCTCGGCGACGACCTCTATGCCCGGCTGATCGCCGGCGGCACCGACGAGACCCCGCTTTATGCCGCCGCCATCGATTTTCTGCTCGACCTGCACCGGCGGCCGGCACCGGCCGGTCTGCGCAGCTATGACGGCGACCTGCTGGTGGCGGAATCCGAACTGTTTCTCGACTGGTACCTGCCCGCCGCCACGGGCCGCGCCACCGAGGCCACGCTGCAGGCCGAATACCGCGCCCTGTGGCGGCCGCTGCTGCCGCAGGCGCTGGCGGCACCGCCGGTTCTGGTGCTGCGCGATTTCCACGCCGAGAACCTGCTCTGGCTGCCGCAGCGCGACGGCGTCGCCCGGGTCGGCCTGCTGGATTTCCAGGATGCCGTGGCCGGCCATGCCGCCTATGACCTCGTCTCGCTGCTGGAAGATGCGCGCCGCGACGTGCCGCCGGCGCTGGCCGAGGTGATGCTGCAGCGCTACATCGCCGGCAGCGGCAAAGAGGCGGCAGCCTTCCGCACCGCCTATGCCATCCTCGGCGCCCAGCGCAACCTGCGCATCGTCGGTGTCTTCACCCGGCTGTGGAAGCGCGACGGCAAGCCGCATTACCAGGCCTTCATGCCGCGCATGTGGCGCCTGCTGGAGCGTGACCTCGCACATCCGGCACTGGCAGACCTGCGCCACTGGGTCGACCGCGTGGCGCCGCCGGACCTCCGCCGCCGGCCACTGCCGGGCCTGGCCGCATGATCGCGCTGCCGCAGACGGCGATGGTGCTGGCCGCCGGCCTCGGCACCCGGCTGCGGCCGCTGACCGAACACACGCCGAAGCCGCTGATCACCATTGCCGGCCGCAGCCTGCTCGACCACGCCCTCGACCGGCTGGTCGAGGCCGGTGTGAGACATGCCGTGGTCAACATCCACTGGCTGGGCGGACAGATCCGCGAGCATCTCGCCTCGCGTCGCGACATCGCGGTGACGATCTCGGATGAAAGCGCCGAACTGCTGGAAACCGGCGGCGGCATCGCTCATGCCCTGCCCCTGCTGGGCGATGCGCCATTCTTCGCCGTCAATGCCGACCTGATCTGGCGCGACCATGGCGAAAGCGCGCTGCGGCGGCTGGCAGCCGCTTTCGATCCGGCCACGATGGACGGGCTGCTGCTGCTGCAGCCGCGCGACCAGGCCACCGGCCATGCCGGTCCCGGCGATTTCGACCGCGGTGCCGATGGCCGCCTCGTCCGCCGTGGCCGCAATCCGGCCGCCGCCTATGTCTATACCGGCGTGCAGCTGCTGCAGCCGTCGCTGTTTGCCGGTGCCCCGAAGGGCCCCTTCTCGCTGAACCTGCTGTATGACCGCGCCATCGCCGCCGGCCGGCTGTCCGGCCTGCCGCACCAGGGCGACTGGATGGATGTCGGCACCCATGACGGCATCGCCATCGCCGAGAAAATCCTGAGCGCCGGGCATGGCGGCAATGGCTGACCCGGCAGCCGCCCCCCAGGTTTTCACCATCCCGGCCGGCCGGCCTTTTCTCGACCTGCTGGCGGCCGGCTGCCTGGAGCGCTGGGGCGGCGATCCGCTGCTGCTGAGCCGCGCCACCATCCTGCTGCCGACCCGGCGCGCCTGCCGCGCCCTCGCCGAAGCCTTCCTGCGCCAGACCGGCGGCCGTGCCCTGCTGCTGCCGGCGATCCGGCCGCTCGGCGATGTCGACGAGGACGAACTCGACCTGCGCGACGCCGGCGGACCGGGGGACGAGACGGCAGCCGGCGAGGCCCTGCCATTCACACCGCTGGAACGCGACCTGCTGCTGGCCCGGCTTGTCCAGGCCTCGCCGCTGGCCGGGGGCGATGCAGCCGGTGCCCTGCGGCTGGCCCGCCAGCTCGGCCATCTGCTGGATACCGCCGCCACCGAGGAGATCAGCCTCGACGGCCTCGCCAGCCTGGCCGGCAGTCTCGATCTCGCCCGTCACTGGCAGGCGACGCTGGATTTCCTCGGCATCATCCGCGAACACTGGCCGCGCCTGAAGCAGGAAGCCGGCCGCATGGATGCCGCCGAGCACCGCCGCATCGCCATGGACCGGCTGGCGGCACACTGGCAGGCGGAGCCGCCGGCCGGACCGGTGATCGCCGCCGGCTCGACCGGCAGCATTCCGGCCACCGCGCGGCTGCTGCGCCTGATCGCCCGGATGCCGCAGGGCATAGTGATCCTGCCCGGTCTCGACCAGCAGCTGGACGATGCCGCCTGGCAGGCCGCGAAGGGCGAGCCGACCCACCCGCAGCATCTGCTGGCCCGGCTGGCCGACAGCCTGGGTGTGCTGCGTTCGGAGGTGGCGGTCTGGCCTGCCGCCGGCCCGGACCCCGCACCGGCAGCGGCACGCGCGGCGCTGCTGTCCGTTGCCCTGCTGCCGCCGGGCGAAACCCACCGCTGGCGCGACCAGCCCGCTGCGGCCGATGCCGCCTTTGCCGGCCTGCAGCGCATTGAGGCCGCCGGGCTGCATGACGAGGCGCTGGCCATCGCGCTGGCCCTGCGCGAGACCCTCGAAACGCCAGGCCGCACTGCCGCGCTGATCACCCCGGACCGCACGCTGGCCCGCCGCGTCGCCGCGGAACTGGCGCGCTACGATATCGCCATCGACGATTCCGCCGGCCGGCCGCTCGCGCAGGCCCCGCCGGCGATATTCCTGCGCCTGCTGGTTGCCGCCGCAGCCGGGGATTTCGCTGCCGTGCCGCTGCTGGCGCTGCTGAAACATCCCTTCTGCCGCCTCGGCCGGCCGCGGCGCGAGCTGCTGCGCTGGACCCGCCGCATCGAGCGCGCCATCCTGCGCGGCCCGCAGCCGGAAACCGGCATCGAGGCGCTGGGCCGGCGCCTTGCCGGCCACGACCGCCTGCTGCCGCTCTTCGCCGCCCTGCGCCACGCGGTGGCGCCCTTCGCCCGCCTGCGCCCGGACGACACCCTGCCGCTGCCCGAGCTGCTGCGCCTGCTGGTTACCGCGGCCGAGGCGCTGGCCGAACCCGGGCCCGGCGGTGACGAGATAATGCCCCTGTGGCAGCACGAGGCCGGCGGGGCCCTGCACGATCTCGTCACCGACATCCTGCAGACCGGCGAAACGCTCGGCCCGTTGCCGGCCGGACAATGGCCACGCCTGTTCGATGCCCTGCTCGAGGGTCGCGTGGTACGGCCGCGCCATGGCAGCCATCCGCGCCTGTTCATCTGGGGCCTGCTGGAAGCGCGGCTGCAGCAGGCCGACCGCATCGTCCTCGGCGGCCTCAATGAAGGCACCTGGCCACCGCAGGCCGAGGAAGATCCGTGGCTCAGCCGGCCGATGCGCGCGACACTCGGCCTTGCCGCGCCGGAACGCCGCCTCGGCCAGACCAGCCATGACTTCGTGCAGGCCGCCTGCGGTGCCGACATCATCCTCAGCCGCGCCGCCAAGGTGGATGGCGCGCCAACGGTGCCGGCCCGCTGGCTGCTGCGGCTGGAGGCGATGCTGAAGGGCGATGCGCGCTGGGAAGCAACGCTGGCACCGCGCTATCTTGCCTGGGCGGAACAGCTCGACCGGCCGGAAGCCGCCCTGCGCAGCGAGCCGCCGGCACCGCGGCCACCCGTCGCGGCCCGGCCGCGCGGCCTGTTCGTGACCGCCATCGAGACCTGGCTGCGCGATCCCTATGCCGTCTATGCCCGCCACGTACTGAAGCTGCGCCGGCTCGACGATCTTGGCCAGCCGCCCGATGCACGCCTGCGCGGCACCATCATCCACGACGTGCTCGATGCTTTCCTCAAAAACCATCGTGACACACTGCCGGATGACGAGGCGGCGCTGAATGAGCTGCTGGCGCGCGGCCGGGCGGCTTTCGGCATCTGGCTCGACCAGCCGCAGATCGCCGTGCTGTGGTGGCCGCGCTTCGAACGCGCCATGCGCTGGTTCGTGGGCTACGAACGCGCGCGCCGCCAGGCCGGCTTCGAGCCGGCCCTGCTGGAGGAGGAAGGCCGGCTCGACCTCGCCGCCCCGGCCGGGCCCTTCGCACTCAAGGCGCGCGCCGACCGCATCGACCGTCGCACCGGCGACGGTGCGCTGGCCGTGCTCGACTACAAGACCGGCAATCCGCCGAGCGCACTGCAGGTCGACAGCGGCCTGGCGCCACAGCTGGCACTCGAAGCCGCCATTGCCCAGGGCGGCGGCTTCGAGCATCTGCCGCCGGGGGAGATCGCCGAACTCGTCTATGTCCGGCTGGCCGGCGGCGAGACACCGGGCAGCGAGCGCCGCATCGAGGGGAAGCGCCGTGACCGCACGGCGATCCCGCCGGCCGACGAACTGGCCCGTGCGGCGCTGCAGCGCCTCGAAGGCTGGGTTGCCCGCTTCGACGACCCGGCCACCCCCTATCTGTCGCGGCCGCGGCCGCAATTCGTGCAGTATCCCGGCGACTATGACCATCTCGCCCGCGTCGCCGAACGCGCCGAAGGCGGTGAGGATTCATGAGCGACGGCGCCGGAACCGACCGCGAGCTGCTGGCACACCAGATGAACCAGCGCAGTGCCGCCGATCCGGCCCTGTCGGCCTGGGTGGCGGCCAATGCCGGATCGGGCAAGACCCGCGTGCTGGTCGATCGCGTCATCCGCATCCTGCTCGGCGGCACGCGGCCGGGCGGCATCCTCTGCCTGACCTTCACCAAGGCTGCAGCCGCCGAGATGAAGATCCGCCTGACCGAACGGATCGGCGCCTGGACCATCCTGCCCGACGAAAAACTGAAGGCCGAGCTGTTCGACCTGCTCGGCCGCCACATCGAGACGGCCGACCTCGCCACGGCGCGCCGGCTGTTCGCCCGCACGCTGGAATCGCCCGGCGGCCTGCGGCTGCAGACCGTCCATGCCTTCTGCGAGGCGCTGCTGAAGCGCTTCCCGGTCGAGGCGGGCCTGCCACCGCATTTTGAGGTTGCCGACGAACCCGCCACCGCCGCCCTGCTCGGGGAAGCGCAGATGCGCATCCTCGAGGAAAGCCGCAGCGACACGGAACTGGCCGCACTAATCGGCTATTTCGCCGCCAGACTTGACGACAGCCGCTTCAACCTGCTGCTGAAAGGCTTGCTCGGCCGTCGCCGCGATCTTGCGGCCGTGCTGGACGCCCATGGTGATGCCGCCGGCGCCACTGCGGCGCTGGCACGGACCTTCGGCCTGCCCGGGGGCGCGAGCCGAGACAGCCTCATCACCGGCCATGTGGCGGCGATGCCCCTAGCCGACCTGCGCCGTGCCGTCGCGGCGCTGGCGCAGGGCGGCACCAACGACCGCAAGCTGGCCGGAGCCCTGTCCGGCTGGCTGGCCGCCGGATGCCCGCCGGCAGGCTTCGAGGAAGGCTGGCTGGCCGGTTTCTTCACGGCCGGCGATCCCAATAAACCACGCGACAAACTCGCCACCAAGACCGCCGAGACGATCATGCCCGGCTGCGGCGACATCCTGCGCGCCGAACAGGAGCGGCTGGAAAGGCTGCGGCCGCTGCTGAATGCCGCAACGGTGCTGGAGGCAACCGGCCATCTGCTGCGGCTGGGTGAAAGCCTGCTGGCGCATTACGCGGCGCGGAAGCGCGACCTTGCCCTGCTCGACTATGACGACCTGATCCTGCGGGCGCGCGACCTGCTGGTCGAGCCGACGCGTGTTCCCTGGGTGATGTACAAGCTGGACCAGGGCATCGACCATGTGCTGGTCGACGAGGCGCAGGATACCAGTCCGGACCAGTGGGCGGTGATCGCCGCCCTGGCCGAGGATTTCTTCACCGGCTTCGGCGCCCGCGAGGTCGAGCGTACCGTCTTTGCCGTCGGCGACGTCAAGCAGTCGATCTACAGTTTCCAGGGCGCCCGCCCGCAAGCCTTCCTCGACATGCGCGAACGCTTCCGCCGCGCCGCGCTCGCGGCGGATAAGAGCCTGCTGGCAACGCCGCTGGAAATGTCGTTCCGTTCGGCGCCGGCGGTGCTGCAGCTGGTTGACGCGGTCTTCGCCAAAGAGGCGGCCCGGCCCGGCGTGGTCGAGCCCGGCGCGACGCTGATCCATCGCGCCCGCCGCCGCGATGCGGCCGGCCGCATCGAAATCTGGCCGCCTTTCAAGCCCGACCCGAAGGGTGACAGCGAACCCTGGGAAGCCCCGCTCGACTATGTCGGCCAGTATGATCCACGCAAGCGGCTGGCCGAGGTGATCGCCCGGCAGATCCGCGGCTGGATGTACACCGAGATGCTGCCAAGCCTTGGCCGCCGCCTGCGCCCGGGTGACGTGATGATTCTGGTGCAGCGGCGCAGCGTTTTCTTTAACGCGATGGTGCAGGAGCTGAAAGCCGCAGGCGTTCCGGTTGCCGGCGCCGACCGCATGCAGCTGGCCGAGCAGATCGCGGTGCGCGACCTGCTGGCGCTGGGCCAGGTCTGCCTGCTGCCCGATGACGACCTGACGCTGGCGACCGTGCTGAAAGGCCCGTTGTTCAATTTCAGCGACGACGACCTGTTCGCCCTGTGCTGGCAGCGCGAAGGGCGACTGTGGCCCGGTTTGCGCGCCCGCGCCGGCGAACAGCCGCACTGGCAGGCCGCTTTCGACGAGCTGCGCGGGCTGATGAACCACGCCGATCTCGTCACGCCGTTCGGTTTCTACGCCGAACTGCTCGGCGCCGGCGGCGGGCGGCGCCGGCTGGTGGCACGCCTCGGCAGCCAGGCCAACGAGCCGATCGACGAATTCCTCGCCGCCACCATGGCCTACGAACACACGGCACCGGCCAGCCTGCAGGGCTTCCTGCTGTGGTTCGACGGCCACGCCGGCGTGGTCAAGCGCGACCTCGAACAGGGCCGCGACGAAGTGCGCGTGCTGACCGTGCACGGCGCCAAGGGCCTCGAGGCGCCGGTGGTGATCCTGCCCGATTGCTGCGACCTGCCGCAGGAGCGTGACCCCGATGGCCTGCTGTGGGATGCGGCGGCAGACGCACCACTGCTGGTCTGGCCGCTGCGCCGCGACTACGACACGCCGCTGAGCCGCGACCTGCGCGAACGGCGGCGCGGCGAACGGATGGACGAATACCGCCGGCTGCTTTACGTGGCCCTGACCCGGGCGCGCGACCGGCTTTATGTCTGCGGCTATCTCAATCACAGAACCGCCGAGAAGGGCCCGCCGGCGGAAAGCTGGTACAGCCTGGTCGCTGGCGGCATCGCGGCCCTGGAGCCGCAGCAGGAGGTCGCCCTGCCCTGGGGTGAAACCGGCCTGCGTTTCGAGAGCCATGCCGACCAGCCGCCGGCCGAAGCGGCGGATGATGCCGCCGCGGCGGAAGCCGCCGGCGCGCTGCCCGCCTGGGCACAGACCCCGCCCCCGGCGGAAACGGCGCCGCCGCGCCCGCTGGCCCCGTCGCGGCCGGCCCATGCCGAACCGGCGCCGCTGAGCCCGGTCCGCGCCGAGCGCCTGGCCGGCCTGGCCCGCGGGCGGCTGATCCACCGGCTGCTGCAGACCCTGCCCGACCTGGACGAACCGGCGCGCGAGGCCGCCGCCCGACGCTTCCTGGCCCAGGCTGGCCGCGACCTGCCGGAAGCCGAACGCGCGGCGATCCTGGCCGAAACCGGGGCCATTCTGGCAGCACCGGATTTCGCTCCGGTCTTCCGGCCCGGCGCCCTGGTCGAAGCACCGCTGGCCGGACGGGTCGGCAACCGGCTGGTAACCGGGCAGGTGGATCGCCTGATCGTGAACGGCGATACCGTCCTGGTGGTGGATTTCAAGACCAACCGGCCGCCGCCATTGCACGCGGAAGATGTCAGCCCGGCCTATCTGGAGCAGATGGCGCTGTATCGCGCCCTGCTGCAGCAGGTGTTTCCGGGCAAAACGGTTGCCGCCGCCCTGCTGTGGACCTTTGCGCCGCGGCTGATGCCGCTGCCGGCCGGGCTGCTCGACCGCGTCGCACAGACTTTCACTGCAACGTGACTGGCCGTGTGGTATGGGCTTGCCTAGCTTTGACACCATGACACAGCAATCTACAGGGACCGTCCGGACCGGACTCGTCATGCTGGCAGCCGGCCTGGCCCTGCTGCTGGCCGGGGGGCCCGCGCGGGCGCAGCAGCAGATGGTGATCCTGGAACTCTTCACCAGCCAGGGCTGCAACTCCTGCCCGCCCGCCGATGCGATGATGGCGGACTGGGAAAAACTGCCCGGCGTGCTGCCGCTGTCGCTGCATGTCGATTACTGGGACTATCTCGGCTGGCGCGACACGTTCGGCAAGAAGGGCCACAGCAGCCGCCAGCAGGGCTATGCCCAGAGCATGGGGTCGCGCCAGGTCTATACGCCACAGGCGGTGATCGACGGTCAGTTCCAGGCGGTCGGCTCCAACCGCGCCGCCGTGCTGCAGGCGGTGAAGGATGCCGAGCGGGAAAAACGCGTCGTGCTGCAGGCAAAACCCGGCAAGACCGGCTGGCAGATCGGCGTGCCGGCGGTGGCCGGCTGGCAGGGCGAGGCCAAGCTGCTGCTGTGCCTGTATGACCGCGAACACCAGGTGCCCATCGCCCGCGGCGAGAATGCCGGCCGCACCATGACCTATCTGAACGTGGCCCGCAGCTGGAACGATTTCGGCCGCTGGAAGGGACAGGCGGAAACCTATGCGCTGCCCGATCTCGGCGATATCGACTGGAGCCGGCAGGGAGCTGTCGTGATGCTGCAGTCGCTGAAAGGCCCGATCATCGGCGCCGTCGACCTGCGGAATGGCCGCGGCCTGTAATCTTTCGGCAGCGCAGCATGCCCTGCGGTTGACAGGCCGGCGACAGCGCCGGAAGCTGTCAGCATGACCAGCCTGCGCACCGCCCACCGCATTGAGCATCGCATCCGCCCCGCCGACCGCAACGACCTGCCGCGGCTGCGCGACATTGCCGCCGAGGCCTGGCCGGGTGACAATCTGGATCTTGCCGCATTGCAGGACGAGCAGGCCCTGTTCGTCGCCGAATGGCGGATCGCCATCGACGGCTTCATCGTGCTGCTGCCGCTGCACCAGTCCATGCTGGTACACCGCCTGGCGGTGGCCGGCGAGATGCGCGGCCGTGGCCTTGGCGGCTGGCTGCTGGATTTCGCCGCCCAGCATGCCCGCGGCGCCGGCCATGCCGCCATCGAGGTCCAGCTTGCGGAAGACCGCACCGGCGACATCGCCTGGCTGCTCCGGCACGGCTTTGCCCGCGCCCGGCAGACCAGCAACCGCGCCCTGCTGCGCCGGGCGGCCGCCTGACCCAACGATAACAGACCATTCCGGGGGAAACCGCGATGACCGAGAGCCGAACCGGCAGGCTGCTGCCGTCCAGTACCGTGCTGATGCTGCGCGAGGGCGCCGGGGGGCCGGAGGTGTTCATGGTCAAGCGCCATCACGCCATCGACTTCGCCTCCGGTGCCATGGTGTTTCCCGGCGGCAAGCTGGCCGAGGGCGACAGCGATCCGGTCCTGATGGGCCGCCATGCCCGGCCCGGCCGCTTCGATCCGGCACTGACCGCCTTCGGCTTCGCCGCGATCCGCGAGGCCTTCGAGGAATCCGGCCTGCTGCTGGCCCGCGCCAAGGGCGAGGGCAGCCTGCTGCCGGCCGCGCGGGCCGCCGCGCTGGCGCCATGGCGCGACCCGCTGAACCGCGGCGAAAAGACCCTGCGCGACATGGCGGAAGCCGAGGGCCTCGATTATGCCCTCGACACGCTGGTGCCCTTCGCGCACTGGATCACCCCGGAGGCGATGCCCAAGCGTTTCGATACCTGGTTCTTTGTCGCCGCCGCGCCGGAAGGCCAGATCGGCGCCCATGACGGCGGCGAAGCGGTCGAATCCGAATGGGTCGGGGCCCAGGCGGCGCTAGATGACTGGGAAGCGCAGCGGCGCACCATCGTGTTTGCCACCCGCATGCAGCTGGTGAAGCTGGCCCGCGCCGGCAGCGTCGCCGAAGCGCTGGCCAATGCGGCCCGCGAGCCCATCATCGACGTGATGCCGGTGCTGGACCGCGATGCTCCCGGCGAGCCGCACCTGCGCATCCCGGCCGAAGCCGGCTATGGCGTGACCGGTGTGCCGCTCAGCCGCGTCGGCATGTAACCGGGCGGCTTCCGCTCAGACGCCCTTTTCCATCAGCCGCGCCAGCCGCTGGGCGAAGGCCTGCGGGTCCGCCGGCTGCTCGCCCTCGACGATCCGCGCCTGGTCGAGCAGCAGCTGCGCCGCATCGGCCAGGGCATCGGCGGCGCCGGCCTGGGTGGCGCGGTCGGCCAGCCGGCGGATCAGCGGATGCGACGGGTTGATCTCGAGGATACGCGGGCTGGCGGCATCCAGCTTCTGGTGCATCCGCAGCAGGCGTTCGAGATGCATGTCCATGTCGCCTTCGCCGGCAACAAGGCAGACGGCACTGTCGGTCAGGCGCTTCGATTCGCGCACATCCTTCACGGCCTCGCCCAGCACCTGCTTCAGCAGGGCGACCAGGGTGCCGAGCGCCGCGCCTTCCGCCTTCTCCTCCGGCTGCGGCTCCGCTGCATCGCCCTTGATGGCATCGAGATCGGCGCCGGCACGGGTGGCCGAACGGATCGGCCTGCCCTCGCATTCGGTCACCACCGACAGCCAGAAGTCATCGACCGGATCGGTCAGCAGCAGAACCTCCACGCCCCTGGCGCGGAAGCCTTCCAGCTGCGGGCTGCGCTTCAGCTGCTCGGCCTGTTCGCCGTTGATCACGTAGATGGCGTCCTGCCCCTGCTTCATCGCCGCGACGTAGTCGGCCAGCGATACCCAGCCCTCGCGGGAGGATGAGCGGAAGCGGGCCAGTTTCAGCAGCGTCGCGCGATGCTCGGCATCCTCGTACAGGCCCTCCTTGAGCACGGCGCCGAAATTTTCCCAGAAGGCGGCATAGGCATCAGCCTCGCCGGCCGCCTTCTTTTCCAGTTCGCCCAGCACCCGCCGGGTGATCGCCTGCCGGATGCGCGCCAGCACCGGATTGTTCTGCAGCATCTCGCGGCTGACATTCAGCGGCAGGTCGGCGGAATCGACGACGCCGCGCAGGAACCGCAGCCAGGCCGGCACCAGATCGTCGCAGCGGTCGGTGATGAAGACGCGGCGGACATACAGCTTGAGCTGCGCCTTGCGGGCCGGATCGAACAGGTCATGCGGCCGCATGCCCGGCACGAACAGCAGCAGGGTGTAGTCCAGCTTGCCCTCGACGCGGGCATGCAGGGTCAGCCAGGGCTCGTCGAAGGCATGGGCGGCGTGATGGTAGAAATCCCGGTACTGCTGTTCGGTGATTTCGGCTTTCGGCCGCGCCCACAGCGCGCTTGCGGCATTCAGGCTGTCGGTCCTGCCGTCTTCCTGCAGCAGCACCGGCAGGGCGATATGGTCGGAATAGGTGCGCACGATATGGCGCAGGCGCTGGGATTCGAGGAATTCGCGCTCGCTGTCCCGCAGATGCAGGACGATGGTGGTGCCGCGGCCCCATTCCCCGCCATCCGGCCGGTCGGCTGCGCCGATGCTGAACTGGCCGGAACCATCGGATACCCAGCGCCAGGCCTGGGGCTCGCCGGCCTTGCGCGAGATCACCTCGACCTTCGCCGCCACCATGAAGGCCGAATAGAAGCCGACACCGAACTGGCCGATCAGCGCCATGTCCTTTGCCGCGTCGCCGGTCAGTCCGGCCACGAATTCGCCGGTGCCGGAACGGGCGATGGTGCCGAGATTGGCAACCAGCTCGTCACGGCTCATGCCGATGCCGTTATCGGCCACCGTCAGGGTGCCGGCGGCCTTGTCGGGCGTCAGCGTCACCTTCAGGTCGGTTTCGCCTGCCCACAGGCTTTCGTCGGTCTGGGCGGCGAAGCGCAGCTTGTCGCAGGCATCGGAGGCGTTGGAAATCAGCTCGCGAAGGAAAATTTCCTTCTGGCTGTAGAGCGCATGGGTGACGATATGCAGCAGCCGCGCCACCTCGGCCTGGAAATGCATGGTCTGGTCGGTCATGGCGTCACATCCCGGCGGTCAGCCCGCCTTCTTGGCGTCCTTCTTCTCGTCCTTCTTTTCCGGCTCGACCAGGTCCTGCATCTGCCGGGTCAGGTCGCGCAGGGTGGATTCCGAAACCAGGTAGGCCCAGCCATCCAGGCGGGCGGCCGCCTCCTGCGCCTGCTTCTCGGCCTCGTCCGGCTTCAGCAGGTCCTGGTTGGATTCATCGGGCCGCACCAGCGCCGCCTCGTAGGCCACGGCGATGGTCACCCAGCCCTTCTTGCCATCCCCGGCGGGAATGCTGCGGATGGTGGCGCGCAGGCCGTCCAGCGTGGTCAGCTCGGTGACGGTGGCCTTGGAGAAATCCCGGCCGGCGGCCTTCTCGACATCCTCGAAGGTCATCCAGGCCAGCACGTTCGGCACGGAATTGGCGTCATACTGCGAGGCGATCTTCATCCCCGCCGGCATGCCGGCGGGCGTGAAATCGGCAGAGCCGGCATCCTTGTCGGCCTTTGCGGCGCGCACCAGCTTCAGCTCGCTGCCATCCGGATGGCGCACCACGGCTTCGGCCACCCGGTTGCGGTCGATCTTGATCAGGTCCCTGACCAGCCAGTCGACCGGCTCGGCCTTCGCATCCAGCAGGCCGCTGGCCAGCCAGGCACGGGCCTCGTCGGGCTTGCGCACGTGATACTGGCCGGGCTTGCCGCCTGCGGCATAGGATTTCACCTTGCCGACGATCACCGCGGCGATCGGCTTCGCATCCCTGTCGACCAGGCGCACCAGCACCGGACCGGGATCGGATTTCGCGGCATCGTTCGCCGGCTGGTATTTCTCGGGATCGCTGACCTGCAGCAGATCGTAATGCTCGGGCTTGTCGGTGCGCGGCTCGACGGTTTCCAGCCCGGCAATGCCCAGCACGTTCTTGCGCACCAGATCGGGCTGCACCGGATAATTGCCGCGGCTCGGCATCACCCAGCGGCCATCCGTCTGCTCGATGCGGAACAGTGCCTTCGGCGTGGAGATTTCCAGCGAATCGACGTCGTTGACTTTCGCCAGCAGGCCCGGAAACAGCGGCTTCGGCGTGAAATCGGCCTGCGCGGCCTGGTCGCGCGAGGCCGCCACCCACCAGCCGGCGGCGCCCAGAACGATGGCGGTGCCCAGCAGGATGGCCCAGCTCTTGTTGCGCAGCATGTCGCTCTCCCTTTTCCGGCGGCCGTCAGCCTTCCAGCGCCCGGCGCATCCGCCGGCGGCGCCAGAAGATGCCCAGGCCGACGGCAACAAGCGCCGCCAGCAGCGGCATCAGGCCGATATTGATGAACTTGATCACCAGCTGCAGCTGCTCGATCCCGCGGTTCAGCTCGTGCTGCACATTGCGCAGCTCGCGCCGGGTCTGCAGCAGCTGGTCGCGGAAGCTGTCGATGGCGGCCTGCTGCTCTGCGGTCAGCAGCGCATTCGACTGTTCCTGGGTCTTCGACTGCAGGTCGGCCAGCTTCTTCTGGGTATCCTCCATCTGCTTCTGCAGCTGGGTCTGGCGGGCCAGGAACTGCTGGTCGGCCTGGCGGCGCATCGCCTCGATCGCCTCGAAGGGCCGCTGCGAACGGCCGCGGCTGCGCAGGCTGATCAGGTCGCCGGAGCCCGACATGTTGTCGATGGCATTGACGAGGAAGTCGGCATTGGCGGCAATCGGCACATAGACGCTCTGCCCGAACATCTGCTGGGCGCGGGCCCAGAAGCGGTCGTCGAGCATGTCGGCATCGGCAACCAGCAGCACGTTGATCGGCTTGGCGCTGTCCTTCACCTGCGGCGCTGCCGGTACGGCGGCGGCGTCCGTCTTCCCGTCGTCCGCCTTCCCGTCCTGCTTCGCATCGGCCGGCGGCGGGCCGTCCGGGAAGGCCGTCTTCGCCGGACCGCTGATGCGGGCGGCCAGCACATAGGTCTTGCCATCGGGCTTGAACTTGCCGGCCAGGGCCTGCGGATCCGGCTCGCCCTTGATGTCGGCGGTATCCATCAGCATCGCCTGGTCCGACGAGGTCAGCAGCGGGGCCAGGGTGGTGGTGGCCCCCTCGATCTGCCGGATCGCGCCGAAGGACGCACCGTTGATGTTGGTCAGCGCGGCGGTGACCACGTCGTCATGGCTCATATGTCCTTCCGGGACATTCAGCCACGGCACGTAATCGACCACCGCGACGGCGCCGGGGCGGCCGGTCTGCACCCGCTGGGCCAGCGCGAGGTCGGCAACGAACTTGTCGGGCACCACCTCGACGCCCCAGGCCCGGAACAGCTCGGGCAGCAGCGAGGACTGGTCCATGCCCGGCGGCATCGGCTGGCCGGTCATCGGATTGGGCGCCGCCGCCATCGTTTCCGAATAGGGATCGCTGAACACGATCAGGTGGCCGCCCTTCAGCACATACTGGTCGATGGCATATCTGGTCTGCGCGCTCAGGTCCTTCGGATGCGCCAGCACCAGCACGGACAGCTTGTCGCTGATCTCCTCGGGCTTGCCGGCATCCAGCATCTTCACCTCGAAGAACTGCCTGATCTGGTCGAGGATCAGGTAGGGCTGGGCCTGGCCGCGCATCGCCGCCATCATGCCGCCGGGACCGTATTCCAGCGGCAGGCTGCCGAGGATGCCGACGGTCGGCTTCTTCGGGCTGCTGAGGCCGTAGACCAGCTTGGTCAGGTCGTATTCGAGGAACTGTTCCTTGTCGGCCTGGAAGAAGGGAATCGTCTGCTGCTGGTCCAGCGTGTTGCTGCCAACCAGGCCGAAATAGAGCTGGCCGCCGCCGGGCAGCGACGCCGCCTGCAGTCCGGCCTGCACGGCACGGTCTTCCGATTCCGTGAACGGCTCGGGGTCGATCACTTCGAGGCGGACCTTGCCGCCCGACAGGGCCGCATAGCGTTCCAGCAGTTCGCGCACCCGCATGCCATACTGCTTCACCTGCGGCGCGGCCCCGGCCAGCTTGTCGGAGAAGAAGAAGCGCAGCGTGATCGGATCGGGGATCGCCTTCAGCACGTTGCGGGTGCCGTCGGACAGCGTGTAGAGCCGCGCCTCGGTCAGGTCGACGCGGGCCGAGCGCAGGCCCTGGTTGGCGATGATGTTGACGGCGAAGAAGATGGCGAAGGCCGCGATCAGGCCGGTGCCGGTGAGGAGCGCTTTGCTGCCGGGTTTCATGGTTCTGGCTCAGCCCGCTTTCCGGAAATCGACGATGACGGCGGTGGCATAGAGCGCCACGGCCATCAGGGAGAGGAAGAAGACGATGTCGCGCAGGTCGATCACGCCTTCGGTGATGGCGTTGAAATGGCTGAGGAAGCTGAACGACGCGATGGTGTCGACGATCAGCCCCGGTGCCCAGCCCTGGAAGAAGCTGAGCACCATCGGCGCCCCGGCCACGGTGAAGACGAAACAGACCAGCACGCTGATCACGAAGGCGATCACCTGGTTCTTGGTGGTGGCACTGAGGCAGGAGCCGACCGCCAGATAGGCGCCGGCCATCAGGAAACTGCCGATATAGCCGGCCGCGATCACGCCGTTATCGGGGCTGCCCAGCCAGTTGACCGTCAGCCACATCGGGAAGGTCAGCGCCAGCGCGATGCCGGCGAAGATCCAGGCGGCGAGGAATTTGCCGAGCACGGCGGCCCAGAGCGGAATCGGCAGGGTCAGCAGCAGCTCGATGGTACCCGACTTGCGTTCCTCCGCCCACAGCCGCATGGCGATGGCCGGCAGGAAGAACAGGTAGAGCCAGGGATGGAACAGGAAAAAGGCCTTCAGGTCGGCCTGGCCGCGTTCGAAGAACTGGCCGAGATAGAAGGTGAAGATGCCGGCCGTGAACAGGAAGACGACGATGAAGACATAGGCGACCGGCGTGGCGAAATAGCCGGAAAGCTCGCGGCGGGTGACCGAAAACAGCGAAGACATGACGGCAACTCCGATCAGGCGGCGCGGGCGGGCGCGGCGGCTTGGGTGACCTGGCGGAAGGCGGCATCCAGCCGGCCGGGCTCGGCGATGATGTCGCCGATACGCCAGCTGCCGCTGCCGGACGGCCCGCTGTCGGGCCGGCCCTCGGCAACGATGCGGCCGCGCGCGATCACGATGGCGCGGCTGCACACCGCCTCCACCTCTTCCAGGATATGGGTCGAGATGATGATGGCCTTGTCGCGGGCCATGGTCTGGATCAGGCCGCGCACCTCGTGCTTCTGGTTCGGGTCGAGGCCGTCGGTCGGCTCGTCCAGCACCAGCACCGGCGGATCATGCAGGATCGCCTGGGCGAGACCGACGCGGCGCTTGTAGCCCTTGGACAGGGTGTCGATCGGCTGGTCCAGCACATCCTTGATGTTGACCTGGTCGACCACCTTGTCGAGCCGCCACTGCCGGTCGCGGCCCGACAGGCCGCGCACATCGGCAATGAAATCGAGAAAGCCGCGCCCGGTCATGTCGGCATAGGCCGGGGCGCCTTCGGGCAGGTAGCCGATGCAGCGCTTGGCCGCCAGCGGTTCGGCATCCACATCATGGCCGCAGACGGCGATGCTGCCCGCAGTGGGTGCAAGAAAGCCGCAGACCATCTTCATGGTGGTGGACTTGCCGGCTCCGTTGGGTCCGAGAAAGCCAAGCACCTCGCCCTTGCCAACCGTGAAACTGATATTGTCGACGGCTGTGAACGGGCCGAATTGCTTGACCAGATTCTTTATGTCGATCATCGTTTTGCGTCGTCCCCTGCCTGGCCGCGGCGACCCTGTCGCGCGGCGACCGCTAGATAAGTGTTTCTCCCCGCATGGTTCAAGCCCCCGGTCATTAATTGCCCTTAACAAAGCCGCCCGGGACCGGGTCTTAACACGAACGCCGCCATATTTTCGCCACGATCAGCCATGGACCGCCCCGACCCGCCCTCGCCCTGCAACAAGGTCTGCCAGATCGACCGGCGCACCGGCTGGTGCCTGGGCTGCGGCCGCAGCGGCGCCGAGATCGGCGCCTGGCCGGGCCTCGATGCCGCCGGCAAACGGGCCTTGCTCGACGAACTGGCCCGCCGCCCCTGGCAGCGGCTGCCGGCCGGAAGGCGGGCCCGGTGACCCGCTCGCTCGGTCTCGATCCCCGGCTCTACGGCTACCTGCTGTCGGTTTCGCCGCCGGAACACCCCCTGCTGGCCGAACTTCGCCAGCGCACGGCCGGGCTTCCCGGTGCCGGCATGCAGATCGGCCGCGACCAGGGGGCACTGTTCCAGCTGCTGGTGGCACTGACCGGCGCGCGGCGCTGCCTCGAGGTCGGCGTCTTCACCGGCTACAGCGCCCTGGCGGTCGGCCTCGCGCTGCCGCCGGACGGCCGGATCACCGCCTGCGACATCAACCCGGACACCACCGCCATCGCCCGCGAATTCTGGGACCGGGCCGGACTGGCCGGCCGCATCGACCTGCGGCTCGGGCCGGCCGGCGAAACCCTCGACAGCCTGCTGGCCGGCGGCGAAGCCGGCACATACGATTTCGCCTTCGTCGATGCCGACAAGACCGGCTATGCCGGCTATCACGAACAGGTGCTGCGTCTGCTGCGGCCCGGCGGCCTTGCCGCGTATGACAACGTGCTGTGGGGCGGCAGCGTCGCCGACGCGGCCGACCGCTCGGAAGACACCACGGCCCTGCGCGGCTTCAACGCCATGCTGGCGGCCGACGGCCGCGTGCGGATCGCCATGCTGCCGGTCGGCGACGGCATCACCCTGGCCGTGAAACGCTGACAGGCCGGAACCGGACGCGATGCCCTTCTTCCTGATCAAGCGGTTCGCAACCCTGCTCGCCACCCTGTGGGCGACCTCGGTGATCGTCTTCCTGGTGCTGGAAATCCTGCCCGGCGATCCGGCCCTGCTGGTGCTCGGCATTGATGCCAGCGACGAGCAGCTGGCGGCCTTCCGCGAGCAGTATGGCCTGACCCGGCCGGTCCTCGAACGCTATGCCGACTGGCTCGCACATCTGCTGACCGGGGATTTCGGCATCTCCTACGCCTACAAAAGCCCGGTCTGGCCGCTGATCGCCGACCGGCTGACCCTGACCTATCCGCTGGCGATCCTCGCCATGCTGCTGACCGTGGTGCTGGCGCTGGGGCTGGGCATCTATGCCGCCGCCCGCCACAACCGGCCCGGCGATCTCGTGGTCATGGGCATCAGCCAGCTGGGCATCTCGATTCCGAATTTCTGGTTCGGCCTGCTGCTGATCCTGCTGTTCGCGGTCAATCTCGGCTGGCTGTCGGCCGGCGGCTTTGCCGGCTGGGCGGACGGCCCCGGCCCGGCGCTGCTCGGCCTGATCCTGCCCAGCCTGTCGCTGGCCACGGTGCAGGCCGCCATCCTTGCCCGCATCACCCGCTCGTCGGTCCTCGAGGTGCTGGGCGAGGATTTCGTGCGCACCGCCCGCGCCAAGGGCCTTGGCCGCCGCGCCGTGCTGTGGCGGCATGTGCTGCGCAACGCCCTGATCCCGGTCATCACCGTGATCGGCCTGCAGTTCGGCAACCTGCTGGCCGGCGCCATCGTCGTCGAGCAGGTCTTCTCGCTGCCGGGTCTCGGCCGCCTGATCTTCCAGGCGATCAGCAACCGCGACATCGAGGTGGTGAAGGCGGCCGTGGTGCTGCTGGCCTTTACCGTCGTGCTGGTCAATTTCGTCGTCGACGTGCTGTATGCCGTGATCGACCCGCGCCTGAAGATGCACGATGTCTGAGACGGCCGCCTTCTTCCGCCGGGCGCTCCGGCATCGCAGCTTCGTGGCCGGCGGCCTGCTCACCGCCCTCGTGCTGGGCATGGCCCTGCTGTCGCTGATCTGGACGCCCTATGTGGCCACCGCGCTGAACATCCGCCATCGCCTTGCCCTGCCTTCGGCGACCCACTGGCTGGGCACGGACGCACTCGGCCGCGACGTGCTGTCGCTGATCCTTGCCGGCGCACAGAATTCGATCATGGTGGCGGTCGTCTCGGTCGGCATCGGCCTGCTGCTGGGCAGCCTGCTCGGC
The DNA here is from genome assembly GCF_964218355.1 of Ferrovibrio sp. Classification (GTDB taxonomy): domain Bacteria; phylum Pseudomonadota; class Alphaproteobacteria; order Ferrovibrionales; family Ferrovibrionaceae; genus Ferrovibrio. The sequence goes on along the minus strand of NZ_CAXPMC010000029.1, from coordinate 52,429 downwards.
TTCCTGGCCGCCGCCCGCCGCGGCTGGATCGAGGAACTGGTGATGCGGTTCGCCGATTTCACCTATGCCTTCCCGGCCATCCTGTCGGCGATCATGTTCGCCGCCATTCTCGGGCCGAACGCGCTGAACTCGATCATCGCGATCGCCATCTACAACATCCCGATCTTCGCCCGCGTGGTGCGGGCCGCCGCCAATTCGGTCTGGGCGCGGGATTTCATCCTCGCCGCCCGCGCCGCCGGCAAGGGCGCCTTCCGCATCACCATCGAGCATGTGCTGCCCAACATCCTGTCGGTGATCGTGGTGCAGGCGACCATCCAGTTCGCGCTGGCCATCCTCGCCGAGGCCGCTTTGTCCTATCTCGGGCTGGGCACCCAGCCGCCGACACCGTCCTGGGGCCGCATGCTGAACGAGGCCCAGTCCTACGTGTTCCGGGCGCCGCTGCTGGCGGTATGGCCCGGCATCGCCATCGCCATGGCCGTGCTCGGCCTCAACCTGCTGGGCGACGGCCTGCGCGATCTGACCGATCCGCGGCTGGCCCGGCGGAGGTGAGGCGATGAGCGGTCCGCTGCTGTCCGTCCGCGATCTCACCGTCACCCTGCCGACCGCGCGCGGGCCGGCGATGGCCGTGCGCGGCCTCGATTTCGACCTGGCGAAGGGCGAGACGCTCGGCATCGTCGGCGAAAGCGGCTGCGGCAAGTCGATGACCGCGCTCGCGCTGATGGGCCTGCTGCCCGAGGGCGCGCAGGCCGGCGGCAGCGTCGCGCTCGGCGGCGAAAACCTGCTGGCTGCCAGCGAGAAGCGGCTGTGCGACCTGCGCGGCAACCGGCTCGGCATGATCTTCCAGGAGCCGATGACGTCGCTCAATCCGCTGCACCGGATCGGCGACCAGATCGCCGAGCCGCTGCTGCTGCACACGGACCTCAGCCGCCGCCAGGCCCGCGAACGCGCCGTCGACCTGCTCGGCCGCGTCGGCATCCCCAATCCGCGCAGCCGGCTGGATGCCTATCCGCACCAGCTGTCGGGCGGCCAGCGCCAGCGCGTGATGATCGCCATGGCACTGGCCTGCGACCCCGACATCCTGATCGCCGACGAACCGACCACGGCGCTGGACGTGACCATCCAGGGCCAGATCCTCGACCTGATCCGCGACCTGGTGGAAGCCAGCGGCATGGCGCTGATCCTGATCAGCCACGATCTCGGCGTCATTGCCGAGACCGTCGACCGTGTGCTGGTGATGTATGCCGGCCGCGCCGTCGAGGCAGGCCCGGTGCACGAGGTTTTCGCCGACCTGTCGCATCCCTATGCCCGCGGCCTGTTCGCGGCGATGCCGCGGCTGGCCGCCGGCGGCGCCTATCCGCGCCCGCCGCTGCCCACCATCCCCGGCATCGTGCCCGACCTGCATGACCTCGGCCCGGCCTGCGCCTTCGCCGACCGCTGCAGCCTGGCGGAAGCACGCTGCCGGGCCGAACCGCCGCCGCCCGTCAGCAGCGGCAGCGGCAGCCATTGGGCCGCCTGCTGGCGCACCGAGGACGCCCGTGCCCTGCCGATCGGGGGGGCCGCATGACAGCCCTTGTCCGGCTGCAGGATGTCCGCAAGACCTATCCGCTGCCGCGGTCGTCGCCCTTCGTGCCACGCCGGCAGGTCTATGCCGTCAATGGCGTGTCGCTCGACATCCGGGCCGGCGACAGCCTCGGCGTGGTCGGCGAAAGCGGCTGCGGCAAATCCACTCTCGCCCGCCTCGTCATGGCGCTGGAAGCGCCGGACAGCGGCCGCGTGGAATTCGCCGGCCAGGACCTGAACAGGCTGGCACCGCTGGCCCTGCGCGGGGCGCGGCGCGATTTCCAGATGGTGTTCCAGGACCCCTACGGTTCGCTCGACCCGCGCCAGAGCGTCGAACGCATCGTCGCCGAACCGCTGGAGGCGCTGGAACGGCTGCCGCGCGGCGAGCGCCGCGACCGGGTGGCCGATGCCATGATGACCGTCGGCCTGCGCCCGGCCGATGCGGCGAAATACCCGCATGAATTCTCCGGCGGCCAGCGCCAGCGCATCGCCATCGCCCGCGCCCTGATCACGCGGCCGAAGCTGATCGTCGCCGACGAAGCCGTTTCGGCCCTGGATGTCTCGGTGCAGGCGCAGGTGCTGAACCTGATGGCCGACCTGCAGCAGAAACACGGCGTCACCTACCTGTTCATCAGCCACAACCTTGCGGTGGTCGACCATCTCTGCAGCCGGGTGGCGGTGATGTATCTCGGTCGCGTGGTCGAGACCGGCGCCACCGCCACCGTCTTCGCACGGCCGGCCCATCCCTATACCCGCGCATTGCTGGCCGCCCTGCCGCAGCCGGCGCCGCCACCGCCCGGCCAGCCGCGCCGCCATGCCCAGCTGCAGGGCAATCCGCCGAGCCAGACCGAGCTGAAGCCGGGCTGCGCGCTGGCCGAGCGCTGCCGCTTTGCCATCGAGCGCTGCCGCAGCGAGGCGCCGCCGCTGCGCGCGCTGCCGGATGGCCGCGCCGTGGCCTGTCACCGCGCCGAAGCGGTGCTGGACGTGCCGGTTACGACGCCGGCCTGACCGGGGTCAGCACATAGCCGCGCTGGCGCATGCAATAGTCGGTGAATTCCCATTGCCGCGGGCCGCGCGCGAAATAGGACGGCGATTCCACCGACATGCGGAAAGGCGGCCCCCAGCCGAAGCCGGTGCCGGTCCAGGGCGGGTAAAGCTGGCGGGTCGACTGGCTCTCGTCCAGTGCCTGCCAGTAGGCCCTGTCCTCGCACTCCTTCTGGTCGCGGTCGCGCTGGGCGGCCGCGGTTTCCGGCCGCGTCCATTCGGTCGGTGTCGTCGTGCAGGCCGCCAGGGCCAGCAGCAGCCCGGCCGCGGCCGGAACGCACATCCTCATTCCGCCACCTGCACCAGCCGGTAGCCGCGCTGCTGCATGCAGTATTCGGCCAGTTCGTATTGCCGGGCGCCGCGCCGGCTGTAGGACGCGGTGATGCCACCGCCGGGCTCGCCGGCGCCGCCGCCATCCACGGTGAACTGGGTATCGCGCAGGGGCGGATATTTCGGCCCCGAGGCGAAGCTCTCGTCCAGCGCCTGTTCGGCGGCGATGCGCTGGCAATCCTGCTCGTCGGCATCGCGCTGCACGGCCGGCGTGCCGGCGCGGACATATTCGGTGGCCGGCGCGCAGGCGCCCAGCAGCAACAGCAGGGCGGCAACAGCAGGGCGCCTCATGACCGCCCTCCCGGTTGTCGCGCCGGTGTCAGGCTGTAGCCGCGCGCCCGCAGACAGAAATCCTGCAGGTCGCTTTCGCGCCGGGCCTGCCACATGAAATCATTCCGGTATGCGAGGCTAGGTCCGTACCGGCCATGCCACGGATAGCCCGGGCCGTAATAAGCCGGGCCGTAATAGGGCGGACCGGGAATGACCGGGCCGTAGAAAAAACTTTCGCGGAAAGCCTGCTGGCGCGCGAGGCTGCCGCATTCGGCCGAATCCAGCCGCGCCTGGGCCAGACCGGTATCGGGCCGGGTCCATTCCAGCGCCGGGCCGCAGCCGGCCATGAAGGCCAGGACGGCCAGAAGGGGCAGAAAGGCTGTCAGTTTCGGCATGACGATCTTCGGCATGACGGTCACGGCCGTCCGGATGCCGGAGCGGCCGCCCCTGATCATAGGGTAGCCCGGGCAGGTTGGCGCGCCTTTACGGCAGAATCAGGGCGGCGGAATCGCGGCAGGCAGCCTATTCCTGGCAGGGAAAGGCATCGGCCAGCGCCAGCCGCACCGCCTGGATCGCTTCCAGCGTCATCTGGTCGGCATTGTCCTTCGCCCAGGCCACGTATTGCTGGCGCAGCAGGGCGGCCGGCGCGTCGCGCGGCGTGCAGAACCAGCCCAGCTCCTTGCCGCCGGCACCCACCGCCAGTTCGTACATCGCCGCGGCACCCAGCAGGTAGCGCAGGCAGCCGGTCTGCCGGGCCGTGCCGTCGGCGGCCTCGCAGCCGGCCAGCAGGTCGCGGGCGAGGAATTTCGGCGGCGGCTGCAGGGCGGCCGGCATCGCACCGGCATCGGCCGGCGCTGCGGTCTGCTGCGCCCCGGCCGGCTGCGTTGCGAGGATCAGGCTGCAGAGCAGCAGGGCGGGCAGGCGGCGGCAGGGGGCAGGGAACATGGTCGCGGGCTCACACGATCTCGTTTTCGGTCGGCTCGCCGCCGAGGCGGCGGAAAATCCCGTGCATCGCCGTGGCGGCGGCATCCAGCCTGGCCCGGTCGGTGGCGCGCAGCACGATCGCCGTCGATGCCCTGCCGCCCCGGAAAGCCGGGTAGGAGCCCATGTCGACATCAGGGAACTGCCGCTGCAAGGCGCCAAGATCCTCCGCCACCATGCCTTCCGGCACCTGGGCGATCACCGTGCGCGACAGCAGCGGGTCGCCGCCGGTCAGGCCCGGTGCCACGCTGGCCACCATGGCCTGGAAGATCGCCGGCACCCCGGCCATCACCATCACATTGCCGATGCGGAAGCCGGGCGCCGCCGATACCGGGTTGTCGATCAGTGCGGCACCATCGGGAATCCGCGCCATGCGCAGCCGCGCCGCATTCAGCATGCCGGCCTCGTAATGTGCCTCCAGCCGGCGGCGCGCTTCCGGCTGGATGTCGATGCCCACCCCGAAGGCCTGCGCGACGCAGTCTGCCGTGATGTCGTCATGGGTCGGCCCGATGCCGCCCGAGGTGAAGACATAATCGTGGCGGGCGCGCAGGTCGTTCACCGCGGCGACGATGGCTTCGGGGATGTCGGGCACCACGCGCGCCTCGCGCAGGCGGATGCCCAGCTCGGTCAGCCGGCCGGCCAGGAAATGCATGTTGGCGTCGCGGGTGCGGCCCGAGAGAATCTCGTTGCCGATCACCAGCATGGCCGCCGTCACGATTCTGGGCTGGGCGTTTCCGGGCGTTTCCGTCATGGCGCACAGGAGATAGCACGCGCCACGGGTGCAGGCCAGCGCCGCGATTGCCGGCCGGTTGCCGCAGCGTCCGCCGGCCTGTATTAGGCGGGACATGGAGTTTCCCGTGCCCCTGACCCCGGCCGTGCTGCTGCGCCGCTACAAGCGCTTCCTGGCCGACATGCGCTTTGCCGACGGCCACGAGGAAACCGTGCACTGCCCCAACCCGGGCGCCATGCTGGGGCTGGATATGCCGGGCAGCCGGGCCTGGCTGAAGCCGGGCCGCGGCAAGCTCGGCTGGGGCTGGGTGCTGGCCGAAGCCGACGGCGCCCTGGTCGGCATCGACACGACGCTGCCCAACCGGCTGGTCGCCGAGGCGCTGGCGGAGGACCGCATCCCCGAACTGGCCGGTTATGACGAGTGCCGGCCCGAGATGCGCTACGGCAGCGAGAACAGCCGGATCGATTTCCTGCTGTCCGGTTCCGGCCGGCCGGACTGCTACCTCGAAGTGAAGAACGTGCATCTGATGCGGCAAGCCGGGCTGGCGGAATTCCCCGACTGCCCGACCGCCCGCGGGGCCAAGCATCTGCGCGAACTGGCCGCCATGGCCGCGGCCGGCCACCGCGCGGTGATGCTGTTCCTGGTGCAGCGGCCGGATTGCCGCCGCTTCCGGCTGGCCGCCGACCGCGACCCGGGCTATGCCGCTGCCTATGCCGAAGCTAGGAAAGCCGGGGTCGAGGCCCTATGTTACGACTGCGCCGTGACGGAGACCGGCATCACCCTCCGTCACCGCCTGCCTGTTGAAGACCAAGTGACTGGAAAAGAACGGTGAATCAGAACCAAGCGCAAGCTGCGGCGGAAGACGGGGACGAGGACCTGCTGGAAGGCGGCGCCGTCCGGCTGCACAAGCCCGAGGATTTCGAGGGCATGCGCCGGGCCGGCCGGCTGGCCGCGGAGACCCTCGACTTCATCACCCCGCATGTGGTGCCGGGCACGACCACCGGCGAGCTCGACAGGCTGTGCCACGATTTCATCGTCCGGCATGGCGCGGTGCCGGCGCCGCTGGGCTACCGCGGCTTTCCGAAATCGATCTGCACCTCGGTCAACCATGTGGTCTGCCACGGCATCCCGGGCGACAAGGTGCTGGAAGACGGCGACATCATGAATATCGACGTCACCGTCATCCTCGACGGCTGGCATGGCGATACCAGCCGCATGTTCCTGCTGGGCAATGTCGGCGTGAAGGGCCGCCGCATCTGCGACATCACCTACGAGGCGATGATGCGCGGCATCGAGGTGGTGAAGCCCGGCGCCACCACCGGCGATATCGGCCATGCGATCCAGAGCTTCGTCGAGAAGGAACGCTTTTCGGTGGTGCGCGATTTCTGCGGCCATGGCCTCGGCCGCATCTTCCACGAACCGCCGAACATCCTGCATTACGGCGAGGCCGGCCGCGGCATCCCGCTGCAGGCCGGCATGTTCTTCACCATCGAGCCGATGGTGAATGCCGGCAAGTGGCAGGTGAAGCTGCTGTCCGATGGCTGGACCGCGGTGACCAAGGACCGCTCGCTGTCGGCGCAGTTCGAGCATTCGATCGGCGTGACCGAGACCGGCTACGAGATCTTCACCCAGTCGCCGAAGGGCTGGCACAAGCCCCCCTACGCCTGATTCTGCGGATTTCCGCCCTACCGCATCGCTGAAGAATCGCGTCTTGACTCCGGCATGTTTTCGCATCAATACTTAACCTGATGGTTAAGTATTCAGATTCCGGCCTCGACCGCACCTTTTCCGCCCTCGCCGATCCGACCCGGCGGGCCCTGCTGGCGCGGCTGGAGGCAACCGCCGAGCTGTCGGTCAGCGATCTCGCGAAACCCTTCCCGGTCTCGCTGCCGGCGATCATGAAACATCTCGACGTGCTGTCCGATGCCGGACTTGTCACCCGCAGCAAGGCCGGCCGCACCGTCAGCGTGCGCCTGAATGCGGCACCGATGGAGCAGGCGATGGAATGGCTGCACCGTTACCAGCGCTTCTGGTCCGAGCGCCTTGATCGCCTTGCCGCTTTCCTTGAGGAGGATGCATGTCCGCCGACCCCGCCTTCACCCACAGGCCCAGCCTCACCATCAGGCGGCGCATCAACGCCGCGCCGGCGAAAGTCTTCGCCGCCTGGACCGAGCCGGCGCTGATCGCCCGCTGGTTCGGCCCGGATGCCGGGCCGGTGGAAAAGGCCGAGATCGACCTGCGCATCGGCGGCCGCTTCGACATCGCCTTCCGCACGGAAGACGGCGAGCGCCACACCGTGCGCGGCGCCTATCGCGAGATCGTGCCGGATACGAAGCTGGTTTTCAGCTGGTCCTGGATCAGCACGCCGGAGCGCGTGTCCCAGGTTACCGTCAGCCTCAAGGCCGATGGCGGCGGCACGCTGCTTACCCTGCTGCACGAGCAGTTCTTCGACCAGGCCGCCCGCGACGGGCATAACCGCGGCTGGACCGGCAGCCTCGACAAGCTCGAACGCCTGTTCGCCTGACCCGCCAGACCCGGAGACGACCATGAAGCTCTATTACGACGAGACCCTCAATCCGCGCAAAGCCTGTGCCGCCGCCCGCTATCTCGGCAGCCCGGTCGAATTCGTTCGCGTCCATCTCGGCAAGGGCGAGCATACGACACCGGCCTTCCTGGCGATGAACCCGAACGGCAAGGTGCCGGTGCTGCAGACCGCCACCGGCGCATTGTGGGAATCGAATGCGATCATCTGCCGGCTGGCGCAGATCGCGGGATCCGACCTCTGGCCCGCCGACAGCGACCGCCAGATCGAGATCGTCCGCTGGCTGTGCTGGGACGGCCAGCATTTCTCACGCCATGGCGGCAACCTGTATTTCGAGCACGTCATCCGGCCGAAATTCGGCCTCGGCGAACCGGATGCGAAGGCCGTCGACGAGGCGATCGGCTACATGCACCGCTTTCTCGCCGTGCTCGATGCACATCTCGAAGGGCGCGATTACATCGTTGCCAACCAGCTCAGCGTCGCGGATTTCGCGGTCGGCGTCAGCCTGCCCTATGCCGAACAGGCGCGGATTCCGCTGGCCGGCTATGCCAATGTGCGGCGCTGGCATGACCGGCTCTGCGCCCTGCCCGACTGGCTGGACCCGTTCCCGGCCGAACGCGCCGCCGCCTGACTCCACCCGGAAGGAACCCGCCATGCAGCCCAACCGCATCGTCACCCGCGAGGAATGGCTCGAGGCCCGCCGCACCCATCTGCGCAACGAAAAGGCGCTGACCCGCCTGCACGACATGGTCCGTGCCGAACGCCGCGCCCTGCCCTGGGTGAAGGTCGACAAGGAATACCGGTTCGAGACGCGGCAGGGCCACAAGACGCTGGCCGGGCTGTTCGGCGGCAACAGCCAGCTGATCGTCTACCATTTCATGCTCGGCCCGGACTGGGAGGCCGGTTGCTCCGGCTGCTCCTTCCTTGCCGATCACATGGATGGCGCCAACCTGCATCTGCGGCATCACGACGTGTCGCTGGTGGCCGTGTCGCGGGCGCCGCTGGCGAAGATCGAGGCCTATCGCCAGCGGATGGGCTGGCAGTTCGACTGGGCGTCGTCCTTCGGCAGCGACTTCAACTACGATTACCACGTCTCCTTCACGCCCGAACAGCTGGCCGCCGGCGACGTCTTCTACAATTACACCCTCACCAGCCGCGGCCATGACGAGCTGCACGGGATCAGCGTGTTCTGCCGGGACGAAAGCGGTGCGGTATTCCACACCTATTCCAGCTATGCCCGCGGTGGCGACCTGCTGATCGGCGCCCACAACTATCTCGACCTCACGCCGAAGGGGCGCAACGAAAGATCCACCATGGACTGGATGCGGCGCCACGACGAATACGAGGCGGAACCGAAGACGCCATCCTGCTGCGACTGACCCCGCAATCCGGAATCCACGACCGCCCGGCCCTGTGCTAGTCTGCGCGCAGCTATCCGTCCGCCCCAGAAAAAGAATGTCCCCATGACCGATCATGCCGCCGGAGCGGCGGGCGCTGTCCCGCCGCCGAAGGCCAGCCGCCGCGAATGGATCGGGCTGGCCGTGCTCGCCCTGCCCTGCCTGCTGTATTCCATGGACCTGACGGTGCTGAATCTGGCCGTGCCGCATCTCAGTGCCGACCTGAAGCCGACCAGTGCCCAGCTGCTGTGGATCGTCGATATCTACGGTTTCCTGGTGGCCGGCTCGCTGATCACCATGGGCACACTGGGCGACCGCATCGGCCGCCGCCGCATCCTGATGATCGGCGGCACCGCCTTCGGCCTGACCTCGGTGCTGGCGGCCTTCGCACCGACGGCCGAGGCCCTGATTGCGGCCCGCGCCCTGCTCGGCATCGCCGCCGCGACCCTGGCGCCGTCCACCCTGTCGCTGATCCGCAACATGTTCCACGATCCGCAGCAGCGCACCTTCGCCATCGGCATCTGGATTGCCAGTTTCTCTGCCGGCGGTGCGCTGGGCCCGCTGATCGGCGGCCTGCTGCTCAGCTGGTTCTGGTGGGGCTCGGTCTTCCTGGTGGCCGTGCCGGTGATGCTGCTGCTGCTGCTGCTCGGGCCGGTGCTGCTGCCGGAATACCGCGATCCGCAGGCCGGCCGGCTCGACATCCCGAGCGCGGCCCTGTCGCTGGGGGCCGTGCTGGCGGTGATCTACGGCATCAAGCGCTTTGCCGAGGACGGCGCCGGGCCGGTGCCTGCCGCGGCCCTGCTGGGCGGTCTGGTCATCGGCGCGCTGTTCGTCCGCCGCCAGCAGCGGCTGGCCGATCCGCTGATCGACCTGGCGCTGTTCCGTAATCCTGCCTTCAGCACCGCGCTGGCGATCAACGTGCTGGGGCTGTTTGCCGCCTTCGGCACATTCCTCTATCTGGCGCAATATCTGCAGCTGGTGCTCGGCATGGACCCCTTCAGGGCCGGCCTGTGGACGGCACCATCCGGCCTGGCCTTCGTCGCCGGTTCGATGCTGGCCCCTGCCCTTGTGCGCTGGATGCGGCCGGCCCATGTGGTGGCCGGCGGCATGGCCCTTGCCGCCATCGGCTTCGCGCTGCTCGGACAGGCCGCCGGCAGCGGCAGCTTCCCCCTGCTGATGACCGCCTTCATCGTCTTCGCGCTCGGCCTCGCCCCGGTCTTCACATTCACCACCGACCTGATCGTCGGCGCCGCCCCGCCGGAGCGCGCCGGCGCGGCCGCGGCGATCTCGGAGACCGGTGCGGAAACCGGCGGGGCGCTCGGTATCGCCATCCTTGGCAGCATCGCCACCGCCATCTACCGCGGCGCCATGGCGCCGCAGCTGCCGGCCGGCCTGCCGGCTGCCGATGCCGAGGCCAGCATCGGCACCCTCGCCGGCGCGCTGGCGGTGGCGGCGGAACTGCCGCCGGCCACCGGCTCCGCGCTGGCGGCGGCGGCCCGCACGGCCTTTACCGACGGCTTCATCCTCTGTGCCGCGATCTGCGCCGCCATCGCCCTGGCCTCGGCCCTGCTGGCCGCCCTGATGCTGCGCCGGCGCGGGCCGACGCCGGAGCCGGTGCCGGCTGCCGATCTCGGCGCCGGCGGCGGCTGATTCCCCCTGCCCGGCCCGCGGCGACCATGCTAGCCTCGCAGCATGGACGCCGCGGACCGGGATGCGGAAACCAGACCCCATTTCCACGGCCATCGCGCAAGATTGCGGGCCCGCTTCCTCGACAGCGGCGGCGCCGGCATACCTGATTATGAAATCCTTGAACTGATCCTGTTCGGCGTGTTCCGCAACGGCGATGTCAAACCGCTGGCCAAGGCCCTGATCGATGGCTGCGGCGGCAGCCTCGCCGCCGTCCTCTCGGCACCGGCCGAGCGGCTGGCGAAAATCCCCGGCTGCGGCGCGGCGGCCATTGCCGCCCTGAAAGTCACCCGCGAGGCCGGCCTGCGGCTGCTGAAAGCGGAGGCGATGGCACGACCGGCCATCGCCAACTGGCAGGCCCTGCTCGATTACTGCCGCGCCGCCCTGCAGCATGAGGGGACCGAGCAGTTCCGCATCCTGTTTCTCGACCGCAGGAACCAGGTGATCGCCGACGAGGCGCAGCAGCGCGGCACCATCGATCACACGCCGGTCTATCCGCGCGAGGTGGTCAGGCGTGCACTGGAGCTGAATGCCGCCGCCCTGATCCTGGTGCACAACCACCCGTCCGGAGATCCGACGCCCTCGCGCGCCGACATCGAGATGACCAGGCAGGTGGCGCAGGCGGCATCAGCCCTCGGCATCGCCCTGCACGATCACCTCGTCATCGGTCGCAAGGGGCATGTCTCCTTCCGCGAGAAAGGGCTGATGTAACCACGGCGCTCTGCTACGTTCGGCGGATGAGCCTCGTCCCCACCATGACCCCCGCCGCCATTGCCGCCCTGTTCGGTGCCATGGCCGTGCTGGCCCTGATCCCCAGCGTCAGCGTTCTCACCGTCACCGCCCGTGCCGCCGGCGCCGGTTTCCGGCATGGCGCCGCCGCCAGTCTCGGCATCATCGCCGCCGACCTGCTGTTCATCCTGGCGGCGGTGTTCGGCCTTGCCCTGCTGGCGGAAACCCTGGGGCCGGCCTTCGGGCTGGTGAAATATCTCGGCGGCGCCTATCTGCTGCTGCTGGGGATCAGCCTGCTGCGCGCGGCCAGGCAGGCCGGCCGCGATCCGGCCGGAACGACCGGCCCCTCCTCGCTGGCCGCCAGCTTCATGCTGGGCCTGACGGTCACGCTGGGCGACCAGAAGGCGATCCTGTTCTATCTCGGTTTCCTGCCCGCCTTCGTCGACCTGGCGGCGGTCGCACCGGCCGACATCGCCATCATCATGATCTGCACGATCCTGGCCGTGGGCGGCGCCAAGCTCGGCTATGCCTGGGCGGCCAGCCGCGCCGGCACCGTTTTCGGCGCCCGCGGCGGCCGGATCCTGACGGTGGCGGCCGGGGCGGTGATGATCGCGACCGGCGCCTTTCTCGTCTTCACCGCGGGCTGACGCGCCGCCTAGGCCACCCGGTCGGCACCGAAACGCACGGTGACGATGGTGCCCTCGCCCGGTTCCGATTCGATCTCGACGCTGCCGCCATGCAGCAGCGCCAGTTCGCGCACCAGCGGCAGGCCGAGGCCGGTACCCTGCCGGTCGCGGGTCATCACGTTCTCGACCTGGCCGAAACGCTGCAGGGCCTTGTCGATCTCGTCCGCGGTCATGCCGATGCCGGTATCGCGCACGCCGAAGGCGATGCCGCCGTTTTCCTCCAGCCGGGCGAAGACCCGCACCTGGCCGCCGGCGGCGGAGTATTTCACCGCGTTCGACAGCAGGTTCAGGTAGATCTGGAACACCGCGCGCTGGTCGGCCCGCACCTGCGGCAGGCCGGCAGCGCAGTCGAGCGCCACGGCGATGCCGGCCCGCCTGGCCTCGGCCTCCACCTGGCGGATCGCCCGGCCGGCCAGGGCCGCAAGCTCGATGCCGGTTTCATGCAGTTCATAGGCGCCGGCCTCGATCTTCGAGAGGTCGAGCACGTCGTTGATCAGGCTGAGCAGATGCAGGGCGCTGTCGTAGATATGCGCCGCATAGGCCCGATAGCGGTCTTCCAGCGGCCCGAGCAGCTGTTCCTTCATCACCTCGGAAAAGCCCAGCACGGCATTCAGCGGCGTGCGCAGCTCGTGGCTCATATGGGCGAGGAAGGAGGATTTGCTGGTGCTGGCGCGCAGGGCCTGGTCGCGGGCGGCGGCCAGCGCCTCGTTCATCTCTTCCAGCCGGCGGCGCTGGCTCTGTTCCTCGGTGACATCGCGGCCGATGCCGATATAGCCGATGAAGCGGCCGGCGTCGTCGTAACGCGGCATGCCGCTCATCGAGATGCAGACCAGGCCGCGCGGCCGGTTCAGCCACTGCACGAAATCGGAGAAAGGCCGGCGGGCCTGCAGGTCGCCGACATGCTGCTGCAGGAAATAGTCGCTGCCGATATCGCCGAACAGCGCAATGCGGGAATGGCCGACATATTCGCCGGCCGCCATGCCGGTTACCCGCTCCACCTGGTCGGACATGTAGGTGTAGACCAGGTCGCCATCGGTTTCCCAGATCCAGTCGGCACTCAGCGCTGCCACGTCGCGGAAGCGCCGCTCGGCATGGCGGCGGTCGTCGATCTCGCGGCGCAGCCTTGCATTCGCCTCTTCCAGTTCGGCCGTGCGGGCGCGGATGCGCAGTTCCAGTTCGGCATTCAGGGCCCGCACCTGCGCCTCGGCGGCCCGGCGGTCGGCGATCTCGCGATTGAGATCGGCATTCAGGGTCGCCCACTGCCCGGCGCCGGGAACCAGCCGGGCCCAGCGCACCGCCGGCACCAGTGCCGCGGCAGTCGCCAGCGAGACGACCCCGGTGGCCGCCTTGGCCAGCCCCTCGACGCCGTAATCGGGATTCCACAGCACCCAGACGCCGAACAGATGGGTCAGGCCGCAGAGCAGGATGAAGGCACTGAACAGCGCGAGAATGCCGCGCGGTACCAGGTCGGTGCGGCGGATGGCGAGATCGAGCAGGATGGCGGGAATGGCGAAATAGCTGGCCGCGATCAGCAGGTCGGACACCAGGTGCAGCCAGAAAACCTCCGGCTTCCATAGCAGGCAGACGCCATGCGGCATAAACCCGTCGGTGGCGAAGAAATCCGCGATCACACTCATACTTCCTCCCCCGGCACCGGCTGTACCGGCCCCGTTGCTGGCGATTCGCCCGCAGAATCAGTGGGTTCAGAATGGCGCTGGAAACCGGCTCAAGTAAATCGCAAAAGCTGGCGGCTTGTGCGACCAAAGGTTGCGACATTGACGGCGGGCCGGAAACCCGTCAGGGTCGCGGCTACCGAGGGGGGCGCCGCTAGGGCGCTGAGATTCGGCCGGCAGAGGTTTCTGCAACGCCGTGACCCTGAAGTCCCGTCCGCCCCGCTGTCGCGGACCGGCGGGGCTTGTGAACCTGATCCGGGTCATGCCGGCGGAGGGAACGGTCGTTCAGGCGCGCTGCAACCGCGCCTGCATTCCGCGAACATCCACCACATCCCGGATCTCCATGTCGCAGCTGCTGCAGGAGATCCTTATGGACAAGCTTACCGACGCGCCGAACTTCCAGATCACCACGGGGGCCCTGCCTGCTTCCGTGAAGTGCTACACGGCCGGGAAACTGCATCCCGATATCCGCGTGCCGCATCGCGAGATCGCCACGCACCCCACCGCAAACGAGCCGCCGCTGCCGGTCTATGACACCTCCGGGCCCTACAGCGACGAGGCGGCCGAAATCGACATCAGCCGCGGCCTGCCGCGCTGGCGCACGGCGCTGATCGCGGCGCGTGGCGATGTGGAAAGCTATGACGGCCGCATGGTGCGCCCGGAAGACAATGGCGGCGCCGCCACCGTGCCGGTCTTTCCGGTGACCAGCCGGCCCCTGCGCGGCATGGCAGGCAGGGCGGTCACCCAGCTCGCATATGCGCGGCGCGGGATCATCACGCCGGAGATGGAATATGTCGCGATCCGCGAGAACGAGGGCCGCGCCGCGCTGGCGCAGGCCGCCGCCCGCGATGGCGAAGATTTCGGCGCCAGCATCCCCGATTACGTGACGCCGGACTTCGTGCGCGACGAGATCGCCCGCGGCCGCGCCATCATCCCCTGCAACATCAACCATCCGGAGTTGGAGCCGATGATCATCGGCCGCAATTTCCTGGTGAAGGTGAATGCCAATATCGGCAATTCCGCCGTCACCTCCTCGGTGGCCGAGGAAGTCGACAAGATGGTCTGGGCGATCCGCTGGGGCGCCGACACGGTGATGGACCTCTCCACCGGGCGCAACATCCACAATATCCGCGACTGGATCATCCGGAACTCTCCCGTTCCCATCGGCACCGTGCCGATCTACCAGGCCCTCGAAAAGGTGAACGGCCGCGCGGAAGACCTGACCTGGGCGGTGTTCCGCGACACCCTGATCGAGCAGGCCGAGCAGGGCGTCGACTATTTCACCATCCATGCCGGCGTGCGGCTGGCTTACATCCCGCTGACCGCCGGCCGGGTGACCGGCATTGTCAGCCGCGGCGGTTCGATCATGGCGAAATGGTGTCTGGCGCATCATCAGGAGAATTTCCTCTACACCCATTTCGCCGAGATCTGCGACATCATGCGGGCCTATGACATTTCGTTTTCACTGGGTGACGGCCTGCGGCCGGGCTCGATCGCCGATGCCAACGACGCCGCGCAGTTCGCCGAACTCGAAACGCTCGGCGAGCTGACCAAAATCGCCTGGGACAAGGGCGTGCAGGTGATGATCGAGGGCCCCGGCCATGTGCCGATGCACAAGATCAAGGCCAACATGGACAAGCAGCTGGCCACCTGCGGCGAGGCACCGTTTTATACGCTGGGGCCGCTGACCACCGACATCGCACCGGGCTACGACCACATCACCAGCGGGATTGGTGCTGCGATGATCGGCTGGTTCGGCTGCGCCATGCTGTGCTACGTGACACCGAAGGAGCATCTCGGCCTGCCCGACCGCAGGGACGTGAAGACCGGGGTGATTACCTACCGCATCGCCGCCCATGCCGCCGATCTGGCGAAAGGCCATCCGGGGGCCCGGCGCCGCGACGACGCGCTCAGCCGCGCCCGCTTCGAATTCCGCTGGGAGGACCAGTTCAATCTCGGGCTGGACCCGGAAACGGCGCGGGATTTCCACGACCAGACCCTGCCGAAGGAAGCGCATAAGCTGGCGCATTTCTGCTCCATGTGCGGACCGAAATTCTGCTCGATGAAAATCAGCCAGGAGCTGCGCGACGCTGCCCGCCAGCAGAACGACGTGGCCCAGAACGATATCGACCAGGGCATGAATGAGATGGCGGAACGCTTCCGCGAACAGGGCGGGGAGATTTATCATGCCCCGTCATGAGCACGCCATCCGATACACCGGGGACCCCGCCCGATTTCGATGAGGCCTTCCGGCAGAAGCTGACCGACCTGCTGGCCTGGCGGCGCGACGTGCGCCATTTCCGGGCCGGCAGGCCGGTGCCCGAAAGCCTGATCGCCAGCCTGCTGGACATGGCGGCCCTGGCACCCAGCGTCGGCAACAGCCAGCCCTGGCGCTTCGTGCTGGTCGAAGATGCCGGCCGGCGGGCGAAGATCATCGCCAATTTCGAGGCGGCGAATGCGGAAGCCTTAAGCGACTATCGCGGCGCGCAGGCGAAGCTTTACGCGTCGCTGAAACTGGCCGGCCTGCGCGATGCGCCGGTGCATCTCGCCGTCTTCTGCGACGAGGGCACCGCGCAGGGCCATGGTCTCGGCCGCCGCACCATGCCCGAGATGCTGGACTATTCCGCGGTGATGGCCGTCTACGGCTTCTGGCTGGCGGCGCGGGCCCATGGGGTGGGCTGCGGCTGGGTCTCGATCCTCGATCCCGACCGCGCCACCCGCGACCTCGACATCACAGAAGAAAACTGGCGGCTGGTCGCCTATCTCTGCGTCGGCTGGCCCGCCGAGGAAACGGATACGCCGGAACTGGAAAAGCGCGGCTGGGAGCACCGGCGGCCGGCCGCCTCGGTCATCCTGCGGCGCTGACCATGAACCAGGCCGGCCTTCTTGCCATGTCCGGCAGCCTGCTTGGCGGCATCGGCCTGTTCATGCTCGGCCTCTGGCTGATGACCGACGGACTGAAACGCGCCGCCGGCCGCAGCCTGCAGGCGGTGCTGGCGCGCGGCACCGGCACGCCGCTGCGCGGCCTGGCCGCCGGCTTCGCCGTCACCGCGCTGGTGCAGTCGTCCAGCGCCGTCACCGTGGCCACCATCGGCTTCGTCAATGCCGGCCTGCTGAACCTGTCCCAGGCGGTATGGGTGATCTTCGGCAGCAATGTCGGCACCACCATGACCAGCTGGCTGGTGGCGCTGGTCGGCCTGAAGCTGGAGATCGGCCGCGTGGCACTGCCGCTGATCGGCATCGGCATGCTGCTGCGGCTGACCGGCAGCGGCCGGGCGCGCGGCGCCTGGGGCGAGGCGCTGGCCGGCTTCGGCTGTTTCTTTGCCGGCATCGGCGCGCTGCAAGAGGGCTTCACGGTGCTGGGCGGCATGGTCGGCCCGCAGGACCTGCCGGCCGGGGGCTGGGGCGGCCGGCTGATCTTCCTTGGCTTCGGCATGCTGCTGACCGCGCTGACCCAGTCCTCCAGCGCCGCTTCGGCGATCACCGTGGCGGCGGTGGCCGGCGGCAGCATTCCGCTGGAAGCCGCGGCGGCGGCAGTGATCGGCGCCAATCTCGGCACCACGGTGACGGCCGTGCTGGCGGTGATCGGTGCCACCCCGAATGCCCGCCGCAGCGCCGCCGCCCATGTGATCTTCAACCTGGTGACTGCAGCCGTGGCCTTCCTAATCCTGCCGCTGCTGGTCGCCGCCACCCGGCGGGCCAGCGGCGACGACCCGGCGCTGGCCACCGCCCTGTTCCACAGCCTGTTCAACCTGCTGGGCGTGCTGCTGCTGGCGCCGGCGGTCTCGCGGCTGGTGGTCTGGCTGCATGGCCGCTTCCGCAGCGCCGGCGAGGATCTGGCCCGGCCGCAATTCCTCGATGCCACCGCGGCGGTGGTTCCGGCACTGGCACTGGGCAGCCTGCGGCTGGAACTGCAGCGGCTGGGCGGCATCGCGCTCGGGCTGGCACTCGGGCCAGCGACAGGCCGCGCCACCGGGCCGGAGCAGGCGATGCGGCGCGAGGCGGCGCTGGCGCTGGGCGATGCGATCAAGGAATTCGCGCTGCAGCTCAACCGCGGCGACCTGTCCGAGCCGGTGGCGCGCACCCTGCCCGACGTGCTGCGCGCCGCCCAGCATTACCAGGCCATTGCCGCGGCGGGCGGCGACGATCCCGGCCCGGGCGCGGAAGACTTCCTTGCCGCCTGCCGGGCCGCGCTGGTTGCGGCCGATACCCAGCGGCCGGAATTCTCGCTGCCGGCCGCCATCGCCGCCGCGGCGGATTGCGATGCCGCCTATCAGCAGTTCAAGACTGCCCTGCTGCAGAAAGCCGGGCCGGCTTTGCCGGCAGCCCGGCTCGACCGCCAGCTGATGGCCGCGGCGAGCCTGCGCGATGCCGCCGCCCGCGCCATGAAAGCCGCCCGCCGGCTGGCGCCTTTGCTGCCGCCGGCGGGGCAGCAACTACCGCCAGCCGACGCCACCTGATCCTCTTCACGATGTCCAACAGCGGCATGAAACAAAACAGGTACATACAGATCCAAAATCAAGGCCCGGCTATGGGAAACGCGGGCCTTGAAATAGGCTCCCCGGGTCAGACCCGGGGATGACGATACAGACTGCCCGGCGGCGCTGCCGCCTTACGCCGCCGCGTCCAGCATGGCGGCGAGCTTGTCGGCCTTCGCCTGGGCGCGGGCGCGGGCATGCTCGTCCCTGGCATCCTCGGCATCCTCGCGGGCATCCTTCAGCGCCGCTTCCGTCTTGCCGCGGTCGATCTTGCCCACCGGCACGGCCTCTTCGGCCAGCACGGTCAGCTTGTCGCCGGCCACTTCCGCGAAGCCGCCGGCCACGAAGATGCGCTCGACCTTGCCGTCCGCCCCG
Organism: Ferrovibrio sp.; assembly: GCF_964218355.1. Classification (GTDB taxonomy): domain Bacteria; phylum Pseudomonadota; class Alphaproteobacteria; order Ferrovibrionales; family Ferrovibrionaceae; genus Ferrovibrio. Next base: position 33,948 of record NZ_CAXPMC010000029.1, on the reverse strand, counting down.
GTCACCTCGATGATGCCGTTGCGCAGGGTCGAGATCACCGGCGCATGGCCCGGCAGCACGCCGAAATCGCCGGCCTCGCCGGGCACCACCACCTGCTCGGCCTGCACCGCAAGCAGCAGCCGTTCCGGCGATACCAGTTCAAACCCGAAGGTCTCGGCCATGGGTCAGCTCCCTGTGCGCTGGATCAGGCCGCCTCGGCGGCCATCTTCTTGGCCTTGGCAATCACCTCGTCGATGGTGCCGACCATGTAGAAGGCGGCCTCCGGCAGGTGATCGTGCTTGCCGTCGCAGATTTCCTTGAAGCCGCGGATGGTCTCGGCCAGCGGCACCTGCACGCCCGGCGAGCCGGTGAAGACCTGCGCCACGTCGAAGGGCTGCGACAGGAAGCGCTGGATCTTGCGGGCGCGGGCGACGGTCAGCTTGTCTTCTTCCGACAGCTCGTCCATGCCGAGGATGGCGATGATGTCCTGCAGCGACTTGTAGCTCTGCAGGATTTCCTGCACGCGGCGGGCGATGGCGTAATGCTCGTCGCCGACGATGCGCGGATCGAGGATGCGCGAGGTCGAGTCGAGCGGGTCCACCGCCGGATAGATGCCCAGCTCGGCGATCTGGCGCGACAGCACGGTGGTGGCGTCCAGATGCGCAAACGAGGTGGCCGGCGCCGGGTCGGTCAGATCGTCGGCGGGCACGTAAATGGCCTGCACCGAGGTGATCGAGCCCTTGTTGGTGGAGGTGATGCGCTCCTGCAGCTGGCCCATGTCGGTGGCCAGCGTCGGCTGGTAGCCCACCGCCGAGGGGATACGGCCGAGCAGCGCCGACATCTCCGAACCCGCCTGGGTGAAGCGGAAGATGTTGTCGACGAAGAACAGCACGTCCTGGCCTTCCTGGTCGCGGAAATATTCCGCCAGCGTCAGGCCGGTCAGCGCGACGCGGGCGCGGGCGCCCGGCGGCTCGTTCATCTGGCCGTAGACCAGCGCCACCTTGGAACCCGGGCCGTCGGTCTTGATGACGCCCGATTCCATCATCTCGTGATAGAGGTCGTTACCCTCGCGGGTACGCTCGCCGACACCGGCGAACACCGAATAGCCGCCGTGGGTCTTCGCGATGTTGTTGATCAGCTCCATGATCAGCACGGTCTTGCCGACGCCGGCGCCGCCGAACAGGCCGATCTTGCCGCCCTTGGCGTAAGGCGCCAGCAGGTCGACCACCTTGATGCCGGTGACCAGCACCTTCTGCTCGGTCGACTGGTCGATATAGGCCGGGGCCGGCGCATGGATCGGCGCCGCGGACTTGGCGTTGACCGGGCCACGCTCGTCGATCGGCTGGCCGATCACGTTGATGATGCGCCCCAGCGTCTCCGGGCCGACCGGCACCGAGATCGGCGCGCCGGTATCGGTGACGTCCATGCCGCGGACGAGGCCGTCGGTCGAGTCCATGGCGATGGTGCGCACGGTGTGCTCGCCGAGATGCTGGGCCACTTCCAGCACCAGATGATTGCCCTGGTTGGTGCAATGCAGGGCGTTGAGGATCGCCGGCAGATGCCCGTCGAACTGCACGTCGACGACCGCGCCGATAACCTGGGTAATGCGACCCACCTTGTTCGTAGCCATGATGCTGCTCCGCTCTCTCTGTTCCGTATCGTCCCGCGCGCGGCCTTAAACGGCCTCGGCGCCGGAGATGATTTCGATAAGTTCCTTGGTGATCTGGGCCTGACGCGACCGGTTGTAGACGGTCGTCAGTTTCTTGATCATCTCGCCGGCATTGCGCGTCGCGTTGTCCATCGCGGACATGCGGGCGCCCTGCTCGGAAGCCGCGTTCTCCAGCAGCGCCCGGTAGACCTGGACCGACAGGTTGCGCGGCAGCAGCTGTTCGAGGATCGTCTCCTCGTCCGGCTCGTATTCGTAGATGGCGCCGCCCAGATCGGGGCCGGCCGCGGCCGCATCGCCAGAAGCATTTCCGGCAACCATGGCCGGGATCAGCTGCTGGGCGGTCGGCACCTGGCTGATCACCGACTTGAAGTTATTGAAGAAGACATGGGCGACGTCGAATTCGCCGGCCTCGAACATCGCCAGCACGCGGTCGGCGATGGCCTGGGCATCGGTGAAGCCGAGCCGCTTGACCGCCGACATGTCGACGGTGTCGACGATCTTCGACGCATGGTCGCGGCGCAGCTGGTCGCGGCCCTTCTTGCCGACGCAGAGGATCTTCACGGTCTTGCCCTGACCGGTCAGTTCCTCGATCTTGCGGCGGGCCAGCTTGACGATCGACGAGTTGAAGGCGCCGCACAGGCCGCGCTCGGCGGTGGCAACCACCAGCAGATGCACCTGGTCGCTGCCGGTGCCGACCAGCAGGCGCGGCGCGTTCTCGGCGCCGTTCTGCCCGGCCGCCAGCGAGGCAAGGATGCCCGCCATGCGCTCGGCATAGGGGCGCGCGGCTTCGGCGGCCTCCTGGGCGCGGCGCAGCTTGCTGGCCGCCACCATCTTCATCGCCTTCGTGATCTTCTGGGTCGATTTGACCGAGTTGATGCGAATGCGGAGGCTTTTAAGGCTGGGCATGACGCTCGTCCCTTATCCGGCCGCCTCAGGCGAAGGTCTTGGCGAAGTCTTCGAGGATCGCCTTCAGCTTCTCTTCGATGTCCGGGGTCAGCGCCTGCTGCTCGCGGATCGCCTTCAGCACGTCGCCGTGCTTGCTGCGCATCAGGCCGAGGAAGCCCTGCTCGAAGCGGGTGATGGCATTCACCGCCACCTTGTCGAGATAGCCCTTCACGCCGGCATAGATCGAGACGACCTGCTCTTCGACCGGCAGCGGCTGGTACTGGGCCTGCTTCAGCAGCTCGGTCAGGCGGGCGCCGCGGTTCAGCAGGCGCTGGGTCGAGGCGTCGAGGTCCGAACCGAACTGGGCGAAGGCCGCCATTTCGCGATACTGCGCCAGTTCCAGCTTGATCGAGCCGGCCACCTGCTTCATCGCCTTGATCTGCGCGGCCGAGCCGACGCGGCTGACCGAGAGGCCGACGTTAATCGCCGGGCGGATGCCGCGGTAGAACAGGTCGGTCTCGAGGAAGATCTGGCCGTCGGTGATCGAGATCACGTTGGTCGGGATGTAGGCCGAGACGTCGCCGGCCTGGGTCTCGATGACCGGCAGCGCGGTCAGCGAGCCGGCGCCCATCTTGTCCGACATCTTGGCGGCGCGCTCGAGCAGGCGCGAGTGGATGTAGAACACGTCGCCCGGATAGGCTTCGCGGCCCGGCGGGCGGCGCAGCAGCAGCGACATCTGGCGGTAGGCGACGGCCTGCTTGGACAGATCGTCATAGATGATCACGGCATGCATGCCGTTGTCGCGGAAGAACTCGCCCATGGCGCAGCCGGTATAGGGCGCCAGATACTGCAGCGGCGCCGGCTCCGAGGCGGTGGCGGCAACGACGATGGAGTATTCCATCGCGCCGGCTTCCTCGAGGGTCTTCACCACCTGGGCAACGGTCGAACGCTTCTGGCCGACCGCGACATAGATGCAGAACAGCTTCTTCTTGTCGTCGGCGCCGGCGTTGGTCGCCTTCTGGTTCAGGATCGCGTCGACGGCGACGGCGGTCTTGCCGGTCTGGCGGTCGCCGATGATCAGCTCGCGCTGGCCGCGGCCGACCGGCACCAGGGCGTCGAGCGCCTTCAGGCCGGTCTGCATCGGCTCGTGCACCGACTTGCGCGGGATGATGCCCGGCGCCTTCACTTCCATGCGGGCGCGGCTGACATCCTTCAGCGGGCCCTTGCCATCGATCGGGTTGCCGAGCGCGTCGACCACGCGGCCGAGCAGGCCCTTGCCGACCGGCACGTCGACGATGGCGCCGGTGCGCTTGACGGTGTCGCCTTCCTTGATGCCGCGGTCGTCGCCGAAGATCACGACGCCGACATTGTCGGTCTCGAGGTTCAGGGCCATGCCCTTCACGCCGCCGGGGAACTCGACCATTTCGCCGGCCTGGACCTTGTCGAGGCCGTAAACGCGCGCGATGCCGTCACCGATGCTGAGCACCTGGCCGACTTCGGAAACCTCGGCTTCAGCGCCGAAATTCTTGATCTGCGTCTTCAGGATTTCGGAAATCTCTGCGGCGCGGATGTCCATCACGCAACCCCTTTCATGGCGGTCTTCAGGTTGTTGAGCTTGCTGCGGATCGAGGCATCGATCATGCGCGACCCGAGCTTGACGACGAGGCCGCCGATCAGATCGGGATCGACGGAGGCCTTGATGACGACATTGCCGGCGGCTTCCGACGACAACGCGGACTTGAGCTGCGCCAGCTGGGCATCGTCCAGCGGCACGGCGGAAACCACTTCGGCAACCGCCTCGCCGCGATGATGGCTGAGCAGGGCGCGGAAGGCCGCGATCATGTCGGCCAGCACGAACAGGCGGCGGTTGGCGGCGGCAACGCCGAGGAAGCGGCGCACCAGGTCGGTGCAGCCGGCCTTTTCGGCCACCGCGGCGATGGCACGGGCCTGCTCGTCGCGGCCGAAGACCGGCGAGCGGACGAGGCGGACCAGATCGGCCGAGTCGGCCAGCCGGGCGGCCAGCATGTCGAGATCACGGGCGACGGCATCGAGCTGGCCGGCTTCCCGCGCCAGATCGAACAGCGCAGTCGCGTAGCGGCCGGCAATGCCGGAGACGAGCGAGGTTTCCTGAGCCACGAACGACCCTTCTTCTTTATGGAAGCCGCCGATTCCGGTCAGGCGCCGGACCCAGCGGTCCCGTACCCTCTCGGCATGGCAGCCAAACTCTTGATCCGCCTGGGGAATTCACGCGGCGGGAAACAGCCGTCAGCAGCCCCCCGGCGCGAAAGCCGCGCTTAGTTAGCATATGGGTTTGGGCGGCGCAACAGAGAGGCCCGGCCGCAATTATGCGGCATTTCACGCGGGCCCGGGGCCGCCGCCGGCCGGCGGCCGGCGGGGCCGCGACCATGCCGCCCGGTTGCCGCCGGGCGATTCCCGTTCCGTCCCCCCGCGGCCGGTTGCGGCCCGGAAAGTCCCGCGCTGTCCCGGAAAATCCGGCGCGATCCCGTTCGAGCCAGCGGATTCCGTGGTTTTCCGGCGGAAAGGCCAGTTGCGGCCGGTTTGCGCACGCCATTGCGGTCAATCGTCCTCCCCCAGCATGCGTTTCAGTGCAGCCGCATCGATCACGCGCGGCGGATCGCCGGGCCGCGGCGGCGCCACGGTTTCCGGCCGCATCGCCGCATCCAGCCGGGCCGCCAGCACGCCCTCGGGGTCGCCGATGCCGGCAATGCCGGTGCGGTCGCCCAGCCATTGCAGCAGCCGGGTATCGAGCCGCTCGCTCTGCCGCAGATGGCTGAGCGCGAGATCGCCGAGCAGCGCGAAGCGCAGCTGCGCCGCCAGCCGCAGCCGGGCATGGGCGCTTTCGATGGCGAGGCGGAATTTGCGGCTGCGCCGCAGGTTGCGCAGGATGCGCTGCGGCGGGCAGCCGAGCAGGCGCGCGACCTCCTCGGCGGTTTCGCCGCGCGCCATCAGATCAGCGGCGCGCGCCCAGTCGAGGCGGCGGGGCGGATGCGGATGGCGGGGCTGCGGACGGCAGGGCTGCAGACGGGGGGACCGGCGCCGCCGGCGGCAGCGGGAGATCCGGATCGGTCATGGCGGCATTCCTTCTTCTTTCCGGCTTCTTTCCGGGTGGCGGAAAACAGCGACATGCCGGCATATAGGGTGTGAAAAGAATAAATCAAGAACAGTAGGAATAAAATAATTACTCGGACAGTTTTGTTTTTATATCAACTGCTTAGCGGGTGGCCGCGTGCCCCGGCGCCTGGCCGGGCTTGTACCACCAGTCCTGCCGCTCCCACCAGGATTCGGCATCGACGAACAGGCGGTTGTTGTAGACCACCACCACCAGGTCTTCGGCGGCACCGGTCTTCCACAGGAACTGGAAATGCCGGGTTCCGGGCTGGGCATTGACCGGCGCCTCGTAGGGGCCGTCGAGATCTTCCAGCCGCACGCCGCGGGCAAGGCATTCGCTGCGGCAAGTGTCGATCATCTGGCCGATGGCGCGCTCCAGCGCCCCGGCATGGGTGAAGGAGGCCTGTTCGACGGCATATTCCGCCGCCAGATAGGCGCCGCCCGACAGCAGCAGCGACAGCACCCAGCGCGGCCAGCGCAGGCGCCGCTGCCGCGGTGCGGCAGCATCGAGGATTCCGTCCGCCATGGCGCGATCCCCCGCGTCAGCGCAGCAGGGTCAGCAGCACGTTGGGCTGCTGGTTGGCGATCGACAGCGACTGGATCGAAAGCTGCTGGGCCACCTTGCCGGATTCCAGCGCCGCGCTTTCGGCCGCCACATCGGCATCGACCAGCGAGCCGAGTCCGCCCTTCATCGCGTCGACCAGGTTGTCGACGAAATCCTTCTGCTGCTCCAACGCCCGCTTCTGCGCAGCCACCGTCGACGCCATGCTGTCGAGGCGGCTTTTGAAAGCATTGAGGCCGACCAGCGCAGTGGCGGTATCGGGCGGGTTTTCGAAGATGTTCTCGTAGACGTCGGTGGTGCCGGGAAACAGCACATTCGGGCCGAGAAAGGCGTCGGAATCCCAGTCGAGCCGGTAGGGCGTGGAATAGTTCAGCGTGGTGCCGTTCACATCGGCCACGAAGGTGATCGTGGCCGTCGAAGCCTGCGCATCACCGGACAGCAGGTTCTTGCCGTTGTAGTCGGCCTGCTGGACGATCTGGTTGATCGAATCGATCAGCCGGACGATGTCGTTGCGATAGACATTCTGCTGGGCGGTGGACAGCGAGCCGTCGGCCAGGTTGGCGATCTTGCCCTGGATGTCGCTGACCAGATCATAGATGCGGTTGGCGCCGGCCAGGGCCACCTCGCCCAGTCCGATGCCGGCCGACAGCGAGGACTGCACCGAGGCATAGGCCTTCACATTCGCGCGCACGCCCTGGGCGATCGCGAAGATGGCCGCATCGTCGTTCTGGTCGGCGATCCGGAGGCCGGTCTGAACCTGTTTGGATGTGCGGTCGAGCGTGGCCGTGTTGGCCCGCAGCGACGACAGCGCGACCAGCGCGCCGCCATTGGTATTAACCGAGTTGGCCATAATCCTTCCCCCTTCTGTGGACCGGATTTACCTGGACCTGCCGCAGCCCCCTGCGGCCACCCCGTTCTGGAGCAGGCCGCACTCTACCGCAGCGGGCGCGCCCTGTCTTGCCTGTTTTTCTCATTCTGCTGGCGTCAGCGTCTCAATTGCCGGATTTTTCCGACCCGTTTTGCTCCAGTTGCGGATCATTCGCGGACAACCTTCCGTTGCCGCCGCGAAGCTGCTAGAAAAAGGCCGGGGAGCGAATATTTTCCGTTTCATGGAATGCCGCCGGGGGGACTGGACTGCATGGCCACTGCAATTCCGCGGGCATCGCTGGTGCCCGGCATGGTGCCGGACGAGGAACTGACCCGGCTGTGGCAGCAGAGCATCGGTGCCTATTTCGATGTCCGCACCTTCGGCGATCCGCCGCCCGGCCCGCAGCGCCATACGATCCACCAGTATCATCTCGGCCAGGCGCTGCTGATCGATGCCAGCTTCACCCACCAGCAATTCCACCGCGATCCGGTCTGGATGGCCCGCCACGACGATTCCGACCATCTGGGCCTGCAGCTGTACCTGAACGGCAGCAACGACGTCGAAAACGGCGATCGCAGCTTCCGGCAGCGGCCCGGCAATGTCTTCGCCGTCAATCTCAGCCGCGAGACCCATGCCGCCTCGCCGGGCGGCGACACCCTGACCCTGATGCTGCCGCGCGACCTGCTGCAGGCGGAACTGCCGCAGCTGCTGGATGCCTCCGGCGCGATCTTCGAGGATGATTCGGCGGCGGCCCTGGTCTTTGCCGACCATATGCGGGCCCTGCGCCGGCATGTCGACCGCGCCACGACGGCCGAACTGCCCGCCATCATGCAGGGCACGCTCGGCCTGCTGGATGCACTGACGCGGCAGCGCGACATTGCCGCCGCGCCGGCACAGGCGGCCACCCTGGCGGCGATCTGCCGCCATATCGACCGCCATCTCGACAACCCGGCACTGGATATCGAAAGCCTGTGCCGGGCCTTCAGCTGCTCGCGCGCCACGCTGTACCGGCTGTTCAAGCCGCTGGGCGGCGTGCGCGAGCATATCCAGCGCCGCCGCCTGGTGGCCTGCTACCGCGCCATCTCGGCGCCGGCACAGCGCCACCGCCGCATCTTCGACATCGCGCTGGATTACGGCTTCGTCTCGGCCAGCCATTTCAGCAGCCTGTTCCGCGCCCAGTTCGGCATCACCCCGCGCCAGGCCCGCGAGGCCGCGCCGCGCCAGGCCGATCCCGGTGCCGCCGGCAGTGACGGCGACCCGGCCGCGCTGATGCGGCACTGGGCGAAGACGCTGGCGCGGCCACCCGGCGGCTGACGCCTCAGGCCGGCGCCAGCACCCGCCGCACCGCCTGCTGCCAGCCGGCATAGAGGGCATCGCAGGCCGCCGCCGGCCGGCGCGGCTCGAACCGGCGCTCGCAATGCCAGCCATAGGCCACCGCATCCAGCCCGGCATAGACGCCGGTGGCCAGTCCCGCCAGATAGGCCGCACCCAGGGCCGTGGTCTCGATCACCTTCGGGCGTTCGACCGCCACCCGCAGCATGTCGGCAAGGAACTGGCAGAACCAGTCATTCGCCACCATGCCGCCATCGACGCGCAGAGCCGTCGGCGGCTGGGCGCCATCGGCCTTCATCGCCGCGGCAAGGTCGCGGGTCTGGTAGGCGACGGATTCGAGGGTGGCGCGGGCGATATGGGCGCGGCCGGTATCCAGCGTCATGCCGAGGATGGCGGCGCGCGCATCCGGGTCCCAGTAGGGCGCGCCCAGGCCCACGAAGGCCGGCACCATGTAGACACCGTGATTCTGCGACAGCGAGGCCGCCAGCGTGGCGGTCTCGGCGGCGCTGCCGACGATGCCGAGACCGTCGCGCAGCCATTTCACGGCCGCGCCGGCCACGAAGATCGAGCCCTCCAGCGCGTAAGTGACCCGGCCGTCCAGCCGGTAGGCCACGGTGGTCAGCAGCCGGTGGGTCGACTGCACCGGCCTGTCGCCGATATTGACCAGCGCGAAGCAGCCGGTGCCGTAGGTGGATTTCATCATGCCGGGCTGGAAACAGGCCTGGCCGAAGGTGGCGGCCTGCTGGTCGCCGGCAATGCCGGCCACCGGAACGGGCGCGCCGAGGATTTCCGGCAGGGTGGCGCCGAATTCGCCGCTGCAGTCCTTCACCACCGGCAGCATAGCACGCGGCACGTCGAAAATCTGCAGCAGCGTGTCGTCCCAGTCCTGCGTCGTGATGTCGAACAGCATGGTGCGGGCGGCATTAGTGGCATCCGTCGCATGCACCTGCCCGCCGGTCAGGCGGAACAGCAGGAAACTGTCGATGGTGCCGAAACACAGCTCGCCCTTCCCGGCCCGCGCCCGCGCGCCGGGCACATGGTCCAGCAGCCAGGCGATCTTGGTGGCCGAGAAATAGGCATCGACCAGCAGGCCGGTCTTCTGCTGCACGAGGCTGCCGATGCCGTCGGCCAGTTTCTGCCGGCAGGTTTCCGCCGTGCGGCGGTCCTGCCAGACGATGGCGCGGTGGATCGGCCGGCCGGAGCTGCGTTCCCAGACCACGGTCGTCTCGCGCTGGTTGGTGATCCCGATGGCGGCGATGTCGCCGGCGCGCAGACCGGCCTTCGCCACGGCCTCGCGCATCACGCTCTGCACGTCGCGCCAGATTTCCTCGGCATCATGCTCGACCCAGCCATCGGCCGGGTAATGCTGGGTCAGTTCCTTCTGGGCGACGGCCAGGGCCAGGCCGGCCTCGTCGAAGACGATGGCGCGGCTCGACGTGGTGCCCTGGTCGATGGCGAGAACATGCTTCTTCATGGACCGGCCCTTCGTCTCTCAGGCAACCTGCCGGCAGCCTTCCGCCTTCAGCACGCGTTTGGTGCCGGCGGGATATTTCTCCAGCAGCCGTGCCGGCCGCACCGGCCGCTGCACCAGGTTGCCGCCGCAATTGGGGCAGGTGCCGGAGAGAATCCCGGCCGCACAGTCGCGGCAGAAGGTGCATTCGAAGGTGCAGATCATCGCGGCCGGGCTGTCGGGCGGCAGGTCGCGATCGCAGCATTCGCAGTTGGGGCGCAGTTCCAGCATGGCTCAGGCTCCTTTCGCCGCCTGCAGGGCGGCTTTGGTCAGGGCGGTGATGCCGGCCCAGTCGCCGGCCGCCAGCATCTCCTTCGGCGCCACCCAGTCGGCAACCGCCGTGAACACGTTGGGCTCGCGGACGAAGCTCGCGATATTGGCGGCCGTCAGCCCGCCGCTGGGGCAGAAGCGCATCGCCGGATAGGCGCCGGCCAGCATCTGCAGGGCCGCCGGCCCGCCGATCGTCACCGCCGGAAAGAACTTGGCCCGGGTGAAGCCGTGATCCAGCGCCGCCATGATCTCGCCCGGCGTGACGACGCCCGGCAGGAAGGGCAGCCCGGTATCGATGGCGGCGGCATACAGGGCCGGGGTCGCGCCCGGCGAGACGATGAACTGCGCGCCATGGATCTGCGCGGCGGCAAACTGCGCGGGATTGAGCACGGTGCCGGCACCGACGGCGATCTCGGGCACGGCGGTGGCGACCCGGCGGATCGCCTCCAGCGCCGCCGCCGTGCGCAGCATGATCTCCAGCGCCGGCACCCCGGCGGCGACCAGCGCCCGGGCCAGCGGCACCGCGGTCTCCGGGTCGTCGACGGCCAGCACCGGCACGATCGGCGCACGGCCGATCAGGCGGTCGAGGGCGGCTGCGCGTTCGGCGACGCGGTCGGTCTTGTCCGGCATGGTTCCTCCCGTTTTCTTCCGGGATAGCACAGACAGCCCTGCCCGTCATGCGCGGACTTGAAGAAATACTTTCTGGCCGCGCACCCCGTTTAATGGGACCCGCGGGTGACAATTCATGCGGATGCGGCCGAGAGGCTGCATGCGCTATTCCTTCAGGCCGCCCGCCTGCAGGATGAAGCCGGCGATCTCGGCAACGCCCTGCTCGGCCTTCAGATTGGCGAAGACGAAGGGGCGCTGGCCGCGCATCTTTTTCGAATCGCGGTCCATGACCTCGAGCGAGGCGCCGACCAGCGGCGCGAGGTCGGTCTTGTTGATCACGAGAAGATCCGACCGCGTGATGCCCGGACCTCCTTTCCGCGGGATCTTGTCGCCGGCGGAGACATCGATCACGTAGATGGTGATGTCGGCCAGTTCCGGCGAGAAGGTGGCGGCCAGGTTGTCGCCCCCGGATTCCACAAAAATGATGTCGAGGCCGGGGAATTTCTTCTGCAGGTCGGCGACGGCGGCGAGATTGATCGAGGCATCCTCGCGGATCGCCGTATGCGGGCAGCCGCCGGTCTCGACCCCGGTGATGCGTTCGGGCGCCAGCGCATTGGCGCGGGTGAGGAACTCGGCATCCTCGCGGGTGTAGATGTCATTGGTGACGACGGCAATGTTCCAGTCATCGCGCAAGTATCGGCAGAGCCGCTCGACCAGAGCCGTCTTGCCCGACCCGACCGGGCCGCCGATGCCTACTCGTAAGGGGTTGGAACTCATGATCTGAACAGCCTCGTATACTGGGTTTCGTGCCGCATCGAGCACAGGTCGACCATCGGCGCCGCCGTGCCGCAGTCTTCGAGCGGGCAGGCGAGCGCACAGGGTAGCACGGAGTCCACCACCGGCAGCAGGGCGGCCAGCGCACGCTGGCCGTCGGTCTGGCCGAGCGGGATCAGCCGCACGGCGGCCGAGACCAGATTGGCGGCGAAGGCATGCAGGTAGGCCGCCAGCACGGCCGGCAAATCCAGCCGGTGGGCGGCGGCGGCCAGCCCGACGGCAATGCACAGCGGCACCGGCTCGTCGCCACGCGACTGCGCGAAATCATCCAGCGCCGGATGCCCCCAGGTGGCGCGGGTGACCGAGAGGAACGAGCCGCCCTGCTGGTTGGCCTCCAGCGCCATTTCCTGGCTGCCGCGCCAGGCGGCGGCGAGATCGGCGAGGTCGGCCAGCGCCGCCGGATCATCGGCGGCCGCATAGGCCTCTTTCAGCAGCACGGCATCCACCCACCCGGCGCCGTGGCGCAGCACATGGCCGATCCACTGGCTGAGATCGGCGGCGGTCTTCACTACCCCGGTCTCGACGGCATATTCGATGCCGTGGCTGTAGGAGAATGCCCCGATCGGATAGCCGGGCGAGAACCACGCCATCAGGCGGTAGAGGTCGCCCGCACTAATGCTGGTGGTCGTGGTCATGGCCGTGATGGTGCCCGTGATCATGGTGATGATGGTGGCCGTGGCCGCCGGCACCCTCACCGCCCCCATATTTGCTATCTTGGCCGTAACGCGAGCCGAGGCCGTAGGGATGCGAGGGATCGTGGTTGTGCTGGCCGTAGGCGCCGCCTTCCGGATCGAAGGGGGCCTCCACGGCCTGCACGGCGGCGCCCAGCCCCTTCAGCATATCCACGATCACATGGTCGTCGCGGATGAGAATCCGGTCGGCATGGATTTCGGCCGGCAGATGCCGGTTGCCCAGATGCCAGGCCAGCCGCGCCAGCAGCGCGGGCGTCGGCGCGCGCACCTCGACCAGCGGCTCGGGCGCGGCCCGAACCTCGATATAACCGCCACCCTTCTCCAGCTGCAGACCGTCGCCATGGCGCAGAACCGTGGCCTCGGGCAGATCGAGCAGGAAGGCGGCGCCGTCATCGGCGGTCAGCCGGATGCGTCGGCGGTGCCGGTCGTGATGCGCCAGCGTGACCGACGCCCTGCACTCGGCGGCAGGCCAGCGGCCGGCGGGGATGACGGAGGTGGCTTTCAGCACTGTTTTCTCCCTTCGTCGTTCCCGCAAAAGCGGAAACCCAGTCGCGCCACGATCCCGGGTCCCCGCTTCCGCGGGGACGACAACAAATCTCAGAACAGGAAATACCGCTGCGCCATGGCCAGTTCCTTCGCCGGCTCGCAGGTCAGCAGCTGGCCGTCGGCGCGCACGGTATAGGTCTCGGTATCGACCTCGATCTTCGGCATGTAGGCGTTGTGCACCATGTCCGCCTTGGTCACCTTGCGGCAGCCCTTCACCGCGACCAGCGGCCGCTGCAGCCCGAATTTCTGCGCGATGCCGGCATCCAGCCCGGCCTGGCTGACGAAGGTCAGGCTCGACTGCACCATGTTGCGGCCGAAGCTGGCGAACATCGGCCGGTAATGCACCGGCTGCGGCGTCGGGATCGAGGCATTGGGATCGCCCATCGGCGCCGCCGCGATGCTGCCGCCCTTGAGGATCATGTCGGGCTTCACCCCGAAGAAGGCCGGCGACCAGATCACCAGATCGGCGAACTTGCCGGCCTCGACCGAGCCGATCTCGTGCGCCACGCCGTGGCTGAGCGCCGGATTGATGGTGTATTTGGCGACATAGCGCTTGGCCCGCACATTGTCGTTGTCGCCTTTTTCCTCGGGCAGGCGGCCGCGCTGCTTCTTCATCTTGTCGGCGGTCTGCCAGGTGCGGATGATCACCTCGCCGACCCGGCCCATGGCCTGGCTGTCCGACGACATCATCGAGAAGGCGCCGAGATCATGGAGGATGTCTTCCGCCGCGATGGTCTCGCGCCGGATACGGCTGTCGGCAAAGGCCACGTCTTCCGGGATCTTTGAATCCAGATGGTGGCAGACCATCAGCATGTCGAGATGCTCGTCCACGGTATTCACCGTGTAGGGCATGGTCGGGTTGGTCGAGGAGGGCAGCACATTGGCCAGCCCGGCCACCCTGATGATGTCCGGCGCATGGCCGCCGCCGGCGCCCTCGGTGTGGAAGGCGTGGATGGTGCGATGTTTGAACGCGGCGATGGTGTCTTCCACGAAACCGCTTTCGTTCAGCGTATCCGTGTGAATGGCCACCTGGATGTCGTGCTGCTCGGCCACCGACAGGCAGTTGTCGATGGCGGCCGGGGTGGTGCCCCAGTCCTCGTGCAGTTTCAGGCCGCAGACGCCGGCGGCGACCTGCTCGACCAAAGCCTCGGGCAGGGCGGCATTGCCCTTGCCGAGGAAACCGATATTCATCGGGAAGGCCTCGGCGGCCTGCAGCATGCGCATGATATGGAACGGCCCCGGCGTGCAGGTGGTGGCCGAGGTGCCGGCCGCTGGTCCGGTGCCGCCGCCCATCATGGTGGTGACGCCGGAATACAGCGCTTCCTCGATCTGCTGCGGGCAGATGAAATGGATATGCGCATCGAAGCCGCCGGCGGTGACGATCTTGCCTTCGCCGGCGATGGCTTCGGTGCCCGGGCCGATGACGATGTCGACGCCGGGCTGGATGTCCGGGTTGCCGGCCTTGCCGATAGCATGGATGCGGCCGTTCTTCAGGCCGATATCGGCCTTCACGATGCCCCAGTGATCGAGGATCAGCGCGTTGGTGATCACGGTATCCACCGCGCCCTCGGCATTGGTGGCCTGGCTCTGGCCCATGCCGTCGCGGATCACCTTGCCACCGCCGAACTTCACTTCCTCGCCATAGAGCGGGGTGTTGGCGGAATAGCCGCTGCCGACCAGCTTCGGGTCATGGCCCGAAGGCGGCTGGGCGGTGAAATCCTTCTCGACCTCGATGATGATGTCGGTATCGGCGAGGCGCACCTTGTCGCCGACGGTGGGGCCGAACATGCCGGCATAGGCGGAACGCGGGATGCGGGTGACCATGATCTCGCCTCCTCCTAGCGCAGGGTGCCCATGACCTCGGCGCGGAAGCCGAAGACATTGCGGCGGCCGGCATAGGCGACCAGCGTGACTGCGCGGGTCTGGCCCGGCTCGAAGCGCACGGCGGTGCCGGCGGGGATGTTCAGCCGCATGCCGCGGGCCTTTTCCCGGTCGAATTCCAGCGCCGGATTGGTCTCGAAGAAATGATAGTGGCTGCCGACCTGGATCGGCCGGTCACCGGTATTGGCCACATCGAGGGTCAGCGTCGGCCGGCCGGCATTCAGCTCGATATCGCCGGGGGCGCAGATGATTTCGCCGGGGATCATGGGCGTGGCTCCTCAGCGGATCGGGTTGTGGACGGTCACCAGCTTGGTGCCGTCCGGAAAGGTTGCCTCGACCTGGATCTCGTGCAGCATCTCGGCGATGCCGTCCATCACCTGGGCGCGGGTCAGCACGGTGGCGCCGTCGCGCATCAGTTCGGCCACGCTGCGGCCGTCGCGGGCGCCCTCGACCACATAGTCGGTGATCAGGGCGACGGCCTCGGGGTGATTGAGCTTCACGCCGCGTTCCAGCCGCCGGCGGGCGACATTGGCGGCCATCGCCACCAGCAGTTTATCCTTTTCGCGGGGCGTGAGATTCATGCCGCGAGCCTCCCCGAAGCCAGTAACCGAAGTCCGGAATCAGACGGTAAGATACCTGCGGACCTCGTCGGTATCCAGCCCGGAAGCGGGCCCCTCGACGACGACCTCGCCGCGCTGCAGCAGGATGAAGCGGTCGGCCAGTTCGCGGGCGAAATCGAAATACTGCTCGACCAGAACGATCGCCATGGTGCCGCGGTTGGCAAGGTCGCGGATGACCCGGCCGATATCCTTGATGATGGAGGGCTGGATGCCTTCGGTGGGTTCGTCCAGCAGCAGCAGCCGGGGGCGCGTGACCAGGGCCCGCGCGATCGCCAGCTGCTGCTGCTGTCCCCCCGAAAGATCGCCTCCCCGGCGATTGCGCATCTCGTGCAGGACAGGAAACAGGGCAAACACCTCTTCGTCAATCGTCTTCTGGCCGCGCGGCAGCGGCGCCATGCCGGTTTCCAGATTCTCGTAGACGGTCAGGCGGGGAAAGATCTCGCGGCCCTGCGGCACCATGGCGATGCCATGGCGGGCGCGTTCATGCGGCTTCAGCGCGGTGATGTCCTGCCCTTCCCACATCACCCGGCCGCTGCGCACCCCCTGCAGGCCGACCAGCGCCCGCATCAGCGAGGTCTTGCCGACGCCGTTGCGGCCCAGCACGCAGGTGATCCTGCCCGTTTCGGCGGTCAGGCTGACATCGCGCAGGGCATGGCTGGCGCCGTAATAAAGATTCAGTCCTTCAGCCTTCAGCATCTGCGTCAACGCCCCAGATAGACTTCGATCACGCGCGGATCGTTCTGTACGTGGTCGACGCTGCCTTCCGACAGCACGCTGCCCTCGTGCAGCACGGTGACGCGCGCACCCAGATCGCGAACGAATTCCATGTCGTGCTCGACCACCACCAGGGTGCGCTCGCCCTTCAGGCCGAGGATCAGCTCGGCGGTCTGCCGGGTTTCGGCATCGGTCATGCCGGCCACCGGCTCGTCCAGCAGGATCAGCTGGGTGTCCTGCACCAGCAGCATGCCGATCTCCAGCCACTGCTTCTGGCCGTGGCTGAGCGCGCCGGCCGGTTCCGCCACCCGCTCCCACAGGCCGACGGTATCCAGCGCCCAGGCGATGCGGTCGAGGGCCGCGCTGTCGAGCCGCGCCGCCAGCGTCTTCCAGGCGCCGCGAGCCGCCTTCAGCGCCAGCTCGAAATTCTCGAACACCGTCAGGTTCTCGAACACGGTCGGCTTCTGGAACTTGCGGCCGATGCCCAGGTTGGCGATTTCGGTTTCGTCGAGCCTGGTCAGGTCGATGCGGCCGGCGAACATCACCTCGCCCTCGTCGGGCCGGGTCTTGCCGGTGATGATGTCCATCATCGTGGTCTTGCCGGCGCCGTTGGGGCCGATGATGGTGCGCAGCTCGCCCGGCGCCACCATCAGCGACAGGTTGTTGATCGCCCGGAAGCCATCGAAGCTGACCGAGACGCCGGACAGGTAGAGCTGGGTATCCGAGACGCGCGGCCGGCCGGCCACGGCGGGATCGAGGCCGGCCATGCTCTCGTGCCGGCTGGCCGGCGGGATCAGCGGCGTGGGTGCGATCGGTGCGGCATGCATGACATGGCCCTCCCTATTCGCCATTGCCGGGCTGCGACGCGTAGCTGCGACGCTCGGCCCGCCAGGCCTGCCACTGCCCGAGCAGGCCGACGATGCCCTTCGGGAACAGCAGGGTGCAGGCGATGAACAGCGCGCCGAGCGCGAACAGCCAGAGTTCCGGCGCCGCGCCGGTCAGCCAGGTCTTCACCAGATTGACCACGACACCGCCGAGAATGGCGCCATAGAGGGTGCCGCGGCCGCCGACCGCCACCCAGATGGCGATCTCGATGGAATTGGCCGGCGAGAATTCCGACGGGTTGATGATGCCGACCTGCGGCACGTAGAGCGCGCCGGCGATGCCCGCCAACACCGCAGACAGGGTGAAGGCGAACAGCTTCACGGCGGTCGGCGAATAGCCAAAGAAGCGCACCCGGCTTTCGGCATCGCGCACCGCCCGCAGCACCCGGCCGAGCTTGGAGCCGGTGACCCAGCGGCAGAGCAGGAAGCAGCCGCCCAGCATCGCCACCGAGATCACGTAGAGGCCGATGCGGGTATCTGGCGACTGGATCGGGAAGCCGAGGATGTCCTTGAAGTCGGTCAGGCCGTTATTGCCGCCGAAACCCATGTCGTTGCGGAAGAAGGCCAGCAGCAGGGCGAAGGTCATCGCCTGGGTGACGATGGAGATGTAGACGCCGGTGACGCGGCTGCGGAAGGCGAACCAGCCCAGCACCAGCGCCAGCAGGCCGGGCACCAGCACCACCATCAGCAGGGCGAAGGCGAAGCTGTCGAAGCCGTACCAGTACCAGGGCAGTTCCTTCCAGTTCAGGAAGACCATGAAATCCGGCAGCTCGGCATTGCCATAGACGCCGCGGTCGCCGATCTGGCGCATCAGGTACATGCCCATGGCATAACCGCCCAGCGCGAAGAAGGCACCATGGCCGAGGCTGAGGATGCCGGCATAGCCCCAGACCAGATCGAGCGCCAGCGCGAGGATGGCATAGCAGGCATATTTGCCCAGCAGCGGGATCAGGTAGTCGGGCAGCCTGGCGGCCGAGCCGGCCGCCGGCAGCAGGTTCAGCAGCGGCACCAGCACGACGAGGATGAAACCGATGCCGAGGAAGGCGGCCCAGCCGCGCGGCCCCAGCAGCGGCGCGGGCCTGGCGAGTGTGGCGAGCTGCTCACGCATCGGCGGACCTCCCCTTTGCCGCGAACAGGCCGCGCGGTCTTTTCTGGATGAACAGGATGATGAAAACCAGCACCACGACCTTGCCGAGCACGGCGCCGGCCACGGGTTCGAGGAACTTGTTGACGATGCCGAGCGTCAGCGCGCCGACCAGAGTGCCCATCAGGTTGCCGACGCCGCCGAACACGACCACGAGGAAGCTGTCGACGATGTAGAGCTGGCCGAGATTGGGCGAGACATTGCCGATCTGGCTGAGCGCCACGCCGGCCATGCCGGCGATGCCGGAGCCGAGCGCGAAGGTCATCGCATCGACGCGGGCGGTCGGAATGCCCATCACTGCGGCCATCGGCCGGTTCTGGGTCACCGCCCGCATGTGCAGGCCGAAGCTGGTCTTGCGCAGGATCAGCGCGATCAGGCCGAGCACGGCAAAGCAGAAGATGATGATGTAGACCCGGTTCCAGGTCACCGCGAAGCCACCGGCCAGCTCGATGGCGCCGGTCATCCATTCCGGATTGGCCACCTCCTTGTTCGGGGCACCGAAGATCATGCGCACGGTCTGCTGCAGGGCGAGGCTGACGCCCCAGGTGGCCAGCATGGTCTCCAGCGGTCGGCCGTAGAGGAAGCGGATCACCCCGCGCTCGATGATCACGCCGACGGCCGCCGCCACCAGGAAGGCGACCGGCAGTGCCGCGATCAGATAGGCCCCGATCAGGCCCGGCGGCAGGAAGGCACGGAACACCTCCTGCGTCACATAGGCCGAATAGGCCCCCAGCATGATCATCTCGCCATGGGCCATGTTGATGATACCCATCACGCCGAAGGTGATGGCGAGGCCCACCGCGGCCAGCAGCAGCACCGAACCCAGCGAAATGCCCTGCACCAGGTTTTCCGCGTAGGAGTAGATGCGGATGCGCAGCTGCATGCTCTCGAAGGCCTTGAGCAGGGCCGCCTTCACCTCCGCATCCTGCTCCTGCCCGAGCCGGCCCTGCAGCAGCGAGCGGATGCGCAGATCCGAGCCGCCGGCCAGCACGCCGACCGCCTGCAGGCGCCGCGTCCGATCGGGATCGGCGAGATCGGCGGCGGCCAGCGCCAGCGCCATGGCCTGCTTCACGCCGTCATTGGTTTCCCGCGCATAGGCCTCGCGCAGCAGGGCGACGGCATCCGGCGTGATGCCGTCCAGCAGCGCGTCGGCGGCACGGCGGCGCTGGGCGGGATCGTCGCCCAGCAGACCAAGGCGGCCGACCGACTCGCGCAGCACGTTGCGCAGGTTGTTGTTGACGAAAAGCGGATCGAGCACGTCCGGCGCGACGATGCCGGCCGGTTCCAGCGTCTCGGCCAGGGTGATGCGGGTATCGTTGCCGCTGCGGTCGCCGATCACCAGCGCACCGTCGGCCTTGCGGATGAACAGCCGGCCATCGGCCAGCGCCCGGAAGACCGGGATCGCACGCACGTCGCCGAGCGCGGTCAACCTGGCAATGGCTTCCCCCTTGGCGGCGAAATCGTCGGCCTTCAGCGCCCGCACGCCGGTGGCGAAGTCGAACGGCCCGGCATCCTTTGTCTCGGCGCCGCCGGCCGCACCCAGCAATGCCTTGCCCTCGGCATCCAGCTCGACCGGGCGCAGCTCGTCGGGGCCCGCCATCGCCTCGATATCGCCGGTCAGCGCATTGGTGATCACATACTGGTCGCCGTCCTTCTCGCCGATGACGACGGCATTGTCCTCGAGGCGGACGAACAGCAGGCCTTTCGCGAGCGCCGCGGCGGCAGCTTTCGCCTTGTCGTCGGCACTGTCAGCCAGCGCCTTCACGGCATCTTTCGGATTGTCGTAGGTCAGGCCGGTCAGGATGTCTTCCAGGCTGTCGGCAGCGCGCGACGGCGCAGCGGCCAGCAGCAGCGGCAGGCCCAGCAGGGCAGCCAGCAGCAGAAGTCTTGCGGCGGATGTCACGGACTTGGCGAGAAACACGGCGTTACTCCCGGTGGCGCCTTTGTGGCGGCTTCTGGCGGCGCTTTGATCCCGGTGGCAGCGAACCCCCCCTCCCGCACCGCCAGGTCGCGCGGCGGGGAGAGGGGCGGCTGCCATTCAGGCAACTGTTACTGGGCAGGCGACTGTTACTTGGCCGCGTATTTCGGCTTTTCGCAGTTGCCGCAGACCCACGGATAGGTCCAGTCGGCGGTCAGCTTGGCGCTTTCCGGGATGAACTTCGACCAGGCATCGGCCTTCACCGGGCCCTTGGTCTTCCAGACGATGTTGAACTGGCCGTCCGGACGGATCTCGCCGATATAGACCGGCTTCGAGAGGTGATGGTTGGTGTTCATCACCGCGGTGAAGCCCGACGGCGCCGCCACCTTCTGGCCGTACATGGCCTGGCGGACGGCATCGACATTGGTGGTGCCGGCCTGCAGCACCGCCTGGGTCCACATCTTGAAGCCGATATAGGTGGCTTCCATCGGATCGTTGGTCACCCGCTTGTCGTTCTTGATGAAGGTCTTCCACTGCTTGATGAAGGCATCGTTGACCGGCGCCTTGACCGACTGGAAGTAGTTCCAGGCCGCCAGGTGGCCGACCAGGTTCTTGGTGTCGATGCCGGCCAGTTCTTCCTCGCCGACCGAGAAAGCGACCACCGGGATGTCGGAGGCCTTGATGCCGGCATTGGCCAGTTCCTTGTAGAACGGCACGTTGGCGTCGCCGTTGATGGTCGAGACCACGGCGGTCTTCTTGCCGGCCGAGGCGAACTTCTTGATGTCCGCCACGATGGTCTGCCAGTCGGAATGACCGAACGGCGTGTAGTTGATCATGATGTCGGCGGGCGCGACGCCCTTCGACTTCAGGAAGGCCTCGAGGATCTTGTTGGTGGTGCGCGGATAGACGTAGTCGGTGCCGGCCAGCACCCAGCGCTTGACGTCGCCGCCTTCCTTGCTCATCAGGTATTCCACCGCCGGGATCGCCTGCTGGTTCGGCGCGGCGCCGGTGTAGAAGACGTTCTTCGAGCTTTCCTCGCCCTCATACTGGACGGGATAGAACAGCATGCCGTTCAGCTCCTCGAAGACCGGCAGCACCGACTTGCGGGACACCGAGGTCCAGCAGCCGAACACCACCGAGACCTTTTCCTTCGAGATCAGCTCGCGCGCCTTCTCGGCGAACAGCGGCCAGTTGGAGGCCGGATCGACCACCACCGCCTCGACCTTCTTGCCGAGCAGGCCGCCCTTCTTGTTGAGATCGTCGACCATCATCAGGACGGTGTCCTTCAGGGTGGTCTCGGAGATCGCCATCGTGCCCGACAGCGAATGCAGGACGCCCACCTTGATGGTGTCCTGGGCCCGGGCCGCCAGCGGGATCGCGGCGGTCGCCGAGACGGCGGCGACGGCACCAGCCATGGCCATCGTCCGAACAAACTTTTTCATCATTTCCTCTCCTGCTCTCATCTGGCGGCCCCCCCATGGGCTCAGCCGATGCGGCAGAAGTGGCAAGGACCGTGCCAAAGGCCGGACCAATCGTCGCGACGGGACGGCGGCAGCGCCTAATTGCCTGATTCCGCCGGGGGAATGCGCCTTCTCCGTTCGCAGGTGCAAAAACCCGCAGGGATTCAGCCAGCCGCCGGACTACCACCCAGGGGCGATCCCTGCTTAGAATTTTACCAAATTTGCTTTAAAATTAATCAATGCCTGTAAAATAGGCTTATTCCTGTGGCGCGCCGGTTACAGCTGCCACAGACGCGGCATGGCAGCGGGGCGGCCGAGCCCCGGCCGCAGGGCCGCCCAGAACAGGGCGAAATGCCGGCGCAGCCGGACCGCATCGGCATCCAGCAGGCGCACCAGCAGCAGATCGCCCAGCAAAGTGACCCCGGCGCCGGCGATCGCCTCCGCCTCGATCAGGGCGCGCAGCCGCGCACGGGCCGCATCCGGTTCCGGCGCGGCGCAGAGGATCAGCCCCTGGGCCACGGCGCCGGCAAATCCGGCCGGATGCGTCAGCTGTGCCGGGATGTCGCCCTCCAGCCGCTGGGACTCGACCCACTGGCGGCGGCCGGCCCGGCGCAGTTCCCAGTGGTCGGCCAGCAGGCCGCCGGTGAACCGCTCGCCGCGGGCGATGCGCCCGAACACGGTGATGTCGCCAGCCAGCAGGCGGGCATCGCCGGCGGCAAGGTCAATGCGGATCTGCCGGCGCAGCCGGGCCCCGTCGAACAGGATCGTCTCCTGCGGCAGCCATTCCAGCGCCGCCCCCGCTGCCACCGTCAGGGTCAGGTCGAGCGCTGCCGGCACGGCATCTTCGGCCCGGTAGATCTTCTCGGCGGCCTGCGGCGTGCAGAGGGCGGCACTGCCGGCCCCGGCCGTCACCTGCAGCCGCAGGCGGTCGCCGCCGGTCAGCCCGCCGGATGTCGTCACCAGCACCGCGGTCAGCGGCTCGCCGGGATCGGGCCGCGGCAGCAGCGCCCGGCAGGGATCATGCTGGTAGAGATCGGCCAGCCGGCTGCGGCCGGCGGCATCACCATCGAAGCCGAGCACCAGCGCCCCATCGGCACGCTGCAGGCGCGGCGCGGTGGTTCCCGTCATCCTCAGTCCGGCAGGTCGGGCTGGTCGGCCAGCATCGGCAGCCCGACATCCTCGACCTCGATATGGGCATCGGCGGCGCGCACCGGCCAGTCCAGCTTCAGGGCCGGATCGCGCCAGTTGATGCCGCGCTGCAGTTCAGGATCGTCGACGGCCGAAGACTTGACCAGCAGTTCGGTGGCCGGATCGAGGCTGCACCAGCCGAGCGCAAAGCCCGGCATGGCATAGACCTGCGCACCGTCCATATAGGACAGCGCGGCGGCACCGCTGCGGCCAAATGTGGCCGAGCCGCGCCGCACATCCACCGCCACCACATAGGCGCGGCCGCGCAGCACCCGCACGATGCGGGCCTGCCGGCGCGGCGCCAGCTGGTAATGCAGGCCGCGCACCGAACCGGCATGTTCGGCATAGATGATGGTGTCGCGGATGAAGCGGTCATGCACCCCGACGGCGCCCAGGGCCGCCTCGTCGGCGATCACGCTGATCCAGCCCTGCCGGTCCATCATGGCGGCGGGTCGCAGCAGCAGAAGTCCGGGCACGGCGAGCGGAGTGGCGGCAATCAGGGCGGTCGGCAGCATGGCGATCCGGGCGACGGGGACAGGGGCCCCCATCTTTGGGCGATGGCCGGATGCAAATCAAGGCATGGGCGCCGTTATACCGCCGTGGCGTGGCGTTCCACGCAGATGCGCAGCACCTCGTCGGCCGGCCGCCGCCACCAGTTGGCCGCCGACATGATCTCGACCTCGCAGAAGCCGTCATAGCCGACGCCCTCCACCATGGCGCGGATCGCCGGGATGTCGATCACCCCGTCGCCCATCATGCCGCGGTCGAGCAGCAGGTCGGCGGTCGGCACCAGCCAGTCGCAGACATGGAAGGCCAGCACGCGTTTCCGCGCCCGGTCGATCTGCTGCTTCAACTGCGGATCCCACCAGACATGGTAGACATCGACGGCGACGCCGAGATGGCGGTCGCCCGGACCGCTGCCCAGCGCGTCGCAGATGTCGAGCGCCTGGGCGAGCGTGTTCACGCAGGCGCGGTCGGCGGCATACATGGGATGCAGCGGCTCGATCGCCAGCGGCACGCCGGCGGCTTTCGCATGTTCCAGCAATGCGGCGATGCCGTCCTGCACCTGCTGTCTGGCCCCCGCGAGATCACGCGAACCAGCCGGCAGGCCGCCGACCACCAGCACCAGGCACTGGGCGCCCAGCGCCGCCGCATCGTCGATGGCGCGCCGGTTATCCTCTATGGCCGCCCTGCGCCCGGCCGCATCGGCGGCCGGAAACATGCCGCCGCGGCACAGGCCGGTGACGGTCAGGCCCGCCGCGCGGATATGCTTCGCGGCCTGTGCCGTGCCGTATTCGGCCAGCTTGTCGCGCCAGGGCGAGATGCCGGTGATGCCGTGGCGGGCGCAGCCCTCGATGCAGTCCTTCAGCGACCATTGCTCGCGCACGGTGGCGGTGTTCAGCGACAGCGGGCCCGGCTTTTTCATGCCGCGATTCCGTGCACGGCCATCACCGCCTTCATGCGGGCGGCGGCGCGCTCCGGGTCGCTGAGCAGGCCGGCGGCATCGGCCAGCCGGAACAGTTCGGCCAGATGCAGGGCCGAGCGGGTGCTCTGCTGGCCGCCGACCATCAGGAAATGATCCTGGTGGCCGTTCAGATAGGCCATGAAGACGACGCCGGTCTTGTAGAAGCGGGTCGGCGCCCTGAAGATATGCCGCGACAGCGGCACGGTCGGCGCCAGGATGTCGTGGAAGGTCTTCTCGTCGCCGCGGCTGAGTGCACCCAGCGCCGCCGAGGCGGCCGGGGCGATGGCATCGAAGATGCCGAGCAAGGCCTCGGAATGGCCCTGCTCGTCGCCGGCGATCAGTTCGGCATAGTTGAAATCGTCGCCGGTATACATCCGCACGCTCGCCGGCAGCCGGCGGCGCATCACGATTTCCTTGTCCTTGTCGAGCAGGGAAATCTTAATGCCGTCGACCTTGGCGGCATTGGCGGCGATCATGTCGAGGCAGACATCCATCGCCTTCATGTGATCGGCATTGCCCCAGTAGCCCGCGAGCGCCGGATCGAACATCTCGCCCAGCCAGTGCAGGATCACCGGCTGCTTCACGCCGGAGAGAATCCGGCTGTAGACCTTGATGTAATCGTCAGGCGATTTCGCCGCGACGACCAGCGCCCGGCTGGCCATCAGGATGATGCGGCCACCGAGCTTCTCGATGGCGCCGCACTGCTCCTCGTAAGCCGCGATCACCTGGTCGATGGTCACGTCCGGGCCGGGCACCAGATGGTCGGTGCCGGCACCCGAGGCGATCACCGCGCCGGGAACGTCCTTCGCCGCATCGAGCGAATGGCGCACCAGTTCCAGCGCGTCCTTCCAGTCGAGCCCCATGCCGCGCTGGGCGGTATCCATGGCTTCGGCGACACCGAGGCCGAGCGACCACAGATGCCGGCGGAAGGCGATGGTGCGGTCCCAGTCGATGGCCGGCTTTAGCCACGGATCGTTGTCGGCCAGCGGATCGGCCACCACATGGGCCGCACCGAAGGCGATGCGGCTGAAGGGCGGTTTCGCGGCCGGAAAGGCCTTCGGCTGCTGCAGCGTGTAGGGCGCGGTCTGCCCCGGCGCCGCGGGAAGGGTCAGCGTGATCGCCATGGCGTTACGCCTTCAGCTCCGGCAGGTCGATCCAGCGGCGTTCCTTCCAGCTCTTCAGGCCGGCCTCGGCCAGCTGCACGCCTTTGGCGCCTTCCAGCAGGGTCCACTTGAAGGGCTCGTTGTCGACCAGATGGCGGATATACATCTCCCACTGGGCGCGGAAACCGTTCGGATAGACCTTGTTCTCGGGGACTTCCTGCCAGGTGTCGAAGAAGTTGATGGCCTGCGGCAGATCCGGATTCCAGACCGGCTTCGGCGTGGCGACGCGCGGCTGCACGAAGCATTTGTGCAGGCCGGCGACCGCCGAACCCAGCGTGCCGTCGACATGGAAGGTGACGAGGTCGTCGCGGCGCACCCGGGTCACCCAGGAGGAGTTGATCTGCGCGATCACGCCGCCTTCCAGTTCGAAGGTGGCATAGGCGGCATCGTCGGCATCGGCCTTGTAGGCCTTGTTGTGCTCGTCCCAGCGCTTAGGGATATGGGTGGCGCCAAGGCAGGAGACCGCCTTGACGTTGCCGAACAGGTTGTCGAGCACGTAGCGCCAGTGGCACAGCATGTCGAGAATGATGCCGCCGCCGTCCTTGACGCGGTAGTTCCAGCTCGGCCGCTGCGCCTGCTGCCAGTCGCCCTCGAAGACCCAGTAGCCGAATTCGCCGCGCACCGAGAGGATCTTGCCGAAGAAGCCGCTGTCGATCAGCACCTTCATCTTCTCGAGGCCGGGCAGGAACAGCTTGTCCTGCACCACGCCGTTCTTCACGCCGTATTTCTTGGCCGCCTTCACCAGATCCATGGCGACGGCCAGCGTTTCGGCGGTCGGCTTCTCGCAGTAGATGTCCTTGCCGGTGGCCATCGCCTTCTTCAGCAGACCGGCGCGGGCCTGGGTGGTGGCGGCATCGAAGAACAGGGTGTCGTCCTTGTTCTTCAGCGCGGCATCGAGGTCGTCGGTATAGCGCTCGATGCCGTACTGCTTCGCCAGCCGGGCCACCTTGTCGAGGCTGCGGCCGACCAGGATCGGGTCGGGCATCACCCGGCGGCCGTTCTTCAGCACCACGCCGCCATCCTTGCGGATCGCCACGATGGAGCGGATCAGGTGCTGGTTCATGCCCATGCGCCCGGTGACGCCGTTCATGATGATACCGAGACGGATATCCTTGCTCATGGTCTTCTGTCCTTATGGTGCAGACTTGAAATCGGGCCGGAAGTCGGATGGCGGCATCGGCGCCAGCGTGGCCCAGCCGGGCATCGCCGCCGAGGCAAAGCCGCTGGCATCGAGCAGGCTGCCCAGCGCGATCATGCCGCCGCGGATGGCCAGCCGCGGCCGGCCGGTGCCTGTTGCGGCGGCGTAGAGATCGGGATGGGCCGCGAGAAAGGCCGCCTGCTCGGCCGCCGGCGCAGTGCCGAAGCCGTCGACATAATGGTGACCGTTGCGCTCGACATGGGTCAGGCCGAGCATCGCCACCAGCGCCAGGTCCTGCTGCAGCGCGAGGCCGGCCTGGCAGGTCAGATCCTCGCCGGTGACGAAATGGCGGCTGCCGCCGGCCTGGGCATTCCAGCGGCTGCAGCGGGCGGCATTCAGCAGGGCCCGGTATACGCCCTTGCAGGTCTTCGACGAGATGCCGGCATAGCCGAGGCTGCGCGCCGCCGGGAAGACACCGTAGTCGGCATCGGATTCGTCGACGATCAGCGGAATCTGCGCCGCCAGGGCGCTGACCGGACGGTTCAGCGCGGCCGCGCGCCGGATCGGCTGCTCGATATAGAGGATGGAGTCGCACAGGCGCCGGAGGGCGGGGTCGCCGCGCATCGCCTGCCACAGGGCGGCAATGCCGTCGACATCGTCATACTGCTCGTTGCCGTCGAGGCTGGCCTGATAGACTGCGCCACTGCGGTCGAGCACGGCAGCGATGGCGCGCAGGCGGGCGAGATCGGCCGCCATGTCGCCGCCGACCTTCAGCTTGAACCAGCGCAGGCCATAGGCTGCAATGGCGCCTTCGAGGCTTTCCGGCAGGCCATCATCCAGACGGTCGGCGGCGGCAATGTCGGTTTCCGCCAGCGGATCGACCATGCCGACCGTATGCCGCGCCGCGATCTCGCGCACCGGCCGCAATGCGCCCAGCCAGCCATCGATGTCGAAACCGGCGAGATCCGGGGTCAGCGCATCGGCCGCAATGCCGAAACCATTGGCGCCAAGCATGGCGGCGAAGCTCTGCCCGGCCAGCCGGCAGACGGCATCGATCACCGCGCGGTCGACCAGCGCCGGACCATAGGATGCCACCAGCGCATTCAGTCCCTGCCGGCTGCCGGCCGCGACCAGTGCGGCATGATGGGCCGCGGAATGGCCGAAGGCGGTGCGCGGCGCGGCGTCCGCACGATAGGCTGCTGCGGCATTCTGCAGGGCCAGCCGCAGCTGGGCGAAATTCTGCCCGTTGCTCAGCGCCGGGTCCTTGTCGAACCATTTCGGCGCCATCAGCTCGGCAGCGGCACCTTCGGCGGAACGGCCGTCCGGCGTCTCGATGCGCAGGTGGATGAAGGCCTGCGGCGCCTCGGTCAGGGTGACCACGCCGAAGCGGAAGGGCAGCCGCAGGGTGACCGGGCGCTCGAAAAGGTCGATGGCGGCGATGCGGAAAACAGATGCAGTGCTCATGCCGGCAGCGCCTCCAGCAGGCCGCGCAGATAGCCGATGGCATGGGCGGCGACACCGGGACCGTCCGGCCGGTAGTCGAAAGGTTCGACGGCGATGTCGCCGGCATAGCCGCCCTGGCGCAGGGCGGCGAGGATCGGCGCGAAAACCATCTCGCCCTGACCCGGTCCCTGCCGGTTCGGGTCGTTGACCTGCACATGGCCGATCAGACCGGTCGGCAGCCACTGGCCGATCAGTTCCGGCACCGGCTGCGCCTCGGACAGGCCGGCAGCGCTGCAGTCGATCATGGTGCGGAAATGCCGGCTGCCGATCCCCTCGACGATGCCGGCGGCTTCCGCGACGGTATTGATGAAATTGGTTTCACGGGGTGCCAGCGGCTCGAGGCAGTAGAGCACGTCGGCCTGTTCCGCCGCGCGGGCAGCGGCGGCGAAGGCCTCCAGCGCCCAGCCACGGGCCGCGCGGCGGGCATCGCCCTCATCATCGGGCAGGCGGCGCTGCAGCGGCGAGCCATGCACCAGATAGCGGCCGCCGAGTTCGCCGCAGAGATCGCACAGGGCCTGCATCGCCGCGATGGTGCGGCGGCGGGTCCCGGCATCGGGATCGGTCAGCGACAGACCCTTCGGCGCCACCAGCAGCCAGTGCAGGCCGGTAACGGCAAGCCCGGCCTCCTCCACCGTGCGGCGGATCACCCGCTGCTCGGCCGCGGTCAGCGACAGCGGATCATCTGACAGCGTGAACGGCGCCAGTTCGAGGCCGTCATAGCCGAGTTCGGCCGCCAGCGCACATTGCGCCTGGAAAGGCCGTCCGGCCAGCACCTCGTTGCACAGCGCGATCCGCATCGGACCCCTTCACCCCGTCGTTAAGTAACTATCCAGTTACTTTTAGCAGCCGGCCGGTGCCGGCGTCAATCCCCGCTCCGCGTCAGGCGGTGCGGCCGAAAAGCTGCCGCAGCCGGAGCTTCACGGCCGCCGAGGCGGCATCGAAGCGGCGCCGGAAAGGCGGCACATTCATGAGGATGATGAACAGGATGGCGGCCAGCATCACCGCCGAGATCGGCCGGGTGATGAAAGGCGTCAGGTCGCCATCCGACAGCACCAGGCCGCGCCGCAGATTCTTGTCGAGGATGTCGCCCAGCACGATGCCCAGCACCAGCGGGGCTACCGGATAGTTGAACAGCCGCAGCAGAAAACCGATCACACCGAACCCGAGCATCACATAGACGTCGAACATGCGGGATGCGATGGCGAAGGCACCGACGGCGCAGAGCACGAAGATCAGCGGCATGATCAGGGTGCGCGGCACCAGCAGGATCTTGACCAGCAGCTTGGTCAGGGTCAGGCCGTAGAACAGGATGCCGAAGCTGGCGATCAGCATCATCGCCACCACGTCGTACACGAAGCCGGGATTCTCGATCATGATCAGCGGGCCGGGCCGCACGCCGTGGATCAGCATGGCCGCGAGCAGCACGGCGGCCGGCGCCGAGCCCGGCACCGCCAGGGTCAGCACCGGGATCACCGCGCCGGGAATGCAGGCATTGTCGCCGGTCTCGGCCGCCATCAGGCCCTCGACCGAGCCCTTGCCGAATTTTTCCTTTTCCTTGCTGGCCCGGCGGGCGGCGGCATAGCTGCTCCAGGCCGCGACATCCTCGCCGACGCCCGGCACGATGCCCATGAAGGTGCCGATCAGGCCCGACCGGATCACCGTGCGCCAGTATTGCAGCACGTCGCGGATTCTCGGGATCACCCGGTCGAAGGTGTTGATGATGTATTTGCGCGGGGGATCCTTCATCACGGTCAGCACCTCGGCAAATCCGAAGGCACCGACCAGCGCCGGGATCAGGCCGATGCCACCGGACAGGTCGTGGATGCCGAAGGTGAAGCGGTCATAGGCATACATGCCCTCCTGGCCGATCGCAGCGATGAACAGGCCGAGGAAGCCGGCGATCCAGCCCTTCAGCGGGTCGGTACCGGTCAGGTTGCCGGAGATCACCACGCCGAACACCGCAAGCCAGAAGAATTCGTAGGCGCCGAACTTCAGCGCCATCTCGCCCAGCACCGGGGTGAACAGGGCCAGGCACAGCATGCCGATCCAGGTGCCGACGACGGAGCCGGAGGTGGCGATACCCATGGCGCGGCCGGCCAGGCCCTGCTTGGCCAGTGCATGGCCGTCAAGGCAGGATGCAGCCGAGGCCGGCGTACCGGGGATATTGAGCAGGATGGCGCTGCGGCTGCCGCCATAGATGGCGCCGATATAGGTGCAGATCAGCACCAGGATCGCCTCGTTGGGCGTCATCTTCAGGGTCAGCGTGGTCATCAGCGCCACGCCCATGGTGGCGGTCAGGCCCGGCAGCGCGCCGATCACCAGCCCGATCAGCGTGGCGCCCAGCGCATAAAGAATGGTCATCGGGCTGAGCATGCCGGCAATGGCGTGACCGAAGGCGAACAGGCCGTCAAACATGATGCCGATCCTTAAGGCAGACGCAGCAGGAACAGGTCTTCGAAGACATACTGGATGGTCAGGCCGACGATCACGCCATAGGCCACGGCCACGACGGCACCGCGCAGCCGCTGTCCGGCAGCGCGGCGGTCCTGGTATTCGAAAATGAAGACAAAGGCGGCGATGAACAGGGCGGCAGCCAGCCAGAAGACCACGCCCTGACCGAGCAGGCCGACTGCGAAGATCAGGCAGAGCGGCAGCATGGTGAGGATGCGCCAGTGGTCGGCCAGCCTGACCGGGCCGCCGGTTGCCGCCGGCGCCAGCGCCCCGGCCCGCACCGCGCGCAGCAGCAGCACGGCACCCATGAAGGCAATGGCAAAGCCGAGCAGCATCGGCACCAGACCGGGTATCGTGTAGAAGGAGACGTTCAGATAGGCCAGCCGGTCCATGGTCCAGCCACCCCAGGCAATGGCCAGCCCCAGCACGATCCAGGCGAGGCCGGACCACAGGTCGGCACGGGGCGACGGCTTGTCCTCTTGCATCATGCTTGCTCGCTGCTGGACCGCTGGATGGAAACAAACGGCCGCCCGGGTCGGCACCCGGGCGGCCGCGACGGGATCATCCGGTCAGGGCTTCGGGATGCCGACCGTGTCGGGCGAAACCTTGGCCTTGCCGCCGGCCTGCAGCAGCCAGGCGGCATTCTGGATCGCCGGGAACACCGCCTTCTGCGCGGCGTCGCCATGCTCGGGAGCGAACAGCGCACCCTTGCTGGCGGCGTATTTCTTCAGGGCTTCCGACTTCGAAATCTTCTCGGCCCAGATCTTGTCCAGCGTGGCCGTCACTTCCGCCGGCACGCCCTTCGGGATGAAGATGCCGAAATAGTTCGTGTCGTTCGGGAAGTTCTTGATCCAGTTGGTGATCGGCGGGATGTCGCCATAACCGTCGAGGGTCAGCGGCCGGCCGGCCAGCACGGCCAGCGGACGGATGCGCTTGGCGCGGATCATTTCCGCCTGCTCGACGCCGAGCTGGGTGGTCACCTGGGTCTCGCCCGAGACCGTGGCGATCACCGCCGGATTGCCGCCGTCATACGAAACGTGCTTGTAGGTGATGCCGGCAGCGCGCGCGAGACCCTCGATGCCGTAATGGCCGGCCGAATTGACGCCGGCGGTGGCCACCGGAATCTCGCCCGGCTTGGCCTTGAAGGCCTTCAGCAGGTCATCCATCGTCTTGTAGGGCGTATCGGCATTGACGCCGACCACGGTCAGGTTGGCGACGTTGAGATAGAGATTCCAGTCGCCGATGCGGGTATCCAGCAGGCCGGAAACCGGATAGGCGCCGAGATCCTTGGCGGCGCCGGCGGTCCAGGTATAGCCGTCCTTGGGCGCATCCAGTGCCGACTTGGTGCCGATCGAGCCCGAGCCGCCCGGCTGGTTCACCACCACGACCTTCTGGCCGAGCGCGTTTTCCAGTTCGGCGGCGGTGACGCGGGTGACCTGGTCGGTGGAACCGCCGGCCGCCCAGGGCACGATGATGGTGATCGGCTTGCTCGGCTTCCAATCGGCCTGCGCCGGTGCGGCGGCGGCGAATGCCCCCAGCGCAAGACCGGCAATAGCCGCACGAATGACATGATGGCCTGCCATGGCGTTCCTCCTCCTTGGTTTGCGTGCGCTGCTCTGCGGCGCGCACTTTCGGGTGCCGCCCAGCATTCCGTTGCCGGGCAGCGATGTCAACAACCAAGTAACCGGTCAGTTACAGAATTTTATGCAGCGGCCGGATATCCCCGCCGGTCACGGGCGCAGATATCCCAGCACCACCTCGATCGAGTGGTCGAGACGGGTCTTCTGGCTTTTCTGGCCCAGCAGGTTGCGGCCGAAAATGGTCGACAGGGTATGGACATTGGAGAAGTAGAAAAAACCCAACGCGGCGATGGTGATATACATTTCCACCGGATCGACACCCTTGCGGAACACGCCCTCTTTCGCCCCGCGCTCCAGCAGGTCGGTGATCACCGCCAGCAGCGGGGTGTACAATTCGCGGATTTTCTTCGAATTGCGCAGAAATCCGGCCTTGTGCAGGTTCTCGGCGTTCAGCAGGGCGATGAATTCCGGGTTGCGCGAACAGAATTTGAAATTGAACTCCATCAGGTACCGCATGCCGTCTTCCGGCTTCATGCGCGCCACGTCGATGGCATGTTCTTCCTCGCGCATTTTCTCGTAGGCGCGTTCCAGCACGAACAGCCACAGGCCGTCCTTGTTGCCGAAATACTCGTAGATCATCCGCTTGTTGCTGCCCGAGCGGGCAGCGATCTCGTCGACCCGGGCGCCGGCTAGGCCCTTCTCGGCAAACTCGACCAAAGCCGCATCGAGGATGTTGCGGCGGGTCACCTCCGGCTGGCGGCTGCGCTTCGGTCCCGGTTTGGCAACTTTGGACTTGGTCATGCGGCACTCTCCCCCGACCAGTCTTGCCGGGCCACGGGGGGTGTCGTCAAGCGGCGGCGCGGCTTACGGGCAGCTCGTACCGTTGGTGAAGTCGACCGTGCCGTTGAACGTGGCTGCATTACTGCAGGTGCCGCCGTTGCGCAGGTTGCCGGTGGAACCCGCATTGGCCGTGAACGTGCCGCCGCTGACATCGACGATGCGGTTGACGCCGCTGCCGCCGCTGGCGCTCAGGGTGTTGCCGCTGACGGTCATGGTAACGGTGGCGACCGATTCCATGGCACGGGCGTTTAGGCCGCCGGTCGCGGTCAGGGTGTTGCCCGAAAGGCTGCCGGTGGTGTCGCCGTTGAACTGGAGAGCGGTGTTGTTCTGGACCGAGCCGCTGGCCTCGATGTTGTTGTTCCTGAGCGTGATGCCGGTGCTGGCGAGACCGTTGCCGATGCCGACGGTGTTGGTGCCCTGGGTGGCGGAGAAGCTGTTGCCGCTCGCGGTGAGAGTAGTGACGCCTCCAAGCTGCAGGGCGACAGCGGGAGCGTTGCTGCTCCTCGCGGTGACGGTGTTGCCGGTGAGCGTGACGTCGGAGCTGTTGATGACCCGAATTCCCTGCGCGGTGCTGTTCGAGGTCGACTGCACCGTAACCGTGGTGTTGGCGATGGTAACCCCGCTGACGCCGTCCGCCACGATGCCGTAATTGTTCTGCGAGCTGGGGCTGTAGGTGCGGGTGATGGTCAGGCCGCTGACCATGCTGTTGTTGGCCATGGTGATGGCACCGACATTGTTGGTAGTGTTGGTATCTGTAAGCGTGGCGCCGGGCATGGTAAGCACGGCGGTGCGGCCCGAGGCGCTGCGTACCGTGACCGACCCGCCGCCGATCAGGCTCTGGCCGGCAGCCAGCGAGATCTGACTGGTGGAGCTGAAGTCGCCAGAGAGGATGACCGTCGAATTGGCACCCGCGGCCGTGACCGCGTTGGCCAGGCCGTTGGTGTTGTTGGTGTTGGCACTGCTGGTCACGGTGATGGCGCTGCCATTTGCCGTTCTGGTCGCCGTCTCGACGGCACCGAAGGCGCCGGCCTGGCTGACGATGTCGACATCGCGCATGATGGGGTCGGCCATGCGGCGCTCCATCGGCGTGAGCGTCGAGGCAGGCCGCCCGAAT
>NZ_CAXPMC010000028.1:0-2454 GCF_964218355.1 Ferrovibrio sp. | reverse complement strand
TCCGGGCGGGCGGCGCAACGGTGCCGGTATATGCGGAACAGGCCGGAATATGCGCGCCCGCCATATATGCAGGCACGCGCTGAACGGGGGACGCCCACTCCGATATTCTGGGTTGCACCAGCCAGCGCCATCCGCCCCGGCATGATCGGGCAGCAGGTCTAGCGGCGGGACGGAGGGCGCGCGGTCAGCCGTGGCGGCTGAAGAAATCGCGCAGGGCGGCGGCGAACTCGGCCGGGCGGTCGTCGTGGATCACATGGCCGGCATCGAAGCTCTGCAATTCGCAGCGCGGATTGAGCGCCGCCATGCGCGCCGCCTCGTCGGCCGGCAATGCCCAGCTCGTCTCGCCGCGCAGCAGCAGCACCGGGCAGGCGATGGCGGCCCAGTCGGCGCTCCAGTCACCGGTCAGTGCGGCGCGCATCGGCCGGTAATTCTCGTCACTGAAGCGGAAGCCCCAGCCGTCGTCGAATTCATGCAGGGAATCCAGCAGCAGGCGGTTGATGCCGATCGGCGTCGCCTGCATGAAGGCGAGGAACTGGTCGAGCGTGGCCCAGCGGGTCGGCCAGCTTTCTTCCGCCTCGGGCGGGCCGAAGCGGCAGCCGATGTCTTCGACGACCAGCGCGCGCACCAGATCCGGATGCCGCGCCGCCGTCTGGTAGGCATTGACGCCGCCGAGCGAATGGCCGAGCAGCAGCACCGGGCCGCAATCGAGCCGGCGGATCAGGGTGGCGGCATCGGCCACGAAGGCGGCGCGGCTGCCGTCGGCGCTGTGGCCGCTCCAGCCATGGCCGCGCTGGTCCAGCGCGACGATGCGGAAGGCATTGCCCAGCGCCTGGGCCAGCGGCACGAAGTTGCGCGCGCAGCCCGAGCGGCCATGCAGGCAGACGAGGGTGCGTTCGGCCGGGCCGCCGAAATCGAGATACGACAGCGCCAGCCCGTCGCGGGTGAAGCCGTGGCGGGTGACCGGCAGATTGGATGCCGGCAGGTTCGGCGCCCGCGTCATCAGCCGACCCGCATCACCCGGTCGCCGGTGCGGATGCGGCCGCCCTTCACCACGCGGGCATAGACGCCGCATTTGTTGTGGCCCCAGCCGTCGCGCAGCGCGCCGAGCACATCGGTGTCCTGCAGGCCGGTATCGGGATGGACATGGGTGGCGGCGCAGCGGCCGATGATCTCCTCGACCTTCAGCACGGCTTCGCCGATCTGCAGTTCGGCGCCGGTCCAGCCGAGTTCGGCCCAGGGCTCGGGGCCGTCGACCAGCAGGTTGCCGCGCAGGCGGCGCCAGTCGAAGCCGGGCTGGCCGAGCCGCGCGGCGATGGTGGCCAGCGTCGCCGTGTTCTGGATCGACAGATAGGGCGGCGGCACATCGGCGAACCACACGCCCGGCGCCTCGGCGATGCGCACGCTGCCACGCGCGGCCTCGCCCATATGCTGCAGCACGGCCTGCTCGACGGCGCCGCGGCTGAGCGGCGAGGCGAGGTCGGCATCGCGCACCATCTCGATGCCGTCGCGGCTGATGCTGATTTTCGTGCCGCCGGCATCGAAGCGGCAGTCGAGCGCGGCCAGCGCCGGGTTGCGCACCCAGGTCAGGAAATGCGCCTTCTTCTGGAAGGCGGGCGCGGCCGGATCGAAGGCCGAGCCGCCATGGGCCAGCGCGAAGCGGCGGTCGCCGGCAATCGGCTGGTCGGGTGTGAGGGCGGCCTCGTCCAGCGGCTGGGCGGTCAGGCCCTTCACCGGATAGCGCGCGATCTGCAGCAGACGGTTGTCACGGGTCATGGGCCGGCAGATTGCAGACAGCGTGGGGCAGGGTCAACGCGGCAATTGTCACGGAGTCAATTGCCAGCCATCGCATCTGCCGTCACTCTGCCGTCATGCCGCTGCCGGTCCTGACCGCCGCCTTTGCCGCTCCCTGCTGCTGGGCGCCATGGCCTTCTTCTCCTTCGTCGTGGCGCCGGTGGTGTTCGCCACGCTGGCACGGCCCGAGGCCGCGCGGCTGATGCGGGCGCTGTTCCCGGTCTATTATCTTGTCGTCATCGGCCTCGGCGCGGCGGCGGCGCTGACGCTGGCCATCGCCGACCATCCGCAGGAGGGCGGTGTCATGGCTTTCGTGGCCGCCGCCGCGGCCCTGCTGCGCCAGGGCCTGCTGCCGCGCCTGGAAAGCCTGCGTCCGGCGAAAGAGGCGGGGGAGGCCGCCGCCGCGCGGGCCTTCGCCCGGCTGCATCGCGCCAGCATGATCGTGAACCTGCTGCAGATGCTGGCTGCCGCCGCCGTGCTGGCCGGCCTGCTGGCCTAGATTTTCACCCCTTTTCGTTCTTTCCGGGTGGATGATCGGCCGAAAGCCCCATATTGTATGAACAAAAAGTGTACAAACTGCCTTCCGGCCGGTGTTTCACGTGAAACAGGGTCTGCGGCCCCGGGGGTGTTTCACGTGAAACACCCCCCGGGCGGCCGGCACCC
>NZ_CAXPMC010000027.1:0-59994 GCF_964218355.1 Ferrovibrio sp. | reverse complement strand
AGGCCACCGGGCTCGACCAGATCAACACGGCTGTCGGCAGCATGGACGAGATGACCCAGCGCAACGGCGCCCTGGTGGAGGAGACCTCGGCCTCGGCCCAGGCGCTCAGCAACCAGGCCGGCGAGCTGGCCCAGCTGGTCAGCTTCTTCAAGCTCGACCAGACCGGCGGTGCCACCGCCCCGGTGGCGCCCGCCGCAGCGAAGCCCACCGCGCCGAAGCCGGCCGCAGCAAAGCCGGCTGCGCCGAAGCCGCCCGCCCATCCGCCGGCCCCGGCAGCAAAACCCGCCGCACCGCCGGCCCCGGCTGCTGCTGCCGGCGGGGATGACGAATGGCAGGAATTCTGAATCACGGCCGCCGTCAGCAGCGCGTCGGCGCATGGCCTGGCATTCCTGTAACCAGAGGTAGTCCGACACGCATCGCAGGGCTTTGTTAAGCATATTCCACACAGGATGACGCTGCCGCTGCGGCAGCGTTCAAGGGTTGCATTCCCGCGCAATCCGGCGGCAGACTCCGGTCACGGATATTCTGTGTGGGGGGACGCAAGAATGCGGCTCGGAATTCGGTTCAAGCTTTTTCTGGCAATCGGCGTCATCGCCGCGATGGCGGTGATCTCCAGCCTGATCTCGTTCGGCTTCTTCACCCAGGTCGGCAGCGCGCTGAGCATGGTGACCGAACGCAGCATCCCGGCCGTCTCTTCCGCGCTCACCCTCTCGGCCCAGAGTGCCGACCTCGCCGCCTCGGCGCCGGCCCTGGCCTATGCCTCGGCCGATGGCGAGCGCAAGGCCGCCATGGGCAACCTGGAAGGCAAGCTGGTACAGCTCGAGCGCACCCTGGCCGCGGTGAAGAACACCGATGCCCCCGAAGACCTGCGCAAGGAGGTCGAGGACAACGTCAAGACGCTGGCCAGCGGCATGCGCGACATCGACAGGGCCGTGGCCGAGCGCGTGGCGATCAAGGACAAGCGCGTCGCCCTGACCAAGGCACTGACCGACAACCATTCGCAGTTCCTGATGCTGGCGCAGCCCACCGTCGACCAGGCGGTGATGGACATGACCATGGAATTCGAGCTGGTCTCGCGCTCCACCGGCGCCGGCACCGGCGAGATGATCCAGAGCATCCTCGACAAGCAGGTGGCCGGCGCCCGCGCCATGCAGGACCTGGTCGCCAAGGTGAACCAGGCCCAGGGCATGCTGGCGGTGGCCGCGCAGGCCGAGGGGGTCGGCGAGATCGAGCTGATCGAGGTCGAATTCACCAATGTGAAGGCCGAGATGCTGCGCGGCCTGGAAACCATCCAGGCAACCTATCCGAACACCGACGTCGAAAAGCTGGTCAAGGGCATCGCCGCCATCGGCGAGGGCGACAATAGCCTGTTCAACACCCGGCGGCAGGAACTGGCGGCCGTCGCCAAGGCGGTTGCCACGCTGGCCGAAAGCCGCAACACCGCCACCTGGCTGGCCGATGCCGTCGACCGCCTGGTGCAGTCGGCCCGCGACGCCACCGAGAAATCCACCGGCGCCTCGATGACCGCCATCCGCATCGCCCAGACCAGCATGGCCGTGATTGCCGCGATCTGCCTTGTCGCCGCGGTGGTGATCGGCTGGCTGTATATCGGCCGCCGCGTGATCGATCCCATCGTCGGCACCACCGGCACCATGGGCCGGCTGGCCAACAAGGACTGGGAGGCCGAGGTGGTCGGCCTCAAGCGCACCGACGAGATCGGCGACATGGCCCGTGCCGTGCAGGTCTTCAAGGAGCAGGGCCAGGAAGCCGACCGCCTGCAGGGGCAGATCGAGAGCGAGCGCAAGACCCGCGACGAGGAACGCCGCGCCCAGCAGGCGCTGCTGAAGGAATCGGTCGGCGGCATCGTCGCCGCGGCCAATGCCGGCGATCTGGCACAGCGCATCGATACCGGCCGCCTCGAAGGCGTGATGCGCGAGCTGGGCGACGGCGTCAACACCCTGCTGGGCACGGTGGACCGCGCGCTCGGCGATCTCGGCACCATGCTGCACAAGCTGGCCGACGGCGACCTGACCCACCGCATCCGCAGCCAGTATCAGGGCGTCTTCGCCAAGCTGGCCGGCGATGCCAACCAGGTCAGCGACCGGCTGGCCGACACCATGTCGGGCCTGGCCGATGCCGCCCGCCTGGTGCGCGATGCCTCGGCGGAAATCTCCACCGGCAGCCAGGACCTGGCCCAGCGCACGGAAAGCCAGGCCGCCGCACTGGAACAGACCGCCGCCTCGATGCATGAGGTGACGGCGACGGTGAAGCAGAATGCCGACAATGCCCAGGCCGCCAACCAGCTGGCCACCGCGGCGCGCGACACCGCCGAGAAGGGCGGCGGCGTGGTCGAACAGGCGGTCTCCGCCATGACCGGCATCGAGGACAGTGCCCGCAAGATCGGCGACATCGTCTCGCTGATCGACGAGATCGCCTTCCAGACCAACCTGCTGGCGCTGAATGCCTCGGTGGAAGCCGCGCGCGCAGGCGAGGCCGGCAAGGGTTTCGCCGTGGTGGCCCAGGAAGTGCGCGCACTGGCGCAGCGCAGCGCCAATGCGTCGAAGGACATCAAGGGGCTGATCCAGACCTCCAATGCCCAGGTGCGGGCCGGCGCCCAGCTGGTCAACCAGGCCGGCACATCGCTGACCGAGATCGTCACCTCGGTGAAGAAGGTCAGCGACATCGTCGCCGAGATCGCGGCAGCCAGCACCGAACAGGCGCGCGGCCTCGAGGAAGTGAACGGCGCCGTGGTCAACATGGACGAGATGACCCAGCGCAACGGCGCGCTGGTGGAAGAGACCAATGCCTCGGCCCAGGCGATGGCCGACCAGGCCCGCCAGCTGGCCGAACTGGTCGGGCATTTCCGCATCGGGGACGGCACGGCGGACAGCGCGGAAGCGGACGCGGCGGACATCGCTGCCGGTGACGACGCCATCGATGACGATGCCGGGGATGCCGATGCCGGGGATGCCGATGCCGATCCGGATGCCGGCGAGGATGCCGAGGCCCATCGCGATGCCGCCGACTGACGGCGGCAACTAACGGCCGGCGCCTGGCGCCGGATGGAACCGGGCCGGTCCGCAGGGACCGGCCCTTTTTCATGCGTCCTGTCTCATCCGTCCTGTCTCATGCGTGCCGCATGAAGCGGACGGAACGCTCAGAGCCGGCGGATATGGGCCAGAAAGTCGCGTACCCGGCCGCCAAGCTGGTCGGCCTGGACATGCAGCCCGTCGACGGCGCCGCTGACCGCGCTGGCGGCTTCGCCGGCGGCGCCGGCGGCCGTGGTGATTTCATGGACATTCGACGACACGCTCTCGATGCCGGCGGCGGCATCCTGGATGTTGTCGCTGATGTTGTTGGTGGCGCCCGACTGTTCCTGCACCGATTCCGTCATGGTGCCGACCCGCTCGTTCAGCGTGTCAGCCTGGCTGCGGATGATGTCGATGGCCGCCACCGTGTTGTCGGAAGCACGCTGGATGGCACCGATCTGGTCGGCGATGCTCTTCGCCGCCTCGGCGGTTTTCTGCGCGAGGTTGCGCACCTCCTGCGCCACCACGGCGAAACCCTTGCCGGCCTCGCCTGCGCGCGCGGCTTCCACGCTGGCATTCAGTGCCAGCAGGTTGGTCTGGAAAGCCACCGACTTGATGAACTCGACCACCTCGTCGATCTTGCGGTTGGCCGAGGTCAGTTCCTCGACGGCGCGGGTGGCGCGCGCCACCTCCTGCGCCACGGCCTCGCTGGAGGCGCGCGATTCCGTCACCTGGCGGCTGATCTCGGAAACCGAGGCGGAGAGCTGTTCGGCAGCGGCGGCCACGGCCTGGGCGTTGGTGGTCGACTGGCTGGCCGATTGCGACACCGACTGCGCAGTGCCATGCACCGCCTGGATCTCGCGGGTCATGGTGGCGGCGTTCTGATACAGGATCCGGGCGGAGTCCTGCACCGCGGAAACGATCGAGCTGACCTCGTTCTCGAACTGGCCGGCCAGGGCCTGGCGCTCGGCACGGGCCTGGGCTTCCATCGCCGCGCGCTGTTCGGCGACCTGCTGTTCCAGCCGCGCAGCGGCTTCCGCCTTGTCGCGCATGGCTTCGCGGGCCCTGTTGATCACCTCGGCACCGCGACGGAAATCGCCCAGCATGCCGCGCAGCAGGAAGGGGCGGAAGAACTTGCCCTCGGCGGCATAGGTCAGCGAGGCACCGGATTCGCGGATGAAGGCGTCGGTGCGGTCGAGCAGACGGTTCAGCGACTGGGCGATTTTCGCGTAGGGCCCCAGCTCTTCGGTGCTGACGATCCGGGCCGACAGGTCGCCCGCCGCCGCGCGCTCGCAGACTGCACCGATTGCCTCAAGCGTTTGCTGCCGGCGGTCCTTGCCGAAAAGACTCATGATCCTCTTCCTCCGATTGGAATGCCGCCGGCCGCGGGTCAGGCCGCGATGCCCGGACGCGGCGATCTGCCGGCGCCGGCATCCAGCGAGAAGACGAATTCCTCGTAGCTCTGGCCGCGCTCGGCCAGGATTCCGTGCAGCAGCGCATAGCCGGCCGCCTGGCCCTGTTTGCGGTCGGGCGCCGCATTCTCCGCCTCCAGCAGGCGGCGGTAGAGCGGCTCGATCTGCGCCAGCGCCGCGCGGTCCGGCCGGCGGCGGCTGGAATGATAGCCGTCGATCTGGCCGTCCCTGCCGTAGCTGGGGGTGACATGGGCGAAGACCCAGTAATGGTCGCCGTTCTTCGCCATGTTCTTCACATAGGCGAAAATCTCGCGGCCCGCGGCGATGGTCTCCCACAGCAGCTGGAACACGCAGCGCGGCATGTCGGGATGGCGCACGATGCTGTGCGGCTGGCCGGCCAGTTCCTGTTCGCTGTAGAGGCCGACCTTGCAGAAGACATCGTTGGCGTAGAACAGCCGGCCTCTGGCGTCGGTCTTGCTGACGATGATCTCGTCTTCGCCGAAGCTGCGTTCGGTGCCGGTCGGGGCCGGCTTCACTGTCGCTGCTGGTACTGCCATGTCCTGTCCTCACCACCGCGGCCGGAATACGCCGCGGAAATCGCGCCGGGGCTCAGTCGCCGGCCTCCTGCATGCTGCGCGGCCGCACCGGACGCCATGACGCAGATCAACCGGTCGGTAGCGTGCCGCCATCATGTCCACCCGCCATGATGCGCGGCCACAGCTGCCCCGGATGCCAGGGCATGGGCCGTCGCCGCATATTCGTCATTATGCAGACGATTTTTGTGGTTTCCACCGCCAGCCCCGTATCCGGTTCCGGTTTTTCCGCCCGCCATGCAGATTCCCGGCCGGGCGGCGCGGCCGTCCTTACTTCCGCGCGCAGGCTGCCCTGCCACATGCCCGATCGCGTGCGGCCGCAGGACGATGAATGGAAGCAGGCAGGAGAGAGGGGGGGAAGGCGAAGGAAGGGGTGGTGCCGGCGGAGGGACTCGAACCCCCGACCTCGACTTTACGAAAGTCTTGCTCTACCAACTGAGCTACGCCGGCACGGCACTCGCCCGCCGGTTGACCCGGGCGGGAGGCGCGCGGAAAATACGGGCCCCGGCGGCGCTTGGCAAGCCGCAATCCCCGGCCAATTTGCCCGCCGGAGTGACGGCCAGCCAGAGTAGCGACCAGGCAGGGGGAACGACCAAGCAGGACCAAGCAGGGGGATCGTGCCGCATGGCCGCCGCGTACACGCTTTACGGCAGTTTCCTGTCCGCTCCGACCTACAAGGTCGCCCTGATGCTGACCCTGTGCGGCCAGGCTTACGATTACCGCCATGTCGATCTGGCCAAGGGCGAACACAAGACGCCGGATTTCCTGCAGCTGAACCGCTACGGCCAGGTGCCGGTGCTGCGCCATGGCGCACTGACGCTGTGCCAGTCCAACACCATTCTCGAATACCTCGCCGAGGGTCCCGGCAGCAAATTCGCCGGCAGCGGCCCGACCGAGCGCCAGCGCATCCGCGAATGGATGATGTGGGAGACCGACCGGCTGTATCCCGGCATCAACCGCACCCGCTTTTTCGAACGCTTCGCCAAGCCGGACCCGGCGGTGACCGACTTCATGCGCAAGGTGGGCGAGCAGGCCCTCGGCGTGCTCGACGGCCTGCTCGACGGCAAGCGTTTCCTGGTCGGCGAGCGGCCGACCATTGCCGATCTCTGCGTGTTCGGCTGCCTCGCGCATATGGCCGAGGCGCGGTTCGATATCGGCCACTGGCCGGCCGTGAAGGCGTGGTGGGAGCGCGTCACCGCCCTGCCGGGCTTCCTGCTGCCCTACGACCTGCTGCCCAAGGCCGACCGGGACGCCGCCTAGGCGGCCGGCAGCGCGGGGTTCCGCTCAGCTTTTCTGCGGCCCCGGCAGCAGCGGACGCGGCGGCTGAGCCAGCGGTGCGGTCTCGCCCAGCGCGGTCGGGTCCAGCGCATCGAAACGGCCGCAGGCCGGGCAGAGCGGTGCCCAGCCGGCATGGCCGGCACCGCATTCGCCGCATTGCCACAGGCTGCCATGGCCGGCATGGGCCGCCGCCTGCGCGCGCCAGTGATCGGCGGCCGCCGCATCGCCATCGCCCTCCTCGGCCAGCCGCGCCAGCAGGCCGGCCCCCCAGCTGCCGGTATAGCCGCCGCCCTGCAGGTCGCCGCCCAGCGCCGTGCGGGCCGCGGCGAAATCGCGCGCCTGCAGCGCCGCGGCCGCCACCAGCAGCCGCGTCTCCGGCGCCTGCGACTGATCGGCAGCGAAATCGCGGGCCCGCGCCACCAGCGCATCGGCGGGCGTCTCCTGCTGCAGCGCCAGCCAGGCCTCGGCATAGGCCTCCGCCGGCTGCCGCGCCCAGGCCCGGCGCAGCGCGCGCGCCGCCGCCTCGCGGGTGGCGGCACTGTCGGCGGCCCGCGCCATCAGCACCGGCGGCACCGGATGATCGGGCAGCGCCTTCATCGCCTGTTCGGCCAGGCGGAAGGCGGCGCGCAGGTCGCCGGCAGCCAGGGCGGCCGGCACTTCCGCCATGTCGAGCCGCGCCGCCAGCTGCTGGATCGCCGTTTTCGTGACGGCTTTTTTCTTCCGCGCCTGATCGAGCCGGCGCCGCGCGCCAGCCCAGTCGCCGGCCTCGACCAGCAGCTGCAGCTCGGCCTCGGCGGCAAAGGGCGAGCCGGGGCGCAGGGCCGAGGCCCGCGCCGCATAGCCCAGCGCCGCGTTGCGGTCGCCGCGCTGGCGCGCATCGGCCAGCAGGCCGCGCAGGCCGAGGAAAGCCGTGCCGGGATCGTCGCTGAGCGCGGCAAAGGCATTGCGCGCGCCATCGGCATCGCCGCCGAGCTGCGCGGCATGCGCCGCCAGCAGGCGCGCCAGCGCCGGGTCGTCGAGCTGCTGGCTGGCACGGGCGGCCAGCTTCATGGCGCGGTCGGGTTCGCCGGCCGCCACCGCCACCATGCCGGCGGCGAAATGCGCATAGCCCTTTGCCTGCCGCTTCAGCCGGCGGCGCTGCGGCAGCGCGGCAGCCCAGGCGAGAATCCAGGTGACGGCGAAGAGGCCGGCCGCCAGCAGCACCGCCAGCAGGGCCAGCAGCGGCGCCGGCATCTCGACGATCCAGCCGAACCAGCTGAGCCGCACGCGGCCCGGCTGGTCGGCCAGCCAGGCGGCAAGGCCGGCCAGCGCCATCAGGAGAACGAGGAACAGTCCGGTCCGCAGCAGCCGCATCTCGCCGGGTCCCGGGCTCAGGGTGACGCGAAATGCGCCTGCAGTGCACCGGCCATGCGGCCGAGCACGGCATCCAGCGCCAGGCGGGCTTCGGCCTGGCGCCGCCAGCCGGCCAGCGCCGGCACCGGGGTCATGCCGTCCAGCGCCGCGATGGCGGCGGCGAGATCGCCGGCCTGCAAAGCCGCCTCGGCCGCGGCCAGCTTGCCGTCCGGCGTGGCCATGTCCGGCGCATCGGCGCGGCGGATGCTGACCAGGCCGGTCATCTTGTCGATGGCGCGCTGCCACCAGGGCCGCGCCGCATCGGCGGCCGGATCGGGCGCGCGGAAGGCGGCGCCCTGTGCCGCCGCCGCCGCCGGGAAGGCCGCCAGCAGGGCAGCCGGCGCCGGCACGCCGCTCTCGGCGAAGGGCTGCAGATCGGCAAGGCCGGCGCGCAGCGCCTCGCCGGGCTGGCCGGCGGCCTTTTCGGCCAGCGCCGCCAGCACCGGCAGTTCGGCGGCAAAGCCTTCGCCGCGCCGGGCGCGGTCGCGCAGTTCGCTCCAGGCCAGCAGCTGCTGCACCGGTGCGCGCAGGGCCGCCGTGCGGTTGTCGTTGACGGCGCTGAGCCGGGCATCGATCTCGTCCATGCGCTGCTGCATGACGATGCGGCCGGCGGCCTGGGAATCCCG
Organism: Ferrovibrio sp.; assembly: GCF_964218355.1. GTDB lineage: Bacteria > Pseudomonadota > Alphaproteobacteria > Ferrovibrionales > Ferrovibrionaceae > Ferrovibrio. The sequence goes on along the minus strand of NZ_CAXPMC010000027.1, from coordinate 51,664 downwards.
CGCCTCCTGCAGGGCGGCCACCGCCGTCTCCAGCGCCGCCAGCTTGGCGTCCACATTCTGCTGGCGCGCCTGCATCAGCTGCTGCATCTGCGCCTGCAGGCCGGTGGACAGATCGGTCAGCTGCTGCGGGCTGACAGTGGCCGTCGCGCCATCGGCCGGCGTGACCTGCTGCAGCCGTTCGATACCGTCGCCCAGCGCCACCAGCCGGCGTTCCAGTGCGTCGATGCGCTGTGCCAGCTTCTGCGTCTCGGCGGCGGCAGCCGGCGGTGCGGCAGCGGGCGATGCAGCGGGCGGCGGGGCGGCAGCCGGTGCCGCAGCCTGAGCCGGCGGTTTCGTGCCGCCGCCGGTGAGCATGGCGAGATCGAGGCGGCCGCTCTGCCACAGATGCCAGCCGGCGGCGATGACGATGCTGGCAACAATGGCCGCGGCCAGCAGCAGGGCGACGCGCAGGCGACGGCGGCGGGCGGCGGCGCCAACCGGTTCAACCTCGGCGTCGATGATCTTTTCGCCGCTGCCGCCCGGGCCGGTTTCGCGCGTTTCGCTCATGCCTGCTCCACTCCATCCTCTCGGCCGGTGCCATGGCCGTCGCCGGTATCGTCCGCCCGCGGCGGTGCCACCACGCCGACGCCGGGCAGCGACAGCAGGTCGGCCTCGCGCGGCCGCGCCGCCACCTGCACCGCGCGCCAGGGCAGTTCCGCCACCGCCTGTGCCACATTGGCGCTGAGACAGGCGGCCACGGCGGCGGTTGCGCCGCCGGCACAGCCGGCCGCCCGCACAAGGGTAACAAATGTCGCCGCCGTGCGGGGAGAGAAAAACAGCACCGCGTCATAAATGCCCATGGCAAAGGCCGCGGCAACCGGTGCCGGCAATGCGGTGGCGGCCTCCGCCGTATACAGCGTGATACGCCGCACCGTGTAATCCTGTGCCTGCAGCAATGCCTGCAGGTCGCCGGCCAGCGTTGCGCCCGCCGCATGCAGCAGGATGCCGTCCTGCGGCCGCCACCGCGCCTGCACCAGTGCGGCCAGGCTGTCGACATCGCCGCCGGCCGCCTGCACATCGGCGAAGCCCGCCGCCCGCGCCGCCGCAGCCGAAGCCTCGCCGACGGCGAAGACGCTGAAGTCGCGGCGCGCGGCATTGGCGGCAAAGGCGCGCACGCCATTGGCCGAGGTGAACAGCAGCGCCGCGACGCCATCCAGCGGCAGCGGCACATCCCGGTGGATGCGGATCGCCAGCAGCGGCGCGCAGTCGGCGGTGATGCCGCAGGCCTGCAGCGCCTGCTGCAGCATCTGCGCCTCGGCTTCCGGCCGGGTGATCAGCACGCGCATCGCAGTCTCCCGTCCCTGCCCGTCACGGCATCAGACCGTGAAGAAGTCCGGACCGATGCGGCCCTTCAGCTCGGCGCCGGCATCGCGGCCCATGCTGATGCCGTCGGCACGGCTGCCATGCCGTTCGGTTTCCATCAGGTCGCTGCCATCGGGCCGCGCGATGGCAGCGCGCAGATGCAGCCGGTCGCCGTCGAGTTCGGCCAGGGCGGCGATCGGCGTGCGGCAGGAGCCGTCGAGAATGTCGAGCAGCATGCGTTCGGCCTCGACACGCAGCCGCGTATCGGCATCGTCCAGCGGCGCCAGGAAATCGCGCACGCGGCGATCGCTCTCGCGGCATTCGATGCCGATGGCGCCCTGGGCCACGGCGGGCAGCATGTCGCCGACCGACAGGACATGCATGCCCGCCGGCGCGATCTTCAGGCGGTGCAGGCCGGCCAGCGCGAGGAAGGTGGCGGCGACATCGCCCTCTTCCAGCTTGCGCAGGCGCGTCTGCACGTTGCCGCGGAAGGTGACCACCGACAGATCCGGGCGCCGTGCCAGCAGGAAGGCCTTGCGCCGCAGCGATGCCGTGCCGACGGTCGCACCCTGCGGCAGGCCGGCGAGTGTGGTCGGCCGCGTGGCCAGCAGCACGTCGCGCACATCCTCGCGCGGCAGATAGGCAACGATGGCGAGGCCGGCAGGCAGGCGTGTCGGCATGTCCTTCATCGAATGCACGGCCAGATCGATGCTGCCGTCGAGCAGGGCTTCCTCGATCTCCTTGGTGAACAGGCCCTTGCCGCCGGCCTCGGCCAGGCTGCGGTCCTGGATGCGGTCGCCGGTGGTCCTGATGATGCGGATGGCGATCTCCGGCTCGCGCAGGCCGGGATGCGCCGCCAGCAGGCGTTCGCGCGTTTCGTGCGCCTGCGCCAGCGCCAGCGGCGAGCCGCGCGTGCCGATGGTCAGCACAGGTGTTCCGGGATCCACTTTCCGCCCGCCGCGCGCCGATGGCGCCGGCCTCCCTTGCTGCAATCTCGTCATAATGATAGGCCTAACCGGTACAGTCGACATTCAGCCAACCGGCCCCGGAGCCCATGTACGTTCTCGGCATCGAGACCAGCTGCGACGAAACCGCCTGCGCTGTCGTCCGCGACGACGGGCCGGCGGCCGCCGATCCGGCGCGCCGCATCGTCAGTCATAGCCTGTTCTCGCAACTGAGGGAACACGCGCCCTATGGCGGCGTGGTGCCGGAAATCGCCAGCCGCGCCCATATCGAGCATCTGGACGGCCTGGTGGCGGAAAGCCTGTCGGCGGCCGGGCTGAAACTCGCCGATCTCGACGCCATCGCCGCCACCGCCGGGCCCGGCCTGATCGGCGGCGTGATGGTCGGCCTGACCACGGCGAAGACGCTGGCCTGGGCCACGGGCAAGCCGCTGATCGCGGTGAACCACCTGGAGGGCCATGCGCTGTCGGTGCGGCTGGCCGCCGATGTGCCGTTTCCCTATCTGCTGCTGCTGGTCTCCGGCGGGCATTGCCAGTTTGTCGCCGTCGAGGGCGTCGGCCGGTACCGCCGGCTCGGCACCACCATCGACGATGCGGCCGGCGAGGCCTTCGACAAGACCGCCAAGCTGCTGGGGCTCGGCTATCCCGGCGGCCCGGCCATCGAACGGCTGGCGAAACAGGGCAATGCCGCGCGGTTCGAGCTGCCGCGGCCGCTGTGGCGCAAGCCGGGCTGCGATTTCAGCTTCTCCGGCCTGAAGACCGCCGTGCGGCTGGCTCTTGAATCCTGCGGCCCGGCGCCGAGCGAGCAGGACAGGGCCGACCTCGCAGCCAGTTTCCAGCAGACGGTCATGGACGTGATCCTCGACCGCGCCCGCAATGCCGTCGCCATGTTCGACGGGACATATGGCGCCGCGCGGAAGCATTTCGTGGTGGCCGGCGGCGTTGCCACCAATGCGGCCCTGCGCGAAGGGCTGGTGGCGCTGGCGGAAAAGAGCGGCATGCATTTCACCGCGCCGCCGATGAATCTGTGCACCGACAACGGCGCGATGATCGCCTGGGCCGGTCTGGAACGGTTCCGGCTCGGCATCACCGACAGCCTGGAGGCGCCGGCCCGCGCGCGCTGGCCGCTGGACCCGCAGGCGGAGGCGCGGTCCGGCGCCGGTGTGAAGGCGTGAGCGTGAAGGCATGAACAAGGGGAATGCATGACACAGACTCCGGCGATCCATGATGTCGGCGTGATCGGCGGCGGCGCCTGGGGCACCGCGCTGGCGGCGCTCAGCGCCGACCAGAATCCCGCCGAGGGCCGCACGCTGATCTGGGCCCGCAACGAGGAGGTGGTGGCCGGCATCAATGCCGGGCGTGTCAACACGCTGTATCTGCCGGATGTGACACTGCCCGCCGACCTGCAGGCCACCGGCGATTTCCGCGCCCTGAAAGACTGCGAGGCGCTGGTGCTGGCGATGCCGGCGCAGACCCTGCGCGGCTTCGCCTTCCGCCTGCGCGACGAACTGCCCGAAAGCCGTGCGCCGCTGGTGGTGGCGGCGAAGGGCATCGAGATCGGCACCGGCCTGCTGCCGGCGGAGGTGCTGGCGGAAGTGCTGCCCGACCGGCCGCTGGCGATCCTGACCGGGCCGACCTTCGCCGCCGAAGTCGCGCGCGGCCTGCCGGCGGCGGCGACGCTGGCCTGCGAGAATGCGGTGCTCGGCGAGGCGCTGATGCAGAGGCTCGGCCGACCGACCTTCCGGCCGTATTACTCGGACGACATCGTCGGCGCGCAGCTCGGCGGCGCGCTGAAGAACGTGCTGGCGATTGCCTGCGGCATCGTCATCGGGCGGAAATTCGGCGACAACACCCGCGCGGCGCTGATCACCCGCGGCCTCGCCGAACTGGCACGGCTGGGCGCGGCGATGGGCGCGCGGCGGCGCACCCTGATGGGCCTGTCGGGACTGGGCGACCTGGTGCTGACCTGCTCGGGGCCGCAATCGCGCAACCTGTCGTTGGGCATTGCGCTGGGCGAGGGAAAAACCCTGGCCGAGATCATGCAGGGCCGCCGCACCGTGGCCGAAGGCGTGCATACCGCGCAGGCCGTGGTGACGCTGGCGGCCAAGCGCGGCATCGAGATGCCGATCTGCGAGGCCGTGCATGCCGTGCTGCATGAAGGCGCCGATATCGACGAGATGCTGGCCGCCCTGCTGGCGCGGCCCTTCACCAGCGAAGACGACTGACCGGAGGCGACGGGATCATGAACTACTGGCTGATGAAATCGGAGCCTTCCGCCTGGTCGTGGGACAGCCAGGTCAAGAAGAAGGTCGAGAGCTGGAACGGCGTGCGCAACTACCAGGCCGCCAACAACATGAAGGCCATGAAACTCGGCGACCGCGCCTTCTTCTATCATTCTGTGGACGAGAAGCGGATCGTCGGCATCGTCGAGATCTGCAAGCTGTATTACCCGGACCCCACCGACGAGACCGGCAAATTCGGCATGGTCGACGTGAAGGCGCTCCTTCCTCTCAAGACTCCGGTCACGCTCGCGCAGATCAAGGCCGAGCCGAAGCTGAAGGACCTGGCTTTGCTGCGGCAGTCGCGGCTGTCGGTCTCGCCGGTGGATGCGGCGAGCTGGAAGCTGATCTGCAAGATGGGCGGCGTGACGGCGTGATGATGCTTCTCTGCCGTCATTCCCGCGCAGGCGGGAACCCCGTTCCGGCGGCGCCGGTCTTCTGGGTGCCTGCTTCCGCGGGCATGACGATGGCGGGTTGATCCATGGCCCGCCCGAACCAGCCTGAGGCCGGCACGCGGCTGGTGGCTCTGGCCGAGATCCCCGAGCCCGGCGCGAAGGGATTCACCTTCGGTGCCGGGAAAGACCGCTTCGAATGCTTTGTCGTGCGCTGGCTGGGCGGCGTGTTCGGCTACGTGAACGAATGCCCGCATGCGCGCACCTCGCTGGACTGGCGGCCGGATGCGTTTTTCAGCCGCGACATGAGCGCGCTGATGTGCGGCACCCATGGTGCGCTGTTCGTGCCGGAAAGCGGCGCCTGCTTTGCCGGACCCTGCAAGGGCCAGAGCCTGGTCCGCTTTCCCGTCGCGCTGGACGCGGCGGGCTGGGTCGTCGTTTCAGAAGGATAAGAGACAGAATTGCGGCCGGCCGGACTCCGGCAGGGATTGTCCGGCCGGCCGCTTCGGCATCGCGGGCCGACGGACCGGGCAGGGTGGGAGGTCCGGGCCGTCTTTCCGCGATACCGACTGACTGTCTGTGCCGGCCCTAGCCGGTGCGCGCGATCACCCGGATGTCGTGACAGGCATCGCAGAAGCCGAGCAGGGCGGCGCCCAGCAGATGCAGAGCGGTTGGACGGTTCGTCCGCGGCAGGGTCCTTGCTGTCATCACGCGTCTCCTTGCATCAGAGGCGACGGGGCAACTCGCACTGGGCGAAACTCACTTGGTCAGGATCAGCTTGCCGTTCGAGGTCACCCGCAGACGGTAGTCGGCACCGTCATGCTCGATGATCACCTCGCGGCCGGTGCCGAACAGGCTGCGGCTGCTGAGGCGCGGCGGCGCATCACCGGCCTCGGCCGGGTCGCGCGATGCAGCGGCAGGCGCAAGCGTATCTGACATCCATCCGATCCTGAGCGGGCAGCCGCGCCGTTGCGGCTACCTGCGAACTGTTCTCATCTTAGGACGGATCGTCTCGTTGTGCAAGTAAGAATAAATATCATTTCAGGCCGGCCGCCCTGCCGGCGCCCGGAATGCAAAAAAGGCGGGCCAGAGCCCGCCTTTCCAAAGCCCGCGGCCGGAACGGCCGGGCCTGTGCGAGCGCATCTATCGCGGCAGTTCGGCCGCCGTGTCGTTGGCGGCGGCAGGCCCGCGGCGCTGCTGCAGCCGGGCGGCAAGGCGGCGGATCTCGCCTTCCTGCACGCCGTCGCGGCGCATCAGCAGCTGGGTGATCGGGTCGGCCAGCATGTCGCTGAGCGCCGGCTCGCCGGCGGCATCGACGGCAAGCCAGCGGACCTGACCCATCCTGATCCGGGGTTGCGGCGTCTGTCTGTCCTGCATGGGCCCCTCCTGTTGCTCGGAACCTGTCATTGGGAATCACGTTGTCACGCGGCCTCTGCTGCATGATCTATGGCGGTGATGATAGGCCGGCAAGCATGCCCGGGGTGTGACGGGATTGCGGTCTTTTCGTGACCGCAGGCACGCTGCAGGCAGACCGGATATGGCCGGATGCCGCGGCTCAGCGCAGGGCGGCGGCGAAGGCGGCGGTGTCGGTATAGACCCGGTATTCGGCGATGCGGCCGTCGCGGATGCGGAAGGCATTGGTCATGTGCACCGCAATATCGCGGCCCGAGGCCTTCGCCCGCCACTGGCCGCGGCCGAGCAGCACGATCCACTCGCCCTCGGCAACCACCGCCTCCTGCTCGACGGCGACGATCTCCAGCGCATCGCGCACCTGGCCGAGAAAGCGGCGATAGGCGGCGAAGCCCTCATGCAGGCCGATCCAGGGCAGCAGGCCGGGCGGGCCGTAATAGCGCACCGTCACATCGGGGGCGACGATCTGCTCCAGGGCGGCGAAGTCGCCGTCCCGCAGCGCCGCGTAATAGCGGTCGAGCAGGGCGCGGCCCGCAGACTGGCCCATGGCTCTGCCGCTCCGCTCAGGCGGCGAGGAAGTCGCGGTAGATGCCGGCCAGTTCGGGCACCACGGCATCCATGATCGTCTTGCCATGGGCGGCCGAGGCCAGGGCCGGATTCGAGCCGATGCGGCCATCGGCAAAGCGGCGGCGGTAATCGGCGGCATCGGCGAAGCCGCCCGAGGGGGCGACGCGCGGACTCATGGCGGCGACGCTTTTCACCGCCTCGGGATAGGCATGATAGGTGACCGAGACCTCGCTGGGCGTGGCGTGGCTGCCCTCTTCGCTGCCGAACAGCTCGCGCGACAGCCGCTTGGCCGAGGGGGCCTCCCACCAGTTGCGGATCACGCAACGCACGCCGGTCCCATTGCTGCCGGCGGCCTGATCGAGGCTGGTCTCGGCATAGATCTCGGAGAAGGCGGCCGTCACCGTGGCGACATTGCCGCCATGGCCGTTGAGGAAGAAGAAGCGGGTGAAGCCGTGCCGGGCCAGCGAGGCCACGGTGTCGCGCAGCACCGCGATCAGGGTGGAGGGCCGCAGCGTCATGCTGCCGGCAAAGGCCATGTGATGCTGGGCCATGCCGACATTGATGGTGGGGGCGACCAGCGCATCGGCGGCCTCGCCCACGGCTTTTGCGAAAACCTCGGCGCAGATCGCGTCGGTGCCGATCAGGCCGTTGGGGCCATGCTGCTCGGTGGAGCCGATCGGGATGATGATCCCGGTGGAGCGCTTCAGATAGGCCTCGGTCTCTTCCCAGGTGCACAGATGCAGCAGCATGACGATTCCGCGTTTGTCAGATCCTGCCTGTCATAAGAAGCGCGGCAGCAGACAAAGTCCAGCCGCAGCGCCGCCTGCGGCCCGCGACCGGTCAGAATTCCAGCCAGTCATCGTCATCGCCGGCCAGGGCCGGAGCGGGCTTCGCCGCTGACGGCGGCGCCTTCGGTGCCGGCCGTTTCGGTTCCGGTGCTTTTGATGCCGGTGCGTTCGGAGCCGCTGCTTTCGGTGCAGACGGCTTCGATGCGGCAGGCTGTGCCGCAGTCTGCTTCGCGACCGCCGGAGCAGTGGCCGGAGCAGCAGCCGGGGCCGGCCTGTCGGCGGCACCAGCTTCGACCCGGAAGAAACTGATCGCATCGGCGAGTTCGCCAGCCTGTCCGTTCAGCGACTGCGCGGCAGCCGTGGTCTCTTCGACCAGTGCCGCGTTGCGCTGGGTCGCCTCGTCCATGCTGGCCACGGCGGTATTCACCTGCTCCAGCCCGGTGGCCTGCTCGCGGCTGGCTGCCGCGATCTCGGCCACGATGTCCGACACCTTCTTCACGGCATTGACGATCTCGGTGAGGCTGCTGCCAGTCTGGTTCACCAGCGACGCGCCGGTCTTCACCTGGGCATTCGACGTGGCGATCAGTGCCTTGATGTCCTTCGACGCATTGGCACTGCGCTGCGCGAGAGCCCGCACCTCCTGCGCCACCACGGCAAAGCCCTTGCCGGCTTCGCCCGCGCGTGCCGCTTCCACGCTGGCATTCAGCGCCAGCAAGTTGGTCTGGAAGGCGATCTCGTCGATCAGGCCGACAATGTCGGCGATCTTCTGCGCGCTCTCCTCGATCCGGGTGACGGCGGCGACGGCATCCTGCACGACGCTGCCGCCCTTCTCGGCGGTATCGCGGGCCACCGTGGCCAGCTGGCTGGCCGCCTGGGCATTGTCGGCATTCTGCTTCACGGTTGCCGTGATCTCGTGCATGGATGCCGCGGTTTCCTCGATGCTCGCCGCCTGCGATTCCGTGCGGCTGGCCAGGTCCTGGCTGCCGGCGGAGATCTCGTCGGCAGCCGAGCGTACCTGGCCGGCGGAGCGGCCGAGCCGGGTGACGATGGCGGCCAGCTGTTCGGCCATGCGGTTGGCATCGGTCTTCATGCGGGCGAAGGCGCCGTCATACTGGCCGGTGACACGGCGGTCGAGCCGGCCCTCGGCCATGGCGTTGAGCACGTGGCCCAGTTCGTTCATCACGCCCTCGACGGCGCCGGCCAGCCGGTTGATGCCCTCGGCAATGGCGAGATACAGCCCCTCCTTGCCCTCGGTGGACAGCCGGCGCCCGATATCGCCGCCGGCCACCGCCGCCACCAGGTCGGCGATCTCGCGGGCGGCCGCCTGTTCCTGACGCTCGCGCCCGAGGCGGCGCTGTTCGGATTCCTCGCGCTGGCGGGCGACCTCGCTCTCGGCCTCGCGCCGCGCGATCATGCCGTCCCTGAACACCTGCAGGGCGCGCGCCATCTCGCCCACCTCGTCGCGGTGATCGGCACCGGTGATCGCGACATCGAGATCGCCGCCGGCCAGACCCTGCATCGCCGCGGTCATGCCCTGCACCGGCCGCACCACCGTCAGCCGCACCATCAGCACCGCGGCCAGCACCACCAGCAGCAGCACCCCGAGCCCGGCCGCGGAAATCTGCAGCAGGTTCATGAAAGCGGCATCCTGGGCCTGGTTGCGGCGGTTGAGATCGCCGCGCTCCTCGTCGCGCATCTCTTCCAGCACGGCACGGATCTGTTCCATCTGGCCCTTGCTGAGCGGCGAGCGCAGGGTGCGCAGCGCCGCGGCGCGCTGGCCCTCGTCCTTCAGCCGCGCCACCACCGCGTCGCCGAATTTCAGCTGCCAGTCGCCGATCTGACGGGCGACATCCTCCAGCCTTTCCTGCTGGCGCGGATTGCCGGAGGTGAGCTGCTTCAGCAGGTCGAGCAGGCGACCGCTGGCGCCGCGGCCGATGGTCATGCTGTCGAGATGGGTCTCATCCTCCGACAGGGCATAGCCGCGCAGGGCGGTTTCCTGGTCGGACATCGCCTGGCCGAGTGCGGCCAGCGCGTCGAGCACCCGGAAGGTTTCGGTGGTTTCGCGCTGAGCCTGTTCGAGGAACTGCACATTGCGCCAGGCGAGGCCGGCGACGGCCAGCAGCAGGGCGATGATCAGCAGGAAGGCGGCGGTGACGCGGAGGGAAATGCTCAGCTTGCGCATGCGGTCGGCACCAGACAGAAGGAGGAACAGGCGGGAAGGAGCCGGCCGGCCGGCCGATACTTGCGCGGCCGGGCAGAACAGCCGGATTCTTCCGGTTTATACTCCGTTTTACTTCCGGTTTTACTCGCGATCTGACGTGACGTGCCCGCCGCGGGCCCTGCGGCCCATGCCCCCCGAAAACCGCCCCGCGCCATGCCGGCCCGGCCGTCGGGCCAGGCCAAATGGTTCAGGACAGACACTTATTTCCGGCGACGGCGACGGCCCGCCGGCTGCTCCGTGACCGGAACACCCCGTCCCAGTAGTAGCCGCAGCCCCGGACCGGCGCAAGCTGGCTTAGCAAGCCTACTAATAATACCATAAGTAGAGAACAGTACTCCCCGGGAATGGCGCCGCGTTTTTCAGTCCTGAAACAGAAGAACCGGCCGGTGGCGGCCGTTTCACCGGGAAAACACCGGCACAATACTTCGGGCCGGCGGGCGGAGGACCTGCCGCCGGCGGCCGATCCGCGCTTGACGCGGGGGGTCCGATCCGTATGATGCCGCCGCCCTCCCCGGCTCCTCACCGGGGGGATCGGCATTTCTTGCATGAACGGGTCGTCGTGGCTGCCTTCCCCTCATGCGCCGAAACCAGGACTGAACATGACCAAGCGTCAGGAATCCAAGTACAAGATTAACCGCCGGCTGGGCGAGAACCTGTGGGGCCGCGCCAAGAGCCCGATCAACAAGCGCGAATACCCGCCGGGCCAGCATGGCCAGAAGCGCAAGAAGCCGACCGATTACGGCGTGCAGCTGATGGCCAAGCAGCGGCTGAAGGGCTACTACGGCAACATCACCGAGAAGCAGTTCCGCCGCGCCTATGCGGAGGCGAACCGCCGCCGCGGCGACACCTCGGAGAATCTGATCGGCCTGCTGGAGCGCCGCCTGGATGCCGTGGTCTACCGCATGAAGGTGGTGGCGACCGTGTTCGCCGCGCGCCAGTTCATCAACCATGGCCATATCTCGGTGAACGGCCGGCGCGTGACCGTGCCGAGCTACCAGGTCAAGGTCGGCGACGTGATCGAGGTGCGCGGCAAGGCGAAGGATTATCCCTTCGTGCTGGAAGCCATCGCCTCGGGCGAGCGCGACGTGCCGGACTACATCACCATGGACAGCCCGATGAAGGCGACCTTCGCCCGCGTCCCGCTGCTGGCCGATGTGCCCTATCCGGTGAAGATGGAACCGAACATGGTCGTCGAGTATTACTCGCGCTGATCCTTCGGATTTCTCCGAATACGAAAAGGCCGCCCCTCACGGGCGGCCTTTTTTGTTGCCGGTCAGCGCACCGGCGCCGGTGCGGCCTGATCCGCCGCCTTACTCCGCCGCCTGGCGCGCCGGCTGCAGCGCGACCGCATCCTCGGTCTGCCAGCGCAGCGCCAGATCCTTCACCATGTCCAGCATCGGTGTCAGCTCGGCGCCGCGCGGCGCCAGCGAATAGGTCACCTGCGGCGGGATCGTCGCCTGGTAGTCGCGGCGCACCAGCTGGGCCTCTTCCAGCATGCGCAGGCGCTCGGTCAGCACTTTCGCGGAGATGCCGGTGACCTCGCGCTTCAGCTCTCCGAAGCGCCGCGGCCCCTGGGTACGCAGCACATAGAGGATGTAGGTGGTCCACGGCCCCATCAGCAGCCGCAGCACCGCATCGACTGGACAGGCCGAGCGGGCATCCACGGCGGCATCCTCGCGACGGACGGCGGCAGGCGGGGCGGGGTTGGTCATCAGGGGCTCCTGAAACGGCGGCGGGCAGCGACGGGAAATTTATATGGTTACTTTTAAGTACCTACTTTACTCAGGAAATCAAGAGGCCATGTATTAGTCACTCAAAGTAACTCAATATCTTTGAGTGATCTTTCAAACTTGCGCCAATACAAGGACTTGACCCCCATGAGCAATGTCGCTGTCGTCTACCATTCCGGCTATGGCCACACCAAGAAGCAGGCCGAGGCGGTCGCCGCCGGGGCCGAAAGCGTCGCCGGCACCAAGGTGCTGCTGATCTCCGTCGACGAGGCGGCCGGGCAGGCCGCCGCGCTGGATGCCGCCGATGCGATCATCTTCGGCTCGCCCACCTATATGGGCAGCGTGTCCGGCCCGTTCAAAACCTGGATGGATGCCACCAGCCAGACCTGGTACGCGCGCGGCTGGAAAGACAAGCTGGCCGCCGGCTTCACCAATTCCGCCTCGCAGTCGGGCGACAAGCTGAACAGCCTGATCCAGCTCGCCATCTTCGCCGCCCAGCACGGCATGCTGTGGGTCGGCCTCGACCTGCTGCCGGGCAACAACAATTCCAAGGGCAGCGTCAACGACCTCAACCGGCTGGGCAGCTTCCTCGGCGCCATGGCGCAGTCGAATGCCGACCAGGGCCCGGAAGATGGCCCGATCGCCAGCGACCTCGAGACCGCGAAGCATCTCGGCCGCCGCGTCGCCGAACAGGCGGCCCTGCGGGCGAAGGCGAAGCGCGAGCTGGTCGACGCGTAAACGCCGCCGGCACCGCATGCAAAGGCTCCGGTCCGGATTCCGGACCGGAGCCGGTCGCGCCGCCGCCTACAGCGAGACCGGCGTCACGTCGAGCGACGGCTGGCTTTGTGCCGGCCAGTCGCGCCGCGTATAGACCTGGGCATCTTCCCGGGTCTGGCGCAGGGCATCGAAATCGAGTTCCGCATGCACCCAGCCCGGCTTCGACAGCTCGCCCATGGCGATCACGCCGTCATCGGGCATGCCGCGGTCGGGGGTGGCCAGCATGCTGGCCCAGCCGACATTCACGTCCACCGCCGGCGACCATTCGGCCAGCCCCACCGTGGGCGAGACGGCGACGAAGACCTGGTTTTCCAGCGCACGGGCCCGCGCCCCGGTCTGCACCCGGTTGGCGCCGGCCAGGGTATCCGTGCAGCTGGGACACAGGATCAGGTCGGCGCCGGCCTGCGCCATCGCCTGGGCGATCAGCGGGAATTCCACGTCGTAGCAGATGGTGATGCCGACCCGCAGGGGCGCGGCATGGCCGAAATCGAGATCGAACACCTTCAGCCCGGCGCCGCCCTCGATGATCCAGGCCTCGCGCTCGAAGCGGGTCATCTGCCGCTTGTCCTGGTAGGCCACGGCGCCGTTCGGGGCCAGCAGGTAGCTGCGGTTGACGATTCCGCTGCCGTCCTTCTCCTTCCCGGCCGTCACCGGCAGCGACGGCGCCACGATATGCACGCCGTGGCGGGCGGCGAATTCGGTCCAGGCGGCGACGAAATCGTCATGATACCGCTGCAGCGCGCCGATCTGGCCGGTCAGGTCCTGCTGCAGCGCCTCGGGCAGCAGCGAAGTCAGCTCCATGGCGCCGTATTCGGGGAACAGCAGCAGCTTTGCGCCCTGGCCGGCCGCCGTCGCCACCCAGTCGGCGGCATGGGCATGCCAGGCGGCAAAATCGGCAAAGCGCCCGATCGGATACTGCGCGGCGGCCACCGGCAGGATGCTCATGCCATCGCCTCCCTGCGCAGGTCCTTCATCCAGTAGACCATCAGCTTTTCCGTCTGTGCCTCATCGCCGATATCGCGCCATGAAAAGGTCGAGACCAGATCCGACCGTTTGCGATAGCCGCGCTTTTCCCAGAAGGCATCCAGCGGCACGTAATCCGCCGGCTTCAGCGGATGGTCGTCGGGGCGCTGCACCGCGCAGAAACAGCAGACCGGGCAGTCGAAGGCGCGCGCCGCCGCCTCGCGCTGGCGGAAGAACTCGACGCCGATGCCGCGGCCGCGATATCCGGGCAGCAGCACGCTTTCGCCGAAATAGAAGATGTCGGCCAGCATCATGCCGGCCGCGACAAAGGGCGCCTTCACGTAATCGGCTTCCTCGGCGAGCGCCAGTGCGGTGGCGGCGCCGACGATGCGGGTGCCATCCATGGCCACGATCAGGGTGCCGCTGCGCGCCGCGTCGTAGCGGGCGATGTAATGGCGCTCGTAGTCGAGCGAGCCCTCATACAGGTAGGGCCAGGCGCGGAAGACTTCGATGCGCAGGCGCGCGAGATCGTCCAGCCGCGCCTGCATCGCCGCGCCGGCCAGGCGCAGGACGCGGATGCCGCCCGCCTGTGCCTCGGGCCCGCCGCTCATCCGGCGACCTGTTTCACCCAGTCGCTGAGATTGTAGCTGTTGGAAATGCGGGCGACCTTGCCGTCGCGGATCTCGAAAAAGGCGCCGGCCGGCAGCTTGTATTGCTGGCCCTCGGCTTCCGGCAGGCCGTCATCGGTTTCCAGATAGACGCCGAGCACGGTGAATTCGGCCGCCGCGCGGCTGCCATCGGCATTAGTCATCACGAAGAGATCGACGATCTTCTCCTCGTAGCAGCGGTTCATGCGGCCGAGGAAAGCGCGGAAGGCATCCTTGCCGGTCTCGCGGCCACCCTGGTTGATGTCGTGCACGACATCGTCGGCGAGATAGCCGAGGAAACGGTCGGTATCCTGGGCATTGAAGGCATCGTAATAGGCTTCGATCAGCCTGGCGGTCTCGACATGCGGCATTCTGGAACCCGGATCGCAGTGATATGCGGTGATCCGAGCCATCCTAGCCGGCACCGCCCTTCAGTTCCACCATGTTGCCTTCGGGATCGAACAGGTAGATCGACGGGCCTTCGCCCTCGGCGCCGAAGCGGCGGGCCGGCGGCTGCACCGCCACGTCATGGGCGGCGAGATGGTCGAGGATGGCATCGGCATCGAAGGGATCGATGCGCAGGCAGAGATGGTCCAGGTTGCGCCGGGCCCGCTGCGGTTCGAGGTCGCCGTCCGACGCCAGCCGGCCGCTGCGGTCCATGATGTCGATCAGGGCGCTGCCGGCGCGCAGATGGAAAAGCCCGATCGCGGGCTGCTGATGCGCCAGCGCGCAGCCGAGCACGTCGCGGTAAAAGGCGACCAGGCGCTGCGGGTCGGAGGCCCGCAGCACCACATGGTCGATCTGCCGGATGCTGAAAGGAGGCAAGGCCTCAGGAGGCCGGCTTCAGGAGGCCGGGGCTTCCTGGACGGCGATACCCTGCTGCTGCAGATGCTGCTGCAGCTCGCCCGACTGGTACATCTCGCGCACGATGTCGCAGCCGCCGATGAACTCGCCCTTCACGTAGAGCTGCGGGAAGGTCGGCCAGTCGGAGAATTCCTTCAGGTGGGTGCGGATCGCCGGATCGGCGAGGATGTCGACGCCCTTGAACTTGACGCCCAGATGCGACAGCACCTGCACGGTCATGGCCGAGAAACCGCATTGCGGAAACACCGGCGTGCCCTTCATGAACAGCACGATGTCGTTGCCGCCGATCTCTTCGCGGATGCGCTCGAAAGTCTGTTCCTTCTCGCTCATGGCGATCGTCCTTCTGGTCGTGTCGTTACGGAGCCAATATTAACTATGGCGTTTGCGTGGTGAGCGCCAACGCATGCAGCTGGCCGCCCATGCGGCCTTTCAGGGCCGCGTAAACCATCTGGTGCTGCTGCACCCTGGTCTTGCCGGCAAAAGCCGCGGAGATCACGGTGGCGGCATAATGGTCGCCATCGCCGCGCAGGTCGTCGATGCGGACCTGGGCGTCGGGCAGGGCTTCCCTGATCATCGCCTCGATCTCGGACGCATCCATTGCCATTGTCGCTATCCCCTTGGACTTTCTTGTCTTTTACAATTCGCCGGCCATGTAGCGCGGCAGCCAGCCCTCATGGGCCCCGCGCAGATCCTGCACCGATATGGAGCCATGGCCCCGGAAGGTCAACTGGTCGCCGCCGGTCAGGCCGAGCCGCACCGCCGGCACGCCGGCCGCCTCGGCCGCCGCCAGCACCGCCCCGGCCTGTTCATCCGGGCAGGTGACGACATAGCGGGCCTGATCCTCGCCGAAGGCCAGCGCGAAGGCATCGCCAGCCGGCAGTGCGATCTCGGCACCCATGTTGCCGGCCATGGCCATCTCGGCCAGCGCGGAAGCAAGGCCGCCATCGGCGCAGTCATGCACCGCCGAGACCAGACCATCGCCGATCATGGCGCGCACGGCATCGCCGTTGCGGCGTTCGGCCTGCAGGTCCACCGGCGGCGGCGGGCCTTCCTCGCGGCCGCAGATCTCGCGCAGGTACAGCGACTGGCCGAGATGGCCCTTCGTCTCGCCCAGCAGGATCACCGCCTCGCCCGGCAGCTTGAAGGCGAGCGTCGCCATCTTCGCGACATCATCCAGCAGGCCGACGCCGCCGATGGCCGGGGTGGGCAGGATGCCCTTGCCGTTGGTCTCGTTGTAGAGCGACACGTTGCCCGAGACGACCGGATAATCCAGCGCCAGGCAGGCCTCGCGGATGCCTTCGACGGCGCCGACGAACTGCCCCATGATGTCGGGGCGCTCCGGGTTGCCGAAATTCATGTTGTCGGTGATCGCCAGCGGCCGGGCACCGATGGCGGTGATGTTGCGCCAGGTTTCGGCCACCGCCTGCCTGCCGCCCTCGACCGGATCGGCAAACACATAGCGCGGCGTGCAGTCGGTGGTCATCGCCAGCGCCTTGGTCGGATGGGTCTCGACCCGCACGACGGCCGCGTCACCGCCGGGAATCTGCGCGGTGCTGGCGCGGATCAGGTAGTCATACTGTTCCCAGATCCAGCGGCGCGAGGCCATGTCGGGGCTGCCGGTCAGTTTCAGCAGCGCTTCGGCCAGCGGCAGCGGATGGTTGACGGGGCCGAGCGGCATCTGCGGCGGGGTCTTCACCCATGGCCGGTCATATTCCGGCGACGCGGCCGCCAGCGGATCGATGGGCAGGTCGCCGACCTGCTCGCCGTTGAAACGCAGCACCATGCGGCCGGTATCGGTCAGGTGGCCGATCACCGCGAAATCGAGTTCCCATTTGCGGAAGATCGCCTCGGCCTGCGGCTCGCTGCCGGGCTTGAGGATGATCAGCATGCGCTCCTGGCTTTCGGAGAGCATGAATTCGAACGGCGTCATGCCGGTCTCGCGCGCCGGCACTTTATCAAGGTCGATCTCGATGCCCATGCCGCCCTTCGACGCCATCTCGAAAGACGACGAGGTCAGGCCCGCCGCGCCCATATCCTGGATCGCCACGATGGTGTCGGTGGCCATCAGCTCGAGGCAGGCCTCGATGAGAAGCTTCTCGGTGAAGGGGTCGCCGACCTGCACGGTGGGGCGTTTCTCTTCCGAATCGTCGGTGAATTCGGCGGAAGCCATGGTGGCGCCGTGGATGCCGTCGCGGCCGGTCTTGGAGCCGACATAGACCACCGGATTGCCGATTCCGGCGGCGGCCGAATAGAAGATCCTGTCGGTCTTGGCGAGGCCGACGGTCATGGCGTTGACGAGGATGTTGCCGTTGTAGCTGGGGTGGAAATTCACCTCGCCGGCGACCGTGGGCACGCCGACGCAGTTGCCGTAGCCGCCGATGCCATGCACCACGCCCGATACCAGATGCCGGGTCTTCGGATGCTCGGGCGCGCCGAAGCGCAGGGCATTGAGATTGGCGATGGGCCGCGCACCCATGGTGAAGACATCGCGCAGGATGCCGCCGACACCGGTGGCCGCGCCCTGGTAGGGCTCGATGAAGGACGGGTGGTTGTGGCTTTCCATCTTGAAGATGGCGGCATCGCCGTCGCCGATATCGATCACGCCGGCATTCTCGCCCGGGCCCTGGATCACCCACGGCGCCTTGGTCGGCAGGGTCTTGAGCCATTTCTTCGACGACTTGTAGGAGCAGTGCTCCGACCACATCACCGAGAAGATGCCCAGCTCGACCTCGTTGGGCACCCGGCCCATGATCTCCAGCACCAGATCGTATTCGGCCCTGCTCAGGCCCATCAGGTCGGCGGGATATGCGCCGGCTTTCGCCGTATTCTTCTGGGCTTCACTCAAGACAGCGACTCCGCAATCGATTCGAACAGGCCGGCACCGTCGGTGCCGCCGCAGACCGGGTCGGTGGCGTTTTCCGGATGCGGCATCAGGCCGAGCACGGTTTTCTTTTCGTTGTAGATGCCGGCGATATTGCCGACCGAACCGTTGAGATTGGTGCCGGCATCGACATTGCCGAGATGGTCGGCATAGCGGAAGGCGATGCAGTCGGCATCTTCCAGCCGCTTCACGTCGTCGGCGCCCAGCGTGTAGTTGCCGTCATGATGGGCGACCGGCACGCGGATGGTCTGGCCCTTGCGGTATTTCCGGGTGAATTCGCTCTGCGTCGTCTCGATGCGCAGGTTCACGTCGCGGCAGATGAATTTCAGGCTGGCATTGGTCATCAGCGCGCCCGGCAGAAGGCCTGCTTCACACGCAATCTGGAAACCGTTGCACACCGCCAGCACCCGCACGCCGGCATCGGCCCGCTTCTTCACTTCCCGCATGACCGGCGAGTTCGCCGCCATGGCGCCGCAGCGCAGATAGTCGCCATAGGAAAAGCCGCCGGGCAGCACGATCAGGTCGATGCCGTCGGGCAGGCTGCTGTCGCCATGCCAGACATCCACCGGCGCCCTGCCGCCATTGGCGCGGGTCAGCGCCAGCCGCATGTCGCGCTCGCGGTTCGATCCGGGGAAGGTGATGAGGGCGGCTTTCATTTACTTCTCCGTCGTCCCCGCGAAAGCGGGGATCCAGGGGTTGCGACTGTCATCGACAGTCTGGATTCCCGCCTGCGCGGGAATGACGACAAGGAATTGCCTGCCGCTCAACCCACCAGCTCCACCGAGTAATTCTCGATCACCATGTTGGCCAGCAGCTTCTGCGCCATGTCCTTCACGGCGGCCTCGATTTCGGCTTTCGGCTTCTTCGCCAGCGCGCCGGTCAGTTCCAGCTCGATCAGCTTGCCCTGGCGAACCTCGCCGACATCGCCGAAGCCGAGCGAATGCAGCGCCTGGCCGATCGCCTTGCCCTGGGGATCGAGCACGCCGTTCTTGAGCGACACATGGACTCGGGCTTTCATCTTTCGTCCTTCTTCCAAAAAACTGCGGCGGCCACCAGATGCTGGGGCCGCCGCGTTTCGCACGGCAGCCGCGGCTGCCTGGTTATTGCATCGTGTCGGGACCCTTGATGTCCCGCACGCCGGCCTCGGGCAGGATGCCCAGCCGGCGCGCCACTTCCTGGTAGGCCTCGGCGACATTGCCGAGATCGCGGCGGAAGCGGTCCTTGTCCATCTTCTCGTTGGTCTTGAAGTCCCACAGCCGGGCGCTGTCGGGGCTGATCTCGTCGGCGAGGATGATGCGCATCTCGTCGCCCTGCCACCAGCGGCCGAATTCCAGCTTGAAGTCGACCAGGCGGATGCCGATGCCGAGGAACAGGCCGGTGAGAAAATCGTTGATGCGCAGCGCGAGATGCATGATCTCGTCGATCTCCTGCGGACTGGCCCAGCCGAAGCAGGTGATATGCTCTTCCGAGACCAGCGGATCGCCCAGCTCGTCGTTCTTGTAATAGAACTCGACGATCGAGCGCGGCAGGTTGGTGCCCTCGGCAACGCCGAGCCGGGTCGCCAGCGAACCGGCGGCGACGTTGCGCACGACGACCTCGAGCGGGATGATCTCGACTTCCTTGATCAGCTGCTCGCGCATGTTCAGGCGGCGCACGAAATGGGTCGGGATGCCGACCTCGCCCAGGCGCGTCATCAGGTATTCGGAGATGCGGTTGTTCAGCACCCCCTTGCCGGTGATGGTGCCCTTTTTCTTGTTGTTGAACGCGGTCGCGTCGTCCTTGAAATACTGTACCAGAGTGCCCGGCTCCGGCCCCTCGAACAGGACCTTGGCCTTGCCCTCATAGACCTGTCTGCGGCGCGTCATGGCACACCCGTGTCTGTTGGGGAAAGCGGGGGGAATTTGCTCGGCCCCTAGATAGCGCAAGGGGGCCCCGGCTGCAATCCGGATGGCCATGGCGGCGCAGCGGTCGGCACAGCCTGGAAATGCCCGGTTTTCCGCCGTTCCGGCCCCGGCGCCGGTTCCCGCAACCCGAGACTTGCAGGCAACCCCGCCGCCCCCCTATATAACGGGCACCGAACCGACCCATTTGCTGCCCCCGACGAGGCCCGGATGACCACCTTCGACGACCGCAAGGACGCCTTCGAGAAGAAGCACGCCCATGACGAGGAGCTGGCCTTCAAGGCGGTGGCCCGCCGCAACAAGCTGATGGGCCTGTGGATTGCCGAGCAGATCGGCCTGTCCGGCGAGAAGGCCGAGGCCTATGCCAAGGACGTGGTCGCCGCCGACCTGGAAGAGGCCGGCGACGAGGACGTGGTCCGCAAGATCATGGCCGACCTGGCGGTCTACAAGCTCGACCTGTCGGAACACCGGGTGCGCGGCAAGCTGACCGAACTGCACGAGATCGCCCGCAAGCAGGTCGCGGCCTCGTAAGGCCCTCCGCATTAATACTTAAAATTCAACAGCTTAGCTGACGGCCAGCTGGCCAGTCACAGGCCGGCCGCACAGCCGGCGCCCTGACTGGCCAGGCCGGACGCGACGGCCGCCTTGTCAGGCGGCCGCCTTCGTGCCGGCCTGCAGGTAATAGCGCTGGGCCAGCGGACTGGCCGGCTTCGCGCGCAGCCTTTCTGCCGCCAGCGCACGGACCAGATTGTCCTGGCCGGCCCGGCGCGCCGCCTCGATCAGCGTCAGGTCCAGCAGGTCGCGCTGGGCATGGCTGCCGCCGAACCGATGCGCGATGCCGCGCACCGGCCGCAGCCAGCGCACGCAGCTGTCGTAACGGCCGGCGGCGAAGGCGGCCAGCGCCTCGGCCACCGGCAGGCCGACCTGCGCGCTCATGGCGGCATTGCTGCTGCCGCTGCTTCGCGCGGCCCGGCGCAGGGTTTCCAGCTGCTGGTCGACCAGATCGCGGCGGCCGGCGCCGATGAAGCTGACCAGGGCATGCACGTCGTTGAAGGCATAGATGCCGTCGCCGGCCAGCGGTGCCCAGGCCTCGGCGATTTCCGACCAGCGGGCCGGGCCGGCATCAATCTCGCGCAGCTGCAGGCGCCACAGCATGGCGGCCGCATCGACCATGTCCAGCACCACGGCCGAACGGTCGCGGCGCACATGCCCGTCATACAGCGCCAGCACCGCCGCGATGTCTTCCTGTTCGAGGTGATACAGCGCCAGATGCCACCAGTTATGCACGGCGATCATGTTGTCCGGCGCCCAGAAGGCCTCGCGGTCGCGCATCCAGGCGATGCCGTCCTTCACGCGGCCCTGCATCTCCATCACATGGGCGACGGCATGATGCGCCCAGGCATCGCGCGGCTCGATCTCGCAGGCACGGCGGCCGGCTTCCTCGGCGCGGGCATAGTCGCCGCATTCCTCAAGGCCGAAGGCCAGCATGCCCTGCAGCGCATGATAGCCGGGCAGGTCGCGGGTCCAGTTCGGCAGCACCCGGACCACGCGGTCGCGCAGGTTACGGGCATCGCCGCGGTAGAAGTCGAACAGATGCGCCATCTGCAGGGCCAGCGCATCGCGCGGATGATCGAGCAGGATATCCTCGAACCGCTCGACGGCATCCTCGAAACGGCCTTCCGCCAGCGCGGTGGCGGCCGCCACATGCAGCCGCTCGCGGTCGGTCCGCGCCGCCGCCGCCGCGGCGGCAATGCTTTCGCGGGCCGGGGCAAGGCCCGCCGCCTCGGTGCCGGACAGGAACAGATGGGCGCGCAGGGCATGGGCCATGGCAAAGCCGGGAGCCTCGGCAATGGCCTGTTCGGCCGCCGCCAGCGGGTTGCCGACATAGCAGTGGAAGCCGGCCAGGGCAGCCTCGAACTGCACCAGGGCCTTGTCGCTGGCGCCGCTGACGGCCGCGCCGCGGTAATCTTTCAGGGACATTCGTCGTATTCTCCAGACGGCAAAAGTGGTTTCTTCGTGGAAACTTACCAACCAGTCGGTTTAAATACCAAAACCTGAAGCCGGTCAAGACATTCCGGGCCGGGATCGCCGTCACCGGCCCTTTGCTTTGCCCATTGATCGCCTTATATTTTTCGGAACAGCCGGACGGACCGGGGCTGTCTTCACGGGTTTGTGATGCACCGACCGGTTCGTATAATTTTCAGCCCGCAAGCGAGACCTGATGCAGGACGGTGAATGCCATGCCCCGTGACGGCACTGCCACCCGCACCGCGATCATGGATGCCGCCCAGGCCCTGATCCTGGAGACCGGTTTCGCCGCCGCCTCGATCGACACGATCATCGCCCGCACCGGCATCACCAAGGGCGCCTTCTTCTATCATTTCCGCACCAAGGCCGAGCTGGCCCGGGCCCTGGTCGAGCGCGATGCCGCGCTGGATGCCGCGCATCTGGAGCGCCACCTGTCGCGCGCCGAGACGCTGAGCCGCGATCCGCTGCAGCAGGTTCTGCTCTGCCTCGGATTCTACGAGGAGGAGATGGTCGCGATGAACGCGCCCTATCCGGGCTGCCTCTATGCCTGCTTCCTCTACGAGGCGCAGCTGTTCGATGCCGAGACCATGGATCTCGTGCGCGGCGTCTTCGCCCACTGGGCCGGGCAGATCGGCGACAAGCTGCGCCAGGCGGCCCGGCTGCATCCGCCGCGGCTGCCGGTCAGCATCGCGACACTGGCCGATATGGGCCTCGCGATCACCGAGGGCGCCTATATCCTGTCCAAGCTGCGCCAGGACCCGCTGGCGGTGGCGGCGCAGTTCCGCCATTACCGCAACTATCTCGAACTGCTGTTCTCGGCTCCGGGCGCTGCGCTGGACGGCAAACCCGCCCCGGCCTAGGCTGCCGGCCATGAGCGATCAGACCGTCGCGCCGCCGGACAACCGGGCTGTCGCCTCCGCCCGCCGCTGGGAGGACATCTACAGCCGCGCCAAGCTCGCTTCCGGCCTGGTGCTGTTCACCTACCTGGTGCTGCATCTGGCCAACCATGCGCTCGGCCTGGTCTCGCTGCCGGCGATGGAGGCCGGCGCCGCGCTGTTCAAGGCGCTGTGGCGCAGCTGGCCCGGCACCATCGCGCTGTATACGGCGGCGGCGCTGCATCCCCTGCTGGCGCTGTTCAACTGGATCCGCCGCGGCCATTACCGCGGCATCCCCTGGCAGGGCTGGACCCAGCTGCTGCTGGGCCTGTGCATCCCGGTGATGCTGGTCGACCATGCCGTCGGCACCCGCGCGGTGCATTCGGCATTCGACCTCAACGATTCCTACGCCTTCGTGCTGATCGCGCAGTTCGTCGAATCGCCGATGACCGGCCTGCGCATGAACCTGCTGATCCTGATTGCCTGGTTCCATGGCTGCATCGGCGTCTATTACTGGCTGCGCATGAAGCCGCTCTTCGACAGATGCTGGCCGGCCTTGTTCGCCATCGCCCTGCTGCTGCCGATGCTGGCGATGCTGGGCTATCTGTCGGGCGGCCGCCAGGTGATGCAGCTGCTGCAGGACCCGGAATGGCGGGCCGGTTTCCGCGCCGGGCTGAACTGGCCGGGCGATGTCGCCTACAGTTTCGCCGCGCGCGCCAACATGATCGCCTACGAGGTGATCGCCGCCCTGCTGGCCTGCGGCATCGCGCTGCGCGGCCTGATCGCGCTGCTGCACAGCCGCCGCGCCGGCCTGACCATCACCTATCCCGACGGCCGCCGCTATCGTGGCGCCGCCGGCAGCATGAGCGTTCTGGAAGCCAGCCGCGCCATCGGCTATCCGCATGCCTCGGTCTGCGGCGGCCAGGGCCGCTGTTCGACCTGCCGGGTGCGCGTCACCGGCCCCGGCGCCGCCGCCCTGCCGCCGCCCGACACCGCCGAGCAGAAGGTGCTGGAGCGCATCATGGCGCCGCCCGGCGTGCGGCTGGCCTGCCAGATCCGCCCGCAGGACGACATCGCGGTGATTCCGATGCTGCCGGCCGGGGTGCCGCCGAAGGTGGTCTACGGCGCCGCGAGCCATGCCCAGGGTTCGGAGCGGCGCATCGCCATCCTGTTCGCCGATCTGCGCGGCTTCACCAAGCTGTCGGAAAGCCGGCTGCCCTACGACGTGGTGTTCCTGCTGAACCAGTATTTCAAGGCGATGGGCGAGGCGGTGGATTCCGCCGGCGGCCGCCTCGACAAGTTCATCGGCGACGGCGTGATGGCCCTGTTCGGCATCGAGGACGGGCCCGACGAGGGCTGCCGCCGCGCACTGGATGCGGCGCGCCGCATGGGTGCCGGACTGGCCAGGCTGAACGAGGCGCTGCAGGCCGATCTCGGGCTGGAGCTGAAGATCGGCATCGGGATTCACTGCGGCCCCGCCATCGTCGGCGAGATGGGCCATGGCGGCGCCATGCACCTGACCGCCATCGGCGACGCGGTGAACACGGCCAGCCGGCTGGAAAGCGCCACCAAGGAATTCGGCGCCGAGCTGGTCGTCTCCGAGGAAGTCGCGATGCGCGGCGGCCTCGCCGAAGACGCGCCGGGCTGGCAGCGCGCCGATGTCAGCCTGCGTGGCAAGTCGGAAACCCTGGCGGTGCGCGTGGCCCGGAAAGCCGCGGTGATGGAACCGGCCGGCGCACTGGGGGATTGATCCCGGTCAAGTCGCGCCGGCGCCCCGCGGGCTAGACTGGGCGGATGCTGACGCTGAAGCCCATCGCCATCGACACCCACCGCGAGAGCATCGCCTATCTGGGCCGCGCCTGCCCGCATTACCGCGCCGAGGAATTCCTCGCGCTGGCCAAGATCGAGGTGCTCGCCGCCGCCCATCCCCATGGCGCCCATCCCCATGGCACGCAGACCGCAGACAGGGGCGGCCCGCGCATCCAGGCGACCCTGAACATCGTCGACGATCCCGCCCTGCTGGCCCCCGACGAACTCGGCCTGTCGGAAGAGGCCTTCCGGCTGTTCGGCCATCCTGCCGGCACCCCGGTGACCATCGGCCATCCGCGCCCGGTCGACAGCCTGGAAGCGGTGCGCGGCAAGATCGAGGGGCATCTGCTGTCGGAGGCCGATTACTGCGCGGTGATGCGCGACATCGCGGCGCTGCGCTATTCCAAGATGGAGATCGCCGCCTTCCTCGTCGCCTGCGCCGGCTTCATGAGCACCGAGGAGGTGCTGTACCTGACCCGCGCCATGGCCGGGGTCGGCCACCGGCTCGACTGGGACCACCGCCCGGTGGTGGACAAGCACTGCATCGGCGGCATTCCCGGCAACCGCACCTCGATGATCGTGGTGCCGCTGGTGATGGCCCATGGCCTGACCATCCCGAAGACCTCGTCGCGGGCGATCACCTCGCCGGCCGGCACCGCCGATACCATGGAGGTGCTGGCGCGGGTGGATATCGGCACCGACGAGATGCGCGCCATCGTCGAGCGCATCGGCGGCTGCCTGGTCTGGGGCGGCCGGGTCAACCTGTCGCCGGCCGACGACGTGATGATCACCGTCGAGCGGCCGCTGGGCATCGATACCCGCGAGCAGATGGTGGCCTCGATCCTGTCGAAGAAAGTCTCGGCCGGCGCGCGGCATCTGGTGCTCGACATCCCCGTCGGCCCCACCGCCAAGGTGCGCAGCCATGCGGATGCGATCCGGCTGCGCAAGCTGTTCGAATATGTCGCCGGCGAACTCGGCCTGCCGGTCGACGTGATCATCACCGACGGCAGCCAGCCGATCGGCCGCGGCGTCGGCCCGGTTCTCGAAGCCCGCGACGTGATGGCGGTTTTGCGCAACGAGGCAGAAGCACCGGCCGACCTGCGCGACCGCGCCCTGCTGCTGGCCGGACGGCTGATCGAATCCGATCCCGGCGTGAAGGGCGGCCAGGGCATCGCCCGCGCCCGCACGTTGCTCGACAGCGGCGCCGGCCTGCGGGCGATGGAGCAGATCATCGAGGCCCAGGGTGCGCCACCGGGTGCGCCCCCAGGCGCGCCGCCAGGTAACGGAAGCAGGGGCCTGGAGCCCGGCACCACCGGCTACGAGATGCTGGCGCCGCGCGACGGCGTGGTGCAGGCGATCGACTGCCTGCGCATCGCCCGCGTCGCCCGCATGGCCGGCGCGCCGGCCTTCAAGGGCGCCGGCGTCGACCTGCTGAAAAAGACCGGCGACCCCGTGCGCAGGGGCGAGCCGCTGTACCGCATCCATGCCGCCCTGCCCGCCGATCTCGGCTTCGCCGCCGAACTCGCCGCTCAGGACAGCGGCTTCACCCTGAACGGACATGCCGTTTAATGCCTTGTCCTGTCATGCCCGGGCCTGACCCGGGCATCCCATTCAGAAATGGGGTCCTCGGATCAGGTCCGGGGACGACGAATGAGAAGAAGGAGCACGCGTCATGAGCCCGAGCCTCAGCTTCCACGGCGCCGCCGGCACGGTGACCGGTTCCTGCTACCGCCTGGAGGCCGGCGGCCGGCAGCTGCTGGTCGACTGCGGCATGTTCCAGGGCGACAAGACGCTGAAGGAACTGAACTACCAGCCCTGGCCCTTCGATCCGCGCGGCATCGACGCCGTGCTGCTGACCCATGCCCATATCGACCACAGCGGCCTGGTGCCGAAGCTGGTGAAGGCGGGCTATCGCGGCCCCGTCATCGCCACCGAGGGCAGCGCCGACCTGCTGCGCTGGATGCTGCCGGATTCGGGCGGCATCCAGGAGATGGAGGTCGAGCGGCTGAACCGCCGCAACCAGCGCCGCGGCCGCGGCATCGTCGAGCCCATCTATACCGGCGACGACGCCCGGGCGGCCCTGCAGCAGATCGTCACCCGCGACTACGAGACCTGGTTCGAGGTGAGCCCTGGCCTGCGCGCGCGCTTCTGGAATGCCGGGCATATCCTCGGCTCGGCCTCCGTCGAGATCGAGGTCGCAGACGGAACCGCGAACGGCCATCCGCTGCGGCTGCTGTTCTCCGGCGATATCGGCCCCGAGCACAAGGCGCTGCAGCACAGCCCGGACGGGCCGCGGGATCTCGACATCGTGGTGATGGAATCCACCTATGGCGGCCGCCCGCGCCCGAAGCTCGATCCGCTGCAGCGGCGCGCCGTGCTGGCCGGCGAGGTCAACGCGGCCCTCGATGCCGGCGGCAATCTCGTCATCCCGGCCTTCGCGGTGGAACGCACCCAGGAATTGCTGGCCGACCTTGCCCGGCTGATCGCCGATGGCGGCATTCCGCGCGTGCCGATCTTCGTCGATTCGCCGCTGGCCTCGCATATCACCGATGTATTCGCCCGGCACCTGCAGCGCGACAACGGCGTGCGCGCCTCGACGAAGCAGCCCTTCGCTGGCGGCTCCCTGCGCTTTACCCGCACGGTGCAGGAAAGCATGCAGATCGAGCAGGTCACCGGCGGCGCCATCATCATCGCAGCCAGCGGCATGTGCGAGGCCGGGCGCATCCGCCATCACCTGAAGAACAACCTGTGGCGCCCGAATGCCACCGTGCTGCTGATCGGCTACATGGCGCCGGGCACGCTCGGCCGCCTGCTGGAGGATGGCGAGCGCGCGGTGCGCATCCAGGGCGACGAGATCAGCGTGCGGGCGCGCATCCGCAAGCTGGAAATCTATTCCGGCCATGCCGACCATGACGAACTGCTCGACTGGCTGCGCGACCGCGGCCCGGTGCGCCACGGCCTGTTTTTCACCCATGGCGATCCGGATGCGGTGGGCGCGCTGCGCGCCGCCGTGGCGCAATGGCAGGAGCCGCCGGCACCCCACATGATCGTGCCGCGGCTGGACGAGCGCTTCAGCCTGGGCGGCGCGCATCCCAGGCTGCTGAAGGCGACGGCGGCCGCGAAAGCGGCGCCGCGACTCGACCGCTATGCCCGCGCCGAGGCGCTGTCGGGCCATGACTGGCATAACGACTATGCGCGCCTGATGCTGCAGGTGCAGCAGCAGCTGCGCGCGGCGAAAACCGACCTCGAACGCCGGCGGCTGCTGAAAAAGATGCAGCGGGTGCTGGGCCGCTGACACCTAACCCCTTGATCTGCCGCGTCTGGCCCGGCCTGCTGCGGCCAGTGCGGGCCTGTCGGGGCCAGTTCGAAGCCAGTTGACAGGCCAGTGCGGACCAATGCCGGCCCGCGCCGACCGATGAAATCCACCGCAATCCCGTTGCGTCCCGGATTCCGCATGCCGCCTTATGCAAGGCGGCATGGTGTGAAGGTGATTCACGATGGGCGAGAACGGAATGGCCGGGCGTCAGATAGGCGGCGGCGCATCCGGATCAAGATGCCTGCGGCCGTCTCCCCGCCGCTGTGCTTTCGCGGCAACAGGGCCGCGTCGCCCGCCAGCACGCCCTCATTCACAAAAATCGTCACCCCGGCCCCGAGCATCGCCACCCTCGGGCTCGACCCGAGGGTCCATGCGGCAATTGCTGACAGGTTGCTGCTTCGGAAATGCTATGAATCATAGCTGGGATCGTCTCGGGGGTGCAAAAGAGCAAATCATGGCAGATGAAAAACATATAATAATCGCCTCAAAAGGCGCAGCGGCATGGAACGGTTGGGTGTCCGGACTAAAAGAAAAAACTATCGCAGATTTCTCAAACCACACCTTCGAAGACAACGTTTCATTTGACAATTTTAATTTCCTTTGGGGCGCCGATTTTTCCAAAGCAACGTTTCTTAAAAACGCATCATTTGCAGAATGCGTATTCTCTGATGTCGCGATATTTGATGACGCGATATTTGGTTCTGTGTGCGACTTCACGTCCGCGCATTGGCATCGACCAGCGAGCTTCGACCGCACACATTTCCAAGGAACGGCAATTTTCGAAAAATGCAAGGTTTCTCGAGAAGTCAGTTTTAACAATGCACTTTTTGGCAAACCCGGCATGGCGCATGTTCTCAACCATCCATCTGGAATGATGGTCCATGTTGCATTTGGCACCGCCCGCTTTGAAGAGGCGTTCCTTTGGAAAGCTGACTTCTGTTGGGCTACTTTTCATGTGCCCGCCCACTTCAGAGGCACCTCCTTTGGACACGAAATTGAATTTCAAGCTATAAAATTTCTCAGTGAAGCTGACTTCCAAAATGCAGAATTCCAGAGTCCTGCAATGTTTGATCAGACAGTATTCTGTGGCGCCAACTTCTCCTCAACAAAACAAACGACCGAGAGTTTCGAATTTCCGATCAGCTTTAGAGGATGTGTCTTTTCTGACTACGCAAATTTCAAGAATAGGCGCTTCAGAAACACCGCGGATTTTGAAGGAGCCGAATTTCAGGTGGCGCCACTTTTCCATGGTAGCGAATTGCATCAACATACTGTGTTTACCGATGTGCGTTTCGATATCTTGTCGAAAGATGCCGAGTCGGCATACAGGGCTCTCAAGCTTGCGATGAACAAGCATCACGCCCATGCAGAAGAGATGATGTTCTTCCGGCTGGAGATGCAGGCGCGCCGCTACAAGACAAAGTGGCCTGGCAAGGCGCTCTACTGGCTGTATGAACTATGCAGCGACTACGGGCAGAGCATCGCGCGGCCCGCCGGGATTCTTTTTGGCAGCTTCTGGCTGTTTCTCGTCTGGTACTGGATGATCCTGTTCAACGGCCGGCTGGATGAAGTTGCCGCAACTGCTGGTTCAAATCGCATCGGCAAGCTCTATGTCTTCACCCTAGAGCATACAGTGCCGTTCCTGCTGCCCGTAGTGAAGGCGGTCGACACATTGCCGGGTGTCGGCTTCTCGGCATGGACATCGACGCTGGTCGCCATACACACAACGATTTCAATCGTGCTGTTCTTCTTTCTGCTGCTCGGCATCCGCAACCGGTTCCGCCTGAAAGGCTGAGACGTGGCTGCCGGGACAGGCCCGGCCATGACGCAGCTTTCCGTTTTCTGCGAAGGCGATGAAGCGGCGCGGTCGCCTGGGTCCCGGCTCGGGGCCGGGGCGACGATTTTCTGGGAGGCGGCCACCTCCGCAGCCGGGGCACCGGGCCCCGGGCGGTTCAGTCGCGCCAGAAGGGCTTGCCGGCCTCGCGCAGGGCATCGGCGCGGCTGAGGCCCATATCCTTCAGGTAAGCGTTGCTCAGGCTGGCGAGCTGGTCGCGCTCGCGTACCCGGCGCTGCCAGGTAAGCAGGCCGGTGAACAGGGCGATGGCCGCCCGGGCCGCCATCCGGCCGAGGCCGAGGCTGGGATTGTACCGGAATTCAGTGACTTGTGGGTTGATCGCCATGGCGGCCTCCTGGGGTTTGCCGGTGAGCGGATGCCCCTGAAATACGCCTGCCGGGCTTGCCGGACAAACGATGATGTCTCATATTCGCAGAAGTTTTCCTCATGCGAAGCGCGAAGGAGCGCCGCCCATGGCCCGGTCCCTGCCGCCGCTGAATGCCCTGCGGGTCTTCGAGGCCGCGGCGCGGCACCTGTCCTTCACCAGGGCGGCCGAGGAGCTGCATGTCACCCAGACCGCGGTGAGCCACCAGGTGAAGCAGCTGGAAGCCGTGCTGGGCCTGCCGCTGTTCCGCCGCTTCAACCGGCGGCTGGTGCTGACCGAGGCCGGCCAGGCCTATCTGCCGCGCCTGACCGAGGCCTTCGACATCATGGATGCGGCGACCCGCCAGATCGGCCGGCGCGGCGGGCCGCGGCGGCTGCGCATTTCCACGCTGCAGTCCTTCGCGGCGAAATGGCTGGTGCCGCGCATGCCGCGCTTCCAGGCGCTGCATCCGGGGCTCGACCTGCTGCTGTCCACCTCGCCGGTGCCGGTGGATTTCCGCCGCGACGAGATCGACCTGGCGATCCGGCTGGGCGGCGGCAGATATCCGGGCCTGCATGTCGAGCATCTGATGGACGATTACGTGTTTCCGGTCTGCGCGCCGGCCCTGCCGGACGGCGATCCGCCGCTGCGCAGGCCTTCCGATCTCGCACGCCATGCGCTGCTGCACGACATCTGGATCCTGCCCGAGGAGGAGGCGCCCACCTGGCGCTTCTGGCTGGCGCAGGCGAAACAGCAGGGCGCCGAGACCGCCGGCATCGATCCGGTGCGCGGGCCCGGCTTCAGCGACACGGCGATGGCCCTGCAGGCGGCGATCGCCGGCCAGGGCGTGGCTTTGGGCCGCCGGGTGCTGGTGGCCGACGATCTCGCCGCCGGCCATCTGGTGCAGCCCTTCGGCCCCGAGGTGAAGAACCGCTTTTCGTATTACCTGGTCTGTCCGCCGGCGCTGGCGCAGAACCGCGACCTCGTCGCCTTCCGCGACTGGCTGGTGGACGAGATCGCGGCGGCCGGGCTGAACTGAGGCCGGAACTGCCTACATCGATATGTATATCGGCCCGATTTCCGGATCGGCGGGCATTTTCCTTTTGCGCCTGCGCCGACTTCATGGAATCTGTGCGGCGGGGATAAGACACTCTCGGGGGGGAAGCGATGCGCACAGCAATCCTGCCGCTGGCCCTGGCCGGCACGGTCCTGACGGCCTGCGGCTCCGTGGTCGACTTCACACCGCCGGCCGTACGTCAGCCGACCCAGGCCGAAATCAATGCGAGCCTCGCCTATGTCGGCTATATCGACGAGGTGGCGGGAAAATACCTGCGCACGGCCGGCCAGTATGCCAATGCCGGCCAGGCGCCGGATCTGGTCATCCTCGGTTCCGCCGCCGCCGCCGCCACCGCCGCCACTTTCGGCTGGTCGATCGACATCATCAAGGCCGCCGGCCTGACGGCAGCGGGCGCCTACTCGATCCGGCAGTATTATGCCATCGACCCGCGCGTGACGGCCCTGGTCGATGCGGTGGACGGCCTGAACTGTCTGCGCGGCCTGGCACAGGCGGCGGAAGTCAAGACGCTGTGGGCGGCATCCAGCGAGGAAATCAATGGCGGCGTCCGCCGCGTCAACCGCGCCGTGCACCGTGCCTCGCTGCAGCGGCAGCCGGCCGATTTCAACGCGCTGGTTGCCACCATGACCGCGCAGGCGAAAGCCGCGGCGGCCTTCGCCGCCGCCGACAGCAGCGGCAAGGGCATCATCAATGCCAGCGCCGCCGCCGCCGGAACCGCGGAGAAACAGCAATTCCTCGCCGAACTGCCGGCCAAGGTCACCGCCTGCGTGGCCACGGCCGGCTAGCAGCCGGCCGCATGCCGCAGCCCGCGCGGGCCTACTGCATGCGCGTGACCGCGCGGGTTACCACATGCTGGCGGCGGCGCGGGCCGGCCAGTCGGCATCATACGCGGCGCCGTCGATGCGGCTGTCGCTCATCGACTGCAGGATCTGGCCGGGTGTCGGCAGGGCTTTCACATCCGCATGTCGCGCCGCATCCCACAGGCCGGCGCGGATCACCGCGCGGGCGCACTGGAAATAGACCGCGTCCGTGCGGATCACGATCACGCTGCGCGGCGCCCGGCCGTCCACCGCAAAGCCGTCGCAGAGCGCGGCATCGGTGTCGAGATACGCGCGGCCGTTGATGCGCAGGGTCGTGCCGGCGCCGGGGATCAGGAACAGCAGGCCGACGCGGGGGTCGCGCACGATGTTGCGCAAGCTGTCCGTGCGGTTGTTGCCGCGGCGGTCGGGCAGCAGCACGGTGCGCGGATCGCGGATGCGCACCACCGCGCCGGCATCGCCGCGCGGCGAGCAGTCGAGCCCCTCCGGCCCGGCGGTGGCCAGCGCCACGAAGGGCGACGCCTCGATCCAGGCCTGATACTGCGGGGTGATGTGGTCGATTTCCTTCACCGTGGAGGCCTCGCCGGGCATGCCGTAGAGGGTTTCGAGTTCGGCAAGCGACTGGATCACGGCCATGGCTGGGCTCCGCGGACGGGAAGACGGGGGATGGCGGCCGCAATCTGCCATGGCGGCAGCGGCGGCGCCACCGATCATCGCGGCAGCGATCCGTCCTTTCCGCGCCACAGCTTCCAGGCCTCGGAAACCGCCACCGGCAGCAGGGCGGGCAGGGCCATCATCAGGCCATGCTGCCAGTCGACATCGTGAAGCTGCAGCAGCGGGCCGATGCCGGGCAGCTGGCTGGCGGCGAATTGCAGGCCCTGCGCCGCGATCACGCCGCCGATCAGCAGCGGATTGGCCAGCGGCGAGACGCGGAAGGCCGAGCGGCTTTCCGAGCGGCAGGCCATCACCTGCATGTTCTCGCACCAGACCAGCAGCCACAGGGTGAAGCCCTGGGCGGCGACATGGCCCAGCCCGAGGATTTCCTGCGCCCAGACATAACCGGCGAAACACAGCGTGCCGATCACCGCGCCCGACAGCAGCACCTGCTCGATCATGCGGCGGTCGAAAACCGGCGCGTGCTTTTGCCGCGGCCGCCGGTGCAGCACGCCGGGCTCGGCCTTCTCGAAGGCCAGCGCCACATCCTGGATGCCGTTGGTGACGAGGTTGATCCACAGCAGCTGCACGGCGGTCAGCGGCGGCGCCAGGCCCGACAGCACCGCCAGCAGCATCAGGATGATCTCGGCGGTGCCGGTCGAGATCACCAGCCAGATCACCTTGCGCAGGTTGTCGTAGGCGGTGCGCCCTTCGGCGATGCCGGCGACGATGGAGGCGAAATTATCGTCGACCAGGATCAGGTCGGCCGCCTCGCGCGCCACATCGGTGCCGCCGCGGCCCATGGCAACGCCGATATCGGCCGCGCGCAGGGCCGCCGCGTCGTTGATGCCGTCGCCGGTGACCGCCACCACATGGCCGGCGCGGCCCAGGGCCTGCACGATGGCCAGCTTCTGCAGGGGCTCGGTGCGGGCGAAGACCCGTGCCCCGGCCACGGCGGCATCGAAGGCGGCCGTGTCGCCGGCGGCCTCCAGCGCGCGCAGCTGCGCGCCGGTGACGACTTCTGCATCTGCATCTGTATCGGTATCCGTATCCGTATCGGCGAGGCCGCCACCTGTTTTGCTGTCGGCGATGCCGACCTGCCGCGCGATGGCCAGCGCGGTGAGCGGATGGTCGCCGGTGACCATGACGACGCGGA
The DNA here is from genome assembly GCF_964218355.1 of Ferrovibrio sp. Classification (GTDB taxonomy): domain Bacteria; phylum Pseudomonadota; class Alphaproteobacteria; order Ferrovibrionales; family Ferrovibrionaceae; genus Ferrovibrio. Next base: position 18,012 of record NZ_CAXPMC010000027.1, on the reverse strand, counting down.
TGCCGGCATCCTGCGCCGCGCGTACAGCGCCGGCGGCCTCGTCGCGCAGCGGATCGATCAGCCCGGCCAGGCCCAGCAGGATCAGGCCGTCCAGCGACTGCGCCTCGGGCTCGGTGACCGGGCCGGCGGCGACGGCGATGACGCGGTAGCCGCCGGCGGCGAGGTCGCGTACGGCAGCCTCGGCCTCTTCGCGCTCCTGCTCGCCGCACAGGGCCAGCACGGTTTCCGGCGCGCCCTTCACATAGGCGATCAGGCTGTCGCCATCGGCATGGAAATCGGCGGCATAGCGCAGGGCGGGTTCATAGGCGATGCGGCCGCGATGGCCGGCGGCATCGAGCACGGCATCGTAGTCGAAGCGCGCGGCCATGCGCAGGAAGGCGAGGTCGACGGCGTCGCCGGTTTCCTCGCCGGCATGATCCGGCGGGGCATCGCCGGGGGCGGCATGGCCCTCCGAACAGCGTGCCGCCGCCAGGGCCAGCGCCGCCGCCGCCCGGTTCTGCGGCGCCACGATGCCGGGACCGGGCAGCCAGACCGTCTCGACGGCGAGGCGGTTCACCGTCAGCGTGCCGGTCTTGTCGGTGGCGATCAGGGTGCAGGCGCCCAGGCCCTCGACGGCCGGCAGGTGGCGGACGACGACGTTCTTCAGGCCCATGCGGTGCACGGAGATCGACAGCGCCACCGTCATCGCCACCGGCAGGCCTTCCGGAATCGCCGATACCGCCAGCGCCACCGCCAGCAGGAACACCTCGCCCAACGCATCGCCGCGCAGCAGCTGCAAGGCCGCGATGCCGGCGATCAGCAGCAGGGTCAGCACCGCCACCTGGCGGGTGAACTGCGCCATGCGGCGCACCAGCGGCGGCGGGCTTTCGGTGGCGCGCATGGCCAGCGCCAGCCGGCCGACCTCGCTGTGCCGCCCGGTGGCGGCCACCACGGCGAGGCCGCGGCCGGACTGCACCAGGGTGCCGGCATGCAGCATGGTGACGCGGTCGCCCAGCGGCGCATCCGCATCCAGCACGGCCTGCGCATCCTTGGTCACCGCCAGCGATTCCCCGGTCAGCAGGCTTTCATCCACCTCCAGCCGCTCGGCCTCGATCAGCCGCAGGTCGGCCGGCACCTTCAGGCCGCTTTCCAGCCGCACGATGTCGCCCGGCACCAGGCTTTCGGTGTCGATGTTGCTCATGCGGCCGGCGCGGCAGACATCGATGCGGCCGCGCACCAGCGCGCGCAGGGCCCGCGCCCGGGTTTCGGCGCCCCATTCCTGCCAGCCGCCGATGGCGGCATTCAGCAGCAGCACGATGCCGATGAAACCGGCATCGGCATGATGGCCGAGCAGCAGCGAGGCGGCGGCGGCGGCCAGCAGCAGATAGATGAAGGGCGACCGGAACTGCCCGAGCAGGATGCCGGCGAGACTGCGGGCCTGCGCCTCGGGCAGGCGGTTGGGGCCATGCCGCTGCAGCCGCGCCGCCACCTCGGCCGCGTCCAGGCCATCCGCATGGCTGTCCAGCGCCGCCAGCACCGCGGCGGCCGGCAGTGCATGGAAGGGCGACGCAGCGGGCGGTGCGGACGGCGCGCGGTCGGGGAGGCTCATGCCGGCAGGATGCCGCGGCGGGCGCGGCGCCGCATTGACGGAGGTCAAGCCGCCGGTGGACGGATCTCCGGCCCGCCGCCATTATCGGGACCGGCCGCTTCCCCCGCGAGGTCCGCATGGCATCTGCCGAGACATCCGACGATACCGCCGCCAGCACCGGTGCCGGCACCGATCCCGCCCCCGGCCCGAAGCCCGGCGAACAGGTGGTGCTGGTGCTGCAGGGCGGCGGCGCGCTGGGCGCCTACCAGGCCGGCGCCTTCGAGGCGCTGGCCGAGGCCGGCTACAGCCCCGGCTGGATCGCCGGGATTTCCATCGGCGCCGTCAATGCGGCGCTGATCGCCGGCAACCCGCCGGAGCGCCGCGTGGCCGCCCTGCGCGAATTCTGGGAAGGCGTGTCGTCCGGCCTGCTGCAGCAGCCGGTGCTGGGCGGCGACGGCGAGCGGCGGCTGCTGAACCAGTCGGCGGCCTGGCTCGGCAGCCTGTTCGGCGTGCCCGGCTTCTTCACGCCGCGGGTGCCGCCGGCGGTGCTGCAATGGCAGGGCGGCCGGGCGGCGCTGAGCCATTACGACACCGCGCCGCTGCGCGCGACGCTGGAGCGGCTGGTGGATTTCGGCCGGCTGAACGGCGACGGCATCCGCCTGTCGGTCGGCACCGTCGATATCGAGAGCGGCAACTTCGCCTATTTCGACACGCTGCGCGACCGCATCGGGCCCGACCATGTGATGGCGTCGGGCGCGCTGCCGCCGGGCCTGCCGCCGGTGGAGATCGGCGGCCGCGCCTACTGGGATGGCGGCCTCGTCTCCAACACGCCGCTGAACTACGTGCTGGAGGTTTCCGGCAACCGCGCCGACATGTGCATCTTCCAGGTCGACCTGTTCAGCGCCCATGGCGAGATGCCGCAGACCATTCTCGATGTCGAGCAGCGCGAAAAGGAAATCCGCTATTCCAGCCGCACCCGGCTGAATACCGACCAGTTCCGCCAGACCCAGACCATGCGCCGCGCCGCGCGCCGGCTGGTGCAGAAGCTGCCGCCGGGCCTGCGCGACGATCCCGATGCGGTCAGCCTCGAATACTGGAGCTGCAACGCGGCGGTGACCATCGCGCATCTGATCAACCGCCGCCGGCCGCACCAGACCCACAGCATGGATTACGATTTCTCGCGGCTGTCGGTGGAGGAGCACTGGCAGGCCGGCCGCGACGACATGCGCCGCGGCCTGCGGCGGGGCGACTGGCGCCAGCGGCAGAAACCGGAAACCGGCGTCGCCGTGTTCGATCTGACCCGCGACCCGGCCTGAAAGACTAGAATGTCAGGCTGGCGCCCAGCCGCAGCTCGCGGCCGCGGATCGGCGCTGCGGTCTTCAGCAGCGAGGCGTGGTTGCGGCCTTCCTCGTCGGTCAGGTTGCGGCCCTGCAGCTGCAGCGCCAGGTTGCGGTTTTCCGCGAAGGGCCGCCAGGTGACGGCGGTGTTCAGCACCGCATAGCCGCCGGTGCGGGTTTCGTTGATGCCGGCGCGATCCTGGTCCATGCGGCCGGCCAGTTCGAGGCGGAAGCCGAGCGCGTCGCTGTCGGCATTCAGCCCGAGGCCGTAGCCGACCGGCGGGATCAGCGGCAGCGAGGTGTTGCTGCCGGTATCGTCGGCCCGCACATAGTCGATCCGGCCATCCAGATTCAGTGCATAGCCGGCGAAGCGCCAGAAGGTCCAGCCGCCTTCCAGCTCGATGCCGCGGAACACCGCATCGGTCTGGCTGTACTGCAGTTCGTTCAGCTCGTCGCGCTGGTTGCCGGTGAACCGTCCGTAGATGTAGTCCCGGAACCGCGTGACATAGGCATTCGCCGCACCGGTGACATCGCCATCGGTCTTGCGCAGGCTGAGTTCGGCATGCAGGGCACTTTCCTTGCGCAGGGACGCGCTGCCGATTTCGTAGGACTGGGTGGCGACATGCTTGCCATCCGAATACAGCTCCTCGGCTGTCGGCGCGCGCTCGGTACGCGACAGCGACAGGCCGGCGGCATAGCCGGGCCGGAATTTCCAGGTGGCGCTGCCCGACAGGCTGGCCGGGGTGAAGTCGCGGCTGCGGCCGAGGCTGCTGGCCTCGACATCGACATGCTCGATGCGGCCGCCCAGCGAGAACAGCCACGGACCGGCCTCGTAGCGCTCGACGACGAACAGGGCATTGCTGTCGGTGACCGTGGGTGTGACGAATGCCTCTTCGCCGGTGACGGTGAGGTCGCGGCGGCCATTCTGCAGGCCGATCACGCCGCGGATGTCGCCCAGCGGCCGGTGTTCCGCCTCCAGGCGGGCTTCCCAGCTTTCGCTGTCGAAGCGCGTGGCCCGCTCGCCATTCGGCTCGATCTCGTCATGCACGTAATTGGCATAGCCGACTTTCAGCCGCAGCTCGTCCAGGAAGGACAGTGGCTCGTAAAGGCCGAATTTGCCGTCCAGCCGGTTCTGCCGCATGTCGATCCGCACCGGATCGGCACCGGGCACGCCGTAATAGCTGTTGAACTGCGCGAGGCTGAAGCCGGCATGGCCGGCCTCGCCGAGATACGACGCGCCCACCGCGCCATTGCGGTTTTCCACCGCCGTGTTGTCGACCCGGCCCTTGATATCGGCCGTGCGCGCCGCGTTGGATGCATAGCCGTTGATGCTGTAGTCATCGGAATCGAGAAAGCCCGCTTCGCCATGCACCACGAACCGGTCGCTGACCGCGGCATTGACGCTGGCAAAGCCATTGGTTTCATGGGCGCCGCTGCCGTATTCCAGCCGCGCCTTGCCGCTGGCGCCATCCTTCGGCATGGCATCGGGGATGCGGCCGTCGATCACGTTGACCACGCCGCCGATGGCCGACGAGCCGTAGAGCAAGGTCGCCGGGCCACGCAGCACCTCGATGCGTTCGGCACCGCCCAGCGGCGCCATCACCGCATGGTCGGGACTGAGGGTGGAGGCATCCAGGGTGTCGATGCCGTTCTGCATCACGCGCACGCGCGGGCCGCCCTGGCCGCGGATCACCGGCCGGCTGGCACCGGCGCCGAACTGGCTGGCGGCCATGCCGGGCGTGCCGTCCAGCACCTCGCCCAGGGTGGCGGCGCGGCGGCGGTCCAGCGCCGCGCCCTGCAGCACCGTGCTGCCTTCCACGAGTTCGTCCTGGCTCGCCCCCAGCGGCGCCGTGACCAGCACCGGCGGCAGCGTCGCCGGGACGGCAGGCCTGTCCTGGGCATGAAGGGCAGTGGGCAGGCCGGCAAGCAGGACAGACAGGCCGACACCCGGCAAGGTGAAGCGGAAAACGCCGGAAGACATGGAAAACCCCCGCAGAGATACGTTATGTTATTGCAGTTATATTATATCATTACGTATCTGCGCAAGGCCGATCAGGCCACGGAGCAGCGCGGGCAGCCGTCCCGCCGTCAGAGCGACAGCGGCAGTTCCAGATGGCGGGTGTAGATCAGCTCGCGATGGGCCAGCAGCCGCGGGTCCAGTGCCGCCGCCGTGCCGGCATCCAGCGAGCCGAAGGCGGCGCGGGTGGCCGCATCCATCGGGCAGAGTTCCTGCGGCAGCGGACGGAACAGCGTCATGAAGGCGGCGGCATAGATGTCCACCGCGGTCAGCTCCGCCCCGAGATAATAGTCGCTGCCGGCCGCCTGCTGGGCGGCGAGCCGCCCGGCCAGCAGACCGAGCAGGGCGGCGACGCGCCCGCCCGCCGCCGCACCGGCCGCGGGCGTGTAGCCATATTTCCGCGCCAGATACTGCGCAACCGGCGCGGCAAAGCCGCCGGTGCCGACCAGACCGGCATGGATGAGCTGCAGCCGGCGGGTCCAGCCCAGACCGCCCTCGCCGCAGATTTCATGGGCGAGGCCGAAAGCCAGCGCCCGCTCGGCCGGATCGGCCGGCAGCAGGGCCGGCTGCGGCGCCAGCCGTTCGGCCAGCAGCAGGATTTCAGCCCAGCCCTGGCGCGGCTTCTCGCTGCCGTATACGGCAACCGGCGCATTGCGCTGGCCGGTCCAGGCCTTCAGGGCGGTACTCTCGTAATCGAGGCGCACCGCCGTCCACTCGATGCGCTTGACATGGAAGATGCCTTTCGCGGCCTCGCTCCACGGGCTGGGAATGCCGCCGACCACCACCATGCGCAGGCCGTCGCGGCCGATGGCCTCGTCGATGCCGGCATAGGCGAACGGCATGGCGGCGCCCCCTGCTGCGGCTGCGGCTACTCGCCGTCCTTCTTCAGCATGCGGCCAAGCTGGCGGCCGCCGAAGATATGGACATGCAGATGCGGCACTTCCTGGTTGGCGTTGACGCCGCAATTGCTGAGCAGGCGGTAGCCACCCTCGGCCGCGCCGGCAATCTTCGCCGTCTCGCCGATCGCTTTCACGTAATCCGACATTTCATCTGCAGAAGCCCGGCTCGCGAAATCGTCGAAATCGACATAGGCGCCCTTGGGGATCACCAGCACATGCACCGGCGCCAGCGGGTTGATGTCGGCGAAGGCCAGGCTGTGCGCGGTCTCGTGCACCTTTTTGCACGGAATCTCGCCGCGCAGGATTTTCGCGAACACGTTGTTCGGATCATAGGCCTTGGCCATCGGTCGGTCTCTCCGGCGGAAACGGTATGAAAAGGCGGTCAGGTGAGCTGGCGGGCCTTCTTTTCCTCGATGCCCGACTGGCCCTCGCGGCGGGTCAGCTCGTTGCGGACATCGTCGATGGTGATGCCGCAATCGGCCCACAGCACCAGCAGGTGAAACACCAGGTCGGCGCTTTCCGACACCATCTCCTCGCGGGTCTCGGCCACCGCGGCGATCGCCAGCTCGACCGCCTCCTCGCCCATCTTCTGGGCGATCTTGGCGCGGCCCTTGGCAAACAGCTTGGCGGTATGCGAGACGGCCGGATCGCCGCCCTTGCGGCTGACGATCACGTCATACAGACGTTCCAGCGTGTCGCGGTTCTCGCCCATCGTGCTGCGTTCTCCCTTACCGCTAGTGCAGCCGTACCGGAATACCGGCAGCCGCCATATGCTGTTTCGCTTCGCCGATGCTATGCCGGCCGAAATGGAAAATCGAGGCCGCCAGCACCGCCGAGGCATGGCCTTCGGCTACACCTTCGACCAGGTGGTCCAGATTGCCGACCCCGCCCGACGCGATCACCGGGATGGTGACGCGGTCGGCAATCATGCGGGTCAGTGCGAGATCGAAGCCTTTTTCGGTGCCGTCGCGATCCATCGAGGTCAGCAGGATCTCGCCGGCGCCGTATTCGGCCATGCGCTTCGCCCACTCCACCGCATCGAGCCCGGTGGGCGTGCGGCCGCCATGGGTGAAGACTTCCCATTTTCCGGGCGAGACCTGGCGCGCATCGATGGCGACGACGATGCACTGGCTGCCGAATTTCTCGGCCGCCTCGCGCACGAAATCCGGCCGGCTGACCGCGGCGGTGTTGATCGAGGTCTTGTCGGCGCCGGCCAGCAGCAGCTTGCGCACGTCTTCCACCTGGCGCACGCCGCCGCCGACGGTGAGCGGCATGAAGCAGCGCTCGGCCGTGCGCGCCACCACGTCATACAGGGTGTCGCGGGCATCCGACGAGGCGGTGATGTCGAGGAAGGTCAGCTCGTCGGCGCCGGCGGCGTCATAGACCGCCGCCTGCTCGACCGGATCGCCGGCATCGCGCAGGTTGACGAAATTGACGCCCTTGACGACGCGGCCATCCTTCACGTCGAGGCAGGGTATGACACGGACTTTCAGGGTCATCGCGGCTATGTTTCCGGGCGGACCGATCTTGTTGCGGGAGCTAGGCTTTTAACGGATCGGAACCAGCAAGGCAAAAGCAGACTTGCGCTTCCTTTTGTGTGTATTATCATACACACAAAATGGGGTCCAGATGAACAGTCGCGACCTGATCCGCCTGCTGGAGGCCGATGGCTGGCTGCTGGTCGCCACCCGCGGTTCGCATCATCACTACAAGCACCCGCAGAAGCCCGGCCGCGTGACCGTGCCGCACCCCAAGCGGGATCTGCCGAAAGGCACGGTGCAATCGGTGCTGCGACAGGCCGGACTGAAAGGCAAGTGAGCCATGAGCTATTACGTCGCCCTGATCCACAAGGAAAAGCACAGCGCCTACGGCGTCAGTTTTCCGGATTTTCCCGGCTGTATCGGCGCCGACGATCATTCGGCCGAAGCCGCCGTGCGCGATGCCATTGAAGCCCTGGCCTTCCATGCCGCGCAGATGCAGGCCGACGGCGAAGCCATCCCGGAGCCACGCAGTCTCGACGACCTGGGCCACGATGCCGATTTCCGCGCGGCCGCGCAGGATGCGATGATTGTCTACGTGCCGCTGCTGACGCCAGGCGGCAAGGTCGAGCGGATCAATATCAGCCTCGATACCCAGACCCTGCGTGCCATTGATGAGGCCGCGAAGCGCCGCGGCATGAACCGCTCGGAATTCCTCGCCGCGGCCGCCCGCCAAACCATCGAGCGCGAAGCGGGGTGAATCCTATTTGCCGTCGATATCGGCCAGCATCTTGCGCAGCTGCTTGGTTGCCGGGGTGACAATGGCGACAAAGTAGGATTCCCGCATCCGCCGCTGGGCCGGGGCGCCCTGGATATAGCCCGAGGCGCCGGCATGCAGCATGGCGGCCTGGGCGGCCTTCAGCGACCATTCGCCGGCGGCCAGCCGGCTTTCGATCACCGCCCGCCAGTAGCCCGGATCGGTCTCGAAGGGGGTGGCGGCCAGGCCCTGCACGGTCTCGCGCAGGGCGGCCAGCGCCTCCTCGAAATGGCCGGGCTGTTCGGGCAGATACTTGTTGATATGGCCGAGCCCCTTCTCGCAGCCGCGCATCAGGCGGATGCAGCCCTCGATCAGGCCGAAGGCCATGCCGGCCTGCAGCAGGATGAAGCCGGCGCGGATGCGTTTGATGAAGCCTTCGACCGGATCGGCGATCACCATACTGTCGGGGATGAAGGCCTTGCGGAAGGTGACCGCGACGGTGCGGGTGCCTTCGAGACCGAGGAAATGGGTGGCCTGGCGCAGCACGATATCCTCGCGGCTGCAGTCGATGATGGCCATCACCCGGTGCGCCGGATCGTCGGCCATCTCGAAGACGGCGCCGAACAGGTGGTTCTCGCCGAGATTCGACACCCAGGGCAGGCCGCCGGAGACTTCATAGCCGCCCTCGACGCGCTTCGCGCGCAGCTTCAGCGGCTCGATGCCGAAAAAGCATTTCATCGGGTTGGACAGCCCGGTGCCGCCGAGCCGCCGGCCGGCCGCGACAGCGTCCAGCAGGGCCGCGCGCGGCGCCGGATTGTCGCTCTGGGCCAGATACCAGCCGAGCGCATCCTGGCACCACATGCAGAAGGCGGTCGACAGGCAATGCTCGCCGGCCAGGCTCATCGCCGCGATGGCGGCATTGAGATCCGGCACCGCGCCGGTATGGGCGGCAAAGGCGCCGGCCGCCCCGAAGCTGCGCAGGGCAGCTTCGGGATAGATGCCCTCCTGGTCGATCTTGCCCACATGGGGGGCGAGATCACGCGCGATCAGGGGGCGCATCCGGTCGAGCAGACTGTCCGGCAGGGCGGGCATGACCGGGGCCGCCGCTTCGGCGGTAGACGGGGCCAGGGCTGTCAGCATGGTCATGCTCCTTCGTGTCTGACTGTCTGCTCTTCCGGATGGAGGGCGGGCCGGGCGCGGCGGTCAGCCGAGCACGACGTCGACGCCGACCGGCTTCATGAAGGTGTTGGCCACCGGCGACCATTTCTTCACATGCTGGACCAGCGCGTCGAGATCGGCCTTCGGCGCATCGGCATCGAGATCGACCTTGATGCGCACGGCATCGAAGCCGACCGGCTTCGGCGAGGTGTCGCCGGTGCCCCAGACGGCGGTGATGTTGATATCCGCCTCCAGCTGCAGCTCCAGCTTGCGGATGGTGATGTTGCGCGCCACCGCGTTGGCATGGATGCCGACGGCGATGCAGGAGCCGAGCGCGGCCAGCGAGGCTTCCGACGGATTCGGCGCGGTGTCGTCGCCCAGCAGGCCCGGCGGCTCGTCGACGATGTAGGGCGGCAGGTTGCGGATGTAGTTGAGATGCCGGAAGCGGCCCTCGGCCACCGTCCTGCATTTCAGGGTTTTCACCGCCTTCGGATCGGCCTTGCCCTTGGCGATCAGGTCCATCAGGCCGTCCTTGTCGATCGGGGCGAGGCAGCCGGTGATGGCCGTGCCGGGAACGGGGGTGGCGGGTACGGGATTGGCGCTCATGTCAGACTCCTTTCAGGTGTACGGTCTTTTTTGCGCAGGGGTCACCCTTCCCTGGTCCAGCTGTAGCGCTTGATCAGGGTCAGGCAGATCCAGTCGAGCAGGAAACCGACCGCGCCGATCACCACCACGATGGCGGCAAGGCGGTCGTATTCCAGGGTGTCGCGGGCGTCGTTGATGGCATAGCCGAGTCCGCTGGTGACGCCGAGATATTCCGCCGGCACCAGCACCACCCAGGCGGTGCCCAGCGCCAGCCGGATGCCGGTCAGCACGTCCTGCGCGGCCGCCGGCAGGATGATCTGCGCCAGCATCTGCCAGGAACGGGCGCCGAGATTGCGCGCCACCTTGAACCAGGCGGGATCGATCTTGCGGATGCCGTTGGCGGTGGCAAACGTCACCGGCCAGACCGCGGCGGCGGCAATCAGGAAGACGATGGCGGCATCCCAGCTGGCGAAGCTGAGCACGGCGATCGGCATCCACGACAGCGGGCTGATCATGCGCAGGAACTGGAACGGCACATGGGTCAGGTTGCGCACCGCCGGGATGCGGCCGATGGCGATGCCCAGCGGCACGCCCAGAAGAATGGCCCAGGCCATGCCGCCGCCGATGCGGCCCAGGCTGGGCAGCATGGTCGACCACAGGTCGCCGCCGGCGACCAGCCGCCAGAGCTGCGCGAAAGCCGGGCCCGGCGCGAAGCCGGCGAAATTCGCCGTCGCCGGGTTGCTGGCGATGACCCAGCCGCCCAGCCACCACAAGGCCAGCAGCAGGCCGATGCCGAGCGCGGCATTGCCCAGCGGCAGCAGCTGGCCGCGCAGCGACAGCGGCGGCGGCAGTGCCTTCCGCCCGCCGCGCGTCACGGCCGCCGCCAGGGTCATGGTCTCTGCAGCCCTCACAGGGCGATCACCTCTTCGCGGGTGAACGGATCGGCGCCGGCCGGCACGGTCGGGTCCTTGCGCCAGTCGGGGAATTTCGCCAGCGCCTTGCGGATGAAGCGGTCATCGACCAGGTCTTTCGCGACGAAATCCGGATTCAGGTCCTTCAGGAACGTGGTGTCGCCGGCCACCACCGTTTCGTTCATGGCGCCGACGATCAGCCTGGTCGCCGAGGGATAGGGATAGCCGTTGAAGTCGATGCGCCCGTTCTTCCAGTCGGGATGCCGGATCGCCGGCGGATCGGCATAGGTGGCGGTGTCGTACAGCGTCATCGCCCGCTCGACCACGTCGGCCGGCACCGGCAGGTAGCCCATGCCGTCGCGCGACAGCAGCCTCGCCACCTCCTTCTTGTTGGCGCTGGCATAGACCTGCGCCCTGACCACGGCGTTCATCACCTTCTGGGTCCACGCGCTGCGCTCCTTGGTGTCGCTTTCGTGCATGCAGACGACGCAGCAGGGGTGGTTCTTCCACATGTCGCCGGTGAAGCGCAGCATCCTGGCGCCGGCCTTCAGCTCGCCCAGCGCATTGAAGGGCTCGGCCACGATATAGGCGTCGATCTTCTTCGCGGCCAAAGCCGGCGGCATGTCCGGCGGTGCCATGACCTGCAGGTTGCACTCGTCGGCGGCGACGGTCTCGCCCTGGCCCTTGATCACGGCCTTCACGCCGGCCTTGCGCAGGGCCATCTGCAGCACGATGTTGTGCATGGAATACCAGTAGGGCACGGCGACCTGCTTGCCCCTGAGGTCGGCGAAGCTGGCGATGCCGGCATCCTTGCCGACCACGATGGCCGAGCCGTTGGTATGCGCCCAGGCCATGATCTTGACCGGGAACTTGTTGTTGTAGCGCATCCAGACCGGGATCGGCTTGAGGAAGTGCACCAGGTTGAACTTCTGCGCCGCAAAGCTTTCCACCAGCGACGACCAGCTGCGGATCAGGGTCGGCTTCTCGGCCTCCAGCCCCTCTTCCTTGAAGAAGCCCATGCCATGGGCGGCGAGCAGGGCGGTGGCGTCGGTGATCGGCAGATAGCCGATGCGCACCACATCGTCCTTCGGCTGTGCCAGCGACAGGCCCGACTGCAGCGCCGCCATCATGGCGAGGCCGCCGCCGGCCAGCAGGTCGAAACTCTGGCGGCGGGTCAGGCCCTGCAGGCCGGTTTTCGTCTCGTGGCTGGCCGTTTCGTGGCCATCCGCCAGCAGGTCGTCCCGATCACACAGCGCGCACATGCCTTGCCTCCTGTTCCCCGTTTTCGAGTCCGTCTTCGGTATCGTTGCCGGCCGCAGCAAAGCCGGTGCTGGCCTCGAACTGGCGCAGCAGGCGGTCGCGTTCGGCCTGCACGGCCGTATCGCCGCGCTGGCGGTCTTCGCCCAGGTCGATGCGCAGCTCGGCGGCGATGCGGCCCGGCCCGGCCGTCATCACCAGCACGCGGTCGGCCATCAGCACCGCCTCGTCGATATCGTGGGTCACCAGCACCAGGGTGATGCGGCGGTCGCGGCAGATGCGGCGCACGTCGCGCTGCAGGGCGGCGCGGGTGAAGGCATCCAGCGCCGAGAAGGGCTCGTCGAGCAGCAGCACGTCGGGCTGCGTGGCCAGCGAGCGGGCCAGCGCCACACGCTGCTGCTGGCCGCCGGACAATTGCTGCACCGGCGTGTCGTAATGCTCGGCCAGCTGCACCAGCGCCAGCAGGTCCTGCACGATGCCGCGGCGCGCGGCCGCCTTCACGCCGGCAAACTTGAGGCCGAGCGCGGCATTCTCGCCGGCGCTCATCCACGGATACAGCGACGGCGCCTGGAACATCATGTTCCATTTCGGCGACGGGCCGCGCACCGGTTCGCCATCGATCAGCACCGCGCCGCGCGCGGGGCGCAGCAGGCCGGCGATGACATGCAGCAGGGTCGACTTGCCGCAGCCCGAGCGGCCGATCAGGGCCACGGCTTCGCAGGGCTCGATCGCCGTGTCGATGCCGTCCAGCACCGGCGCCGCGCCACGCCGCCAGGCATGGCCGAGGGCCTTGAGCTGGATATGGGCACCGGGCTTGTACATGCGGCCGGATCCTTCCGTCACGGGGCGGCCGACTGGCCGCAAGAATGATCGGTCTATCTAGAGCAAGGTTGATGCCAAGTGAGGGAAATCAGGGACTTGGCCCGGCCGGGCTCCCCGGATGAACCGGAAATGCTGCCAAAGCATGCAGGATTGCCCAGGCAAAGGCCCGAATCATGGGCAGCGGCGCGGGCGCGGGCCGGCCGGCGGCGAAATCGCCGATTTGGTGTAGACAGACCGGTCCATTCGCGCCAGATTTTCCCGCAAACCACCGGATTCGCGCGACCATGACGCCCCCCTCCGCCACTGCCGCCACCGCTTCGCCTGCTGCGCTGGCCGGCGACCAGCATCCGACCGAACGCCTGCTGCAGACCGCCAAGACGCTGTTCTGCCGCGAGGGCATCCATGCCACCGGCATCGACCGCATCATCGCCCAGTCGGGGGTGGCGCGGATGACGCTGTATAACCGCTTCGGCTCGAAGGAAGGCCTGCTCTACGCGGTGCTGGAGCGCGAGGGCGAGGAATGGCGCGCCTGGTTCTTTGCCGCCGTCGATGCGGCTGGTGACGCGCCGGCGGCGCGGCTGCGCGCGGTGTTTCCGGTTTTGCGCTCGTGGTTCGAGCGCGAGGATTATTTCGGCTGCGCCTTCATCAACGCGGTGGCCGAGCATGACAAGAGCGAGACACGGCTGCGCGAGCTGACCCTGCAGCACAAGGGTGCGGTGCTCGGCTATTTCGGCGGCCTCGCGCGCGCAGCCGGCATGGCCGCGGCGCCGGCCGAGGCGCTGGCGCACCAGATCGGCCTGCTGATGGACGGTGCCATCGTCGCCGCCATGGTGACGCGCCAGCCGGAGATGGCCGACCATGCCGCGAAGGCGGCGGCCGCCATCCTCGACGCGGCCCTGCCGGCGTAAACCCGGCCGGCGTAAAGCTTACGCGGCTTCCTTCAGCGCGGCGGCCGGATCGATGCGGCCGTCATAGAGCGCGCGGCCCAGGATGGCGCCGTCGATCCTGGCGCCGCTTGCGATCTCGGCCTTCAGCGCCACCAGGTCCTCGATGCCGGCAAGGCCGCCCGAGGCGATCACCGGGATCGGCACCGCGCGCGCCATCGCGGCAGTGGCGGCGACATTGACGCCCTTGAGAAGCCCGTCGCGGTCGATATCGGTATAGACGATGGCGGCAACGCCGGCATCGGTGAACTTCTTCGCCAGGTCGATGGCATCGAGGTCGCTGGCTTCCGCCCAGCCCTCGACGGCGACGCGGCCCCCGCGCGCATCGATGCCGACGACGACGCGGCCCGGCCAGCGTTTCGCGGCGACCTTCACCAGCGCCGGATCGCGCACCGCCACGGTGCCGAGGATGACGCGGGTGATGCCGGCGTCGAGCCAGGCTTCGATGGTGGCCTCGTCGCGGATGCCGCCGCCCAGCTGGATCGGCAGGTCGATGGCGGCGCGGATCGCGCGCACGGCCGCCGCATTGGCCGGCCGGCCGGCGAAGGCGCCGTCGAGATCGACCAGATGCAGATAGCGGAAGCCGGCCGCGGCCCAGGCCCGCGCCTGCGCCGCCGGATCGCTGTTGAACACCGTCACCTGTGCCATGTCGCCCTGCTTCAGGCGCACGCATTCGCCATTCTTCAGGTCGATGGCGGGATAGAGATTCATGGTCATGCCGGGGCGGCCAGGATCTTGCTGTAGAAAAAGCCGTCGATATGCGCGCCGTCGATCAGCGCATAGCGCGGCTTGACGCCCCAGCGCTGGTAGCCGGCCTGTTCGATCAGCTGGATGGCGGCGACAAGCGTGGCGCGCAGGTCGAGGTCGATCTGGCCGAAACCGGCGGCGCGCGCGGCTTCCTCCACCGCCTTCAGCAGGCCGCGGGCAAGGCCGTGGCCGCGCGCCCAGGGCGCGATGAAGAAGGTGGTCAGCTGCGCGGCATGGGCCTGCGCCTCGTTGTTGGGCGGCGGCCGCAGCATCTGGGTCGAGCCGACGATGGCGCCGTCGAGCCGGGCGACGAACAGGTCGCGCTGCGGCATCAGCAGCACGCCGCGCCAGTAGCTTTCCAGCACGCGGCGCGGCGGCGGATTGAGCCAGCCGAAACCGTTGCCGTCGAGGATCGCCTTCTCGGCAGCCTCGCACAGCTCGTCGAGCTCGTCGTCGCCCAGCGTCTCGACCTTCTCGACCACGGCATTCGGCGTGATGTCTTTCAGCCTGATCGTCATCTCTGCCGCCTCACTCAATACGGGGCCGGGCCTTACGGCGCCCAGCGCAGGAAATTCGCCAGCAGCCGCAGTCCGGTCGCCTGGCTCTTTTCCGGATGGAACTGCGTGCCGACCATGTTGGCGCGGCCCACAGCGGCGACCACCGGGCCGCCGTAATCGGTTTCTGCAAGGATCGCGCCACGGTCGGCGGGCTGCAGGTGATAGCTGTGCACGAAATAGGCGTGGTCGCCGTCTTTCAGTCCGGCCAGCACCGGATGCGCCGGCTGCAGCAGGCGCAGCTGGTTCCAGCCCATATGCGGCACCTTCAGCGCCGGATCGGCGGGGGCGATCGCCTCGACGGCGCCGGCGATCCAGCCCAGCCCCTTGTGCTCGCCATGCTCGCGGCCGGTGGTGGCCATCAGCTGCATGCCGACGCAGATGCCGAGGAAAGGCCGCGCCTTCGCGATCACGCTGTCGCTGAGCGCATCGATCATGCCGTCCAGCGCGGCCAGGCCGCGATAGCAGTCGGCGAAGGCGCCGACACCGGGCAGCACGATGCGGTCGGCGGCCGCCACATCGGCGACGCGGCTGGTGACGGCAAGATCGAGCGCAAGGCCCGCCTCGGCGGCAGCGCGCTGAATCGCCTTCGCCGCCGAGCGCAGGTTGCCGGAGCCGTAATCGATCAGGGCCAGCTTCATCGCGCTCACACCAGTTTCGGGAAGGCGTCGCCGCCGCTGGCCGGCAGCGGACGGGAAGCCGGCACAGCCGCCGCCGCCGCCGGAACCGGGCCAGCCGCCGGCAGGCGCTGCGCATCGTGGTCGCGCAGCCAGCGCTCCTCGGCTTCGGCGGCAGAGCCGGCCAGCACCACGCCGGCCAGCCGCCAGCCGCGGCGGCCGAGGATCCAACGGCGGAAATCCGCAGCCATGCAGCCGACCAGGAAGCCGACCGCCAGCGCGACGAGGGCGGCGGCCGGCTCGGCCAGCTCGCCCCAGTCGGTGACCAGGCCGAGCGCGATGCTGAAGGCCGCATAGCCGGCCAGGCCGAGCCAGAGCCGGTGCCAGATCAGCCAGACGAAAGGCAGGATCGCCGCCAGCCAGCTGAAGCCGGACGGCACGGCAATCAGGTCGCCGCCGCTGCCGGGGCGCTCATGCAGAGTGTAGAAACGCATGAGAGCCCCTTACAGCGTGCCTTTGGTCGACGGCACCGCCTGCGGGCTGCGCGCGTCGATGCTGAGGGCGTGGCGCAGGGCGCGCGCCAGGCCCTTGTAGCAGGTCTCGACGATATGGTGGTTGTTCTCGCCGTAGAGATTCTCGACATGCAGGGTGATGCCGGCATTCTGCGCGAAGGCCTGGAACCATTCCTTGAACAGCTCGGTATCCATGTCGCCAAGCTTCGGCTTGCTGAATCCCACCTTCCAGATCAGGTAGGGCCGGTTCGAGACATCGAGAGCCACGCGGGTCAGCGCCTCGTCCATCGGGATCAGCGCGTCGCCGTAGCGCAGGATGCCGGCGCGGTCGCCGGCGGCCTTGGCCACCGCCTCGCCGATCACGATGCCGGTATCCTCGGTCAGGTGATGGAAATCGATATGGATGTCGCCCGTCGCCCGGACCTCGAGGTCGATCAGGCTGTGCCGGGAGAAGGTCTCCAGCATATGGTCGAGGAAGCCGACGCCGGTCGACACCTTGTAGGCGCCGGTGCCGTCCAGATTCACGCTGACGGCAATATCGGTTTCCTTGGTTTTCCGGGCAACGCTGGCCTTGCGTGCGGCCATGGACGCTCTCCTTGCACCTGACGGGGCAGACCCCCGGAGCGGGGTCGGCGCTGACTTCGGGCGCGGTATAGCAGGAACCGGGGGGCGAGGCTAGGCGGGTTGGACGCCCGTACCGGCGGGCACCGGCATCGTGCCGGCAAGGCCGAGGCGGGCCGCCATGGTGCCGGCCGCGCGGCGGTAGATCTGCAGCCGGTATTCCAGCGGCGTGGTGTCGAGGCCGGGCCGGCCGCCGATCTCGCGGGCCAGGCCCTCCAGGTCGGTCAGCAGCGGATGCAGCAGCCCCAGCTTGATCACCGGGGACAGGCCGGACAGGCTGGCCTGCGGCAGGCCGCTGGTCATCTGCGCGAAGCGGCGCATCAGGCGGTCGGCCCGGCGGTCGGTGCGGGTATCGGTGCGGCCCGCCAGCAGGGTGGTCATGGCCAGATGCAGGTTCTGCAGGGTGTCCAGCCACTGGTCCGTACGCGATGGATTCTCCACCAGATCAACCGGCAGGGGTGTCTGCTGCAACAGATGGAGTGCGCGTCCGATCCGGTCCCGCATCTCCGCGATCTCCGTCACGTGCCTGCAGGAAGCCGGGCCGCCGCGAAGGCGGCCGGCAGGCCGGTATCCATCCCGGAAAAGTTTCCTTGCCTCGCCATCAGCATATCGCCATCAGCTGTTGCTGCCTCTGCTCGTCGGTTGTGGACCGATACGGCGCTTCCACATCCCAAGGGGGCAAAAAATCCTTAGATTACAGACCGGCGGACTCGTCAAACGAGTCCACACTAGATGAAATACTCTTTTTTGGCGAGTAGAAATGTCAAAAAGTTCGTCTTTTCGGATCAGCCGCCGAATACACCAATAATCGTCTCTGGAATCTATGGCGAACAGTAAGCGGTGCTGTTCTACCGCAGGCACGGGCGCCGGCCCGGCCCCGCCTTCCGGGCCGGAAGGCGGGAGCGGACGGCGCCGGCCGGGTCAGCCGATGCGGAACCGGGCCAGCAGGCCGGCGAGATCGTCGGCCTGGCCGGACAGGGTCTGGGCCGAGGCCGAGGTCTGCTCGACCAGGGCGCCGTTGCGCTGGGTCATCTCGTCCATGTTGCCGACGGCGCCGTTGACCTCCTCGAGGCCGCGGGCCTGCTCGCCCGAGGCGGCCGCGATCTCGGCCACGATGTCGCTGACCTTCTTGATGGCGGTGACGATCTCGGTGAGGCTGGCGCCGGTCTGGTTCACCAGCGCCGCCCCGGTCTTCACCTGGGCATTCGACGTGGCGATCAGTGCCTTGA
>NZ_CAXPMC010000026.1:0-297478 GCF_964218355.1 Ferrovibrio sp. | reverse complement strand
CGCAGCGTGCCCTCCAACGCCCGGTCGTCGAAGGCGCTCAGCGTCTCGCGGTTGAGATGCATCATCCGCCGAGCATAAGACAGCAGCCGCTCGCCCTCTTCGGTCAGCGTGTTGGTTCTGCCGTCCTTCTCGAACAGCGGCTTGCCGATACGCTCCTCGAGGCGACGCATCTGCATCGACACGGCCGACTGGGTGCGGTGCACCTCGTCGGCGGCGCGCGTGAAGCTGCCGGTGTCGGAGATGGTTATGAAGGTCTGGAGCTGGTCGAGGTCGAGGGGCGCGGCCATCGCGGTGATCCATCATCATTGCTGATGATAAAGATTAAAAACATTCGTTGGATAAATCAATGACCCGGTGGCAATGTCGCAGGGTCAGCAGCGGCAGGAAAATCGGCTGGACCGGGACGTGACGCCATCGTGCGGCCGCGCCGGATCGGCGGAGTCTTGCCCGCCTTACAAGGAGAAAGACCATGACCACGCTCACCCACGATGTCACGCATTCGATGCCGGCGACCGCACGCCCGTCCATCGCGACGGTTGTGGTGAACGCGATCGTGAATTTCCTGCGCGCCTGGAAAAACCGCCGTGCCTTCTATCGCCTCGGCGAGATGTCCGACGCCGAACTCGCCGATATCGGCCTGACGCGCGCCGACCTTAACGTCGCCATCGATCTGCCTTTCGGCAGCGATCCGACAGCGCATCTGGGGTCGATGGCCGAGACGAGGCGCGTCGAGGCGCTTGCCCGGCTGACCGCCTGATCCGGTTTCCCTTACGCAGGCTCCCCCGAAAACCCGCCGGCTTCCCTCCGGCCCAGCCTGCACATTGCCCGGTCCTACAACGGACCGGGCTTTTTCGTGTCAGCTTCTGAGACCCGGCGCCTCGTGGCCGGTGCGCGCTACATACTCCGTGTAGCCGCCTCCATACGCATGGATGCCGTCCGGCGTCAGTTCGAGCACACGGTTGGACAGCGCCGCCAGGAAATGCCGGTCATGCGAAACGAAGAGCATGGCGCCCTGGAATTCCGACAGGGCTGCGACCAGCATCTCCTTGGTGGCGATGTCGAGATGGTTGGTCGGCTCGTCCAGCACCAGGAAATTCGGCGGGTCGAACAGCATCATCGCCATCACCAGCCGCGCCTTCTCGCCACCCGAGAGCACGCGGCAGGTCTTCTCGATGTCGTCGCCGGAAAAACCGAAGCAGCCGGCCAGCGTCCGCAGGGTACCCTGCCCGGCCTGCGGGAAAGCCCGGTCGAGGGTTTCGAAAATCGTGTCGTCGCCGTCCAGCAGGTCCATCGAATGCTGGGCGAAATAGCCCATCTTCACGCTGCCGCCCAGCGACACGGTGCCCCGGTCGGGCTTGGCATCGCCGGCCACCAGCTTCAGCAGGGTGGATTTGCCGGCGCCGTTGGCGCCCAGCACGCACCAGCGCTCCCTGCGGCGGACCTGGAAATCGAGCCCGGCATAGATCGGCTGGCTGCCATAGCCTTTGTGCACGTCCCGGAGCAGCGCCACATCCTCGCCCGAGCGCGGCGGACTGCGGAATTCGAACTGCACGGACTGGCGCCGCCGCGGCGGCTCGATCCTCTCGATCTTGTCCAGCTTCTTCACCCGGCTCTGCACCTGGGCGGCATGGGAGGCGCGCGCCTTGAAGCGCTCGATGAACTTGATCTCCTTGGCCAGCATGGCCTGCTGGCGCTCGAACTGCGCCTGGCGCTGCTTCTCGTTCAGCGCGCGCTGCTGGTCGTAGAAATCGTAGTTGCCGGAATAGGTGGTCAGCGAGCCGCCGTCGATCTCGACGATCTTGTTGACGATGCGGTTCATGAATGCGCGGTCATGCGAGGTCATCAGCAGCGCGCCGTCGTAATTCTTGAGGAAGGCTTCGAGCCAGATCAGGCTTTCGAGATCGAGATGGTTGCTCGGCTCGTCGAGCAGCATGCCGTCGGGTCGCATCAGCAGGATGCGCGCCAGTGCCACGCGCATCTTCCAGCCGCCGGAGAGCAGGCCCACGTCGCCGTCCATGCGCTCCTGGCTGAAGCTTAAGCCTGCCAGAACTTCGCGTGCCTTCGCCTCCAGCGCATAGCCGTCCAGCTCCTGGAAGCGGCCCTGCACCTCGCCGTAGCGCTCGATGATCGCCTCCATCTCGTCGGCCTTGTCGGGATCGACCATATCGGCTTCGAGCCGGGCCATCTCGGCGACCAGCGCGCTGACCGGGCCGACGCCGTCCATGACGGCGGCAACCGCGCTCTGGCCCGACATCTCGCCGACATCCTGGTTGAAATAGCCGATGGTCATGCCGGTATCGATCGACACCTGGCCATCGTCGGGCTTTTCCTCGCCGACGATCATGCGGAACAGGGTCGACTTGCCGGCACCGTTCGGCCCGACCAGCCCAGCCTTCTCGCCCTTCTGCAGGCCCATCGAGGCATCGATGAAGAGGATCTGGTGGCCGTGCTGCTTGCTGACGTTATCGAGGCGAATCATGAGGTCTGCACTGACTGAAGAAAATCCAACGAGACCTCACTCCCACTCAATCGTGCCGGGCGGCTTCGAGGTGATGTCGTAGGTGACCCGGTTGATGCCGCGCACCTCGTTGATGATGCGGGTGGCGACGCGCCCCAGGAAGTCATGCGGGAACGGGTAGTAATCCGCCGTCATGCCGTCGGTGGAGGTCACGGCGCGCAGGGCACAGGCCTGATCGTAGGTGCGGCCGTCGCCCATCACGCCCACGGTGCGCACCGGCAGCAGCACGGCGAAGGCCTGCCAGATCTGGTCATACAGGCCCGAGCGGCGGATCTCGTCGAGATAGACGGCATCCACCTCGCGCAGCAGGTCGAGCTTGTCGCGGGTGATGTCGCCGGGGATGCGGATGGCGAGGCCCGGCCCCGGGAAGGGATGCCGGCCGACCAGGCTTTCCGGCAGGCCGAGCTCGCGGCCCAGCATCCGTACCTCGTCCTTGAACAGCTCGCGCAGGGGCTCGACCAGCTTCATGTTCATGCGGGCAGGAAGCCCACCGACGTTATGGTGCGACTTGATGGTGACGCTGGGTCCGCCGGAAAAGCTGATGCTCTCGATCACGTCCGGATACAGCGTGCCCTGGGCGAGGAATTCGGCGCCGCCGATCTTCTTCGCTTCCTCTTCGAACACGTCGATGAACAGGGCACCGATGGTCTTGCGCTTGGTCTCCGGATCGCTGACGCCGGCCAGCCTGCCGAGGAACAGCTCGGAAGCGTCCTTGTGAATGAGCGGGATGTTGTAATGGTCGCGGAACAGGCGGACCACCTCCTCGCCCTCGCCCTTGCGCAGCAGGCCGTGATCGACGAACACGCAGGTCAGCTGGTCGCCGATCGCCTCGTGGATCAGCACGGCTGCTACAGAAGAATCAACACCTCCAGAAAGACCGCAGATCACCCGGCCCCTGCCGACCTGTTCGCGGATCTTGGCGATGGCCTCATTGCGGAAACCCTTCATGGTCCATTCGCCCGAGCAGCCCGCGACCTTGCGCACGAAGTTGCGCAGCAGCTTGGCACCGTCCAGCGTATGCATCACTTCCGGATGGAACTGCACGGCGTAGATCTTGCGCACGTCGTCGGCAATGGCGGCGAAGGGCGAACCGTCGCTGATGCCGACGGCGCGGAAGCCGGTCGGAATCTCGGTGATCTTGTCGCCGTGGCTCATCCAGACCTGGTGCTTCTCGCCCTTCTTCCAGACGCCGTCGAACAGCTCGCAATCGTCCTTGATCTCGAGGAAGGCGCGGCCGAATTCGCGGTGATGGCCGGTCTCGACGCTGCCACCGAGCTGCATGCAGATGGTCTGCTCGCCGTAGCAGATGCCGAAGATCGGCAGGCCCAGCTTGAAGGCGCCTTCCGGTGCGCGCGGCGAAAACTCTTCCGTGGTGGAGGCCGGACCGCCGGAGAAGATGATGCCCTTCAGCGTGCCGTGATCGTTGACGAGGTCAAGACACTTGTCCGCCTTCTGAAAGGGCACGATCTCGCAGTAGACACCGGCCTCGCGCACGCGGCGGGCGATCAGCTGGGTGACCTGGGATCCGAAATCGATGATGAGAATGCGCTCCGCCATGGGCGTTACCTTCTGCTCCTTCGCTGGAGGGATAAAGCGGCGAGGCCCCCTTGCGGGGGCCCCGGGTCAGCTGGGCTTGGCCGCCTTGAAGGCGGCGATCTTGTTTTTCAGTTCGGTATATTCGGCACAGCCGAAGGTACACAGCTTGTCCAGGGCGGCGAGCTGCTCCTCGGCCTTGGGCAGGTTGTTGGTCTTCAGATAGGCTTCGCCCAGATACTCATGGGCGCCGCGATGCTTGGGATCGATCTCGAGCGCCCTGCCATAGGCGGCGAAGGCCTTCTCGTAGTCGCCCTGGTTGCGCAGGGCATAGCCGAGCCAGTTGAAGGCATCGGCATTCTTCTCGTCCTTGGCCACCACCTTCTGGAACAGCGGCACGGCGGCCGCCCAGTCCTTTTTGTCGATGGCCGCCTTGCCGGCGGCGAAATCCGGATCCTTGGTCATCGCCCCGGCCGAGGGGTCGCTGCCGCCGCCCATGGCGAGGACAGGTGCGGCCGGCGACAGGGCCAGCAGGCCGGCAAAGGCGGCAATGCAGAGAGAGACGCGAAAGGCGGTCATGCGATGCTCCTCGTGATGGTCCCTGGTGTTCATCCGGATTTCCCGGCCTTGAAGGCGGCGATCTTGTTCTTCAGCTCGGTATACTCGGCACAGCCGAAGGTGCAAAGGCTGTCCAGCTTCTTCAGCTGCTCCTCGGCCATGGCGAGGTTGCCGGTCTTCAGATAGGCCTCGCCGAGATATTCGCGGGCGCCGCGATGGCGCGGGTCGGCACCCAGCGCCCGGCCATAGGCAATGAACGCCTTTTCGTAGTCACCCTGGTTGCGAAGCGCATAGCCGAGCCAGTTATAGGCATCGGCATTCTTCTCGTCCCTGGCCACCACCTTTTCGAATAGCGGCACGGCAGCCGCCCAGTCCTTTTTGTCGATGGCCGCCCTGCCGGCCTTGAAATCGGGATCCTGCGGCGCCGCGGGCGCGGTATCGCCGCCACCGCCGCCGGCGGCCAGCACCGGCGCGGCCGGCAGGGCCAGCAGGCCGAGCAGCAGGAGGGCGGAAAAGCGGGGGAGAGAGACAGAACGAGGGGCGGTCATGGCTGTGTTCCTCGATGCGGGGGAAAGTATACCCGTCCGGGACATTGTCCGGCCACCCTCAGCCAGCCCGCCGCAGCGCGACGGCGAAGAAGCCGTCGGTGCCGTGCCGGTAAGGGGTGAGCGACAGACGCCGGCCGGAGGATATACGCGGATCGGTTATAGCGCCCCCCCATGCCTCTGCCAGCGGCACTTCCGTAAACTCCCCGTGATGACCGAGAAAACGGCCGATCTGGTCGCCATTTTCCGCCGGCAGGACCGAACAGGTGGCATAGACCAGCCGGCCGCCCGGCTTCACCAGCCGGGCGCCATCCTCCAGCAGCCCGGCCTGGCGCCGCAGCACCTCGTCGAGGCCCGCCGGGTCATAGCGCCAGCGCGCTTCCGGATTGCGCCGCCAGGTGCCGCTGCCCGTGCAGGGCACGTCCAGCAGCACACAGTCGGCCTTCCCCTCCATGTCCTGCAGGAAACGCGGCAGGTCGTCGGCCGCATGCACCGTCGCGTTGCGCACGCCGGCCCGGGCCAGCCGCACCGGCAGCCGGGCCAGCCGGCGCGGATCGTTGTCGATGGCATGCAACTCGCCCTGGTTGCGCATGGCGGCCGCCAGCAGCAGGGTCTTGCCGCCGGCGCCGGCGCAGAGGTCGATCACGCATTGCCCGGCCCGTGCATCGGCCAGCAGGCCGGCCAGCTGGGCGGCCTCGTCCTGCGGTTCGATCAGGCCGTCGCGGTACAGGCTGTTCTGCTCCAGCCGCACCTTCTCCGGGATGCGGATGCCCAGCGGCGAGAAAGGCGCCGGGGCCGCCGTGATCCCCTCGCCGCGCAGCTGTTCCAGCACGTGGTCGCGGGTGGCCTTCAGCAGGTTGACCCGCAGGTCGAGCGGCGCGCGACCGTTCAGCGCCGCCAGTTCCATATCGGTATCGGCACCGAAGGCGGCCTCGGCCAGCGGCAGCACGGCTTCCGGCAGGTTGCCGCGCGCCCAGAGCGGCGCATCCTCGTCCGACGGCAGGCGGGCCAGGGCGGCGGCCTCGTCCTCGCTCAGGGCCGGCGGCGCGTATCTGCCGCCATCGCAGAGCCGCTGCCATTCCGCCAGCGGGGTCGATGCATCCGCCATCACCAGCAGGCGCGGCGTCAGTTCCGCACCGGCCGCCTGCAGCCGCCAGCGTCGCATGCCCTGGTCGCGCAGCACGGCATAGACCTGGTCGGCGACGGCGCGGCGGTCCTTGGCGCCGGCATAGCGGTTATGCTTCTGCCACTCCGCCAGCACCCGGTCGGCCGCGGCGGCGCGCTCCAGGATGGTACCGACGATCTCGATGCTCGCGGCAAGCCGCGCAGCGGGGGTCACGGGCCTTACGACTCCTGCCGGTAATTGGGAGCCTCGCGGGTGATCGCCACGTCATGCACATGGCTTTCGCGCAGGCCCGCCGAGGTGATGCGCAGGAAGCGGCAGTTCCTGCGCATGTCGTCGAGCGTGGCATTGCCGGTATAGCCCATGGCAGCGCGCAGGCCGCCGACCAACTGGTGCAGGATGGTGCCGACCGGACCCTTGTAGGCGACGCGGCCCTCGATGCCCTCGGGGACCAGCTTCAGCTTGTCGCCCACTTCCTGCTGGAAATAGCGGTCGGCCGAACCGCGGCCCATGGCGCCGAGCGATCCCATGCCGCGATAGGACTTGTACGAGCGGCCCTGGTAGAGGAACACCTCGCCCGGCGCCTCGTCGGTGCCGGCCAGCAGCGAACCGATCATGCAGCTGTTGGCGCCGGCGGCGATCGCCTTGGCCACATCGCCCGAGAACTTGATGCCGCCATCGGCGATCACCGGCACGCCGGCCTTGTCGGCCACGGCAACGGCATCCGACACCGCGGTCAGCTGCGGCACGCCGACACCGGCCACGATGCGCGTGGTGCAGATCGAGCCGGGGCCGATGCCGACCTTGACGGCATCGACGCCGGCATCGATCAGCGCCTTGGTGCCATCGGCGGTGGCGACATTGCCGCCGATCACCTGGGTGCGGTTGGAAATCTTCTTGATCGCCGCGATGGTCTCCAGCACGCGGCTGGAATGGCCGTGCGCCGTGTCGACGATCAGCACGTCGACACCGGCATTCATCAGCTCCTGCGCGCGCTCGATGCCGTCGGCGCCGGTGGACACCGCGGCGGCGGTGCGCAGGCGGCCCTGCTCGTCCTTGCAGGCATTCGGATACTGCCGCGCCTTCTCGATGTCCTTCACGGTGATCAGGCCGACGCAGCTGAATTTCTCGTCGACCACGACCAGCTTCTCGATGCGGTGCTGGTGCAGCAGGCGCTTGGCCTCCTCCATCTTCACGCCTTCGCGCACCGTAATCAGCGGGTCACGGGTCATCAGTTCGTAGACACGCTGGTTGTTGTCGGTAGCGAAGCGGACATCGCGATTGGTCAGGATGCCGACCAGCTTGCCGCCCTGCGCCTCGGTGACCGGGATGCCGTGGATGCCATGGCGGTCCATCAGCGCCAGCGCATCGGCCAGCGTGGCATCCGGACGGATGGTCAGCGGGTTGATCACCATGCCGGATTCGAACTTCTTGACCGCCGAGACCTCGCGGGCCTGTTCCTCGATGGTGAGATTCTTGTGGATCACGCCGATGCCGCCGGCCTGCGCCATGGCAATCGCCATGCGCGCCTCGGTCACCGTGTCCATCGCGGAAGAGATCAGCGGGATGCCGAGCTCGATGGTCCGGGTCAGTCGGGTGCGGGTATCGACCTCGGTCGGCAGCACGCTGGACGCCGCCGGCTCCAGCAGGACATCGTCGAACGTATAGGCTTCACGGAACTGCATCGGAGGCTCCTTCAGGCGGATCGGGGCGCGGTCTGGGTCTTGTTGTTGTTTTCGGCGGCCGCCTCCGCGGCAAAGTCGCCGCCGGGACGATCTTCCCGCATCAGGTCGGGGTAATGGGTCAGCATCGCGTCGCGCCATTCCGCGAACGGCAGGTCGGCAAAGCTGCCGCGGTCGGCCACGTATTCCATGTGGCGGCGGTTGTCGGCGTCGAAGGGATGGAAGACCGAATCGGTCTCGCCGTCGAAATCCAGCGGCAGCACGCGGAATTTCTCGCAGAGCGACAGGTTGAAGGCCGGCGTCGCCTTCACCCACCTGCCGCCCAGCCACAATTCGGTGAAACCGTGATAGAAAAAGACGTCGGTGCCCATCTGGGCGCGCAGCCGCTCGGTGGCCAGGTGGTTCCTGACATCGGCCAGCCCCAGCCGCGCCGGAATGCCCTCGGCACGGGCCACGGCGGCCAGCAGCAGGGCCTTGTTGACGCAGAAGCCGTAGCCGCGGGCGATCACGCCCGAGGCGCGCATGCCTTCGACACTGACCTGCACCGAATAGGGATCGTAGAGAAAGCGGTCGCGCACCGCGTAGTAGAGCCGGATTGCCCGGGTCTTGTCGTCGCCCTCGCCGGCCGCCTCGCGCGCCAGCGCGCGCACATCCGCATGGTCGCTGTCGATGAAGGGGGTGGCGGCGAGGTAAGCCGGGTCCACCGCAGGATCGGGCCGGGCCGACGCGGTCATGGGCAAGGCGACTCCGAGGGCTGAAAAGGTCTTCCTTGCCGCGGAGGATATAGACCCTCTTCCGCCCCGGGTCTAGGCCTTGTTTGCCTCTTCCTGCGCCCCTTCGGCACCGCGGAATCCGGTGGCGATCACATAGCTTTCCGCCGAATCCGAGCGGCTGGCCGGGGGTTTCACATGGCGGACGGTGCGGAAATTCCGCTTCATGGCGTTCAGCAGGTCATTTTCGGTCCCGCCGCGCAGCACCTTCGCAACAAAAGCGCCGCCGGGGCTCAGCACCCGCACCGCGAGGTCCAGCGCCGCCTCGCACAGGGCCATGATCCGGATATGGTCGGTCTGGCGGTGGCCGGTGGCCGGAGCCGCCATGTCCGACAGCACCAGGTCGGCCCGCCCGCCCAGCGCCTCGATCACCCTGCCATCGGCGCCCGGGCTGAGAAAATCCAGCTGCATCAGCGCCGCATGGGTGATCGGGTCGACCGGATTGATATCGACGCCGAGCACGAAGCCGCCCCCCTTGTCGCCCGCCTTCACCCGCTGGACGGCCACCTGGGTCCAGCCGCCCGGTGCGGCGCCGAGATCCAGCACCCGCATCCCCGGCTTCAGCAGCCGGTATTTTTCGTCCAGCTCGATCAGCTTCCAGGCGGCGCGGCTGCGCCAGCCGGCAGATTTCGCCGCCGAGACATACGGGTCGTTCAGCTGTCGCTCCAGCCACAGCTTCGAGCCCAGCGTACGGCCGCGTGCGGTCTTGACCCGCACCCTGGCACGATGGCTGGGCCCCAGCGGCGTGCCGCCGGCCGTCTTCGCACCGGCGGTCTTCTTTGCACCGCCCTTGCCGCCCTTGCTGCTGCCTGTCAACGCCGACGCTCCCCGTGCTGCGGCCGGTCGCGCCGCATCAGTTCGACCAGAACGCCCTCGCGCACACCGCGATCGGCCACGCGCAGCCGGCCGGCCGGCCAGTGGCGATGCAGGGCCTCGAGGATGGCGCAGCCGGCGACGACCAGGTCCGCCCGCTCCTCGCCGATGCAGGGATGCCGGGCGCGGTCGGCCACGCTCTGGCCTGCCAGTTCGCGCGACTGGGCAATCACCGTCGGAAAATCCAGCCAGCAGCCATCGACCAGCCGTCGCTCGTAGCGCGGCAGGCCGAGCAGAACGCCGGCCAGTGTGGTGACCGTGCCGGAGGTGCCCAGCACCTGCACGCCGCCGCCCTGCAGCTGTGCCGACAGGCGGTGCCTGGCCTCGAAGGGTTCCAGCGCGGCCGCCACCTCGTCGATCATGCGGGCATAGCTGCCGCTCTCGGCATCGCCGGCACCGAAACGCTCGGTCAGGTTGACCACGCCGTAAGGCAGCGAGATCCAGTCGATCACCTCGGTGCGGCCGGGACCGTTCAGCCGCGCCCACAGAATTTCGGTGGAGCCACCGCCGATATCGAAGACGATGGCATGGCGGTGTGGCGCTTCCAGCAGCGGGGTGCAGCCGGCCAGCGCCAGCCGCGCCTCCTCGGCGCTGGTGATGATATCGAGGCCGATGCCGGTTTCCCGCTTCACGTCATGCAGGAATTCGGCGCCGTTGCCGGCCCGCCGGCAGGCCTCGGTGGCAACCGCCCGGGCGACGGTGACGCCGCGCCGCGCCATTTTCTCCGAGCAGATTTTCAGGGCCTCGATGGTCCGGGCCATGGCCGCGTCGGACAGCCGGCCGGACAGGCTGAGCCCCTCGCCCAGCCGCACGATGCGCGAAAACGCCTCGATGACCCGGAAACCATCGCGGTTCGGCCGGGCGATCAGCAGGCGGCAATTGTTGGTCCCCAGATCAAGGGCCGCGTAAACCGGGGGCGGCCGCCCCGGCGCCGTTGCGGCGGCAGCGTCCGCCAGCGAAGGGCCGGCCGTCACGGGCCCGTCCCCGGGCGCAATACTTCAATGAAACACATGGCTGCATAGTAGCGCGGCCGGAAGCCCCGGTTAAGGGTGCCGCCGGTCGCCAGAACTGCCTGAAATCTCAGTTTTTCGGGGTGGCGGGGGCCTTGTCCTGGCCCGGGACGTCGAAAATCTGGCCGGGATAGATCAGGTCCGGATCGCGGATCTGCGCCTGGTTCAGCTTGTAGATCTCGGTATATCGCAGCCCCTCGCCGTAAATTCGGCGGGCGATGCGCCACAGGCTGTTGCCGGGCTGGACCACCACGCTCTTGCCTTGGGCGTCGAACTTGATGTCCTCGGGCCGGGCCCGGCTGAACGGCATCTCGACCCGGGAGGCGACCTTGCCGCCGGCCTGCTCGACCTGGTCAACCCGCAGCGAATAGATGCCCGGATCGACGTTCTTCTCCGGCCGCAGGGTCCAGCGGCCCTTGGCATCGGCGGTGGCGACACCGATCGGCTCGTTGTTCAGGTAGACCTGCACGGTCGAGCCCGGCATGGCGCGGCCAGACAGGATCAGGTTGCCCTTCTCGTCATATTCGATGGCATCCAGCGCCAGCCCCTTGCGCGCCGGATCGAGCGGGCCGTCGCTCGGCCGCTGCAGCAGGCGGCTGGCACCTTCCAGCGGTGTCAGCACGGCGATGGCCTGCTCGCCGCCTTCGCCCGGCTGGCATTCCGGCACCACGGTGACCACCGAGGCTTCGGCCTTCACCGGTTCCTGGCCCTGCTGCTGGGCTTCCAGGGTGAATTCCTGGTTGCCCTTCTCCAGCGGCAGGTCGGGCACCAACACCCATTCGCCGCGGGCATCGGCGGTGACCCGGCCGATCTCGCGGGTGCCGGTCTTGACCACGACGACCGATCCGGGGGTGGCGCGGCCGGCAAAGACGGCCGTGCAGTTGCGGCTGATCCGCACGACATCGAAAGCCGGGGTGATCTTTTCGACGCTTTCCGGCACCGGCGGTGCCGGCGGCGGCACGGGCGGCGGCGCAGCGATATTGGCCTGCGGAGTCATGCCGCGGTGGTTGTTGTCGGCGCCGAAGAAGATCACGGCAAGGATGCCGACAACGGCAACGCCAAGAAGGATGAAGAAGAACCGACTGCCCCGCACGCGCCCCGCCCCGGCTAGCCAAAAAGTGAACGAGGACAGAGATTAAGACCTCGCCAGAGCCCCCGCAACTCCCCTAACCTGCGGAAACCGGCTTTTCAGGCCGCAAATCCCGGTATTACGCACCAACCTCCCGACGAGCCATGCCACAGACCGCTTCCTCTGCCAGCACCACCCGCATCCGCGTCTGGGATCTGCCGACACGGCTGTTCCACTGGCTGCTGGTAATCCTGATCGCCCTGCTGGTTGCCACCGGCCTCGGCGGCCGGCTGGACCTGCATATGCTGCTGGGCCAGGCCGTGCTGGCCCTCGTGTTGTTCCGCGTGCTCTGGGGATTTGCCGGCAACCGCTATGCCCGGTTCGCCAGCTTCGTGGCCGGCCCCGGCGCAGTGCTGCGCTATCTCGCCGGGCTGCTGCGGCCGGACCAGAAACCCGGCGAGGTCGGTCACAACCCGGCTGGCGGCTGGTCGGTACTGCTGATGCTGGCCCTGGTGCTGGTGCAGGCGACAACCGGCCTGTTCACCAGCGACGATATCGTGGTGGACGGCCCGCTCTACCCGCTGGTCAGCAGCAGCATTGCGGCGCAGCTGAGCACCATTCACCGTACCGCCTTCATCCTGCTGCTGGCGGTGATCGGCCTGCATGTGGCGGCCAGCCTGTTCTACCTGACGGTCAGGAAGCAGAACCTGATCGGTCCGATGGTCACCGGCCGGGCGGAAGGCCGGGCGGAAGCCGATGCCGGCAATGGCGGGCATCCCCTGCTGGCCCTGGCCCTGCTGCTGCTGTCCGGCGCCGTGGTCTTCGGCGGCATCGCGATCCTGAGCTGACCCAAAAGAAAAGGGCGCGGCCCGGCCGCGCCCTTCTGCAGATTCCGGTGGCCCGGATCAGTCGTTGCGGAACGGCTTGTGGCAGCCGCCGCAGGAAGCGCCGACCGCGCCGAAGCCGGCCTTCACCGCATCCATGTCGCCCGCCTTGGCGGCCGCGACCAGCTTGACCGCCGCCTCTTCATTGGCCTTGGCCGCCTTCTCGAAATCGCTCCACTTGGCCCAGATATCGGCCTTCGCCTTGGTGTCACCCTGGTCCGATCCCTTCGGGAAATGGGCCGGAATCTTCGCCGCCCAGGCCGCGATGGCTTCCGCCGGGGCAACCACCGCGGTGGCGGGGCCGCCGGCATCAACCGCCTTCTTGATCGCCGCCATGGCGTCCTTGTTCATCTGGAAGCCGGCCTTGCGGGCCTTGATCACGTCGGCCTGCGCCACCGCATAGCCGCCGGTCGATACGATGGCGGCACCGATCGCCGCCGCCAGAAACACCTTATGCCACTTAGCCATGGATCTCCCCTGCATAGATACCCGCCTGCTGGACCGGGCAATCCTGTATAGCCGGTCCCCTTCCGGCAGACGACAAGTCCTTTTCACATCACGAAAAAGTTAGACGCGAAGTTACCATCGGGTAACAATCGGCCCGTTTATGCTAGAAACCGCCGGCGAAATCAGATACCCATCCCCACCTTTTTCCTCCCGTCCCCAGCATCGCGGCCCGCTTCCCCCATGACCCACCCGATCCGATCCGTCTGCGTCTATTGCGGCTCCAGCCTCGGCGAGAGCCAGGTCTATACCGCCCAGGCCCAGATTCTCGGCCGGCTGCTGGCCGAGAACGGCATGCGGCTGGTCTACGGCGGCGGCCGCATCGGCCTGATGGGCGTGGTGGCGGAGGCGGCGCTGGCCGCCGGCGGCGAGGTGGTCGGCATTATCCCGGGCCACCTGCATGACTGGGAGGTCGGCCATACCGGGCTGACCGAACTGCATGTGGTCGACAGCATGCATACCCGCAAGCGCATGATGGTCGAGATGTCGGATGCCTTCGTTGCCCTGCCCGGCGGCCTCGGCACCCTGGACGAATTCTTCGAGATCGTCACCTGGCGCCAACTCAAGCTGCATGACAAGCCGGTGATCCTGCTGAATACGGAGGATTACTGGCACCCGCTGCTGGCGCTGATCGATACCGTGGTGGAGCGCGGCTTCGCGCGGCGGGCCTCGACCGGTCTGTATGCCGTGGTCGACGATGCCGCGGCGGCACTCGACCTGCTGCGGAGCCAGCCGGCCTCGGACCGGCCGGCCGCCACCGGCAGAATGTAGGATCGCGCCGCCGGGCCGGAGCCGCATCCCGGGCCGGGTTTGATCTTTTCTCGCCCGGGCTGGAATTTAAATCCACCCGCCGGGGTGAGGCCAAAGCCTTCACCGGCCCCGCCGCCTTTGCTAGGGTCCGGCCACCTTTTTGCAATTCCGCATGCGACCATCAAGGGGGTCTGAATGGACAAGATCAAGGTCAAGAATCCGGTCGTCGAGCTCGACGGCGACGAGATGACCCGCATCATCTGGAAGTTCATCAAGGAGAAGCTGATTCTCCCGTATCTCGATGTCGATCTGCTCTACTACGATCTCGGCGTCGAATACCGCGACCAGACCAACGACCAGGTCACCATCGACGCGGCCCATGCCATCCAGAAGCACGGCGTCGGCGTCAAATGCGCCACCATCACGCCGGACGAGCAGCGCGTGACCGAGTTCAAGCTGAAGGAGATGTGGAAGTCGCCGAACGGCACCATCCGCAACATCATCGGCGGCACCATTTTCCGCGAGCCGATCATCTGCAAGAACGTGCCGCGCCTGGTGCCGCACTGGAACGACCCGATCGTGGTCGGCCGCCATGCCTTCGGCGATCAGTACCGTGCCACCGACTTCCGCTTCCCCGGCAAGGGCGTGCTGACCATCAAGTTCGTCGGCGAGGACGGCAAGGTGATCGAGAAGGAGGTCTTCAAGGCCCCCGGCTCCGGTGTCGCCATGGCGATGTACAACCTCGACGACTCGATCCGCGACTTCGCCCGCTCCAGCATGAACTATTCGCTGGCGCGCGGCTGGCCGCTCTACATGTCGACCAAGAACACCATCCTCAAGGCCTATGACGGCCGCTTCAAGGACCTGTTCCAGGAAGTGTTCGACAAGGAATTCGCCGACCAGTTCAAGAAGGCCGGCATCACCTACGAACACCGCCTGATCGACGACATGGTCGCCTGCGCCATCAAGTGGTCGGGCAAGTTCGTCTGGGCCTGCAAGAACTACGACGGCGACGTGCAGTCCGACGTGGTGGCGCAGGGCTTCGGCTCGCTGGGCCTGATGACCTCGGTCCTCATGACGCCGGACGGCAAGACCGTCGAGGCCGAAGCCGCCCATGGCACGGTGACCCGCCATTACCGCGAGCACCAGGCCGGCCGCGAGACCTCGACCAACCCGATCGCCTCGATCTTCGCCTGGACCCGCGGCCTGATGCACCGCGCCAAGCTGGACAACAACGCGGCGCTCGACAAGTTCGCCAACACGCTGGAGAAGGTCTGCATCGAGACCGTCGAGGCCGGCTTCATGACCAAGGATCTGGCGATCCTGATCTCGAAGGACCAGCCCTGGCTGACCACCCAGAAGTTCCTCGACAAGATCGACGAGAACCTGAAGAAGGCGCTGGCGTAAAAGCGCCGCTTCAACCGGCCTTGCGACGGCGGGGAGCGGATCGCTCCCCGCCGTTTTTCTTTTCTGGCGACGGCATGTCCCCGGCAAGCAGGCCGCGCGCCCCGGCGATGCCCTCGCCGACGACGTCGAAGAATGCCCGCACCCGTGCAGTTCGCCGCAGGTCGGCATGGGTGACGATCCACAATTCCCGGTCCAGCGCCGGAATCGGCCCCGGCACAAGCCGCACCAGATCCGCTTCCGGGTCCCCCAGGTAGCAGGGCAGCACCGCTATGCCGATACCCGCCTTGGCGGCAGTCAGCTGGTTCACCAGGCTGCTGGTGCGGTAAACGATACTGCTGTCCGGTGCATGGCGGCCCAGCCAGTCCGCCGTGTTGATACCCGTAACGCCCGCCTCCCAGCCGATCAGCGGATAGCCGTCCAGCCGCAGGCCCTGCAGCGGTGGCAGCGTGCGCAGCAGGTCTTTCTGCGCATAGACCGACCAGGCAATGTCAGCCAGCTTGCGTCCATACAGGTCTCCCTCCCTGGGCCGCATCACGCGCAGGGCGATATCGGCCTCCCGGCGCGACAGACTGAGCAGCCGGTTGTCGATGGCAAGTTCGACCAGGATGCCCGGATGTGCGCGGCGGAACCGCGCTATCTGCTGCGTCAGCAGCCGGTAGGCCAGGGTTTCCGAAGCGGTGACACGCAGGCGGCCGGTCAGCCGGTGATCGCGCCCGGCGATCTCGCGATCCAGGGCTGTCGCCTCAGTCTCAATCCGTTCGGCAGCAGCCGCCATGCGCTCGCCTGCCGGTGTCGGTGCATAGCTTCCGCCCGGCAGGCGCTCGAACAGCCGCACGCCCGTGGCTTCCTCCAGCGCGTTGAGACGGCGAAACGCCGTGGAGTGGTTCACGCCCAGCGCCGCCGCGGCCCCTGTCAGGTTGCCGGTGCGGCTGATCGCGAGCACGAGACGGAGGTCGTTCCAGTCGTCCATGCCGCCAGCATAGCAGCCGGGCAGCTTGCAGTCATGCAAATCCAGTTTGCATAATATCAAATTGATTTGCATTGCTGCGGGCGATACGTCTCCGGCAGACTTTCCAACAGCGGAGATCATCCATGTTCGACCCCACCTCCCCGGCCGTCCGGGATTACGGCATCGCGCTGCTGCGCATCGCACTCGGCATCATGTTCCTGGCGCATGGGCTGCTGCTGAAGGTTTTTGTTTTCACCATGGCCGGCACCGCGGCCTTCTTCGAAACGATCGGGTTTCCCGGCTGGCTGGCCTGGGCGACCATGCTGGCGGAAACCGCCGGCGGCCTGCTGCTGATTGCCGGGATCGGCACGCGGATCGTGGCCCTTGCCATGACCCCGATCCTGCTGGGTGCGTGGTATGTCCATGCCGGCAACGGCTGGGTCTTTTCGGCACCGAACGGCGGCTGGGAATACCCGGCCTATCTGCTGGTCCTGTGCGTCGCCCAGATGCTGCTCGGCAGCGGCGCGTTCAGCCTGCGCCGCAGCACCATCGGGGCGTAACGGTCATGATGCAGATGGAACTGGTCAGCCATGCGCTGTGCCCCTACGTGCAGCGCGCCGCCATCACCCTCGCCGAGAAGCAGGTGCCGTTCACTCGCCGGATTGTCGACCTTGCCGACAAGCCCGGCTGGTTCACGGCGATCTCGCCCCTGGGCAAGGTGCCCCTGCTGCGGGTCGGAGAGGACGTGCTGTTCGAATCCGCCGCGATCTGCGACTACCTCGACGAAACGCTGATGCCGCGCCTGCATCCGGCAGACCCGGTCGCGCGCGCCCGCCACCGTGCCTGGATCGAGGTGGCATCGGCCACGCTGAACGACATCTGGCGCTTCTACACCGCCACCGAAGCCGCGACCTTCGCCGAGGCCCTCGCCGCCATCGCCCTGAAATTCGACCGGCTGGAGGCGGAACTGGAACGGCATGACGGACCGTATTTCGCCGGCGGCACCTTCTCGCTGGTGGATGCCGCCTTTGCCCCGGTCTTCCGCTACTTCGACATCTTCGACCGCCATGTCGCGCATGGCGCCTTCGACGGCCGGCCGCGCCTGGCGGCCTGGCGGCGCAGCCTTGCGGAACGCCCGAGTGTCCGCGCCGCCGTTGCGCCGGACTATCCGGCGCTGCTGGATGCCTTCCTGCGGCAGCGGCCGTCGCATCTGGCGCGGCGGATGCAGCAGGCCGCCTGACCGGTCCGGCGGAGGCGCGCCCTCCGCCGCTTCCTCAGGCCGCCTTGCCGATGCTGTCGGCGATGGCGTCGAGCGCCTTCTCGGCACCGGCCGGATCGGCGCCGCCGCCCTGGGCAAAGTCGGGACGGCCGCCGCCGCCCTGGCCGCCGATCAGCGGGGTGGCCAGCTTGACCAGATCGGCGGCATTCAGCTTCGCGGTGAGGTCGGCACTGACGCCGACCACCACGGCCACCTTGCCGTCGGCCACCGAGGTGAGCGCCACCACGCCGGAACCGATTTCCTTCTTCAGGGCATCGACCATGCCGCGCAGCTCCTTGGCCGGCACGCCATCCAGCCGGCGGGCGGCGAACTTGATGCCGTTGACATCCTTCACCTGCGGGCCGCCGGCGCCGCCACCGGTCGCCAGCTGCTTGCGCAGCTCGGAAATCTCGCGCTCCAGCTTGCGGCGGTCCTCCAGCAGGGCGGCCAGGCGCTGCGGCACTTCGCGCGGCTGCACCTTCAGGGCATCGGCCGCCGCCTGCAGGGTCGATTCCTGTTCGGCGAAATAGCTGCGCGCCGCCTCGCCGGTCAGCGCCTCGATGCGGCGCACGCCGGCCGCCACCGCGCCCTCGCCGACGATCTTGAACAGGCCGATATCGCCGGTGCGCTTCACATGGGTGCCGCCGCACAGCTCGACCGAATAATCCCTGCCGTCATCCTGCTTGCCCATGGCCAGCACGCGCACCTCGTCGCCGTATTTCTCGCCGAACAGGGCCATGGCACCGGCGGCAATCGCCTCGTCCGGGGTCATCAGCCGGGTGGTGACGGCGTCGTTCTGGCGCACGATGTCGTTGACCTCGGCCTCGACGGCGGCCGCCTCTGCCGGCGTCAGCGCCTTGGGGTGGCTGATATCGAAGCGGAAGCGGTCGGGCGAGACCAGCGAGCCCTTCTGGGTGACATGGTCGCCGAGCCGGCGGCGCAAAGCCGCATGCAGCAGATGGGTGGCCGAATGATTGGCGCGGATGGCACTGCGCCGGGCATGATCGACCGTCAGGGTCGCCATGTCGCCGGTCTTCAGCGTGCCTTCGGTCACCGTGCCGACATGCACATGCAGCAGGCCCAGCTTCTTCTGGGTATCGGCGACCTGCACCTTGGCGCCGCCGGCGGTGACGATCAGCCCGGTATCGCCGACCTGGCCGCCGGATTCCGCGTAGAACGGCGTCTGGTTCAGCAGTATCGCCACCTCGCTGCCGGCCGCAGCCTGCGCCACCGGCTGGCCGCCGACCACGATGGCGGAGACCACGCCCTCGGCGGCCTCGGTATCGTAGCCGAGGAATTCGGTGGCGCCCGTCTCTTCCTTGATCTCGAACCACACCTTCTCGGTGGCGGCCTCGCCCGACCCGGCCCAGGCCTTGCGCGCCTCGGCCTTCTGCGCGGCCATCGCCGCCTGGAAGCCGTCGAGATTGACGCTGATGCCGCGCGGCCGCAGCGCATCCTGCGTCAGGTCCAGCGGAAAGCCGTAGGTGTCATACAGCCTGAACGCGGTTTCGCCCGGCAGCATGTCGCCCTTCGACATGCCGGCCGTGGCCTCGTCCAGCAGCTTGAGGCCGCGATCCAGCGTCTGCTTGAAGCGGGTCTCCTCCAGCTTCAGCGTCTCGGCGATCAGGCTCTCGGCGCGGCCGAGCTCGGGATAGGCGCGGCCCATGGCCGAAACCAGCGCCGGCACCAGCCGGTACATCAGCGGTTCCCTGCAGCCCATCAGCTGGGCATGGCGCATGGCGCGGCGCATGATCCGCCGCAGCACGTAGCCGCGCCCCTCGTTGGAGGGCAGCACGCCATCGGCGATCAGGAAACAGGACGAGCGCAGGTGATCGGCGATCACCCGGTGGCTGACCTTGTGGTCGCCATCGGCGGCGACATGGGCGATGTCGGCCGAGGCTTCGATCAGCGACCGCATCAGGTCGATGTCATAATTGTCGTGCCTGCCCTGCATCACCGCGGTGATGCGTTCCAGCCCCATGCCGGTATCGATGGACGGCTTGGGCAGCGCAATGCGCTCGTCCTTCGAGACCTGCTCGAACTGCATGAAGACGAGATTCCAGATCTCGATATAGCGGTCGCCGTCGGCTTCCGGGCTGCCGGGCGGGCCGCCCCAGATCTTGTCGCCGTGATCGTAGAAGATTTCCGAGCAGGGGCCGCAGGGGCCGGTATCGCCCATGGCCCAGAAATTGTCCGAGGTGGCGATGCGCACGATGCGGTCCTCGGCCACGCCGATCTTCTTCCAGATATCGAAGGCCTGGTCGTCGTCGTGATAGACGGTCACCCACAGCTTGTCTTTCGGGAGACCGTATTCCTTCGTGATCAGGTTCCAGGCCAGCGGGATCGCATCGTCCTTGAAATAGTCGCCGAACGAGAAGTTGCCCAGCATCTCGAAGAAGGTGTGGTGGCGGGCGGTGTAGCCGACATTGTCGAGGTCGTTATGCTTGCCGCCGGCGCGCACGCATTTCTGCGAGGTGGCCGCCCGGGTATAGGGGCGCTTCTCCTGGCCGGTGAAGACATTCTTGAACTGCACCATGCCGGCATTGGTGAACATCAGGGTGGGGTCGTTGCGCGGCACCAGCGGCGAGGATTCGACCACGCTGTGCCCGTTGCGGGCAAAGTAGTCGAGGAAGGCCTGGCGGATATCGCTGGCGGAGGACATGGACTTCACACCCCTGGTCGGCGGCGCGCGGACAGTCCGTCTGGCTGCCGGCGCGCCGGAAAACGTGTCACGACGATGATCGCGGGCCGGCGGGCTCCGGCGAAGGACTTAATTAGCGTCCCGCTTTTTCCCTGTCCAGCAGCGCGGAATGCCGCATTCCCGGATAAGCCGTTGATCTGCATGGCCGAGGCCGGTGTGGCCGCATCCCGTTGCGAGCCAATTGCAGCCCATTCCGGCCAATTGCGTCCCATTCGATGCCAATTCCGGCCAATCGGACGCCAGTTCGATCCCATTCGCCGCCGGTTCCGGCCGGTCAGCGCCGGGTTTACGCCATGCTGCCGCCGGCCGGCAGCCTGCAATCCGGCAGGCACAGGCTGCGCAATGAGCCGCAGCCTGCCATGAGAACATATATGGTACAAGCGGCCACAATGTCAAGGCCGCGGCGACGGGGCGCCCTGTCAGGCGGCCTTTTTCGCCACGATGAACAATGCAGCCTTCGGGCCCGGCTGCCAGCGGTGATCGATGGCAAAGCCGGCAGCCGTGAGGCTGTCTTCCAGCGCCTGGGCGGTGAAGACGCGCACCAGCGGCAGCAGCCCGAAGCGGCGGCCCAGCGGCGCGACATACCCGATCAGCTTCAGCAGGCCCATATCGCCGAGGCAGGCGGTGGAGGAGACGAAGATGCCGCCCGGCTTCAGCAGCCGGGACACCTTCGCGATCACCGCGTCGCGGTCGGCCACCAGATGCAGGATGTTGAGGCCGAGCACGGCATCGAAGCCGGCCGCGGCGGCATCGAGATCGTCGATGGAAGCCTGCGCGAAGCTGACATTCGTCACGCCCTGGGCCGCCGCCCTGTCACGGGCGATGGCGATCATCGCTGCCGAGAAATCGATGGCCCGGATATGCTTCACGTAAGGGGCATGCAGCAGGGCGGTCGAGCCGGTGCCGCAGCCGAATTCCAGCACGTCCATGTCGGGCCGCAGATAGCCGCGCGTCACCGCCAGCTTCTTCTGGTAGGCCGCCTCGTCGGCGATGGGCGAGCGCGCATAGCGCGCGGCGGTCCGGTCCCAGAAACGGCTGGCATCCGTCATGATCGCTCCGCATCCTGATTATATGGCCGGCCAGCCATGTTCCTGTCGCCGCCCTGACCGGGGCAACCGATACCGGCGGCAGCGCCGGGCCGCAACCGCCCGGCCCGGCCCCAAAAAAAACCCCGGTACCGAGCTCCGGTACCGGGGTTCCCATGGAGGAGAGAACTCATAGGCCACCAGATAGCGGCCCGAGGGGAAAGATCAATCGGCATCCTCCGTTTCGTCGGCTTCCGCACCGGCATCGATGGCGGCGGCGACGATTCCGGCATTGGCCTTGATCGCGGCTTCGATCTTGTCGGCAACTTCCGGATTTTCCTTGAGGAATTGTTTCGCCTGCTCGCGGCCCTGGCCGATCCGCGTGCTGTCGTAGGAGAACCAGGAGCCGGATTTCTCGACCACATTGGCCTTCACGCCCAGGTCGATCAGCTCGCCGGTCTTGGAGATGCCCTCGCCGTACATGATGTCGAAATCGACCACCTTGAACGGGGGCGCCACCTTGTTCTTGACCACCTTCACCCGGGTCTGGTTGCCGACCACCTCGTCGCGCGCCTTGATGGCGCCGATGCGGCGGATGTCGAGGCGGACCGAGGCATAGAATTTGAGCGCGTTGCCGCCGGTGGTGGTTTCCGGGTTACCGAACATCACGCCGATCTTCATGCGGATCTGGTTGATGAAGATCACCATGGTGTTCGACTTGGAGATCGAAGCGGTCAGCTTGCGCAAAGCCTGGCTCATCAGGCGGGCCTGCAGGCCGGGCAGGCTGTCGCCCATCTCGCCTTCCAGTTCCGCCTTCGGCACCAGGGCGGCCACCGAGTCGATCACCAGCACGTCGACGGCGCCCGACCGCACCAGGGTGTCGGCGATCTCAAGCGCCTGCTCGCCGGTATCCGGCTGGGAAATCAGCAATTCGCCGACATTCACGCCGAGCTTGCGGGCATAGGACGGGTCCAGCGCATGCTCGGCGTCGATGAAGGCGCAGGTGCCGCCCTTCTTCTGGGCCTCGGCCACGCAATGCAGGGCGACGGTGGTCTTGCCCGAGCTTTCCGGGCCGTAGACCTCGATGATGCGGCCGCGCGGCAGCCCGCCGATGCCCAGCGCAATGTCGAGCCCGAGCGAGCCGGTCGAGACCGATTCGATCTCGATGCTCTGGCGCGCGCCGAGCTTCATGACGGAACCCTTGCCGAAGGTGCGCTCGATCTGCGAGAGCGCGGCTTCCAGCGCCTTACCCTTGTCCATGCTGTCCTTGTCCACGAGGCGGAGATTGGCGGTCGACATTGCGGCTGCATCCTTTCATGGGGCCGGGGGAATTGCAACGATACGCTGTTCTCCCCTCATATGTTCCCATATCGTTGCCGTTGTCCAGTGAAATCAGCAAAGGGCTGTTTTCCATGGATATTTTTGTATTGTTCCGGCTTCATTCAGGAATATGCCGGCTGTGTTCCGGTTTTCCGGCAGCGCTCCGCCCCCGGCCGAATCCGCCGCCTCCGGCCACAACCGGAAAACGAGAAAATACAGGAATTCCGGCAATTTTCCCGCTATGCCTGCATGCCGCCTGCCGCCCCCGGCCCGCCTTTCAGGCCGGGGGCGGCAGGTATCCGCGGCGGGACGATCAGGGGCCCCAGGCCCCCATCCCTAGGCCCCCATCACTTCCTTCACCTTGCCGGCCAGCTGGCTGAGCGAGAACGGCTTCGGCAGGAAGTTCACATGGGCCGATTGCGCCATGTTGGTGCGCAGGCTGTCTTCGGCATAGCCGGAGATGAACAGGATTTTCAGCAGCGGCCGGCGGCCGCGCAGCTCGGCGGCCAGCGCCGGGCCGTCGAGATTCGGCATCACCACGTCGGAGATCAGCAGCTCGACGCGGTCGAGCTGCTCGGGCGGCAGCGCCAGCGCCTGCTCGCCGGATGCCGCCTCGATCACCGTGTAGCCCTTGTTGCGCAGGGCGCGCGCCGCGAAGCTGCGCACCGCATCCTCGTCCTCGACCAGCAGCACCAGCCCCTGCCCGGTCAGGTCGCGCAGGTCGCCGCGGCCGTCGTCGCGGGCCGCCGCCAGCTCCTCGCTGGTGGGATGATGGCGCGGCAGGTAGATGCGGAAGCTGGCGCCATGCCCCTTCTCGCTGTCGACATGGATGAAGCCGCCGGTCTGCCGGATGATGCCGTAGACGGTGGACAGGCCGAGGCCGGTGCCGGCGCCGACCGCCTTGGTGGTGAAGAAGGGGTCGAAGATCTTGCCCAGATGCTCGGCCGCGATGCCATGCCCGGTATCGGCCACCTCGATGCGCACATAATCGCCCGGCGGCAGCGTTTCCGAGCCCAGTGCCATCGGCCGTTCGGCCTGCCAGTTGGCGGTGCGGATGGCCAGTTCGCCGCCATCGGCCATGGCGTCGCGGGCATTGACCGCGAGATTGATGATGACCTGTTCGAGCTGGCCCTGGTCGACCTTGACCAGGCCGAGATCGCGGCCATGCACCATCTTCAGCGTGATGGTCTCGCCGATCAGCCGGCCGATCAGGTTGCGCAGGTCGGCCAGCACGTCGGTGACGTCGAGCAGCTTGGGCACCAGGGTCTGCTGGCGCGAGAAGGCCAGCAGCTGGCGCACTAGGTTGGCGGCGCGGCTGGCATTCTGCTTGATCTGCATGATGTCGGCGAAGGACTGGTCGCCGGGCTGGTGGCGCTGCAGCAGC
The DNA here is from genome assembly GCF_964218355.1 of Ferrovibrio sp. Lineage (GTDB taxonomy): Bacteria > Pseudomonadota > Alphaproteobacteria > Ferrovibrionales > Ferrovibrionaceae > Ferrovibrio. Next base: position 273,615 of record NZ_CAXPMC010000026.1, on the reverse strand, counting down.
AGGTCGCAGAAGCCGATCATCGCCGTCAGCAGGTTGTTGAAGTCATGGGCGATGCCGCCGGCCAGCTGACCGACCGCCTGCATCTTCTGGCTCTGGTGGAACTGGTTCTGCAGGCTGCGCTGGTCAGTGGTGTCGACCAGGTAGACCAGCAGGGTCGACTGGCCGTCCTCGTGGTCGGCCGAGGTGGCGGCGATCATCTCGACATTGCGCTCGCGCGCGCCGGCCAGGCCGATTTCCAGCGGCTTGCCGAAGGTTTCGCCGCGCCGCACCGCGGCCAGATGCCGGGTCAGGGCCAGCGCATCCTCCTCGCGCACGAGATCCGCCAGCCGCCGGCCGAGCCAGTCATCGCCGCCCCACAGGCCGGCAAAGGCGGCATTGGCCTCGCGGATCGTGCCGCCGCCATCCAGCACCAGGATGCCGATCGGCGCCTGGTCGAAGAAGCGGCGGAACCCGGCCTCGACCGGGCGCAGGGTGCCGCGCTGGCGCAGTTCGAGGCCGAGATCGTGCACCACCGCGCTGTAGCGCTGCGGCCGGCCGTCAGGGCCCGGCACCGCCGCCTGGCTGACGCCGACCAGCCGGAAGCCGTCACCGCCGCCCAGCGGCCGCAGCTTCGCCTCGCCGCCTTCCCAGTCCGGCGTCATCGTCTCGCCCTCGCGGGCCTCGGCATGCTGCAGGATCTCGTCGAGCCGGGTGCCGGTGCCGACGATGGCCTCCGGCGTGCTGCCCAGCCAGGCCGCCAGCCGGCTGTTGACGAATTGCAGGCGGCCGTCGGCCGCCACCGAATAGAGGCCGACCGGTGCATTGTCGAGGAAGGCGGCCAGCTCGTCGCGCTGCCGCAGGATCAGGTCGAGGCCGGATTGCCGCGGCGTGATGTCCTCGATGTCCCAGATCATCATGTCCGGCGCCTGCGGCACCGGCAGCACCACCACCTGCAGCCGCAGGCCGCCATCGGCGGCCGGCAGCAGCAGTTCCTCGCGCACCGCGCCGCGGCGCCCCTCGGCGGCCAGCCGCCGCAGCAGGACCGCGCAATCCGCGTCGCGCGCCAGCAGCGACGGCGGCGCCGGCAGCGCCGCGGCGATGCCGACCGGCTCGGCCTCCAGCCGGGCCGCCAGCGCCCGGTAGGCGGCATTGGCCGCCAGCACCATGCCGCTGCCGTCCAGCACCGCGCGGGCAAACGTGCCGGTCTCCGCCAGCAGCCGGGCCTGCGGCTGCCGCGCCGCCGCGAAGAGGCCGGAGAACGGATTGCCCATGGGTCAGCGCGCCCTGCCGGGCGGCGGCTGGATCGTTTCCAGATCCTGGTCCGGATCGGGCTGGTAGGTCGCCTTGATGCCGTCCTTCAGCCGCATGATGTAAGAAATCACGCCGGCCACCGCCCGGTAGAGCTCCAGCGGGATCGGGTCGTCGATCTCGACCTTGTAGAGGGCGCGGGCCAGCGGCGGATTCTCGATGATCGGCACCTTGTTCTCGGTGGCGATCTCGCGGATGCGCTTGGCCAGCAGGTCGGCGCCCTTGGCGACGACGCGGGGCGCATCCATCTTCTCGGCCTCGTATTTCAGGGCAACCGCGAAATGGGTCGGGTTGGTGACCACCACGCTGGCCTCGGGCACGGCGGCCATCATGCGCTTGCGCACCCGCTGCATGCGGATCTGCCGCAGGCGCGCCTTGATCATCGGGTCACCCTCGGATTCCTTGTATTCGTCCTTCAGCTCCTGCTTGGTCATGCGCAGCTGCTTCAGGTAGTTGAAGCGCTGGTACAGGTAGTCGGCGGCGCCGACCACGAACATGATGGCAAGCAGGGCGACGATCAGCTTGGCGACGATCCGCAGGGTCAGCGGGATCATCAGCGTCAGGTCGAGATCGACCAGTGCCTCCAGCGAATCCATCTCCGGCATGATCAGGGCGAACAGGATGATGCCGATCACCGTGATCTTGAGCAGGTTCTTGATGAACTCGACCATGTTCGATGCCGCGAACATGCGCTTGAGGCCGTTCAGCGGATTGAGCTTGGAGAATTTCGGCACGATCCGCTCGACGCTGACCTTGGGCGGATTCTGGATGAAGTTGCCGGCCAGGCTGAACAGCGCGATCAGCCCGAGCACCGGCGACAGGCCGATGCCGACATTCAGGAACAGGTCCATGCCGATCCGGGTCAGGTGGCTGATGTCGATCGGAATTTGGTGCGGCCGCTCGAAGAAGACCCGCGTGCTGCCGACCACCTGGCGCTGCAGCAGGTCGCCCAGCGTCCACAGGGCGATTGCCGAGGCCATGAAGATGAACCAGTGGCCGATTTCCTGCGAGCGGGCGATGTTGCCCTTCTTCTCGGCCTCCTGAATCCGCTTCTCTGTCGGTTCTTCGGTTTTGGAGTCCTGGTCGGCGTCTTCCGCCATCCCCTTCTCCCTTCAGCGCGGTGCGAGGAGCTGGCTGAGCAGCGCCTCGACATGCGTGGTGAATGACAGGCCGATGGCCACCAGCGACAGCCCCAGCAGGATCAGCGACAGCGCGATCAGCGGCGCCTGCATGATGAAGAAGATCTGCAGGGTCGGCATCAGCCGGTTGAGCAGGCCGAGCGCCACGTTGAAGACGATGCCGTAGACGATGAACGGCGCCGACAGCTTGAGGCCGAGCTCGAGGCTGCCGGCCACCATGCGGGTGGCGACCTCGGCGAAATCGCCGAAGGCCGGCGCCTGCAGCGGCGGGAACAGCGTGTAGCTGTCATAGGCGGCCTGCAGGGCCATCAGATGCAGGTCGGTGACGAAGATCAGGGTGATGCCCATGAAGACCAGCGCGCTGCTGACCACCGCCGACTGCGAGCCCTGGTTGGGATCGAAGAAGATCGCCGCGGCCAGGCCCGCCTGCAGGGCGATCACGGTGCCGGCGACATGCAGCGCCGAGATCGCCAGCCGCGCCAGCAGGCCGATCGCCAGGCCGAGGCCGATCTCGGTCAGCATGAAGAAGGCCAGATGCAGCGGCTGCGCCGGCAGCGGCGGCAGGGTCGGTCCCAGCACCGGCACCGAGACGCCGGCCATCAGCAGCGCGATCGACAGCCGGAAACGCGGCGAGATCGAGGTCTCGCCGACGCCGGGCAGCGACATCATCGCCGAGCCGAGGCGGCAGAAAACCAGCAGGAAGGCGTAGACATTGCCGGCGACGATCTCCTGCAGCACCGCGCGCCCCGCTACTGCAGGCCGGCGATGCGCTGGGCCAGATGCTCCATGAAGGTGATCATGGTGGTGATCATGAACGGCATCGTCAGCACCAGGGTGCCGAAGATCGCCAGGATCTTCGGCACGAAAGTCAGGGTCGGCTCCTGCAGCTGGGTCAGCGCCTGGATCAGCGAGATCACCAGGCCGACCGCCAGGCTGACCAGCATCGCCGGGCCCGCCACCTTCAGCAGGGTCCAGATTCCTTCACGCATCACATCCGTGACTTCAACGGCGGTCATCGATTCGCTCCGTGCCGCCAATCATAGCCGATTCACTGCGGCTGCCCAGAGACAAAGCCCGGACGCGCCGCACCGGCGCCGCGAAACCACGCGGCGTCAGATCGGCATGCGCATGATTTCCTGATAGGCGGAAATGACCCGGTCGCGCACCGCGACCACGGTGTCCAGCGCCATCTCGGCACTGGTCACCGCCGTCACCACGTCGGTGACATCGGCCTTGCCGGCCACCGCCTTGGCCGAAACCGCCTCCGACTGGCGGGAGGCATCCACGGTATCCTGCAGTGCCTCGCGCACCATCGCGCCGAAACCGCCGGCCGCCGGCCTGGCCTGGCCGGCTTCGGTGCCGGCTGCCGGCCCGGTCAGGGCCTGCAGCACATTCCCGATTCCGATATTCGCCATGTCCTAGCCTCCTCGCCGCCGTCAGTTGCGCAGCAGGTCGATGGTGCGGTTGATCATCTGCTTGGCAGAATCGACCACGTTCAGGTTCGCCTCGTAGGTCCGCTGCGCCTCGCGCATGTCGGCCATCTCGATCACCGGCTTCACATTTGGCATCTTCACATAGCCGTCGGCATTGGCGGCCGGGTGGCCGGGATCGTATTTCAGCTCGAAATCCGTGCGGTCGGTGCCGGGCGGCCGGGTCGCCACCAGATTGGCGCCGGTGGCGCGGTCCAGTTCCGACCGGAAGGTGATCACCTTGCGGCGGTACGGGTCCTCGCCGGGGGTCTTGCCCAGCGAATCCGCATTGGCGAGATTCTCGGCGATCACCTTCAGACGCTCGCCCTCGGCGCGCATGCCCGAAGCGGCAATCTTCATCGCATTCTTGAGGTCCATATCCGCCTCCTGTGCCGGTATCCGCCTCAGCCGCCGGAACGGCTGCCGAGCGCCTTGCGCAGCAGCCCGACCTGCTTGCGGTACAGGCTGGTCATCAGGTTGTGGTCGGCCTGGGTCTCGGCCACCTTCATCATCTGCTGTTCCAGGCTGACCCCGTTGCCGTCCGGCGCCACTTCATAAGCGTCGCGGCTGCGGGTGCTCGCCCACTGGTCGCCGGCCCGCCCGGCCAGGCCGCCGAGATGACCCGCCTGGGTCACCCGCGGCCGCACCGAGGTTTCCCGACCCTCGACCAACTGCTTGAAACTTATCGCCTTGAGATCCCTGGGTTTATAGCCCGGCGTATCCGCATTGGCGACATTCTCGGCCAGCACGCGCTGGCGTTCGCCCAGCCATTCCATGCGCTGGGTGATCGCTTTCAGCAGCCCGATACGGTCGAGATCCATCCGATCCTCATGCCGCCGCCGGGCGGCAGCCAAGCCTTTACCACTGGCTCGCAGAGTGGCCGCCAGCCGTAAAGAAATAGTTAACCCGCGGGCATGATAGAGTGGCGCGAGACTGCCGCCGCCCCCGGCCCCTGCCCTGGAGAGAGAGATTTGGCCCGCCCGCCCCGCAGCCGCCCCCCGGCCCGCCAGCCCGACCGCCCCCGCGCGGTGGCGCTGCGCTACGACCCGGTGCGCGAGGATGCCCCGCGAGTGGTCGCCAGCGGCCAGGGCCATATCGCCGAGCAGATCGTCCGGATCGCCCTCGATCACGGCGTCACCATCCGGCAGGACGCCGACCTGGTGGAAATCCTGTCCAAGCTCGACATCGATGCCCTGATCCCGGTCGAGGCCTTTGCCGCCGTCGCGGAAATCCTCAGCTATATCTACCGCACCCAGGGCCGCACGCCGTCCGGCTGACGCCGCCCTTCCGGCTTGACCCGACTCGGAGCCGGCCACCACAGTGACCTCCAGCCGCGCGGACAATGTGACATGGACAATATCGATTATTCCCAGATTGCCCTGGCCATCGGCGGCCTGCTGCTCCTGCTCGGCCTGTTCTATTTCGTGATGCGCTTCCTGTCCGGCCAGGGCCGGCTCGGCAAATGGCGTCCGGGCCAGCGGATCGGCGTGGTCGAGATCGCCGCCGTGGACGGCAGCCGCCGGCTGGTCCTGATCCGGCGCGATTCCGTCGAGCATCTGGTGCTGCTGAGCGGCGAAGGCGACCTCGTCATCGAAACCGGCATCCCGGCCGAGGCGGCGGACAGCCAGCCGGCGGCGACCGCCGGCGGCTGGCCGACCCTGCGCATGCCCGGCCGCGACAGCAGCCGGATGCGGGAATGACCATGCACCGGCATCCGTCCCTTCTGCGGCTGCTGCGGCCCGTTCCGGTCGCCGGCATCCTCCTGCTGGCGATGGCGTCGCCGGCGCTGGCGCAGTCGGTGACCATCGATCTCGGCCAGGGCGGCGGCAGCCTCACCGGTCGCGTCATCCAGCTGATCGCCCTGACCACGGTGCTGGCGCTGGCGCCGTCCATCCTGGTGGTGCTGACCAGCTTCATCCGCATCTCGATCGTGCTGTCGATCCTGCGCAGCGCCATCGGCACGCAGACCACGCCACCCAACACCGTCCTCGTCAGCCTGTCCCTGTTCCTGACCTTCTTCATCATGCAGCCGGCACTGGAGCGGGCCTACAATGACGGCATCCAGCCGCTGATCGAGGAGCAGATCGACGAACGCACGGCCTTCGACCGCTCGATCGCCCCGTTCCATGAGTTCATGCGCGGTCAGGTGCGCGAGAAAGACCTGGCGCTGTTTGCCGGCTTCGCCCGCACCCCGCTGCCGGAAACACCGGCAGCAATCCCGCTGCGCATCCTGATCCCCGCCTTCATGATCAGCGAACTGAAGCGCGCCTTCGAAATCGGCTTCCTGCTGTTCATCCCCTTCATCGTGGTCGACATGGTGGTGGCATCGGTGCTGATGTCGATGGGCATGATGATGCTGCCCCCGGTGATCATCTCCCTGCCCTTCAAGCTGATTTTCTTCGTGCTGGTGGATGGCTGGAACCTGGTCTGCGCCGCCCTGGTGCAGAGTTTCCTCGGCAGCCAGTAGCCGGCAGCTCCGCCTGTTCCCCGGCCATGGCCGATCGCGGTCAGTTGATCGCGCTGAGGCCGCCGCGGGCCACGCGTTCGCGGTAGCGGTCCATGAAGGCTTCGTACTGGCCGATCTGGGCAATTGCCGCCGCCAGTTCGCGCGGATCGCCGCTGTCGCGGGTGATCGTGCTGGCCACCGCATTGAAGGTGGCGGCATCCGGCGTATCGCGGAATTTCGGGTCGTACCGGCGGCGCAGGTCGGTCAGCGCCGGCACGTCGTTGCTGAGCGAATAGGCGACGGCCAGCTTGAGCACCTGCCGGCGCTCGTCCGTCGTCAGGGGCGCCGGATCGGCATGCCGGTTGCCCAGCACCTGGCTGACCACGCGCGCGAAGGCAAGCCAGTCCTTGGCACGCCAGTGGATATCCGCCCGCAGTTCCATGGCCGGCGGGCTCTGGTCGGACCCAAGCAGATTGAGGGATTCGGCGAAGCGGTCCAGGTCGGCCAGGGCACGGGCCTCCAGCAGGCGGCGTTCCTGCACCAGTGCCGGCGACAGGTTCGGCGACTGGGTATTCTGTAGCGATTTCAGCGCCGCGTCGGGATTGTGATCGAGCAGATAGACGATGGCCAGCCGTGCCCCCGCCTTCGAGCGCTGCTCGCCGCGCAGACGGTAGGTGATCTGGTGTTCGAGCAGTTCGGCGGCCCGGTTGAGCAGGTCAACCGAGACCAGCCGGTCGGCCAGCTTGTCGATGATCTCGTCGCCCTCGGGGCCGGCCGGTGTCAGCTCCCGGTAATCATAGTAGAGCCCGAGTGCGGTCAGCGGCGGCAGGGCCTGGGCACCGCCATCGAGGAACAGCTTGGAGAATTCATCGCTCATCTGCTTGGTCAGCAGCGGGATTTCCGGCGATTTCGGAAAGTATTTCACCAGTTCCCGGAAGGTCGTGATGCCGGCGCGCAGGTCGCCGACCGAGAATTCCAGTTCGCCCAGGCGGCGCAGCAGGTTGAATTCATAGGGGCCGCCGCGCCAGGCAAAGCGCAGCCGGTCGAGCTGTTCGATGGCCTGTTCGGGCTTGATCAGCTTGCGCGCCAGCAGCAGTTCGGTCTTGGCGGCCTCGGCCAGGGCCCGGGCGCGGCGGTCGCCACTGCCGGAGGCCTGGTCGAACAGGCGGATCGCCTCCTCAGGCTTGTTGGTGGCTTCGGCCAGCAGGCCGCGGACATAATGGCCCTCCGCCGCTTCGCCGCGGCTCATGCTGTCGTCGCCGAGGGCCGCCAGTTCGGCGGTTGCAGCCGTGATGTCGCCGCCCGCCAGCCAGGCCCGCGCCATGCGCAGCCGGATCGGCGTGCGCAGGTCGGGCGGAAATTTCGCCACGGCAGCGCCGGCCAGAGAGAAGGAACGCCGCGCCGACGGCCAGTCATCCCGTTCGGCCGCGAGCATGCCGCGATAGGCCAGAATGTCCGGATCGTCGTCGAAAATCCGCGAATCGAGATCGTTGGATGCCTCGTTCAGGCGCCCGAGCTGCAGGTTGGCGATGCCGCGCAGCGCGCGGTACAGCTTGTCGCGTTCGAGATCCGGGTGCTCGGCCCGCGCCCGCGCCAGAACGCCCAATGCCTCGGGCATCATCTCGTGCGAGGCATAAAAGCCCGCCAGCGCCATGCGCGCCGCCTGGCGCTGGCCGGGCGTTGCCATCGCCAGCCGGTGCAGCAGGTCTTCTTCCTGTTCGAGATAGGTCTCGCCCTCGACCTTGCGCCAGTCCTGGTAACGCAGGATCTCGGTCGAGCCGCTCTGCGGATTGGCGCCGCGCGGCGAGGACAGCGCAAGACCGTTCGGGGTGCCGATCTCGATGCCGCGCGGAAAGCGGCGGATTTCCAGATTGTCGGCCCGGGGTGTGATGGCAAGGCCCTGATAGCTGGGCAGCACCGCCAGCTCGACGAAATCGCGGCGCGCCGGCACGCCGCCATTGGCGCCGGCAAACGGCACGATCGTCAGTATCTCGCCGGTATCCGGGTCCGGCACGGCCAGCGGCGCAGCAGGATCATTGGCCGCGAAGAACAGCTTGGAGCCGCCATCGGCATCGAGCTGCCGGCGCACATCGATCTCGCGCCGCCCATCGTCGCTGCGCGGTGCCTCGTCGCCATTCTGCTCGCTGGCCGCCGCCTCCCGGGTCACCAGCTGGTCCGGCTGGATTGTGTTGATGGCCACCTGCCAGCCGGCATTGCGCCGGGTGAAGCTGGCCGTCGTGCCGCCCGGCACGGCAATCCGCAGCACGGTCAGGCCATCGACCGGCAGCTGTTCGATGCCGTTGATGGCGCCGCCCCAGTCACGGGTGGTGATCGGCCTGAGATCGACGCTGGCCGGCCGGTCGAACACCACCCACATATGGCCGTTGCGCAGGAAGGCCGCCGCCGCCACCGGCCGCGACCAGGGGAAATTGAGCAGCGGGCCGGTGCGGCTGGAATCCACCGCCGGCACCAGCGGCGGCCCCGCGATCGGACCCGCCGGCGGCGCCGGCATGAAGGTGCCCAGCGGCGCCGACTGCACGGCCGTCAGTGGCGCCGGCGCCGGCACGGTTGCCGCGGGCTGGCCGGCCGCCGGCGACGCGGCTGCGGCAGGCGCCCCCGGCGCCGGAGTCCCTGCCGCAGGTGTCCCTGTCACAGCAGTCCCCGGCGCCGGTGCGGCGGGCGGGGCATTCGGCCGCGGGGCAGCCGGCGGCGTGGCGGCTGGCGGCCTCGTGGCAGCCGCGCCGGTTCCGGCCGGCGGCATGGCGGCGGCCGGAGCCGCTGCTGCCGGCGGGGCCGCCCTGTCTGCCATGGCCGGCTTTGCATCCCGTCCGGCAGCCGCCGCGGCAGGCTGTGCCGGCGTGGCGGCCGGCGCGGGCCTGTCTGCGGCAGGCTTTTCGGCTGCAGGTTTCTCAGCTGCGGGCTTGTCTGCCGCGGGTTTGTCTGCTGCGAGCGCGGCGGCTTCGGCCGGCTGGCCGATATCGACCACCACCTTGGAACCGTCCCGCCAGGTCTTCAGGGCGGAACCGTCCGGGATGGCGAAATCGAGACGGCTGGCACCATCCTCGACCCGCGCCGCCAGTTTCGAGACCCAGCGCGGCGGAAACTGCGGCAGCCGGCCCAGATCCAGCGGCACGGCACTGCCAAAGCGGATCGCGGCCTGGCCGTTTTCGGCCCCGGCGGTGTAGTCGACGCGGGTGGGCCAGTCGAAAACCAGCCGCGTGAAGGTCGGGTGTTCTCCGGCCCGCACCCGCACTGCGGACACGGCCGGCACCGATGGCGGCACCACTGACGGCACCGGCGGCTGACCGACCCGGGGCACCGGCGGGATCGGCCGTTCCATCGGCTGGCTGATGCCGGCCGGTGGCGTGTTCACCTGCGGTGCGGTCTGGGCGAGGACGGCCTGGCTCAGGACAGGCGCAGACAACAGGACGAGCAGGCCGGCATGCGCCATGCCGGCGGCAACGGGACGACAGAGGATTCTGCTGGCCCGTGGAATGCGCTGCTTGCGCCTGTCCGTCATGCTCCCTGTCTTCTGTCGCACGGGAATCGCGCTGCTCTGCACATGATTATAGAAGTGTGTCAGGATAACGCGAGAGCGTTAACAGTCTGTTTGCACATCAGGAATGGCTGTTTCACCGGTCTGTCACGGCTGTGCGAGGGCATCGATCCGCCGCTGCAGGCCGGCACGGTCGAATGGTTTCACGAGGTAACCGTCAACCCCGTGGCGCTGGGCGGCCAGCACCTGGTCGGGCCGGCTTTCCGCCGTGACCAGGATGAAGGGCACCCGGGCATAGACCGGATCCACCCGCAGGCTGCGCAGCAGCGCGATGCCGTCCATCGGTTCCATGTTCCAGTCGGAGAGGACGAGGCCGTAGCGGCGCTGGCGCAGCATGGTGAGGGCCGTCACCGCATCGCCGGCCGCATCCACCACCGCAAAGCCGATCCGGCGCAGATGGCTGCAGATGATCGCCTGCATGGTGCGGTGGTCATCAACCACCAGAACGGCCGCCGTCCGGTCGAATTGCGGGCGCGCCGCCATTGCGGCTGCGGCCTAGCCGAACAGGTCGAGCAGGTAGCTCTGGCCGCCCGAGCTGCTCAGGCCGCTGTCCTTGAAGGTCAGGTAGCGCAGCACCAGTTTCTCGACTGCGCCGGCATCGTTTTTCAGTTCGTTGACGTCGACGCGCTTCTCCAGCGCCGTCACCTGGCTGTCCACTTCCTGGTAGGCGAGTTCCTGCGGAATGTTGTTGGCGACGGTAACCACCTCGCGCAGCACGTTGTCGCCCAGCAGCTGGACGGTCTGGCTGACATCCTTGATGCGCCGCTCGAACTCGATGGCGGCACGCACGCCGGGCGCCTGCTCGTCGAGATTCTCCTCGTAGGAAGTCCGCTGGTAATTATCCACGACCTTGTCGGTCTGCAGGCCCAGCTTCAGCTTGATGACGCCGAAGACCTTCACATTCAGGTCCTCGGTCAGCTTCAGGAAGCGCGGATCCTGGAAGCGGTTGGCCAGCGAATTGATGTCGGTGATATCGCTCTCGATGATCTTGCGGATCTTGCCCGGGTACTGCGCCTCGCTTTCCAGGCCGTAGGATTTCAGCAGGAAAGTCAGCAGGCGACTGTCCTTGAACAGGTCGTCCAGCGACTGCACCGATCCGATATTTTCCCTGTAGTAATCGACCTGCTTCTTGATATCCGACCGGCCGATGAACTTCTGGTATTCCTCGCCGTCGTACTCGTAATAGTTGGCAGTGTCCGACGGTGCCGCCTGCTCTTCCAGCAGGGCCTTGGTCAGCGCCCCGGAATACGCCTTGGCATCGGCCGCCGCCGTCCCGAGGTTGCCGACCAGCTTGCCGTAATTCGTGCTGGTGATGTCATCAACCACGACGGCATCGCCGTTGAAGTCGAGGGCAATGCCCTTGATCCGCGCAAGACCGGCCGGCAGCGCGGTCACCACCGTGCCATCATTGGCCAGCTTGCCATCGGCATCGAGGCCGACGGTGTTGCCGTTGACATCCAGCTGGGTGCCGGCCGCGCCGAAATTGTACTTCTTGGCCAGTTCCAGATGCTTCAGGGGCCCCTGGTAGGCGACGGAACCCGGATCGCTGAGATCGCTGGTCAGGATATCGCGCAGGCGCTGCCTGTCGGTGTTGTAGAGATCGCTCAGGCCGTTCGCCGTCGCCAGCACCTTCAGGAAGCGGTCGTCGCTGATGAGCTCGTTGACCGTGGTCGCAGTCTTGACCCGGTTCTGGTAATAGAGCGCATCATTCTCGACGCGGGCATTGCTCTCGCGATACTGCGAATTGCGCACGCGCACAGCCGCGTTGTTGAGCTCCCGCGCAACTTCCTTGGCCTTCGCCGCTGCGGCGTCAGGCTGGTTCTTGGCTTCGTTTTCGGCGGCGAGCTTCTGCAGCTTCTTATACATCGCCAGCGGCGACACTGTCGCCGTGCTGACTCCGCCGCCCAGCAGCACACTCAGATCGATTGCCATCCTTGCACGCCTCCTGCGGCACTGACGGTGGTGCGGCTTCCGGTTCTGGGAAACCGCTTCAGAAATGCAGCCTCATTCTAGCATGGGGGGCGGCCGCCGCAACGGCTCACTTTTCCTGCAGTATCAACGGATTAACGCAAAATTAACCATGCGCCGTGCGCCACCGGCAACCGGCCGTCACCGCGTTGCCGGTTGTGCCGGTGCAGGCGCCGGCGCCTGCCCCGGCGGCGCAGCGGCGGGACCCGCCCCTCTGTCCGCGCCGGCACGCAGGTTGGCCGGAATCTGCTTGCGGGTGGCCAGCCGCACCGTCAGGTCCTGGGCCACCGCCGGCGACATGTCCGCCAGCACCGCGGCCACCTTGGCCTCCTTCATGCGTTCGACCACGTTCAGCAGCACATCCGCGTCCAGCTTCTCGAAAATCCGCGCCGCATCCTTCGACTTCATGTTCTCGTAGACCTTGACCAGGCTCTGCAGGTTCTTCTCCTCCTGCTGGTCATACTGCTGGACGATCTGCTTGATGCTGCCTTCCAGCTTTTTCAGTTCTGCAATCCGCTCGTCGATCCGCTTCTCGGTCGCGGCCAGCAGGCTCTCGCGCAGGTCCAGTTCGCGGGAGCGCTGCTCCAGCACCTCGCGCCGCTGCGCCAGATTGGCCAGCAGTTCGATCTCGGCCTTGGTGAAGGTGGTGGGGTCGCGGTCGGCCAGCGATTTCACGGCCGAGGCGGCCGGAGTCGCGGGGGCCGGAGTCGCGGGGGCCGGCGCCGCAGCGGCGGGGGCCGCGGCGGCGGGGGCCGCGGCGGGCGCTGCAGGCGGCGCGGCCGCCTGGGCCATCTGCTGTCCCTGGGGCTGCTGCCCCGGCCGTGGCGCGACCTGCATCGGCTGGCCGGTTGCCTGCTGCCCGCCTGCCGGCTGGGCCGCCGGCTGCTGGGCACCGGCCGGGGTGACGAACAATTCGCTGCGGCCCTGCCAGAAGGCGCCGATCTTCAGGCCCAGCAGCAATGCCACCGCAAGGATCGTCAGCGGCAGGATGCGGACCCGGCTGCGCAGGGATGGCCGCCCCGGCACAGGGCCGGCCCTGGTACCAGTGCCGATCCCGGCGCTGGCGATATGCGGGCGGGCAGCGCTCATCGCGCCTGCCTCAGGGCCATCAGCAGTTCGCGTTCGGCATCGGAGCGCGGCTCGATCCGGAAATCGCGGCTGCCGGCTTCCGGCGCCGGCCGGCGCATTGCCGCAGCAGGCGCTGCCGGGCGCGGCGCCTCGGGCCGCGGGGCGGCGGCGCGGCTGTCCGAACGACTGCCGCGGTTGCCGGCGGCTTCGCCGGCCAGGCGGTCGGCCAGCCGGTCGGCCGTCTCGATCATGAAGCCGAGTTCGTCGCGCAGCGTGCGGGCCTCCTTCATCCGCTCCTCATGGGCGGCATCGGTGGCGGCCGAGGTGGTCTTCAGTTCGGTCATGCCCTGGCGCGCCCTGGCCAGCGCCTTGTCGAACTCGCCGATCAGGCGGCGCATCTCCTCCTGGTTGGCGCGCAGGTTGCCCAGCCGCCGGTTCAGCACCAGCGAAATCGACAGGGTGACGACCAGCAGGACGGCGACGACGATTTCGACGATCATGGTCAGCATTATTCGGTGCCTCCCAGGTTCTTCAGCGTGCGGCCGATCTTGACGGCAATGTTGTTGCCCATGCGGCCCATGCGGCCCTCGACCATCGGCACGCCGCCGCAGCGCATCATCACCACCGATTCCGGCGTGGCGTTGAACATGATGGTCTTGCCGACCTCCAGGTTCATCACCTGGCCCAGCGTCATCACCTGTTCGTCCAGCACCGCCTCGATTTCAACATCGGTGGACCACAGCTCGGTGGCCAGGTGGTTTTCCCAGATCGAGTCACGGCCGAATTTCTCGCCCATGAACATCTGGAGCAGCAGCTCGCGCACCGGCTCCAGCGTCGCATAGGGCAGCATCAGCTCGAGGCGGCCGCCGCGATCTTCCATGTCGACGCGCAGGCGGGCAAGGATTGCCGCATTGGCCGGGCGGGCGATGGTGGCGAAACGCGGATTGGTCTCGATGCGGTCGTAGGAGAAGTTGACCGGCGCCAGCGGCTCGAAGGCCGCGCGCATGTCGTCGAGCACCACATTGACCATGCGCTCGACGAGGTTGCGCTCGATCGTGGTATAGGGTCGGCCTTCGATGCGCATCGCCGCCGTACCGCGGCGACCGCCCAGCAGCACGTCGACGATCGAGTAGATCAGCGAGCTGTCGACGGTCAGCAGGCCGTAATTGTCCCATTCAACGGCACGGAACACGCTGAGGATGGCCGGCAGCGGGATCGAATTCAGGTAATCGCCGAAACGGATCGAGGTGATGTTGTCGAGCGAGACTTCGACGTTGTCGGACGTGAAGTTGCGCAAGCTGGTCGTCATCAGACGCACGAGGCGGTCGAACACCACCTCCAGCATCGGCAGGCGTTCATAGGAGACCAGCGCGCTGTTGATGATTGCGCGTATGCCGGCCTTGTCCGCATCGTCCTCGACACTGGCGTCGAAGCCAAGCAGGCTGTCGATTTCGTCCTGGTTCAGGATGCGGGTGGAACCGCCCCCGTCATCACCGGCGCCGCCGTCCCATTCCGCGCCGCCGTCTTCCGGATTATCCGCCATGACCGCTTCGCCCCGTCACTGGATCAACATCTCCTTGAACAGCACGTCGTTGATCTTGATCGGCGCCACTGCCTGGTTCACTCGGATCAGCAGCTCTTCCTTCAGCCGGTACAGACCGGCCGAACCGACCAGATCGTCCGGCCGCAATTCGCGGAGATAGATCTGGAAATTGTCGACCACCCGCGGCAGCAGCTCGTTCAGCTTCGGCGTTGCCAGCGGGTCATTATGCTCAAGCGAGACCTTCAGCTTCAGGTAGGAGGCCTGCCGCCCCCCGGAATTCAGGTTCACCAGGATGTCCGGCAGGTCGTAGAAAACCGTCACCTTCGGCAGTTCCGGCTTGACCTCGGCCTCCTCGCTCTTGCCGGCGAACAGGAAGAAATAGGCCGCGCCGCCGCCGCCCAGCAGCAACAGCACCACGACGCCGATGATGATGAACAGGATGGCCCGCTTGCCGCGCTTCTTCTGACCGCCACCCTCTTCGCCGCCCTCTTCGAGCTGGCCCTCGGTTTCGTCACTCATGCCTGCCGCACCTTCCGGACCCCGGTCCACTCTAGACTGCCATTCCTAAGCACCCAGAGTTAACACTTTGTCACCACCCGGCAGAATTTGCCGGGTGGCCGGGGGCCGCACCCGGCAGATCCTGGCCGGGCGGGCCCGTTAATCATATTTTTTGTTCGTTTTCAGCCAAAAAATCACTTGGCACGCGGCCTGCAATACAGTGGCCAGCAACGGCTAACCGCGAGTGTTGGTGCCATGGAGAACGCAACTTATATCGGCCTGTCCCGCCTTTCCACCATGCGGCGCGAGATGGACGTGATCGCCAACAACATGGCGAACATGAACTCGACCGCCTACAAGGGCGAGCGGATGATGTTCGAGGAGTTTCTCAAGGGTCCGGCGACCGGAGAAAAGACCAGCTTCGTCAATGACTTCGGCGTGCTGCGCGATTTCCGGGTCGGCAAGGTCGAGCAGACCGGCAACAGCCTCGATCTCGCCATCACCGGCCCCGGCTATCTCACCGTCGACACCCCCCAGGGCCGCCGCTACACCCGCGACGGCCATCTGCGGATGGATGCCGACCGCCGCCTGGTCACCGCCGGCGGGCACCCCGTGCTCGACAACCGCGGCCAGGTGATCACCTTCCCGGACGGCCAGGGCGTTCCCGGCATCGCGACCGACGGCACCATCAATATCGGCCAGCAGCAGGTCGGCAAGATCGACCTGGTCAGCTTCCCCAGCGAGCAGGAACTGCGCAAGACCGCACAGGGCATGTATGCCACCTCGCAGGATCCGGAGCCGGCGCCGGCCAGCAGCACGATCGTGCAGGGCGCCATCGAGGCGTCGAATGTCGAACCGATCACCGAAATGACGGCCATGATCGAAGTGGTCCGCCAGTACCAGAGCACGCAGAGCCTGCTCGATGCCGAGCATGAGCGCATGCGTACCGCCATTCAGCGGCTTGGCCGCACCACGTAACGGATAAGACGAGGAGATCGCACATGCGTTCGCTCAGCACCGGCGCAACCGGCATGATGGCCCAGCAGCTCAATGTTGAAGTCATCTCGAACAATATCGCCAACATGAGCACCACGGCGTTCAAGCGCCAGCGTGCCGAATTCCAGGACCTGCTGTACCAGAACCTGCGGCGCCCGGGCGTGACCTCGTCCGATGCCAACACGATCGTGCCTTCGGGCATCCAGATCGGCGTCGGCGTGCGGGCCGCCGGCGTCTACCGGATCAACGAGCAGGGCAACCTGACCGCCACCGGCAACGGCTACGACATCGCCATCAGCGGCAAGGGCTATTTCCAGATCACCCTGCCCTCGGGCGAAACCGCCTATACCCGCTCGGGTTCGTTCCAGGTCGACGCCACCGGCACCATCGTCACCGCGGAAGGCTATACCCTGCAGCCGGGCATCACCGTGCCGCAGGGGGCCCTGTCGGTGAATATCGACGCCACCGGCATCGTCGAGGCGCAGATCGCCGGCCAGGCGCAGCCGCAGCAGCTGGGCCAGATCCAGCTGGCCAGCTTCGTCAACGAGGCCGGCCTCGATGCGCAGGGCGACAACCTGTTCCTGGAAACCCCGGCATCCGGCCAGCCGACCGTCGGCAACCCGAATGCGGTCGGTTTCGGCACCCTGCGCCAGGGCTATCTGGAGACCTCCAACGTCAATCCGGTGCAGGAAATCACCAACCTGATCAGCGCCCAGCGCGCCTATGAAATGAATTCCAAGATCATCACGGCATCCGACGAGATGCTGCAGACGGCGAGCCGCCTGCGGTAACCGACGCCCCCGGACAGGAGCAACATGCCATGACCCAGCTGCGCACCGCCCTTCTCACCGGCCTGACCGCCGCCGTGCTCCTGCTGGGCGCCGGCGTCGCCAGCCCCGCCGCGGCACAGAACCAGGTCGCGACCGCCACCACCCCGGCCGCGGGCCTCCGCTTCATCAGCGAACGCGAGATCGCCCGGCGCATTGCCGACCTGATCACCCAGCGCAACGGCGGCCAGCCGGTCGAGGTCAGCTTCCACGGCTATGGCAACGAGATCGAAGTGCCCGCCGGGATGCCCGCCACCCTGCAGGTCGCCGGCTTCTCCTTCGATGCCCGCAGCGGCCGCTTCGTCGCCGACCTGACCGCGCCGGGCCGCCGCGAAACGATGCGGGTGTCCGGCCGCGCCACGGCAATCGAGTCGATCCCGGTCCTGAAAAACCGCATTGCGCCCGGCGATACCATTGCCCGCGGCGACATCGAATGGGTGCAGGTGCCGGCCGGCCGCTATGGCGGCGGCTATATCGACAAGGCAAGCGAGCTGGTCGGTCAGAGCCCGCGGCGCCCGCTGCGCACCGGGGAACCGATCCGCAGCGCGGATATCGGCCGCCCGGAGGCGATTGCCAAGAACACCCTGGTCACCATGATCGCCCAGGGTCCCGGCCTGACCATCACCACCACCGGACGCGCGCTGGATGCCGGCAGCATCGGCGACGTGATCCAGGTGATGAACCTGCAGAGCAAGAAAACCGTGCAGGCCACCATCACCGGCCCGGACCAGGTGCAGGTTCTTACCGCCGCCCACGTGATCGCTGCCAACTGACGCCCTATCCAGAACAAGGATTACGGTCATGATCCGCTTCGCCACCCCGCTCCGCCTCGCCGCCGTCGCCGGCCTCGCCCTGTCGCTCGGCGCCTGCAATTTCAGCCGCCTGGCCGATATCGGCCAGCCGCCGCAGATGAGCAAGATCGACAATCCGACCGAAAAGCGTGACTACCGGCCGGTCAGCCTGCCGATGCCGTCGCCGGAAGTGGCACCGCGCCAGGCCAACTCGCTGTGGCGGCCCGGTGCACGCCAGTTCTTCAAGGACCAGCGCGCCGCCAGGGTCGGCGACATCCTGACGGTCAACGTCAACATCCAGGATCGTGCCTCGGTGCAGAACAACACCAGCACTTCGCGGGACAACAGCGAAGAGGCCGGGCTGTCCAACTTCCTCGGTTTCGAAAGCAGCGCGATCGGCCGCATCTTCAATGGCGCCACGCCGTCGACGCTGGTCAACACCAATGCAGCATCGCAGGTGCAGGGCCAGGGCCAGATCAACCGGCAGGAACAGGTCACCGTCAACGTCGCCGGCATCGTCACCCAGGTGCTGCCGAACGGCAACCTCGTGGTGCAGGGCCGCCAGGAAATCCGAGTCAACAACGAGATCCGGGAATTGCTGGTGCAGGGCATCGTGCGCCCGGAGGACATCACCGCCACCAATACTGTCAACCACACCCAGATGGCGGAGGCCCGGATTTCCTACGGCGGCCGCGGCCAGCTCAGCGATGTCCAGCAGGGCCGCTGGGGACAGCAGATCTACGACATCATCTTCCCGTTCTGAGCGCGCGGAAGCAGTACGCCCTCGCCCGGGAACGGGCACGTCAGAAAGTGCGTCAGGACCGCAGGATGCGGACCGCGGCAGAAGCCAGGGCGAAAAACGCAAAAGGCCGGTCAGAAGACCGGCCTTTTCGTCATTCCGGCAGGATGGCCGGGTTGCGTCTACATGTCGTCGCGATGCGTACGCTCGCGGCGCTCGTGCCGCTCCTGCGCCTCGATCGACAGGGTGGCGATCGGCCGGGCCTCCAGCCGCTTCAGCGAGATCGGCTCGCCGGTCTCCTCGCAATAGCCGTAGGAACCGTCTTCCAGCCGCTTCATCGCCGCATCGATCTTGGCGATCAGCTTGCGCTGGCGGTCGCGGGTGCGCAGTTCCAGTGCGCGATCGGTTTCCACCGAGGCGCGGTCGGCAATATCCGGCTCCTGGGTGGTGTCTTCCTGCAGATGCTGCAGGGTCTGGTTCGATTCCCGCAGAATGTCTTCTTTCCAGGCCAGCAGCTTGCGGCGGAAGTATTCCTTCATGCGCGGGTTCATGAAGGGTTCGTTCTCGGTCGGCCGGTAATTCGCCTTCAACTGGATTCCCATGCAAGACCCTCCAACGGTGCCGCGACGACTCCGGAACCCCCGGTCGCGGCGCGCGGAGTATAAGAATCGGGCCGGTTCCCGGCAAGGACTACTCGCAGGCGATAAGCCTATGATTTCGTGTAAAAATTATGTAACGGGCCGGAAAATCAGAGGCCAAGCTTGGCCAATTCGACCTCGCAGCGCAGCTCGATCTCGGCCATCACCTCGGCCAGCCGGGGGTCTTCCACCGCCATTTTCTCGCTGCGCAGGGTTGCGGCCAGGGTCTGCAGCCGGTCGGCGGGGATGCTGCCCTGCAGCAGGCCGATCCGGATCTCGTCCAGACGTTCCAGCAGGCTCGAACCCCGGCGGAAAGCCCGCTCGCGGTTCTTGCGGCCGCCGCCCTGCTCGTCCACGGCCTGCACGGCGAGCATGGCATCGAGAGCCGCCATCGGCGCCGACTGGCTGACCGGCCCGACCGGCTTCTCGCTGGTCTTCAGCAGGCTGGAGAAGCTGGTATCGCCGGTCGCGCCGGACGAGCCGGCGCGTTTCGGGGCCCCGGGCTTGACGCCGCCGGGACCGTCTATCTTGTTGATGCTCATGGAGGTCTTGGCCCGTTACCCGCGCATGGTGCCTGATAAGGCTGCCTAGGTAAAGCCGGCATTTTTTGCCGCCCGGCAGCTCTCAGGTGTGATGGTTCCTCTTTTATATCAACTGGTTACCATGTGGCACGGAACTCGCATTTATCTTTCCGGAATTTCCCGGCGCTGCCGGGCCGTTTTCAGGGGTAGACGCGATGACGTACCGCAATCTCCGCCAGTCGGTTTCTGGCCTGATCCGCATCCTGGTCCTGCTGCCGGTGCTGGCCGCCCTTGGCCTGGCGCAGCCGGCCCTGGCCGGCTCCCGCATCAAGGATGTCGCCGATTTCGAGGGAATCCGGGACAACCTGCTGGTCGGCTACGGCCTCGTGGTCGGCCTCGATGGCACCGGCGACAGCCTGACCAACGCCCCCTTCACCCGGCAGAGCCTGCAGGCAATGCTGGAGCGCTTCGGCGTCAACATCCGTGATGCCGGCACCTTCCGCACCAACAACATCGCCGCAGTGATGGTCACCGCCACCCTGCCGCCCTTCGCCCGCCAGGGCGCCCGCATCGATGTCAGCGTATCGACCATGGGTGACGCCAAGAGCCTGCAGGGCGGCACCCTGCTGGTGACCCCGCTGCTCGGCGCCGATGGCGAAGTCTACAGCGTGGCACAGGGCGCCGTCGCGATCAGCGGGTTCAAGGCACAGGGCGCCGCAGCCCAGGTCACCCGCGGCGTGCCGACCAGCGGGCGCATCGCCAACGGTGCGATCGTCGAGCGCGAGGTCGGCTTCGAACTTGCTTCCCTGCCGGTGCTGCGCCTCTCGCTGCGCAATCCCGACCTGACCACCGCACGCCGCATCAGCCAGGCGGTATCGACCCTCGCCGGCGTGCCGACCGCGCGCGCACTCGACCCGACCACCGTGCATGTCGACATTCCGCAGCGCTGGCAGAATGACGTGATCGGCTTCATGACCGAAATCGAGCAGCTGCAGATCGAACCTGACCAGATGGCCCGCGTGATCATCGATGAGCGCTCCGGCACCATCGTGATGGGTCCGAATGTCCGCATCGACACGGTGGCGATCGCACAGGGCTCGCTGACGGTGCGGATCACCGAAACGCCGCAGGTCTCGCAGCCGCTGCCCTTCTCGCCCGGCGCTACCGCCGTTCCCGGCCTCGCCGGCACCTCGGCCAGCACCGGCACCGTGCAGGTGCCGCGCATCGGCCCCGACGGCCAGCCGGTCAAGGATGCCGCGGGCAATTTCGTCTTCGACACCATCACCCAGGCCGTGCCGGGCACCGGCACGCCGACCGTGGCCGGCACGGCCGTCGGCGGCGCCCAGACCGTGGTGGTGCCGCGCACCGACATCCAGGTTGACGATCAGGCCGACCGCCGGCTCGGCATCCTGCCTCGCGGCGTGTCGCTGCGCGAACTGGTCGATGGCCTGAACGCGCTGGGCGTCGGCCCCCGCGACATGATCACAATCCTGCAGGCCATCAAGGCCGCCGGCGCCCTGCAGGCCGAAATCCAGGTGATGTGAGCCCGCCATGACCGACGCCACGCTTCTCGCCTCCCCCGCCATCAACAGCTTCGCCATCGAACAGGCGAAAGCCCAGCGCAACCGTCTCGACCGCGCCGGCATGAACGAAGACAAGGCCCGCAAGGCTGCCCAGGATTTCGAAGCCTTCTTCACCTCGCAGATGCTGGGCTTCATGTCGTCGGGCATCAAGACCGACGGCCCCTTCGGCGGCGGTCAGGCGGAAACCACCTGGCGTTCGTTCCTGAACGATCAGTATGGCCGCGAAATCGCAACCAAGGGCCACGGCATCGGCATTGCCGACATGGTCTATTCCCAGATGCTGAAAATGCAGGAGGCCGCCCGATGAACATGCCATCCCGTCCCGCTCCGCAGCCCCAGCGCCCCTCGCGGCATGCCGTTGGCGGCCAGCGGATGATTGACAATCACGGCGCCGGTGCCGTTCCCCCGACCGTTGCGGAGCTGAGCGATCTGGTCGCACAGATGCGCGACCTCATGCTGGAGGAGATCAGTCTGCTCGACCGCCACGTCTATGACGGTTTCGACCGGCTGACCGAACGCAAGCAGGTGATTGCCGGCCTGCTGCGTGAGAAGCAGCAAGTGCTGAAGCAGCATCCGGACAGCCTGCTCGAAACGCCCGAGGGCGAGCGCAAGGCTTTCGAGGCCCTGCTGGCCGACATGAAGGCCGTCGGCAAAAAGAACGAGATGGTGATCCGCGTTGCCCGCGATGCCAACAAGATGCTGCTGGATGCAATCATCCGCGGCGCCACCAAGCAGAGTCAGCTTGGCACCGGCTATGGCCGCAACGGCGCGATGACCTCGCTGACCACCAATTACGGCGCCCGGCAGCCCGTCTCCCTGTTCAGCAACGAAAGCTGCTGACGTCAGGAAAAGCCCCGACCGGTTAGTACCGGCCGGGGCCTTCGGAAAGGACAGCGGCGGTCATTCCGCCGGCGATTCCACCGGCGGCGCCACCCGCTCGCGCTGCCTTTCCTCCGGCGGCCGGTATTCGGGCATTGCCTTCAGCTGCTCCCGGGTGGCCATGGCAACCGCCACCACCTGGCGGCCGCTGTGGCTGAAGTCCAGATCCTGCCAGGGCATCACGACCTTGCGGTCGCCGACACCGAGAAACCCGCCGACCGAAACGACAACGCTGCGGATATCGCCGCGTTTCGTGACCAGCACCTGGTCGACGGAGCCGATCCGCTCATTGGCCGTGTTGACCACATCGGCGCCGATCAGCTGTCCGCTGGGAAGCACCGGCCCGGCCACTGCCGGGCCGGAATCCGGCATGCGGTCCGGCATGCCGATACCACCCGGAACGGCGGCCGGCGGTGCCTTGTCCTGTGCCGCGGCAAGACCCGGTGCGGCGAGCGCGAGCGAAAGCGCGGAGGCAATGAGATATGCGCGTGTCATGGCTGTACTCCGTGGCTGTCTCAGACGACCGCCCTAGCGGCGGCCCGTCTGATATGGGGAGTCTGCCGTCGCCCTGCCGCGTCCTGGCCGGGACAAGCCCGCGACAATCCTGTGACCCTGCGGCTAGAGCGGACGCTGTTCCGGCGACAGGTCGGCGAAGGGAGTGCGGGTGCCGATGCGGTGGTTGACCCGGAAGACATTACCCTCGGGATCGGCCAGAACCGCCTGCCATGCATTGTAATACGTGTGATATGGCGGTTTCAGGATCGCACCGCCCAGCCGCCGGCAGCGATCCGCCGCGGCCGTCACATCCGCCTCGCTGCCGAGTTCGGCGGTGAAATAGCAGCCCAGCGGCAGCGGCGCCGACGCCGGCCGGTGCGCCGCCAGCCCGAGCAGGTCATAGGCCGGTTCCGCATTGAACCCGAGCTCGACGCCGCCGGCATCGAGGCAGCGGTAGATCGGCGAGCGGTGCGCCACCTTTTCCTCAAAGCCGAACAGCGCCGAATAGAACGCGGCCTGCGCGACAATGTCGCGGGAAAACAGGTTGATATAGGCCAGCCGCACTGCCGTCATCTTCAGCCCGCCTTGCGCCCGTAGGACCGGTTGAACATGTCCATCATATGCTCGCCGGCCGTACAGGCGGCATAGCGCGGCGGCGCATCCGGACCGCTGCAGCCGGGCAGGCACTCGATCCGGGCATGGTGGTCGGGCGTATAGAAGAACGGCACCGAATAGCGGTCGCCGGCGCGGCCATCCGCGCGCCGGTTCAGCACACGATGCATGTTCGACCGGTAGCGGTCGTTGGTCCAGCGCTGGATCAGGTCGCCGAGATTGACAACGAAGGTACCGGCCACCGGCGGCGCCGTGATCCATTCACCGGCGGTGTTCATCACCTCCAGCCCGCCGGCCGCATCCTGCGCCAGCAGGGTCAGGCCGCCCCAGTCGGTATGGGCACCGGCTCCGAGCTGGTTGCCCTGCGCCGTTGCCGGATGCGGCGGGTAATGCAGCAGCCGCATCACCGCCTCCGGGCGGCGGTACATCGGCACGAAAAAACCGGGCGCGAGGTCCAGCGAGCGGGCCAGCAGCCGCAGCAGGCGGTCGCCCAGATCGCGCAATGCCGCGTAGTAGGCCTGCATCTGGCGGCGAAAACCGGATGCGTCGAAATCCGCTGCTGCCGCGGGCCACTGGTTGCCGCCATAGCCGCGGATTCCGGCCACCACATAGGGATCGTCGTCGGGCAGATCCGCCGTGTAGTAATAGCCCTCCTTCAGGTCCGGCGGTGAATCCGCATCCAGCGTCTGCCCCGCCATCGGCTCATAGCCCGCGAAGCTGCGCGAATTGTTCATGTGCAATGCCATTTTTGCAGGCAGCGGCAGGGCAAAAAACCGGCGCGCCCAGTCGAACTGGCCGGCGATCAGGGCAGGATCGACGTCATGGCCGGCCACGTAGAAAAAGCCCGTGTCGCGGCAGGCCTTGTGAATCTCCCAGGCCACGGCCCTGCAGGCCGCATCGGTATTGTCGCCGCCATCTGTGCCGAAGCTGGAAGAAATATCGATGACCGGCACCTGTCTGGCCGGCGCCGGTGGTGTGTAGAGCACCATGGTGAACCCGTGCGTCTGTACCGGCCTGGCGCCGGCCCCTGCCGCTGCATATGCAGGTTCGGTGCCAGCCGCCCCCGCTCAGGCGCTGCGGCGCTGTCGGTCCGCCCTGTTGTCCGCCTGCTGTTTCACCGCAGAAAAGCACCGGCCGATGCCGAGCAGAACCGGCGCTGCGCCATCCCGGAAAGGCGACTGCCGGGCCAGATCGCCCAGACTGCCGCACCAGCGCTGCTCGTCGCGGCGCGATACCGCTGCCATCGCCACCACCGGTGTGGTATCCGCCAGCCCCTCCGCCATCAGCCGCCCGGCGATGTCCGGTGCGGTGCGACCACCCATATAGAAGATGGCCGTGGTTTCCGGGTCGGCCAGGCCGCGCCAGTCGAGGTCCTGCGGCAGTTGTCCGTCGCGGGCATGGCCGGTGACGAAGCGTACCGAATGGGCATGGTCGCGATGGGTCAGCGACACGCCAAGCTGTGCCGCAGCCGCGATGCCCGCGGTGATCCCGGGCACCACATCGACCGGGATGCCGGCCGCTTCGAGGCAGGCAATCTCCTCGCCGGCACGGCCGAAAATCATCGGATCGCCGGCCTTCAGCCGCACCACGCGCCTGCCCTGCCGCGCCAGCCGCACCATCAGGGCATTGATCTCCTCCTGCCGGCAGCTGGCGCGCCGGCCGCGCTTGCCGACCACCATGCGTTTCGCCTCGCGGCGTGCCAGCTCCAGCACCTCGTCGGAAACCAGATCATCGAACAGGATCACGTCGGCCGCCTGCAGCGCGCGCATCGCCCGCAGGGTCAGCAGGTCACCGGCACCGGGTCCGGCACCGACCAGCGTGACATGGCCGCAAGCCGGCTGCGCGGATATGCCGGCGCCGGCCAGCGCCAGCAGCTCCGCCTCGCCGCCGGCAACACCGGAAAACGCTGCCTCGGCCATGCGTTCCCAGACTGCACGCCTGGCCGCTGCATCGGGCAGCAGGCCGGCAAGCCGATGTCGCAGCCGGCGAGCTGCAGCGGCCCAGCCGGCCAGGCCCTCAGGCAGCAGGGTCTCGATGCGGCGGCGGATCGCCTGGGCCAGAACGGGCGCGGCACCGCTGGTGGAGATGCCGATCACCACCGGCGAGCGGTTGACGATGGACCCGAACTGCATATCGCTGAAAGCCGGCCTGTCGATCACCGCTGCCGGGATGCCGGCTGCGCGGGCGGCGCCATGAAACCGCGCCGCCTCTTCCTCGGTGGCACAATCGGCGACCGCCAGCCGGCAACCGGAAAAATCCCCGGACTGCCAGTCGCGCGGAATGATCCGGATCGCCGGAACCTGCGCCACAAGCCCGGCCATGGCGTCGCCCGGAGCCGGGGCGCAGACCAGCACCCGTGCGCCCGCTGCCGCCAGCAACTCGGCTTTCCAGGCCGCGGCATCGCTGCCGCCGGCAACCAGCACCGCCTGATCCGACAGGTCGAGGAAGACCGGCAGGCGGCTCAGCGGCCGGATGCGCGGTGCCTGGGCTTCAGCTGGCATTCTGGACACGGACACCATCGATCACCTTCCCGATCTCGCTGCGACAGGATCCGCAATTGGTGCCGGCCTGCAGCAGGCCGCCGACCTCATCCACGGTGAGGCAGCCACCCTGCGTGACCGCCGCCACGATCTGGTTGAGCCCCACCGAAAAACAGCTGCAGATAATGGCGCCGCGATCTGCCCGCCCGGCGCCGGCGCGACCGGCCAGCAGCCGCAGCCGTTCCTGCGGATCAGCAAAGGCCTGGCCGATCTGCTCGCTCAGCCAGCCGCGCGCCGCCTCCACCGGATCCGGCGACACGAACAGGGCGGCGACCAGACGGCCATCACGGAATACCGCAAACCGGTGCCGGCTGGCCGCCGCATCATGATAGGCAAGCACCTCGTGGCCGGATTCAGCCGGCAGGCCGCAAAGCTCGCCGATGAAGGCCTCCCAGCTGGCCGGCGTTTCGGTATCGGCCAGTTCCAGTCGCCAGCCACCGGCCACCGGCGCAATCGCCCAGTAGCCGGCGCCGATCTCCGCTGGCCGCGCCGTCAGGACGGCGAAGCCATACCAGGCTGCGCCGAACGGCCGGACCCGGACCGGCGTATGCTTCAGTTCCGGCTGGCCGGAAACCGGATCCGCATGGGGATTGACCACCGCATCGATCCGCGCCCGGGCGGCATAGCGGTCCGTCCAGTGCATCGGCACGAACACGCAGCCCGGCCGCTGGGCATCCGTCACCAATGCGCGCACAATGGCACGACCATACCGGCTTTCGACAATAGCAAGGCCGGCCGGCCCGATCCCGCAGGCCACCGCATCATCCGGGTGCAGTTCGATGAACGGCTCGCCGATATGGCTCATCAGCCGCGGCGTCTTGGCGGTGCGGGTCATAGTATGCCACTGGTCGCGCACCCGCCCGGTATTCAGGACCAGCGGATAATCTTCGGCCGTCACGGCCTCGGCCGGCGGCCGGTACGCCGTCGGCACGAACCGTGCCCGGCGATCTGCGGTAAAGAAGCCGCCATCGGCAAAGAACCGGGTCTCGCCACCTGATGCGGCACCGGCAGGCGACGGCCACTGGAATGGTGCCAGTCCGTCATAGGCTGCGGCATCCATGCCAGCATGGCGGGAGATGTCGAAATCCCGGCGGCCGTCATTGCTGATCCCGGACAGGGCCGCATATTCGGCAAAGATCGCCGCCGGGCCATCATAGGCAAAGGCCTGCGCCCAGCCCATGCGGCGTCCCACCTCGGCAAAGATCCACCAGTCTGGGCGTGCATCGCCGGGGCGTGGCAGGAAGGCGCGCTGGCGCGATATCCGCCGCTCGGAATTGGTCACCGTCCCGTCCTTTTCGCCCCAGGCCGCCGCCGGCAGCAGCACATGGGCGCAGGCCGTGGTATCCGTGTGGCGGGCCACATCCGAGACCACCACGAAAGGACAGGCCGACAATGCCGCCCGCACACCATCGGCATCAGGCAGGCTGTCGACCGGATTGGTGCCGGCGATCCACAGGGCCTTGATCCGGCCGGCCCGCACCGCGGCGAACAGGTCAACCGCCTTCAGGCCGGGGCGCTGCGCCATAACCGGCGACTGCCAGAAATCCTGCACGATGCGCCGGTGTTCCGGATTTTCGATCTCCATATGGCAAGCCAGCTGGTTGGCCAGTCCGCCGACCTCGCGCCCCCCCATCGCATTGGGCTGCCCGGTCACAGAGAACGGCCCCATGCCGGGCCGGCCGATCCGGCCTGTAAAGAGATGGCAGTTGATGATGCTGTTGACCTTGTCGGTGCCGGCACTCGACTGGTTCACGCCCTGGGAGTAGACGGTCACCGTCTTTCCGGTCCGGCAGAACAGGTCGTAGAACCTGCGCAGCTGCACCACGGGTAGGCCTGTCGCGATGGACGTGGCCTCGGTATCGTCGGCACCCGCCGCAACCACGGCCTCCTGAATTCCGGTGGTGTGGTGCTGGATGAACGCCGTGTCGCCCGCACCTGCCGCCGCCAGATAGGCCAGCAGCCCGTTGAACAGGGCCACATCACTGCCCGGCTTCAGTGCCAGATGCAGGTCGGCCGCCCGGGCCGTCATGGTCCGCCGTGGATCAATGACGACGAGCTTCATCTCCGGGCGCGCCTCGCGGGCGGCCATCAGCCGCTGGAACAGCACGGGATGGCACCAGGCGAGATTGGAGCCCGTCAGGACGACCAGGTCGGCCAGCTCGAGGTCTTCATACAGCCCGGGCACGGTGTCGCTGCCGAAGGCGCGGCGATGGCCGGCCACCGAGGAAGCCATGCAGAGCCGGGAATTGGTATCGATATTGGCTGCGCCAATGAACCCCTTCATCAGCTTGTTGGCGACATAATAATCCTCGGTCAGCAGCTGTCCGGACACGTAGAATGCCACGGCGTCGGGCCCGTGACGTCGCACCGTTTCGCGGAAGCGATCCGCCACGAGGTCCAGGGCGGTATCCCAGGCGACCCGCCGGCCATTGACCAGCGGATGCAGCAGCCGATCATCCAGCGCCAGGGTTTCGGCCAGGGCCGAACCCTTGGAACACAGGCGCCCACGATTGGCCGGATGATCCGGATCACCGGCTACGGCAACACTGCCATCCGCCTCCTGCCGCGCCACGATCCCGCAGCCAACGCCACAATAGGGGCAGGTCGTGCGTGTTTCCGCCATGGCCCGCCCGTCAGGCAGCCCGGACCGCGAGCCCGGGCCATGACAGCAGGATACGGCCATCCTGCTGCCTTATGGCTATGCTGCGCGTGCAGCCCTGGTCGGCGCCCTGTGCTTCGCCGGTTTTCAGGCTGATCATCCAGTTATGCAGGGGGCAGGTCACGAACTCGCCCTGCACAATACCCTGCGACAGCGGTCCGCCCTTGTGCGGACATTTATCGTCCAGTGCGAAGACCTGATCGTCCACGGTGCGGAAAATGGCGATATCGCCGCGCGCCGTCTTCACCACCCGGGCGCCTCGCCTCGGGATGTCTTCCAGCAAGCCAATATCCAGCCAGTCGTCATCCATTTTCATTCCACCCCTGCCTTACACCCGTCACTCTGCCGCATTGGCCAGACGCAGATCGGCCAGCGGCCTGAATTCATGCGCGAAAGCGCCCTGCACACGCTCGGCCCAGGGATCGATCTGCGCAAATTTCTGGGCGTGGACGAACCGGCCATACAGCGTGCGCCGACGTTCGGCATCCTCAACGATCTGCTTTTTCACGCTGTCGAGACCGACGCGATGCAGCCATTTATGGATGCGGTCGAGGTAATGGGCCTGCTCGCGATAGAGCTGCATCAGCGCACCGGTATATTCCAGAACTTCTTCCTCGGTCTCCAGCTTGCACAGCAGGATGGTGGCTTTCACCTCCATGCCCGCGGCGCCGGCGATATGGAATTCGTAGCCGGAATCGATGCAGACGATTCCGATATCCTTGATCGTGGCTTCGGCGCAGTTGCGCGGGCAGCCGGAAACGCCAAGCTTCACCTTGTGCGGCGTCCAGCTTCCCCAGGTGAATTTTTCCAGCTTGATGCCCAGGCCGGTCGAATCCTGCGTGCCGAAGCGGCACCACTCCGTGCCGACGCAGGTCTTCACGGTGCGCAGGCCCTTGGCATAGGCATGCCCGGAGACCATACCGGCGGCATTGAGGTCGGCCCAGACGCCGGGCAGGTCTTCCTTCTTCACGCCCAGCAGGTCGATACGCTGGCCGCCGGTCACTTTCACGGTGGGGATATTGAACTTATCGGCCACATCGGCAATCGCGCGCAGTTCGGCGGCGGTCGTGACTCCGCCCCACATGCGCGGCACCACCGAATAGGTACCATCCTTCTGGATATTGGCATGCACGCGCTCGTTGATGAAACGCGACTGGTTGTCGTCGGCATACTCGCCCGGCCAGGTCGCCAGCAGATAGTAATTCAGCGCCGGCCGGCATTTGCTGCATCCGCACGAAGTCTTCCATTCCAGCTCCTGCATCACCGCCGGAATCGACTTCAGCTCCTTGGCCACGATCAGGCGACGGATATCGTCATGCCCGAGATCTGTACAGCCGCAGGCCGCCTTGTTCGCTTTCGGCGCGTAAGAATCGCCCAGCGTCAGTCCGATCAGTTTCTCGACCAGGCCCGTGCAGGAGCCGCAGGAGGCCGAAGCCTTGGTGACGGCCCGCACTTCTTCCAGGGTCGTCAGGCCCTTCGCCGTGATTGCGCCAGTGATCTTGCTTTTGCACACGCCGTTGCAGCCGCAGATCTCTGCCTCATCCGGCAAGGCTGCAACGGCCGCCATAGGGTCCAGCGGGGCACCTCCCGCATAGCCCTGGCCGAAAATCAGAGTCTCGCGCATATCCGCGATATCGGCATTGTCGCGCAGAAGCTGGAAGAACCAGGCGCCGTCCTCCACATCACCGTAGAGCACGGTGCCGATGACCCTGTTGTCCTTCAGCACCAGCCGTTTGTAGACACCCCGCGTCGCATCGCGCAGCACGATCTCTTCGCGATCCTTGGCCTCGGCAAAATCACCCGCTGAAAACAGGTTTATGCCTGTCACTTTTAGTTTCGTCGCGGTCACCGAGCCGTTATAGGCCGCGGGTTCGTCGGCGAGTGTCCGCGCCAGAACACCGGCCATCTCATACAGTGGCGCCACCAGGCCATAGGTTGCGCCACGATGCTCCACGCATTCGCCCAGCGAGAAGATATCCGGGTCGGAGGTGCGCATCTGGTCATCGACCACGATGCCGCGGTTGACCGTGAGGCCGGCCTCCTTCGCCAGCTGCGCATTCGGCCGGATACCGACCGCCATCACCACCAGCGAAGCCGGGATGACGGTGCCGTCTTCCAGTTGCACGCCCTCGACCCTGCCGTTTCCGACGATGGCCTTGGTGTTGGCACCGGTCAGCACCTTGATGCCGCGGTCTTCGATGGCCTTCTTGAGCAGATAACCGGCTGCGGCATCGAGCTGACGCTCCATCAGCGTCGGCATCAGATGTACGACGGTGACTTCCATACCCTGCTCGGCAAGGCCGGCGGCGGCTTCCAGGCCAAGCAGGCCGCCGCCAATCACCACAGCATTACCGCGGCCTTTGGCGGCGAGGATCATGGCGTCGACGTCGTCAAGATCGCGATAGCTGAGCACGCCGGGCAGATTGTGACCGGGCACCGGGATGATGAACGGCACCGAGCCGGTGGCAATCACCAGCCTGTCGTATTTTTCCACCAGGCCGTTATCGGTGGTGATGGTCCTGGCCACCCGGTCGATGCCGGTGACCCGGGTACCCTTGTGCAGGGTGATGCCATGATCGATATACCAGCCGTCGCCATGAATGACGATCTGCTCGTAGCTCTTCTCGCCGGACAGGACCGGGGACAGCATGATGCGGTCGTAATTTACCCGCGGCTCGGCATTGAAAATGGTGATGCTATAGCGATCCGGCGCAACTTCCAGCAGATGCTCCAGCATCCGACCCGGCGCCATGCCATTCCCGACGATCAGCAGTCGTTCGGTCATCACAGCCTCCTCGTTATTGGTTGGCACTGGGGCGTCGGCCAGCCAGCTTACCCGTGTCATCCCCGGCAGCCGGTCTCGCGGCCGGTGCCATGACACGGGCGGAAGACACATAGCTGCCATCGCAAAACAGATCGGCACCCATGGGGATCGGTGCGCTGGCCTGGCCCAGCAGCCAGGGCCCGGCATGCAAACCTTCCGGCTTACGGTCTATCAGTGGGAAAGGATGATCCAGCGCAGCCGCGGCCTCGCGGTAAATATCCGTACGGTAAACAGCATCAGCCACGGCACCGATATCGGTATCGCTGTCGATCAGTTGCCAGCGCCGCATCTCGCTGAGATACCATTCCGCCTGGCTGCGCCAGGGAAAATTTGCACTGTAACGACTGAAGACGTGGAAGTCGGGCAATGCTTCCGGGCCGGCATCCATGCTGTAGCGGATGGCACCAAGCATACCGGGGCGCAGCGCCGCAGCCGCCGCACTGCCGATATATTCCGGCCGCGCCATCAGCGCGACGCCTTCCAGCCGGTTCTCCGGTCGATCAAGCCAGGCCGCAGCCTCGATCAGCGCCATCACCAGGTTGCGGTGCGTAACCGGATTCTGGTCGGACCAGTCGCGATTGACGCCAAGAACCTTCTCGATCCGGTTATTCCAGATTTCATAGCCGGAAATCAGGATACGGCCAACACCGCCCAGCACTGCCAGGGAATTCCATGGCTCACCGACACAGAAACCGTCGACTTCTCCAGCCGCCATGCGCTCGACCATCTGCGGCGGCGGGACGATTGCAAGATTGACGTCACGCTCCGGATCAATCCCGGCAGACGCCAGCCAGTAGCGTAACTGCAGCTGGTGCGACGAGAACTGGAACACGGTGGCGAAGGTCAATGGCGGCCGCCCCACCTTGCGATCGGCATTGATCAGACGGCGCAGGACATTCGCCGCTTCACCGCGATTGCTGCCCAAGGTCGGCTCCAGCTCAAGCAGCCGGCTCCACAGCGATGCAGAAACGGTTATGGCATTGCCATTCAGCGCCAGTGTCATTGCCGTAACCTGGGGTTTTTTCCAGCCGCCGGCCCCCAGGGTGGCTGCCAGTGGCATCGGCGCCAGCATGTGCGCGGCATCCAGGGCACCAAGCGCCACCTTGTCGCGCAAATTGGCCCAGGATGGCTCGCGCACCAAGCTGACATCCAGCCCATGGCGCTCAAAGAATCCCTTCTCTAGCGCGACGATCAGCGGCGTACAGTCGGACAGCGGGATAAAGCCGATCCGCAGATTGCACGTCTCCGCCGTCTTTCCACGGCGAGGTTTGCCAGGGGATTTCTCTCTGGTCATGCCGCTTTCCCCGTGGTCACGGCAGTCCCACTGGCAGCTTTTGCCGCCTGGCCATGGGCACCGCCTTCATACTCTTCAAGGAATCCCAGCAACTCCGACCGATACTCGTAGTATTTCGGATGCTCCAGCAGTGCCTTCCGGGTCCGCGGACGCGGAATGTCTACCGTCATGATGTTGCCGATCCGGGCATTCGGGCCGTTGGTCATCATGACCACGCGGTCGGCCAGAAGGATCGCCTCGTCGACATCATGGGTAACGCAGATTGCGGTGACCCGGGTCTGCTTCCAGACCTCCATCAGCACTTCCTGCAGGCTCCAGCGTGTCAGGCTGTCCAGCATGCCAAAAGGTTCATCCAGCAGGAGCAACTTCGGCGACAGCGCGAAAGCTCTGGCGATTCCGACCCGCTGGCGCATACCGTTGGACATCGCTGCGGCCGGTTTGTCCATGGCATCGGCCAGACCGACCCGGGTGAGGTAATACTCGATGATGTCGCGTCGTTCGGCTGCGCTGGCTTTCGGATAAACGCGATCGACCCCCAGCGCCACGTTGTCGCGCGCCGTCAGCCAGGGCATCAGCGATGGCGCCTGGAAAACCACGGCTCGTTCCGGCCCGGCACCATAAACCTCTTTGCCATCTAGAATGATACCACCGCCGGAAATCTCACTGAGGCCGGCAATCATGGAAAGAACTGTCGACTTGCCGCAGCCGGAATGTCCGATCAGTGAAATGAACTCGCCCTTTCGCAGCTTCAGATCGAAATTCTCGACTACGGTCAGCGGCCCCTTTGGAGTCGGGTAAACTTTGCTGACCTGCGAGAAATCGACATAGCGGTCCTGGATTCCAGAAGCGGCGGCCGCACGATATGCCCTCGGCGGCCTTGATTCGAAAACAACAGGACTGATCGCAGGCAGTGTGCGGCCATCATCGCTGGCTGCCTCACGCTCGGCAGCCATATCCATCAGATAACCCGTGACTTCATGCCGCAGCGCCTTGAAGTGCGGATCGCTGTTCACCGCCGTGCGGTCGCGCGGACGCGGGATATCGACACGGAACTCGCGGCCCAGCCTGGCATTGGGGCCGGGCGTTAACGGAATGATACGGTCGGCCAGCAGGATCGCCTCGTCCACGTCATTGGTGATCAGCACCACGGTCTTGCGGTCCTGCTCCCAGATCGCCTCGATCTCGTCCTGCAGCTTGGCCCTGGTCAGGGCATCGAGCGCCGAGAGCGGTTCGTCGAGCAGCAGGATATCCGGGTTCATGGCAAGAGCGCGGGCCACAGAAACCCGCTGGCGCATGCCGCCGGACAGTTCGGCCGGCCGGCGGTCAATGGCATGCCCCAGACCCACCATGTCGATATAGCGGCGGGTGCATGCAGTGCGCTCGACCTTGCTCATTTTCGGATAAACCGCATCCACAGCCAGGGCAACATTGCCCTGTACAGTCAGCCACGGCATCAGCGAATAACTCTGGAACACAAGGCCGCGATCCGGCCCGGGCTCCGTCACCGGCCTGCCCCTGACCAGGATTTCGCCGGCATCAGGTCTGATCAGGCCGGCGAGCAGCGACATGAGGGTTGTCTTGCCAGAACCGGAAAACCCGACGATGGCGATAAATTCACCTTCCTTTACCGACAGGCTGATATCACTCAGCACCTCACTGCGTACGGCGCCTTCGCCATAGCCCTTGCTGACATTCTTCAACTCAAGAAACGTCATGATTCGCCCCCGCTCAGCGCGATGTCGAATAAGTGAAGGCGGCCTGCAGTGCATACATCAGTCGATCAAGCAGGAAGCCGATGATGCCGATGGTCAGAACCGCAACAATGATGCGGGCCAGAGACGAAGAGGACCCATTCTGGAATTCATCCCAGACGAACTTGCCGAGCCCCGGATTCTGGGCCAGCATCTCAGCAGCGATCAACACCATCCAACCCACGCCAAGTGACAGCCGGAGGCCGGTAAAGATCAGTGGCAGCGCCGATGGGAGCACCAGACGACTGACCGTCTTCCAGGTCGGAAGCCGCAGCACCCGACTCACATTCATCAGATCCTTGTCAACCGAGATCACGCCCAGCGTGGTATTGATCAGCGTTGGCCACAGCGAGCACAGAGTGACGGTAATTGCCGAGATCACCAGAGATTTCGGGAAAACATCCATCGGATCGACGTACAGAGCCGACACGATCATGGTGACGATCGGCAACCAGGCCAGCGGAGAAACCGGCTTGAAGATCTGGATCAGCGGATTAACCGCACCGTTCACCGAACGCGACAGGCCGCACATGATGCCGACCGGAACCGCGACCAGCGTTGCGATCAGGAAACCAAGCGCCACGGTCTTCAGGCTGGTGAGAATCTGGTCGAAATAGGTTGGCTTTCCGGTATAGCCGCGCTGCTTGATCCGGTCATTCTGGCCTGCGGCGGCAAACTGCCTGTTGCGTTCGTCCTGCCGGGCGTAAAAGGCGGCCTCCTTTTCCCGTTCGGCAACATGGTCATTATACAGGTTTACCGTCTGCTCCCATACCTGTGCCGGACCAGGTATGGCCCCCAGCGAGGTATTTACCTGCGGCGCCAGCCAAGCCCAGAGGGCAAGGAAAGACGCAATGCCGACCAGTGGAATCAGCAGGACCTGACGCAGTTCGCGCAACTGATGCCGGGGATTGTCTCCTGCAGCAATCTTGAACAGCGGCACCAGCCAGCCGACGCCAAGAACATTGAGGTAGGCCGCCGCCTGGTTGATGCGACTGAACAGCCTTTCCTGCCGTCGACGCCGGGCTTCTGCTGCCGTAACGCCTGCGTATTCGCTTGCCGTGCTCATGCTCTGCTCCACTGCCCCATCGGGATTGCTGCGATCGGAAGCGGGCTGCCGCATATTGCGGCAGCCCCCGGATTCAGCCGCCGGTAACGTTGGTGCCATCGACGATCTGCTTGCCTTTGAGGCCGATCGTCAGGCTCTCGATGTAGGCATTCGGCTTGCGCCCGTCATAGGTTACGCCGTCGATGAATTCGGCGGTCGGCGCGCGATAACCGTCACTGTCCCACGGGAACTCCGCCTTCTTGGCCTTGCCTTCATCGACTAGCAGTTTTGCCGCTTTCAGGTAGACATCCGGGCGGTAAACACTTTTCGCCGCCGCGGCGTACCAGTCGTCGGACTTGTGCTCGGTAATTTGCCCCCAGCGACGCATCTGGGTGAGATACCAGACGGCATCCGAGTAATACGGATAGGTGGCAAAGTAGCGGAAGAAAACGTTGAAGTCCGGCACCGGCCGCTTGTCTCCCTTCTCGTACTCGAAGGTACCGGTCATGGAATTGGCGATCACCTCCGCGTCGGCGCCGACATACTCCGGCTTGGCCAGTATCTTCACGGCTTCCATACGGTTGGCGTTGTTGTTTTCGTCCAGCCACATGGCAGCCCGAATCAGCGCCTTGGTCACGGCCAGGGTTGTGTTCGGGTTCTTCTCGGCGAATTCGGCGGTGATACCGAAGACCTTCTCGGGATTGTTCTTCCATATCTCGTAGTCGGTTATGACCGGCACGCCGATGCCCTTGAACACGGCCTGCTGATTCCAGGGTTCGCCGACGCAATAGCCGTGGATGGTGCCAGCCTGCAGAGTTGCCGGCATCTGCGGAGGCGGCGTCACCGACAGCAGGGCGTCGCCCTTGATCTGACCGGTGACATCGGTCTTCGAGTAGAAGCCCGGATGGATACCGCCCGAAGCCAGCCAGTAGCGCAGCTCGTAGTTATGGGTGGAAACCGGGAAAACCATGCCCATGTTGAAGGGCCGGCCCTCCGCTTTGAATTTGTCAACCACCGGCTTGAGTGCACTGGCTTTGATCGGATGAACCGGCTTTCCATCGGGACCCTTCTGGATGTGCGGCTTCATCATCTCCCAGACTTCATTGGAAACGGTGATGCCGTTGCCATTCAGGTCCATGGAGAACGGTGTCACG
Organism: Ferrovibrio sp.; assembly: GCF_964218355.1. Lineage (GTDB taxonomy): Bacteria > Pseudomonadota > Alphaproteobacteria > Ferrovibrionales > Ferrovibrionaceae > Ferrovibrio. Next base: position 237,293 of record NZ_CAXPMC010000026.1, on the reverse strand, counting down.
ATATGCGCCTTGGTACCGAATCCGATGGTTGCTGCCAGCGGCTGGCCGGCCAGCATATGGGCGCCATCGAGTTCGCCGGTAATCACACGATCGAGCAGAACCTTCCAGTTCGCCTGTGGCTCCAGCGTGACGTAAAGCCCCTCATCCTCGAAAAAGCCCTTCTCCTTGGCGATAGCAAGCGGGGCCATGTCGGTCAGCTTGATAAAGCCGAATTTCAGCTCATCCTTTTCGACCTTCAACAATTCGGCCTTTGCCATGCCGGTCTGCAAGCACAGCGCGGCCAGAAATCCAAACCCAATGGCCCTGCCGATCACGTGACGCCGGCCGACCCCGGCCATCCTTGTTGCCTTCGCACCCATGTTTCACCCTCCGTCCCTGTCCGGCCGACGTTGCGGCCATAAAAAAAGCGCCCGGCAATGGAGGTCTCGGGTGAGACCGCATTGCGGGACGCCATTGTCCGTTTCCATGACCGCCGCACGACTTCGCCTGGGGAGGCTGGACCGGGCCGTCGATCAAACACACTGCGCCGTTGCAGCGTGGGTTCGGCCTATTCCCAAGCAGAAACCATGCCAGAGCCCTCCGGCCATATATTTCAAATGGCTAGATCACTAGATCAGGTTGCGGCCCGGGCATCCGATGCCGCATTGCACAAGAACAAGGCAATGCTGAATAAAATTTCTACTTCTTCTTCAGCACATCGGCGAAGGCGATCAGGGCCTCGGCGACGTCGACGAGGCGCTGCTGGCGATCCATCGCCAGCTTGCGAAGGGCCGCATAGGCCTCGTCCTCGGTCAAACTGCGTTCCCGCATCAGCAGACCCTTGGCCCGGTCGATCAGCTTGCGTTCGGCGAGCGTTGCCTTGGTCTTTTTCAGCTCGTCGCGCAGTGCCTGGAATTCCCGGAATCGTGCGATAGCGACATCAAGGACCGGCTTGACGCGCTTGGCATTCAGGCCGTCGATGACATAGGCCGAAACGCCGGCCTGCATGGCCTGCTCGATCATGCCCTCATCGGACTGGTCGACAAACATGACGACCGGGCGTGGCTGATCTGCATTGATCTGCCGCATACTGTCGATCATGTCGCGACTGGGCGATTCCATGTCGACAATGATCACATCTGGCCCGATTTCCTGCACCCGCCGTGCACTGAGATCGATCGGTGCCAGATTGGCAATCGGATCATAGCCTTCGGCTCGCAGCGCATCGGACAGCAGCCCGGCTCGCTCCGGATTTTCGTCAACCAGAAGGATACGCAACCCGGCCACAAGCGGCTCCGATCAGGATCAACATCGACTCCTGCCGGCTCAAGCAAGAGGCATACCGTGCCGGAAATAGCAGACCGCGGGGCGAGACCGCAAGCGACCGCTCCGGCCGGGGGCCGGGTGCTATACTGGTCGGCTGGCCACAGAACCGCAGCAGCAGCCGGCAATTCAACGATTTAAAAGGGTGTCCTGAAAAGTCGCCAAGTCATTCCAGACCGCCTGGCCGTGCAGTTGGCCGCCGCGCACAATGAAGCGGTCAATGAAGCGGATCCCGCTGAAAGGACGACCATCCGGCCATTCGCCCGCCAGCATACCGCTGCAATAAACGACGGCTTCGGACATGCCGGGCACCGTGTCAAACTGGTCATACGATTTGACAATCCTGCGATACCGCGGCTTCGACCACTCGACCATATCTTCCAGTCGTGAAAATCGTGCCCCTCCCGGAAACACCATGGAAAAGCCCGGTGCCAGCATGGCGCCGGCCACCGCCAGATCGCGCCGCTCCATGGCAGCAAGGAAATCCCGCACGATCTGCTCCGGCGCAGCCGGCGGTGGCTGGGGCCGCTTACGCTGGTTCCCGCGACGGTAATTGCCTGCGCTCACTTCCTCGATCACGGCGGTGATGCCATCCGGCACCGCTTCCAGCACTGTCCGGGTGACCGCGCTGTAGCCTTCCAGAAGCCGATCGCGTACCGCTTCATCATACCCTTCGATCAGGGTTACGCGGATCACCGGCATGGTCAGCCTCCCTGCTGCTGCGCCAGCGCCGCTGCGCCGGCCCCCGCCTTCGCTCCCAGCACCACAGCCGCCAGCAGACCATTGCCGGACAGGTAGCCATCACGGCCGGCGCCGGATATCCCGCAGGCCGCCCCGCCGCCAGCAAACAGGTTCGGCAGCACGGTGCCATTTACCCGCAGAACCCGTGCACCGGTATCGACCGCAAGGCCGCCCTGGGTATGGAACAATGCGCCGGTCACCTTAACCGCATGAAATGGCGCCGTCAGTGCAGGCCTGCTGCCAAAGTCGCGACCGAACCGGTCCTGCCCCGGGCGGCTGGCAAGTGCCACAACCTCTGAGACGGTCTCTTCCAGCGCCGCGGCCGGCAGACGGCACAATCTGGCAAGTGCCCCGACGCTGTCCGCCGATTTCACGGCACCGGCCTGTACGGCCTCGCGGTAATCCTCGAATTGCAAGCCAAGTTCATGCAGGCGAGAGTCATAGATGTTCCAGGCCACGCCGTCCGGCTGCGCAATCACCCGCATGGCTTGCTCGGAATAGCCGTCATGCTCGCTGGAAAACCGCCGCCCCCCGCTGTTTACCTGGATGCCGCCTTCCATCATCAGGGCCCAGGAGATCAGGATGGCATGCGGCATCGCCAGCGAACCATGCCCCTGATAGGCACCCAGCTGGCGGGTCGCCGCGCCAAGCTGCTCCCCCCAGATCAGGGCATCGCCGCGATTTCCGGTATGGCCGTGATAATGGGCGCCGGCAATTTCCGGAATATGGCGACGTACCAGTTCAGCATTGCCGCCGAAACCCGAACAGGCCAGCACCAGTGCTTCGCAGCCAATTTTCTCGGAACTGCCATCCGGCCGCATAATTTCAACGCCATGCACCCGGCCATCCGGATCGGCAAACAACGTCGTCACCGTCGCGTCAACGACAATATCAGCACCGGCCGCCGCGGTCGCAGCCAACAGGCCCGCGACGAGATCGGTGCCGCTGCGTGAGACCGGCGCATGCATGCGCGGCCGGCTGTGTCCCGGATAGAGAAAACCCTCGACCAGGATCAGCGGCACCCGATGGCGTTGCACCAGCCAGTCCACTGCAGGCCCGGAAGCCTCAGCGATGGCCGCAACCATCGCCGGATCGTTCTCTCCATGGGCCTTGGCCTGGATATCGGCGGCCATAATGGCCGGACTGTCTTCGATCCCCCGCGCCTTCTGCAGGGCCGTACCCGCCGCCGGGATCATGCCCGATGACATGGCCGTCGAGCCGCTCGGCGATGGATCACGCTCCAGCACCATGACCTCGACGCCGGCATCTCGCGCGGCCAGCGCCGCCGTCAGGCCGCAGGCGCCGCCGCCGATCACCAGAACCGGCACGGACAGTGGGAAACCCTCTCCGGCCGCCGGCAGCACGCGGCTCATGCCGCGCGCACCAGTGATGCCGCCTCGCTGCAGGTCATGGCACGGCTCACCGTGCCGAGCGATGCGATGCTTGAGTCATGCGCTGCCTGAGAAAAGGCCGCGCAGCCGTCGGTCAGCAGGATCGTGTGGAAATCACGGACATGGGCATCGCGCAGCGTGCTGGCCACTCCGCCATTGGTCACGATCCCGGCAATCAGCAGGGTTTCGATGCCGACCTTGCGCAGCACGAATTCGAGCCGGCTCATGTAGAAGGCAGAATAAGCCACCTTCTCCACCGTGAAATCTGCCGGTGCCAGATCATCGATCAGGCTGTGGCCCCACTCGCCAGGTTGAAAGTCGCCCTTGCGCAGGAACGGACGCAACTGTTTCAGATGCGGACTGATCAGGGGCTCGCCGCCGCGACCCGGCACCAGGGTAAACTGGGTGGAGACGAACCAGCCGCCGGCTGCGCGTACCGCCTCGGCCGCCATCCTTACATTGGCCACCAGTCCGGTCGCGCCCGGCAGGACGGCCTTGCCGCGGGCATAAGCGCCGTCCGCATGCAGGAAATCGTTCTGCAGGTCGACGGTCAGCAGCGCAGTGCGCCGCATGTCCAGGGTGGCACCGGTCATGCCGCTTTCCGCCGCACAATCAGGTTGCCGAACCTGTCCGCCTCGCCCTCCAGGTCCGGCTCGATCAGGATCGTCGTGTCGGGTTGCTCAAGGATCGCCGGACCGGGCACCACGGCGCCCAGCGGCAGGTCCAGCCGGCGGTAGATGCCGGCTTCGTGCCAGGCGCCGTCGACCCAGACCTGCCGCGTGGTCCGTTTCGCCGCCTCGACCGAGCCGCCGGCCGGCGGCGCCAGCAGGGCAAGGTCGAACTTGCGGCGCCGGCCGATGGCCGCCACCCGCAGGTTCAGGATTCGGATGCCGATCGATTCGAGAACGCGACCGAAGGTGGCCGCATAAGCCGCCTCGAAGGCCGCACGGATCGCCGTCTGGCTCAGGCGTACAGAGCCGTTGGCGAAATCGCCGGACAGCGGCACTGCCACGGTATGGGTCTGCCCGAGATAGGACATGTCGAGTTCGACGCTGACCTCGCGGCTCTCGAAAGCGATCTCGGCCTTGTCCAGCAGGGTAATCCCGGCCTGGGCGGCCTCGGCAATTGCAGCATCCAGCGCCGCCGCGTCAAGGTCGTCGAGCGTACGGTTCACCGTGCGCACGAAATCATGTCGCATGTCGGCAATCACGCAACCAAGCGCCGAGGTCACGCCGGGGAAACGCGGCACCAGCGCCGAAGCGAGACCGACCTCCTTGATCAGGGCACCAACATGCAGGGCGCCACCGCCGCCGAAAGGCATCGCCGAGAAATCACGCGGATTGTGGCCGCGCTCGATCGAGACCAGCCGGATCGCGCCGGCCATGCGCGAATTGGCGACCCGGATGATGGCTTCCGCTGCCGCCATAACATCGAGGCCAAGCGGCTCGGCGATATGCCGGTGGATCGCATCCCTCGCCGCTTCGACATCCAGCCGCTGCAGTTTGCCGCCGATCGGCCGGTCGGCATCAATGCGGCCCATCACCACATTGGCATCGGTCACCGTCGGCCGGTCGTTGCCGAGGCCGTAAGCGACCGGCCCCGGATTGGAACCGGCGCTTTCGGGTCCGATCTGCAGGATACCGCCGCGGTCGATCCAGGCGATCGAGCCACCGCCAGCACCGATGGTGGTGATCTCGATCATGGGGGCGCGCACCACCATGCCGAAATCGATCGAAGTCTGTGCACTCATGGCCGGTTCGCCATCGGCGATCAGCGAGACATCGAAGCTGGTGCCCCCCATGTCACAGGTAATGACATTCGGGAACCCGGCCGCGCCCGCAATATGCTGACAGGCCATGACCCCGGCCGCCGGGCCGGACAGGGCCGTACGCACTGGACGGCTGGCAGCACTGTCGACACTCATGACGCCGCCATTGGACTGCACAATCAGCAGCTGACCACCGAATCCGTCACCCTGGAGGCGGTCTTCCAGCTTGCGCAGGTAACTGCCCACCGGCGGCTGTAGATAGGCATTCAGCGCCGCCGTTGAGGTGCGTTCGAACTCGCGGATTTCCGGCAGGATGTCGGACGAAGCCGTGACATACGCATTCGGCCAGACTTCCTTCACCGCAGCGAGTGCCGCCCGCTCATTGTCGGCGTTGGCATAGGCATTGATAAAAACGATGGCAACGGCCTCGGCGCCGCGGGTCAGAAGCTCGCGGGCGGCGGCCCTGACTTCGTCGGTGTCGACGGCGGTATGGATTGCGCCATCGGCCAGCACACGCTCGGTCACTTCCAATCGCAGGTCGCGCGGCACCACCGGCACGAAGCGGCCCCAAAGGCCCCAGGTCGAGGGGCGGTCGCGACGGCGCATCTCCAGAACATCGCGGAAGCCGCGCGTGGTGATAATGCCGGTACGCGCGCCTTTACGTTCGAGCAGGGCGTTAGTGCCGACCGTGGTACCGTGCACGACGGTGGCAATCTGCTTTGGCTCGGTGCGGCTGCGCAGCCCCTCGATGAAGCCGGTGGCCTGGTCGCCGCGGGTGGACGGCACCTTGGCGATGTCGATCTTCCCCTGCGCCTCGTCGAGGAAAAAGACGTCGGTGAACGTACCGCCGACGTCGACGCCGACAGCGTAGCGCGGAATGGTGGTCTGGTCGGTCATTCCGCCGCCTCCCGGATCGTGCGACCGTAGTCGCGCACGGCCCCTTCCCTGCTGACATAACCGAGGCGGATATCCTCGGCGATCTGTGCGTCGCTACGCTCGGCCGCCGGGCCGTAGCCGCCGCCGCCGGGGGTCTCCAGCCGCAGGCGCTCGCCTCTCTTCAGCTTGATGTCATGGGCCTTGGACACCATCACGGGCTCCACCAGCTGGCCAGCCCGCGGATACAGGAAGCGGTTGCGCAACGCCGCCTTGCCGCCGAGCACTCCGGCCGGAGCATATTTGCCACGTTCGCCGAACAGGAACACGTCAGCCTCTTCCTCCAGCAATTCGATTTCGTAGACGGCACCGAGGCCGCCGCGTTGCCGGCCGGCGCCACCACTGTCGGTTCGCAATGCCCACTGGGTGAACATGACCGGATAGGCCGCCTCGAGGATTTCCAGCGGGGGGATGGTGGCCATGGAGATCGGTGCATTGCCGTGGTTGAGACCGTCGCCCTCCGGATGGCCGCCATGGCCACCGCCAAAAAAACTGAACATCACCCAGCGGCGACCGTCGCGCCGATGACCGGCCAGAGACAGCGCGTTGATCGTACCATAGGCGCAGCCATTGACGCGGTCGGGCGCAATCTGCGCGAAGGCCTGGAAGACCACATCGATCAGCCGCAGGATGGTTTCGGTGTAGCCGCCGACCGGCTTCGGCGCCCGCACGCTGATCAGGCTGCCTTCCGGAATCTCGAAGCGGATCGGCTCCATCACGCCAGAATTCGCCGGTACGTCCGGGAAGATATGCTTGATCGCCACATAGCAGGCCGCCACCGCCGTCGAGCGGGCGATGTTCAGCGGCCCGGCGCAGGCCGCCGACGTGCGGCTGAAATCCAGGGTCAGGCTGTCGCCGGCAATCACCACTTCCAGGCCGATACGCAGGGGTTCGTCGCGGATGCCGTCATTGTCGAGGAAATCCTCGGCGGCGTAGCGGCCGTCAGGCAGTTCGCGCAGCAGGCTGCGGAACTGCAGTGCGGCACGCTGCTTCAGTTCGGTCAGGGCCTCGAGCACCGTGGCATCGCCGTATTCGTCAAGCAGCGCATGCAGGCGTTTCGCGCCGAGATCTAGTGCATTCACCTGGCCATTCAGGTCACCGTACAGGCTGTCTGGCAAGCGGCTGTTCGCCCGCAGGATGGCGATCACGTCCGGGCGCAGCTCGCCAGCGGCATAGAGCTTGACCGGCGGTATCACCATGCCTTCCTGAAAGCATTCGGTGGCGACCGGATTATAATTGCCTGGCACATTGCCGCCGACATCATGCCAGTGGCCAACAGAGGCAAGGTAACAGAAAACGGCGCCGTCACGGAAAAACGGTCGCACCAGCTTGAAGTCGCTCAGATGCGTGCCACCGTCATAGGGATCGTTGAAGATATAGACGTCGCCATCGGCCAGGCCGCCATCGCGCGCCGCCTTATCGATTACCGCCTTGACCGCAAAGGCCATGGCGCCGACGAAGATCGGCAGGCCGGACTTGCCCTGCACAAGGGTTTCGCCGGTGGCTGCATGATAGAGGCCGTGGCTGGCGTCATGGGCTTCGGCGATGATCGGATTGAAGGCCGAGCGGAACAGGGTGGCGTCCATCTCGTCGGCGACCTGTTCGAGCCGGCCCTTGAGCACGGCAAGGGTGATGGGATCGATCATGCCGACCTCTCGAAGTTGGCTGGATCATAGGCCCGACCCTGTTCCAGCAGCTCCGGTGTGCCGATCAGGGCGTTCAGCGCGGTGAAATCCAGCATACGGTCGCGGAACGGTGTGGTGGTTCCATGCTGCTTCAGCGAGGCAAAATAGTCGGCCATGCAGCGGGCGAGCGCCCGCGTCAGGCCGCCGGGAAATATCGCCATGCGAAAGCCGATCTGCCCCAGTTCATCGGCCGACAGGATCGGCGTCTTGCCGCCTTCCACCATGTTGGCAAGCAGCGGCACACGGTTGCCGAAGCGGCTGGTCACCGCCAGCATTTCGTCGCGATTGCGCGGCGCCTCGACGAACAGCACGTCGCAGCCGGCTTCCACATACTGGGTGGCCCGGTCCAGCGCGGCGTCGAAACCCTCCACGGCGATGGCATCCGTGCGCGCAACGATCAGGGTTTCGGCCGAATGCCGCGCATCGAGCGCTGCGTGAATCTTTCCCACCATCTCGGCAGCCGGAACCAGCGATTTTCCGTCGAGATGGCCGCAGCGCTTCGGGCTCGCCTGGTCCTCAAGCTGGATTGCGGCGGCGCCGTTGCGCTCGAACAGGCGGGTCGTGCGCTGTACGTTGAGCGCATTGCCGAATCCGGTATCGGCATCAACGATCACCGGCGTATCAATCCGCTCGCGGATCGCACCCAGCGTATCGGCCACTTCCGTCATCGAGACGAGACCGATATCGGACCGGCCGAAACGGGTATAGGCGATACTGGCGCCGGACAGATATACCGCCTCGAACCCGGCCTGTGCCGCCACCAGCCCGCTCAGGCCATCGAAAATGCCCGGAGCGACGAGGATGTCGCTACGGTTCAGGCGCTCGCGCAACCCACTCATCTGCGCGCCTCCCTTACTTGTTGTGAACGCAGTTTATTTTCGAGATGCGGCAGCAGCCCGCCCTCAGCCACCATCTGCAGAAGATGGGCCGGCAGCGGCTCGCAGGCAAACGTCTTCCCGGTTTCCGTCCGTGCCGAGGCCATCGCCGGGTCCAGGGTCAGCTGAGCACCCGCCGGAATCTCCTGGGCCGCCGGACAGACGAGGACGAGCAGACCGAGATTGAGGGCATTGCGGTAGAAGATGCCGGCGAAGGTCGGCGCCAGCACGGCGGCAACGCCCAGTTCCCGCAGGGCCATCACGGCCTGCTCGCGTGACGAGCCCATACCGAAATTGCGACCGCCGACGACGATGTCGCCCGGCCGGACCTCGCGAGCAAACCGAGGCTCCACGGCTTCCAGGCAATGGCGGGCCAGCTCGGCCATCGGACTTTTCATATAGAGGCCCGGCGCCAGGACGTCCGTGTCGATATTGTCGCCGAATTTCCAGACCCGGCCGGTGAAGGGCGTCATGCTCATGCCGCACCGCCCCCGGCCAGCATGTCACGTGGATCGCGGATCTCGCCGGCCACCGCCGCCGCCGCCACCGTATAGGGCGAACCGAGATAGACCTTCGACGTGGCGGCACCCATGCGGCCCCTGAAGTTGCGGGCGGTCGACGCGATGCAGGTCTCGCCTTCGGCGAGCACGCCGGCGCCGTAACCGGCACAGGCGCCGCAGCCCGACGGCATCAGGATGGCGCCCGCCTCGGTCAGGATGGCGAGGGTGCCGTCGGCAGCAGCCTCGGCCGTGGTCCGGGTCGAGGCCGGCGCGATCAGAAGCCGCGTGCCGCCCGCCACCTTGCGGCCCTTTAGGACGGCCGCCGCCATGCGCAGGTCGTTGATCTTGGCGCCGGTGCAGGCGCCGATATAGGCCTGATCGATCCGGGTGCCGCGATGCTCGGTAGCCGGTGCGCTGTTGGCCGGACTGTGCGGCGCCGCCACCATGGGCGCGAGTGCAGCCGCGTCGAAATCATGCCGCTCGGCCACGTCTGCCGCCGGATCGGCCTGCCAGCCTTCGCCGCCGATTGTGTCATCCGGCACGCCGACGCTGCGCAGATAGGCCGCAGTGACTGCATCCGGTGCGATAAGGCCGGCCTGCGCGCCCAGTTCGGCCGCCATGTTGCTGAGCGTCATACGCTCCTGCATCGGCAGGGCGGCGATGGTGTCGCCGGCATACTGGATCGCCTGATACCGGCCGCCATCCATGCCGAGCCGGGCACACATGGCGAGGATCATGTCCTTGGCGGCCAGCCCCGGTCCCAGCCGGCCCGACCAGTGCAGCAGGATGGTTTCAGGCACCCGCAGCCAGATCTCGCCGGTGACCAGAACACCACACATCTCGGTGGCACCAACGCCGAACATGTAGGCGCCGAAAGCACCGCCGGTGGGCGAATGGCTGTCGCCACCGACCACAAACATGCCGGGCCTCAGATGGCCGCGTTCGGGCAGAACGACATGGCAGATGCCCTGCATATCGTGAAACCGGGATATACCGGCCGCCTTCACCCATTTGCGGGTGAGATCGAGAATGCCGGCACTCTCGGCGTCCACGGCCGGCACATAATGATCGGAGATCACGACCACACGGTCCGGGTTCCAGATCTTCGCCTGCAGCCGTTCCAGCATCGGTGCAACGCGACGCGGCCCGCCAGAATCGTGCATCATCGCGAGATCGACCTTGCAGGTGACCACCTCGCCCGGCCGCACGAAGTCGCGGCCGGCCGCGCGGGCGACCAGCTTCTCAGCAAGGGTCATGGGCTGTATCGCAGGCTGAGCCATGATCACATCCCCAGATACGAGGCTTTCAGCCCCGGATCGTTCAGCAGATCGGCCGCTGCACCGGCCAGCGCAATCTCGCCATGTTCCAGCACGAAGGCACGATGGGCAATCGACAGGGACTGCATGACATTCTGCTCGACCAGCAGGATCGCCAGCCCCTCGCCATTCAGCCGCCGGATCAGACCGAACATCTCCTCGACCAGCAGTGGCGACAGGCCGAGCGACGGTTCGTCGAGGATCAGCAGTTCCGGTTCACCCATCAGGCCGCGGCCAATGGCCAGCATCTGCTGCTCTCCGCCGGACAGGGTTCCGGCCAGCTGCGTCGTCCGCTCCGCCAGACGTGGAAAGATGCCAAACACCCGTTCAATATTGGCGGCGCGTCGGGCGCAGCCGCGGCGGTAACTGCCGAGTTCCAGATTCTCCAGCACGCTGAGGTTGGGGAATATCCGGCGGCCCTCCGGCACATGGACTAGGCCGGCAGCAACGATCCGATCCGGGCTACAGCCGGTGATATCCCGGCCCAGGAACCGGATCGCGCCGCCAAATGGCCGGTAGACGCCGGACAGATTGTTATTCAGGGTTGACTTGCCAGCGCCATTGGCACCCAGCAGAGCGACAATCTCGCCATGTCCGACAGTCAGGTCGATGCCGCGCAGCACCTCGACACCGTCATAACCGGCGCGCAACTCCGTCACCTCAAGCAGCATGTCGTCAGCCATGGACTGCCTCCGCTGACGGCACACCGGCTGCACCACGCCCCAGATAGGCCTCGATTACCTGACTGTTTGCGGCAATCTCAGCAGGACTGCCTTCCGCAATCAGTGCGCCGTTGTTCAGCACCCAAGCATGCTCGGACAGGTTCATGACTGCCCGCATCACATGCTCGATCAGCAGAATGGTGACACCGCTGTCGCGGATATCACGGATCACCGGAATGATCTCGTCGATCTCGGTAGGATTTAGGCCGGCCATCACCTCATCAAGCAGTAACAGCGCGGGCTCGGTCGCCAGTGCCTTGGCCAGTTCCAGTCGCTTGCGACCGGCAACGGTCAGCGAAGCCGCCGGTCGGTCCAGAAAGCCCACCAGCCCGACGCGACGCGCGACGGCATCTGCACGATCCAGCGCCGCCCTGCGACCGGCGTGGCGCAGATGGGCACCCACAGCGATATTCTCGCGCACCGTCAGCCCGGCAAAGGGCTGCACGATCTGAAAGGTCCGGGCAATGCCAAGCAAGCAAATATCTTCCGGTGCCATCCCGGTGATTCGCTGGTTCTTGAAACGTATTTCTCCCTCATCGGGACGATAGAAGCCGGATATCTGCGCAAACAGAGTGGTCTTGCCGGCACCATTGGGGCCGATCAACGCGCTGATACTGCCAGATACAAGATGAAGGGATACGGCATTGGTGGTGATCAGGCCGCCGAACCGCTTGGAGAGATTCTCGACGTCAAGCACCCGCGCCCCCTTTCAGAAGCCGGCGCAGACCGACGCGACCAAGGCCAAACAGGCCGTTCGGCAGGAACAGCACCATCACCACCAGCAGGACGCCATACAACACAAGATTGAGGCCCGGCGCTTCGCCAAACACCAGCCGACCGATCTCGGCAATAGCGTGAAGTGCAAACGCGCCCAGGAGCGGCCCGAACACAGTACCCAGACCGCCGATGATTGGCACCAGCAGAGCCTCCACGGAGATGCCGGGGCCATAAGCAATGTTGGGGTCAATATACAGGAACAGCTGCACATAGATCGCGCCAGCGACACCCGCAAACGCACCGGAGAAAACAATCGCTGCAAGTTTGACGCGGAACGGCGCAACGCCCAATGCCCGGGCAGCATCCTCGTTCTCGCGCACTGCCATCAGCCGGGCACCGAAGCGGGAATTCTCCAGCCACCAGGTCACCAGAAGCGCGACAACCACCAACCCCAGCAGCAGCCAGAAAAAGCCGGCACGATCCTGGAACTGCAGATGATCGAAGCCTGGCCTCAGCGGCACCAGCAGGCCGGAACCCGCGCCAGTGAGGTCAGAACTGTTGGCAAGAATACGGAATACTTCAGCGAAAGCGAGCGATACCAACGCAAAATACGAGCCACGCAATCCATAGCGAAATACGAGGTAGCCGGTGCCGGCCCCGACGATGCCGCCCGCCGCTGCCGCCAATGCCAGGCCAATCCACGCATTCATACCAAGATGGATCTGCAGCATCGCCGTGCAGTATGCACCGCTGCCGAAAAACAGCGCATGACCGAAGGAGAACTGCCCACCGTAACCGCCGAGCAGGTTCCAGGCCTGACCAAGGAAAGCATAGAACAGGACCAGGGTGAGCCACGTCAGCCAGAAATCAGAGCTGACCAGAACCGGCACAACGGCGGCGAGGATGGCGAACCCGGCGATGCCGGCAAGACTGCGCATGTCACACCCTCTGGCCGAGCAGTCCGGTTGGCCGGAACAACAGAACGATGATGAAGATCAGGAAAATACCGAGTTGGCCGAGGCTCTCACCGAAAAATAAACCGCCTAGGCTTTCTGTCACGCCGATGATCAGGCCACCAATCAGCGCGCCGACAAAACTGCCCATGCCACCCAGAACCACAACGGTGAAAGCGACCAGCACGAAGGCATGGCCGACCTGGGGGCTGACATAGAAGCTCGGCAGCAGCAGGCAGGCAGCAACACCGAGGCAAGCGCAGCCAATGCCAAACGACATAGCAAAGATATGTTCGACATTGATGCCGACCAGACGTGCCCCATGCCGCTCTTTGGCTAGCGCACGGATAGCACGACCAAGATCGGTTCTGGCCATCAGAGACCACAGCAGGACCGCCACGACCAGAGCGCCAATGAAGGCCACCACTTTCGGTACCGGGATAAATGCGACGCCGAAGTCTATGATGTCAAAGGAGTAAGGCGTCTCGATGGTGCGCGTGTCAGAACGCCAAAGATACAGCGCCAGATTCTCGATGATCACCGACAGGCCCAGCGTCACCAGCAGGATGTTCTCGTCCTTGCCGTGGCTGGCCTTGCCGATCACGAAGCGCTGCAGCCCGTAGCCGATACCGAACAGGGCCGGTACCACCACCGGCAGGGCCAGGTAAGGGTCGAGACCGAACAGGCTGTGCAGAAAGAATACGCCATACAGCGCCAACATCAGAAGGCTGCCATGGGCAAAGTTGATGATGTGCAGGACGCCATAGATCAGGGTGAGGCCCAGCGCCACAAGGGCGTAGATCGCCCCGATGGTCAGGCCGTTCAGGATCGCTGGCAGGAGGATCGACAACTCAAGCATCACGCGGCTGCTCGGAAAGAGGAAAATCCGGGCGGGACCAGCCGGTCCCGCCCGGCAACATGGCTCAGGCCTTCGGCGCCGGGAAGACCGGCTTGGCATTGGCGAAGTCCTTCGGGAAGATCACTTTGATGTCCCCGCCCTGAATCTGGGTGTTGACCGGTGCTGCACCGACATTCTGGCCATTGACGAACTTGGTCGGCCCGTAGGGCATGAAGGTGTTGGACCAGCCCGACACCTCGAGGGCGTGAGTGATCGCTGCCCGGTCGGTCGATGCGGCACGTTCCACGGCGTCGGCCAGCAGACGGATGCACTCGTAATCGAGGAACACCTCGTAAGAGAAGAAAGCCTTTTCGGCTTCGACCTTCTTCTTCAGTTCCAGCGCCACCGGATTACGCGGATCGAACCAGTGGTTGCAATCCATGATGTACTCGGCCGCCTCGGGGAATTCCTTGACAAACCGGTACTGCGACGCGGCACCACCGAGGATCGAGTAGATCGCCTTCGGCCGCACCTTCTGCTGACGCAGGGTGCGGGCCAGCAGCACGAACTCATTGTAATAGTTGGACGGGATCAGGATGTCCGGGTTACGCGCCTTGATCTTCAGCACGATGTTGTTGAAGTCGCGGGTCGGATTGGCATGTGGAATGGTCTCGAGAATCTCGAAGCCCTGCGCCGGCAGCCGCTCGTTCAGGGTCTTGGCCATACCGGAGCCAAAGGCCGATTCCTCGTGGACGATCATGACCGTCTTCGCCGGCTTGCCTGCCTGGTTGTTCAGTGAGACCAGATTCTCGATTGCCGTGTCCACGATCTTGCTGAGGCCCGGACCGAAGCGGAAGGTGTTCTTAAGGCCACGGGTGACCACCTGATCCACCACGCCGACATCGACAATATGGGGAATGTTGTGCTTGGCCGCCGCCTGGGTCGTGGCCAGCGCAATACCTGAGGCAAAGGGACCGACAATGGCCGAAACACCGGCCTCATTCAGCTTCTCGACCTCGGCCACACCGACATCGGGCTTGGACTGCGCATCGGCATAGATCGGCTCGATCTTGGCGCCACCCAGCGAGGCAATGCCGCCGTTGGCATTGATCGTATCAATCGCAAGCTTGGCACCGAGACGGCATTGCTGGCCCGACGGGGCCAGCGGACCGGTAACCGGATGCAATACGCCGACTTTCAGGGTCTTGCCCTGGGCCTTCACGATGGCAGGAAAGCCTGTAACACCGGCCGCCGCAGCCACGGCGGTGCCGGCAAGGAAATGCCGGCGGGATACGCGGATTCTGGACTTGTGCTCGCTCATCTTTTTTTCTCCCCGTTGGTGGATTGCGCTGAGGTCTTATCCCCTGCTGCCGGCTGCGCGATGCTGGCCGACCAGGTATTGCTGTCTGCTCCCCGGACCCGGTCGAGGCTCATGCGGAACTGGTAGCGGTCTGGCCGGTACAGACCGACGATGTACTCGACCGGCCGCCCGGCCTGATCGTGTACGGCACGGCTGATGCGGATCAGCGGTGCACCAACGGCGGTTTCCAGCAGCGGCGCCACACGCGTATCTGCAAGGGTGGCCGCAATGGTCTGGTCAGCGCCGCCGATCACCACACCGGAGCGCTCCAGCAGGGCCAGCAGCGGCGCCTGTGCAAGTTCCTTGCGGCTGAACTTTCGACCGATATCTGCCGGCACATAGGTGGTCAGGTAGGAGAATGGCCCCGCTTCCAGCGAGCGGACACGTACCGCGCGCTGCACCTCCTCACCCGGCGCCACCTGCAAAGCCGCGGCAACATCAGGGGCGGCTGCCTCATAGCCGAACTCTATCAGACTGACCCGGGTCTTCAGGCCCATGGCCAGAAGGTTTTCCAGCAACCCCTCGACGCCCGCGCGGATCGGCGGCGGATCGTTCCGTGGCGCCACATGGGTGCCGCGTCCACGACTGCGGGTCACCAGGCCCTCGGCTGCCAGCTCACCCAGTGCCCGTCGCGCAGTGATGCGGGACACATTGAACTGGCGCGCCAGCTCTTCCTCTCCCGGTACCAGGGCGCCCTGCGCCAGTCGGCCTTCAAGGATCTGGCCACGCAGGATCAGGAATATCTGGTGATAGAGCGGCGTCGGCAGCCGCTCGTCGATTGTCGCTGCCGTGCTGGATTTAGCCATGTCGGCCGCTCCGCTGCATCTTTTTCATATTGTTATACTCATATGACATTTAAGGCGACGTCAAGGAGATTCATTGCCCTTTCATGAAATCGCCAGGTCAGGAGCTTAATCGCGATGCCGCGGGTCCAGTGCGTCGCGGAGGCCGTCGCCGAGCAGATTGAACGACAGGACCACAACGAAGATCGATAGGCCGGGGTAAATTGCCATCCACGGCGCCTGGGTCAGGAAGTCCTTGGCCGCATTCAGCATGCTCCCCCAGCTCGGCGCCGGCGGCTGCTGGCCTAGACCAAGGAAGGACAGGCTGGCCTCGGCAATGATTGCCGAGGCGATGGTCAGGGTTGCCTGCACCAGCAGGGCGGGCCAGATATTCGGCAGGATGTGCCGCAATGCAATCCGCAAGGGCGGATTGCCGATGGCCCGGGCTGCCTCGATATAATCCTCCACCTTCACTGCCTGCACCTGCGCCCGGGTCAGTCGCACGAAGACCGGTGTTGCCGACAGGCCGATAGCGATCATCGCATTGCCGAGACTCGGTCCAAGAAAGGCTGCCAGGGCAATCGCCAGAATCAGGAAAGGCACGGCAAGCATGGCATCAGTCAGCCGCATGATCAGGCCGTCGAGCAGGCCACCCGCATACCCGGACAGCAGCCCGACCGGAATCCCGAGCAGCAGCGCCAGCCCCACCGATATGACACCAGCCAGCAGCGAGGCGCGGGCGCCGAAAATCACCCGTGACAGCACATCCCGCCCCAGTTCATCGCCGCCGAAAGGATGTGCCGGCGTGGGCGCCGCGCGCAAAGCAGACCAGTCGGCTTCGGTCGGGTCATATGGTGCCACCAGCCCGGCCAGAGCCGCCACCAGGATGAACAGCGTCACCACGAGCAACCCGATCACGGCGCCCTTTCGCTTCAGCAGACGGCGAAAGGCCCGCCGCGCCGGACTTTCCTCCGTCGATCGCATCGCGGAAGCGGAGATACCGGCGGTTTCCGCAGTCATGCGCGCAGCCTCGGGTTTACCAGGTAATAGGCTATATCTGCCAAAAGGTTCAGAACGATATAGGCGGTCGCCGTACATAGCACCACGCCCTGCACCACCGCATAGTCGCGGTTGAAAACAGCGTCGACAATCAGCTTGCCGAAACCCGGAATCGCAAAAATCTGCTCGGTCAGAACCGCACCCGACAGCAGCTGGCCAAATTCCAGCGCCCCCAAAGTGATCACCGGTACGGCCGCATTGCGCAGGGCGTGTTTCCCGATCACCACACGTTCGTACAGACCCTTTGCCCGCGCCGTGCGGATGTAGTCGCTGGACAGGACCTGCAGCATGGCGCTGCGGGTATGCCGCATCATCACGGCGGCAATCCCCGTGCCGAGCACGAAGGCCGGCATGATCATGGCTTCGAGATTCTGCAGCAGATTCTCGCCCGGGCTGACATAGCCCGAAGCCGGAAGCCAGCCGAGCTCAACGGAGAACAGCAGAATCATCATGATGCCAAGCCAGAAATTCGGCGTCGACAACCCCCACAGGCCAATAATATTGGCGGCATAATCGACCCAGCGTCCGTTATAGAGGGCCGACAGCATTCCCGCAGGCAGGCCGATTAGCAGGGCGATCAACATCGACAGCACCGCCAGCTCAATGGTCACCGGCAGCTTTTCCACCAGCAGCTGACCGACCGGCATCTGAATGCGGATCGACTCGCCAAAATCACCTTGTATGACACCGGTAATCCACAGCCAGTATTGCTGTGGCAGCGGTTTGTCGAGATTGTATTTCTCGCGAATCTGCTGGATCGCAACCGGGTCACGCTCCTCGCCGGCCATGGCCAGGGCCGGATCGCCAGGCAAAAGCTGCTGCAGTCCGAAAATGATCATCGAAACGAAGATCAGAGTCGGCAGGATGATGGCCAGGCGGCGGATCAGGAAGCGCGTCATGACGGAGAATGGGGGCTGGCCGCGGCCCTGACCGCGGCCAGCCGCCTGTTCACATCTTCATGCCGGTAAAGCGGATCAAGCCATCCGGATATTCCCTGAACCCGGCCAGCTTGGCATTATAGGCCCACATCCATTTGCGGTGCAGCAGATAGATGATCGGGCGTTCAGCCAGCACGATTCTGGCCGCCTTTTCCCATGCTGCCTGGCGCTGGGCCATGTCGGTGGTGAGGCGGGAATCGTTCAGCACTTCGTCCAGCGCCGGATTGCACAGACCGGCATAGTTCAGCGGCTGCTTGCATGCGTGGAAGCTGTACAGGTTGCCGTCCGGATCCGGCCGCCCGCTCCAGGCCAGGATATAGGCCTCGAAATCTCCCTGATCGGCCATCTTCAGCGAGGTGGCAAATTCGGTGGCCTGGATACGCACATCGAAACCGGCCTCCTTGGCCATCGCCTGAACGACCTGAGCGATGTTGCGGGCATCCGTGGTGGTCGGTGTTACCAGGTTGACCACCGGGTTCGGGTTGCCGGCTTCCTTCAGCAATGCCTTCGCCCTGGCAACATCCCTTTTCGGCACCGGCAGCGATTTCGCATAATACGGGCTGTTCGGCGCGACCCACTGGTTGCCCGGCGTCGCCAGACCATCAAACACCACCTTGTTGATGCCGTTACGGTCCAGCGACAGTTCAAAGGCTTCACGGATCTTCTGGTTCGATCCGAGCGCAGATGTCTTCGCCTTGTCGCTCTTGCCGATATTGATGGTGATACCGTAATAGCCGATTTCCGTAATCGAACCGAATTTCAGCTTCTTATCCTTCTGCACACCCGGCGCGTCAGTGGCAGCGAGGCGCTCCAGCATGTCGAGCTGACCGGACCGGAGGTTTGCCAGGCGGACAGTGGCGTCGGTGAAGGGGCGGAATTCGATTTTCTGGAAGTGGATGTTATCCTTGTTCCAGTAGCCGTCATACTTCTCCAGCACGATCCGGTCCTGGGCAATACGCTCGACAAACCTGAAGGCACCGGAACAGACCGGCGCAGTGGCAAACTTGTCCCCCAGTGCGGCGCCGGCCTTGGGCGAAATCATCATGCCAGCGCGATCGGTCAGGGTCGCCAGCAGCGGAGCGAAGGGTGCCGCAGTGTTGATTCGAACCGTCAGCGGATCGACGACATCGACACTGGTAACCGCCGACAGCTCGCCACGGCGCTGCGATCCCTGCATGGTCTTGTGTCGTTCGAGATTGTACTTCACTGCTTCGGCATCGAACTTCTCGCCGTCGTGGAAGGTCACGCCTGGGCGCAGCTTGAAGGTCAGGCTCTTGTTGTCGGCTGACCAGCCCCATTCGGTTGCCAGTTGAGGAACGATCTTCAGATCAGGCGATATATCGACCAGCTTATCGCACATTGCCGAAAACACGATGCGGCCAACGAATGTACGGGCCAGCGTCGGGTCAAGGGCGTCGGGATCTTCCGCCAGGCCGAAATGCAGGGTCTGGGCCGCCGCCGGCATGGCCGCAAGAAGGCCCGCTGCCGTCAGCAGGCCGAATGTGGTTTTACGCAGCATCTGTCTCTCCTCTGTCTGTGACTCCGGCATTCTTCAGGCCGGCATGTTGGTTTGATTGTCGGCGGTACGGACAAATTGAGCCTGCAGACGGGCCAGCCGTTCGGCTTCAGGCCCCGAGCCTGATGACGGCAGCGGCGCTGCGGCAGGCAGCCCGCCCCAGTGGTGGCAGGCAACCTGGTGATCCGTGCCATCGCCCGATAATTCGGGCCCCTCCTTCCGGCACAGGTCAGTGGCAAATGCGCAGCGTGTGTGGAACCGGCAGCCGGACGGTGGATTGATCGGGCTCGGCACATCTCCGGCCAGCATTTCGCGCTGTTGGCGTACACCAGGCACCGGCACCGGAATGGCCGACAGCAGGGCGCGGGTATAGGGATGCCGGGGTGCGGCAAACAGCGCCCGGGTTTGCGCAATCTCGACAATCCGGCCGAGATACATAACGGCGATGCGGTCGGCGATGTGGCGGACCACAGCGAGGTCGTGCGCGATGAAGATCAGCGCTATGCCGAGTCGGGCCTGCAGGTTCTTCAGCAGATTCAGAACCTGGGCCTGTACTGACACGTCTAGCGCCGAAACCGCTTCATCGGCCACGATCAGATTCGGCTCCACCGCCAGAGCGCGGGCAATACCTATGCGCTGGCGCTGACCGCCGGAAAACTCATGGGGATACCGGCGGGCATGCTGTGGCGACAATCCGACCATCTGAAGCAGATCGGCGACCCTTTGCCCCCGCATGGCCGGCGGCGCCAGCCCATGCAGCATCAGGGGTTCGGTCAGGATATCACCGACCGTCATGCGCGGATTGAGCGAGGCGTAAGGATCCTGAAACACCAGCTGCATCTCGCGCCTCAGATCACGCAGCGAACTGCCTTCCAGGGTCGTGATATCGCGGCCATCATAACGGATAGTGCCGGCGCTGGGTTCCAGAAGCCGCAGCACCAACCGGCCGGTCGTGGATTTACCGCAGCCACTTTCGCCGACCAGCCCCAGCGTCTCGCCGGCCGCCAGGGTAAAGCTGATGCCATCCACGGCACTGAGATGATGGGTCGGCCGCCCGTACCAGTTCGACCGCACGACAAAGCGCTTGCTGAGACCGGAGACGTCCAGCAGCGGTATCATAGCGGCGCCCTCCGACAGGCCACGGCATGGCCGGGCTGAATGGCACGCAGGGCCGGCTGTGCCGTGTGACATTCCGTATCGGCAAACGGGCAGCGGGGCGCGAACCGGCAGCCAGGCGGGGGATTGCTCGGGTCTGGCACGCTGCCCTCGATGGCAGCAAGCTGTAACTGGTCATAATCAAGCCGCGGGATCGAACCCAGCAGACCGATGGTATAGGGATGCTGCGGCGCTTCGAACAGGCGAGCAACCGGCGCCTGCTCGACCACACGGCCGGCGTACATCACTGCCACCTCGTCCGCCATTTCGGCGATCACGCCGAGATCATGGCTGATCAGCAGGATAGCCGCGCCGCTGTCCCGCTGCAGGTCGCGCAGCAGATCGAGAATCTGCGCCTGCACGGTGACATCGAGTGCCGTGGTTGGCTCGTCGGCGATCAGCAGCTCCGGTCCGCAGGCCAGCGCCATGGCGATCATGGCCCGCTGCCGCATGCCGCCGGAAAGCTGGTGCGGATAATCGTCGACGCGCTGTTCCGGTGCCGGGATTCGCACCTGCCGCAGCATTGCGATCGCCGCGTCACGTGCAGCCGTGCGGCTCATCTGTCGGTGCCGGATCAATCCTTCCATGATCTGGTCACCTATAGTGAAGGCCGGGTTCAGCGAGGTCAACGGCTCCTGGAAGATCATGGCCAGCCGATTACCGCGCAAATCCCGCCTGGCACTCTCGGCAAGTTCCAGCAGATCGACGCCCTTGAACCTTACACTGCCGCCGGCGATACGCGCCCCCCGGGCCGGCAGCAGACCCATCACCGACAGCGAGGTCACCGACTTGCCGCAGCCACTTTCCCCGACGATGCCCAGCGTGCGACCGGCATCGACGGAAAATGTCACACCATCGACGGCACGGATCTCGCCGCGGTCGCCTGTGAAGCAGGTCTGCAGGTTCTCGACCTCCAGCAGCGCCATCAGACGCCCCCTCCTTCGGTGGCCAGGAGAGCCTCCCGCCGCGCCACTTCCGCCTCGATCACGGCACGGTCGAAAATGCCACAGGGGTTGTCCCGGGTCGGCAGGAAGCTCATGAAGGCCGCGAACCGGCCACGCGATATGCCGTAGAGCCGATGCAGTTCGGCCAATGGATTGACGTGGTCATCAGCCCTCAGCGACAGGGCCGGATATTCCTCGGTGGTGTGAATCACCAGACAGGCAGATTGCCTGCCGCGCTTGTCTCCGCCAGCGGCCTCTCCTGCCTGCATGGCCATGAGGAATCGTTCGGCAAAGGGCCGGTCGGCCGCCTGTCGGAACGCGGCAAAAGTGGCATCGACCACCTCGGGCCCGGCCAGCATATTGCCGGCCACCGACAGGTTCTCGTCGCCGCGATGGCCACACCAGCCGATGCAATCCACACCGGTATGGGCAGCAACACGGCCCTGGCGGTCAACAATATGCAGCTGCCGTGCCGCCCTGCCGGCATCGCCAGCCAGCATTTCCGCCAGAACCTCGCCGGCACCGTACCCCGCATTCAGCAAAGCCAGCCCGCGCGGACCATAGGTCGGATTGATCAGGGCTTGTGTCGACAGCGCGCCAGCACCAGGCCGGATATGCGGACAGAGTGCGCCAACGGCAAAAAAGCGTGAGGCAACCGCCACGCCATAGCTGCCATCTGCGGGGTCACGGGCAACGATCGACCAGGTCATGATGCGCGCCCCCGTTTCGCTATCTCAGCGTCCGACCGCGTAGCCTTGCATGCCGCGCGGATTGGCGCCTGCACGCAACAGCGTGCCTTCGGACGTTTCATCCGTCGCCGTTGCACAGAGCCGGCCTTCCGACCAGTCGCCGCCCACCTCGACCTTATGGCCGCGGGTCTGCAGCGCTTCGACCGTTGCCTGCGGAAAGCGTGCTTCGAGCCCGAGATGGCCCGGTTTCGCCGCACGCGGATAGAATGAACTCGGGAAATGCTCGGTATGCCAGGCTGGCGAATCAATCGCCTCCTGCAGATTCATGCCGTGATGCGCGATTTTGAGGAAGAATTGCGGCGACCACTGGTCCTGCTGGTCACCGCCCGGCGTGCCGAATGCAAGGGCCGGCTGGCCATCATACAGCGCCATCGACGGCGACAACGTGGTCCGCGGACGCTTGCCGGGCTTCAGGGAATTGGGCAGCCCCTCTTCCAGCCAGAACATCTGAGCGCGCGTGCCAAGACAGAACCCGAGTTCCGGAATCACCGGCGAGCTCTGCAGCCAGCCACCCGACGGGGTGGCCGCCACCATGTTCCCCCACCGGTCGATCACATCGACATGGCAGGTATCGCCGCCGACCGCGCCACGGCGGCTGACGGCCCCGTCACTCGCCGCAAGGCGGCCTACCGTCGGCTCTCCGATACCGGCCCCTCGCGCGGTGCCTGCCTTCACACTGGCAAGGCGGGCACCCAGGCCGGCGGGATTGCCCGGTCGCAGTTCCAGCGACGCCTGCCTGCCGATCAGGCGGCGACGTTCATCATTGTAGGAGTCCGACAGCAGCGCATCCATCGGCACATCGACATGATCGGGATCGCCGTACCAGGCTTCTCGGTCAGCGAAGGCCAGCTTGGCAGCTTCTGTCACCACATGCACAAAATCAGGGCCGTCGGCAGGCATGGCCGCGAGATCGAACCCCTTCAATAATGCCAGCTGCTGAAGAAAAGCCGGCCCCTGGCTCCAGGGGCCGCATTTCGCCACCGTCCAGCCGTGATAATCATAGGTCAGCGGTGCTTCGATATGCGCCTGCCAGCCGGCCATGTCATCACCCGTCAGCACCCCGCGGTGCCGGCGGCCCGATGAATCCATCGCCTCGGTATTGCGGCAGAAGGCATCGACTGCTTCAGCGACAAAACCTTCCCGCCAGGCACGGCGCACAGCTTCGATACCTTTCTCCCGGCTGCCGCCGGCCTGTTCGGCCATCTGGGTAAACCGGACATAGGTGGCGGCCAGTCTTTCCTGCCGGAACAAGTCATAGGCCTTCGGCAAGGCGCCCCGCGGCAGCCAGACTGCGGCCGATGTCGGCCACTCCTCGCGAAACAGCGCCTCAACGGTGGCGATGGTATCGATCACACGCGGCACCAGGGGACACCCCCGGGCGGCATAATGGATCGCCGGCGCCAGCGCCTCCGTCACACTGATCGTTCCATAGTCACGCAGCATCAGCAGCCAGCCATCCACTGCTCCCGGCACGCAGGGAGCCAGCAGGCCGGAACCGGGAATCAGGTCGAGCCCCAGCGTGCGGAAATGTGCGATCGTCGCCTGCTGCGGTGCCGGCCCCTGACCACAGAGTGCCTCGATCCGGTCCCGACGGGCATCCCACAACAGTGCCGGCAGGTCGCCGCCCGGACCGTTCAGATGCGGTTCGGCCAGGTGCAGCACAAAGCCGGCCACCACCGCCGCGTCGAAGGCGTTACCACCACGCTCCAGAACCCCCATCGCTGCCGAAGATGCAATCCAGTGCGTGCTGGACACCACGCCGAACGTCCCCTTGATTTCGGGCCGGGTGGTGAAGGCAAACGGGATACTGGTCATGTCAATCCTTGTGCTGGAACGGGCATCGGGGATGATAACGGCGTAGTCGGTCAGGCAGCGTCGGTATTCATCGCCCGGTTCAGCGCCTCCTGGTGGGTCAGGATATGCTGGCGCATGATGAGGGCGGCGCGTGCTGCATCACGCTGGGCAATGGCTTCGGCAATCTGCAGATGCTGCTGGCCCGACGTGGCGCGCCCTGCCGGTGTGCGCGCCCGCGCCCGGGTGCTCTGCCACAGCGGGTCGAAGCGGATCTTGTCGATCACCTCAAACAGGTCGAGGAACAGTCGATTGCCGGCCGCTTCGGCGAGGCTGCGGTGAAAGGCGCTGTCCCAGCGTTCCAGCGTCGAGGCATCGACCTCGGTATTGCGCGCAGCCAGCCGCTCGGCCAGCTTGCGGATCATGGCGATCTGGTCGGGGCTGGCCCGTTGTGCGGCGAGTTGCGCGATGCTCGGCTCGAGATGCAAGCGAACCTCCATGATTTCATAGAAGTTCGTGCGGCTGGCCAGCCGGCCCAGATTGGGTACCGAGGCGGCCGGCGCGGGCCCGACAAAGGTCCCCTTGCCCTGACGGCGCCAGATCTTGCCCTCGGCTTCCAGTCCGGCCAGCACTTGGCGGACCACCCGTCGGCTGACGCCATACCGTTCGGAGAGGGCGCGCTCCGTCGGCAGCGGTCGTTCCGGCGCCGCGGCCTGGACGCGCACCAGTTCGCGCAGGCCGCGGTCGACCCGTTCGACTGCGACCGTACTGTCGGGATGCAGCAGGCTCTTGTCCATAACAATTGAACCTAAAAGCAATGGTTCGATGACGCAAGCCAGAAAACCTCGACGCCATTGCCAGTAAATCAGTAATTAAGCCAAGATTTTAAGCATGTTGCCGCTTCACTGTGCCGAACCATTGATATTGGTTTGGCGCGAGCGAACCAAACCTGTCTCGGGTGGCTTGCCGAGGCTGCCAACTGAAGCAGGGAGAATGAGAGAACCGCAGGCAATACAGCCGGCCAGCACGACGGAACGGGATGGCGCTTCGATCAGCGACCCGGATGCGGCGTCATGCCCCGCGTGACAGGCAACAGCCGTTCCTGCGCCGCCTTATAAAGGCGACACCTAGATAACCAGATAAGGATGCGGGACGAACAGGGAGGAGAAAATGGCGCGCCCGAAGAGATTCGAACTCCTGACCCCCAGATTCGTAGTTTTCGGCTCTATATCTACGTTGTTGATTTTATTCGGCCCGCTGCCCGGCAGCGGGCCTCGAATGCCCCTGAATGGCCCCCCAGTCCCAGCCAAAGTCCCAGCCAGACAAAGCTCGGCAGTTAGGCATCAGCAACTGCGGCTGACCCAGCTTGGTGCGTATTCCAGTATGCTTCACATACCGCCCTTAAGCGCGCCTCGAGCTCTTCTCCGCTCTCATTGTCCAAGCATTCGATTAATACCCGAGGCCGCTCGACCTGCCGGAGCAGAAGTTCAAGCTTCTTGTCAGAGTGTCGAAAATTGAGGTTCCGGATATTTTTAAGAGGGATAATCTCAATGTGTTGCTTCTGGAGCAGAAGCATTTGATACGATGTCGCATCGATGCTGACCGCGCATGTATCTCTTGAGTTCACAGTGGAGAAATCGATTCCCAGACCTCTCCGTGAGGCCTCAAAATTAAGCCGCTTAAACAATCGTCGATCTCGCGCCTCGGCCCACCTGAACAGCAAAAGAACTGGCCCAAATATCAGCGCTGGGATCGCCAGCAGCGCACCGGTTGTCCCACCGGCCCAACCAGCCAAAGCGACGATGCCGATGCTAAGCATGAAGTAGACGGGCAACGCTACAATAGATAACAGCGACAAAATAATCGACTTCAAAGCCCCCTCCTGTCTGCCCCATCCACCGCTGGATACCGGCATGCTCGTTCAGATTTGTTCCATAACTATATTATTGGTCTTTTACGACCTACAATAATCACTTGCAAGCTGGTCGCCTCCACTTATGGATGCGACAAAAATAGTTGGCTGGAATCTAAGGAAAATTCGGGTTGATCGCGGCCTGACGCTGGAGGACCTTGCAGGCGCAGCAGAGGTGGAATCCTCTTTTTTGGCCAAAGTCGAGCGGGGTCAGGCGAACCCTACTTTGGCGTTCCTGGACAAGCTGGTGAAGGTCCTCAAGATTCGCTTGGTGGAATTATGCGTTGAGCCGGTTCCGGGAGCCCCGAGGCCGAAGGCAATGCCGAGGGGACGAAAGCCAGGCAGATAGCCGACGGTCTGACGGGTGAGCCCGGTTACGCCAGTGCCATTCTGCAATCCACGCCTGGTTTCTCTCAGATGGTGAGGTGCTGGGATGCCGTAAGTGCAGCTACCGCGGGCTTGCGAGATTGCCAAAGTAGCAGATCCCAATGCGGAGAAGATTGCGGAGGCCAGGGCACCCCAAAGCCGCTCTCGACCCTCGGCCCAGTTGCCAGCGTTCGGAGAAGCCGGGAATACCGAGAAAATACCCCGGAACTACTATTGGGGTTTAGCAGAACTTGCCCTTACCTGATCGGAACGTCAGTCCTCGTCAATGGACCCTTCACGTCCGACACATGGGTCCGACCGCGATTCCTCGGCCACTCTCACCAACTGATAGTGGCTATGGTGTAATCGAAGGCAGCCAGGAGGCGCCGGCGCGGTGGATGGCTCGATCGGGCCAAACTCGAAACTCCGAACTGACCGGCCGTGCCCTAGTATCACCGTTTCACCCAACGGGCCGGGATGAAGATCGGCAGTCAAGATTCCATCCCGGACGTCCAAGTTGGATATCTGCACTCCTCCGCCCAACGCCGCGGAGGCTGAGCAAAAATCGCACCAACGAAGGCCATCCGAATAAGGAACAAAAACGCCACCTGGCAAAGAGAGGACGCTCACATCATCATCTATAGCGGCATAAGCTGCGATATGCTCCCCACGCGTTTTGGCCTCTTCAAGCCAGTATCTTATTTCCTGCGCACGGGTAGCACCCAGTTTCCGAAAGTCTGTCCTCCATTTCGGATGCAGCCACTCACCTGGAATCCCATTCTCCTCCAGAATAAATTCCATGTTCCGCCGCCCAACTTTTTGCCAACTGGACGAGATTACGATGCGTGCGGAATGCCCGATAGTCAGTCGCCGCAACAATTCGCACGCTACGGGATCAAAGTGACGTATCCGATCAGCTCCCTCTTTGATTGGCCCTATTGGACGGTCAAACGCCTCCGGTAGAGGCGGGACATTCGTCCTGCACCATTCAATCGCATTCTGCGGAAGAAATCGCGTGCGATGAGATAGCAGGGGGCCGTCAATATCCAGGAAGATGACTTTCACGGTGTACTGGCAGCGAGATCGCCCCTGGCTTCGCTCCGCCCTACGGGCGCATGTGTCTCGCGCGCCCGAAGGGCATCCCGGGGGAAAAAGCGATCAATTACGCTCATCAGGCCAATCCAATCCGCCATACGCTGCAACACCCCTATCCCAAATTGCAAATCGTTGCTTGCAAGCCGTATTTATATAGTTGATCGACCAAACCAGGACTCACCGAAACGGTGTGAAACACCACGACATTCCGTCGCTCAAAGCCGTAGAGGCCAAGAATCGTCTGTTGCAGGCCGACGCCGGCTCTGACCAGGATCCGAGCCACTTCGATGAAATTGAAGTCGGACTCCCGCAGCATTTCGATCCGCAACGAAAAGCGCCCTCTGATCAGCGACGCATCATATGCTGGTCTTGGCTGCCGGGGGAATGTGGATGGCCACCGCATTCAGACACCACCTTCTTCTGTTTTCCTCATTCAATACGGAATGGGTCTGTATCACCCCACTACAATGCCGCCAATTCATGCTGAGCAAGCACATACGGCGAAGTATCATGCACACGGTTAAACGAAAACATCTTCAAATAGCACCTGTCCAATGCCTCATCAGGGTCGTAAGGCGTGAGACGATAGTGACAACCGTCCTTTATTGATACGGCCAGTTTGTGCACCAAGTTGAAGTAATACACTCTGTCTACAAGAGGCCTCGACTTGGGTGAGTTTTCGCTCTGCCTCGCGAAACCAATGATATAGAGATCACCCCCTGATGCTATCAGCCTCCATGGCTCAACATAGAGATATCCCGCTCTTGGCAAACAGAACGGATCCCGATCCCGCTGCCACTTATCTGCCCCATACCTGTAAATTCGACGGGTATCGCTTAGACGGAAGACCGCATACTTAGTCAAATCGAACTCTGGCTCTGCCCAATCCAAAACAGACCAGCTGCCGCGCACACTGGAGATCCGTCCCGCTTCATAGTCAACGAACGTGATTGACCCTGTGGACAGCGGAACTCCGTGGTCGCTCACACCAAACGCAAATATCTCGAAGCCTGACTGCAGCAATACTGCCTTTCGGAGAGCGATACCCTGAGTCCCCATGAATATTACCTCGCTTCGCTTATCTGAGCGAAGATATGAAGGCGCAAGTTTTCACGTCAAGCCTTATTGGTCCCTTATAACCTGATTTCTCTTTCGCTTCACTTCTGTTTGAGATATCATGGCTTCATTGAAGGCCCTTCCGCAGAACCCGCTTCGGGGGCTTCCTTCAATTCAAAATCCTCTTCATAAAACTCCAACCCGCCTCCTATTTTGTGTGGAGTATATTTCTCATCCGCGCTCTCGTTACCTGACGTTTTGCCAGGAACAATGTGGTTGGCATCGGCCATTCCTGATTCATTTGAGGCGCTAAGCCACGCCGAATAATCTCGCGCATTTGCCAAACGCATTCGCTCAAGGAACAGTTCGCCGACGTCACGCTTTACCTTCTTTATCGCCCTATTGATGCGCCTGAATCCGGTCAGTTTAACGCCACCTCTGTAACGATGCTCTGAAAGCATCTCAACCAGCGGACTCGCGAGAAGTGAATTGTAGCATCGATCAATCGGCTGATTGGGATCACCGCTGGACAACCGTATCGCCTCAGTTAGTGCCTCCAGGATTGAAACACTCCCCCCTCGAAGAAGCCGGGACCAAAGGCTTTTTGTAGGCGAAACCTTCCGTAACCGCAGCTGCTCCCGCGACATCGTTTCCCATAGTCGGCTGAGTTCTCCCAGGCTAAGGCGATATCTACTGAAGGACTGGCGCCAGGCGGCCCATTGAGCGGTAATGTTCGACCGTTTTGCATTCCTTGTCTTCAAAGCGGCGTATCTTTTGCTTTCGCCGGTCGTTTTTGCAAACTTTGTTATTTCTGCTTTGCGTCGGCTGAACTCATCGAGAAGCGCGACTGGCAGTCCGACGACATGCGGAACAAGGAGATTATTGGTCTCCCGCACAAACGTGATCGGGATTTTAGCACCGACTAAAGCGTCGCTAACGGCCTTTTGGTACGCTTGACCGAGGAGAAATACAGCATCACTGCGTAAAAAATACTTACTGTTCAGAGTTCGGCACTTCTGGCCATCGAAATGCGAGTTGTAGATGACGGCATGCGTGTGGAGGTGGGGGTCTCCCAACTGCTCGCCTTCTGGACGGCTGTCATAGTGATGGAATAGCGCTCCTGCAATTGCCCCCTGCGCGATCTCCTGCGTTCCATGCCGCCCAGTTCTCGTGGTTGCAAGGTTCTGAGCGAAGAAATTCAGCGTAGCCCTAACTGCAGATATGTGAGCTCGCCAAAATAGCTTGGCTGCATTCTCGTTATGAGCGGTCGCGGCGAGCGCCCAGCTCACAGACAACGGCTTGGGAGCAGGAAATAGTAATTCGAATCCAGGAACCGCATCTCCTCCTTGTTTCTGCCGCAAAGTACGGCCGGAATTGGACTTACCGCTTATGAGCCTCCGGTATATTTTATCATTGAAACCGAGGCCATCCCGTATTCCGAAAGCTACTTCCCCTTCTGGTGCACTCAAATAAAACTCCGCCGTCTCACCACCTGGAAAGAAGCTAACGGCTGGGCCCAGTTCGACCTTAAGAAACTCGGCCTCAATGCGCTGGCGGGCGATTTCATCGAGATAGTATGTCGTGCTGGCTGGTAATCCGATTCTAAGCATTATCGTTCCCGCTGAAGCGCATTCATTTCATCCAGGCGCTCTCTGAGTTCGTGCAACAACTTTTCCACTGCGCTAAGCCTGCCCGTCATACTCTCGCGCCTCTCCAGCATCACGGCGATCCGCTCAAGGACCTCGCAATTTCGACGGATGAGATCTGGGCTGGCTGTATGAGAGACCTGACCCTCGATGGCTAGCCACCTCTTCAAAACGGACAGCAGAAGATCTTGGGTTTTAGGTGAGCCGTATATGCTTCGCGCCATCCGAAGTGGCTCGTTGAATTCCGCGGACAGGTAGATGCGCTCACCAGGCATTGTGTCAACTCCAGTTAAATTGGTTTCTGGTAGCGGATTGAACTACGGTCAAACTCCCAAAACGCAAGCTGACCAACGTAAGTATTTCATTAATCAACGAAACGTGGACACTTTGACCCAATAGGTGCCTTTGGTTCAGGGCGGAGGAGTTTGATCGCACAAGAATGGAGGCAACACTCTCACTGATCCGCCGAGTTTCTGCTCTTACACCCCATCGTCGTAAGTTCGCTCTGTCAGGCGATTGTGCCGACAGAGAAAAAGGAACTTCCAAAATGGGCTTCGATCCCCAATCACTCCGTAAACTCATCGAGCAGAAACACACGGCGATACTTCAAAGGCGGGCACGAGAGTTACCCGCGGAAGCCGTTGGGCTTGCCAGGGAACTTTATCGGGACGGTGTCGCAATCCGGACGATCCACGAAGGCCTGAAGGAGCAGGGCCTCGTAATCAGCACTCACAAGCTCTCGAAGCTCATCCGGGCGCGCCGCGCTCGACGCACCGGGGGTAACGGAGGCAACGGCCACCCCGCTTTGAGCGGCTCACTACCTTCAAACCCTAATCACCCTCAAACGTCTGCTGCCGCAGAAGTGCCGGGGCGGGATTCTCGAACGCTTATGGATGAGCTTTCGAAAGCAGTAGTTACGGAGCGGACACAGCGAGGGCCGCAGTTTTGATCACCCCTGACGAGGGTCAGTCACCTCGAGCCTGCCCGGCCCTCGACTTGGGTTTTCAAATCAACACCGTATATCGCCTGCAGAAGCGGACGAACCAACCCATGACTGACCTCATCCTCAGATACGCGTTACCGACCAAAGAGGCTGCCAAAGTGCTCGGCTGCGATCCCAGCCGGGTTCGCAAGCTGGTCAATCAAGGCCTCCTCGAGGGTTTCAAGGATGGCGCCTCGACCCGTGTATATGTGGATAGCCTAATAGCATACCAGGTCAGCCGGGCGGTTGGACAGTGTCTCCCTCTGCCCGCTAAGGGTGACGTCACGCCACATCACACCGGACACCGTCAGGCGATGCAGCGCCTGCAATCCCGTGGACTTCTGACAGGATTCGTTTCATGAGCGTGTATTTCCGAAAGTCACGGAGACAATGGACGTATGACTTCACCCTCAAGGGTGAACGGCATGTTGGATATTGCAAGCATACTGACACCGGGCAGCCTGCACGCAACAAGCGGGAAGCAGAAGCAATCGAAGAAACTCTGAAGGTCGCGCTCAGGTCCAGGCCCGCTAATTCTCTGTCCTCCACGCCGGAATACACGATTGCCGAGTGCTTCGCCGATTGGCTTGATTCAATCCAGGGCACCTCCAATTACCACAACGCGGCCGACCACATTGCCGAGTTTCTATCATGTCCGGAATTTGCACCCGACAAGCCAGTAACAGCGATCTCCGATACTGACATTGAGCGATATGTCCAGCGGGCTCGACAGCACAAGCTGCGCATATGGATAGGCGGGCCCGACCGAGACCGCGCCATCCTGCAGCATAAGCAACACAACCGACCTCTATGGAAGGATTCCGATCGGTTGCGGTCGGCATCGACGATTAACCATTATCTCGCAACCCTGTCGGCCGCCCTTAGGCGCGCTCACGAAACCCGCAATCCAGCAACCGGCGCACCCCTGCTACCGATGATGCCGCGGATCAAGAAGTTGAGAGCAAGCCAGCGTCTTCCCAGGCAGCTGCCGGATTCAGTGATTGGAGCACTGATACGCAACGAAGGGGTTAAGCGTGTCCGGACCAGGGTGGGCACAAAACTTGTAGCCCGGAAGCCCCCCGCGCAGCACGTTGTAGATGCCGTCATGCTCTGTCGTCTCATGGGATTCCGCAAGAATGAGGTCGTCAATCTCGACTTGCGTCAAATGGACGACGAGCATCGGAGCTATCGGCTGCCGGGCGACGCGACGAAGGGAAAACGTGATGAATTTGTTCGAGCCAACCCGCTTGCATGGGAGATTCTCACGCGCCTCCGCAAGCAGGCGCTCGAATCCGGCAATACCCGGCTGATCCTTGTGCGAGGGTCACGCGGGCAGAGTAAGACGGAGCCCCTGCGACCAATCAAAAGTTTCCGCTCTGCATTCGACCGGTTGATGGACGACATGGAGCTGAAGGGCATCTACATGTTCCACAACACGAAGGCGACCTATGTCACATCGATCTCGAAAGTGACTGACAGTGCCACCACACAGAAGCTCGCACGGCATATCGACTACAAGACGACCCAACGGTACATCGATCTGGTCGATGAAAGGACAAAGTCTGCTGTAGAGGCCATGGATGTCCGCATCGACCTTACCGCCCGGGCGCCTGATCTCGATGGTTGGTCGTCGATCGTAACAAAACACCTGTTCGTGCTTCTGGGCGAAGCCATTCGGCGGTCGCCGGGAGAGTATGAATGATGACTTCAGAAAGAAATGAGGTGAACCATGCCAAAGCCCAAGCGAATCATCGATCGCAGCGAAATTTTCCACGGCCTGATATTGAAAAACGTCCTTGACGGGTTCGGTGAGTATTTCGGCGCGATCGAAGTTGACGGCGAAACAGTCAGCTATTGCATTGCCGAGGGTGAACCAGTCTGCCCAACCTTTGCAACAGAGCTGATGATCTCAATTGAGGCAATCGCAACCCGCTTTCCACAACCCTGGGCCCTGCCGGCGGCTATCCACGTATCGGAAGACGATGGTTTATACCGTTGTAGCATTACCACCAGAACCGCAGATGAAGCCAAACATTTCTGCTCTGCAGCCGTGATTGAGGAGCTGTTTCGCCTCCATTTACCGAGGCCAACAAATCTCTACATGCATATCTTTATCGGAGAATATGAAAGGCACAGGGAGTTTCATCTGCATACAGCTGCGTTCTTGTGAATGTCATGAGTTCACTTGCGAAGTGGTTCGTCGAGTGAATTCTGGCGCAAGAAATTCATAGAACTCTTACAGGACCGATACTCGGAGTGATATCGATCTCGCGGCCTTTGACGGCCAGGCTGGTGTGGCCATCCTGCGCCCGGTGGCGTTCGGCGAATCGAACCTGGCCATGATCTTCAGCCGTGACACCACGGCGGCTCGGCTCTGCGGCGGCGCCTTCTCCACCTTCTGCAGTACGCCATCAATACGATAGTGCAACACCAGGATGGCTTCAGTGGATTCCAAATGCACGCCGCGCTCGACCGCATACTCGATCCAGCGGTTGACCATCCGGATCACCGGTACTTCCGTACTAATGAATAACAAGGTCGGCAACTTCACACGCTTTGCGCATCTCATGAGGCTGCTGGCCGAGCGGAATTCCGGCTCGTTCGTCGGCTTGAACTCGATTAACTGACGAATACGCGGCTTGGAATTTTTGAGCCTATATCTCTCTCGCTTTCCATTTCTGGAAAATCATGGGCGCTTCCGAGTTTCGTCGTCGTTTTGGTGTTTGTCATTGCACTACCGCCTGTGCGCCATGGGGTTTCTCTCGTAATTTCGCGACCCCGCACTCTGGGAACAAAAAGCTAGACAGCCGCTTCTCAGCTACATGGGGACCGCTCCTTAGCTGCCTGCTCTGGCTGGCCGGTGCAGTTGACCGAATTAAAGGCTCAAAACCTCAAAGTTTTGGCCGTGGGTTCGGGACTGGTGGCTTCGTTCCCGGTTTTCCACCAGGGTCTACCCCCCAGCTTCCGCCGCTGACCGTCGGCTGCCTGACCACTTCCGGGAGATCATCGGGTCGCACTTGCCCCGCGGTAGCGAACGTAGAATGGGTGAGGGAAGTACCGTTTGCGCGTGCAATGCCCCAGCGGTACCACACTGCTGCAATTCAACACCCGCCAGCGCGGCGCCTTTTGCGATCGCTTCTTGAATGGTCAAAGACCCTCCGTTTGCGCCTCCATAAGCAAGCTGTAGCAGGAGCCTGTCAAACATTAGGCAGACCCTGCCGCCATATGTACAGATTTCCTAGATAGTTTACACACTGGACATAGACACACTTGGGGTCCGTATTTCCGTAATGCAAATTATCCAATTGGTGGGACGTTCTAAAGGGTGTTGCCTTTTGCTGTTCCATGATCGCTGAGAGCAATGGGGTCAGCCGCGGAGCCCCCAATAGCTCAAGCGGATGGCCCCATTGCGGATCGAACAGCCGCCGGCCTATGTGACCACTGACGGTCCAATGTCGGGTTCAGGTGTGCGGTCTCGATGACTCTAAAAAATATCAAATCAGCGTCAGTCCCGGATGCGCTCCAGGGATACTGCCTAATTGACAGTTTGCGGCCCCGCTATTGGCCCACAGTCTGGGCAGCAACTGCTGGAGCACGCCTAGCCCCAAGCACGTTGTCACAGAGGCTTTCGCATATTGACCGCCTCTACGCATTTAGCTGCCAGCTCCAGGGCTCCGATACCCTCGACCAACATCTAGCGCATCTCGATTTTGATCAGATCGAGACATGTCTTACGTCGTACTTTTCATACGTCCAGAACGCTGGGGCGCGACAGCCAGAAAAGCATCCTATGGCTTGGCCGGCCGCTTATCGGTTCGTATTGGATATCCTGACATGGCTCACACAGGTTGAGGCCCAGAGCCATAAATTGACGTCACTGTTTCGCCGGTTGAATCGCCTTACAAGCCTATACCAGAACCTAAGACCTCATCGGTCTCGCTCATACCGGAATGTGCGCGCATTACCATCAAGCGTCATTGAGGAGGTATACGAAGTCTCCACGCCCGATAGTCGCCGAAATCCATTTCGGACCCAAGCAGCTCAAGAGAGAAACTATGCTCTTATTCTGCTTTTTCTACATCAGGGACTGCGCAGATCTGAAGCTTTGTTGTTGCATGCCAACCCGGTTAATAGAGCAGACAGCAGCATAAGAGAAAAACAATACACCTGGCTCAATATAGTTGATTATAGCGGGCCACTCGACAAGAGATCGTTCCGGCCTTCACTTAAAACAACTGCATCTCAGCGTCAGATACCAATCTCGTCGCCACTGGCAGATATTGTTACAAACTACTCTGATAACTGGAGGGGCAAGCAGCCTCATCCCTTCTTATTTAGTAATAATCGACATCAACCGATGTCGGTAAGGAATGTCAATCGAATATTCTTCTCCCTCTCCTCGTCGCTGTCAAAAGGCGCTGCGGCCGATTTATCGAGAGTACTTGGAAGGCAAGTAATCACACCTCATGATCTTCGCCATACATGCGCTGTCGTTCGACTAACCCAGTTTATTGATGCTGGCACTGAGATGGCTGTGGCTCTCCAAAAGCTAAGAGCATTTTTTGGATGGTCATATGCTTCAGAAATGCCACGGCATTACGCTCGTGCATATTTTGAGAATAGATTGTCGACAGTCTGGTCAGATCAATTCGATATTCACACGGACGCTTTACGGCGGTTAGAGAGCACCAATGGTTAGTGCATCTCCCACTAATCCAACAAACGACTACAGCACTGTACTGAATGTGGTGCGCACCTCCCTTCCCGTTATGCCGACAGTTATCCGATACGAAGACGACTACGCGGGAAAGATTCGATCTGTTTCAACAGAAAAAGACCCCAATGTTTGGGAAATAATTGCCGACGGAAAGCGCAAGATTATTCGATGGGATACGCTTCCATTAGAATCTGTGCCGTTTTTAAAGGGGTGGTTGGCGTGGCATTTGGCTCGGCATGACGCAACTTCGTCATTGTATAGAGCCTCTTCAATGGCATCCCAGGCAACAGATCTAGCAGTATTCTTGGGAGGGCTTCTCAATGAACCGCATGTATCAGCGGCATACTGGCGAGATGTCGTAGTTACTACGGCTCGCCATTCGAGTCAGCTAGAACTGTTAAAATCAATTCTCCAGTTCTTCTGTGAATCGTTCGTTGGCCCCTGGACGCCGGCGCATGCAGACATGGTTCGTCAATGGCCCTGGGGAATCCGGAAAGATTTTAGAAAGACAGTCCGGACAGGTGAAGCATTCCTGACAATGGATGAAGAGCGCCTCATTATATCTTACTTTGACGATTTAAACCGACAGATTCATCAGGGACATTTTGTCAGTTCCGCTGAACTCCGTTCGGCTTGCATTCTCTACTGGTCATATCAACATGCTTTCCGGACGATTCAGATCGCTTCCCTAAATGTAGAAGACATTACTATCAGAGAGCCTTTTTCATCGGGTCCGCCCACAATTCACGCTAAGTTTTATGCGGCGAAGCAAAGAACAAGCGAAAAGCGTGTTCCAATGCTTCGGAAGGTTAAATCTGAGTGGGCGTCAATGATGGCTGAGTATCAACGAAGAAGGATTGCTTCTCCGAATATGTTTGTAACCGAAAAGGACAGACCACAGTCTTTTTTCGGCCTGCCGCCCCAGAGAATCCAAATTATCATTAAGGCCGCAACCTTCAAAGTTACCGCGATAGAGCGCACGCAAACTGAGCTCAGGCATACGGGTGCTCAGAGACTAGTAGATGCTGGTGCCACCGAAATTGAGCTAGCCGATTATCTCGGGCATTCTGACATCACGAGTGGGCTTGCATACTTCGAGGCATCTCCCACACAGGCAGATAGAGTCAACAAAGCATTGGGCATATCCCCAATATTTGGAAACATCACAAGTTTTCTGAGCACCAGTATGCTTCGTAAAGAGCAGCTACTAAAGCTGCCTCCTGATAGTCAAGTTGGAGCTGTCCCTCATGGAATTGCTATTTTTGGCATAGGTGGTTGCTCCCAGGGACAATCTCTTTGTGAGAAGAATCCGGCTCTTTCCTGCTACACATGCAGTAAATTTTTGCCTTTAGCTGATAGCAAAATTCACAAGGAAGTCCGTGACCATTTCCAAGGAGTGGTAAAGTTCTTCGCCGATGAATCAAAAGGAGAGTCCGCCAGCCCAGCATTCATGCAATTGCGCCGAACTCTCGAGGCTGTCGAGTCATTGATACTGACGATCGAGGAAGAAGAATGAGTGAGGAAAGGTTTAAAACGATAGTAGATGCCGCTAAGTCTGTATGTGAGAACCGAGGTCTGGAGTGGTTCATCACTCCTGATCTAGCGGGAAGAGTCGATGATAAAATTGCATGGAATCTGACGTCATTATCTGGCTTGGCCCCTCCCCCCATACACTATCTCAATAATTTCTTCGCCATCTCCATCCTTGTTGAAGCGGCACATCAATTACAGCCGGAATTAGTCGACTCCAGCAGTCCATTTGTAATTTCTAATCCTTGGCAAGAAATGATCAAGGCTGCAGTTGTGGACGGTTTATTCCGACGACGCATTCAGCCGGCATCAATCTATGGAGCAACCTATCGGCCCCTTCTCGCATTGGCTTCGGTTTGTAAGGACATTCCGCCATGGAAATTGACAAGAGCACATGTAGATCTCGCTGCGCGCGCCGCCAAACAGGTTCAGGCATCTGGAAAGCTATCTATCGACATTGGAGGTATTGTTTCTCGACTCTTCGACAATGAAGGTCTCTCCGAATATTGCCCTCTATCAGCGCTAAGTGGTCGCGGCAACACAAAGACAACAATGCGCCCCAGATCGGCGAAGGCCATAAAGAGATCGTTGGAAGAGCGTTCATCAAAAAACAAGCTCCCTACCGAAGCGGCCTTTTGGGAGATCTTACGAATTTCCTACGAATCACAGCCAATCAGCATCTTGGACAAGCTTCGGTTCGCTGCAATTAAGACACTTATCTTCACTGGACTACGTGTGAATGAAGTCTTCACCATTCCTTCTCAATGGGCGAAATCGCGAGATTATTTTGACGTTCGCGGAAATCTAGCCGGCAACAGTGGCGGAATAAGCACTTCACTGATGGTGCGATACTTTGGCGAGAAGCAGAGGCTGTCAGACGCAAATAAGTTGGCGCTATTTCCGACTGCGCAGCACGTTCCTAGTATATTTGAAGCCGAAATAGAGAAGACATTGAATGACGTCGTTGAGCTTACTTCGCCCTTGCGATCTAGGCTTGAAATGCAATGTCAGTCCGGAAGAATTTTTCCGGAATTTGAGTTGCAGGAACTGATCTCGGTGACAGACCTATATACTCGCTTAACTGGAGACCCATTTCCATATGTTGATCCGCATCGTTCTTCTTTAATAGATGAATATAAGAAGGCCTATAAGACAGACATTCTTGATGAGATAGGGGGACGACAGGAAACGCTAAGGAGGTCTGGAGCAAGGATCGATAATAGAGTTCGATACTATTTCTCCACAAAAGGCGGCAGCATTGATTTGAGAAAATTCGCACGTGATTGGTGTGGCGCACCGATGGAAAGTATGAGTTACGAGGACGCCCACTTTTTAGTCGATGACCTCGAGAATAACCTTCCAACATCTCTTCCTTCGAAGATGTCAGATACTATTTCGCTTCCACTATTGGAAAGCACCGGTTTATCTCCTGCGGATCTGCTTTTTCTAATGCCGAAGCGAGCAATCGCGGAAGAACGGAACGGCGGTATTTGTGACCTTCGACGCTATGCTTTTGTCGGAAGAATGATTTCGTCAGACCTTGATCGCTCTCTAGGGGACCTGGTCACTAGCCGATCGTTATTCGCAAAATACTCGGATATGGAAGAGGTTAAGAACTTTTCGATTAACACGCATATGTTTAGGCACTTGCAGAATACTGAGCTCTTTCGACTAGGTGTCGCTGACACAATCATAACAAAGCGGTTCAATAGAAAGTCCCTCGCTCAGTCGTATGATTATGATCATCGAAGTCTTGCCGAAGAGCTCGCCGATATGAGCATCCCAGGGGAAATTCAAGATCTATTTAACGACCGTTCGATTAGTGCTCTTAAGTTAATCAGGTCTGGTCGTGCCGCGGGTCCAATCGTGGATGAATTTAAAAGGATACAAGTCACGGAAGGAGACGAGGCTGCCTTTATTTTTTTAGCGACCGAAGCAGACGGTTTTCATACAACGCCCTACGGACATTGCCTCAATTCATTCACAGTCGATCCGTGCCCGAAATCCCTAGAGTGTTACTCAGGCTGCCGGCATCTCACGGCGACTAATATATCGCATCATACCAGGAACCTGACTGCACTTCGTGATCGATATAAGAAGCTCATTTCCAGCATTGATGATCATCCTGCTCCGCCAATTGGAAAGGAGAACATGTTAGCGCACGCAATTAAACGACTAGAGGGTATAGAAGCGGCTCTAACGACACAGCCAGGACAGCAAGTGTTTCCTACTGGAGAAGATTTGTTCGTTGCCGTCAAACAAACATTTAAAGGACCATTTAGAGATGCCTAGAGTTCGATCAAAGGCAGCAACTTCTCGCGATATCCAGCTTTCTGATACGTTGGCGTCAATGCTCAACGAGGGAGAGCCGATTACTGCTCGTTCAGTTGCTAGAAAATTTAAACTAGCACCAACTTCACTCACTAGAGACAAATTGCGTATGTCTCTAATTAGTGCCGCGGTCAATCAGCAAAGTCAGAATCTCGCATGGCTCGCGACGCAGAAGAAGTAGTCGAAGGAATCGCTTGCGAGAGCCCTTGGTTTAAGAGATGCCAAGATTGAAGAGTTAACGGCTGCAGTAGAGGTACTTCAGGCAAGCCATAAAGCTATGATCCTTGCGATCGGAGAGATTGGCGGCTTTAAAGCCTGGCAGAAGTTCTTTGATCAATGGTCTGAAGTGTCTTCAAACACCGCTCTCATCGCCGTAGTAAAAAAATGTAAATAATCACTCCCCTTTTTTGACGGCAAAGGACTTTTCTTTTCAGGCCAACTAATGCTGGTGGAATGCCACCTGTATTAGTTGCGTCCAAGCTGCTCGTTTGCAGTCATGGATGTGAAGAAAATTGTCGGCCGCAATCTGCGTAAATTGCGTGTCGAGCGTGAAATGACGATTGAGGATCTCGCCGGCGAAGCCGAGGCTGAGGCCTCTTGGACCGCTCGGATCGAACGGGGCACAGTCAACGTCGGGATCGATCAACTGGCGAGATATGCAAAGGTCCTCAAGGTCAGGATCGGCGATCTATTCATTGAGCCTGCGCCAGGTGCAGCTGCACCGAGGCCCTTGAAGCCTGGTCGACGGCCATCAAAGACAACGACAAAACGACCTTCCCGCTGATCCAGGACTGATTTCTCCCATTGTTGCCACGAGGGGCTGTCCCGCATTGCCGGTAGCATACATTAGTATGCGACTCGACTTAGTTTTAGACCCCAGCAGAAACAAGATGTTGTGGTCGGTGGGAAACTGCAGGTCGGTCGGATTTATTTTTTGCCGACAACCCCGAGTCGCATCCGATTCGTTACAAGTCGGATACTAGTTTAAGTATTAAGCGGTTGACCAAAACCATATTTAGGGGTACTCGGGCAGAGCGATATACATTGGGTGGCCTATCGGCCCATTGTACCCGGTGCTCTAGCTTTTTCCGAAATAGCCTGTATAGATTGAGGGGCGAGACTTTGCGGGTCCCGCCCCTCACGAAGTGGTGTCCAGGAGTTTGCGGCCCTTGGATACCACCTGTGGTTCGTCACGCAGTGCGGACGCTCCAGACAAAGCAACCGTACTCCGTGACGCGCCAATGTGCAACGGCCGTCTGGAGAAAAGTCGTGGCTTTTCAACGTACTACTACGTGTGATTGGGCGTATAACGCCTTCATTCAACGCGAAAAATCGCCCAAAACTACAGCTAAGCTGCCTCTCGCCAAGGTCGTAACGACCAAGGCCGGAGAAGCCGCATTGGCGCCCGTTAAGACGTCGTCCCACCACTCCTGACCTGGGACTCGGTCCTCAGGCTGCTTGGCAGCCCGGGCCGGACGATGTCATGACGACGACCTTCCACTTCCTCAACGTAGGCCATGGGGATTGCACGATCATCGAGCACGATGACGGTCAGTACACCATCGTCGACATCAACAATGGCAGCGACCTGAACTGGAACAGCCGGTTCGAGATTGCGGCCTCGATGGGTGTTCTGTCGGCCCTGGAGCTGCTTGTTTTCAGGTCGGCCAATATCGCACCGCCGTCCTATTCCCAACTGGAGCAGGCTGGATATCACGTCCGGCTCACCAACCCGGTCGACTACATTCTCCGCACCTTCAAGGGGAAGCGCCCCTGGCGTTTCATCCTGACCCACCCCGACTTCGACCACATGCGTGGTCTGGCCGCTTTGATCCAGCAGGGCCTGGCCCCTCACAACTTCTGGGACCTCCCTCACGACAAAGAGATCGCGGAGAATCTGCAGGATTGGGACGAACCTGATTTTCTCGCCTATCAGCGCCTCGCGCGTGGCGACTTTGGCAACGTCTTACAGCCGATGCGCGGCAGTTACGGATACCGCTTCAACCGCGACATCGACGGTCTCGCCGGCGGCCACGGGATCGAGATCCTCTCTCCTTCGCGCAAACTGGTCGATCAATGCAACGAGTATGGCGACTGGAACGACCTCAGTTATGTCCTCAAGGTCACCGATCACGGCCTGACAGCAATCCTGGGCGGCGATGCCGAAGATGTGGCGTGGGACTCGATTGTACGGGCCCACCGGCCGGCGGACCTGAAATGCGATCTGCTTAAGGCCTCGCACCATGGCCGGCGATCGGGATTCTACGAACCTGCCCTGGCTCTTATGCGGCCGCAGATGACCGTCGTGTCTGTGGGGAAGAAACCGAACACCGACGGTTCACACAAATACCGCCGATACACGA
Organism: Ferrovibrio sp.; assembly: GCF_964218355.1. Classification (GTDB taxonomy): domain Bacteria; phylum Pseudomonadota; class Alphaproteobacteria; order Ferrovibrionales; family Ferrovibrionaceae; genus Ferrovibrio. Next base: position 195,260 of record NZ_CAXPMC010000026.1, on the reverse strand, counting down.
AGAACGAGCTGGTCCTGTCCACGCGCTGGAACGGCAACATCACCGCGACCTTCGCCCAGGACAGTTTCAAATACTGGAGGGAATATGAGCACTAAGTCGCCACTCAATTCGTATGAACTGATCGCAACGGCTGTGCCCGGGGCAATCGTGATCTTCGCCGCAACGTTCGTTGCTCCTGAACTACGGGAGTATTTTGGCAAGGATGCGCCGTCGATCGGCGGGTTCGGCCTATTCCTGATCATGGCGTATATCGTCGGTCAGTTGCTGCAAAGCGGTGGGAACCTGCTCGAGGCGATCGTCTGGTGGTTCTTCGGCGGGATGCCGAGCGCCTGGCTCCAGACTGACCGATGCAGCAAGCTGCTCTCCAAGACTCAGTGCGCGGCTCTAGATGCGGCACTGCAGAAAATGTTGCCTGGCTGCACCGCAATCAAGGATATCCAGCCTGATGAATGGAAGGGAATCACGCGACAGGTCTTTGCCGCAGTGAATGCCGCTGGCCGTGCCAGTCGCGTCGACTCATTCAACCAAACCTATGGCCTCATGCGCGGCATTGGTGCTGGCTTCTTCCTAGCAGCCGCAGCTGTATCCGTAATCGACATCGCTAATTGGAAGTTGTCGGCCTTGCTTGCGGCCGCCGGCCTCCTTGCGACCTACCGCATGTACCGGTTCGGTAAGCATTACGCACAAGAGTTGTTTGTTCAGTACTTGGATTATTCGACACCGTCTTCGAATGGTTCGAAGGCGGCGGCCTCCAAATCCTAATCAAGGACATACAGACATGACCGCGACTCTGACCTGCTACAACGTTGGCACCGCCGACTCTTCGCTCATCGAACTGGTGAGCGGCTGGAAAGTCTTGATTGATTACGCGAATTACAACCCCGATAGCGATCCGAGCGAATCGCGCATCAACCTTGAAGTCGAACTTCGCAACAATCTCCGTAAGGATGGACGCAAGGGATTCAATGTCGTCGCGTTCACCCATCTGGACGATGACCACATCCACGGTTTTTCGGATGCGTTCTGGCTCGATCACGCGAAGGCTTATCAGGACAATGATCGCTTCAAGATCGACGAACTGTGGGTGCCCGCGGCAGCGATTACCGAGGAAGGTCTGAAGGGAGAAGCACGGATCCTGCGCGCTGAGGCGCGGCATCGCCTGAAGCAGGGCAAAGGCATCCGTGTGTTTTCGCGCCCGGAACATCTGAAGGCGTGGCTGGAAAGCGAGGGGTTGACGCTCGAAAGCCGCCGTCATCTGATCACCGACGCAGGCCAGACGGTGCCCGGCTTCACGCTGACTGGAAATCATCAGGTCGAGTTCTTTATCCATAGCCCGTTCGCCTGGCGCCAGGATGAAAGCACTCTCATCGACCGTAACGAATGCAGCCTTTGCTTCCAGGCGGTCTTCCAGGAGGGCGCCCAGCAGACGAAGGTGCTGTTCATGGCCGACACCACTCATGAAATGTTGAACGAGATGGTGATCGTGACCAGGGATCGACACAAGCGGCCGGAACGCCTGGAGTGGGACATTTACAAGAGCCCGCACCACAGCAGCTATCTCTCCGTTGGGCCGGACAAAGGGGTCGATGAGACAAAGCCGATTCCTAACGTCAAATGGCTGCTGGAAACTCAGCGCCGTGCCTCGTGCCTGATCATCTCCAGCTGCGATGCCATTCCACTTAAGGGCACCGCCGAGGACGAGGATGCCTATCCGCCGCACCGGCAGGCGCACAACTATTACAAAAAAACTGCGGCGGGTGGTGATGGTGAAGTGCGCGTCACGATGGAGTTCCCGAACAAGATCAAGCCGAAACCGACGATCGTAACTATCAATTCGTGGGGCGCTACCCTCTCGAAATCGACACCGGCCGCAGCGGCGGCGATCGCAGCAGCTGCACCCCGTGCGGGATGCAAATGAGTTTGGAAAAGGACTGGATTGCCAGCAACCTGGCTACCATCGATACCACCGCTCTCGCCCGTCCGCGGGCGAGAGCGGTGGCTGAATTCTTCCGTGTCTTCGGCGATCAATATGGTGTCCAGCAGCTCGAGTGCTACAGATCAGAAATATTGAGTGCCGATGCCATCTCTGTCGATTTTCACGTCGACCGACCTCAGTTGCGAGCAGTCGAGATACACAAATCTGAACAGCTTCTTTTAGTCTTTTCCGACAGTGACATTGCGCCGTCTGTTTTCTCTCTCCGAGATGATTTCCCATTTACTCCTCATCAGAACTCTGTTCCTGAGGGGTGGCCATTCTCGCTTTGCATAGACGATCGGCCGTGGCCTGAAGCAAAGACGAGCTGGTCACCTAGTAGCTTTGTCCAGAGAATTCGGTCGTGGCTGACCAAGGCCGTTACCGGGCAATTGCACCATCCAGCGCAGGCACTCGAGCCCCTCTTTTATGGCACAGGAAGAGCCATCATCGTGCCGAGGAGCGTGATAGGCGATACTTCGGGTGACGGCATCAAGCGGCTCGTTGGATTCGTGGACTCCAGGCCAAATGCCAATCCGAATATCATTCGGACAAGAGTGATAGATGGTCATTTCAGAGAGAACGAAGCCGGCGGACGGATTGTGATATTGCCGATTCAGTTTCCAGACCAAACCATGTCCGGCATGCGGCATATTCCGAGATCCTATCGATCACTTGCGAAATTTCTTCAATCCTTCGGTATTGACCTCCCTGCCTTGATTTCCGATCAGATCTGCGCTTGGTCCGAATGGACATCAAAAGATTCTGATCTTCTTACCGGGCAACTGGCAGTATGCCTCCTTGGTGGTGTCGTAGATGGTGGGCGGCGCTTATCTGATGTTCGAATGCTTCTGTTCCCTTCGATGCGAACGTCCGAGTTTGGTGAAGGACTGGGTCTGATTGGCAAGGTTCCAAATTCGAACATTTATGCGAAAATATTGGGTGCAAAACCTTCAGAAACGTTCGATACCGGTATCTTCCCTCTCGATGTTGTATTGGATTTTGACCGACAGTTGGCTGCGGATGCATCCGGCTACACTGCCCCCTCATCTGAGCGCATCGCCTTGATTGGCGCTGGCGCGATCGGCTCCCATATTGCATCCAGTCTGAGCAAGCGAGGCGCATACACGTGGTCAATCTATGACAGCGATACCCTGTACCCGCACAACCTAGCACGGCACGCTCTGAACCGCGGGTATGTCGGGCTGAGAAAGGCCCCTGCTCTCGCCCATTTCATTCGAGTGAACTTTGGGGTGACTAGTGCTGCCAATGGATATTGGCTGGATGTTCTGCAAGAACGAGCGCAATGGCCGACGGATGCAACATCAGCGTTCGAAGACGCTGATTTAATCTTGGATGCATCAGCATCCGTAGCCGTATCTCGCAGTATATCGGATGCAGATGTTAAAGGAAGAAAGGCTTCAGTTTTTCTAAATCCAACAGGCACAGCGGTTGTATTGTTGTGCGAAGATGTCGCCAAGTCGATTACGCTGCGGGATTTGGAGGCGCAATATTATGAACTCATCCTTAGAAGTGAGCCACTAGCAAATCACTTGTCGGCAGGTCCAGAAGGTGTAGCGTACAGCGGATCTTGCAGGTCTCTGTCGAGCCGAATTCCAGGTAGTTCTATTTCTGCATTGTCAGGCCTCATCGATACAGAAATATCAGCGGCGTTTGAGTCAGAAAGGGCCATCATTTGCATTAAGACGATCGAAATCACTGGAACCGTCAGCGTCAGTAAGGTCATCGGTAGTCCTGCCCAGCGAAAATCTATCACTGGCTGGGAAGTTTCAGTTTCTGGTTCTCTAAAGGCGGCGTTGTCGGCGGAACGAATTAAATACCTACCGAATGAAACCGGTGGCGCCCTCCTCGGAATTATCGATCATGCCACACGCCACATACATGTCACGGGGTTCATTTCTGCCCCGCCAGACAGCTCTGGAACGGACATTGGTTTTGAACGGGGCATTCAGGGATTACTCCCCGCTATCAAAGACGCTGGAGAAAAAATCCTCGGACAAATTCAATATGTCGGCGAATGGCACTCCCATCCGAATGGGTCGTCTACAAAACCGAGCGCGACCGATATCAAACAAATCGCCTGGCTTGCAGCGAATCTGCACGCGGACGGATGCCCAGCAGTCGTCGCAATTGTTGGGGATCGTGATATCAATATTGTCGGCGGTCAGGCGATAAGTCTGTAATTATCGAACAGGCGGTGTCGGGGGCAATGATGAAATTTAACGATCAATACGGCTGGATGATGCCGATTGGTATTCTTTACGGCGTTATCTTGGCCCTGACTCTGGTGATGTTGTTTGAGAACAAAGATTTGGATGATGGCGTTGCAACTCTGCTCGCGGGCATCTTTGCCCTATTTGGTGGTGCACTCGCTTTTTTTGGTGCCAAAGGGCAAGCGCAATCCGCAATAACGGCTGCACAGAATCAGTCAGATACTCAGCTAAGAATTGAGCGAGATCGCCGCGATGATATGCGACGGAATCTTTCTGTTTCATTCCGGGCAATTGCGGTTGAGATCAAGAAGCTGATGCTGGAGCGGATTGAGCGAACTTATTACTATAAATCGACCGACACTGTGACGCCGGAGACCAATCTGGATGTCTATAAGGATGCTATGCGTAGCTTGATTGTTACGACACATAAGCTGTTGGCGGCAGACTTACAGACAATTTCTGTATTAGGTGGGCCTGTCGCTGAAGCAACAATAGCGCTCTACAGTCTGACAAATCGGTATGACCGCTATATAGATGAGTGTTTAGCGTATAGCGAAATTCCAGAAAGATACCTTGAATACTACGACGGTCTTTCTGTGTGCGCTATAAACTGCGTTGGCGGCGCTGATACGCTTATAAAGGCCATTGATGCATGGCAGAGCGAAAATCCAGTTCTGCCGATATCTGAAGCCGGAATGTTACCATCATCATGGCATGATTGACGCTTCCGCTCAGAGTTTTTCTGCCCAGTAGGGTGCCTGTACACATCATTATTAGAGAAATTATACTACCGGCCCTCCGATGACTACCGTCCGAACCCTCATCAGATCTTGCGCTGCCTTATGGGCATCTTCGTTTTTACCGTCCCGGCAGTAGGTCGAAATCCGTCCGATCTGCCGGTATGCCGCCATCCGCCTGGCCGCCGGCAGCTCGTCTTCCACTAGCCGGAAGGCGTTATCGATCGTCCGCAGATTGTCGCATGTATTTTCCTTCGAGAAGCTCGCCATGCCTGGCGGAGCTGCGACCACAATCGACAGCAGAAATACCAATGAAAGCAGCTTCATTATTTCGGGGTCGAGGCTGATGTCCTGCGATCAGAAACCCTGGTTTCCTCAGGCTTGCGGAAGAACGTGTAGCTCAATGTGATTTCAGCCACATCGCGGGTTTTCGGGTTCTGCAGCATTTCCGGGTCGACAAAGAACGACACGGGCATGTCAACGGTCTGGCCCGGCTGCAGCACCTGCTCCTCGAAACAGAAACAGGCAATCTTGCTGAAGTATTGTCCGGTCTTCTCCGGCGAGACATTGAAGCTCGCCTGACCTGTAACCGGCTCTGCTGTCGGGTTGGTTGCCTGGTAGAAGGCGAGCGTTTCCTCACCCGGCTTTACCTTGATCTGCCGCTGAACCGGCTGAAACTTCCACGGTAAATCCGGAGCGGTCGTGGCATTGAAGCGTACAGTCACCATGACGCCGTCGGTGTCGGCCGCGCCGGGTGCCGATTTAGCCCGCAACGGCGTGCCGGCGAAGCCGGTGACCCGGCAGAACATGTCGTAGAGCGGGGCGGCGGCGAAGGTAAAGCCGACCATCCCCGCAAATACGACAGTGCAGGCGAGTGCCAAGCGGCGGTTTCTTTTCTGCAGATCGGCACTCATGCTCACACCTCTAAGCCGCGTCTCTATTGGACACAGCGCACGATATAGCCCGGGCCGTCGGAGGCTTTTTCCGAGGCCACATATGTTGCCCCTCTGGGGCATGTCGGCTGTGCCGAGCGTATAGCTGCGACGCGGACCCCGAGTTTCTCGGCAATTTCGGCGGGGGACATGTTCATGCTGACAAGCTCCCGGACTCTGGCTGCTTCCAGGGCCTGGCCGGTCAGCGTCATACCGTAACAGTCGGTATAGACCTCATATCCCTCGTCATAACCGCGACAAACCTGCGGCGTGAAAGCCCCGGCGGATACAGACGCACCGGAAACCAAAAGGAAGGCTACGACCGCAGAATGCAAACTCTTCATATTTTACCTGTTCTATTGGGAGGTTGATCAAAGTGTCGCGCGTCGAAGGACTTCGTTTTTATTGTGCTACGAATTTGTCCGATAAAAATGTGGGAGCGGAGAAAGGACCCCCCAAACTCCGCTCCCGAGGCGCCGACAGAGCTTCTACGCTGCCGGCACGCTGTTATCGGGCGCTGACATCACCCGACAACAGCCCTCCTCTAATGTTCGATATCTCCCACAGTCAGCGCGATCGGTTTCTCACGTCCGCCGGCCAGATCGAGATGCACCTCGATGGTCTCACCATGCACCAGATCGCGGTTCAGCCCAGTCAGGCGAATCCATGCTGCGTCTTCCAGATCAAGCGTTTCGCCGGCGCGGATCGGCAGGGACCCAATCTGGGTTGCGCGCCCGGATGCGATCTTGACTTCGATGATGCTGTCTTCCGCCACGTCACTATGCAGACCCATCACTTGACGCGTACTGCCGCCGAGGTTTTCCAATCGCAGGCGCGCAATCGTGTCGTCGCCTGCCTTTGCCGGTTCGACGTAATGCTCTGAGATCAGGATGCTCCCGACTTCCTGCTGATGGGCACTCGCCGAACCACAGCCGAGAAAGGTTATGATCGCCGCTTCAACAGCAAACCGGACACGACGCAAGACTGTTAAACTCACCAACTCAATGGCCTCCTATTCCATGTAATGCTGCCAGCTCACCGGCCGCTTATACGGCTTGGCGCCAGGCTCTCGAGCCATGTCTCGCTGTAGGGCCTTGGCGCGACACTCCTTGAACGGCATCGTGTCACGCACAAACCCCTGCTCTTCGCATCGTTTCTCAATGCTGGCGTGGTAGTTCCGTTGCGACTGCTCGGGGCTGCAGCCTCCTATGGCTGCCGCTATGAGCAGTAACAGAGCTTTGGTGGCCTCATTCATGAAAACCTCCTTGCATGCCTATAACTGTCCACCCTTGGCGGCTTGTGCCCGCAGGATGGCGATGCCGTCTGTCCCGAACAGGGGTTGCTGAAGCGCATCTTCCAAGACTTCGAGCGCCTGGCGTTGCTGAACGGTTGCGTCGTACTTCGCCAGAGCTGCTACGCCGAGCTCGATGTCAGCCGACATCAATGGCGATCGGTCCATCTCGCCCAGCTGGACAGCGCGCTGAAGCTGCCCACGCCGGGTGTTCTGGCGGTTGAACTGGTCATCCGCCATTTCTGACATCCGAACCGCAGCACGATGATTGGCCAGCGCGACGTCGATGCCGTTGATGATCTGGGCCTGCAACACGATGAGCTTTGCCGCTGCCTCACGCCGCTTCGCCGTCATCTCGGCAATCGGCCCCTGATTCTGGTTCAGGATCGGCAGTTCCCCACCAATCTCAAAGGAGAACATGTTCTCCCCCTGGTCATAGGTGTAGCCCGGACCGAGATTGAGATTGGGGATCTGCTTGGCGACTTCGAGCCGAAGGGCCGCCTGGGCAGCCTCATATTCGGCCAGCAGGCCGAGCACATCGCTCCGGGTTGCCAGAGCAATCCGCCGATACTCAGCCCCCGAAGCCGCAGCCATCAGGGCCGGCGGGACAGGCCGGTCGAATTCGGCCAACGACGGCTCTATACCATTCAGCGACCGGGCCGGCACGCCCACAGCCGCGGCCAGTTTGGCGCGCGCTTCGTCCTCCTGACGGGCCGCCTCGGCAGCCAGCAAGGCCAGCTGATTGAGGTTGATACGCTCACGCGACAGGTCGAGCGCGGTGACCTCGCCGATGGTGAAACGCCGCTCCAGGGCATTGACGAAATGGTCCTGCGTTGCCGTGCGCTGGTTGATCAGGATCGTGCGTCCCTTGGCCGCCCAGAGCGACAGCAGGGCAGTCCGCACCTGTCCCCGGACCTGCCATGATGCCGTGGCGAGATCCTCACGCGCCGCCTGGACCATGGCTTCCGACTGCTCGATCTTTGCTGTCCGCTGGCCGGACACATCGACCAGGAAGCTGATCACCGACCCAATCGTCCAGGGCGATGGTGTCGATACCGTGGTGTTGTAGGATGGCAGGAAGCTCAGGATCGGGTTCGGCCGCTGCTTCGCGGTCAGAACAGCGGCTTCAGCAACCGCCAGCTTGGCCCGCGACAGCTCCATCTCCGGGTGGAAGTAGAGCGAGGCCAGGGTCAGGCTGGACAGATTCCAGTCCTTTCCCGCACCAGGTTTGGCAGCCTCGATGAACTGCGCCAGCCTGGGATCGTCCAGGCGGCGGGCTTCCAGAGCGACCGCGGTTTCCGCCGGTCGGATTGGCCGATCCTCATATTTGGCACAGCCAGCGAGAACACCGACCGTGCCTGCGAGCAGCAGAGCCGAGGTGAGAGTCCGGTAGTTCGGCCGGAGACCGATGCGCTTGGTTCGCATGTTAGACTTCCCCTGAATCTGAAATGGTGCTGATCCGATAGACCACGTCTCGGCCGGAAAGCGCCTGCCTGACGCTCTCAAGTGCCGCCTTGGCATGGGGTTGAGGCAGTACAAGACTGACCTCAACGGCACGGACGCGCCCGTGCACCTGCTCCATCGCCGTGCGATAGGTGATGTGCGCGCCGTAGACATTCACGTCACGGGTACTGAACCCGGCCGCCGATGCGTTTTCATCGGCCAGCAGGGTGTCGATCAGCTTTTCCTCAAAGGCTTTGGCGGCCGTGAAAGTGAGGCGGACGTTCTGGTTGCTCATGCGAGACTCTCCCGGCGCGACATGCCGAAGCGGCGATAGAGGACCGGCAGCACCACAAGCGTCAGCAGAGTGGAACTGACGATGCCGCCGATGACCACGATAGCCAGCGGCCGCTGGACTTCAGAGCCCGGTCCCGTGGCGAACAGCAGCGGCACCAGGCCAAAGGACGTGATGCTGGCGGTGAGAAGCACTGGCCGCATACGGCGCAGGGCGCCTTCCACGACCAGCACTGCCTGCTCGATGCCCTCTTCACGCAGTTGGTTGAAGTGACTGACCAGCACGAGGCCGTTCAGCACCGCGATACCCAGCAAGGCGATGAAACCGACCGAGGCCGGCACCGACAGATATTCGCCCGAGAGCCACAGCGCGAATACGCCACCGATCATCGCAAACGGGATGTTCACGAAGACCAGCACCGCCTGACGCACCGAGGCAAAGGTGGCGAACAGGATGACGAAGATCAGCCCCAGCGCAATCGGAACGACGACCTGCAAACGGGCCGCGGCACGCTGCTGGTTCTCGAACTGGCCGCCCCATTTCAGGCTGTAGCCCGAGGGCAGCGGCACATCCTTCTCGACAGCCAGCTTTGCCTCTTCGACAAAACCGACAAGGTCACGGCCGGCCACGTTACTCTGCACGATGGCCATGCGCAGGCCGCTTTCGCGGTCGATCTTCACCGAGCCATCCACCCGCTCCAGTGTCGCCACCGACGAAAGTGGAATCGAGCGGCCGTCATCCAGGATGACATTCAAGTTGGAGAACAGAGCCGGCGACTGCCGGATGGCTTCGGTACCGCGCAGGATGACAGGCGTGCGACGGCCATCTTCCAGAACGATGCCAAGGTCCTGTCCGACGATCTGTGCACGCAAGGCACCAGCAATGTCGTCCACGCTGAGGCCGAAGCGACCTGCACTCATGCGATCGACCTTGACGCTGAGATACTGAACACCCTCGTTCAGCGTGGTGAACACATCCTCGCTGCCGGAGATTTTCTCGATACGGGCGACGATCTGCTCGGCCAGACGGTTCAGAGTCGGGATATCCGGGCCAAAGATCTTGACGGCCACGTCACCGCGGACGCCGATGATCATCTCCTGCACACGCATGTCAATCGGCTGCGTGAAGCTGTAGGAAATACCCGGAAGCTGATCGAGTGCACGACGCAGCTCGCTCATCATCCATTCCTTGTCCTGTTTGCGCCACTCGCTTTCCGGCTTCAGGATCAGGTAGGTGTCGGTCTGGTTCAGACCCATCGGATCGAGACCGAGTTCGTCCGCGCCGGCACGCGCCACGATGCTCACCACTTCCGGCACTTCCTTCATCGGCATCTGATGAATATTCATGTCGATGGCGGCAGTCTCTTCCAGACTGACCGACGGCAGTTTCTCAATGCCGACGATGATGCTGCCTTCATCCATGGTCGGCATGAAAGTCTTGCCGATCTGGGTGAACACTCCGCCTGTTGCCAGCAGCAGGACCACGCCGGCAATCAGCACCGGCTTCTCGTGGCCGAGCGCCCAGCGCAGCGCCGGCAGATAGATCGCCGATGCCTTGCGGACCAGCCACGGGTCCGAATGACCCTTCCGCTTCAGGATGAACGAGGCCAGCACCGGCAGCACCGTCAACGACAGGAGCAGCGAACTGCCCAGGGCGAAGACGATGGCCAGGGCGACCGGGACGAACAGCTTGCCTTCCAGACCCTGGAGGGTCAGAAGCGGCAGGAAGACGATGATGATGATGGCAATACCGGACACCACCGGGATCATCACTTCCTTGGTCGCGCGATAGATGGTGTTGAGCAATGGCGTCTTCGTTGCGCCCTTGTCGTGCTCAAGATGCGAGACGACGTTCTCAACCACCACGATGGCCGCATCGATCAGCATGCCGATGGCAATGGCCAGACCGCCAAGGCTCATCAGGTTGGCTGACAGATCCATCCAGCGCATCAGCAGGAATGTGCCGAGCGCTGCAAGCGGCAGAGTCAGGGCCACCACAAAGGCTGCCCGCCAGTCACCCAGGAACAGCATCAGCAGGATGAGAACGAGGACGATGGCTTCCAACAGGGCCTTGGAAACCGTGCCGACGGCACGGTCGACCAAGCTGCTCCGGTCATAGAAGACCTCGATGAACACGCCTTCCGGCAGGGTCGGCTTCAGTTCTTCCAGCTTCGCCTTCACTGCATCGACAACTTGCCGGGCATTGGCGCCACGCAGGCCAAGGACCAAACCTTGTACGGCCTCACCCTTGCCATCCTTGGTGACAACGCCATAGCGGGTGACGCTGCCGATCTTGACCTGCGCCACATCGCCCAGCCGGACAATGCTCTTGCCATCCGACGCCACGACAATCGAACTCAGGTCTTCGAGGGACTGGACATTGCCCTCGGCACGGACGAGCAGAACCTCTTCGCCATCACCGAGACGGCCGGCGCCGTCGTTCTTGTTGTTCGCCTCGATTGCAGTGCGAATTTTCTCGATCGACACGCCATGTGCCGCCATGGCGCCGTTGTTCGGCACCACCTCGAAGCTGCGGATCAGGCCGCCAAGGGCGTTCACGTCGGCCACACCCGGCAGGGTGCGGAGCGCCGGACGGATGGTCCAATCCAGCAGCGTACGACGCTCGGTCAGCGTGAGATTGCCGCCTTCGATGGTGAACATGAACATTTCACCGAGCGGCGTGGTGATCGGGGCCAGACCGCCGGTCACGCCGGACGGCAGGTCCTTGGTGATGCCTGCCAGGCGTTCGGCCACGTGGTTGCGCGCCCAGTAGATATCGACGCCTTCTTCGAAATCGATGGTGACATCGGTCAGCGCATACTTGGTCACCGAGCGGACAATCCGCTTATACGGGATACCGAGCATTTCGATCTCGATAGGCGCGGTGATGCGGGCCTCGACCTCTTCGGGGGTCATGCCCGGCGCCTTCATGATGACCTTCACCTGGACAGGCGAGACATCCGGATAGGCGTCGATCGGGAGCTGACGGAAGGCATAGCTGCCGCCAGCAATCAGCATGACGGTCAGCAGCAGGACAAAGAGACGCTGTGCGAGGGAGAACTCTACGATTCTGGAGAGGAAGGACATTACTCGCCCCCACCCAGACCGCGCATGGCGCCCTTCAGAGCAACTAGACCACGAACCGCAATACGGTCTTCGCCCTTCAGTTCACCGGACACGGTGACGACATCAATGGACTCGAACTGAACATTGACGGGGATCGGCTGATATCCCGTCTCGATTTCCTTCAGGATGTAAGTGTCGGCCCCCATCCGCACGATCGAGCCTGACGGGACGCTCCAGACGCCCTGACCGTTTGCGCCGGCGGGAACACGGGCTTCGACGAACTGGCCCGGCCGCAGCCTGCCGTCCTGATTGGCGATCTCGGCCCTCACGACGATGGCCTGGCTGCCGCCATCAACCGCGCCGCCGATGGCAGTGACCATGCCCTTGGTCGCGATGCCGGGGACAGTGACCTCAGAGCCCAGGGCCACGCGGCCGAGATGGGCGGCCGGCACCTGCATCTCCAACCAGAGCGTGGACAGCTGGCCGATCTTGAATTGCGCGCCCGGTCCTTCAACGCTCTGGCCGGCCACTGCGGCAATCTCAAGCACTGTGCCGTCGAATGGCGCCTGGATGGTGGCAGAGCCGGTCGGCACCTTGCTGCCGGCCAGTCCAGCGATGGCCTGATCCGACATGCCGCTCATCTGCAGGGCCAGGCGGCTCTCGGCGGTCTTGGCTGTCGCAATGGCGAGTTCGTTGCGGGTCGCCAGGATCTGCTTGGGCGACACCATGCGATCCGCTGACAGCGCCTGTTCGCGGCCGAGGGTCTCGCGCAGATACTGTTCCTGCGAGATGGATTGGATGAATTCGAGCTGGGTCTTCAGCAATTCCGGACTGGTGATCTGGGCGAGCGGCTGGCCCTGCCGGACAGCCTGGCCTGGCACCACCATCAGATTGTCGACCCGGCCACCGGCCATGGCGCCGACATAGCGGACCTGTTGCGGCGGGATGGCGATGCGCGCCAGGAAGCCCTGGCTGGCAATACCTGCCGTCTCGGACAGCGTCGCCGTATCGATGCCGACCAGCTTGGCCTGATCCTTGGTGATCTTGAGTGGCTCTGCGGCGATGGCCGGCAAAGCTGCGAGCAGTCCACCGAGAATGGCGACTGAAGCAGTGCGATAGAGAATCCGACGGTCTTTCATTTTGACTTCCCCAGTCTGGCCTGCCGCGAAGGTTCGCGAGCAGGCCAGTGTTGATTGGAATACGCGGTTACATCCGCTTCATGCTGGTGTGCGGGCCCGTGACCTTGATTTTCACGGTCACGGGAGCCTTGGTGCGGTTACGCCAAAACCAGCCGTGATTGCCGTCGAAGGCAGCGGTGATCATGCCTTCGTCTTTCGTGACACCACGGCCCTTCTTGTAGCTGGTTGACTTGCCGGAGCCGTCGGCATGCATGTCGTAGTTCACTTCGTCGGTGGCGACCCACTCATAGGTGGATCGGTCACCACGCTTCATCTCCAGCTTCACCTCCACGCCTTCGCCAGGCTGGAGCGTGAAGGACCGCTCATCGACACGGTTTTGCCCTGCGGGCTGGGCCATGGCCGATGAGATGAAGAACGAGCCAAGCCCGCTGCCTGACATCGAACGGCGCTCCGGCGCCGGTGCAGGCGTACCCTGCTGATCGCGGATCGCGTCCTCTTCAGACTCTTTGGCGAGCTGGACCTTGATCTCACCCATTTCGGCAAGACCAAGTGCTCGCCCGATGCCGGTCGGGTCGATGTTGTATTCTGCGGGCAGAACGATCGAGACAAGGATTGCGGCAGCGGCAGCAATGGCGATCGCAGTCGACCGGATCAGCTGCTTGCTGCTCGGCAGTTCTGCACGGGTCGGCATGTCGGTGTTGTACATGGAGTGGGTCCTTCCGGATAAATCAGGAAACGAAATAGCCAGTGAGCTGAAGGCCGATCAGGACAAAGCCTGCAGTCATCATCACGACGTTGGCGGTATAGGCGTGGCGCAGGAAACTGGGCGTCCGGCGCCAGTAACCCATGACAATCAGGATTGCGCTGAGCGCCAGGAGCTGGCCGATTTCCACGCCCACGTTGAAGGCGATCAGATTCGGCAACAGGCCATCGGGCGAGATTTCATAATCGATGATCTTCGAAGCCAGGCCGAAGCCATGGAACAGGCCGAAGACCAACGTGGCGATCTTCGTATCCGGCTGGTAGCCAAACCACCGTTCGAACGCACCGAGGTTATCCAGCGCCTTGTAGACGATGGAACCGCCGATGATCGCATCGATGATGTAGCTGTTGATGCCGAAGTTGAAATAGACACCTAACAGCATCGTGGTCGAATGGCCGACCGCGAACAGGCTGACGTAGATGGCGATATGCTTCATCCGGTACAGGAAGAAGATGACGCCGAACAGGAAGAGGATGTGGTCATACCCGGTGACCATGTGCTTGGCACCGAGATAGGTGAACGGCAGCAGCAGAACGCCGCTCACTTCCTGGATATAGCCCTTGTCACCTTCGGCAACAGCATGCGCAAAGGCGGCGCTTTCGATCAGGAATACGAGGACGGCAGACAGAACAGGTATGGACAGACGCCGGCATATACATGCCAAGCGCTCCATACCCTCGATAAAGGGTACTTGCATCGAAACAGACCTTCTTCAGGTAAAGAGTGTTCGTAGAGAACGACTGCGATTACGCGAAGACGGCAGGTTTCGGCGGGCGATCCAGATTGGAGAGGGGTTTCGGGTCAGCGAAAGGCGCGGCTTTGGCGTGCCAGTCGCGGGCATTCGTGTGCGACAGCGACATACCGGCGGGTGGAGCGCCGGCCGTTACATGCGAGTGATCGACAGCATTGTGCCCAAGAGCGCTTTTCTGCGTCTTGGTGCTGCTATCTTCTTTGCCGTTATCGTCGCCGGCATCGTCGTCATCATGGTCATGATCGGCATGAGCGAAAATATCGCCATGATGGATGGCCGTCGGATCACCGAGAGGGTGATGCGAGACCGCGATGCCCAGGTTCGTCAGGACAAGCGCCACCAGCACCGCAAAAGCGATGATCGGTCGACGGCCGTTCCTGAGAATCACCTCAAGCATGCGTGGCTATTTTATGTGGCACCAGTGGGAGGTCAAGTTACTCGCTTGTCATATCCCCTCCGGGGGGATAGTGTCAAGGGATGAATGACCAGCCCCACCTCCACGAAACCCACCCCGAAATCGTCAAGCGGCTCCGACGGGCTGAAGGGCATCTGCGCGGCGTGATCGAGATGATCGAGAACGGCCGCGGTTGCCTGGATATCGCCCAGCAGCTGCAGGCCGTCGAAAAGGCTATCGGACAGGCGAAGAAGACGCTGATCCAGGACCATCTGGATCACTGCCTGGAAGATGTTGTCGGCGTCCTGCCGCGCAGCCAGAGGAAGACCATCGACGAATTCAAAGAAATCGCGAAATACCTCTGATTTAGAGAGATTTTGCAGCGGAGAGCAGCATGCTGCAGGTTCTCGCCAATCGCACATACCGCCACCTCTTTCTGGCGCAGGTGATTGCTCTGGTCGGCACCGGCCTCGCCACCGTGGCGCTTGGCCTGCTCGCCTACGACCTGGCTGGCCCGAATGCAGGCGCCGTGCTGGGCACGGCGCTCGCCATCAAGATGATTGCCTATGTCGGCGTTGCGCCTGTTGCCGGCGCCTTCGCCGATCGCTTTCCGCGACGCGTCATGCTGGTCGGCTTGGATCTCGTGCGTGCATTTGTCGCAGTGCTGCTGCCCTTCGTGACCGAGATCTGGCAGGTCTATGTCCTGATCTTCGTATTGCAGTCGGCCTCGGCCGCCTTCACGCCGACTTTCCAGGCAACGATCCCCGACGTCCTGCCGGACGAGAAGGAATACACTCGCGCGCTGTCGCTCTCCCGCCTGGCCTACGACATGGAGAGCCTGGTCAGCCCGATGCTGGCGGCAGCCCTGCTCACGGTGATCAGCTTCCACAACCTTTTCGCCGGCACCGTGGTCGGCTTCCTGGTTTCCGCACTGCTGGTGGTCTCGGTCGTGCTGCCCAGTCCCAAGGCGGCCGAGAAGCGCGGCATCTACGACCGCACGACCCGCGGCATGCGCATCTATCTGGCCACGCCGCGCCTGCGTGGCCTGCTGGCACTCACTCTGGCCGTCTCGGCCGCCGGCTCGATGGTGATCGTCAATACGGTCGTGCTGGTGCAGGCGCGCTTCGGCCTCAGCCAGGAAGCGACCGCAGTGGCGCTTGGTGCCTTCGGCGCCGGCTCGATGGCAGCCGCTCTGCTGCTCCCCAGTCTGCTGGACAAGATGCCCGACCGGCGCGCCATGCTGATCGGCACCGGGATTCTGGCGGCCGGTCTGTTCGCCGGCACCGCATTGCCAGGCTATGCCTTCCTACTGCCGCTTTGGCTCATCCTGGGCCTGGGCTACTCGCTGGCGCAGACTCCGGGTGGCCGCCTGCTGCGCCGCTCCTCCCAGCCGGAGGATCGGCCGGCGCTCTTCGCGGCACAGTTCGCCCTGTCGCATGCCTCTTGGCTGATCACCTATCCGCTGGCCGGCTGGCTCGGTTCAAAGATCGGCCTGTCGACGACCTTCGGCGTCATGGGTTGTATCGCCATCGCCGCGATCGTGATCGCGACCAGCCTCTGGCCCAGCCATGACCCCGACGAGCTGGACCATGTGCATCACGGACTTGCGCCGGATCATCCGCATCTCGCCGACGCCAACCAGATCGGCAGTGGCTATCGGCATCGGCACGCATTCGTGATCGACAGCCATCACCCGGAATGGCCGTATTCACTGGCCGGAGACAGCCGCTAGATACGCCGCGCTTGGCCTCAGCCCAGGGTGATGTACGCGATCAACATCGACCCCGCGATATAGAGCACGGCAGCCAGGCAAGCCGCTCCTGCGGTGATTTTCAGCAGGCGCGATATCTTCGGGAATTGCGGCATGGCCAATCCCTCTGGAAATCCGGCGGGCGATTTGTGTTGGCCGGGCAGTGCCGCCTTGGCTATTCTGCGCCCCGGACTGATTCAGGAACCCACGATGTATAACACGGATATGCCGACCCGCGCCGAACTGCCAAGCTCAAGGCAGCTGATCCGTTCGACCATCATTGCCATTCTCGCGGCGGCGGCAATTCTGGTGACCATCGTGCTTCCGGCCGAATATGGCATCGATCCGACCGGGATCGGCCGTGCACTCAGCCTGGCCGAGATGGGCGAGATCAAGCAGCAGCTGGCGCGCGAGGCTGAGGATGACCGCCGGCGCGACCAGCAAATCCTGCTCGACCGTCGCTCCAGCCTTGGGTCGGCCGTGGCCTCGCTCTTCATCAGCTCCGCCCGGGCCCAGATTGCAGCGCGCACCGAGGAAATGTCGGTCACGCTGAAACCGGGCCAGGGCGCCGAGATCAAGCTCGTCATGAAGAAGGACGCGAAAGCCTCCTATTCGTGGTCGTCAACCGGCAATGTCAATTACGACCTCCATGCCGAAGGCGGCGGCAAGACCACCAGCTACAAGAAGGGCCGCAACGAGACCAAGGATGAAGGCAGCTTCACGGCCGCCTTTGATGGCGACCACGGCTGGTTCTGGCGTAACCGCACGAGCGCGGATGTGACGGTGACCGTGAAGGCCACGGGCGATTTCAGTGGAATGAAGAGGCTGATGTAGTTAGCGGAGAATAAGATTTTCTTTATGCGTACTGCACAATACGCGACGCCACCCTCTAGTCGACATAACCCCTTCTGATCCGCAAACAGCACAGAGCGTAGTACTGGCCGCTTCTGTTTGTGAGATTAGATGATCAATCTCTGGTCCACAGTTCGCGATAAAACTGAGCCGGCCATATTTTTCTTTAACATGCAAAATTGAAAATCCATTCCGGCATGAAACATCAAGACTCTCGATCTCATCCGCTAACTTTTGCAACAAGGGAATCCATCCGTGCTCGAGTGAGAATTCCCCCGCAGTGCCATCATCAGTAAGAACCGAGAATCTTCGACGAAGAGCAGTTAATGCTTCCATCTCTCTTGCCTCATATCTTCAGATTTAGCTATCCGCACTAACTGGTAAGCGCTTTTGACGCAGCGAACACACCCAATTGGCGCTTCGCTCGGATCCATACTTATCGGCCCAAAATTATAACGTGCGGGAGTGTTGCCCAGTCGCTCAATGGGCTTCTCGCCGAGTGCGCCAGTCGAAACGTCCGCGACAAATTCTCCATCAACCAGGTCAAAGCCGTTTACGACAATACCTCCACCTAATGCTGCTGATGCTGAGCAAAAATCTGACCACCTCAAGCCATCCACATATGGGACTAAGATGCCGCCAGGTAAATTTAAGATATTGGGGTCGTCGTCAATTGCGGCGTAGCTAGTTACTTCCTCGCCTCGCTCACCTGCCTGTTGTAGCCAGGTTAAAATCTCAGCTGATCGAGTTGCAGTTAATCCGATAAAATCAGTCGACCATTTGCGGTGATGCAAGCACGGTGGTATTCCATTTACTTCTAGGATTGCTTCAATGTTGCTTTTTCCAATTTTGCGCCAACTGGACGAGACAACAATTTGTGCCAAGTGGCCAAATACTAACTTTTGAAGAAGCGATACAGCGATCGGATCAAAAGCCGGAATTCGTGTTTTCGCGAGATCAATGTCAAGTCCATCAAGATCAATCGGCTCAGGAAGATCGATGAGATACTCTACTTCCGCTGCCGACCTCTTGGGGATAAAATACTGACTTCGATGAGTGATTAACGGACCATCGAAGTCTAAGAAGATCACATTCATGGTTTTAGCACGTGGCAACGCCCTCTAAGATTGTCGAGGTCGTATATATCCAACACATAAACATCTGTTTCTGACGGTGTGGACGCCCTGACGTCAGCAAGTAAGCTTTCGAACATCCTTGCACTATTACTGTCCGCCATCACTCCGAGATGCCAGCGCTGTTGGTCTCTCGAAGTCACAACGAAATTTGTATCTAGGCACAAATGACTGATGGCTGGAGTAACGCCCCAGCCATCCTCATTACGTGGGTGACCCGTAAGCAAACCTGCGAGGTTTAATGTTTGCCCAACCGAAATAATGCCCCAAAGCTCTGCTTGAGCCGCAGCATCGGTTTCCCTTGGGGACCATCCGTACTTTGCTTGCCATGATTTAACAGCATGCCGGTGTACTCTCTTCCAGGAATCTCGTTTAAAGGTCTCCGGGAACGATACGCATGCAAGATCGAAGCTCGGGTCGGCCCAAGTAGCCTGATATCCGCAACCGTGGTAGTCGCGCACTACACCCTGGTCGAAGTCAACGGCAGCAATGTCGCCAGATCTGAACCAGAAGCCCTGCGGATCTATGCCGAACAGGATCAATTTATCTTGCTGTTCAAACAGCATTGCCTGCGAAACGGGAAGCTTCATTCCTCTAGGGACCATTGGTCATCAGAACATATAAGCGAAGTAATATTATATTGGTGGCTATCCACCAATATATTTGAAGATTCTTGGATGACTTATCATGAAAATTTACGCTGAAATTTCGCCGACTCATTGCCTGGAGCGTTTGCGAAAACGCAACAAATCGTGCCAATTCCAGGTCACAACAGAGCCTTCAACTGTTTTTTATATAAGTGTATATAATTATTATATTAATTCACCACAACGCCTACCCGTTTATCCCACTTTCCGATACGGATGAAATTTCGTGAGCTGTTGCGTTTTGGGGTCTCGCCCGGCCAAAGCAATGGGACTAGTTGCTGTCACCCTCATACGCGGCGCGCAGATTCGGCAATCGAAATTGAACGGCATTGCCCTCCCTGCCACAGACAGTCTGAAAAGACCCCAGAACAGACAGCCTGATGACAGGGAGGTCCCAGGCAATGACTCACCACTGCCTGAGAAGTCAATGCGCTAATTATGAATGGCAGTTTCCAGACTTGGACACATCAACAATCGTGCCGCCCTCGTCAACCTTGAATCGGGTCATGCATTTATGACGCGTGGGCCCCTTCGGAAATATGGCCGTCAGGCGGTGATCATCGGAAACAAAGATGAGTACGGACCCGCCAAAGAGAATCGACTGCTCCGAGTCCGGCGGGCCTTTTGCAGCGACAAGGTCAACTCTCGATTTCCCGACCCAAAGTTCTTGATCGACTGAAGAATCAAGAGTGGTTCCCGCACAGCCGGCCAAGAGAAGGAGCGCGATAAGCGAAGCAATCCTATTCATGGCCTTACCTCCTCTGAAGCACTGCGATTCTCGCGGAAATGTGCATGCGCTTCTATCTGGCGGTTTCCAGACAGCAGCGCTGTAAATGGGACCAGACCAATTTTGGAAATCTCGGTTGAGACACCATCAAGCTCGAACCATTGGTGAGATGAAGCGAGGTCAAGATGCTCATCTGAGCGCACAGTAATGCTCGACAGGATGGAAACTTTATCTGGGGAAGACCTGAAAGAAAAAGTCGCGCTAGTGAAATACTTCGACTCAACGCCAATGAGAGTTACGGCGCTACCAGAATTGTTCAGCAGCAGAAAAGACAAGTGGTGCTTCCCATCGTGAGGGCTTACCACTATCTGTGGCTGTTCAATAGAAACGCCACCAGCATCACTAATCTCATCTGCGCGGGCCACAATGGAGAAAAAAAGCACCCAGGCGACCAGCAAAAGACACGGAGTGGATCTCATGGCGCACCTGTTCATGGAGAGCGCAGCAGGAAGCCAGTATGGCCTCATGCTGCGCCTCACTAGAAGAACCTACTTGACCTGCTCCAGCAAAGCCAAAGCGCGAGCCTTGGCCTTAGGTGGCAATTTCTCGGCAGCCGTCTTCACCTCTTCAAGATTGACCGGATCGCCAACAATCACAAAGGCGATCATGCCCAGGCCAAAATGAGGCAAGCACTTAACTCCATAGATTCCAGGGGCGGAAAAAGTCACCGTTTCCGACTTATTGAACCCGGTTTTGAAGCGCTTGGCCCCCTGAGGAAGCATGCCTGGTATCGTTTCAGCATTGTGCCCGCGATCGGTAGCTTCAAAAACCAGGGAGTCGCCTGGTTTCAGCCGAACAAGTTCAGCGTCGAAAACGTACTTCTCTCCGCCGGACTGATTCAGCATCTTTACCGAAACCTCCTTCGCAGAGGCGGATACGCTGAGAGCTATGCCAGCCGAAGCCAGCAATATGGATTTCAGAAAGACCTTCATCGAACAATCCTCTCGTCAGAACCAGAACCGCAAGCCGACGACAAAGCTCAGGTTATCCGGCTCTTCTCCCTCGTCCTTGGCATACGAAGCGGTCTGTCCAAGCTTTCTTTCGTAATTGACACCGATGTAGGGGGCGAATTCTCGGAAGATCTCGTACCGAAGCCGGGCACTCAGGCCGACGTCATTGATGCCAGACCCGACGCCGCGCTCCTTGACGGATTGCAGCGCAATGTTTGTCTCGAAGCTTGGTTCCAGGATCAGCCGCTGAGTAAACAGAAGATCGTAGGACGCTTTCAGGCGTCCGGAGACCTCGCCATGGTCGCTGACAAATGAAGCGGCATCGACCTCGAAAAAGTATGGAGCCAGCCCCTGCACGCCCAGCACGCCAAAGGTTCGCTTGGGAACCGGCTTGAAGTCGTACCGAACGCCGGCCTGCACGTCGAAGAACGTTGATATCAGCCGGCTGTAGAGTGCCTGGACCTCGGCACTCTCGACCTTCCCATCCACAAGGCGCTCCCCTTCCGTCTTCAGCCAGAGCTTGTTGTAGTCTTCCCCGATCCAGCCCTCGGCATCCCAGTTGTAGGTGTCCTTTCTGTTGCTCGCCCGGTATTCCAGCTCGTCGACCTTCAGCATTGTGAACAGCTGATCGTCCTCAGCTGCCCTAACCGGCCCGGTCGCCAGCATGACAGCGGCTACACCAAAGGACGCAAGCGCAATGGCGCCACGCTCCCAGATCTTAAAATTCCTCATCGTTCAGCCCTCAATTTGCGGAAGCGGTTTTCTGTTCGACAATGACCTTCCTGAACATTCCGGTCGCCATGTGATAGATCAAATGGCAATGGAAGGCCCACTGACCCATGGCATCGGCGGGGACATCCACTGAAAGGGTAGTGCCAGGAGCGACATTTACGGTGTGCTTCAACGGATTGAAGCGTCCGTTGCCGGTGTCGAGATGCATCCACATGCCGTGTAAGTGCATGGGGTGGCTCATCATGGTTTCGTTAATGAACTTGAAGCGAACCCGCTCGCCATACCGAAGCCGAATAGGCTCCGCTTCAGAGTACTTCTTGCCATTGATGGACCAGAAATATCTCTCCATGTTGCCAGTAAGGCGCAGTTCGATAACCCGATCCGGGGTGCGGTATTCAGTATCGGGTTTCATGGATTTGAGGTCACCATAGACAAGGACCGTTCCATCGTTGTCGCCAACCTGAGACAGCCCACTGCCGGGAGCATAGTTATCACCACGAATGACGCCTTCATCGCCCCCCATGGCTTCCATGCCGGTCATCTTGGAGTGATCCATCCCCTGCATTTTGGAATGGTCCATGCCAGCCATCTTGGAGTGATCCATCCCTGCCATAGAACCGTGATCCATGGACATGCCCATGTCAGCCATGGTCAGAATGGGGCTCTCACCAAGCTTCGGAATTTCACCGCGCATTCCTTCCCGAGGGGCAAGGGTGCCGGCGGCATAGCCGGTACGAGCCAGGGACGCGGCGAAGATCGTATATGCCTGCTCTTGCTTCGGCTGAACGATGACGTCGTATGTCTCAGCGACGGCAATGCGAAACTGGTCGACAGTCTTGGGTTGGATGTCGTTTCCATCCGCCTGTACAACGGTCATCTTCAAACCTGGAATCCGCACATCGAAATAGGACATCGCGGACCCATTGATGAAACGGAGGCGAACCCGCTCGCCCGGCCGGAATAACGCGGTCCAGTTGGCTGCGGGGCTCTGGCCGTTGATCAGGTAGGTATACCCGCTGACATCAGCGATGTCTGTCGGAGCCATTCGCATCTGGCCCCAGGAGAGCCGATCGCTGACCGTCTCGCTGAAACCATTCTTTGCAACGTCAGAGAAAAAAGTACCAAGTGTACGCTGACTGTAGTTGTAGTAATCACTCTGCTTCTTCAGGTTCGAAAGGATTGTTTCGGCTTTTGTATCCGACCAATCCGAGAGCATGACGACATACTCCCTGTCGTACTTGTAGGGCTCTCGCTTGGCAGACTCGATCACCAAAGGCCCGTAGACCCCGGCCTGCTCCTGCAGGCCGGAATGGCTGTGATACCAGTAGGTGCCGGCCTGATTGATCTTGAAGCGATACGTGAAAGTTTCACCGGGCTTGATACCGGGGAAGCTGATCCCGGGCACCCCATCCTGCGTGTAGGGAAGGATGATACCGTGCCAGTGAATGGAGGTATCTTCGTCAAGTGTGTTCTTGACGTTGAGGGTCACCTCCTCTCCTTCCTTAAAGCGGAGAACCGGGCCAGGCAGTTGCCCATTGACGGTCATGGCAGTGCGGGGGCGACCGGTGATATTCACCTCCGTCTTGCCAATGGTCAGGTCATACGTGCCGGCATTGGCGCCGGACGGTGAAACACCGAGCAGGGAAATCGCTGCTGCGAACGCCGCCGCTCTGGTCAGAATTGGGATTGTGAGAGCCATGGGAATCTCCTCGATTTCCTGTGGAAACGGATCAATTGAACTTGAACTCGCCGACCATGCCGGCCTCGTAGTGGCCCGGAATGTTGCAGGCGAACTGAAGTTCCGTCGCTTTGGAGAAGGTCCAGACAATCTCGGCAGTCTTGCCCGGCTCAACCAGCTTGCTGTTGGGGTCGTCATGCTTCATCGGCATCGACATTTTCGAATGATCCATGTTCCCCATTTTCGAGTGATCCATTTTGGACATGTCATGATTAATGCCGGTCGGGGTAAGCATCCCATGCTCCACCATCATCGCCATTTCCTTCTGGTGTTCAGCATGCATGGCAGGCGTTCCGATGTTGAATTCATGAAGAAGCTCGCCGCCATTGCGGATGACAAAGCGGATTGTCTCACCCTTCTTCACGGTGATCTTTTCGGGCTCGTAGAAATTGTCACCCAGGGTGATTTCGATCGTGCGATTGGCCTTGGCGGCAACGCCAGGGGCGCCGATCGAAGGGCCTTTGCCATGTCCTGCGTCGGCAAAAGCTGGGGATACTGCTGAGGTAGCAAGGGCCAAAGCAGCGGCAACGGCAGCCTGGGAACGGTTCATGAAACGGATCATTTTTGCACCTGTCGTCGATAGATAAGAAGAGATGGTTCGGGGAATCTGTTCTCGCAGTCGCGAGAGCCGAACTAGCCGCGGATAGGAAATAGCCCATGAGAAACCGATACGGCAGGCGGGAAACATAGCTGTCCCAGCCCGTGGCGAAGGCAGACCCCGCCAATCAATCGGTTCGCAAAATTCAGAAGCAGTTGCTGTTCTGAGAATCAGCCAACATGCCCGAGGCTACAGCCTTCAAGGCCGTTCGGGTCAGGCTGTCAGGCGCGGCGGCCGCAACGGCGGGTCACCGAAAATGGAAACGGTAACCGCGGTATTTGAGAAACAGTAGCGATCGGAAAAAACGGAAGCCGACAGCTCAAAATGAGCATCGGAGAACATCATCGGCGAGCACGCCACCGCACAACAGGAGGACCCGCTTGCAGTCCCGGATTTCCCACCGTGCCGGCCCTCATGATGGCCTGGAAGCGAGCGTCTGTCTTGCAAGTTGCCGTGGTGGTCTCCGAAAACGGCAGAGCCTGCGTCAGCAGCAGGCCGGACTGATGCTGAAAGGCCAAAACTGGAGGAATCAGTCATGGAAGACATGGCAGTCGCGCCAAAGCTGCCGAGACCGATTGCGGCCGCCAGCATCAGTCCAAACAGGGCAAGTATGAGCTGAGTCTTCCTCATGACGTCGACTAATATGTACTCAATATGGGCGGATTTCAATGGAGAATGACCTGCCAAAGCAGGGAGGAACTACAAATATGTCCATAATTTAACCTGTTTAAGCTGAACCGCCGTGCCGTTCGAAATATGAGCCGGCAGAGCTGGAGCAAATGGTCAGGCATTCACCGGCTGGCGCCTACCCGATTGTCGACAGAACCGGAAAAGTTCTGAGAAACCAGTATGACAAGGCTGAAAGATCCCCGGTCAGCATTGCCACCCCCATTGCCATCATCGCAACACCGGCGGCAAGCTTGAGAATCCGCCCTGCCCGGCTGAACCTTCTCATTCCCGAAACAAGAAAGTCAGTAAACAGCGTAGACAGCAAGAACGGGATACCAAGCCCTAGAGAGTATACCCCCAGCAGAAACATCCCCTCAGCAACCGATGATGAGGTGGCGCCAACGGTCAGAATGGCTCCGAGGATCGGGCCAATACATGGCGTCCACCCGAACGCGAAGGCCAGTCCTAATATGTAGGCGGAGGCCGGATGTCCGCCGGCGATCGAGGAATGCCAGCGAGCGTCGCGCATCATCCAGGCCGGCCTGATCAGACCGGTCAGAAATAGGCCGAAGCCAATAATCACGACGCCGGCGACAATATTAAATTCATATCGGAAGTCGTTAAGCCACTGTCCAAGGACCGTGGCGCTAGCTCCCATCAGGACGAAGACTGTGGAAAAACCAAGAACAAAGCACAGGCTCAGTCCCAATGCCTGAAGGCGGCGCTTCAAGTCGGGTCTGTCAAGGGAGCTCAATGAATGGCCCGCTACATACGAAACATAGCCAGGCACCAGTGGAAGCACGCAAGGAGACAGGAAAGAGATGAATCCCGCAGCAAAGGCAGCAACAAGTGAAATATTTGACATGCGAGCTATGCCTTTATCGGACAGGAAAGGATCAAGAATTCAGCGTTTGTTACGGGCACGTTGAACCAGGGTCATGATCGTATCCAGATCCGCGGCGCCGCGAACAACTTCATTCCCAATCACAAAAGCCGGCGTGCCATTGATGCGAAGGGATTTGGCGAGCACTTCATTTCGTCTGATTTCCGCGTCGATCAGGGGATCCTTCATGTCAGCTTCCAATTTCTTCAGATCAAGCCCCAACTCTGAAGCAGCCCTGAAAACGGAGGCTTCATCAGCCTGTCCCTTAAGCGACATGAGGCGATCATGGAAGTCCGCATAACGACCCTGTGCATTCGCAGCAAGCGCAACCCTTGCCGCAAATACGGAGTTCGGACCAAGGATCGGAAATTCTTTGAAGACCACGCGGATGTATCCATCGGATTCTATGACCCGATTGAGAGTTTGCGCGACGCTGCGGCAATAAGGGCAATTGTAATCAAAAAACTCCACAATCGTCACATTTCCCGTGACATTGCCGGCAACCGGGCTATCCGGACTCTGAAACAATGCCGCAGAATTCTGCGCGATCATACGCGCTCCGTCACTTTGTTCTTCCGCCATGCGCCGCGCCTCGAGTGCCTGCAGGGCTTCAAGGATGACCTCCGGATTCGCAAGGAGATAATCGCGGACCCGCTTCTCGAACTCCACCTTCGAGAATGTATCGTGCCCACTCTCAGCCGCTGATGGGGACTCAGGACTGATAGCAAGTAGGCTACTGATGATGAGAGCCATCAGAACCAACTTCCTGACAGCCCTGAGCAAAGTTGCATGAAGCATAAACCAGCTCATCTCATTCCCCTCCTGCCGCGACCGCGGGAATTGCAGCATGCTAAAGCCATTTTCGGATAGTCGACCAGAACCCCTGCTCTTCAGGTTTAGCCTTCAATTTTGAATGCGCGTCGTTCGTAAGCGCATTGATGAAAAGAACCATATTGACAGGGGAGAATTTGAGGCCATGAAAATTGGCACGCCACTGACCATCCCTGTCAATGATATGCGTGACGATACCATGCGCCTGGTACTCGCCATTGACCGGTGTAAAGCGATGGCCATATGCCTCAGCGAGCATCCTGGTGCTCGACTCCAACTGGTCCGGTGTCTTGGTGAGGAAACGCCAGTTCGAATGGTCAAGGCCATGGACAGAACCATAACCCGCCAACACGACAGATGAATCATGCTCAGGATCGGTTGTTACTGAAATGAACTCAACAAGCTCTTTCATCGGGGTGCGATTGACCATGTCCTGAATCTCGGCAATGCGATCGGAATGAAGCGGACAAATATCCGTACAGCTTGCATAGATGAAATTGAGAACAATCACCTTTCCAGCGTATGAGGCCAGATCAGATCGCACACCTTGCGCATCCTGCAGCTGGAATGGCGGTGCGGGTTTGTTTATGACCTGGAAATAAGCCTCTTTTCTGGAAAGATTCCCCTCGAGTTCTGCAAGAGAATGTCCAACTGCAGGGCTCCCGACCAGTGCCAGGCCAATGACCGCTGCAGAGAGGAAAGCAGAATTCGTCCTAGCCATGATCGGCCCTGTCCGGCGACGAGTATCTACGAACCTTGTGCTCGTCACTCATCATCGAAGGTTCCGTACTCGAATCACCGTCACCGATCCTGGAACCGGAAAGCCTAACCGGCTCAGGTTCGGGTGGGAGCACCTCAACCTTGGGCGGGACATACGGCGGGCGGGGCTGATTGTCGCGGCCCTCAGCATCTGCAGTCTTCTTGTGCATCATGCACAAACCAAGAGCGCACATTACAGCGCAGGGAAGCACACTCAGAAGGATCGGCGCGATGCCGATAGCTGCAAGCCAGCCCCAGTTCAGAACCAAAGCGGCAACAAGTAAAATGCCGCCAATCAAGAACATTCCGCGGCGACCACGAAGGTAGTAGCGGGCAGCATTTACCCATTCAGAGCTCAGAGAGTTTTCTGAAATGGAGTTCAGGCGATTGTCTGACATCGTATCGTTATCCTTCCTAGTATCTGAGATTGTGGCCATGACCGCAGGAAATCAGTGTCATTGTCTGTATCGCTCAAGGAACGCGATCATCTCTGGAGCGTCCCACTGTGCAGGTCCGACAAGACGGCCGATTTCCTGCCCGGTTGTGTTGATCAGAAGCGTTGTCGGCAAGCCGGTTATTCCAAGTGCGCGAGAGACCTTGCCGGAGCTGTCCAAAAAAGGTGAAAGAAACCGGATGCCGGATTCCCGGAAGAACGTCTCCACTGCGGGCATACCAGCCCGGTCAATCGAGAGTGCGACCACCTGAAATCCCTTCCCACCCAATCTGGATTGCAAACTGTCGAGCGACGGCATCTCCTCTCGGCAAGGCGGGCACCAGGTTGCCCAGATGTTAAGGAGCACGGTTGATCCGCGGAAGTCCGACAAGTTCGTTGCCGAACCGTCATGCGTGACGAACTCCACCTGGTGAATCGGTCGGGGCCTGTCGTGAATGGCAAAACCAGGAGGAACCAGAGCATCACTGGATTGAGCGGCATCAGAAAGGCCAGGCACAAACAGGAGCAAAAGAGTCAGTACGAGCTGCGGTTTCATTGAAAGTCCTGCACAAGTCGCGGTGGCGAGAAAAAGGGAAGAATGATGGAGTCAACGGTCGCGCGCGTGAGTGGGCCTATCTGCTTGTGCAGTATCTTGCCGTCGACATCGACAACAAAAGTTTCCGGTACGCCATAGACGCCCCAGTCGATTGCAACGCGGCCGGTTATATCAGCGCCGGTTCTGGTATATGGGTCTCCAAACTCATCGAGCCACTGTTCAGCGTCTCGAGGAGCATCTTTGTAGTTGAGACCATAAACCGGAATCGATCCATCAGACGCGATGTCCATTAGGATCGGATGCTCATCTCGACAGGCGACGCACCAGGAGGCGAAGACATTGACAAGCGACCTGCGACCAAGCAGATCACTAGTCGAAAACCCCATCGATCTCCCTTGCACCGGGGGAAGGCCGAACTGCGGGGCAGGTTTTCCGATCAACACAGACGGAATTTCTCGCGGCTTCAGTGTGAGGCCGATACCAAGAAGTACCGACAAGACGACAAAAACAGCGACAGGAACGACAGCCATTCGGCGCAGTTGTCGCGGACCGACCATCGTCGCCTTCTTTGTGGACGAGAAATCCGTATCCATAGTCTTCTATCTGCTGAAAAGGAATTTGATCAATGCGGCAATCGCGAGCAGTAAGGCAACGATTGCCAACCCGATCACGCCTAGAGAGACCATTCCCATCCAGCCACAGTCGCCCCCGTGCATCATGACGAGCCTCCTATTCAGTTGCGTATAAGAAAGGCTTTCCACCATTCTTGGGGACCGAGTACACAGTGAACGGTCCAGACTTTTCGCCACCCATGCCCGGCGATCCTGCCGGCATACCAGGTAAGGTAATGCCGGCAATGTCCGGACGATCACGCAGGAGTTTTCGGACAATATTTGCTGGGACATGTCCGTCAACGACATAGCCATCAATGAGCATCGTGTGACAGCCCTCCAGGTGAGAGGGGATGCCCGCCTTCTGACTGATCTCCGACAAATTATGTACAGCCTTCACGTCGACCTGGAATCCATTCTTCCGCATGTACTCAGCGTAACCCTCGCAGCACCCGCATTGTGGGTTCTTGTACAGTATGGCAGGTGTCGACTGAGCCATGGCTGTCATCGGAAAGATGAGCGCCGATGCCATCAATGTTATGAAGTGGAAACGGTTCATGACGTATCTCCATTGGTTACTGAGAGCGGCGGTCAGGTGATGCGAAGGACAGTCATCAACCCGGATTTCTGGTGATCAGTGACATGACAGTGGAACATCCAGTCGCCCGGGTTGTCGGCAACAAAGGCAATTTCAACGAGATCCCGCGGCGCAAGCAGAACGGTATCCGCCCACTTTCGATGCGGTACACTTTCCCCATTCTTCTTCAGTACGAGAAAACTGAGACCGTGGAGGTGCATGGGATGCCACCAGGCGGTGTCATTACTGATTGATAAATGATAGGTACGATGCCGTTCCAATGTAGCAAGCGGCCGCATTCCGGCATGACCATCACCTGTCATGGAAGAGCCATTGATTGCCCAGGCGGCATTTGAAGAGGCTGTGCCCATCATGCCACCCATGCCCCCCATCATTCCGCCCTGGATGGTGATTCCGATCCGGGCAGCCGCTGCAAGATCCGGCTCAGGAAGCGGGTTGCGAGGCAGGGACCACTGGCCGATATCCCCGGGAGCGCGGCCCCGGCTGAGAGAGCCAATACAGACAAAACCAGACAGGTCGTAGGATAGGGCAGGATAAAAGTCGTCCCGAATCGCGTAGAGGCGACCGGGCCTACCATTCATTGAAAGAATCAGGTCGACCCTCATCGCCGGACCCAGAAGCACGCGACCATCAACCGGAACATGGGGGTCACAGGGTTGACCGTCGATAGCAATCACAATCGGATTGTACCGTGAGAAATCCAGCCGCATGATGCGCGCGAGACATGCGTTAATCAGTCGAAGGCGGACGATTTCGCCATCATGAAACGCTTCCTGTTGCCGGAAGTTGCCATTTATGGAAACCAGGCTGCCTATCCGGCCCGCCATTCCTGCTTCCATCGGATTCCCGAAGCCGCCGACAATCTGGCGCTCGTCGTCAAGGCGCCAGTCCGTCAAAACCCAATGAATATCCCGATCAACAGCCGGCGGGCTGTCTTCCTCGACAATTAATACACCGGCGAGTCCCCTGCCCTGTTGCTGAAGGCTGTTGGCATGGGGGTGGTACCAGAAGGTTCCTGCATCCGGAGGAGAAAATTCGTAGACAAATGCTTCACCGCTGTGAACCGGAGGCTGTGTCAGGCCAGGAACGCCGTCCATGGCATTCGGAAGCCTAATTCCATGCCAATGAATCGTTGTGTCATCTTCAAGTCGGTTATGAAGGGTTACGCGCAGAGGTCTCCCCTGCTTAACGCGGAGAACTGGGCCCGGAACCTTGCCGTCATAAGCCAGCATGCCGGTAGCCGGTCCGGAATCGGCCCAAAAGTTGTGATCCGCAGCGGAGGCGGTCAGAAATATTTCCTGCAGGCCGGATCTGACTGTCCTGCCAGAGGCAACTTCTGCCTGCCCAGAGCGGACGGGCATTGCCGTTGCTGCGAGCCCAGCCAGGCAAGCAAGAGCCTGCCGGCGGCTGAAGCTTCGCGAGGACCATCCGATGTCGCGATGGCTCATTCACGAATCCCTCGATTGTAGAAAACCGATTCAGCGCAGTTCCGCTAATCGAGGGATAAAAATCCCAATGCGATCACCGTCAGCTGAATGTAACTATCGAGAGATCAGGATCGAGGTGGGTATGGATCTGGCCGGGTAGAGCGATCAGAATGGGATACGTCCACATTCAGGAACTGGTCGGTCCGGAAATAGACCAGGGCAACTGGCATGTCTGGAAGAACCGCAAAGAAAGCGATGCACTGGGTGGAGATGCTGCAAGGAGCAGCTTTCGCTGAACCGCAGCCTTCACAGTCCCCGCTATCTTGTCCGGTCATACGGCTCATACCCGTCGGGGACATTGTCGCCGAAGCATAGGAGGCCTGAATTGCCCCACTCATGATCAGAGAAAGGGCAAGGAAGGCGACAAGGATGCGTGAACAGAACCGCATGTCGCCAACGATAGCACCTGCGGTCGAGAAAGCAATATAGGGAAAAGCTGGCGTGTGTGGCTGATTGCCGCAGATTCCCACGTGGGAAGGTTTGGGTTGGTACTTTGGCAATGGGCGAACCAGGTGCTACGATGCGCTGACAGATAAGTGAGCCGGGCATTCACTCTGCAGCCCGTGCAGCAACCCAACTTCAGAAGTCGATGTGGAGTGCCAGATGCAGAAGCAGCCTTCACTTGAATCAGAAATCCTGAGGCTTCTTCATCGAGCGGATTTCGAAAGACGACCAAAAATCGTTGAATGTCTGCTCCAGGCACTGGAGTCCCTGGAAACGAGGGACTGTTGCCATCCAGCCGTTTCGGAAGCTTACAGGCAGCTGTGTATGCCCACGAAAAAGCCAAACTGAACAAGGCTGCTATTGGGCAGTCTTGCCCATCGCGAAAGATACCCGCCGTTCACGGCCAAACGCCTGAGCGGCTCTAAAGCTTCAGGAACCGGCTATACTGAAACGCCTGTAAGCTGCCACCGGGAGTGGAGTGCGACTCGTACTCAGCCCCAACCAGCCTGTACCGGTCTCCTAGGGCAGCGGCCAAAGTTTCCGGGCTATATCTCTGAACGGGGAGCCCGCTGCATTTATCAGGCCCATCCAATGCGAAAGTCGCAATGATGGCGGTGCTGCCGGTTGTAGTTGCCTGATCCATTGTGGTGAGGTAGCGGCTGCGCTGTTCCTCTTCAACCATGAAATGGAACACGGCCCTATCATGCCAAACCAGATAGTTTCTTTCCGGTTGCCAGGCCGTGATATCGGCTACGGTCCAGTTGACCTTGCTGCCCGATTCACCCAGCCGGGCCTTTGATCTGGCAAGTGCTGAAGCCGCAACATCGAGCACAGTTACATCCATGAACCCGGAAGCAACAAGTGCGTCCACCAGCCTGGATGCGCCACCGCCAATGTCGATGATCGGCGTTTCACTCGTCCGGGCGATTGCACGAATCCAGTCAGCAGATCTGACCGGGGATTCCTGAAACCAACTCACTTCGTCTTCGGCCTTTCGGACATATACGCCGGCCCAATGATCGGAAATGGACTGTTCGGCCATATGTATGCCCTTTCTGTGGTGCCCATGCAGCAATGACCTGACGATAGGGGGGGCTGGCGAAATATCAATCGGACATTTCCTGCTTGACCTTCCAAGACGGCAAGGTTGCAGGATGGGCTCCCCTAATCAGGAGAAGGCCATGCTGAGGATTTTTGTACAGAACATGACATGTGGCGGCTGCGAGAAGAAGATCCGCGAGGGTCTCTCCGGGATAGCCGGCGTGGAGGGCGTTACAGTCGACCGGAGCCAGAAACACGTGCACGTCGTAGGACCCGCAACCGAAGAAGAGGTGATCGAAATCATCAAAGCGCTTGGGTTCAGTGCAGAAGTACTCCCAGCCCGTGGATCGGACTGAGCAATCATGAACAGAACTGCTTATAGAGCCAGTGAGAAAAGCCTTCACTGGATGTCCGCTGCAGCAATCATTACCCTGATCGGGATCGCCATCTGGGGTGGTCAGCTTTCCCCCGGGCCCACGAAGCTCATTCTTGGCCGGCTGCACCTCGGACTGGGTGTCATCGTCCTCGCACTGAGCATGGTTCGAGCGGCAATCAGGCTGTCCGGACCGAAACTATCCGGCATTGGAATTGCTGCACGAAGCGTTCACACAGGATTGTACCTGCTGCTGTTTGCGATCCCGGCGACCGGCCTGGTGACCACAATCAGGTCGAATGGCATTTACATCCTGCTGAATTTGTCCGGCGGCGAGGCCTATAATCCCCTACTGGCTGAGGATACAGCAAACCTGCACATCATTCTGGCTTACACCATGGTCATTGCCCTGATCGGCCATATCGGGGCTGCATTCTGGCATCAGTTTATTCTGAGAGACGGAACAATGGCGAAAATGATGAGATAGCATCCAGTCCGCACCGGGCGGCGGAGCAGGTTTTCCAGCTCCGCCCCATCCGGGTTGTAAGAACCATATCTTTTGACAAGACTGATCATCAGGAAGCAGAATTTTCATTACCAAAGCAGAAAGAAGACGGAGACCAGCCAATGTCGAACGGTCATCACACGGGCCATGGTCATGGCCATCCGGGCAAACATCTTCATGACCATCCGAGCACGTCTTCTGTTCATGACCCTGTCTGCGGCATGCAAGTCGAGCCAGCGGCGGCAAAATTCTCTTCAGAGTATAACGCGAAGCGGTATTTCTTCTGCAGCGGGAAATGCCAGGGAAAATTCGACGCCGCCCCGGAAACATATCTGACTGTCCAGAAAACCGCAGGCAAGACGCCAGATCAGAGCGGCGTAGTTTACACCTGTCCGATGCATCCGCAGATCCGCCAGAATGGACCCGGTGCATGCCCAATCTGCGGTATGGCGCTGGAGCCAGAGAATGCGGCCGATGCAACCGGCCCCAATGCCGAACTTCAGGATATGGCTCGCCGGTTCTGGGGAGGTGCAATACTAACGCTTCCCCTTCTTGTCCTGGAAATGGGTCCGCATCTTTTCGGCTTACATCTCCTTGGACCACAAAGCTCAAACTGGGTGCAGCTGCTCGCGGCAACCCCGGTCGTATGGTGGGCTGGCTGGCCGTTTCTGGAGCGGGGCGTCTCATCCGTCCGGAACAGAAAGCTGAACATGTTCACGCTGATTGCCATGGGAATTGGCGTTGCATGGACCTACAGCGTTGTAGCAGCAGTATTTCCAAGTGTCTTCCCTAGTGCCTTCAGAGGGGGTGATGGCGCCGTCGCTGTATACTTCGAAGCAGCGGCCGTAATTACCGTACTGGTACTTCTGGGACAGGTACTGGAGCTTCGGGCCAGGGATCAGACCTCTGGAGCCATCAAGGCTTTGCTGGATCTAACGCCGAAGACCGCCCGCCGTGTTCAGGATAATGGAGCCGATGAAGACATTCCCATCGAGGAGATCGCTGTTGGTGACAGGCTGAGAGTCAGGCCAGGAGAAAAGGTCCCCGTCGATGGGGAGCTCCTGGAGGGAAGATGCAATGTTGATGAATCTCTAGTAACCGGTGAGTCAATGCCGGTTACCAAAGAGCCAGGAAGCAAGGTGATTGCCGGAACCATCAATCAAACCGGCAGTTTTACCATGCGCGCAGATAAAGTCGGTCACGATACGATGCTGGCGCAGATTGTCCACATGGTTGCACAGGCTCAGCGCAGCAGAGCCCCGATCCAACGCCTGGTTGATGATGTCTCCGCGTGGTTTGTACCTGCCGTTATTCTGGTTGCTGTTGTCGCCTTTGCTGTCTGGGCCGTGTGGGGGCCCCAGCCACAAATGGCATATGGTCTTGTTGCCGCAGTTTCTGTGCTCATCATTGCGTGTCCATGTGCACTCGGCTTGGCAACACCGATGTCGATTATGGTCGGTGTTGGACGTGGAGCCCAAAGTGGCGTTCTCATCAAGAATGCAGAGGCAATTGAGCGGCTGGAGAAGATCGATACAGTCGTCGTCGACAAGACGGGAACGCTGACGGAGGGACGGCCCGCTGTTACCCAGATAGTGCCCCTGGCAGGATACGGACAGGATGATCTTCTACGGATCGCAGCAAGTCTCGAAAGGAACAGCGAGCACCCTCTTGCACATGCCATTATTCAGGCTGCAACCGAAAGGAATCTCGACCTTGTCGAAGTTGTTGATTTCGACAGTCCGGTTGGGAAAGGCGTAATCGGTTCAGTCCAAGGCGCCAGGGTCGTTATTGGAAACTCAAAGTTTCTTGATGAGATGAAAATCCCCTTGTCCGATGCCCTTGGAAAGGCCGATGAACTTCGGAAGGGTGGTGCGACGGCAATCTATGTGGCCATCGACGGGGTGGTGGCAGGGATTCTGGCAATCGCCGATCCAGTCAAGAAATCGACGCCGGAAGCCCTCAGCGCACTACAGGCAGCCGGAATAAAGGTAGTCATGGTGACTGGCGATAACCGTACTACCGCTGAGGCTGTCGCAAAGGAACTCGGAATCGACGAAGTCGAAGCTGACGTTCTCCCGGATAAAAAAGGCGCCATAGTCGATAAACTCCGCCGCACGGGTGCAGTGGTCGCCATGGCCGGTGATGGAGTGAACGACGCTCCGGCACTGGCAGCTGCAGATGTTGGCATTGCCATGGGCACCGGCACTGATGTGGCTATTGAAAGCGCCGGGGTTACCCTTCTGAAGGGTGATCTGCTCGGGATTGTAAGGGCAAGAACCCTCTCCGTAGCGACAATGAGAAATATCAGGCAGAATCTATTCTTTGCCTTTATATACAATGCTGCTGGCGTACCGATTGCAGCTGGTATTCTCTATCCTTCATTCGGTGTGTTGCTGTCTCCCATTATTGCTGCGGCAGCCATGGCGCTCTCATCTGTCAGTGTAGTCGCTAATGCGCTGCGACTTAAGTCGCAATCAATGTTCTAGGACAGACAGACACCAGATGCATATGACATGGCGGGATGTCCGAGGATACAGCCATGCACCCGGATGAACGACCAACCAAGCTATTCAAGGTGTCGAATTGTGACATTAGCGCAATTCGGCAGGCATACTAATAGGATTGAAAATGGCGGATCACAATCACTCGAGCAACTACAGAAAGGGGTCGATCACGCTCGCCGGCGCTGTTGCCATGGGCACCGGTGTCATGATCGGGGCTGGAATCTTTGCTCTCACCGGCCAGATAGCTCAACTCGCCGGCCCATATTTTCCTTTGGCTTTCATTGCCGGTGCCATTGTTACTGGCTTTAGCGCTTACTCGTACATTCGTATGGCGAATAAATGGCCATCAGCTGGCGGCATCGCAATGATACTGCAGAAATGCTATGGCACAGGGGCTGTTGCTGCCGGAGCATCGCTTCTCATGGCCCTCAGCATGATAATTGCCGAGAGCCTGGTGGCGCGGACATTCTCGACCTATGTCCTCCGCCCCTTTGATATCGATGGCGGGCCGCTGATACCGGTGTTGTCCGTCGGAATTATTCTTGTTGCTTTTCTTGTCAATATCGCAGGCAATCAGTCTGTTGGGGTCGCCTCACTGATTATGGCCGCATTGAAGATTGGCGGCATTGCTGTTTTTGGTATCGCAGCACTCTGGAGCGGGGGATTTGTTTTCAAGGCCGCCGGCGGTACCGGAGTGGAGTATGACGCCCTGGGATTTACAGGCTCCGTGGCATTGTCCATCCTGGCTTTCAAGGGGTTCACCACAATTACCAACAGTGGATCAGAAGTTACCGACCCGCATCGGAATATTGGTCGTGCGATTGCAATTTCCATCGTAATTTGCACGTTCGTTTATCTGCTCGTGGCCTTCGGTGTAGGTTCGAGTCTTCAGCTTCAGGATATTGTCGTAGCCAGGGATTATTCCCTGGCAGAAGCGGCGAAGCCGACGCTGGGAACAGCAGGATTCCTGCTGACGGTACTTCTGGCAGCTGTAGCCACGGCGTCCGGCCTGTTGGCAAGTGTCTTCGCTGTCTCTCGAATGCTGGCAATGCTTACCGACATGAAAATGATCCCACATAGCCATTTTGGGATGTCAGGGCCCATTCAGCGACACACGCTGGTGTACACTGTCGTTGCGGCATCGATCCTTGCTGTGTTTTTCGACCTGAGCCGGATCGCTTCACTCGGTGCTTTCTTTTATCTGGTCATGGACATGACCGTGCACTGGGGTGTGTTCCGCTACCGGCGACATGAGGTGGGGGCGTCGGCGGCAGTCCTGCTGGCCGCAATTGGGATGGACGGGCTGGTTCTGACCGCCTTTACGGTGCTGAAACTTTCAAGCGATCCGATGATCGTCCTGTATGCATTCATCGCAATCAGCACGGTCATGCTGTTCGTCCGCATTTACCTGGGGCGTTGGATCGGATCGGAGA
The DNA here is from genome assembly GCF_964218355.1 of Ferrovibrio sp. Classification (GTDB taxonomy): domain Bacteria; phylum Pseudomonadota; class Alphaproteobacteria; order Ferrovibrionales; family Ferrovibrionaceae; genus Ferrovibrio. Next base: position 157,933 of record NZ_CAXPMC010000026.1, on the reverse strand, counting down.
CACATCAGATGGGCTCGTAACCGGTCTTTATGTTGGAAGGCTTGTACTTGGGCTGTGAACCGGCAGATTGACTGACACCCCAGAAGTATTCAGAGAGCTTTAACGGGACATAAGGCACACCGATTACTGATCCTGCCTGAGTCGATATACATCCAGCGGATTCTGACGACCAGGCAGGTGCTGAGCATCTACCTTCTCAAGCATGGTGGAAACCGGGTGCCTTCGGCATGCCGAAACCAGATCGTCGGAGACAACCAATGATGTATTCAGAGTCCTGGGGAGCCGGGACAGCCGGCTTGCAACATTGACCGTGTCTCCAAGTACTGTGTACTCCATCATGACACCATCATCGACAATACCAACGAAGGCCTCACCGAAATGAGCGCCAATAGCTATCTCAATCGACGGAAGCCCGGCGCTTCGCCTGTCACGCGACCATTCCGAAACCGCCTTAACCATTGACATGGCACATTGAAGGGCACGGTCTGCGTCATCTGGTTTTGAGTTGGGAGCACCAAAAACTGCCATCACGGCATCCCCAATATATTTGTCAATAATGCCCCCATTGTCATAGGCAGAACGCGCTACCCTTGAACGAAACTCGGACAGGAATATTCCAAGCGCCATGGGGTCCATATTCTCAGACATTGCCGTGAAGTGCTGAATGTCTGCGAAAATCACTGCCACTTTCCTCCTGCGGGCATGTTCTTTTGTATCAGCGCTTTGCTCCACAAGTTCAGAGGAAACATCCGGCGAAAAGTAGCGGGCCAATGCAGCCGCGCGGGCAGCATTCCGAGTGGCATCAGACAGGAAACGCCGGGAACGGTAAGTCAGGATGAAAACGATCGCAGTGACCAGGACGAAGACTATCGCACTGAGAAGCTGGAAATGGGAAAGATGCTCTTCGTGAGCGGCGCTGGCGCCAATTCCAGAGAGGGGAAAGAGCATAAAACCCAGGCCGATACTGGCCGCAAACAGGAATGAGGCATAGAGGACCAGAATTGGCCTGTACCTCATCGAAGCATAGAGAAGTATAACATAGATAAGTCCAGAAACCGGGAGCGTTGCAGACGTCTGTGGAGAGAGACCGAACCCGGTTCCAAGCAAAAGAACGACGACCGCCAGGCACACCACGTCCATGCTTATGAAGGCATATGCGAGGATGGCGCTACGGCGTGGCCAGAGGAATGAAAGAGAACTGAGTAGCGTGGTAAAGCCGTAGATGAGCGCTGCGGCTTCAAAGGACCCGTGGTTCACGCCAGTGGCCCTGGCAAAAACTCCATAGACCAGTAATGCACCAAAGATCGAGGCGCGGATCGCAAATGCGATGCGCTCGTTGTTTTTCTCGGCAAATGACGCCATTTCTGATGGATTGTACTGGCGCATGAATTATGTGAACCGTTTCGAAGTCAATGACAAAGAATCTCTTTGTCAAGAAAAAGCCATTTGATTGCTTATCGATGATAAGCGGCGGAAATATTCAAGCATGCGTTTTCCCGTTCAGAACTAGGACTGGCGCAATACCAGAAAAGTGCGATGTCGACGAATTGGACCCGGTATGTGATATAGAAGAAGGTCGGTGAGTCCAATACGCTGCGGGAAGTCAATACCGCACTACTCGGCCGTCGCAGGCGAAGTGCGATGGAGACGACAAGATGCGCTTCACAAAAAGACGAAGGATTGATCGTGCCATAATGGTGACGGGCAACCCATAGTTCAGTGGAATCTGTTTGACGAGGCCTGACAAGCAGGCCATTAACATACCAAGATGCAATATTATATCGGCGACAATAGGCCGCATTCACTCAGATTTCTTGGAAAACATGTTGACTTCGTGGTCAGAATGTTTAGTTACGCTCCAACGCTTGGAGCATAAGTGAGTGCCATGAGCAAACCATCACATGTACAACAGAACTGGCGGCGTATTTGCGCCGCGGTCGTTGTCATGTGCATGATTTTGGCAGGACTCATTACCGCCTTTCATACTGAGAATGTTGGCGATGCATCTTCTGATGACACGATCATTGCCTTTGACGGGGTCGGCTTAGGCGATCAGAGTGCGCCTGAAAAGATTGTGTTGACGCAGAGTGATTGTGGCCTCCATTGCAACCAGCATTCGCCAATGCTTTCCAAAGTTCCTGAGGGACCAATCAGCGCTGATCCCGAAGCGGAACGCTTGTGCGCCGCAAATGATCTAGGCCTCTATGCAGCCCCGCTGTGGGGCGTACTTGAACCACCACGCGTCTGATTTCGCTTGAATAGCAGCCCCCGCACGACGACGCGGGACTTAAAGTCATGCCCAAGCGAGATTTATCATGCGCACCCATTTCATCTTTGCACTTATCAGTGCAGTTGTATTTGTAAACTCGGCGGCGGCGCAAGCGCCAATCATTCTCCAGGACTTAAATGACGCTCTGCGGCTTGGTGAGACCAATGCCGCTCGACTGCGAGCAGCCGAAGCCGGCATCGCAGGAGCAGGCGGCGCGCTGCTGCAGGCCGGCGCCCGACCGAACCCCGAGATATTCGTCGACGCCGAGAATTTTGCTGGCAGCAAAAATTATTCCGGAAGCAAGGGCCTGGAATGGACGGCCGGATTGTCACAACGCATTGAGCTCGGAGGCAAACGACAGGCGCGGATAGCCGAGGCACAGGCAGGGTTGAAGCAAGCCGGGTATCAACGGGACATCGAAGTATTAGCGTTCCAGGTCGATATTGCGCGGGCCTATGTGCGAGCGCTTGCCAGTAAACGACGTGTCGATATAGCAGATCGTCAGAAATCCAATGCCTCGACGATTGCAGAAGCGGTTCTTGCGCGGGTGGAGGCCGGAAAGGAAGCAGTCGTACAAATCCAGCGGATCAACATCCTTCTTGCGACGGCGGACATGGCGACTAGAAAGGCGCGCGGCTCCTACGAAGCAACAATGGCCGAATTCTCGGCATTACTGAACCAAAATGCGGCCAGTCTGGATATCAAAGCCGGGTGGCTTGACGAAATTGGGAGCGTTCCGGCAATAGCACCAGATCAACCGGCACTCGCCCAGAACCCGATTTTCGCGCGGATCGCCGCAGAAGTTGAACGAGCAAGGGCTGCTGTCGATTCAGCAACTTCCGCAGCCATACCCGATCCAACATTTAGCGCCGGATTCCGCAGGTACAATGAGGACGACAGTTCCGCAGTTGTTGTTGGTGTATCCATCCCGATTCCAGTCTTCGATCAGAACAAGGGCTCTATCCTCGAAGCTCGTCAGAACCTGCTCCGGACTGAAGCTGAACAAGAAGCAGCCAAGCTCGAGATCCTAGGAAACCTGGCTAAATCGCGCTCAAACCTGCTGACGGCCTACCAGCAGGTTGTCACCCTCAGGTCGATTATTGGTCCAGCTGCTGATGGCGCTCTTTCTGCAGCTAAGGATGGGTATCAATCCGGAAAGTTTGACTTCTTAAACTTACTGGATGCACAGCGCACCCGCTACGAGATCGAAGAGCAACTTGCAGATGCACTCGAAGAGTATCATCTGGCTCGAATTGATTTGGCACGTCTGGTTGGCCGAGTGCAGTAAAGCTGCACGAAATCCCGCTATCAATTTCTATCAGGAGAATCATGATGAACCGGCGTGCAATATATATCGCTGTTGCATTGTTCTTGCCCGCGATCCTATCAGGATGCGATGACAACACCCAAGAAGCGAACAAGGCCAACAATATGGCTCATGCTGGGCATAAGGAGGACGAAGGAGAGAAGCATCAAGAGCAAAAGGGTCAAGGAGAAGAACACGAGAATGAAGCAAATAATGTCACTTTGACATCGAAGCAAATCGAACTGGCGCAGATCGAAACATCGCTAGTCGCGCGCGGCGATGTCCAGGTGCCTCTCGACTTGACAGGAGAGGTGGTGCTCAATCGCCATCGACTGGCATTAATTGTGCCGCGTGTTTCTGGATATGTCGCCAGGATAGAGAAAACGATTGGGAGTGCCGTGAAAACTGGTGACACTCTTGCTTTGGTCGAGAGCCGGGAACTCGCAGAAATGAAAAATGCTTTTCTTGGAGCAAGGGAGAAGGCGCCACTAGCGCTTAGTCGCATGCGAAGAGAAGAGCAATTGTGGAAACGAAAAGTCTCCTCTGAGCAGGATTATCAGGATGCGCGGCAAGAGTATTTACAGGCCAATGTAGAATTGCTAACTGCCGAGCAGAGCCTGCTTTCTGTCGGCATAGACCTGAAGGCAGCAGCGGCTGACAGTAGCGGCCGATATCAAATTGTTACCCCGATCAGCGGAGTAATAATCGACTGGGACATCGTACAAGGTCAGGTAGTCGGGTCTGACACTAGTGTCTATACGGTCGCGGATCTATCCAGGCCCTGGATCATCGCTACTGTAAACATTAAGGATATTGGCCGTGTCCGACCGGGACAGCAAGCTATCGTCCGGACTCGCAAAAGCGGGGTGGTCCTGACCGGAACCGTGGACTGGGTTGCCGATATTGTGGATGAGAAAACAAGAACCCAGCAGATCCGTATCGAAGTCGAGGACACTGCTGGGCGACTGAAACCAGGCATGTTTGTAACAGCGTCGGTTTTTGCAGAAACCAAGCCCGATGTCTTGGTTATACCTGTTAGTGCCGTTCTACGGCAGAAGCAGAACACCATCGTCTTTGTTGATGCAGGTGGAGGAAAATTCGACCGACGGGAGATCAGAACGGGCCTAAGAGACGCAAAACTGATTGAAGTGACGGATGGTCTCGTGGAAGGAGACAGCGTGGTTACGAGTGGTAGCTTCACGCTCAAATCAGAACTGGAGAAGTCTGGCTTTGAAGCTGGGCATGGACATTAATGAACCGGTCGATTTGAACAGGAAGGCAACACAAGAATGATCAATCGCATCATTGACATGGCGTTGAACCAGAGGTTCCTGATCGGGATCCTGACATTTGGTCTTGTTGTTTACGGCTGGACCTCAATGCAGGAATTGAACGTCGATGCCTTTCCAGATGTCACAAACGTTCAGGTTCAAATTAATACAGAGGCACCGGGCCTCGCAGCATCCGAGGTGGAACAGCTAGTAACATATCCGGTAGAATCAGTGATGAACGGCCTTCCCGATGTGACGGAAGTACGTTCGATCTCGAAGACGGGATTGTCTGTTGTCACAGTCGTATTCGCTGACAAGGTCGACATTTATTTCGCTCGCCAACTAGTTCTCGAACGACTGCAGATCGCACGCGAACGCATCCCCGACGGCCTTGGCGACCCGGAAATGGGCCCGATTACCACTGGTCTTGGACAGGTCTACAAGTATCTCCTGTCCAGTCCTGACAAATCCTTGATGGAACTTCGGTCTATCAACGACTGGCTCGTTAAATTCCAGCTACGCACAGTACCAGGCATCACAGATGTTTTGAGTAATGGCGGAGTTGTTCGCCAGTTCCAGGTCAAGGTTACTCCCGAGCGCATGATCGCATACGACGTCACATGGAGTGATATTCGGGAGGCCATACAGAAGAACAACAGAAATGCCGGTGGCTGGTACATCGAAGGGAAACAGGAACAGCTTGTTGTCCGAGGTGAAGGCTTGATCTCTGGCGGCAACCGGGGGCTCGCAGATATTGAGAGAATTGTATTGAAAACGATTGATGGAACACCTGTTTACGTCCGGGATGTTGCAGATGTCGAGTATGGAGCAGAAATTCGCCAAGGAGCTGTCAGCGTCAATGGCGATGGTGAGGCTGTTACTGGTGTTGTTCTGCAATTAAAGGGGGCCAACACGAGGCAGGTATTGAGTGATATCCGCAGGAAGGTTGAGCAGATTCAGAAGACCCTGCCGACTGGTGTCCGCATTGATCCTATCTATGACCAGTCCATGCTTGGAGAGAAAGCCGTAACAACGGTGGTTAAGGCGTTGGCCGAGGCGGCTGTCCTGATCGTGTTTGTGCTTTTTATCTTCTTGTGGAACGTGCGGGCCGCATTGATTGTCGTGTGCTCGATTCCGATTTCTATGCTTGTGGCTTTTATCATGATGAGGCATTTCGGGCTCTCGGCCAACCTTCAGTCACTGGGTGGTCTCGCCATAGGAATCGGAATGATGGTGGATGGATCAGTTGTTATGATCGAAAACATCATGAGGCACCTGGCCGAGGAAGGACACGAAAACGACAGCCTTACCAGTAAGGTTCGACGAGCAGCGGAGGAGGTCGGGCAGCCTGTATTCTTTGCAGTGCTTATTATCGTTGTCGTTTTCCTCCCGTTGTTCACACTTGAAGGTGTGGAAGGGAAAATGTTCAGTCCTATGGCATTCACCATCGCCTTTGCCATGTTGGGGTCTCTAATTGTCGCCCTTACTGTTGTTCCTGTTCTCGCGTCAGTTCTATTGAGAGGGAAGATAGCCGAGGAGGACACCAGGTTGCTGCGCGTGCTGAAAGCGGCGTACCATCCGCTTCTAGTACGAGCAATACGACATAGAGCAGCGGTTGTAGTCGTTGCGTTGACGGCGCTTGGCGGTTCCCTGGCAACGGTACCATTTCTTGGCACCGAGTTTGTGCCGGAGCTCAACGAGGGCAGCATGTCAATACGAGTAACGATGAGCCCCAGTATTTCTCTCGGGGAGGCCAAGCGGATCGGAAAGATACTGGAGAAAAAGCTCATCAAGTATCCAGAGGTCATTTACGCGGTCAGTCAGATCGGACGACCAGAGCTCGGAGGGGATCCAGAACCAATCTCCAATAACGAAATCCTAGTTGTCCTGAAGGATCAGAAAGAATGGACAACGGCGTCGACAAAGCCAGAATTGGTCGATCTCTTCGAGCGAGATCTTGCTGAGTATCCCGGCGTAACCCTAAATTTTGGACAGCCGATTGCCTCGCGAGTAGATGAGCTTCTGTCGGGCGTTAAAGCGCAGTTGGCAGTTAAGCTTTTTGGTGAGGATCTCGGTGTGCTTGAGGAGAAAGGGCGAGAAATCGAGGCCGCTATCAAGTCCGTGAAAGGTGCCGCGGATGTTCAGATGGAACAGATTGGTGGTGAAGCGCAGCTGGTGGTCCGCGCTGATCATGAAGCGCTTGCACGATATGGTCTCAATGTAGCCGATGTCATGGAGATCGTTTCTACTGCTGTTGGTGGAGAGCCGGTCAGTCAGGTTATCGAGGGTCAGCAACGATATGATATTTACCTTCGCGTTGCCGAAGAATCCCGTGATAGTGCCGCTTCCATTGGTAATTTGCTGATCAGTGGAGCCGGGGGTATTCGCATTCCTCTTTCTCAGGTGGCCGATATCGGCGTCGTTGAAGGTCCGCCGGCAATCATTCGGGAATCAGCTCAGCGCCGCGTTGTAGTACAAGCGAATATACGTGATCGAGACATGGGAGGTTTCGTCGCTGAGGCCCAGCAGACTGTGGCCAACAGCGTCAGCCTCCCTGCAGGCTACTTTGTAACCTGGGGTGGACAGTTTGAGAATCAACAGAGGGCGCAAAGGACATTGTCAGTTGTGGTGCCTATTAGCTTGGTCATGATCTTCCTCTTGCTGTTTGCCTCATTCGGCTCAGTGCGGAATGCTCTACTCATAATCCTGAATGTCCCCTTCGCTTTAATCGGAGGAATATTTGCCCTTGCTGTATCCGGACAATTCTTGAGCGTTCCAGCATCAGTCGGTTTCATTGCGCTGTTTGGAGTAGCGGTACTGAATGGCGTCGTGATGGTGTCATATATTAACGACCTTGTTCGACGCGGGCGGCCGGTCGACGATGCAGTATACGAAGGAGCAATGACTCGACTGCGCCCGGTCCTGACAACAGCAACAGTTGCAAGCCTTGGCCTCATCCCCCTTTTGCTTGCCAATGGAATAGGCTCTGAAGTGCAGAGGCCGCTGGCAACGGTCGTAGTTGGAGGCCTGATCTCATCAACCGTGTTAACCCTGCTTGTTCTTCCGGCTCTTTACAGGTGGTTCGCTATCATTCCAGAGCGAGACAGGCGTTCAGCCAAGCATACAGTCTCAGCCAATGACGGATCACCAGCGCATGGCGCCAGGTGACGGGCGTACCGGAAAAGGAGAAGCACGATGAAAATGATAGTTGCCTTTATAAAGCCACACCTTTCCGTAGAAGTGGTACTCGCATTGCAGAATGTCGAAGGGCTGAGCGGCCTCAGTCTTTCGGAGGTACATGGCTTTGGCCGTGGTCGCGCCCATTCTGCGCCAGACATGGTGATTTTTCATGGCCTGGAACTTGTTCTGCGTACCCGCCTCGAGATTGCGTGTACGGATGAAGTGGTTGAAGTTCTCTCGGATATTATTCAGCAGGTCGCACATACCGGGCTGCGTGGGGATGGAAAGATTTATGTTTCGGAGCTCCAGCAAGCTAGGCGCATAAGCAGCGGAGAAATAGGAAGAACAGCTGTTTGATTAATCTATTGCATATGTGACCGCTTATTGGCTTCTAAAGGAGAATTAAATGCGGAGACTGACACTGACTATGGTTGGGATCGCCAGTCTCGGGTTGGCTGGCTGTGGTGCGACTCAGGAGCAATTGGCTGAATACAGAAGCAATCGGTGCCAGGAAGCAGGCCTAGCGGAAGAAACCCAGGAATTCAGAGAATGCATGGCAAAACAGGTTCATCGTCAGCACGCAATCGGTGCCGGCGCGCCGTTGCGGTTTCGCCGTCATAGTTGGACACATGACATCATCGAAAACTGATAAGTGTCGATCATTGCGCCAGTGACGTATATGTGCTGGCGGCCAGAAATTCCCTCGATAGTAAGTTTAATGCTGATCAGTATTCATGAACTCCGAGCAAATCTCCTAATGACTTCCCAATAAGCTTTCTATGCAATCATAGCGATAAATCAGGTAAAAAATGTATATAAAAAGAATGCATTCTGAGTAGTTGGAATAATCTTGCGTGTATACTAAGGTTGCTCCAAGTCGTTTCCAGAGCCTCCGAAACGGCGAGTTGTTCCCGCTCAGGTGGTTTTCTGCGGGGGAAGCATATAATCGGAGCTTCGGGGCCTGTTATTCTCCCTGGCGAACCGGCTTTCCTGCAACGAACAGCTGACTGGGACATGCCGATCGGGTTTCACAAAGCAGCAGGCCGTGTCAGGGCCGTAGCTGCAGCTCTCATCCTGAATCCCTGCGGGACCAGCGATGCTGCTAGGTCATTGCCTGGACAGCATGCGGGTTTCCAGGGCAGGCGACGATACCGCCGGGGGTAGAACCCCGCGTGATGAAACCTGATTGTCTGGTGACTCATGGACGTACATCTTCTCGCAACCTCGGTTGCAAGCCGCTTTTGTATCACACACCACAATAGCTCGATCACTTCGATTTTCAGCAGCGCAAATGACAGCGTCGTCCTGGAACACCTGTCATCGACCAGCCAGAAGACTCTCCGCTGCGAGATGACCGCCGAGGAGGCGATCGAGAGCGCCCGGGCCTTCGCCGTTCACGCGGCCTATGCCGAAATCGGCTTTGCCCCCGATCAGGACAATCAGAGCCTGGTCCAGACACAGATCTCCGAGAACTACATCGTCAGCAAGGATGGCAAGGTCATCTTCACCCATGCCTATACCGGCAACCACCCGGCGGCCGAGAGATCTGACGTCGAGATGCGGATCAAGGTCTCGCCGCCGGGGGCCATCAAGATTGGCGAAGGACTGAGTGCCGTCGGCACTCAGACACTTTTTCGCCGCATCATCAATGAACGCTTCAGCGAGATTCGCTGACTCGGCTTCCGTATATACGGTCAGCGAAAGAAGGAAAGGCCGCCGGCATTGCCGGCAGCCTTTCTGATTCTATTGCGACAACGACGCTTCCTTGGCATCCCGCTCAAGGTAAACGGACAGCATCTGAAAAATATACAACGTAAGAATCATGGCATTAATGCTTGACTGCGCCGTCTTGTAGCTCACCAATCCATGTACCACAGCATGCCGGTTCGGAATTGGATCATCGACAATACCAGCAAGATCCTCTGATGACTTAATATGCTCATAGAGGTGACCCCGCAGCCGCTTGTGAAAATTCAGAGCCGCAATGCTGCCCGGAAGATATTCATCCGCTACATCTGCCAGCTTGCGAAGGCTCGAAATCTTCCTTGGCATACCTTCATCCTTGTGCAGGATATCGCCAACAATCCTTTCCACTTCCGGAAAAAGCAGCCGTGGCGCCACCCGATACAGCCCGTGCCCGTGCGCCGTGATCGCCTCGCCAAATGTCATCTTCGCTTCATCGTCAATGGAAGCGTCTTCAACAGCCGACAGGAACTCGGCTGAAATCCATTCCCAGTTTTCCCTGTAATAGGCATCAACTTTCTGCCGGACCTCGTCACTGTTCCAGGCAAGATTCTCCTGCAGCAACTCAAATGGCGATGTCCGGTGCGGCAGCCACCCCGCCTTGTCCAGCATCTCGCATTGATGACTATGCCGTGCGATCACGGCCACAGTGTCGAATACGGGCTTCAAAGCCTGAGCAACTTCACCAATCGTTTTAACAACCGGCTGAACATTGCGAGCAAAGCCTTCCGCGGCTCGCAGTGTCGGCTCTATGAGCCGACCTATGCCATTCGCCAGCTCTTGCAGGCGTTTCCGATCCGTCGGGGGCAGGTCATTCCAGGACATCACAACACCATCTGCTTCCAGTGACTGGTACAGATATATCGTAACTCACATCGCTACACACCGCCGCCACAACTGCACGGCCGTCGGTGCTCGTGGTCATCGTCCTGAAAGCGGTGGTGCCGACAGCCGATTGAGGTAAGAACAGGGGCCACGCTAAGCGTGGCCCCTGTCGTTTCTTCCGTGTTGCTACTCGCCGCTCACCCGAACACGGACTTCTGCGCTGGCGACGTGCCAGCCATTGGTATCCATGTCCTGGAGCAAGGCCTGAACATCGAAGGCGATCCGGGGCTTGTCGTCTGGCTCCAACTCGATCTGCCTGAAGTAGATCCATGGGCCCAACTCGGCCGGCAGATTGGTGCCCGCCGAATCCCGGGTGAACCCGTAAGCGTTCCAGGACTTTGATGATTTGAGTATATGAAGCTGTATAATTTTCTCCTTCTATATGCGTTGCTCATGAATAAGGTGAGGCGATCAGATGTGATCGGTCACCCCTGTATATTTAGTCTCGCCGCCCAAAAATCCGGGCAGGTCCTGCTATTTTATTCTCGCGCAGCCCAAGGCTCGAAAGAGACACGCCAGACCAGGAAGCTGGGCGCGTCCCTGCGGGAGAGCTGCCTGGTGGTGCTGCGCACCCGAGCCCCGCGTGCGGGTCTCGGCCAGTCGGCGCCGTCAGCCGCGCGAGCCGGCCGCCGCCGGCGGCCGTAGTCGACGCCGCGATGCCGCGGCGCGTCGTCTGTTCATTTTTCCCTCGGCCGCGGGTGCTGGCCGTCGCGCCCTTTTAGGCCAGCCGCGGCGGGCCGTAAGCGCCATCTCGGGTTTCCCCATGATTTCCGGCTCGCCGGAAATCACACGCGGGCGTGCGCCAAAAGGCGCCCGCGTGCCCTCGCGCAGCGCCCTGACTTCGCTGCGGAGCGCCCGCTCGGGTGGGCGATACCCCTCCCTCGATGAACGCTTCGCGTCCCGCCTTCTCCGTCTGGCCTGTCGGGCTTTGCGCCGTCCACCCCCCGCTTCCGGGGAAAAAGCGCGGGGTTGGTTCAAGTGGCGGCAGCAACGCGGCAAGCCGACACCCGGTCATGTCGCGGAGATTGGTAGAGCCCTTACCCCGCAAGTGAACCGACTCAACAGGAGACAGAAAGATGACCATCGAGCGCGTGAAGCTGAGCGACCTCAGCCCCAACCCGAACAATCCTCGCAAATCCTACAAGCAGGACAGCATCAAGGAACTGGCCGCCAGCATCCTCGCCAACGGCCTGCTGCAGGCGCCGAGCGCCAAGAAACTGCGCGGCAAGAAGCGCGAGATCATTTTCGGCAGCCGCCGCTACTACGCCCACATGTATCTGGTCGAAACCGGCGCCCTGACCGCCGATCACGAAATCGACGTGGACGTGAAGGAGGACGTGACCGAGCAGCATGCCAAGGAACTGGCGCTGATCGAGAACGTTCAGCGCGAGGACATGAACCCGGTTGATGAGGCCGAGGCCTTCGCCGATCTGGTCAAGTCCGGCGCCGAACTGGCAGACATCGCCGCCCGCGTCGGCAAGTCCGAAATGACCATCCGCCGCCGCCTCGCCCTTGCCGGCCTGTGCAAGGAAGCGAAGTCCGCCCTGCGCAAGGACGAGATCACCCTGTCCGTTGCCGAGGCCCTGACCATCGGCACCAGTGCGCAACAGCGGGAGATCGTTGCGGACATCCGCAGCGGCTCCGAAATGGACGCGGACGATGTGCGACAGTCATTTCTGGAAGACCGGGCCTCGGTCGCCCATGCGATCTTCCCCATCGAGCGGTACAAGGGCCGCATCGCCGCCGACCTGTTCCAGCAGGCGGAAACCTCCTACTTCGATGATTTCAGCCAGTTCCTGACCCTGCAGAAGCAGGCGGTCGAGGAAAAGGCCGAGGAACTGCGCCAGACGTCGGCATGGGTGGAGGTGTTCGAGGGCTGGCACTGCGCCACCCATCTCTACGACCGCAGCAAAGCGAAGAAGTCGGGCGTCATCATCCACATGACCCCGAACGGCAAGGTCGAAATCCATACCGGCCTGCGCAAGCGCGAAGTCGCCCCCTCGGTCCGGGAAGCGATCCGCGAGGAAAATGCCAAGGTCCGGCCCGATTATGCCGAGCCGGTCAAGCGGTACATCAACGCCCACAAGACCGCCGCCGTGCAGGCCGCCATCCTCGGCTCGCCCAGGACGGCCCGCATTCTGGCCGTGGTCGGCATGCTGGCCTACGCCCAGAACATCGGCATCAGCACCGCCAAGAGCGCCGGCATCGCCTTCTTCGGCAACAACCCGGAAGCCAAGTCGGACAGCTTCCGGAAGCTTGAGGAACAGGCCCGCTACTATGCCCGTCTGCTGGGGGCGACCGACAAGCGGCTGGAAGATCACGACAGCGGCCTCGAATTCCTAGAGCGATCCTACGGCCGCAGCGCCACCGCCCTCTACGAGCGGATCAAGGGCCTGACCGATGCGGACCTCGAAGGCCTTCACCTATTCCTGACCACCATCGCCTTCTGCGCCACCCACAACGAGAAACTGGACGGCAGCGCGGACAGCCTGTTCAACGTTGTCGCCAACGACCTCGGGGTGAACATGGTCGATTGCTGGCGGCCGGATGCCTTCTTCCTGTCGAAGCGCAACCGGACCCAGCTGGAAGCGATCATGCAGGAGGCCGGCATGCCGGCAATATCCGGCAAGGCGAAGAAGTCGGAACTGGTCGACATCGCCGCCGCCCGCTTCGCCGCCGGCAGCACCGAGGAAGCCCGCAACTGGCTGCCCGGCGCGATGATGTTCCCGGCCACCGGCCCGGACGTCGAAGTCTTTGCGTCGCATGACGACGACATGGACGACGAGGGCGACGATTACGAGGGCGATGCCGGCGAGGACGATGCCGGCGACAACATCGAGGCGGATGACATCGAGCAGGATGCCAGCGCCAACGATGACGACGACGCCGGCGAGGCCTTCGCCGAAGCCGCCGAGTGACACCGGGCCGGGCGCGCCGTCTCCCGCGCCCGGCTTCTCCCGCCGCCCCGCGTTTCCCTCCTCCGGCGCGGGGCGGCACCCCTCTTCCCCAGACACCCCTGGGAACAGCCATGCTGCACACCACGACCCATCGGCCGGCACTGGCCGGCCGGCTCACCCTGCCTCCGGCCCCTCTCTACACCAGCCGCGAATTGCAGATCGGCAAGCACCTCTGGCGCGCCATCGTGATCGCCCATCCCCTCTACGGGAACAACGTCGAGTATGAGTGGAGAAACGCGGCCGGCGGCATGTGGCTGCCGGCCCGGCTGTGGAGCGGCTACGACCCCGATCATTACGACCACGGCCTGCCCGCCCGTCTCTGTGACCTCTACGAGGCTGAGGCGCCGCAGCTGGCCCGCTTCGTCCCCGGCATCGCCGCGCGCCTCGCGCGCCGGGCGCTGCAGGAGCTTCCAGCATGAACACCCTCCCGAACAACCCCGATCACCCCGGCGGAGGTGCCGCGATGACCGTGATCGCGACGATCCGGCAGGCGATCACCGAGCAACCGGCCGATGTGCGCCAGGGCGTGGAACTGCTATTCCAGTGGGGCGAAATCAGTCGTCGCCCGGAACAGTCGGATTACTGGCGCATCGCCTACCTGGTCGGCCTTGGCCACAGCCCGGGCCGCGCCGCCGCCCGCGAACTCGGCTATCGTCTCGCCCGCGCGTTCGATGCCCGCCAGCAGCGTTGCTGCTGGGGCGGCGGCAATGTCGCGGGGTAGAGGATCACCCCTCTTTCGGATGCAATCTTTTGAGCGTCCGGCCGAAGGTTGCCCGGAACCGATGGCCGACTTCCGTTGAGACTGTCAGTCTCGGATATCGAGCGGCCAGCCATGGCACTCGCGACTTTCGGGCTAAATTTCCGAGCATCACCCTGTAGGCTTCCAAGTCGTTTGTCAGCACGAGCGCCGCAGACCTGCCCGGCTCCAGCTTGATCGGCTGATTCCGGAAGACGGGCTCATGTGGGTTCTGCTGCATAACTTCCTTCCCAAAAGGGACACTCCATACAAAAGAACTCAGATACGGAATCGTCACCGGCACCGGGCCAATATTGTCGATGGACACCATGATGACTGACGGTGCATTGCGTGTGTCGAGTGTGTCTCTTCCCTGTTGGGCCTCAGACGAGAAATAAAGCCGAATATCGACAAAGACCTTCAGACGCGGCCGGGACTGCCGCCCAGCCAGGTATAGCGCAACGACCACAGCCGCGATGGTTCCTACTGCCGACAAAAGGGCAATTGTCGAGGGATAGCGGGCCAAGAAGGCTTCAAGCGTATCCATGGCGTCAGCTGGTCAGCTCTGCCCAGTGATCTTCCACAAACCGTGACAGGCGCAGCAGCCGGACCACGGCCTCGTCAGCCTCCCATTCGTCAATGCTCGATGGCAGCCCGTGGCCGCCATCGTCGCGCCAATATTTCAGCAGGTCCATCAGATTATGGAATCGGTCGCGCAACTCCTGCGGCTGCTGACCTAGAAGCGCATTCTCCATACGGCGCCGGCCGCTTGCTGACCGGTATTCCCGCACAACGGCCTCGTTGTCCCCCCTCTTCGCTGTCGCCGCGGCCAGAAGAACGGCCTCGGCCGCGGCGCCGCACATCACGCAACAAGCGAGGTTTGCTCCGGCCTGCTTGCAGCGGGCTGCTTCTTCAGCCCTTTGCTTGTACGCAAGGCCGAAACGCTGGGCGTGCCGCTCGATCAGCCGTCCGAACCTGCCGGCATCTGCCGAGATCACCAGATCCCGGTCTTCTGACTTCAGCCACTCGCGCCCGTATGCGGTCAGCGAGTAACCGTTACCGCTGGCACCGTCTTCCGTCGCCTGCCGTCCGATTTCCCGAACATGCGGCCGCAGGATGCCCCGCCGGCATAGTGACCAGGCTGCATCATAGAAGATTGGCGAGAGCCTCTGGGCCTGAGATGAATGACCATGGAATTCGTGCTGCCCTGGCAGCTTACCTGCCAAATATGCATGCAGCACATTTGGCAGGTAGATTTCATAACCGTATGAGCTGTACTCCCCTCGGGTTCGCATCGCCCCCGAGGCATATTCGAGAGTGAACGCTGCTGCGGCGTCCATTGTCAGCTCGTCAGCCATGGCTCCTCTCTTTTCCGTCTCGGAAATGAACCTAGAGTAACTACCGCAGATTCAATCAGCATAGTATCCCTGCAAGCCGCTGCGCTGCATCGCAGTAATACTGGTGGAACTGTGTCAGGGCCCTGGAATCTGCCGTCAGCCCGGCATACCGCCGGAGAACCGGCAGCTGCGCCGCCGCAAATGCTTTCAGGTCAACCCCCTGCAATCGGGGGAGAATCCCGGTGAAGGGCAGGGCCAGCCGGCCGCCGGCCGGTTGCTTGCTCAGCATCTCCAGCTTGCCGACGATGCCGGCGGCCGAGGCGGCGAGGCGGTCCGCATAGGCTTTGATGATCGGCACCTGGTCCAGCAGCATCTGCCGCTCGGCATCGAAATCCGCCCGGTCGAGAATCCTGCCATCCTGGTAGACTAGGGGCGCGGCCTTCGAGATGTCGCAGGCCCAGCCCGCCCGCGGCAGCAGCATGTCCGCCTGGTCGGCTTCATCCTTGTAGGCATAGAAGGGCATGGCACGGCAGCGCACCGGTTTGACGGCATGAATGCCGCAGAGACCTTCCTGCGTCAGTTCCGGGCAGGACGTCTGCGGCGGCAGGTAAGCCATCGGAATGACCTGCACCGCAACCGATTTCCGGCGCGCTATCTGCACCACTGTCCCGAGGCGGGCTGCCATCGCATAGGATGCCGCCCCCGGCTTTATCACGGTCCAGACCATGGCCAGCGGGAAACGGTGGGCATGCTGCAGGGCTTCGTCCAGGGTCAGCGGCAGCATGCCGGTACAGCATTTGCCGCAGGCGGTGCAGGCGAAATGGTGCTGCATCCCGTCAGCTCCGGCCGGCTGCCGCCCGGCTGCCTATGCGCTGGCGCCGCAGCATTTCTTGTATTTCCTGCCGGAGCCGCACGGACAGGGGTCGTTCCGGCCGACCTTTTCCGTCCGGCGCGTTTCCGGCTTCGGCGCGACTTCTCCGCCGGAACAGAGCCAGACGCCATCGTCACGCCGGAACGTGGCGCGCTCGTGATGGACCCGCTGCTCGCCATGCAGCCGGAACCGGGCCGCATACTCGACCATGCCTTCCGTGTCGCCTTCGCCGCCGCCCGCGGTCGCAATGATGCTGAGGCCGGACCAGTGCGCCGCACCGGCCACGCTCCTGGTCTCCGCCGGATCGAACTCCGCCTTCGCCTCGGCGGTCAGCGTGCGTTCCAGATAGCCGATATCGACCTTCGTATAGGCGGTGAAGCGCGCGCGCATCAGAGCCAGTGCCGTCGGGGCTGGCTGTCCGGCAAGCAGCGGGCCGCAGCAGGCATCGAAGCCGAGGCCGGAATCGCAGGGGCATTTCGTCATGGGTGATCTATCTCTGGATATTCCGGATATTGCCTTTCGGCACAGCTTCTCGGAAGAGAATTGGCGCCTGTTCTCCCATCTTAAACTTCAAGAAATACTTCCCCAATCAGTGCACAGCCCTTAGTTCCTGCAGTTTCCAAGACTTTCCGTCGTGTGACAATCGGACCATTCCGAGAGTGCCGATTTCTATCCGCCAGAATGCAGCTGGTGGAGCGCCAAGAACATAAACCAGTGCGGCTCGCATCACTGGTGGGTGCGTCACGGCACAAACTTGACCGCGAAAGGCAGTCAGCGCGTCGAGCCAGCCGATGATCCGGTTCTGGACATCGGCAAAGCTTTCCCCACCGTGTGGTTTGGCATGAAATTCATGCCGCCATTCAGCTAATGCCGCTGGCTCATCCAGTTGCAGGCTGGTGAGCGACTTTCCAGCCCAGCGGCCGTAGTCGCAATCCCGCAATGCTGGATCGATGACAACGCTTCCTGACAATGCTTTTGCTGTCTCTCGTGTTCGTGCCTCTGGAGCAGCACTGAGAGGTTGCCCCAAAGATGCCGGCAAGGACAACGACGCAGCGATCGCCTTGGCGCCAATGAGCACCGCTTCATCAGCTGGAAAGGCAGCCGTCCTGGTGGCAGCGGTGGGAGCATGGGCTATCAGCGTCACGAATATGGCCATGTTCAGTATCGATCCAATTGACAGGATTCCGACCGGCACTTAATCTGCAGGCCGTCAGGAATCGGGGAAGCCGGTGAGATCCCGGCGCGGTCGCGCCACTGTATCTGAGCTGCACTGATGCTGTGTAGTTCTCAAGTCAGACCCCCGAATTCAGGACTTACTCCGTTTTGGGCGCGTTTTCCCAATTGAGGTACCAGATGGCTCAGGTAAGCACCCTTTCCCGCACGTCGACAACCTCCATTCCTTCACTGGACATTGTCTCCGGGCTCCTGTTCGGGACTCTGATGTTGCTTATGCTTTATTTCATCGGAATCGAAGAAGGAGCAGCAACAGTTATCCATGAAGCGGCCATCCACGAATTTGTTCATGATGGTCGTCATCTTCTGGGGATTCCTTGTCATTGACAGAAGGCTGTAGCAAATGCTGCGTCGCCTTCTGGTCCTTGGCCTGCTCGCCGGGGCAATCGCTGGACTTCTGGCCTTTCTTTTTGCGCTGACAGTTGGTGAACCCCAGCTTGATCGAGCTCTTGCATTCGAGAGCCAGTCAATGCAAAGGCATTTGCACCCTGTCGAATCGGAAGTGGTAAGCCGCAGCATTCAGTCCGGGATTGGCCTCTTTGTTGCTGTAGTCGTATTCGGTACAGCGCTAGGCGGGCTTTTTGCGGTGGCGTTCGCATTTGTCCATGGCCGTTTTGGTGATTTGTCGCCGCGGGCGACCTCAGCACTATTGGCCGCGGCCGCCTTCTTCGCTATCGCTCTCGTCCCAGCAATAAAGTATCCGGCCAATCCGCCCTCGGTTGGCTCCCCAGACACCATTGCGGAGCGGACCACCCTTTATCTTGTGACCATCCTCGTCACAATCGCCGGCATGCTGTTCTCTGCGTTCATCGGCAGCCGCTTTCTCACTCGACTTGGCACCTGGAATGCGTCGCTGCTAGGAAGTTCGGTTCTTTTGCTGGTTTTGATTATTGTCCATGCCTTGCTGCCTGCAGTCGGAGATATCGCCCAGCAGTTCCCGGCTGATGTTCTCTGGAATTTCCGAATTGCCTCCATTGGGATCCACCTCATCCTCTGGACAACAATTGGAATTGTTTTTGGTGAGCTAGTCGAGCGCGTTTTATTTCCTCCCTCATCGCGGCATTAGTGGTGCTTAGCAACCAAGGGGCAGGCCGAACCCTGCCTTTCGATCAATAATTTTCGGATTTCGATCTTTCTCCTCGTCGCCGCGTTCAGCTTGCCTGTATCTGCGGCACATAGCACCTCAATCCGGTCTATCCATGTCGGTGAGACCATGATCTGTCACCTGCACGATCCTGGAGTGCAGGTTGTTAATCGCCGGCAAGCCTACTGGCCTTCGATCCGGCATGGCGGCTTTCAGGCCCTGCGCCTGGTCGCCTGGCCCGTGCGCAGACCGCTCCGTCCGCTCGTTCAGAAAAGATCTCCAAGGTCCCAGATCCGCGACAAGGGCAGAAAAGAGACCGGGAACCGAAAGGGCCGCATGGGATGATTTTTATGGCCACAGTATCAACACTGTTGACACGTAGCTTCCCGACTCTGTAGTATCAACAATGTTGAAACGGAGGCCGTCATGCTGGTCACGCTCAAAAAATGGGGAAACAACGCTGCCGTCCGACTGCCGGCCGCGATCATGCAGGCCGCCGGCTTGCGTATCAATGAGCAGCTGGACGTGCGCACCGAAGGCGGCCGGATCATCATCGAAAAGGCGAATCCTTATGACGCCGAACCGCCGGCGATCGATCTCGAGAAGCTGATGGACGGTGTCCGGGCGGAAGACGCCCCTGAGCTTGTGTCCTTTGGCCCCCCAGTGGGCGACGAGGAATGGTGATGACGGACGCAGCTTATATTCCCGACCGGGGCCATCTGGTCTGGCTCGATTTCGACCCCCGCGTCGGAACCGAACAGAGCGGACACCGGCCGGCGCTAGTGCTGTCGCCACTCACCTACAACAAGACCGGCAAGATGATCTGCTGCCCGCTGACAACCAATCCCCGGCCCAACTGGCCGTTCATGGTGGAGATAACCGGCGGCGACAAGGCGTCATTTGCCATTGCAGACCAGCTGCGCTGCGTGGACTGGCGTCACCGAGGCGCCTCCTTCCTCCGCAGGGCAGAGCCGGCGGAGGTCAACAAGGTGCGGGGCCTTGCCCGCGCCCTGCTCTAGCCCAGCCTTCGCCTGCGCGAGAGACTGCACTACCTGCACAACCGCATCGTGAACCCCGTTGCCGGGGGCGAAAAGAAAACCGTACGAGTCCCAACATATGAAGGCCGGCCGTCATCACAGCTGGTCCGGTGTTGCTGAAATGCAGACCAGATTCGATTGAGCACCGCCTCCTCTGCCGAGAAAGCGCCCGGCATACACGTAGCGCAGGAACGGCAACGATCCAGGAAGATCGTGCGCAACCTGGCCCGCAGGTCAGGATCAGCTGGCAGTCTCGTGCAATTGACACAGTCTTTCGATCATGGCGGACTGACGGGAGTAGCCGCATATCTCCGCGACCTTCATCCAGCCTGGTCATGCGAGAACGGTGCCGAGGTATTCAGCAGCAGCAGGACATATCTTGCTGGGCATGCCTGGACTTGCCCACGGGACGGAACCTTGGCGTCGGTTCCCTGATTGAGTCGCGGATCTGCTGATATCGGATGAGCCAGACGCCGCGGTGCCTGCATCCTCGGCCGCGGCGCGCTTCTCGCGTCCCTCGTCCTCACAGGACTGATTTCCGAGACGACGGCGATTTACCTCGCCACAACCCTCCACTGGTAAGGAAGGATAGACCCATGTCCGCCATTAAAGCCGAAATCCCTGAAGTGATCCGGAATGCGCCCCTGAAACGTGGACCGAGATACATGGTCACGCTGCGCGACGGGAACATCGTGATTGCCCGCCGTGACGGTCTGCCCTGCGATCAGTCCGATCTGCAGCGGGCCGGGTTCGTCGACAAGGCTGCCGATCTGCTGCGCGTCCTGAAGCTCTTCATCGACAACGACCCTGAAGCGCTGGCCGAGGCTATCAAGTGCGCCAGGACGGCCGCTGAGTAGGTGGTGCCATGACCACCGACCTTCCCCTCTATGAAGCCGCCCGGCGACATGTCGCCGGCATAGAGTGGAAACAGGACCAGCGGTTTGTCTGTTACAAGCGGTGCAGCGCTGCAAAAGCCCATGTGCTGGTGGCCAGGCCGCGCGGCGCCAGCGCCGGCCGCCTGCCCGAAGCCTGGCCGGTGCTTCTCTACCGAGACCGGGTCAAAGCCGGCACGATCGAGGCCGCAACACTCGCCGGCGCCCTCAGGCTGGCCGATGCGTGGATCACCGACCAGCTGGTCGCCCTGCAGCGCAAGGCGACCTGGCCCGACGCCGGCATCAGCTGAGCAAACCGGCCAGATCCTACCCCCACAGAGATTCCTGTCTTCGCGGACGTCCCATGGCACCATGGGGCCAGGGTCCGCCTCAAGGACGAACGGTTCCCCCAATTTTTCCGGCCAGGGCCGAAAAAATCGGCTCCCCCGTTCGCCGGCAAGCCGGTCGCTGCGCGCTCCCTGACCCGGCCCCCGTCCCCATGGTCGCGTCGTCAAACAGAAGGAGAGACGATCATGAGCACCATCGAGCATATCGAGCAGCTGAAGGCCAAACTGAAGGGCGGTTGCTGGGAGAGCATCGAGGAGAAGGCCGCGATCGAGGCGGAGCTGGCTGATGCCCTCGCGCAGCTGGCCGTCTAGGCGGCCGGCCGGCGGCGTCCGAAGGGGCGCCGCCTTTTCTAACTTGATACCCGGCGTGGGCTGCTCATCAAGAGCGCGCGAAGGCAATCAGGTCTGAAACGTCGTGCCCGACCGCTTTCAAGAGGGCTGCCATATATCGGGCGCGGGTATTGCCCTGCTGAGACAGCAACTCAGGCTCGCCGGCACTCGCCCAGGTGAAGCGTTCTGCACCGAGCCTGACCGCCAACAGGTCGGCCATCATCCGCGACCACCGGCCATTGCCATTCGGAAACGGATGTATCGATACCAGGCTGACATGAAAGCGCACGGCGATCTCATCGACCGGGAAACTTTTATAGTCGCGCCATGCCCTGGCTTCATCCAGCGCGGCCCGGAGCCGGACTGGAATTTCGTATGAGTCCACCCCAATGCGGCGCTTGTTCTCCCGGCTGAACGTTCCAGCCCAGCTCCATACATCGCCAAACATACGGCGATGCAGCTCTATCACAAACGCCTCGGCAAGGAGTCCGCCGCGGCGCCGCCAGGCCCAGGCCGCGCCTTTTGCGATATTGTCGAATTCGGCCTGATTGAGCTCGTGACGGTAGGTTATGTCCGGCAACCGCAGGCCGAGACGTTCGTCAGGGCTGAGTGGGGAAGCATGCTCGTCGACCTCATCGAACAGATTCACGGGTCAACCTTGGCGTCCCACAGGGAGCGTTCGTCGAGGTTTTCCTGGATGTAATACTGAATGCGCAGCTCGTCTTTCAGATCGATCGCCTGATCCTCTAGGGCCATGGTCGTATTGACCGCCGCTAGCGCTTTCAGCGCCACCTTGCGCGCGCGCGTTTCCACAATCTTGCGCAGACTCTTCTCCTTGTTGTTTGGGATGAAGGCGTAGACCAGCTGGCAATCCAGAGCGAGGGCGAGTTGCGCAAGGCTGTCGATCTGGATGCGCCCCAACGCCTCGTTCTTTTCCAGCTCCAGAATTGACTGAGATCTCTTCCCCACCCGATTTCCGAGCTGCCGTGTAGACAGCCCCAGCGCCGTCCTGACTGCCTTGATCCAGCCCTTTGGGGGGACAGCAAACCGCTCGGCCGAGGGGAACTCGGCAAAGCGTGCGTCCAGTCGTTGGCGAGAACTCTGTTTAAGTGAGTTCCAAGGCATTTTCGACCTTATCTACAGGCTGTAGCCTGTCAAATAGTAGTTTGATTACAGGCTTTATCCTGTAAATACCTCAATTTATAACAGGCTATACCCTGTCGATCAATAATATAATTACAGGCCATACCCTGTCAAAATATCAAGGGCTATGGGTGAGACCAAGGAGAAGCCCACGATGCGCTTAAAGACCGGGAACGGGGGCTAAGCCCCGCTTCCCGTTCAGGGCAGACGGTCACGCCGCTTTTGCCGGCGACCGCTGGCATCGATTCCCGCAGCTTCCATCGCTGCCCATCCCCTGGCGAGATACGGACTGGCATTGGGCTTCGCGTCCGGCCGCGACAGGCCCAGACGGAAGCCCTTCATGTTCACGACCTCGGGATGGCTACGGCTACCCTGGCCGAACCAGCGAAGACAACCAGCCCTTCGAATGGCAGGTCCGGAAAGTTCTCCCGCATCGCCATCAGATGCCCGTAGTTCTGGCGCAGCGGATTGTAAAAACGGAACCGTTGGCCGCCCAGTATCTGGGTCCAGTCCTGGTTGCTCTCCCATCCCTTGATGGTCCCGCTGTAGTTCTTTACCTCGATCACAAAGAAGCTGTCCCCGATCCAGGCCAGCACGTCGATCTGATACGGGCGGCCGTTGGCGCCGATCAGCCGAACATCCCGCACGTGCGAGATTCCGTGCCACCTCAGCTGGCGGCAGACCCGGGATTCCCCCCCGCCAGCCACGATACTGCGGCTTGAAGATGTTCCAGGCGATGATGAGGACGACGAAAGCCCCGATGGCAAACACGTACATGGCGCAGCGGTCCCGATACTCGATTCCGGCCAGGGCCGGTGACAGATCCGGCTTCATCGCCTCCATCATCTTCTTCTGAGTGACGATGATAGCCATCGCGAGCGGGTCATCGAGGGCGCCATAGGTGAGAAAATCCTTCCAGGTCCGGAAAGCCTTCACAGCCAGCGATTCCTTCTTTTTCGCGGCACGTCCGACCAGATCCCGACGCCACAGACGGCCCTGACCCGGATGGCGCGTGACCGGCCGCAACCGATAAGAGCGCTGCGGCCGATCCAGAGTCCTGGCCGGCTTCTCGAAGGGACCGAACTTCTTCTCCAGCTCGCCTTTCGAAAAGGACCGATCGAGGGCACTCGCCTTCATGGCCTCCTTCCCGCGCTTGTTGGCAATCACCAGACCGTTGCCCCGCAGGCGAAGCTCCAGATCGTACTTTGAGAACGCCTTGTGCAGATCCTGCCAGCCTAGAGCCTGGTCCTTGGCCTTCAGCAGCTCGTCCCGACGCTCACGCACAAAAGTGTCGAAGCTCTGTTCCAGGTATGCGCTTCCTTGTCCCGCGCCCTGGTGGCACTGCGATCGGCTTTGTCCTTGTCGCTACGCCCGAGGTCGACTTTCATGCCATGCTTCAGATCCATGGCCCTCGAAACCTGTTCGAGCGTCCTGAAATCCCGATACGGCGTATGCACTTTCAATGAAGTCGAGCGCACCTTGTTGAACGCAACATGCATGTGAAAATTGTCGGTGTTCACATGCGTAGCGACGACACGCTGAGTGGCGGAGTGCCTGTACCGTCTTGTGCACCATCTATACTTCCATCAAGAATAGTCTCCGGGATCAGCACTTCAGTTGATGATGGTGGTCATTGGCGGCGTTGCCGGCGCCGTCTTCGGATATAAAGTGCAAGTGCTCAATGGCCCTCAATCCACCCTCTGGGAGATCGCAGGCGCTGTTGTCGGCGGACCCTTCATGGGTTTTCTCTTCATATACGTTCCGGTCTACATGCTCATCACGAAGCTTCTGGCATTCGATGATCAGAGGAAGTGACCGGCATTCATGGCTTCATTTGTCCGAATAGGCACAGCATTCTGTGCTTTTCTCCTGGCGGGATTTTCTGGCAGCGAGAAGCTGTGGGAGCTCGAATACCGAGGTTCCTGAGTGCCGTCATCGATAGAAATCATCGGCGCCGGCATCATCCTGGTGCACACCACGGAACCTGTCCTCGATGAGACGTCGACGGATATAGCGATACCCACCGGCACAAGCGACACCTGCGCCATGGGCTCGGCCATCAGGACGCGTACCAAATAGCCTGCCTGATGCCCCTTCTTCTTCGGAACCTCTTCTCTCAGATATCGATTTCTCTCAGACATCGATCGAGCGCCTGATGCAGGGTGGTGCGCTCGGCTTCGGAGCGGTCGACAAAACCGTCCGCGCGATTTCCGATTCAATCGTCAGGCGAAACTTCGCCGCCTCCGCCCTGGTGCGGAAACTGCGGACAATCGTCGGGAGCCCTTGCGGCGAATCCGCAATGTGTAGCCGGCGCCGCGCCTGGTGATACTGGCCATGATCCTCTTCCCTGGCTGGCCGTCAGCTGGACGGCCGGCCTAGTCAAGAACGGCGGCTGCGACACCGTCACTGGAAGCCAGTGGAGCAAATTTGGAGCAAACCGGCATCCGGCCGATCGGCCGAACAAACAAAAAGCCCGCCAAGATCTTGATCTGGCGGGCTTTCGATTGGTTGCGGGAGCAGGATTTGAACCTGCGACCTTCAGATTATGAGCTAGAATTGGGGAGCGGAGCAAACATGAGAACAAACTCTCTCATAATCGAGGCCGCTACGGGGAGCAGGTCAGCACTTCCGGAACAGCTCGGCCAAGTCGCCATCAAAAGCTGTAACGCAAAGGCACTTTTTCGAAAATCCCAGCCAAAAGTCCCAGCCAGAGATTCTGGCCAGACTGCCAACTTAGCTAAGTGCTTGGGAAAATGGCGCGCCCGAAGAGATTCGAACTCCTGACCCCCAGATTCGTAGTCTGGTGCTCTATCCAGCTGAGCTACGGGCGCGCAGGCCGCGAAACCGCGACGGGGGCGGAACCTACTCAATTCGGGGGGGCCGCGCAAGGGGCAAGCCAACACCATCTGAAATTGCCGCAAGCCCCGGATTCTACAGGCAGATGGTGCTTGCGGGTCCGCCGGGCCACCCCTAGAATACAGGCGGTCGTCGCAGGATGCTCCGGGGTGGGATTCGCTGCCGGGCAATTGTGACGGCTGGGGGGCCTTCTGGCCACAAAGCGACTGATGACAATAGCAAACGCGAGATGGCGTGGCATGGCACATCCTGTTCGTAATCCGGCGCAGCGGTCCGGTGGTCGGTTTCCGGTCAATGCCCTGGGCACTGCCGGCGCTGTGGGCCTTGCCCTGCTCCTGTCCGGCTGCTCCTACGTGTCGGACGAACTCTGGCCGTCGCTTGCCGGCGAAGATCCGGCTGCACCGCCCACCGTCAGCCAGCCGATTCCGGCCTCGGCCGCCGAGAGCAATCCGCAGCCGACCCTCAGCCCGCCGCTTATGGGCAGCACCAATTTTGTCGTACCGGGCGTCACGCCGGGCCAGGCGACCGGCACCTATGTGGGCCAGAAGGTACAGCAGATGCGCGGTGAACTCGGCCAGCTGCAGCAGGCCGTGACCCAGCGGAACCAGCAGCTGCAGGGCATCCGCACCACCGCGACGCAGAACTCCCAGCGCTATCATGGCCTGGTCGCCGCCGTCAGCACCCGCCTGCAGATGGGCACCACCCCGGGCAATCCGATCCTGCTCAGCCAGTGGAATGCCGCCCAGGTCGATCTCGACAAGATGGCCGCCGATGTCGCCCAGCTGTCGAACCTTGGCAACCAGGTCGCTTCGGATTCGGCGATGTCGACCTATCTGCTGCAGGCGATCAAGTCGACCTACAGCCTGTCCGGCGCCATCGACGAGGATCACCGCCAGCTGGCCGTGCTTGAGGACGAGACCGCCAAGACGGTCGTGCTGATTGACCGCCTGCTTGGCGAACTGAGCCAGGATGTTGCCCGCCAGTCGAATTATATCGGCAGTGAACGCACAAACCTGACCGCGCTGTCCGCCGCTATCAAGCAGGGTGAATTGCTCGGCCCCGCGCTCGGCACCCGTGCTGCTTATTACGCCGGCAATCAGCAATATGCTGCCGCGGCTGCCGCGCCGGTTGCCACCGATGGCCGCACGCCGCTGGTGGTGATCCGCTTTGATCGCGCCGATGTGCCTTACCAGCAGGCCCTGTACAATGCCGTGTCGCAGGCCCTCGCCCGCAAGCCGAACGCGATGTTCGATGTGGTGGCCGTGGCCGCCGGCGGCAGCCAGGCCCAGACCGCCAGCAACCAGAACCAGGCTCGCCGAAATGCCGACCGCGTGCTGCGCTCGCTGGCCGATATGGGCCTGCCGGCCAGCCGGGTGAATGTCACGGCCGGCAGCAATGCCCAGCTGGCAGCCAACGAGGTGCAGGTTTTCGTGCGCTGACCGGCACGCCGCACCAGCCAGAGCACCAGACGAAAAAACCCGCCGGATTTCTCCGGCGGGTTTCTTGTTTCCGCGATCCTGTTATTTCCAGGACACCGCCGACAGGTCGTTCACGAAGATCGGCGCGCCGGTCCAGAAACCGGTGACGCCGGCTTTGTAAACGCCAATGCGCGGCAGGTTGTAGAGGAAGCCGACTACGGCATCCTCGGCGATCTGGCGCTGCAGAGCCTGCAATGCCCTGACCCGCTCTGCCTTGTCCAGTGTCGAGTCAGCCTTGGCGATCAGGTCCTGCGCCGCCTTGCTGTCGTACTGCCAGTAATAGGTCGGATCCGCGAATTTCACATAGTCGTTAGGTTCGACATGGCTGATGATGGTCAGGTCGTAGTTCTTGTTCTTGAACACGCCATCCAGCCACTGCGCCCATTCCATATTCTCAATCTTCGCGGTGATACCGACATCCGCCAGCAGAGCCGCGATCACCTCACCAGCCCGGCGGGCATAGGGCGGTGGTGGCAGCTTCAGGGTCAGTTCGAGGTTGCTGACGCCAGCCTCCTTCAGCAGGGCCTTCGCCTTGGCCGGGTCGTAGGGATACTTGCCGGTCATGTCGACATAGGCTGCATCATGCGGCGGGATCCAGCTGCCAATTGCCTTGCCGTAGCCGGAATTGACGCCATCGATAATCGCCTTGCGGTCGATCGCATGCGAGATGGCGCGACGCACCCGTACGTCATCAAGCGGCTTGCGCTTGTTGTTCATGGTCAGGATGGTTTCACCCTCGGTCGAACCGATGGTGACCATGAAGCGCTTATCCTTCTCGAACTGGGGGACATTCTCGCCGGTAATGCCGATCGGCACCGCGTCGAGATCGCCCGCCAACATCGCGGTAACCATGGCGCCTGCATCCGCAATGAAACGGAACTTTGCCGTCTTGATCTGGATCGCCCTGGCATCACGGTAACTCTTGCTGGCGACCAGCGTGGCGGAATCGCCCTTGACCCAGTTCTCCAGCACATAAGGCCCGGTACCGACCGGTTTTGTGGCATTGGTTGCCGCCGATTCCGGCGCCGTGATGACCGCGGTGTTTTCACCCAGACTGAACAGCAGCGTCGGGTTGGCGCTCTTCAGCGTGATGACCACGGTTTTCGCATCCGGCGTCTCGATCTTCTCCATATTGGCGAAGACCGCCTTGCGCTTGTTGGTACTTTTTTCCCCGGCATAGGTCTCGAAAGAATATTTGACATCAGCGGAATCGAAGGCTGTGCCATCGCTGAATTTGACCCCGGATTTCAGCTTGAAGGTAAAGGTCTTCATATCGGGCGACACCGTCCAGCTGTCGGCCAGCAGCGGCGCCACGTCACCATTCTCCCTGATGCGGGTCAGGCCCTCGAAAATATTCATATGGGTGATCTCGCCGATCGCCGCGGCCGGCGCGATGGTCGGGTCGAGACCCGGCGGCTCAAGAGCCATGCCGATAACAATCGCATCCTTTTTGCCCTGCGCGGCAGCGCCCCCGGTGTGCCCGGCGATTCCAAGACCGGCGGCCACGCCTGCAACGGCACCCAACATCTTCCAGCGGATCATGAACCCCTCCTCCGTTTCTGAACTGCGATACGACAAATCCTCACCTGTCCGGCCGCATTACCTGGCCGGCACTGGCTGCACCGTCCTGAGGCGCGGCGGCCCAGACACCACGGGCCACAGCCCGCGCCACGCAATCAGCTGCTATGCTGCCAACCCGGGCAATCAGCCAGGATCGCGTCGCGTCGCCCCCGGCATCCTGCCATGCGCCGGTCGCCAGGGCAAAGAGCGTGTCGCCGTCGAACGGCGTGTGCACGGGCCGGATGGCGCGCGCCAGGCCGTCATGGGCCATGGTTGCAACATGGCGCAGGGCCGCCTTGTCCAGCACGGCATTGGTGGCCACGATGCCGATACAGGTATGCCCCCCGGTGACCGGCGGCCCGATCCGCGCCTCGGCAGCAATACCCAGATCCAGGCCGCCCGGCGCCAGCCCGAGACCATGACCGCCAAATTCACCGTCCTGTTCATATGGCGCTGCCCAGAAGCCGCGGTTGCCGGGGGTGAGCACACTGCCGACAGGGTTGACCGCCACCATGGCGCCAACCATCAGGCCATCGTCTTCCACCCAGGAGACACTGCCCAGGCCGCCTTTCAACTTTGCCGCCCTGGCGCCGAAACCCGCACCGGTATCGCCCAGCGAAAAACCATTGGCAGTGGCCGCAGCACAGGCCTCCCACCCGAGCCGCCGGTAGGGCGGTTCATCCCCCCAATCTTTGTCGCCGCCGTTTGTCAGGTCGAACAGAATGGCGGCCGGTACGATCGGCACCAGCCGGTCATGCACGGCAAAGCCCCGCCCAGCCCGGGCCAACCAGTGCGCCACGCCGGAAGCCGCATCCAGTCCGAAAGCCGAGCCCCCGGAGAGGCAGATGGCGTCAACCGCCGGCATCGATGCTTCTGGTCGCAGCAGGTCGGTTTCGCGGGTACCGGAGCCGCCACCACGCACATCCACCGAGCAGGCGGCCCGCTGATCGGGTAACAGCACCGTTACGCCGCTGCGCAGTCGCTCGTCTGCGGCATGGCCAACCTTCAGGCCTGGAATGTCGGTGATGAGATTCTTCGCTCCAGGCCTGCCCATGATGCCATCCTGTCCTTAGCCGCCGGCACCAGGCAGGACCCGGTGCCGGCGAGGGACAGAATGCGCGCCAAGGGCGGCCGTCGCAACCAGCGGCTTAGAGATTCTCCGCCTTCGGCCCCTGGTTCAGCGGGTAGCCATAAACCTTATCCAGCGGCATGGCTGTCGGGTCGATGGCATGGACCGCCAGTTTCCCCCCCATGCAAGCGCCCTCGAAACTGCCGACATTCAGGCCGGTATAAATCCAGTCCCCCGCCAGCACGAGATTTTTAAATCCGGAATCCCAGGCCTTCAGACGATATTGTGTACTGCCCGGCGGCGAGGTGGTGTAGCGCTCGGTCGGATCGATATTCGGCTTCCAGAACTGCTGCTCAAGGCGCTTGACGCCAAGAGTCTCCGCGTCCTTTTCAAGGCAGATCAGCTCCGAGAAGTCGAAGCCAATTGGATCTCCCGGCGGATTGACGACATTGGTGACCGCCTTGGGCAGCAGGGCCCCCATACAAGCCTGCAGATACTGTTGGGCCTGATTCTTCACGCGGGCATATTCCCGCTTCGGGTAATCATGGTCGCTGAAGGGTGGCTGCGGATCGTATTGCGGCGTCGCACCGGAGAAATACAGCAGCGACTGCGGCATGTTGTCGGTTGGCCAGGTCTCAACCGGAATCAGGTCAGAGAAGTCGGCCACGCCGTCGATCGGATTGACGAAGGTGGCGCCGATCAGGCGG
Source organism: Ferrovibrio sp. (assembly GCF_964218355.1). Taxonomy (GTDB): domain Bacteria; phylum Pseudomonadota; class Alphaproteobacteria; order Ferrovibrionales; family Ferrovibrionaceae; genus Ferrovibrio. The sequence goes on along the minus strand of NZ_CAXPMC010000026.1, from coordinate 127,662 downwards.
TCATAGTTCTGGAAATCGAAGGGCAGGCCCATCTGCTTCAGCGTGCGCTTCATCCAGATCTGCAGAGTCTGGGTCTGCACTGTCTTGATTGCATCGACCATCTGCGGCCATTTCGGGTTGGCCTGCATCAGCTGCGGCGCCAGAACCGGCAGGGCTCCGATGGCGATCGCATTGATCACGGTATCGAAGTCGCGGCCGGCCTTCAGCCGCTTTTCGGCCACCGGCTTCCAGGGCGTCCAGTAGGATTCGATATCGACACCGGCCGATTTCATGGCCTCACCTTCCACCAGCTGCTCGTAGCGCGGCCGGTCCGGCCACACCGGCAGGGTCTTGCCATCGTATTTTTCCAGCGGCAGATTGATCAGCGGGTCATACCCTGCGGAAGGATCTTTCGGAGTGGCCTGGATGTCGAAGACGATTTCGTCGACCGCATTCCCGCCAGCATTGGCGGTGATCTCGCGTACCTTGTGGAACAGCTCGAACTTTACCCCGAGCCGCTTGAGCACCAGATACAGCGGCGCCACCACGGTGTCGCCAGTGCCGGCCGCGAACAACCAGCCGAAAGATCCGAGATAGGCAAATTCACGCAACGTCCAGTGCAAATAGGCGCCCGCCGCCATGGCCGGAGGCCGCGTGGTGTCGCCATCAGGATACTGGTACGACAGGTTGGGCGTATTCATGCTCAGCGGCGAAGAAATCGTCAGCATGGTGCCGCCATGGCGGGCGAACCAGTCGGAGAAATTCTCATTGTCGAGCTGGTCAAAACCCTTGTTAATGACGTCGTCCTTGATAATGCCGCGCATCATCGTCAGGAAATAGTCGATGGTGACATAGAGGTGCCGCAGGGTATCGTTATCAGCGATCAGTTTCTCGATCTGGCGCTTGAACCAGTCCCAGAATTCCTCAATGGCTGCCAGCAGCGGCCCGCCTTCCCCGCGCGCCACCGCCTCGGCACGGTCAGTCAGGCGCTTGACCAGAGCCTTGGCAAGCCCCGTTTCTAGGCCTGCCGCGGCAAAGGACGGTGCATGATGCTCGAACAGCCGTCCCATGAAGGCGATCACGGCCTCAATCCAGTGCCGCAGGGTTGGCAGCGATTCCGGTTCCCATGGTTTCAGATCGTTGCGCGGCATCGTGAGTTTCCAGTTCACCCAGCGATAATCGCGGAACTCCCAGCAGAGAATCGAATCGATCGGGTAGAAGGCCTCCTCGAAACTGGCCAGCGGTTCGCCTGGTTTGCGGTCCAGCAGGCGGTAGGCTTCGGTGACCATCGACAGCGTGTTGTAATAGCTGCCGAGGAAGCCATGGATGCCGTGCTCCTCGATGCGGTTCCCGAATTGCGGGTTGCGGCCGGTGGCGCATTTCCCGCCCAGCCGCCAGCCCAGACAATAGACGGTGATCTCGTAGCGCTCCTGTGCATCCGGCTGCGAGGCCAGGTAAAAGGCACTGGTCAGCGCGGACACGCCGCCGCCGAGGATGGCGATTTTCTGCTTCTTGCTGTCTGACATGATCCCCCTCTTTTGCCTGTATCATATGGCAGAAGTGGTATTCTTGTCAGGAAGTGTTACCTACAGGTGAAGATGAAATAACGGTCGGGGGGCAATGCTACCGGCACAGGCTGTGGTTGCAGTTGCGGGTTATCCAATCGCTGATCGCTCAGGATCAGGGCGCCGGCCGCAGCCAATGGCGGGATCAGCCGGCTCATCAGCCGGACCTGCCGCGCATTCGCTTCGGGATCGCCAAGGCCGGCATCATAATGGATCAGGACTGCGGCCGCCGGGTGCTGCCGGGCGAATGCGGGCAGACTCTCGGCGAATTCCCCGAGAACCAGACGATCGGCCGGCGGTACCGAGCGCGGATTGGCATTGTTGGCCCGGTCGAAGGCATAAATCTCGCGGTCTGGCAGCTTTTCCCGCAGATGGTCATAGGTTCGCCCGTTACCGAGGCCGATTTCAAGAATGAGACCGGAGCCAGGCAACAGGATGCCGGCAGCCCAATCCAGCAGGCTGCGCTGCGCCTGCAGGCGCCGGATGAAGCTGTCAAGACGGCTCATGTACGGTCAGGATTTCTGCCGGGCTTCGCGCAGGTCGGTGGTGGTGCGCTCCAGGCGGTGCGCCAGCACCCGCATGATTTCGATCGCGATCTGAGGAAAATCGGTCACCAGCCGGAAGAACAGATCCTTCTCGATCCGCAGGGTTGTCACCTCGCTGGCGGCCACGACCGAGGCGGTGCGCGGCACGTCGCACAGGATGGCAATTTCGCCAACAAAATCATTCTGCTTCAGCCGTGCGACCTTCAGCGGGCCGGTCGGCGTATCCACCGTGACATCTGCCTCGCCGCCGACAATGACGAAAGCGGCATCCCCCGGGTCGCCCTGGCGGAACAGTGCATCGCCCGGCTTGTAGGTCAGGCGCTGGCTGGTGAATGCCAGCAGTTTCAGCTTGGCTGGCTCGATCTTGGCGAATAACGGGATACGCCGCAGCAGTTCGACTTCCTCATTCAGGCTCATGGTCTCTTCCCCATAGCGGTATCCTGCGGGTGCCGGTCATGCCGGCGCCAGAAGTTGCTGGAAGCGGCCCTGGCGGTCGCACAGATCCGCGTATTTTCCGCTCTGCACAAGGCGGCCATCCTCAATCACGAGGACAAGATCGAAACCTTCGCAATCGGCCGCGCGCTGCAATGACCAGACAAGGCCGGCATCCTTCCTGGCATCCAGGATGCCGCGCATCATTGCGGCATGGCTGCGGGGGTCGAGCGCGGCAGTCGCTTCCGACAGCATCAGCCAATCAGGCCGCTTGATGATGGAGCGGGCGATGGCCAGCTTCTGCCGCTGGGCCGCACCCAGCCGGGCGCCGGCAATACCCACCTCGAAACTGAAGCCGACCTCAATGATCGGCTCGCGCAGCTCCATCTGGGCCACGACATCTGCCATAACCCGGCCGATCTTTTCCTGCGCCTGCGCCTGGCCGTAGGCTACGCGACCGAACAGGATGTTATCGACGATGCTGGAGCCGGCGGTGAAGTGCTCCGGATCAAAGAATGCAACCGACCCGGCCCGCTCGGGTGGCAGCGTGCTGGAAAAAATACTGCGTGCCTTGAGGATCGCGGCGCGCTCGGCCTCGTCGAAATGCCCGAGACGGTGACGTGCCAGGACCAGCTTGAAAGGCAGCGACATCAGCCGCGCGCGATCCGTATCCGGCAATTGGTCGAGATCACCCGGCCTGGCACGAACCAGCAGGTCCTTATAGTCCGGCAGGTCATCGGACGAGATGAAGCTGAACTGCTGGAAGAATTCGTGATCCGGCGGCAGGTCGGCAAAGAGTTCGACCATGGTGCTGGCCACTTCATAGCCGATCTCGAGAAACCGGGCCCGCAGGCCAACGGCATCCAGCACAGACAATACATGCGGATCGCGGGCCAGGTTATCCTCCTGGTAAACGACATCGCGTGCGGTGCCAAACATCAGGTTTTCTGCCACCGTGGCGTTGCTGTTATACTGTTTCGGATCCCAGCTCTCGACCAGATCGGCCAAAGCCCCGTTCGTCAGTTCGGTACGAAAGGCGCGGCGGGCATTCAGAATGCGCTGGGCAAGGTCCGGATGTCGCTCCGGATCAATACTGCCGCGCATGCCGAGCTGGAATACATCCTCGTCGAAAGCCGCGACCTTCAGCGCCTCGATTGCACGGGCTGTCAGCGCGGTAGGAGCATCGGCGCCTGCGGCCGCATAGTCCACCCAGTCGGCATCCGGATCGTAGGGAGAGTTCCCCGAGGCGATCGCCTCGCCCAGCTCCCGCTCATAGCGACGACGTGCCTCAGCCTCACGTTTGACTTCCCGCAACGGCCGGTGCTGCAGGCCAAGGAACAGGTTTTCGCCCAGGCTCATGTTAAATATATGGGCGGCGCTGCCGATATAGGACAGGCGTCGACCGGTCACCGTCTCAGGCAGCTCGCCAAGATTTTGCTCGTTGATCAGGATTTTACCGCGGTCGGGATCAATGGTCCGCGCCAGCAGCTGCAGCAGTTCATCCCGGCCATGGCCACCGACCACGGCCACCCGCGCCGGCCATGGCAGTGCAACAGTCAGGTTGTCGATGACCGGATTATCCTGGTCGTCATGCAGCGTGACCGCCGCAATCGAAATCGGCCCGCGCAGATCGACCGGCGTCTCCGGCTCGACCGCCTGGTATTCCGGCGGCCGCAGACCTTCCGGCTCGAACTGCGTGATGATCTGGTCGTATTTCTGCTTGGCGTCCTCACGATTCTGGTAGTGGTTCAGTAATTCCTTCCACGGAGCCGCCATTTCCTTGTGCGCACTGACCGCGGCAACCACCGTGCCGACATCAAGATGACCGCGGATCGCGAGATAACCACCAATTGAATAGAAGAAAAACGGCCCCAGTTGCTGAATAAAGTTGTTCAGAAACTTGATCATGAACTTGCGCTGGAAGATTTCCACGCGGATCCAGTAGCTGATACCCAGCCGGCGGGTGAACTCCGCCTGCATACGCGCCGAATAGTCATGGGTATGCACTTCATACATGCCGCTGACCGTCTCGCCGATACGGTCCGCCAGCCGGCGCTGGTTCCTGATCCGCTCGCGCCCCAGTGCCCGCACCTTGGCCTGCATGCGGGGGACGAAATAGAACTGGATCGGATACAGGGCGACGGCCGCCAGGCCCATCAGCGGGTTCTGGATCATCAGAAAGGAAAAGATCACCAGCAGCATGCCGCCCTGGAAAATCGGCAGCGCGAAGCTCTCGCCAATAAAGCCGCCGATCGGCTCCACTTCGGCCACCACCATCGGAATGATCTCGCCCTGGCTGGTGCGACGGAAGGTCGGCAGCGGGAACCGCAGCATCTGCGCATACAGATCATAGCGCAGGCGGCGCAGCATCCGTTCGCTGGTCACTCCCTGGAAAAAATTGATCGCGTATTTGAACGCCTGCTGGACCAGCACCAGACCGAGAAACCCGAAGCAGAGCAGCAGCAGGTAGTCGGTGTTGTCGAGGCTGAAGAAGCCCAGCCCGAAGAGATCGAGCGGATAGCTGATATCCTTGCCCTGGATGCCCTGGTTGACGATCGCCTTGGGCATGCTCAGGTAGTAGTAATAAGGGATGAAGGATGCCATCGACAGCACGGTGATGATCACCTGCTGCTGCAGACTGTGCTTCAGGATAAACCGGTAAAGATTCTTCTCCAAAGGCACCCCCTGTTCCGGCGAACCTTAGCCCAGTCCGGCCGGGGCGCCAATCGCCGCAACAGAAACGGAACGATTTGAGGAAACACCTCCGGCTCAGGCCCTTGGCCTAGGACGGAGGGCTGTGCCATAGTCCCCCCGAGCGGTCCCAAGGGGGGTCCCAGCATGGTTTCGCGCAGCGACGGCACCCGTGTGCTGATCTACAGCCACGACACCTTCGGCCTCGGCCATCTGCGCCGGTGCCGCACCCTTGCGCATGCCCTGGTGGAACGCCACAAGGACATGTCGGTTCTGATCCTGTCCGGCTCGCCCATCATCGGCAGCTTCGATTTCCGCAGCCGGGTTGATTTCGTTCGCATCCCGGGCGTCATCAAGCTGCGGGACGGCCAATACACCTCGCTGAATCTGCCTATGGATATCGAGGAAACCCTGAAAATCCGCGCCGAGATCATTCAGCATACGGCCCGCATTTTCGACCCCGATATCTTCATTGTCGACAAGGAACCGCTTGGTCTGCGGGGCGAGGCGCTGGAAACCATGAAAATGCTGAAGGCCCGAGGCACCCGTCTGGTGCTTGGCCTGCGCGATGTCATGGACGAACCGAGCCTGCTGGCCCCGGAATGGGAACGCAAGAATGTTATGCCGGCCCTGAAAACCCTGTTCGATCAGATCTGGGTCTACGGCTTGCCACAATTCTGCGATCCGCTGGAAGGGATCGCCCTGCCCGACCGGGTGCGACGCAAGGTGGTCTATACCGGCTACCTGCCCCGGTTCTCCCAGGAAACCCCGCCGGAGCACCAGCTGCCGGAAATGACCCAGCGGCCTTTCCTGCTGGTAACGCCGGGCGGGGGCGGCGACGGAGAAGGGCTGATCGACTGGGTTCTGAAAGCCTACGAGAGCAGTGAGATCCTGCCCTACCCGGCCCTGCTGGTGCTGGGCCCCTTCATGCATCGCGAGCGGCGCGGCGAATTTCTCAGCCGGGTCGCCCGTCTGCCGCGCGTCGAAGCCATCACCTTTGACGCCCATATGGAACACTTGGTCCAGAATGCCGTTGGGGTTGTGGCGATGGGAGGCTACAACACCTTCTGCGAGATATTGTCTCTGGACAAGCGGGCAATCATCGTGCCGCGCAAGCGGCCCCGTATGGAGCAGTTCATCCGCGCCAGCCGGGCACAGGAACTGGGCCTCGTTCGCATGCTGGAAGACGACGAGGTTTATGATCCTGCCGTGATGGCTGCGGCGATCCGCGGCCTGCCACGTCAGCCGCAGCCGTCGGAAGTCGTGATTCCCGGACTGCTGGAAGGCCTCGACAATGTCGACCGTCTGGTTCAGCCGTGGCTGCGCCCAGCCTCGTCGATGGCCAATGTGGTCGAACTGCGCGGCTGACGCGCTTCACCTCCGGCCGCCGGAACAAGTGGACAATCCATGGTGCGTACTCAGCCGGTGCCGGTCGCCTTCATCCTGAAGGGCTATCCGCGCCTGTCGGAAACATTCATCGCTCAGGAAATCGCGGCCCTTGAAGCCCGCGGCCTCGACATCCTGATTGTCTCATTGCGCCATCCGACTGACCGCAAGCGCCATGCCCTGCACGACCACATCCGGGCACCGCTGCTGTATCTGCCGGAATACCTGTACCAGGAACCGCTGCGCGTGCTGCGTGCCTGGTGGCGGGTCCGGCGCCTGCCCGGTTACCGGAAAACCCGCCGGCTGTGGCTGCGTGACCTTGTACGCGACCTGACACCCAACCGGGTTCGCCGTTTCGGCCAGGCCGTCGTGCTGGCCGCCGAATTGCCGGAACAGTACCACTGGCTGCACGCTCATTTCATCCATACCCCTGGCTCAGTGGCCCGCTACACTGCACATCTGCTTGACCTGCCCTGGAGCGCCTCAGCCCATGCGCGCGACATCTGGATCACCCCGGAATGGGAAAAGCGGGAAAAGCTGGCGGACAGCCACTGGATGGTGACCTGCACCGGCCACAACCTGACCCACCTGTCGGCGCTGGGTGGCTCCGGCAAAGTCACGTTGGCATACCACGGGCTCGATTTTGACCGGTTCCCGGAACCGCCTCGCCGGCTGGACCGGCGAGACGGCCAGGACCCGGCCCAACCGGTGCGCCTGCTGTCGGTTGGTCGCGCCGTCGAGAAAAAGGGCTACGATATTCTGCTGGATGCGCTGGCACAGCTATCCGGCGACCTGCACTGGACATTGACCCATATTGGCGGCGGACCACTGCTGCCGGACCTCAGGGCGCGGGCCGAACGGCTGGGCATCGCCGACCGCATAACCTGGGCCGGATCGCAGGCGCAGGAAGCGGTGATTGCCGCCTATCGTGAGGCGGATGCCTTTGCCCTAGCCTGCCGCCGTGACCGCGATGGCGACATGGACGGCCTTCCCAACGTGCTGATGGAAGCCCAAAGCCAGGGGCTACCCTGTGCAACCTCGGCCATCTCGGCGATTCCGGAATTCCTGATCGATGGCCAATCCGGCCTGCTGGTGGAGCCGGAGAATGCCGAGGCAATGGCTGTGGCGCTGAACCGGCTGATCGTCGATCCCGGTCTGCGCGAACGACTGGGGCAGGCCGGCGCGGCGCGGGTCCGCGCGCATTTCGGCATGGCGGCCGGGATAGAGGTCCTGGCCCGGCATTTCGGTCTTGCCGGCTGATCCATGCGCATCGGCTTCTACGCCCCGCTCAAGCCACCTGACCATCCGGCTCCGTCCGGAGATCGCCGGGTCGCCCGACTGCTGATCGAGGCTCTGGAGGGCATGGGACATGCCGTCGAGCTGATCTCCAGCCTGCGCAGCTACAACAGGGATGGCGATCCGGCAGTGGAGAATGCCACTTCGGCAGCGGCCGCTGACGAGGTTCGCCGCATTGCGCAGGACTGGGAAAGCGGCAACCGGCCGAAGCCCGCCCTGCTTTTGACCTATCACGTTTACCATAAGGCCGCCGACTATATTGCGCCGGCGCTGCAGCAGCGGTTCGGGCTGCCTTATGTGATCGCGGAGCCTTCCGTGGCTCCAAAGCGCGAGAATGGTCTCTGGGCCGCCGGCTATGCCCAGGCCGGACACGCCATCCGTTCGGCCGATACCCTGCTGGCGATGACAACACTGGATCGCGCCTGTCTGGCAACCTATGCCGGCGCCGCAAAAGTCAGCCTCTTCCCTCCCTTCCTGGATCCTACCCCCTTTGCCGCTGCCGCGGCAGACCGGCCTGCATGGCGTATCCGCATGGCCGAACAGTTCGGATTGCAGACCGATCGCCCATGGCTGCTGTCTGTCGGCATGATGCGGCCGGGCGACAAACTCGCCTCCTTCCGCCGGCTGGCCGAAACCCTGCTGCTGGCTGCCGGCCGGCCCTGGCTGCAGATCGTCGTTGGCGACGGGCCGGAACGCGCGGCAGTCGGCAATGCCTTCGCTGCGCTGGGCGATCGGGTGGTGTTCACCGGGCAACTTGAACAGGCGGCCCTTGCCGGATTGTATGCTGCCGCCGATCTCTGCATCTGGCCGGCAGTGAATGAAGCCTATGGTATGGCACTGCTGGAGGCGCAGGCGGCAGGCCTGCCAGTATTGTCGGTGAATACCCGCGGTGTTCCGGATATCGTCCGCCACGGCGAAACCGGCTGCCTCGCCACCGATGACCGCCCTGAAACACTGGCCGCTGCACTGGACGGCCTGCTGGCCGATACGGCAGGCAGGCAGGCCATGTCGAAAGCCGCCCGTGTTTTGGTGGCGCGACATCTGTCAATCACGGCCGCGCAGGAACGGCTGGCCGCCACCTTTGTGCGCCTGGGGCTGCCGGCATGATCCGTCTCGCTCTTCTGCGTCACGGCGCTACGGACTGGAATGCAGCGGGCCGCCTGCAAGGTCGCGCTGATATCGCCCTGTCTCCGGCCGGCCGGGAACAGCTGGCCGGCCGCAGTCTGCCGCCGGCTTTCCGGCAACGGCACTGGTATACCAGTCCGCTGCAGCGCGCCGCCGGTACCGCTGCGGTTCTTGGTATCGCAGCCGACATCGAGCCGGCACTGATCGAAATGGACTGGGGCGAATATGAAGGCCGCAGTCTTTCCGAATTGCGGGCGCTGGATGGCGTGCACCTAGCCGCCAACGAAGCACGCGGACTGGACTTCCAGCCCCCCGGCGGAGAAAGTCCGCGCCAGGTTCAGGCTCGCCTGCGACCCTGGCTGCAACGGCTGGCCGCCACCGGAGAGGATGCCGGTGCCGTCACCCATAAAGGCGTGATCCGGGCCTTGCTTGCCGAGGCGTATGGCTGGCCGATGCTTGGCAAGTCCCCGGTACGGCTGGATTGGCAATGCCTGCATGATTTTCGTATCACTGCCGATGGCCGGCCCGAGCCGCTGGCCATGAATATACCCCTCGCCTGAAGCCGGAGCCCCTGATGCCGTCGCCGCCCCGCATCATGATCTATGTCCAGCATCTGCTGGGGGTCGGACATCTGCATCGCGTTGCCGCGATCGCGCGCGCGATGCGGCGTGGCGGCTGCGAAACCATGCTGGTTTCCGGGGGTATGCCGGACCCGACCCTGCACGACCTGGACAATATCCGCTTCGTGCAACTGCCCCCTGCCCGGGCGCAGGATGCGTCGTTCCGGGTTCTGCTTGATGAGACCGGACGTCCGATCACCGATGCCTGGCGCGCCCGCAGAATCGAAGCCCTGATGGATGCGTTCGGCCGGTTCGCCCCCGATGCAGTGCTGACCGAACTGTTCCCCTTCGGGCGCCGTCCAATGCGGTTTGAACTGCTGCCGCTGCTGGAGCATATCCGCGGCATGGCCCGTCGCCCTGTGGTTTTTTCCTCTGTCCGCGACATCCTGGTCGATCGCACCAAACCGGAACGCGACCGTGATGCCATTCACTGGCTGCAGACATTGTACGATGTCGCGCTGGTGCATGGCGATCCGGCGCTCGTTTCCTTCGAGGCAACCTTCCCGCTGGCGCGGGAGATTGCCGGCCAGCTGCATTATACCGGCTATATCGTCGAGAGGCAGGCGATCCCGCAAACGGTGGATGGCCAGGGCGAGGTTCTGGTCTCAGCCGGAGGGGGCGCTGTCGGCATGCCATTGTTCCGCGCTGCACTGGCCGCGCGATCCCTGTCGGCAGCGCACGACCTGCCCTGGCGTATCCTGGTCAGCCGTCATGATGACCCGGGTGAGATAGCCGCCCTGCGAGAAGCGGCAGGAACCGGCGTGACCGTCGAACCAGTACGGTCCGACTTCGCCGGCATGCTGCGACATTGCCGCCTCTCCATCAGCAAAGCCGGCTATAATACCGTCATGGAAACGCTGGCCAGCAAGGTTCCTGCTGTGATCGTGCCCTTTGCCGGCGGCGAGGAAACCGAGCAGGCGATGCGCGCCAATCTGCTCGCAGAACGCGGCCTGCTGCAGACAGTGCGCGAGAGTGAACTGACGCCGCAGCGCCTTGCCGCAGCGATTGACCGGGCGCTGGCCAGCCCGCCCCAACCCGATGCCGGTATCCGCCTCGACGGGGCTGATGAAACCGTGCGGCTGGTCAGGCAATTCGTGGCTGCGCGACAATGACAGCCAGCCGGCTGCCCTGGCATCGCCTGACTGCGGAACTGGATCTCTGGCAGGATCGCGGCCAGACAGCCAGTTTCTGGTGGCGGGATGACGATGCAGTCACTGTCACCCCGGCGCTGGAACATTTGCTTGCCCTGCAGGCCGAGCAGGAAGCACCGCTGCTGCTGGCGGTGATCCCCCGTGATGCCAGCCCGACCCTCGCGGCACGCCTGCGCGGGCTGGTCGGAGTCTGTGCGGCGCAGCATGGGTTTGGCCATGTCAATCATGCACTGCAGCACGAGAAAAAGTCGGAATTCCCGGCAGCACGAGCCCCCGAGGCCTGCCGGAACGATCTGGGGGAGGGCCGCCGCCGGCTGGCCGCACTCGGGCTGGAGCCGGCCCCGGTTCTGGTGCCTCCCTGGAACCGGTTCGCTGCCGACCTGCTGCCGGCGCTGCCCCGGCTCGGATACCAGGCCATTTCTGCTTATAAACCGCGTGAATCCTATTGGGCCGCGCCGGATCTGGTACAACTGAACACCCATCTCGACCCGGTGGACTGGCACGGCTCCGGCCCTGGACATGGCCCTGCGGACTGCTTTGAGACCTGCCTCCGCCTTCTGGAGGCCCAGCGTCTCGGGCAGCAACCGCCCCAACCGATCGGCCTGCTCAGCCACCATTTACGCCACGATGCGGCAGAATGGGACTTTCTGGCCGGAATCCTGTCCCACACCGGTCGGCACCCTGCCGCACGCTGGCTTGATTGGTCCGGAGCCCTCGCCATTGGCCGGCCGGACCAGTCCATCGCGCCCCGGCCCGTCACACCACGGTCATGACCCGGCTGTATTACCCCCTCGCCCGGCTGTGGCCGGATTACCTGCGCGCCCTGCTGGGGCTGCTGATCTGTGCCGGACTGCTGTTGTTTGCCTCGCCCCAATCTGTCATTTTTGTGTTGCTAGCCGCATTGGCCCTGCTGTTTGCCTGGCTCGGCGCCAATACCGTGTGGCGCCAGCAGATCGAGATTGAACTCGACTCCGGGGGCATCACGCAGGTTTCGCGGTGGCATGCCGGCTGGCGCTGGGTTGTTCCGTGGTCGCAGATCACGGCGGTATCCCTGCGATACTTCTCGACCCGTCGGGACCGGAGTGAGGGGTGGCTGCAACTGACGATCAGGGGACACGGGGGACGCGTGCGTGTTGATAGCCGTTTGACGGATTTCCCGCTGCTGGTGCGGCAGGCCATTGCAGCCGCCGACAGTTGTGGCATTCCGCTCGCCGAAAGCACCCGCATCAATGCGGCACGTCTGGATGCGCCCGACCTCCGAAAGGGAGCGCACCTGTGACTGCGGCCGTTCTCGATGTCCGTGATCTGCGCGTTTATTTCGACCTGCCCGAAGGCGAAATCAAGGCTGTCGACGGCGTCAGCTTCACCATCCCGCAAGGCCGTACTGTTGCGCTGGTCGGTGAATCCGGATCGGGTAAATCCGTCGTCAGCCAGGCTATTATGGGAATTCTGCCGAAAATGGCACGAATAGCCGGCGGCAAGATCATCTTCCATGACCCGGATCGTGGCGGTGCCGTGGATATTGCCGCACTGGCCGGCAATGGCGGAGAAATGCGCAAGCTGCAGGGCGGCCGCATCTCGATCATCTTCCAGGAACCGATGACGTCGCTCAGCCCGCTGCACACCATTGGCGACCAGATCACCGAAGCACTGCATCTGCATCGCAGTGCCAGCACGGAAGACGGGCACAGGCTGGCTGTTGACATGCTGCGTCTGGTTGGCTTCCCCGATCCGGAACGGGCGATGCGGACCTATGCTTTCGAACTGTCTGGCGGCCTGCGCCAGCGGGCCATGATCGCCATGGCCCTGGTCTGCCGTCCGGCCCTGCTGATCGCCGATGAACCCACCACCGCGCTGGACGTCACCATCCAGGCGCAGATCCTGAAACTGATCAAGGATCTGCAGGCGGAACTGGGCATGGCCGTGCTGATGATCACCCACGATCTTGGTGTCGTCGCCAACATGGCTGATGAAATTGTCGTCATGTATCATGGCCGGGTTATGGAGCGCGGCGCACTGCATGATATCTTCGGCGACCCGCAGCATCCCTATCTGCGCGCCCTGCTGAATGCCGTGCCGCGTTTCGACATGAAACCCGGCGAGCGACTGGTACCAATCCGTGAGATCAAGGGAGAGGTTGGCCGGCTTCTGCGCCGCGACCCAACAGCTATCCTGCAGCAGGCCGGAGCTCCCCTGCTCGAGGTTGAGCATGTCAGCAAGACCTTCTCGTTACGCAAAAGCGGTCTCTTCAGCGGGCAGGCAGCACACCGGGTAATTGCCGTCGACGACATCAGCTTCACCATCCGTCGTGGCGAATGCCTCGGCCTGGTCGGAGAATCGGGCTGCGGCAAAACCACGGCCAGCAAGATGATCATGCGGGCGGTCCAGCCCGACAGCGGCAGCTTGCGTTTCCACGACGGCGACCGGATGGTTGACATCCTGACTCTACAGGGCGGAGCCCTGTTCGACTACCGACGCAAAGTTCAGTTCATATTCCAGGATCCGTTCTCATCACTGAATCCGCGCATGACTGTGTTTGATATCATTTCCGAGCCACTCGTAATCCACGGCATCGGTGATGAGGATGAGCGTTTCGAGCGCGTGAAAGAGCTGATGGCACTGGTTGGCCTCGACATCCGTTTCCTGCGGCGTTATCCGCATTCCTTCTCGGGTGGCCAGCGACAGCGCATCGGCATTGCCCGCGCCCTTGCCCTTCAGCCCGACCTGCTGATCTGCGATGAACCGGTCTCGGCCCTGGATGTGTCGATCCAGGCACAGATTCTCAATCTGCTGAAAGACCTGAAGGCTGAGCTGAATCTGACCTACCTGTTCATCTCCCACAATCTTGCGGTGGTCGACTACATCGCCGACCGCATTGCCGTGATGTGTGCCGGCCGCCTAGTCGAACTGGCGCCGCGCGAGCAGCTGTTCCGCAATCCTGTGCACCCATATACCCGCGCCCTGCTCTCAGCCGTGCCCAAGCCTGATCCGGGCAGCCGGCTAGATCTGCGCCTGCTGATGGAGGGCAAGGCCTCCGATCCTGCCCTGTGGCCGGCCCCCTTCACAATTGACGGAGCCTCCAGACCGCGCATGCTGGAAGTTGCCGACGGTCATCTTGTTCGTGCCGCCGCGGACGCCGATATCCGGGATCTGGTTGCATGATGCCCCTGAACCGCATTCTCCTGCCGAGCCTGCTGGCCTTTGCCCTTCTGCTTCCGGCCGCCAGGGCACAACCGGGTGATTACAAAGAAACGCCGAGCCTCGCAGCCATGGTTTCCGCCGGCAAACTGCCGCCGGTGGCGCTGCGGCTTCCCGAAAAGCCACTGGTGATGCCGCTGCAGGCCCCGCGCGAAGCCGGGCAGTCCGGCGGCGATTTGCGCACTATGATCGGCCGTTCCCGTGACATCCGGCTGTTATCGGTGATCGGCTATACGCGGCTGGTTATCTACAACGAGCAATTCGAGATCATACCGGACCTTGCCGAATCCTATACGGTCGAGGACGGCAGGACGTTCACCTTCCGCCTCAGACCCGGCCACAAATGGTCGGATGGTCAAGCCTTCACGGCAGAGGATTTCCGCTACTACTGGGAGGATGTCGCCAACAACAGGGAACTCAGCCCGTCCGGCATCCCGGTCGACCTGATGGTGGATGGCGAGCCGCCGCAGGTCAGCTTCCCGGACGCCCTGACGGTACGCTACAGCTGGACCAGGCGGAACCCGCATTTTCTTGCCAGACTGGCCGGCACGGCGCCGCTCTATATCTACCGGCCGGCTCATTACATGAAAAAATACCATGTCAAATATGCCGACCCGGCGGCACTGAAGCGGGAAATCGAGACCAGCAAACGGCGCAACTGGGCCGCTCTGCACAACAAGATCGACAATATGTACGAGGCGGAGAATCCCGACCTGCCCACACTCGATCCCTGGGTGATCACCACCCGGCCACCCGCCGTGCGGTTTGTTGCCGTCCGCAATCCGTTTTTCCACCGCGTGGACCAAACCGGCCAGCAGCTGCCCTATCTCGATCGCCTGGTTTTCAGCCTGGCCGACAGCAAACTGATTCCTGCCAAGGCGGGCGCCGGCGAGGCCGACCTGCAGTTCCGCAACATCTCCTTCAACAACTTTACCTTCCTGAAGGAGAACGAGAAACGCTCCGGTTACCGTACTCTGCTGTGGCGGACCGCGAAGGGCTCTCATTTCGCCCTATTCCCGAATCTCAACAGCAACGATCCGGGCTGGCGCCAACTGATGCGCGATCCGCGCTTCCGCCATGCCCTGTCCCTCGGCATCGACCGTCAGGCAATCAACGAGTCGCTGTTTTTCGGCCTTGGTATCGAGGCGAACAACACCGTCCTGCCGGACAGCCCGCTGTTCCGCCCCGAATATCAGACGACCAACGCCACCTTCGATCCGGCCGCTGCCAACCGCCTGCTCGATCAGATCGGGCTGGCGCGCCGCGACAGCAGTGGCATCCGCCTGATGCCGGATGGCCGGCCGCTGGAAATCATCGTCGAAACCGCTGGTGAGGACACCGAACAGACCGACATCCTCGAACTGATCGGCGAGAACTGGGCAAAGATCGGAGTCAAGCTGTTCTCGAAACCGAGCCAGCGCGACATCGTGCGCAACCGCATCTTCGCCGGTGAAGCGATCATGTCGGTCTGGACTGGCCTCGAAAACGGCCTCGCCAATGCCGGCACCAATCCGGAAGAACTGGCCCCGACCTCGCAATATGGCCTGCAATGGCCGAAATGGGGACAGTGGCACGAGACCCGTGGCCAGTCCGGCGAGCCCATCGACCTGCCGGCAGCACAGGAACTGTACAAACTTTACGATGCGTGGATGAGCACCTCCAACCGCGACGAACAGGCCCGGATCTGGCATCGCATGCTGCAGATTCACGCCGAGCAAACCTTCACCATCGGGGTGATCAGCGGCGTCTTCCAGCCAATCGTGGTGAGCAAGCGGCTGGTCAATATTCCCAAGGAAGGCGTGTTCAACTGGGACCCCGGAGCCTTTATCGGCATCTATCGGCCGGAAAGCTTCTGGCTGCGGCAGTGAGCATGGATCACCCGACATGCTGACCTATCTGGCCCGTCGCCTTCTGCTGATGATTCCCACCCTGCTGGTGATCAGCCTGCTGATATTCATCATCATCAAGCTGCCGCCCGGCGATTATCTGAGCAACCAGATTGCCGAATTGCGGGCGCAGGGTGAGAGCGGCGCACTGGAGCGGGTTGAATTCCTCCGTCGCCAGTATGCACTGGACCGCCCGGCGATCGAACAATATGCAATCTGGATGGGCCTATGGCCCGGGCCGAACGGCTTTTCCGGCCTGCTGCAGGGCGACTGGGGCTGGTCCTTCGAATATAACCGCCCGGTCGGCGAACTGATCGGTGACCGTCTGGCGATGACTGCAATCATCAATCTCTTCACGATCCTGTTCATCTATATCGTCGCCTTCCCGATCGGGGTCTATTCCGCAACGCGGCAATATTCCTGGGGCGATTACGGCTTTACCCTGTTCGGCTACATCGGCTTGGCGACACCGAATTTCCTGTTGGCACTGGTGCTGCTGTACTATGTGAATATCTGGTTCGGGGTCAGCATGGGCGGCCTAGTCGATCCGGAACTGATCGACGCACCCTGGAACTGGGAGAAATTCCAGTCCTTGATGGCCCATATGGTGGTCCCGGTGATCGTGATCGGCACCTCCGGCACGGCAGCGATGATCCGCCGCCTGCGTGCCAATCTGCTGGACGAACTGCAAAAGCAGTATGTGACGACAGCCCGCGCCAAGGGCGTGCCGCCGCTGCGCCTGCTGGTCAAGTACCCGATCCGCATGGCGCTGAATCCGTTCATTTCCGATATCGGCAACCTGCTGCCATCGATCGTCTCCGGATCGGTGATCGTATCGGTGGTGATGAGCCTGCCGACAGCCGGGCCGATGCTGCTTGGCGCCCTGCAGTCGCTGGATCAGTATCTGGCGGGCTCGTTCCTGATGTTTCTCGCGTTGCTGACCGTGGTTGGCATGCTGATCTCCGACATCCTGCTGGCCCTGCTGGATCCGCGTATCCGGCTGGCCGGCGGGCCGGCGAAATAGAGGCTGGCCATGTCGGAAACTTCGCAATCCAAACAGACCGAACACTGGGTCAACCGCGAGCCTTTCGATCCCTACCGGGTCGAGGCCCTGACGCCCGAGCAGGAACGCTTCTACAGCGCCTCACAATGGCAGATGATGTGGTGGAAATTCCGCCGTCATCGCCTCGGCGTCTGGTGTGGCGTGATTCTGCTGCTGATCTACGCCTCGACTCTGATTTCCGAGATCATCGCCCCCTACAGCCTGCAGACCCGCAATCCAAGGGCAATCTATGCCCCGCCCCATGCGATCCATCTGTTTCACGAAGGGGAGTTCATTGGCCCCTTCGTTTACGGCAACCGCTTCAAGATGAATATCGAAACCCTCAAGCGGGAATATTCGCCGGATCGCAGCAAGGTACACAGGCTGCGATTCTTCTGCAGCGGCGACCCCTATGAATTCTGGGGCCTGATCAAGGCCGATTTCCATCTGGTCTGTCCCGCCCAAGACGGCCAGTTCTATCTGCTGGGGACCGACCGGCTCGGCCGCGATATCTTTTCCCGTATCGTCTACGGCACGCGCATATCGCTGACCGTCGGCCTGATCGGCATCATCATCAGCTTCCTGATTGGCATCGTCCTGGGTGGCATCTCCGGCTATTACGGCGGCTGGATCGACAATCTGATCCAGCGCCTGATCGAGATGATCCGCAGCCTGCCAGAGTTGCCATTGTGGATGGCATTGTCCGCCGCCCTGCCGGTAACCTGGTCGCCAATTCTGGTCTATTTCGGCATCACCATCATTCTTGGCCTGCTCGACTGGCCAGGTCTCGCCCGTGCCGTACGCTCCAAGCTGCTCAGTTTGCGCGAGGAGGATTTCTGCACGGCGGCCGAGCTGATGGGCGCTTCGCCGGCCCGGGTAATCGGCCGGCATTTGCTGCCCAGTTTTGCCAGCCACCTGATTGCCTCGGCCACATTGTCGATTCCATCCATGATCCTGGGCGAAACCGCCCTGTCTTTCCTCGGCCTTGGACTGCGCCCGCCAATCACTTCATGGGGCGTATTGCTCAATGAGGCGCAGAACATTAATGTGGTGGCCTTGTACCCTTGGCTGATGGCTCCAGCCATCCCGGTGATCATCGTCGTCCTGGCCTTCAACTTTTTCGGTGATGGCCTGCGCGATGCGGCGGATCCTTACCGCTAGCTAGCGTGGTCGAACCAGCCACAGGCTGGCGGGGCGCCCCTCGGCTGCCGCCGGCAGACGACCGGCAATACTCTCCTGTACGATACCGGCATGGCGGCTTGCCATGTAATGACTGGCAAACAGAATATCCCAGCCGCCGGCCAGCATCGGGCCCAGCCCCTGCTGTTCGTTATAGCCCCGCCAGCCCCAGTCGGCCGGATAATCATCGGGCAGGAAGATGTCGTGGATATGCACCAGCACTCCGGCCGGCAGATCAGGAAGGATACGGTTGAGCAGCCAGTCGACATCCGTGCCGGGCATGAGGATGTGGCTCGAATCGATGAACAGGATGTCGCCTGGCCGCAGGGCCGCAAAAATTCCCGGATCGGCGGTCTGCATCACCGCCGGGATGAACCGTATCGGCAGGCCCTGCAGGCTGGCACGCGGCGCCGGGTCGATTGCCGTGATCGCGGTGTCCAGCCCGGCATCCGCAACAGCCCGGGCGAGAAACCGCGTCGAATGGCCGGACCCTACCTCGACAATGCGGGCCGGCCGATGGCGGCGGACCAGCGTGTAAGCCGCCACCGCATCGAGCGTGGGGAACCAGCTCTGGGTAAACCGCGGTGCCGGCGGAGAGTCAGCAGTGGCAGCAATACGATCAAACGCCACTTCATGGCTGCCGGCTTCGCTCAACAGCGCCGCAAAAGCCGGAACGGCCGCCATGAAACGGCTTTCCAGTGCGGCATAGGCCGGCTGGCGCTCGGCAACATTGTCGGCGTAGCGATATGGGATGAAGAACCCCTGGCGCCGCAGGCCGAATACCGGGCCGAGCAGGGTCTGCAGCCCCATGCGGAGCCGGCGGCTGACGGAACGGCCTGCCATCATCAGGGGCGCAGAATCATGCCTTCACGGGCCACCACCGAACCCGGCCGCGCGGCCTCCACATTGGCAGCTACCTTGTCCATAAAGGTATCATCATGTTCGGGATCGTGGTGAAACACCACAAACGTCTTGACGCCGGCCTCGTCACAAAGCCTGGCGCCGGCCTGCCACGTCGAATGCCCCCAGCCCTGACGGCAGGCGTACTCCTCGTCGGTATACATCGAATCATAGATCACAATATCTGCGCCCCGGATCAGCTTCAGGATATGCTGGTCGAAACCTTCAGCCGGATGCTCGGTATCGGTCAGGTAGCAGATCGACTTGCCGGCATATTCGACGCGGTAGCCGGTTGCGAGGTCGGGGTGGCTCAGGGGCGCTGTCCGCACTGTCACTCCGGGATGCGGAGACAGCACGTCTCCCTGACGAAAATCATGAAAGCTGAGCTCGGCCTGGAAAATCTCCAGCGGCACCGGAAACAGCGGCGAACACATCATCTGCTTCAGCACACCCTTGATGCCGCCGGCATCGGTGACATGGCCGGCATGGATGCGAAAGCGGTTTTGCGGGTTGAACGCGGCGCAGAAATGGGGCAATCCGCAGACATGGTCATAATGGGTGTGGGTGAGAAAAAGGTCCGCATCGACCGGGCTTTCTTCCCGCAGCGCAATGCCGAGCGCGCGCAAACCCGTGCCCGCATCGAACAGAAGAAGATGCGAGCCGCAGCGTATTTCCAGCGACGACGTGTTACCGCCGTAGCGCATGACATCGGGTGAGCCCACGGCAATGCTGCCGCGGACACCCCAGAAGCGGACATAGAACTCTTCTACCCCCACTTGGGCCTCCTATTTCCCGTCAGCGTCGAGGGACGGAGCGCCTCATTGACCTCGGGCCTTGCCGTCGGCCGGGGCAAAACGGAATATGTCTCTCCTCAAGATTAAGGGCGGTGCGGCGCATGTCTCAAGCATTTATTCAAGAATTCCGCGATTTCCGGGCGACCATCACATTTACCAGGCCGGAAAAGCACAATGCGCTCGAGATTGCCGACCTGGAGGCGCTGGACACCGCCTTGCTGAATCTGGCCGCCGATCCCGCTATCCGTGTACTGGTGCTGCAGGCTACCGGCAAAAGTTTCTGCGCCGGCGTGGATTTTGTTTCAGTGGCAAACCATGACTGGCGCGACAGTCCGCTGGAGCGGGTTGCCGACCGGCTGGAAGCCCTGCCCTTCCCGACCCTGTGTGCACTGCAAGGCGGCGTCTATGGCGGCGGCACTGACCTCGCGCTGGCCTGCGATTTCCGCCTCGGCGTCCATGGCATGAAAACCTTCATCCCGCCAGCGAAGCTCGGCATCCAGTATCACGTGCATGGGCTGAAACGCGCCGTTACCCGCCTCGGCCTCGGACCGGCTAAGCGCCTGTTCCTGGCGGCGGAAACCTTTGATGCGGAGGAAATGCTGCGCTGCGGTTTTCTTGATTGGCTGGTCCCGGCCGAAGAACTCCCGGCGCGGGCCGATGGCATTGCTGCCTCGCTGGCCGGTCTTGCCCCCCTGTCGCTGCGCGGTATGAAACAGACCCTGAACCAGATCGCCGAGGGCCTGCTGGACGAGCGCGCCGCCCGCGACCGCTTCGCCACCAGCTTTCATGGCGAAGATTTCCAGGAAGGCCGCCGGGCCATGACCGAAAAGCGGCCGCCGGTCTTTGCCGGACGCTAGGGCTGCAGGCGGTACCCCCCGGGATCAGTGATCAGCAGGGCCGCCTCACCCGGGTTGCGCTCGATCTTCTGCCGCAGCCGGTAGATATGGGTCTCCAGTGTGTGGGTCGATACACCGGCGTTATACCCCCAGACCTCGGTGAGCAGCGTTTCGCGCGAAACCGGCTTGCCGCCGGCGCGCAGCAGGAACTTGAGGATTGCCGTTTCCTTCTCGGTCAGACGCACCTTCCTGCCGGCCTTTTCGTTGTCCAGCAGAAGCTTGTTGGCCGGCCGGAAAGTGTAGGGCCCGATGGTGAAGACAGCATCCTCGCTCTGCTCGAACTGACGCAGCTGAGCCCGGATCCGGGCCAGCAGCACGCCCAGCTTGAACGGCTTGCTGATATAATCATTTGCGCCGGATTCCAGGCCGCGGATGGTATCGGCATCGGCGTCTGCAGCGGTCAGCATCAGGATCGGGGCCCGCACACCCAGCCGGCGTAGCTCCCGGCAGACATCGCGGCCGTCCATGTCCGGCAGACCGACATCGAGCAGAACGAGGTCAAAATGGTCGTGCCCGACGATGTCGATAGCCGCGGCGGCATCGTTAACGCAGGTGGTCGTGAATTCCCTGGTCGTTTCCAGCTGTTCGGCCAGCAGCGACTGCAGGGTGCGGTCGTCATCGACCAGCAGGACACGCTTGGCACCACTCATTCCCGTCTCCCTATCGCATCATGGCAGCCAGCGCGGACCGGATCTGACTATCCGGCCGTGCCAGTTCGTGAACGATACTGAAATGATGCATACCCGGCGCTGTGACTTCCGTCACCTGCCCGCCACGCTCCGCATAAGCTTTCACGAAATCGTGTTGCTGGCCGTGAAAAGCCGCCGTCTCGTCGCTGCCGACGGCGAACGCCAGGGGGGGCAGCCCGCCATGATGGAACGGCAGCATGAACTGCGGACTGTTCCGGATCGCAACCGGACCGGTCATGCGCAGCCTGTCGTTCAGATAGCAGGAGCGGATCGGCAGCAGATCGTAGAGGCCGGAGATTGCCACCCCCCCCTTCACGAGATCAACAGGTGCGGCACCGTCCTGCGCCGTCCAGTCGGTCAGCGCCGCGATTGCTGTCAGATGCCCTCCGGCCGAATGGCCGGTGACATAGATGCGGTTCGGGTCGAAGCCCAGCGGAGCTGCCTCACGCCACAGCCAGACCAGAGCCCGGCGGATTGACGCAACAATGCGATCCATATCGGCCTCGGGCGCCAATGGATAGTTGAGCACCGCGACATTGGCGAGCCCCCCTGCCGCCGGCATGGTGAAGCCATCGGCCACGAAGCTGAACCATGATTTGTCGAGCGCCTGCCAGTAGCCACCATGGATGAACACCAGGAGCGGACGATCCGGCTCTGCTGTCGTGAACAGGTCGAAGCTCTCGCGGGGATGTGCGCCGTAAGGCAGATCGAGGCGGCAGAGAGCCCGCTCGCGCGTCAACCGGCTCGCTGCCTCCCAGCGATCGATATCCTGCTGGTGGTTCGGAACGGCAGCACGATTGTTGTAGAGCCTGTCGAGGGTTTCGCGATCCACCGGATATCCTCCCTGCCGGTGCGCCCTGCAGATCGTTTACTTGAATGCGACTGAAATGATCTCGTAGGCCTTGGCGCCGCCCGGTGTGGTTACCTCGACGCTGTCCCCTTCCGCCTTGCCAACCAGGGCGCGGGCCAGCGGCGCGGTAATCGAGAGCAGACCGGCCTTGATGTCGGCCTCATCGGCCCCGACGATCTGATATGTGCTTTCCTCGCCGCTGTCTTCATCGGACAGCACGACCGTGGCACCGAATTTGACCTTGTCGCCGGACAGTTTGGAAACGTCAATGACCTCTGCACGGCGCAGCTTGTCTTCCAGCTCGAGCACACGCGTCTCGATCCAGCCCTGCCGCTCCTTTGCGGCATGGTATTCGGCATTCTCCGAGAGATCGCCATGTTCGCGCGCTTCGGAAATCGCGCGGATAACGGCCGGCCGCTCGACGGACTTCAGGTGCTTAAGCTCATCTTCCAGCCGCTGGTACCCGGCCGCGGTCATCGGAATCTTCTGCATAATTCCCCTTCCTCGCTGACCGTTAAAAGTAAGCCTGCAGCGGGACGACGGCAAGACTTCCGGCGCGCAGGGCCTCGATCGCGCGCACAGCGGCTTTCGCCCCCGCCACTGTTGTGAAATACGGGATCTTGTTCATCAGGGCGGTGTGGCGCAGATCGAAGCTGTCCCGGATCGAAGCGGCTCCCTCCGACGTGTTGAACACCAGCTGGATGGCACCGTTTTTCATGTCATCCACGATATGCGGGCGCCCTTCCATCACTTTATTGGTGCGCTTCACGGCAATCCCATGCTCACCAAAAAACCGTGCGGTTCCGCTGGTGGCAACAATCTCGAAACCCATCGCAATCAGTCGGCGTGCCGCATCGACCAGCGCCGGCTTGTCGCTATCGCGCACCGATATGAAAACACTGCCGGCAAGCGGCAGCATCGTGCCGGCAGCAATCTGCGCCTTGGCAAAAGCCCTGCCGAAATCCCGGTCGATCCCCATCACCTCGCCCGTCGATTTCATCTCCGGTCCGAGGATAATGTCAACGCCGGGGAAGCGTGCGAACGGGAAGACCGCCTCCTTGACCGCCACATGTTCGAGCTGGTTCTCGCTGAGGCGGAAATCGGCCAGCTTCTCACCGGCCATCACCCGCGAGGCGATCTTGGCCAGCGGTGCGCCGATGGTCTTGGCCACGAACGGCACCGTGCGCGAGGCGCGCGGATTAACCTCAAGGATATAGACCACACTATCCTTGACCGCATACTGCACGTTCATCAGGCCGACCACGTTCAGCGCCCGGGCCAGCGCCTGGGTCTGGCTGCGGATTTCCCCGATCACCTCGGCCGGCAGACTGTAGGGCGGCAGGGCGCAGGCACTGTCTCCAGAATGGATGCCGGCCTCTTCGATATGCTCCATCACGCCGGCCACATACTGCGTCTCGGCATCGGCAAGGCAGTCGACATCAACCTCGATGGCATCCGACAGGTAGCTGTCGATCAGTACCGGCGATTTTCCGGAAACCTGCACGGCCTCGGCCATGTAACGCTCGAGCTGGGCCGCACTGCGCACGATCTCCATGGCACGGCCGCCGAGCACATAGGAAGGCCGGATTACCACCGGATAACCAATCCGGGCGACTACGGCCCGCGCCTCGTCTTCCGAGCGGGCGATGCCATTGGCCGGCTGCTTCAGTCCCAGCTTCTGCAGAAGCTGCTGGAAGCGCTCGCGGTCCTCGGCAAGGTCGATGGCGTCTGGTGAGGTACCAAGGATCGGCACCTGCGCGGCCTCAAGGCCGGCAGCCAGCTTCAGCGGCGTCTGGCCTCCGAACTGTACGATCACACCATGCAGCGTACCTTTCGACTGCTCGACACGAACGATCTCGAGCACGTCCTCGACAGTCAGCGGTTCGAAATACAGCCGGTCTGAGGTGTCGTAATCGGTCGAGACGGTTTCCGGGTTGCAATTGACCATGATGGTCTCGAACCCGGCCTCCTTCAGCGCATAGGCCGCATGCACGCAGCAATAGTCGAACTCAATGCCCTGGCCGATCCGGTTGGGTCCGCCGCCGAGAATGATCACCTTGCGGCGGTCCTGCGGCTGCGCCTCGCATTCGGCGCCCGGACCGAATTCGTAGGTTGAATACATATAAGGAGTGTGGCTCTCAAACTCGGCCGCACAGGTATCCACCCGCTTGAAAACCGGCCGCACATTCAGACTGTGGCGATGGGCGGCCACCGCTGCCTCGTCCAGCTTGGCGAGTTCAGCCAGTCGCGCATCCGAGAAGCCCATGCGCTTCAGCGCCTGCAATCCATCAGCATCACGCGGCAGACCGTTCTTGCGGATGCCGGCCTCGGCGGCGACCAGTTCGGCGATTTGCTCAAGGAACCATGGGTCGTATTTGCAGGCGGCATGCACCTCGGCGATGCTGAGGCCGTGGCGGAAGGCCTGGGCGATTACCAGCAGACGGTCCGGCGTCGGCTTGGCCAGCGCGGCGACAATAGCTTCCCTGCCGTCCGGATCCTCGGCATTTGGGATAGTGATCTCATTGAGGCCGGTCAGGCCGGTCTCCATCGAGCGCAGGGCCTTCTGCAGGCTCTCCTGGAAGCAGCGTCCCATCGACATCGCCTCGCCGACCGACTTCATCGAGGTGGTCAGAAGGCGCGCAGTGCCGGGGAACTTCTCAAAGGTGAAGCGCGGCATCTTGGTGACGATATAGTCGATGGTCGGTTCGAACGAGGCCGGCGTCACACCGGTGATATCGTTCATCAGCTCGTCCAGCGTGTAGCCGATGGCCAGTTTGGCGGCGACCTTGGCGATCGGGAATCCGGTTGCCTTCGAAGCCAGCGCCGACGAGCGCGAGACGCGCGGATTCATCTCGATGACAACCATGCGCCCGTCGGCCGGGTTGACGGCGAACTGCACATTCGAGCCGCCGGTTTCAACGCCGATCTCGCGCAGCACCGCCATCGAGGCGTCCCGCATGATCTGATATTCCTTGTCGGTCAGCGTCAGCGCCGGCGCCACGGTGATACTGTCGCCGGTATGCACGCCCATCGGGTCGATATTCTCGATCGAACAGATGATGATGCAGTTGTCCTTGCGATCGCGGACAACCTCCATCTCATATTCCTTCCACCCCAGCACCGATTCATCGATCAGCACTTCGGTGGTCGGCGAGGCATCGAGGCCGCCGGCGACGATCTCGTCGAATTCTTCCCGGGTATAGGCGATACCGCCGCCGGTGCCGGCCAGAGTGAAGGACGGCCGGATCACGGCCGGCAGGCCGACATGAGAAAGCAGTGCGCGGGCCTCATCCAGCGTGTGCGCCGTGCCCGAACGCGGCATGTCGAGCTTCAGGCGGTTCATAGCCTGACGGAATTTCTCGCGATCTTCCGCCATCTCGATGGCTTCGCGGGCCGCGCCAATCATCTTGACGCCGAATTTCTTCAGCACGCCCTGCTCGTCGAGTTTCATCGCGGTGTTCAGCGCGGTCTGCCCGCCCATGGTGGGCAACAAGGCATCGGGCCGCTCCTTCTCGATCACCTTGGCGACGATTTCGGGCGTAATTGGCTCGATATAGGTGGCATCTGCCAGCCCGGGATCGGTCATGATCGTCGCCGGGTTGGAGTTGATCAGGATGACGCGGTAGCCCTCTTCCTTCAGCGCCTTGCAGGCCTGGGTACCGGAGTAATCGAATTCGCAGGCCTGTCCGATCACGATAGGACCGGCGCCAATGATCAGAATGCTTTTGATATCGGTACGTTTGGGCATGATTCACCTGGGGCAGTGCGCGAAACCCGCGTCAGCTGCGCTGCTGCTCCATCAGTTTTACGAAACGGTCGAAGAGATAATGGGCGTCCTGCGGGCCGGGCGAGGCTTCCGGATGGTACTGCACCGAGAAGACCGGCTTGTCGGTCAGCTTCAAGCCTTCGTTGGAACCGTCGAACAGCGATATGTGCGTGCGGACCACATTCGCCGGCAGGCTGTCCTCGATCACACAGAAACCATGATTCTGGCTGGTGATCTCCACCTTGCCGCTCTCGAGATCTTTCACCGGGTGGTTGGCTCCGCGATGACCGCGATCCATCTTGCCGGTGCGGCCACCGAGCGCCAGCGCCATCATCTGGTGGCCCAGGCATATACCGAAGACCGGCTTGCCACTGCCAATCAGGCTGCGGATCACCGGCACGGCATATTCGCCGGTAGCCGCCGGATCGCCGGGGCCGTTGGAGAGGAACACGCCATCGGGCTGGTGCCGCAGCACATCCTCGGCCGAGCTGTTGCCGGGCACGACCGTGACCTTGCAACCGGCATCGGCCAGGCAGCGCAGGATGTTGCGCTTGATGCCGTAGTCGATGGCCACGACATGAAATTTAGGCGCTGTCTGGCGGCCGTAGCCCTGGCCAAGCTGCCAGCGTGTCTCGTCCCAGGTATAGGTCTGACGGCAGCTGACCTCGGCGGCCAGATCCATGCCTTCCAGCCCCGGCCAGTTCTTCGCCTTGGCATGCAGAGCCTCAAGGTCGAACTTGCCGTCCTGGCGATGGGCAACCACGCCGTTCGGCGCACCGCCATCCCGGATGCGCCGGGTCATGGCCCGGGTATCGATGCCAGAGACGCCGACCAGCGACCGCAGCTTCAGCCAGTCATCAAGATGGCTGTGGCTGCGGAAATTCGACGGCGACGTGACCGGCGCCCGCAGGATCAGACCGCGGGCAGCAATGCCCTGGGTCTCGATATCTTCCAGGTTGGTGCCGACATTGCCGATATGCGGGAAGGTGAAGCTGATGATCTGCCCGGCATAGGAGGGGTCGGTGAGGATTTCCTGATAGCCGGTCATCGAGGTGTTGAAGCAGACTTCGCCGACCGCGTCGCCCTCGGCGCCCAGTCCGTATCCCCAGAAGACGCCGCCATCGGCCAGGACCACAACGCCGGTGTAGCCCGGTCCGGGCGCGGCGGCATATTTCGCTGTCTGGGCCATCTCCGGTTTCTCCATACGCAGACCGGGCATCAGGCCCGGCGAAATCTGGCAATCTGGCCGCAAAAAACCACCGGAGGGCGATGCGCTAAGCCCAGCTCCGGCGGTACGGGACAGATTATACGATGATTGCGGCAGCGATGCCTCGCTGCGGCGACCGGGGTGGGACGATACCAAAACCCGGCCATAGGTCAAGTCCGTCAACCCGTCGGAATATGCATATTTTTCAGACGCTTACAGATTTGCGCGAATCCCCGCCTTGGTCTATGCTGCCCCCCTTCCGAAAAATACGATTCTGTATACCGCTGGGGGATGAAGGATGCTGCGCGAGACGCTCAACCAGGCGCTCAAGGACGCCATGAAGGCAAAGGATGCCCGCCGCACGGCTACCCTGCGTCTAATTCTGGCTGCGCTGAAGGATCGTGACATCGCTGCCCGTACCGATGGGGCCGACCGCAGCGGCATTCCGGAAACCGACATTCTTGCGATGCTGCAGACCATGGTGCGCCAGCGCCGCGAATCGATCACCGCCTATGAGCAGGGCGGCCGGCTCGACCTAGTTGAGCAGGAAAAGGAAGAAATCGCCATCATCGAGACCTACCTGCCCCAGCAGCTGTCCGAAGCTGAGGTCGAGGCGGCGGCAAAGGCTGCGATAGCCGAGGTCGGCGCCCAGGGCATCAAGGACATGGGCAAGGCCATGGCCGTTCTGAAGGGCAAGTATGTTGGTCAGATGGACTTTTCCAAGGCTGCGGCCGTCCTGAAAGGGCTTCTGACCTAGGCGCTTCCTTGCTAGCCTTGGCAGCTTTGTCGCCTGGGCCCTGAGTCGGGCCGGGGAAGAGGGGTTATGGCATTTCCCGATTCCTTTCTTGAAGAACTCCGCAACCGGGTGCCGTTGTCAGGTGTCATCGGGCGTTCGGTGCGCCTGATCAAGCGCGGCCGCGAATTCACCGGCCTGTGCCCGTTCCATAACGAAAAGACCCCCTCCTTTACCGTCAACGACGACAAGGGCTTTTTCCATTGCTTCGGCTGCGGCGCCCATGGCGACGTGATCGGCTTCGTGATGCGCAATGCCGGCCTGTCTTTCCCTGAGGCCGTCGAGCAGATCGCCCAGGAGGCCGGCCTAGCCGTGCCGCAGGTTCGCCCCGAGGACCGCCAGAAAGCCGACCAGGCCGCAACACTGGGCAAGGCCATGGAAGAAGCGGCAAAATGGTTCCAGGCACAGTTGCAGGGGGATACCGGCACCGAAGCCCGCGCCTACATTCGCAAGCGCGGGCTGACCGCCGACACCGTCGAGCGGTTCCGACTGGGCTACGCTCCCGCCAGTCGCACGGCCCTGAAAGAGGCCATGCTGGCGCGGAATATCCCGGAAACGATGCTGGTCGAGGCCGGACTGCTGATCAAACCCGAAGAGGGTGGCGCCAGCTACGACCGTTTCCGCAACCGGGTGATGTTCCCGATCGGGGACCGACGCGGCCGGGTGATTGCCTTCGGCGGTCGGGCGCTGGATCCGGATGCTCCGGCCAAATACCTGAATTCACCGGAGACCCCCCTCTTCCACAAGGGCTTCAACCTCTACAACCATGCCAACGCCCGCGAGGCTGCCCGCGAGGCCGGGGCGGTCGTGGTGGTCGAAGGCTATATGGACGTGATCGCCCTCGCCCAGGCAGGCATCGCCCATGCCGTCGCCCCGCTGGGAACCGCACTGACGGAAGAGCAGATGGCGCTGCTCTGGCGGCTGAGCAACGAGCCGATTCTCTGTTTTGATGGCGACAATGCCGGCTGGCGGGCAGCACTCAGGGCAGCCGACCGCGCCATGCCGCTGCTGGAGCCCGGCCGGTCCTTTCGGTTTGCCATTCTGCCGGGCGGTCAGGACCCGGATGATCTGGTCCGCAGCCAGGGGCGTGCTGCCATGGATGAGGTTCTGTCCAATGCCCTGCCGCTTGCCGACATTCTCTGGCGTCGCGAGACCGAGAACCGGCCACTCGACACGCCGGAGCGCCGGGCTGCGCTGGAGGCGGCCCTGATCGGCCTGGCCAACCAGATCAAGAGTCCGGCCGTTCAGAACCACTATCGCGAGCATTTCCGCGCCCGTATGCGCAATTTGTTTGCACCCGCCCGGACCGCATGGCCCCCGGGCGGCCGCAACTGGAGCCCGGGCCGGATCCGGCCCGGCTTTGGCCGGCCGCAGCAGCCCGAGGGGGATACGGGGCCGATCACCAGTGGCCTGTCCGGCCGCACAGAACGGGCCCTGCTGGCGGCTGTGGTGGCCCATCCCTGGCTCCTGGAGGACCATGGAGAGGTCTTCGCCGCCCTGTCCTTCCCGCAGGGGCCGCTTGACAGCCTCAAGAGCCGGATTCTAGAAGAGGCCTCCCGCCATCCGGGTCTTGACGGCGAGGCCTTCGCGGCCCATTTGAGGCAGCAGGGACTCGGACCCCAGCTCGACCTCGCGACCGGCGAGAGCGGGCGGGTTCTCGAGCCGTTTGCGCGTGCCGGGACTGCCCGGGACAAGGTGGAAAAGGGGTGGTATCAGGCTGTGCAGCGTTACCGGTTGGCGGAGCTGGAGCAGGAACTGGCGGCTGCAGAGGCCGATCTGGCCAGCGACACCAATCCAGAGGCATGGCAGCGGTTTGTCGCCCTTCAGGCAGAGGTCGGTTCGGCGCGCAGCCAGGTTTCGGCATCGGATACCGATTGAGCCGTTCCCGTCGGGAGCGGCTTTGCGTTTTTTCACAGGTTTGGTTTTCACGGACAGGACGAGTTAGGACCCGGCATGGCGAAACAAGCAGCGGCCCCTGACGCTTCGGAAGCACCCGAAAAAGAGGAAGTCGCCGACACCCCGCTGATCGACGCCTCGATTGCGGCGATCAAGCGAATGCTGGCCAAGGCGAAAGAGCGCGGCTACGTCACCTATGACGAGATCAACGCCGTGCTGCCGCCGGAACAGGTCTCCTCCGAGCAGATCGAAGACACGATGGCGATGTTGTCCGAAATGGGCATCACCATTGTCGAGTCCGAAGACCAGGACGAGGCCGCCAGCGACAAGGACGAGGCCGAGGCCGAGGCCAGCGAAGCGGAAGGGGAGACCGCGCCCGCCAAGGCCGAGGTCGACCGCACCGACGACCCGGTTCGCATGTATCTGCGCGAAATGGGCTCGGTCGAACTGTTGTCGCGCGAGGGCGAGATTGCCATCGCCAAGCGCATCGAAGCCGGTCGCGAGAAGATGATCGGCGCGATCTGCGAAAGCCCGCTGACCATCCAGGCCATCGTCCGCTGGCGCGACGATCTGGTCGACGGCAGGATTCTGCTGCGCGACGTGGTCGACCTTGAGGCCACCATGGGCGGTGGCGCCGGGCCCGAACCGGGCATGGAAGGCGACGAGGACGAGGATGCCGATCCGTCGGCCGCACCCGCCGCCCCCAAAGTCGAAGCCCGGCCCGCCAAGCCCGAGGCGGCACCGGTGAAGGCCGAAAAGAAGGTCAAGGCGAAAGATGCCGAGGCCGAAGCCGAGGCACCCGCGGCCCCGGAGGAGCTGGACGAGGAAGACGAGGCCAACCTGTCGCTTGCCGCTATGGAGGCGCAGCTCAAGCCGCAGGTGCTGGAAGCGCTTGACGCCATCGCCAAACATTACAAGAAGCTGCAGAAAACCCAGGAAGAGCGCCTGCAGGCCGCACTGGTGCATCAAGACATCGATGCCAAGAAGGACAAGGCCTATCAGAAGCTGAAGCACGAGATGGTCGGCCTGATGGAAGCCGTGCATCTCAACAACAGCCGCATCGAGTTTCTGGTTGAGAACATGTACAGCCTGAACAAGCGGCTGATGATGCAGGAAGGCAAGCTGCTGCGCGCCGCCGAAAGCTGCAGGATTCCGCGCGAGGAATTCCTCAAGCAGTATGAGGGACAGGAACTTGACCCGAAATGGCTGTCCAAGGTCGGCAAGCTGAAAACCCACAAGGGCTGGGCCAAGTTCAGTGAAACCGCGGCTCGTGACGTCAACCCGATCCGCGAGCAGATCGCCGTCATCGCCACCGAATTCGGCCTGCCGATCTCGGAGTTCAAGCGCATCTACAAGCAGGTGCGCGAAGGCGAGCGCGAGGCCGCCGTGGCGAAGAAGGAAATGGTCGAGGCCAACCTGCGCCTCGTCATCTCGATCGCCAAAAAATACACCAACCGCGGCCTGCAATTCCTTGACCTGATCCAGGAAGGCAACATCGGCCTGATGAAGGCGGTCGACAAGTTCGAATACCGCCGCGGCTACAAGTTTTCGACCTACGCCACCTGGTGGATCCGGCAGGCGATCACCCGCTCGATCGCCGACCAGGCACGCACCATCCGCATCCCGGTGCATATGATCGAGACGATCAACAAGCTGGTCCGCACCAGCCGCCAGATGCTGCACGAGATCGGCCGCGAACCGACCCCGGAAGAGCTGGCCGCCAAACTTGGCATGCCGCTGGAGAAGGTGCGCAAGGTGCTCAAGATCGCCAAGGAGCCGATCAGCCTTGAGACGCCAATCGGCGACGAGGAAGATTCGCATCTGGGTGACTTCATCGAGGACAAGAACGCCGTCCTGCCGGTCGATGCCGCCATCAACTCCAACCTGCGCGAGACCACCACGCGGGTGCTGGCGACCCTGACCCCGCGCGAGGAACGCGTTCTGCGCATGCGCTTCGGCATCGGCATGAACACCGACCACACGCTGGAAGAAGTCGGCCAGCAATTCTCGGTCACCCGCGAGCGAATCCGTCAGATCGAGGCCAAGGCCCTGCGCAAGCTGAAACATCCGAGCCGGTCGCGCAAACTCCGTTCCTTCCTGGATACCTGAGACCGGCGCCCCGATTTTCCGGAGCGCCCTTCTCCGGGCCTGTAGCTCAACTGGTTAGAGCCGGCCGCTCATAACGGTCTGGTTGCAGGTTCAAGTCCTGCCGGGCCCACCATTCCCCCAGACGACACGCCCCCTTCCCGGCCGCCGCGAGGCTGGGTCGCGGTCACAGCGGCGAGCGAATCCCGCTGCGCCGCCCGGCGGCCCGGCTATAATGGCGGAGATCAGTCCACCCCCGTGTCACCGAGGTCGTTATGACGGAAACCGGTCCCGACCTGCGCCGCAAGCTGACGACGATCTTCTGTGCTGACGTGCAGGGCTACAGCACACTGGTCGAACGGGACGAGGTCGGCACGATCACCCGCCTGAAACAGTACCGGGCGGTGATGGTCGCCGAGATCGAGCGGCATCACGGCCGCACCATCAACACCTGGGGCGATGGCCTGCTGGCCGAATTCGGCTCGCCGGTAGAAGCCGTCTTCGCGGCAGTGGCAACCCAGCGCAGCATTGCGGCCCGCAATGCGCAAACGCCGATGATTCCCCCCATGCAGTTCCGCATCGGCATCAATCTTGGCGATGTGATGATCGACGGCGACGACATCTATGGTGAAGGGGTCAATATCGCCGCGCGCCTGGAATCCCTGGCCGAGCCGGGCGGCATCTGTATTTCCGGCACCGTCCATGACCAGGTCCGCAGGAAACTCGATATCGGTTTCGCTTTTCTCGGCACTCCGGACATCAAGAACATCGCCGAACCCGTGCCAGCCTGGCGCGTGCTGGTCGGCCCGCAGGAGGCCGCCGCGACGCCCCGTTCCGCCCCACTACCGCCCCCGGCGCCTCATGGCGAAGCCCCGCGCGACACGGCTGCCGCCCTGCAGAACTGGCAACGGCATGCCTTGCGGGCGGGTATCGTCCTGGTCTTTCTTGTCCTCATCAACCTGCTGACCAGCACGCGCTATCTGTGGTTCGTTTGGCCGATGCTGGGCATCGGCCTGATGCTCGCCCTGAAATACCCCACCGATGCCTTTCCCGGCGGCCTGTGGCCGTTCCGGCGTCGTCAGGACCGGACGTCGGAATAGCAAGTCCTTTCACGGCCCGGCCCACCAGCCAATCAGGCTGTCGACTGCACGCGCCGCCAGCGATGGAACGGCCGCACCGCCATTGCCGCCAAAACCACCGTTCCCGGCGCCGAACAGCCAGAACAGCAGGGCCATGAACCAGAAACCGATCGCGGCAATGGTGGCATAGAGGGTCGCGCGCAGATACACGTCCCGCAGGATCCGGGTGATAATCTGCTGCGCTACCACCGGCGGCAGATCGATCCGCCGGTCCAGCAGCAGCCAGACCTCGGTTCGCTTGTAAGACAGATGGGTGACCCGGCCGGCCTTGAGCAGCAGCACGCAGGCCAGCAGCATGGTGAGGATGGCCCCGGATTTCAGCGACTGCAGCGGCTCTGCAATCAGGCCGATCATCACGCACCAGATGGCCAGCGCCCCGAAGAAGCAGCCGCGCCCCACCGAAAGGACTGCCTTGGCCCGCACCTGGTCTTCGATGCGTTCGGCCATGCAGTCCCCCGGCTATAGCAACCCTGGCAGCGTGAGCAGAATCGCCGCCCCCAGCCAGACAAGCATGGAGGCCTGGTCGGTTTCCTGCCGGCCGGTCAGCCGCTCGAACAGGGCTGCCGGCACGCCCGATATGAGCAGTGTCGAAACCGAGACGATCAGGGACGTCCCGTAAAGGATGGCCACCGGCGTATGCGGGGCAAATTCCGGCATCCAGATCGGCGCCATAAAAAACACCATCGGCACTGCCGGCGACACAAAGCCGTTCAGCAGGGTCACGCCCAGCACGGCCACGAACAGGCTGCGCGGGCTCATGCCGCCCCCTGGCCGAGACTCGGTGCCATACCGTAATAGGCGAAGGCAAAATGGGCGGCGTAGCGCAGCGCAAAGGCCCAGAAAGTTGTTACCAGCGGCAGAAAGCGCGGGTTGACGAAGCGGGGCGTGATGCCGTCAGTCAGCCGGATCGCCCAGTTTGTCAGCAGCCTGAAGAAACGGAAGATATAGTTCGGATGATCTGGCGGCAGAAAGGCCGTCATCAGGAAACGGCCGACACAGGTCCACCCGATCAGGGCAAGGCCATAGGCCACCACCCAGTATGGCAGGTGGCTCCAGAAAAAATCGGTATCCAGGTTCATGCGGGGGTCTCGGGCGGGCCCGCCGGACGGGCCCTCTGAAAAAGAAAACGGCGGGGATCAGTATACGATCCCCGCCGCCTTCGACAAGCAGTAGCCTGTTAGTGGATCACGGCATCATCAGCATTGGCGAGTTTCACGTCGCCCTTCGGGATGCGGATACTGTCGATGAAATCCTGCATCTCCTTCGACGGGGCCGCCGTCATCATGCTGACCACATAGGTAACGATGAACGCTGCGGGCATACCGAACAGGCCGCAGGAGATGTTCCGGATCCCGAACCAGAGATCCGCCCCATAGAACTGGGTCGTCACCAGGTAGAACACGCACACACCATAACCGGCAATCATGCCGGCCACGGCGCCAGCGCCGGTCGTCCGCTTCCACCAGATACCCATCACCAGCGCCGGGAACAGGCCCGAGGCGGCGATCGAGAAGGCCCAGGCAACCATCGCGAGGATGGTCGAGGGCTTGGTCGAAGCCGTATAGGCCGCGACGATCGCCACCAGGATCAGCAGCACGCGGCTGATGATCAGGCGACGCTTGGTCGGGGCATGCGGATCGACCATCCGGTAGTAGATGTCGTGGCTGAGCGCGTTGGCGATGGCGAGCAGCAGGCCGTCGGCCGTGCTGAGCGCCGCCGCGAGACCACCCGCCGCAACCAGGCCGGCAATCACGTAGGGCAGACCGGCGATTTCCGGCGTGGCCAGCACGATGGCGTCCGCCGCGATACGGAACTCGCTCAGCTGCAGGATGCCGTCACCATTGCCGGTGACGCCCTTGCAGAGCGCGAATTTCTGCGCCGCATCGGCGGCATCACAGGCACCGACGAGGCCGATGTCACCCCACGATTTCACCCACCCGGGCAGCGAGGCCACCTGGGCACCGATCACGTTCTGATACACTTCCAGCTTGGCGAAAGCCGCATAGGCCGGCGCCGTGAAATACAGCAGGAAGATGAACAGAAGGCTCCAGGCCACCGACTGGCGCGCTTCCCGCACGCTGGGCGTGGTGAAGTAGCGCATCAGGATGTGCGGCAGCGAAGCCGTGCCGACCATCAGGCAGAGGATCAGCGCGAAGAAGTTGACCGCCTCAAGGAAGTTCGGCTGTCCCTTGGCATCGGCGAACACGGCCGTATGCCCCTTGACGACACCGATGGTCCCCTCAAGCGCCTGGATCTTCTCGAGCGCCTGGCCATACATCAGCTGCGGGATCGGCACGCCGGTCACCTTCGCCGACATGATCACGACCGGGATCAGGTAGGCGATGATCAGGATGATGTACTGCGCCACCTGCGTCCAGGTCACCGCCCGCATGCCGCCCAGCATCGAGCAGACCAGGATGCCTGCCAGACCGACGAACACCGCGACCTCGAACGAGATGCCGAGGAAGCGCGAGGCGATGATGCCGACACCGAAAATCTGCGCCGTCACATAGGTGAACGAAGCAGAGACCAGCACGATCACGCCGACGAAGCGGGCCATGTTGCCGCCGTAACGGGCACCGAGGAAGTCCGGCACCGTGTACTGGCCAAACTTGCGCAGATACGGGGCCAGCAGGATGGACACCAGCAGGTAGCCGCCGGTCCAGCCCAGCACGAAGGCAAGGCCGCCGTAACCGAGCAGGTAGAGCGAGCCGGCCATACCGATGAACGAGGCTGCGCTCATCCAGTCGGAGCCGGTGGCCATACCGTTGTAGAAGGCCGGCACCTTGCGGCCGGCGACGTAGTATTCGCCCATTTCCGCAGTGCGCGACAGGATGCCGATCAGCGCATAGACACCGACCGTCATGAACACGAACAGATAGCCGATCACCTTGTTCGGCACGCCCATCTGCTCAAGGATGGCGAGAACGATCACGAAGGCGGCAAAGCCGCCCGTGTAGATCCCGTAAATCTTGCCGAGGTTGTCGATAAAACTCCGACCCCCGCTTTGCGTGTTGTTTGCCATGGCGTCATTTCCCCCAGGATTATTCGTCTTCCGCCACGCCGAACTCTTCGTCGATCGCGTTCTGCTTCGAGGCGAACCAGAACAGCGAGATGACGAAGGCGATCAGCGAGCCCTGCGCGGCCATGTAAAAGCCGAGCGGGAAACCAATGATGCGGATGCTGTTCAGCTGCGGCGCAAAGAAATGCACCACAAAGCCGAAGAAGAACCAGATGGCCAGCATGGTCCACATGAGTCCGGAAGTCCGGCCCCAGTAGGCCCTGGCCCGTTCAGGAGAAAGGTCTGACATTGTGCGTGCTCCTGCCCCAGATGTCGTTGTAGTTATGGCTCTCATGCCGGGGATTGATTCCCGGCACCGGCTGGTGGGAGTATAGGCAGCGCCGGCTATATCAATGCATTAGACCTAGGTCGAAGGTTCCGGCGCCGGGGAAACGGACATGATGATGGACCGCAAAAGCAGTTTGCTGCGCCGCACAAAAGACTACTTCTTTCCACCTGCGGTCGCTTCTGCAGCAGAGTTCAAGGCCTTCGTCACTGGCGAGGCCGCCTATCTCGCCCAGAAATCGGTCTTCGGCTACTGCCGTGTCAAGACCATGCAGGATTATGACAAACTGATGGGCGAGGCCCTGTTTCGCGATGGTGTCGAGATCTGCCGCTGGGAAGCCTATGCCGGCACCCTCGCCGACACCCTCGTGCTGGTGGAAGGTTTCCTGCGGCCGGCCGACCCGGCCGCGCGATCCCGGCTGGCCGGCCACATCGCCACCCTGTATCCCGACTGGCTCGGGGAGCATGTCCCGCCGCACCGCAGCGACTGGACCGATCGGGCCGAGGCTTTCGCCGCCCGCTTCGCGCTCAGCCGCACTGCCGAGCCGGCACAACCGGCCCAGGTGGTCCGTGATACGGCGGCCCTCGTGCATGACATCGTTCCGATTGCCGACCGCCTCAAGCGCAATGACCGTGAAGTCATTTACGGCGACCTCCGCCTGCATGCGCTGGCCATGCACAGCCAGATGCTGAAACGTTTTGACCGGCCGGCGCTGGTGGCGGCGCTGACTGCGGACAGCACCGACTGATGCCATGCGCCAGCGGCTGATCGGCGGCATCGGCCGCCTGCTGGCCGGGCTGCGCAGCCCGCCGCATGCCGTCCTGGCCCATGCCGTCTTTCCGGCCGACGAGCCGCTATCGACCCTGCCCTGCGTGGCGCTCGACACAGAGACCACCGGACTGAACGTGCTGCGCGACCGCATCGTCTCGATCGGCGCCCTGCGCCTGTCCGGCGGCAGCCGGGACAACACCCCGCCGCTCGACTATCTGGTACACCCGGGCATCCGGATTCCGGCCAGATCCAGTGCCATCCACGGCATCTCCGATACCGATGTCGCCTATGCCCCCTCCTTCGCGCTGGTGGCACCCAGCCTGCTTGGCTACTGGCAGCGTCGCGTCCTTGTCGGCCATAACATCGCCTTCGACCTTGCCATCCTGCGGCACGAGGCCGAGCGCATCCGCCTGCCCTTCCATCCTCCCGCCGCCGCACTGGATATTGGCCTGCTCTATGCCGGACTGAAACCCCGGGTGGCGACCATCACGCTTGAGGCCATTGCTGCCGATTTCGGCGTCACGGTCGATGGCCGCCACACCGCGCTTGGCGATGCCGAAACGGCTGCACGAATCTGGAGCCATCTGCTGCCGGCGCTCAGCCGGCTGGGCGTTGCCACCCTGGGCACAGCCCGCAGCCTGATGGCGAAGCAGCGCGACCTCCTGCACGGCCAGGCCGGCGCCGGCTGGGCGATCGGCGATCTGCTGCCACCACATCGCGGACCACAGCATGAAGGGGCACCTCATGGCTGACGATAGCGAAACGGCCATGGCGGCATCCCCAGCGCATCCGGCCGATCTCGAACCCTACCGCCGCCGCGTCGCCGATGTGATGCGGACGCCGCCCTGCGATATTGAGGAAGATGCCCCTCTGACCGCCGTCGCACGCCGCATGGCCGAAGAACAGCGCGGCGCCCTGCTGGTACGCAACCGGTTCGACCAGCATGCCGGCATCCTGACCGAGCGCGACCTGACCCGCGCACTCGGCCGCCATGGCGAGGCGGCCCTGCGCATGACGGCGGCCGACATCATGACCGCCGATATCGTCGCGATCTCAGAAAGCGCTTTTGTCTTCCGTGCCATCGGCCGCATGCGCCGGCTGAATCTGCGCTACCTGCCGGTCACCGACGATGCCGGTCGCTATACCGGCATGGTTTCGGCCCGCGCGTTGTTGCAGATGCGCGCACTGGAAGGGCAGGTGATCGCCGACGAGCTCGACGTCGCACAGACAGCCGGGCAACTGGCCCACGCCCGCTCTGCCCTGCCGCATCTGGCCGCCACCCTGCTGGAAGAAGGCAGCAGTGCGGTCGCGATAGCTGCGGTGATCAGCAGTATCTATGCCGACATCACGGCCCGCGCCGCCGCCATTGTCGAGGCCCAGATGTCCGCCGCCGGCGAACCAGCCCCGGCACCATGGTGCATGCTGATCCTTGGCTCCGGCGGTCGCGGAGAAAGTCTGCTCAGCCCCGACCAGGACAACGCCATCATTCATGCCGGAAGCACAGAAGATGACGGCTGGTTTGCCCGTGCCGGCGAGCGCATCGCCGACCTGCTGAATGATGCCGGCATTCCCTACTGCAAGGGCGGTGTCATGGCGAAGAATACCGGCTGGCGCGGCAACCAGGGCCAGTGGCGCGCCCGCGTCACTGACTGGATCCGCCGGCCGGCGCCGGAAGCACTGCTGAATGTGGATATCTTCTACGACCTGCGCCCGGTTCATGGTGCTCTGCGCCTGGGCGAGAACTTGCGCACCGAGGCCCTGGCCGCCGCCCGCGGGGCGCAGCTGTTCCTGCGCCTGCTGGCCGAGCAGACGGCGCAGATTCATCCGGCAATCGACTTTTTCGGCCGCCTGCGCGAGAAAGAAGGCCGCGTCGATCTCAAGCTCGGCGGCCTGCTGCCGCTGGTCAGCGCCGCGCGGGTGATGGCGCTGAAACATGGCATCGCCGAAACCGGTACCGGCGCCCGCCTGCGTGCGGTCTGCGCCGGACCACATCCGCCGATCGG
Source organism: Ferrovibrio sp. (assembly GCF_964218355.1). Lineage (GTDB taxonomy): Bacteria > Pseudomonadota > Alphaproteobacteria > Ferrovibrionales > Ferrovibrionaceae > Ferrovibrio. The sequence continues at coordinate 88,431 of NZ_CAXPMC010000026.1, read as the reverse complement.
CGAAGACGATCTCAGCCGCCTGGTGGACGCGCAGGAACTGCTGCTGCGGCTGATCCTGCGCCAGCAGATTGCCGACCTCGCTGCAGGCCGCGCCCCCGGCAGCCGTATCGATGCCGAGATCCTGTCGAAACGCGACCGGACGCAATTGAAGGCAGCCCTGAAGCATATCGAACTGCTGCCCGAGATGGTGCAGGATGTCCTGACCGGCGGGCCGGCCTGACTCGTCGGCGCCGAGCCACTCCCGTGCCGGCGGTTGCATTGCCGGGCCCATGGCGCGCCCTGAGGCAGCAGCCGGCAACCACCACTGGCGGCGCGGAAAAATCTATTTCCATCACATCTTGTATTTATGTGGCTGCCGCATCTTGCCCATGGACGGCGGGTCGCTGCTGCCGCTAAATCCCCGGCACCGCACCGCAAGAGTGCCGGAACATGCAGAGTGATGGGAGCAAGCTGACGTGATGGATTTTCTGGCGATACTCGGCTTCTGGCTGATCGGCATCCCCGGCCTGATCTATGTGTTTCTGGTCATCCGCGGGGCCGAGCGGCGCCGCACCCTTGCCTATGAGTGGAACACTGGCGAGCTGAAACGCCGCCAGTCCCGCCTAGAGGCCATGCAGGCCGAAACCAAAGCCCTGCACAAGCGCATTGCCGACCTGATGCTCGAGATTGCCCGGCTGGAAGCCCAGGTCGGCAAACTGAATGACATCATCAACGCCCGCAGCATCAAGGCGACCGCCCCCAAATCGGCGGCCTGATCAGCCCGGCCGAATCGACAGCATCCGGATTTTCCAGCCTGCTTGATGCGGGTCAATGCAGGCCCGGATAATCTCCTCATGATGGCTGCTCGGCCCGCCCGGAGAAGCCCCATGTCCACGCCCTATGAACTGGTCAGCCAGCATGTCGCTGCTCTGCTGCAGGAAGCCGCGAGCGCCGCAATTCCGCCGGAAACGGTGGCCGGCACCCTGATCACCGAGGCGGTGCGCATCATGAAACAGCACCGCAAAGCGGATGACATCCGGTCCGAACTGATGTTCGTGATCGACAATCTGGAAGACCGGGACTACGAATTCATGCGGCCCTAGGGCCTGCAGGGCATAATCCTCACAGCCAGTCCCGCCCTACTCCACTGTTACGACTCCTCGCATGCCGGCCTCGAAATGGCCCGGGAGCAGGCAGGCGAAATCCACCTGCCCTGCCGACGTGAACTGCCAGAGCAGCTCGCCCTCGTTCCAGGGCGGAACCGTCACGGCATTCTCCTCCTTGTGAATCATGCCCGGGTGTTTGCGCATTTCCTCGGCATGCGCCCGCAGCGCACCGATCTCCCCGATCATGAACTCATGGTCGCGGTCATCGCTGTTGCTGAATACGAAGCGGATGGTTTCGCCGCGCCGCACGCTGATGCGGTCCGGAATGAAACGCATCGGCTCGGCCATTTCGATACGGATGGTCCGTGCGGGTGCGCCAGGCTTGCCCGGCATGCCGGTTGGCGGCCGGCCGTCACCGTGCCCACCGGGTCCGTGGGCGAAGACCGGCGCTGCCAGCAGCAGCATTACACCGGCCAGAATCAGGGGATTTTTCATTGCCTTCTCCTCACGATCCGGTCCATTCGCGCGCCACTGTGCCAGGCGGGTGCCTGTACCAGCCCGGATCACGGTAATCGCCGCGCGCCAATCCATCACGCACTTTCACCACGCTGAACATGCCGCCCATCTCGATCGGGCCGAATGGCCCGGTGCCGGTCATCATCGGCAGGGTATTATGGGGCAGCGGCATCTGCATTTCCGCCATGTCGGCCATGCCGGCCTGTCCCATCGCCATGTAGCCCGGGATCAGAGAAGTCATCTTCCGCGCCGCCGTGCTCTGGTCCACACCGATCATGGTCGGCACGTTATGTCCCATCGCGTTCATGGTGTGATGTGCTTTGTGGCAGTGGAAGGCCCAGTCGCCGGGTGCATAGGCCACAAACTCGATGGCCCGCATGGCGCCGACAGGCAGATCCACCGTGACTTCGGGCCACTGCGCCGAAGCAGGGACCCAGCCACCATCGGTGCCGGTGACTGTGAAACTGTAGCCATGCAGGTGGATCGGGTGGTTGGTCATGGTCAGATTGCCCATGCGGATCCGCACCCGGTCACCGCGCCGGACCGCCAGATGATCAATGCCGGGGAATACCCGGCTGTTCCAGCACCACATATTGAACTCGGTCATGGTCGCCACCTTCGGAACGGCTGCACCAGGCTCAATATCGAAGGCGTTGACCAGAAAAACGAAGTCGCGGTCGACGCGGCGCTGCGCCGGATCACGCGGATGCACGACCAGGAACCCCATCATGCCCATCGCCATCTGCACCATCTCGTCGGCATGCGGGTGGTACATGAAGGTGCCGGATTTCCCGACCGTGAATTCGTAGACGAAGGTCTTGCCCGGCGGAATCTGGGGCTGAGTGAGACCGCCGACGCCGTCCATGCCGCTGGGCAGCAGGATGCCATGCCAGTGCACGGTGGTGTGTTCTGCCAGCCGGTTGGTCACGAAGATGCGCAGCCGGTCGCCCTCGACCGCCTCGATGGTCGGCCCCGGCGTCTGGCCGTTATAGCCCCACAGGCGCGCGGTCATGCCTGGCGCAAGTTCGCGCTCCACCGGTTCGGCCACCAGATGAAACTCTTTCCAGCCGTCATTCATCCGCCAGGGTGCCGACCAGCCGTTCAGAGTGACGACCGGATGGAACGGACGCCCGCTCGGCGGCAGTGGCGGCGGTTCGGTACCGGCACCGCCGGGATAGGCCGGTTCCGGAAGGGCCGCCAGGGCGGATCTGGCAACGGCGGCGGCGCCGATCATGGCGCCGCTGGTGATCAGGTTGCGTCGTGTGATCATGATTTCGGTCTCCGTGTCATTCGCCGGCCGCGGCCAGCGACAGGGGCGGCGCGGCAGCACCCGCCCCGGTATCGGCCAGGGTGACAAAGCGCAGGGCGGTTTCAGACAGCCAGAAATCCCGCTGCGCCGTTATGGCGTCGGTAACCCCGGATATCTGCTCGCGGGCATCGGCCAGCAGTTCAAATACGCTGACAAGCATGCCGTTGTACCGCAGCTGCATTTCCTGCGAGATGGTCTGCCGCAGCGGGATCACCTCATCGCGGTAGTGCCGGGCCAATTCCCAGCTGGTGTTGTATTCGCCCCAGGTTTCACGCAGCTCCGAACGCAGATTGACCGCACGTTCGGCCAGCCGGTTCACCGCAAGCATGTAGGTCTGTTCCGCATGGGCGACCTTCGCATCACCCCAGTCGAATAGCGGAATCTCCAGCCGGATCTCGTAGCCGGTCTGCCGCGCCTGGCCCGACGCGCTGTTGCGGAAATAGCTGGTTTCCAGCACGTTCACCAAGCGCGTCGTTCGGGTCAGGCCCAATGATGTCGCAAGTCCGGCGACCTCGGCCCGGCCGGCACGGATATCCAGGCGCTCGGCCAGGGCCTTTGCCTCCAGGTCGCCGGCCGGCTGCAGGGTGGCAGGCAATTCCGGCAGGCGGTCAGGCAGCCGGAAAGCCGCATCCCCGCCCCACAGACCCAGCAGCCGCACCAGCCGTTCGCGCTCTGCCGTGGCGGTGAGTTTGGCCCGCGCGATGCGGCCGACGGTTTCGGCATAGAAAGCCTGCTCGCGCGCATAATCGAGCAGGCTCCAGTTGCCGGTACGGTGCATGCGGCGCGCGAGATCGACGCGGGCCTCGGCAGCATCCTTCACCTGTGCGATGTAGGCTGCTGCCTGCTGCGCCGCGACAGCACGAAACCACGCCCGCCGCACCTCCGCCGCCAGGACAAGGATATCGTTCGCTGCCTGAAGCTTGGCCTGCTCGAAGCGGCGGCTCTCGATGGCATGCCGCAGCGGCAGGACCAGCACGCCCATGGCATCGAGGCTGACCTGCCGTTCGATATCGAGATCGCCACCCCGGCTGAGACGCTTGAAGCTGAAACCGGGATTGGGCAGCCGGCCGGCCTGGGCGAGATCGGCGGCACTGAGCCCCAGTTCGGCATACCGGGCCTGCAGGCCGCGATTGTTCAGCAGCGCAACCTCGACGGCATCATCGGGACTGAGCGGCTGGCCAAGCAGCGCGCCGACACGGGCCTCCACCCTGGCTTTGTCTTCATCGCTGCGGATCCAGACCGGCTGGCGGCCGAGAGCCTGGCCCGCGGTCTGCGCCGCTTCGTCAAATCCGCGCGTGGCGATACCCTCCGCACAACCGGCCAGCAGGCCGGCAACAATGAGCAGGCAACCGGCCCGGGCGGCAGGCAGTTTCAATGTGGTCATTGCCGCCTCCTCAATGCTTGTGGCCTGCCGGCATGGCCGGTCGCGGGGCCGCTTCCGTCTCTGCCGGCTGCATCCCGTGGCCCATGCGGCTGTGATCCATTTTGCTGTGGTCCATACCGCTGTGGTCCATGACTGGCGCCGGCTTCAGGCTGTGCCAGTCGTCGCGCAGGCCCGGCGCGAAGGTGTGATAGCCGGCAAAGGCGGAGGCCGCAGGCGCCGTCGCCGGCATGTCAGCCGGCCGCAGTTCGGGCAGGTCAGGAGCGGCTGCAGCGCAGCCGGCGGCAGGAATGGAAAGCAGCAGGAGTGCCGCCAGACGGCGTGCGGGTCCCGCAAACGGGCGAAATACAGGCATCACTGGCCTCTTGCATCTGTGGAGCAACGGATATCCCGGCCGCACAGGCGGCCCGGCAGACAGCCGGTCAGATGCGGGGCGGACGCAGCGGCGGATGAGTGCGCCGGATCAGGTGCAGGGCAGGCGGATCGGCATCCGGCATGGCGAAAGCGATGCGATGCGCGGCCGGCAGAAGCACGGGCAGCAGGGCTGCCTGCACGAACAGACAGCTGCCACAGGCGGCACAACCGCTGGCACAGGGCAGTTCGGCCGGACCGGCCGGTTCTGCCTGGCCCACGCTCTTGTGACAATCGGCATCGGACGCGGCATCGGCTGCCATCCCGGCAGGCCGATCGGGCATGACATGCCAGGCCGCTCCCGGCATGCCTCCGGGGCCCGCCGGGCTGGCTGCCGGGACCGCAAGCGCGAGCGGCGGCACCCCTGCCAGCGCCAGCAGCAGAAGGGCAGCCAGCAGCCGGACCACCCGGCCATGACTGGGCAAAAGCTTGGTCATGGCGGCAGGATAAAAGCTGCCCATATGGGAAGGTCAAGGGCCGGCCGGCACAAGACCGTCAGAACAGCCGGCCCTGCCGTTCGTCAAGGGCGGGGGGAACGAACAGATCGCGGCGCAGGCGCAGGCGGCGTTCATTCATGCCGAGCCTGCGGATCGTCAGGGCAAAACGCTGGGCGATCAGGTCGGCATAGGCCCCTTCACCGCGCATGCGGCCGCCGAAATCGGCCACATAGTCTTTGCCGCCGCGGGCTTCCTGCACCAGCTTCATCACCCGGGTTGCCCGGTCGGGGTAATGTTCCTGCAACCATTCCCGCCACAATTCCTTCAGTTCGAAAGGCAGCCGCAGCAGCACCCATCCGGCCTCGCGGGCGCCGGCTTCATGGGCGGCTTCGAGGATACGCTCCAGTTCCATGTCGTTCAGGGCCGGAATCATCGGTGCCGTCATCACGCCGGCGGGAATGCCGGCCGCATTCAGCAGCCGGATTGCCTCCAGCCGTTTCGGCGGCGTGGACGCCCGCGGTTCCATGGCACGGGCCAGCCTGCGGTCCAGCGTGGTGACCGAGACAAAAACCTTCACGAGACCAAGTTTCGCCATCTCCGACAGGATGTCGATGTCGCGGGTGATGAGGAAATTCTTGGTCACCATCCCGAGGGGATGCCGTGCTTCCAGCAGCACCTCGAGGATGCTGCGGGTGACCTTCTCGTCGCGCTCGGCCGGCTGGTAGGGATCGGTATTCGAGCCCATCGAGAGTGTGGCCGCCATGTAACCTTTCGCATTCAGTTCCTTGCGCAGCAGGGCGGCGGCATCGCGCTTGACCATGATCTGGGTCTCGAAATCGAGACCGGGTGAAAAACCCAGATAGGCGTGGCTCGGCCGGGCGAAACAGTAGATGCAGCCATGCTCGCAGCCCCGGTAGGGATTGATCGAGCGGTCGAAGGGAATGTCGGGCGACTTGTTCCAGGCGATGATGCTGCGGCTGGTATCGGCGTGGAGCACGGTACGCAGTGGCTCGGCCTCTTCCAGATTGTCCCAGCCGTCATCCTCGGCCTGCCGCGTCTCGCTGTCGTAACGGCTGCGCACCGTCGACAGGGCGCCACGGCCCCGCCGCGCATCGGGATGCGCGTGGTCGGCGGGGGTGGAAACGGCACGTTCGGTGAATTTGCCCATGCCCGAAAGCATGCCGCAGCATTAAGAACAAATCAAGAATAATCTTAATTGCAGGAATATAATGCTATCATAGTTCGATATTGTAGCGCACGAAGGGCGCGCGCTTGGCAACCCGCTCATACAGTCGCCGCGCCGGGCCGTTGAATTCCTCGGTCTGCCAGTAGAGCACCGCGGCGCCCTTCTGCTTGGAGATGTCGGTCACGGCCGCGATCAGGCGGCGGCCGATGCGCCTGCCCCGCGCTTCGGGCACCACGAACAGGTCCTGCAGATAGACATTGCCGCCGACGCTCCAGGTGGAGGCATGATGCAGATACTGCACCAGCCCGAGCGCCGCGCCGTCCGCATCCACGGCAAGCAGCCCTTCGACCGCACCGGCCGGATCGAACAGCCGCTGCCAGGTGTGGTCGGTGGCGGCCTGCGGGATGGTCTTCTCGTAGAAGGCCAGATAGCCGTGCCACAGTTTTTCCCAGGCGGCACGGTCTCCGGCAGCGACCGGGCGGATCACGATATCGGACATGGACTCGGACTTTCGTAAAGGTTGATACGCCTGCATAGCCCGGCCGTCACCCGGCGGGCAGCACCAGAATGCGGAAAACTCATGGGGCCACCCACCAGCAGGCCGCGCCGCTACTTGCGGCGTTCATGCTCGCGCAGGCGCGGAAACAGCTCGACGAAATTGCAGGGCTTGTGCCGGTAGTCCAGCTGGTCCTTCAGGATCATGTCCCAGGCATCCCTGCAGGCCCCCGGCGAGCCGGGCAGCGCGAACAGGTACGTCCCCTTCGCCACGCCGGCGGTGGCGCGCGACTGGATCGTCGAAGTGCCGATCTTCTGGTAGCTGAGCATGCGGAACAGCTCGCCGAAACCGGGGATGGATTTCTCGTACAGCCCTTCGAAGGCTTCCGGCGTCACGTCGCGGCCGGTCACCCCGGTGCCCCCGGTGGACAGCACCACGTCGATGGTTTCGTCGCCGATCCAGTTCTGGACCTGCGCGCGGATTTCCGCGATGTCGTCGCGCACGATGGCCCGCGCGGCCAGGATATGGCCCGTCCCGGTCAGCCGTTCGGCCAGTGTGTTGCCGGAGCGGTCGTCGGCCTCCGAGCGGGTATCGGAAACCGTGAGCACGGCGATGCGCACCGGCACGAACAGGCGATTGCCATCGGCATCGATGAAAGACTGGTGAGCGGCACTCACGGAATACCTCCTGCCGGATTGCGGCGGAGAGTCTACTTCCGCAGCGCCGTGCGTGTCACGTCGGGATCGAAGGCCTGGTAGACCGGCCAGCCGCCGGTCATGGCCTGCATGACACTGGGGTCCGGCTGGCCGATGCGGCTGCGGTAGATCCAGTAATTGGTCAGCACGCGCTCGACGAAAATCCGGGTCTCGGACAGCGGAATCGTCTCAATGAACAGCAACGGATCCGCCGAGACCTCCGGATTGGCACGCAGCCATTTCTGCAGGTTTCCCGGCCCGGCATTGTAGGCGGCGGCCACATACAGCAGGTTGCCGCTGATCATCGGCATCTGCAGCAGATGCTGCAGGTATTTCTGCCCCAGTTCGATATTGTATTCCGGCGCAAACAGCTTGTGACGGCCGCGGCGATGCCGCAACGAGCGGTCGCCGGCCACCGCGCCAGCCGTGTTCGGCATCAGCTGCATCAGGCCGGTGGCGCCCACCGGACTCATGGCGCGGGCATTGAAGGCGCTTTCCTGCCGCATGAAGGCGAAGACCAGGGCGCGGTCGACGATATAGCCGTTTTCCGGCTCCCAGGGCGGCAGCGGATAGAGCGCGCCATCCCAGCTTTCGCCCTTCACATTGTACCAGGCCACGCCGATGCGCATGGCGGCGGCGGGCGCCTGCATGCGGCTGACCAGCGCCAGCAGGTTGCCGGCCAGCTCGTCGCTGGCCTGGGCGAACAGGCGGGTCATCTCGCGGTCGGCCAGCGAGGCCTCGCCGATCTCGCTGAGCGCGGCGGCGCGGCGCACAGCGGGAATCTGCATCAGCTTTGCCACCTGTCCGTCATCCAGCGGCGGCGGGCGCCAGGACAGCGGCGAATCCCCGCCAAGCTGTGCCAGGCTGAGCTGGCCGTAGAAGGTGCGTTCCTCGCGGGCGCCGATCTCCAGCAGGCGGATCGCCTCCGAAGGCTGGCGCAGGCGCAGCATCACCCGCGCACCCCACCAGGCACCGGCAGCCCGGTCCCAGCCCAGCGCCGCCTTGTTGAAGGCGAGATTCTCGAAATGGTGACCGGCATTGTCGTAACGACCCAGCCGCCAGGCGGCGAGGCCGGCAACCCAGTCGGCCTCCGGGACCCTGGCGCGCGAACGTTTGGCCGCCGGTGCCGCCAGCGCCAGCGCCTTCTCGTCATCGCCTTCCAGGATCCACATCCAGGCCAGCCGGCGGGCCCAGTCGTCGTATTCCGAGCGGCTGAGCTTGCCCTTCACATCTTTGCTGTCGAGATATTCGCCGGCCCTGGTCAGGTGATCGCGGCGCAGCATGCCGTTGAACTGTGCCGCCATCTGCGCGATGGCGCGGGCATGGGCGGGATCGCGCTCGGGGGGCGTATAGCGCCGGCGGGTGGTGGCGACCAGCCCCGGATCGCCGTCGAAATCGCCGAGATCGGCTCCCAGCGGCGACAGTGGCGCCTTCTCCTTGCGACCCTTCTTCTTCAGAGCCAGCCGGTAGATGTCCTCGGCACCGGGCAGGTCGCGATACTCGCGCAGCCAGGCGGACAGCTCGGCAAAGGAACTGTAATAGGCGGTGGGATGCATGTAGCGCTGGTGCAGCACGTGGCCCATCAGCAGCCTGTCGCCCAGCTGGCGGATTTCGCGATCCGCCTCCTTCCAGTCGCCCTCGGTCTGCAGGTCGAAAATCTGCTGATAGCGGTCGATGTCGGCGGCCGACAGCACGGCAGGCAATTCGGCGCCGGCAGGCGGCGGCAACTGCGTCTCGCGGGCGATCTGCTGGGCAGAAACACCGGAAGCCGCCGCAAGGCAGGCAAGGCCAAGGATGGAGAATGCGAGACAGGCGCGTGCAAGCACGGATCGCCCGCCTCCCTGTCCACCCCGACAGGTTTGGCTGGCAGTCAGTCGCATCGCTGACCCGGATAGCCGATAAATGGTTAACAAACAAGCAAGAACACCGGCACACAACCGGTGGGTTAATTGCTACCCGCCTGAATTATGCGAGGCGGGCTGGCAGCCGTCCAATCAGTCCGGCTGCCAGCAGACAGCCGCCGGCGCAGATCGCAATCGGCCATGTATAGCTGCCGCTGACATCGAAAACCCATCCGGCCAGCGGCGGGCCGGCCAGGGTGCCGAAAGCCACCGAGGTATACAGCACCCCGATCACCGAGGCGGCGGCACGCAGTCCGAACAGGTCGATGGTATAGGCGGGGATCAGAGCCACGAAACCGCCGTAAAACAGGCCGAAGGCCAGCGCGAAGAGTGCCAGCGCCCAGAAGCCGGTCGCGGTCAGCCAGTACAGCAGCGCACACCCCGTCAGCAGGGTGACACACGCGACCGCCCGCCCCCGGCCCATGCGGTCGGCGACGCCGCCCAGCACAAAACGGCCAAGCGTGCTGCCCACCCCGATCAGGCCGACCAGCCAGACCCCCTCGATGCGGGTGAGGCCCTGGTCCTGGGCATAGGGCGCCAGATGCACGAAAGGCACGAAGGTGCCGATGCAGCACAGGCCCGCGCCGAGATAGAGCTGCCAGAACACCCGGTGGCGCAGCACCTCGCGCAGGCTGAAACCGGGCGGCGGCGCAGATGGCTGCCCGGCTTCCGCCGGATCGGCAGCGGCCCCATCGGGCTGCAGCCCGAGTTCGGCCGGCGAACCGCGCAGCAGCAGCACGGCCAGGGTGCCGAGCAGCAGCACCGCAATGCCCAGCGCCACATAGGCAGCACGCCAGCCCAGTATGCCGATGATGGCCGCAGCCAGAGGCGGTGCCGCCATGGTGCCGATACCGATGCCGGCAACCGCCCAGCCCGATGCCCGGCCGCGGTTGACGCGGAACCAGCGCTGGACCGCACCAATGGCCGGGACATAGGAAAAGCCGACGCCGATGCCGACGCCAAGGCCATAGCCCAGCACGATGGCAGTGAGGCTGTCGGCAAAGCTGGCGGCGATCAGGCCCAGGCCGATGCAGGCCATGCCGAAGCCGACCACCGGGCGCGGACCGATGCGGTCGGCCAGCGGGCCGCTGATGGCGCCGAGCAGGAAATACAGGCAGCCGGATACCGAGAAGACCAGCGAAACGGTGCCCCGCGAAGCACCGAAGGCGTCACTCAGCGGGTCGAAAAACGCCGGGAATGTGTAGGCGGCGCCGAAACCGGTGAACATCACCAGGAAAGCCGCGCCCACCACGAACCAGCCATAGAACAGCGGCTGTCCCCGCCCGAGGCTGGCGTCGCTCACCCCTGCCCCTCCAGCCGGGCCAGCTTTTCGGCCAGAGCCTGCATGTCCTGCCAGGCTTCGCGTTTCACCCCGGGCTGGCGCAGCAGGTAAGCCGGGTGCAGCAGCGGCATGGCCGGAATGACGACCGCGCCGCGGCGGTATTCCTGCCAGCGGCCGCGGATACGGGTGATGCCCTGGTTGGTGCCGAGCAGGGTGGCGGCAGCATGCTTGCCGGCGCAGGCAATCAGCCTGGGCTGCACCAGCTCGATCAGCCGCTCGATAAAGGGTTTGCAGGCGAGAATCTCCTCGCTCGACGGGTCGCGGTTGCCCGGCGGCCGCCAGAACAGGATGTTGCTGATATAGACATTGCTCTCGTCACGGCCGATCGCCTTCAGCATGCGGTCGAGCAGCTGGCCGCTCTCGCCCACGAAGGGCCGGCCCTGCGCATCCTCGTCCCGGCCCGGTGCCTCGCCTATGATCATCAGCGGTGCCGCCGGATTGCCCCGGGCGATGACCGTATTGGTCGCGGTCGCCTTCAGGCCGCAGCCCTCGAAGGCTTTGATGGCGGCCTCCAGTTCGGCCACGGTGGAACAGGCTGCCGCGGCCTGGCTGGCGGCAGTTTCCGCCTCCCGGGCCGACAGGACTGCCTGGCTGGGGGCGGCGGGCGGCATGACCGACGGCCGTGCCCCGGAAGCCGTCGACCGGGGCGGAGAGCCGGTCGCGGCCCCGGCCGGCGCCACAGCCGGCGGGACCGGACGGGCGGGCGGCAGACTCGTCCGGTCGACCGGCTGATCGCCGATAGCCTCGTCGCAGCCTGCCTCCGCATAGAAGAGCAGGACGTCGAGTAAACTGGGCGGGAAATCAGTAGCTTCCGTAACGTTCATCGGGTGGGATCAGCTGCGGCGCCGTTGGCTTGCCCCCTATAGTCTGGTAAGCAGACAGCTAGCGTCAAGCCAAGACGCGCCCAAATAAAAAAGACCAGCTGAATTCTAGAGGTGCCCCGTGTCCGAACGCGAAATGATGGAATACGACGTGGTGATCGTCGGCGCCGGCCCGGCCGGTCTGAGCGCGGCAATCCGGCTCAGGCAGCTTGCTGCCGAGCAGGGCCATGACGTGTCGGTCTGCGTGATCGAGAAAGGCTCCGAGGTCGGCGCTCACATCCTCTCGGGTGCGGTGATCGATCCGGCGGCGCTGAACGAGCTGATCCCGGACTGGAAGGACAAGGGCGCGCCGCTCAACACGCCGGTGACCGACGACCGCTTCCTGATCCTGACCGAATCCAATCATATCCCGATCCCGAACATCGCCATGCCGCCGCTGATGAACAATCACGGCAACTACATCGTCTCGCTTGGCAATGTCTGCCGCTGGCTGGCCGAGCAGGCGGAAGCGCTCGGCGTCGAGATATTCCCCGGCTTCGCCGCCGCCGAGATACTGTACGGCGACAAGGGCGAGGTGGTTGGCGTCGCCACCGGCGACATGGGCATCGGCCGCGATGGCGAGCACAAGGCCAGCTACACGCCGGGCGTCGAGCTGCGCGGCAAATACACCCTGATCGCCGAAGGCGTGCGCGGCTCGCTGGCCAAGGAGCTGCAGCAGAAGTTCAGCCTGCGTGACGGTGTCGACCCGCAGAAATTCGGCATCGGCATCAAGGAGCTGTGGCAGATCGACCCGGCCATGCACAAGCCCGGTCTGGTGGTGCATACGCAGGGCTGGCCGCTGGACAGCAAGACCGGCGGCGGCAGCTTCATGTATCATCTGGAAGACAACCAGGTGGCAGTCGGCTTCGTGATCCACCTGAATTACCAGAATCCCCATCTCTCGCCCTTCGACGAGTTCCAGCGCTTCAAGACACATCCGTCGATCGCGCCCTACTTCGAAGGCGGCAAGCGCATTTCCTACGGCGCCCGCGCCATCAACGAGGGCGGCCTGCAGTCGATCCCGAAACTGACCTTCCCGGGCGGCGCGCTGATCGGCTGCTCGGCCGGCTTTGTCAACCTGCCGCGGATCAAAGGCAGCCACAATGCGATGAAAACCGGCATGCTGGCTGCCGAGGCCGCCTTTGCGGCCCTGAAAGGCGGCAGTGCCGGCGGCGATGAACTGGCGGCCTATCCGGAGGCTTTCAGGTCTTCCTGGTCCTACAAGGACCTGTGGAAGGTCCGCAACGTCAAGCCCGCGCTGGGCTATGGCATGTGGCTCGGCACCATGGTCGGCGGCATCCACATGTGGCTGAACGATCTCGGCCTCGGCTTCCTGGTGCCGTGGACCACGCGTCACACCAAGGCCGATCACGAGAGTTTGAAGCCGGCGAAGGACTGCCAGCCGATTGCCTATCCGAAGCCCGATGGCAAGATCAGCTTCGACAAGCTGTCCTCGGTGTTCCTGTCAAACACCAACCATGAGGAGGATCAGCCGATCCATCTGAAGCTGAAGGACCCGTCGATTCCGATTGCGCAGAACCTGCCGATGTATGACGAGCCGGCCCAGCGCTATTGTCCCGCTGGCGTCTACGAGGTGCTGCGCGACGACGATGGCAGCAACCCGCGCTTCCAGATCAACGCGCAGAACTGCGTCCACTGCAAAACCTGCGACATCAAGGACCCGGCGCAGAATATCAACTGGACCGTCCCGGAGGGGGGCGGCGGTCCGAATTACCCCAACATGTGAGACTGATGGCCACGAACAGCACCCTCTGCACCCGCCTCCCCGGCTTTTCCCTTTCCAGGCTGCTGCCGCGCAGGGCCGCCCTGCTCGGCGCCCTGCTGCTGCCGCTGGCTGCCTGCGGCGGCCATTCCGGCATGATGGCCGGTTCGCCCCACGGGGGAGAAGGTTTCAGTTCGCCCTATGGCAACTTCCTTGCGGCGCGTCATGCCCGCACCCATAACGAAAACAGCCTGGCGGCCGATTATTACCTGAAAGCCCTCGGCGAGGACCCGGACAACGCCCTGCTCGTGCAGGGTGCCTTCCTGGCATTGCTGGCCGACGGCCGCACGGCTGAGGCCATCAGGCTGCTGCCGGCACTGCGCCAGCATAACCCCGGCGATTATCTGCCGCGCATGACCGACGCGGCCGCCCGCATGGTGGCCCGCGACTATGACGGCGTGCTGAAGCTGGTGAGCGATGGCCCCAGCGGCGGTATCCATGCGGCTTTCAATCCGATTCTCGCAGCCTTTGCCCATGCCGGCAAAGGCGATGCCGACAAGGCTGTCGCCAACCTGCAGAGGCTGGAACGCCACCCCCTGCTGGGCGGGGTCTACATGCATCTGAAACCGCTGCTGCTCGACCTGCTGAACCAGGCCGAGCCGGCCGAACTGGCCTACCGCGAAGCCATCGAGGGACGCGAGCGTCCCGGCACCCGACTGATCGACGCCTTCGCCCGGCTGCTCGAGCGCCAGGGCCGCCAGGCCGAGGCCCGCCGCCTGATCGCCGATCAGATGGCGCAGAATCCCGACAACCCGATCCTGCAGCAGGCAATGGCGCGGCTCGACGGCAAGCGCCGGCAGCCGCCGGAGCCGCTGCTCGGCAATGCCGTCGACGGTCTGGCCGAGGCGATGTTCGCTTCGGCGTCGGCCTTCGGGCGCGGCGACGGCGGCGACCTGGCCGAGCTGCACCTGCAGCTGGCCCTGTTCCTGCGGCCTGACCTGGACGATGCCCGCATGCTGCTGGCCGATCTCTACGAGGCCAGTGGCCGCTGGGTCGATGCCCTGAAGACCTACAACGCGGTTGCGGCCGGCTCGGCCTATGCTGAAACGGCGCATCTGCGTGCGGCCTGGTGCACCAGCGAACTGGGCCGGAAGGAGGAAGCCGTCCGCATCCTCGAACGCGCGGCCGCAGCCAATCCGGCCAGCCCGCAGCCGATGCTGACCCTGGCCGACCTTTACCGGCAGGAAGAGAACTGGGACGCGGCGGCGAAACATTATTCGGCTGCACTGCAGCGGATTCCGCGCGTCGAACCACGCCACTGGACCATCTTCTTCGGCCGCGGGATCGCCTATGAACGCTCGAAGCAGTGGGAAAAGGCCGAGGTGGACATGCTGAAAGCCCTGGAACTGCAGCCGGACCAGCCCTCGGTGCTGAATTATCTCGGCTATTCCTGGGTCGACATGCACCGCAACCTCGAACAGGCGACCCACATGATCGAGCGTGCGGTCGCCTTGCGCCCGAATGATGGCGCCATCGTCGATTCCCTCGGCTGGGCATTGTATCGCCAGGGCCGCTATCAGGATGCCGTGCAGCAGCTGGAACGTGCCGTCGAGCTGCGTGGCGGCGACGCGGTGATCACCGATCACCTGGGCGATGCCTACTGGCGGGTCGGCCGCTTCGAGGAAGCCAAGTTCCAGTGGCGCCGCGCGCTCGGCCTCAAACCCGAGCAGGATCTGCAGCTGCAGATCCAGCGCAAGCTGGATAATGGCCTCGATCCGGTCGCCAACAGCCAGTGACCCGATGCCTGAGGCAGGCCTGAGCCGGCTGGCACCAGCCAAGATCAACCTGTTCCTGCATGTCACGGGACGGCGCCCGGACGGGACCGAGCATGGCGGCTATCACGAGCTGGAAAGCCTCGTGGTGTTTGCCCGCAATCCCGCCGCCTGCGACCGCGTGACGGTGGCGCCGGCCGACACACTCAGTCTAGCCGTGACCGGCCCGCAGGCGGCCGCCCTGCAGACAGACACGGCCGATAACCTGGTACTGCGGGCCGCCCGCCTGCTGCAGCCGATGAACATGGCTGGCAGCGGCCGGCGTGGCGCCGCGCTTGCCCTCGACAAGACCCTGCCGGTGGCCTCCGGCATCGGTGGCGGCTCTGCCGATGCGGCAGCCACGCTGCATTGCCTGCGGGCCCTGTGGAACATCGCCATCGACGATGATGCGCTGGCCGCCGCAGCCCTGCAGCTGGGTGCCGATGTCCCGGTCTGCCTGCATAGCCGCGCCGCACTGATGACCGGCATCGGCGAGCGGCTGGCACCGGCGCCTCCCCTGCCGCCCTTCTGGCTGGTACTGGCCAATCCCGGCATCACGCTGGCGACCGCAGAAGTCTTTTCGGCACTGGCCGGCCGCTTCGGTGCGCCGCAGCCCTTCGGGCGTCAGCCCGACAGCGCGGCCGACCTTGCCATCCTGCTGCGCCAGAGACGCAACGACCTGGAAGCGCCGGCCCGCTTCCTGGCGCCGGAGATCGATCCGGTGCTGGCCGCACTGAAGGCCCAGGCCGGCTGCCTGCTGGCCCGGCTGTCCGGTTCCGGGGCCACCTGCTTCGGCCTGTTTGCCGGCGAGCGCGAGGCGGAATTCGCCGCGCGCAATCTTGGCCGCGCCTATCCGAAATGGTGGGTGGCGGCGACAGCGGCAGGCTGACCCGTCCGGCGATAGTTCGGCGGAAAACCGGGACGCGGCCCGGCTGTTTCTGGGACTGGAAATTGCCGGCGGCGGCGATTATTGTCCGCCCGCGCCGCGCCCGGCAATACGGGACGCCTGCTGGGGCGTAGCCAAGCGGTAAGGCAGCGGTTTTTGGTACCGCCATGCGGAGGTTCGAATCCTCCCGCCCCAGCCATTCTTCTGCATTCTTCCGTCCGTCCCCCGTGCGATGCCGCTTCTGCCGGACATCTGCTTCCGGGACAACAGCAACCTGCCGACTGTTCCGCAGACAGCGGGCTGAGACACAAAAAGGCCGGCACAGCGGCCGGCCTTTCCAGTCATGGCGGCAAGCCGCCGCCATCAAGGCACATCCGCCTCAGTACATATGCTGGCCGCCATTGATGCTCAGCGTCGAACCGGTGATGAAGCCGCCCTCGTCGGCCACCAGGAAGGCAACGCCACGGGCGATTTCCTCGGCCCGGCCAAGCCGCCCGACCGGGATCTTGGCCACGATCTTCTCCAGCACATTGGCCGGCACGGCGGCCACCATGTCGGTATCGATATAGCCCGGCGCGATGGCATTCACGGTGATGCCACGCGCGGCACCTTCCTGGGCCAGTGCCTTGGTGAAGCCGTGGATGCCCGACTTGGCGGCAGCATAGTTGACCTGACCATACTGGCCGGCCTGGCCGTTGATCGAGCCGATATTGACGATGCGGCCGAAACCGCGGTCGCGCATGCCGTCGATCACCGCCCGGCACATGTTGAAGCAGCCGCCGAGATTGGTGTCGATCACCGCCTGCCACTGCTCGTGGCTCATCTTGTGCAGGGTGCCGTCGCGGGTGATGCCGGCATTGTTGACCACCACGTCAACCGGTCCGAGCTCCTGTTCGACCAGCTTCACGCCGGCCATCGTCTCCTCGAAGCTGGCGACATCCCACTTGAAGGTGCGGATGCCGGTTTCCGCCTCGAAGGCCTTGGCCCGTTCGGTATTGCCGGCATAATTCGCTGCCACCTTGTAGCCCTTCTGGTGCAGCAGCTTGGAAATGGCTGCCCCGATTCCTCGGGTTCCGCCGGTGACGATGGCAACGCGCGACATGTGGTCCTCCTGTCAGGATTAATTATTCTTGTTGTGTTTTTAACGTCAGATGTGCGGCAGCTTTATGCTGTTTCGTCCTGTGCCGCCTTGATGCAAAGCAAGACCCGGCCGGAATACCCCCTTCCGGCCGCGCCTCCAGGGTCAGTCGCGGGCCACGCACATGGCGATGCCCATGCCGCCGCCGATGCACAGGGTGGCCAGGCCCTTCTTGGCATCGCGCCGCTGCATTTCATACAGCAGCGTCACCAGCACGCGGGCGCCCGAGGCACCGATCGGGTGGCCGATGGCGATGGCGCCGCCATTGACGTTCACCTTGTCGGTATCCCAGCCCATATCCTTGTTGACCGCACAGGCCTGGGCGGCAAAGGCCTCGTTGGCCTCGATCAGGTCGAGATCGCTGGCCTTCCAGCCGGCCTTCTTCAGTGCGGCGCGCGAGGCCGGGATCGGGCCGGTACCCATGATCGACGGATCGACGCCCGACTGCGCCCAGCTGACGATGCGGGCCAGCGGCTTCACGCCGCGCTTCTTGGCTTCCTCGGCGCTCATCAGCACCACGGCGGCGGCGCCGTCGTTGATGCCCGAAGCGTTGCCGGCGGTGACGCTGCCGTCCTTGGCGAAGGCCGGGCGCAGGCCCTTCATGGCATCCACGGTGGCGCCATGGCGGATGTATTCGTCATTCTCCACCACGGTATCGCCCTTGCGGCCCTTGATGGTGACGGGAACGATCTCGTCCTTGAACTTGCCGGCCTTCTGCGCGGCCTCGGCTTTGTTCTGGCTTTTCACCGCGAACTCGTCCTGGGTCTCGCGGGTGATCTGGAACTGCTTGGCCACGTTCTCCGCCGTGTTGCCCATATGATAGCCGTTGAAGGCATCCCACAGGCCGTCGCGGATCATCGTGTCGATGAAGCCGAGATCGCCCATCTTGTGGCCGGCACGCAGATAGGCTGCATGCGGCGCCTGGCTCATGCTTTCCTGGCCACCGGCGACGACGATGGCGCTGTCGCCGTTCTTCACGGCCTGGAAACCCAGCGCGACCGCGCGCAGGCCCGAGCCGCACAGCATGTTCACGCCCCAGGCCGGCACTTCCACCGGCAGGCCGGCATTGATCGACGCCTGGCGCGCCGGATTCTGGCCCTGCGCGGCGGTGAGGATCTGGCCCATGATCACTTCGCTGACCTCGCCCGGCTGCACGCCGGCGCGCTTCAGCGCGCCATCGATGGCAACCTGGCCGAGATAATGCGCCGGCACGCTGCTGAGTGCGCCGTTGAACGAGCCCACCGGCGTGCGCGCGGCGCTGGCGATGACGATATCGGTCATGGTTGTTCCTCCATGGACGGGGATCCGGTCGGATCATTTTGCAAGCGAGACGTGGCAGTGCCGGCGCGGCAGACAGCGGGGCAATGCGCGGAATACGCCGACGATAGCGGTGTTTTCGCAAATGCGGCAAGGCCCGCCGCATTGCAAAATAAATGATCAGGCCCGTACTTTGGTCACAGGCGGTGCTTTCCGTCGCGTCCGGACCGACGGTCGGACCGGGCCGGCGGCGTTTCCGCCTGTGCGCAGCAACCAGTCCGACAATGGCCGCCACAGGCCGGTTTCGGCACGCGGCCCCACCATCATGCCGATATGGCCGCTGGGCACGTCCAGCCGGTCGGCCTGCGGCAGCTGGGCCAGCAGCGCGGCCGCCCCCTCGCGGGGCACCAGCCTGTCCCGCTCGGGCAGCACCACCAGGGCCGGCTTGCGCCAGTCCCGGGGGCGCACGGGATTGCCGCCGACCTGCCAGCGCCCGGCCGGCGGCGCATTCTCGCCATACCAGCCGATCAGGCATTCGCGGGCCACCCGTCCGGCCAGCGGCACCCCGTCATTCAGCCAGTCTTCCATGGCAACGAAGCGCCGGGCCGCCTCGCTGTCCTCGGCCAGCAGGCCGAACTGGGTGAACTTCTTCATCGCCGTCAGCGGATCGAGCGCCCAGAAAAAACCCTGCAGCAGGTCAACGCCGAACAGCGGCGGGGTTGTGCCGTCCGTGGCCGCAGGCGCCAGCGCCGGGGCCAGTGCCTGTACCAGCGCCGCCTGGTGGGCACCGCCGGCATGGAAATCCCATGGCGTCGCCAGCAGGGCGAGGCCGGCCACATCCTCCGGCGCCTGCAGGGCGGCAGCCAGCGTCAGGTTACCACCCATGCAATAGCCAAGCAGCAGCGGCGCCCGGCCGGTCTCGCGACGCAGGAAAGCCAGGGCGCGCACCAGCCGGGCAATATAGGCGGCGAGATCGAAATCCTGCTCGGGACTGCCCTCCGGGTTGCCCCAGTCGAGCAGGAAGGGCCGCAATCCGCGGCCGGGCAGGAAGCGCGCCAGGCTCTGGCCTTCGGCCAGATCGAGGATATAGGCGCGGTTGACCAGCGAGGGCACCAGCAGCACCGGAATACCGGCATCCGCATAGGTCAGCATGCGGCTGCCGCCTTCCTGCCAGATGGCCGGCGGATCGGCCAGATCGCGCTGCCAGCCGTGCCGGCGGTAGCGCAGCAGGCCGCCGGTCATCGCCGCCATGCGGGTGGCGGCCAGCCGGATCAGGGCATCGGCAAACTCATTCGGATCGACGGCGGCGAGAGCCGGTGCCAGCGCGGCGAGGCGCGGCTGCAAGAGCGGATTCCAGAGCGGCGATACGCTTCTCGCACTCGGCCAGACGGCGAGCGAGCTCAGCAGCATCAGGTTGGCCGTTGCCAGATGCAGCGGCAGCGGGCGCGGCCCCGGCCGCCGGTCCGGCGCGTCCTGCGGCGGCATCTGATCCTGCGGCATGGCTGTCTCCCGCGGCATGGGATGCCGCCTGCCGGGCGGCTTCGGCGCCCTGCTGCCACAGGCCCATCCAGGCGGCCGACAATTCGGCCAGTTTCGGATCGGTGGCCAGCAGACCGGCCTGCTCCTGCCAGAGATCCAGGAACTGCCGGGCCAGGGCCTGCGGGTCGGTGGCGGCGGGGTCATCCATATGCTTGAGGATACAACGAAGCGGCGTTTTCGGGCCAGCCTTTCGCAGCGCAACAAGAGGCTTGCGTATACAAACGAATACGAGTGAAATGCTGCCTCATTCGTGGGCTAGGGAGCGTGTGAACGTGGCCGAACAAGACCAGACGACGGCAGCACCGGCGGTCAAGATCAAGAAATACGCGAACCGGCGGCTCTACAACACGGCGACCTCCTCCTATGTCACCCTCGAAAACCTGTGCCAGATGGTGAAGGACGGCCAGGATTTCGTCGTCGAGGATGCCAAGACCGGCGACGACATCACGCGCAGCGTCCTGACCCAGATCATTTTCGAGGAAGAATCGAAGGGGCAGAACCTGCTGCCGATCGGGTTCCTCCGTCGGCTGATCACTTTCTACGGCGACAGCCTGCAGACCCTGGTGCCCAGCTATCTCGATGTCTCGATGGCCTCGTTCCAGCGCAACCAGGAACAGATGCGCCAGTACATGGCCGAGGCTTTCGGCGAGATGTTCCCGTTCCGCAATATCGAAGAGATGGGCCGGCAGAACATGGCGATGTTCCAGCGCGCCATGACCATGTTCAATCCCTTCATGGCCAACCTGGCCGACAGCAGCGTCGAGAAGCCGGCCGCCGGCGGCGGCGAGCAGCCGGCCGAGGTCGACACCCTGAAATCCCAGCTGGACGAATTGCGCAAGCAGGTCGAAGCCCTTGCCCGGAACAAGGGGTGAGCTGCCAGCCACCCGCCCGCCCCCGCCGATGACAAACCCGCCACGGGGGCCGCGCCTGCGGCCCTCGATTTCCTTCGTGCTGACGCTCGGCGTCGGCATGCTGATGCTGATTGCCGGTATCGCCTATGGCATTGCCCTGGTCAGCGGCCGGCTGAACACGGTCGATCTGCTGCGCGACCGCAACCAGCGCATCGTCAGCCAGCAGGTCGAGCGCACCCGGCTGCAGTTCGACCCGGTGCGCCAGCATGTCGAGGCTTTGCGCGACCGGCTGCAGGGCGGCAAGCTCGACTTCAACTATATCGGCCGCCTGACCGACTACATCGTCGCCACCCTGGATGGCCTGCCACAGATCGATGCGGTCGCCTTCGTGCGCCAGAATCTCGTGGCGACCCGGGCGGTGCGCTATCCCTGGGGCATCGAAACCGCCCATGAAAGCATCGCCAAGTATCCCGGCACCGCCGCCCGCATGCGCGCCCTGCGCCAGGCGCTCGACCGCCGCCGCGAAGCCGTGCCGCTGCGCAGCGATGCCGCCATCTGGGGCGACCTGATCTGGAGCCCCGAGATCGCCCAGCCGATGATCAACGTGTCGGCGCCGGTGCAGATGAACGGCGAATTCGTCGGCGAGGTGGTCGCCGTCGTCTCGCTCGGCACGCTGTCGCGCAGCCTGGAGCCCGACAGCAGCGACGACCAGTCGGTCAGCTTCATCCTCTATGACGACCGCTTCGTGCTGGCACATCCGACCCTGACCAACCACGAATACCACCTCTCGCCGGAACAGCCGCTGCCGACAGTCGCCGAGATCCACGACCCGGTGCTGCAGCGGATCTGGGACGGCCGCATCGACGTGCCGCTGGCCCGCGCCATGCTGGGCAACGACGCCGCCCACATCGTCGAGGCCGAGGGCCAGCGCTGGATTTTCGTCTACCGCCGCCTGACCAGCTACGGCGAAAAACCCTGGCTGGTCGGCCGCTATTTCCCCTTCGAGGAGATCCAGACCGAGGTCAACCGCCTGCAGATCGCCGGCGCCGTCGGCATCGTCAGCCTGCTGCTGTCGCTGCTGATCGCCTGGCGCCTTGCCCACCTGATCCGCCGGCCGCTGCTGCAGCTCAGTGCGGCCGCCACCCGGCTGCGCAACCTCGATTTCGACGCGCCGCCGCTGGAGCGCGCCCGGCTGCGCGAGCTGGACGATGCCGCCCAGGCTTTCAACGCCGCCAATGCCGCGCTGCACTGGTTCGGCAATTACGTGCCGCGCAAGCTGGTCAGCCGCCTGATGCGCGAGGGCGAGGATGCGATCAACATCAGCAAGCACCGCGAAGTCACCGTCATCTTCACCGACCTGGTCGGCTTCACGGCGATGTCGGAACAGCTGTCGGCGCAGGAAACCGCCGACCTGCTGAACGAGCATTTCGCCCTGGTCACCGCCTGCATCGAGGCGGAAGGCGGCATCGTCGACAAGTTCATCGGCGACGCGGTGATGGCCATGTGGGGGGCGCTCAAGCGCGACGACGACCACGCGGTGCGCGCCTGCCGGGCGGTGCGCGCCATCGGCGCGGCACTGGTCGCCGACAATGCCCACCGGCAGATGCGCGGCCGGCCGCTGCTGCGGATGCGGGTCGGCATCCACAGCGGCCCGGTGGTGATCGGCAATATCGGCGCGCCCGGCCGCATCAACTATACCGTGGTCGGCGATACGGTGAATTCCGCCCAGCGCCTCGAGCAGCTTGGGCATGACCATCTCGGCGAAGCCGAGCAGTTCATCGCGCTGGCCAGCGCCGAGACCGTCGAGGCGGCCCGCCTCGACCCGCCGCCACGGCGGGTCGGCCTGCTGCCGGTGAAAGGCCGCGCCGCCCCCATCGCGGTCTACTGCCTGGACCGGCGGCCCTGACATCCCGGCGGGCTTAACCCGCCGTTAAGGGACTCCCTGCTTGAGTCCGGCGGTTACCGGACAGGGATTCCATGGCCCCCACGATCGTCAGCAGCTATCTGGTTCCGCTTCGCGGCGACCGGGCCGATTCGGCGATCGAAACCGCCCCCCGGCGCCAGCCGAAAGCCGGACCGGGCCTGTTCGCCGCCGGCGAGCAGGCGGATCAGCGTCCGGCCGCACCGGCACCGCGCGGCAACCGTATCGGCGGCGATGTGGCCGTGGCCGACAGCCTGCCGCTGCTGCGCCGGCGCACCGACCGCGGCGAGGCCGCCGATCCCGAAATCCGCATTCCGCCCCATCTGGAGCGGCGGCGGGCCTGGCGCGAGGCCTTCGGGCTGAATACCTGGCACACCCAGCAGCTGGCCCAGGCCGACAGTGCCGACGAGCCGGCAACCGATGCAGCCCGGGCCGCCATCCGCGCCTACCGGACCACTGCCTGGCGCGGCCGGCTGGACCTCGACCTTGCGCAGCGCGTCAGCGTGACCGTATAAACGACCCGTCCTTTCCCTGCCCTGCGGTCGTTATTCCATGCATTCTGATCCCGTCGACCTGCTGATCATCGGCGGTGGCGTGAACGGCACCGGCATTGCCCGCGACGCCGCCGGCCGCGGCCTTTCGGTGCTGCTGGCCGAGCGCGGCGACCTCGCCGGCGCCACCTCTTCCGCCTCCACCAAGCTGATCCATGGCGGCCTGCGCTATCTCGAGCATTACGAGTTCCGGCTGGTGCGGGAATCGCTCGGCGAACGTGAAACGCTGATGCGCATGGCACCGCATATCATCTGGCCCCTGCGCTTCGTGCTGCCGCATCATCCCGGTCTGCGCCCGGCCTGGATGATCCGCATCGGCCTGTTCCTCTACGACCACCTCGCCGGCCGCGTCACCCTGCCGGGCTCGACGGGCATCGACTTCACGAAGGGCGATCTCCGCGGTGCGCCGCTGAAGCCGGATTTCCGCCGCGGTTTCGAATATTCCGACTGCTGGGTCGACGATGCCCGCCTCGTGGTGCTCAACGCGATGGGCGCCCGCGATCTCGGCGCCACCGTGCTGACCCGCACCGCCGTGACCGCGGCGCGGCGCGATGGTGGCCTGTGGCAGGCAACCCTGACCGACCAGCGCAGCGGCGCCAGCCGCATGGTTGCCGCCCGCGGCATCGTCAATGCCGGCGGCCCATGGGTGCGCGACACCCTGACCGGCGCCTTCGCGCAAACCCCGAAGAATGCCGTGCGCCTGATCAAGGGCAGCCATATCGTTACCCGCCGGCTGTTCGATGGCGATCACTGCTACATCTTCCAGAATGCCGATGGCCGCATCATCTTCGCGATCCCCTACGAGCATGACTTCACCCTGATCGGCACCACCGACCTGCAGCTCGACCGGCTGGACGGCCCGCCGCGCATCACGCCGGAGGAAACCGAATATCTGCTGTCGGCGGCCAGCGAGTATTTCCGCCAGCCGGTCACCCGCGATGCCATCGTCTGGTCCTATGCCGGCGTGCGGCCGCTCTATGACGACGGCGACAGCGACCCGTCGGCGATCACCCGCGACTACGTACTCGACCTCGACACCGATCCGCAGGGCGGCCTGCCGCTGCTGTCGATCTATGGCGGCAAGCTGACCACCTACCGCCGCCTGTCGGAACATGCGATCGAGAAGATCGCACCTTTCTATCCGCAGCTGGGCCGGCCATGGTCGGGCGGGCGGCCCCTGCCCGGCGGCGATCTCGACGGCCGGACCTTCGCGGCCTTCGTTGCCGGCCTGCAGCAGCGGCATCCCGGCCTCGATGCCACATGGCTGGACCGCCTCGCCCGCCGCCATGGCGCGGCATCGACGGAGATCATCGGCACGGCCACCGCCATGGCCGATCTTGGCGAGCATTTCGGCGGCGGGCTGTATGAATGCGAGGTCGGCTACCTGATGCGCCGCGAATGGGCGTTGGAAGCCGACGATGTGCTGTGGCGCCGTACCAAATGCGGACTGTGGGCTTCGGCAGCCGATCGTGAAAGACTGGCTGCATGGATGGCCCGCCACCGGGTGAACGAGGGACAGGAAGAATGAAGATTGCGGTAGTCGGCGCCGGTGCCATCGGCGGCTATTTCGGCGCGCTGCTGGCCCGGGCCGGCCATGACGTCACGCTGATCGCCCGCGGTGTCCATCGCGATGCCATCCTCGCCGACGGCCTGACCATCGAAACCCGCAACGAGGGCAACCAGCCCGAAAGCTTCACCGTGCATCCGGCCTGTGTCGAGAATCCGGCCGAGGCCGGCGCGCAGGATGCCGTGATCCTCAGCCTGAAGGCACCGGCGGTGCCGGCGATGGCGGAAAGAATGCTGCCGCTGTTCGGTGCCGACACCCCGCTGATCACGGCGATGAACGGCGTGCCCTACTGGTATTTCCACAAACATGGCGGGCCGCTGGACGGCCTGCGGCTCGAAACGGTCGATCCCGGCGGCCTGCAATGGAACCTGATCGGGCCGCAGCGCGCCATCGGCAGCGTCGTCTGGGTGGCCGGCGCCATTGCCCGGCCCGGCGTGATCAGCCATGGCGGCGGCCGGCGCCTGCCGCTGGGCGAGCCCGATGGCAGCCGCTCGGACCGCGTGCTGCGGCTGAGCGAGACGCTGACTGCCGCCGGCATCGATGCCCCGGTGCTGGACAATATCCGCCAGGACATCTGGACCAAGCTGTGGGGCAACCTGTCGTTCAACCCGGTCAGCGTGCTGACCCATGGCACGCTGGGCGGCCTTGCCAATGATCCGGATGCACAGGCCGTGCTGGGCGCCATGATGGCCGAGGCACAGCGGATCGGCGAGGCACTGGGGATCACCTTCCCGATGACCATCGCCGACCGCATCGGTGCAGCGCGCAAGGTCGGGCCGCACAAGACCTCGATGCTGCAGGATCTCGAAAGCGGCCGGCCGATGGAGATCGACGCGCTGATCGGCGTGATCGCCGAACTGGCGCGCCGGCTCGACATACCCACGCCCACCATCGACACCGTGCTGGCACTGGTAAAAGCCCGCGCGCGCAGCGCCGGCACCTATAACGGATGAGATCATGGCCTTTGACTGGCGCAGCCTGACCCCGGAGCAGATCGAGGCACAGTTCAACCCGCGCATGTCGGTGCCGGATTTCCAGCCGCATTTCGACGCCTATGTCGCAAGGTCGGCAGCCGCCCGCGCCGCGATCGGCGGCGACTACGATCTGCGCTACGGCCCCGGCCCGCTGCAGACCTACGACCTGCATCGCCCGAAGCCGCCGAAACCCGGCGCGGCACTGGTCGTGCTGGTGCATGGCGGCTACTGGCGCGGCCTCGACAAGAACACCATGACCTTCGCGGCACCGCTGTTCCTCGATGCCGGCGCGGTCGTCGTGAACCTGAATTACGATCTCTGCCCGCAGGTGACGCTGGATGCCATCGTGCGGCAGATGCAGCAGGCGCTGGCGCATCTGGCCCGCAAGGCCGCCGGCTGGGGCGCCGATCCGGCGCGGCTGCATGTGATCGGGCATTCCGCCGGCGCCCATCTCGCCGCCATGATGGCGGCGGCACCCTGGCCCGCCGGTCTCGGCCCGCAGCCGGCCATCGCCTCGCTCGGCCTGGTCAGCGGCATCTACGACCTCGCCCCGGTGCTGCAGGTCAGCGTCAATGAAAGCATCCGCCTCGATGCCGCCATGGCCGCCCGCAACAGCGTGATGCAGTTTCCGCCGCGCATCGCCGGGCCCGTGCTGGTCGCCGCCGGCGGCGCCGAACCCGAAGGCTGGCAGGCGCAGAGCACGGACTTCCATGCCGCCTGCCGGGCTGCCGGCACCAGGGCCGAGATGATGCTGGTGCCCGGCGCCGACCATTTCACCATCAAGTTTGCCGCCGCCGATTCTGCACATCCGCTGGGGGCAGCCCTGCTGCGGCAGGTCGGTCCCTGACGGTCAGCGGCCGAGCTGTTCGTAGACGGCGCGGGCCAGCGGCAGCAGCGCCTCGCGGCCGGTCTCGCCGGCCAGCGCATAACCGAAACCGCCATCGACCCAGTAGAAGGCTGCGGCCGCACCCTCGCCGGCAAAGCGGAACGCCGTATCCTGCGCCGGCTCGCCCGAACGCACATACAGGGTCAGCCGCTGGCCGCCGCGGTTCTCGTACATGAACTGCGCCGCCGCCGCATTGTCGGCCGCAGCCGGCAACAGCCGGCCACCGACCAGCGCATAGCCCTGCGCCGTCAGCACCGGCACGGTCAGCGGCCGGCCCAGCCGCTTGGACAGCCAGGCCACCAGATGCGCTTCCTCCTTCGCCGTCACCTCCACCGGATGCAGCACCTCGCGGCTGTAGACGAGATGCGCGCGGGCCGCCTCCTGCGGCAGCGCGGCCACCATGGCCGGCGGCTGCGGCGCGACCCAGCCCCGCCCCCACCAGCCGGCGGCGGCGCCGGTCACGCCGACCAGCAGCAGGGCCGCGATGCGCAGGGCCGCCTGCAGGCGCCGTTCACCGGCCTTCTCGCGGGCCAGCAGGCCGGCCATCGCCGCCGGCACCGGCGCGTCCAGTGCCGGCGCGAAATGATCGCGCAGCGCCTCTGCCTGGTCCTGCCAGGCCGCGACCCGCGCGGCATCGCCGGGATGCGCCACCAGATGCGCCTCGATGCGCAAACGGTCGGCCGGCGACAGGCGGTCGTCGACATAGGCATGCAGGTCGGCCTCGCTGACCGGCGGCTGTGCAGGATGATCGCCCGTCATTTCACTCTCCTCAGATGCGGGCCGCGCCCGCCCGCCAGTCCGGCTGTGCCGGTCGGCGGCTGGCCGTCCATCAGGCGCCGCAGGCGCTCGCGCGCCCGGGTCAGGCGCGACATCACGGTGCCGACGGGAATGTCCTGCACCCGCGCCGCCTCTTCGTAGCTCAGTCCCTCCACCGTCACCAGCAGCAGCAGGGACCGCTGCGCATCGGGCAGCAGCGCCAGTGCGGCATCGAGGTCGCGCAGCTCCAGTGCCTCCCACTGGCCGCCGCTGGCTGCGGGCTCGTCATCCATGGCGTCCAGCGCGAAACGGTCCGGCCGGGTCAGGTCGCGGCGCAGCCGGCTGCGCCACAGGTTGTGCAGGATGGCGAACAGCCAGGGCCGCAGCGACTCTTCGCTGCGCCGCGTGGTCCAGGCCGCCAGCGCCCGCAGCAGGCAGTCCTGCACCAGATCGTCGGCCGCCGCACGGTCGCGGGCCAGCGCCAGCGCGAAACGGCGCAGCCGGGGAATCTCGGCCTCGACGGGATGCGGCTGGCGCGGGCGGAACAGCATCGGCAATCCGGCTCCGGGTGGGTCGGGCGGCGGCGATGACGGCCCGCCGCCCGACCTTACGCCCGGCGTCAGGGTTTGGCGACGTGCCAGGCGCCGTTCAGGAAGCCGTCGCCGGTGGTATCGCCCGGCTTCTGGTCCTTCACCCAGCCATAGAGCGGCTTGCCCTTGTAGGCCCACTGCTTCGATCCGTCGTCGCGGGTGACGACGGACCAGTCGCCGGTCGCTTCGGCACCGGCCGGAACCATCAGCGGCGGCCAGTTCTGGGCGCATTGGCCGTTGCAGACCGATTTGCCGGGCGTGGCATCCCGGTCGAAGGTGTAGAGGGTCATGCCCTTGGCATCGACCAGCACGGTGCCGATGGCGGTTTCGCCGGTCCTGGCCGGCATGGTGGCGGCGGTGGCACAGGCAGCCAGGCCCAGCGACAGGGCGCCGGCCAGCATCAGGTTGCGCAGCATGGATTTGTCCTTCCGATCCCGGAAACCGCGGAATGCGGCCCCGCAGAGACAGACCGCCGGCGCCGGGATTTATTCCCCCCCGGGCCGCAAAAAAAATCCGCCCTTGCCGGGCCCCGTCCCGCCCCCTACCATTTTGACCATGCGCCGCCCGCTTCCCGGCCCTGCCGCCCTGCTCCTCGCGCTGCTGCTCCTGCCCCTGCCGGGCCGCGCACAGCCGGATGCCGTCCGGACGAAACAGGACCCCGCGACAACCGGGCAGGCGAAGCCGGAAGAGGCACCGGCCGGGCTCGATTCCCTGTTCGACCAGCTTTACGCCGCCGCCAGCCCGCTCGAGGGGCGCCGGATCGAGGGACGCATCTGGCAGGCCTGGATGCAGTCCGGCTCCGACACCGTCGATGCCCTGATGAAAGGCGGCATGACGGTGATGGACAAGGGCGACCTGAAACGCGCCGAGGACATCTTCTCGGCCATGATCGAGCTGCAGCCCGATTATGCCGAGGCCTACAACAAGCGGGCCACGGTGCGCTTCCTGGCCGGCAACTATGCCGGCTCGGTGGCGGATATCGAGCGCACCCTGAAGCTGGAGCCGCGGCATTTCGGCGCGCTGAGCGGCCTGGGCGCCATCATGGAGCGGCTGGACAACCTGCCCGAAGCCCTGCGCGCCTGGCGCCGGGCGCTGGCGGCCAATCCCTTCCTCGCCGATGCACCGGAGAAGCTGAAGGAGATTCGCCGCCGCATCGACGCCAGCACCCTCTAGGCGGCTGCCGCTATTTCTGGAAGATGAAATACACGGCGCCGATCAGGCAGGCGAAGGCGGCGAAATAGTTCCAGCGCAGCTGCTCGCCGAGATAGAACAGCGCGAACAGCGCGAAGACCGCCAGCGTGATCACCTCCTGCACGACTTTCAGCTGCGCCGCCGTGAATGTGCCGCTGACAAAACCGATGCGGTTGGCCGGCACCGCCAGGCAGTATTCGAAGAAGGCGATCCCCCATGAGATCAGGATCACCTTCCACAGAGCCTGCTCCGGCGCCTTCAGATGCCAGTACCAGGCGAAGGTCATCATCACGTTCGACGCGCAGAGCAGCAGGATCGTCGTCATTGCCGGGTATCACGCCTCTATCCTGGCGATGCGCAGCACATTGGTGTTGCCCGGGATGCCGAACGGCACGCCGGCGGTGACCACCAGATTGTCGCCCGGCCCGGCCATGCCGTGTTCGCGCGCCACCTTGCTGGCGATGGCGATCATGTCGGCGAAATTGATCGCGTCGGGCGCCACCACGGCATTCACGCCCCAGGCGAGACACAGCCGCCGGGCGGTGCCGGCCAGCGGCGTCAGGCACAGGATCGGCGACCGCGGCCGTTCGCGGGCCGCCCGCAGGGCCGTCGAGCCCGACATCGTGTAGGTGACGATGGCGGCCGCGCTGATCGTCTCCGCCACCTGGCGGGCCGCCGCGGTGATCGCATCCGGCACGGTATGCTCCGGGTTGGCATGCTCGGCTTCCATGATGCCGCGGTAGAGCGGATCGTGCTCGACCGCGGTGGCGATCGCATCCATGGTCGCCACCGCCTCGACCGGCCAGTCGCCGGCGGCGCTTTCCGCCGACAGCATGATCGCATCGGCACCGTCGTAGACGGCGGTGGCGACATCGGAGACTTCCGCACGGGTCGGCACCGGCGCCTTGACCATGCTGTCCAGCATCTGGGTCGCCACCACCACCGGCTTGCCGGCGCGGCGCGCCAGCCGCACGATGCGTTTCTGCAAGCCGGGCACCGTCTGCAGCGGCATTTCGACGCCGAGATCGCCGCGCGCCACCATCAGCGCATCCGCCAGGTCGATCAGCTGGTCGAGGCAGTCCACCGCCGACGGCTTCTCGATCTTGGCCAGCAGCGCCGCGCGGCCGGCGATCAGGGCGCGCGCCTCGGCGAGATCCTCCGGCCGCTGCACGAAGCTGAGCGCCACCCAGTCGACGCCGTGTTCCAGCGCGAAGGCGAGATCGGTGCGGTCCTTCGCGGTCAGCGCCGACAGCGGCACCACGACATTCGGCAGGTTCAGCCCCTTGCGGTCGGACAGCCGGCCGCCGACCACCACCTCCGCCTCGGCCCGGCCGGCGCCGGCTGCGGTGATGCGCAGCCGCAGCCGGCCATCGTCGAGCAGCAGCTCGGCGCCCGGCTTCAGGCTGCCGAGCACCTCCGGATGCGGCAGCTGCACCCGGGTGGCATCGCCCGGGGCCGGATCGGCATCGAGGCGGAAAGCCTGGCCCGGGACGAGGTCGGCCCCGCCGCCGGCGAACAGCCCGACCCGCAGTTTCGGCCCCTGCAGGTCGGCCAGCAGGCCGACCGGCCGGTCGAGCTCCTTTTCGAGGGCGCGCACCGTCTGGATCGCCGCCAGATGATCGTCATGGCGGCCATGGCTGAAATTCAGCCGGAACACATCGGCGCCGGCGGCGACCAGCGCCCGGATGCGGTCGGGTGCGGCGGAAGCCGGCCCGAGGGTGGCGACGATCTTCACGTTGCGCGCGCGGTGCATGCGATTCCTCCGGGTCCGGCAACAACTTACATAGCAGCGCCGGGCCCGGCCCGTCAGCACAACCCTGCCGCCGGAAGGCAAAAAATCGGACCCGGAGCGTTGCGTTTTCTGCCGCATCTGCGAAAAAGACGCCGCTTCCCCCGTCGAAAAAACGTCCCAAGGACCCGACCCCCATGGATATCGCCCGCATTTCGCTCGGCAAGAACCCGCCCTATGACATCAACGCCGTGATCGAGATCCCGGCCGGCGGCGCCCCGGTGAAATACGAGCTGGACAAGGAATCCGGCGCGCTGTTCGTCGACCGCTTCCTGCACACGGCGATGTTCTACCCGGCCAATTACGGCTTCATCCCGCATACCCTGTCCAATGACGGCGATCCCTGCGACATCCTGGTGGTCAGCCATGTGCCGGTGGTGGCCGGCGCGGTGATCCGCTCGCGCCCGATCGGCGCGCTGAAGATGGAGGACGAGGCCGGCGGCGACGAGAAGATCATCGCCGTGCCGGTGGACAAGCTGCATCCCTTCTACAACAACGTGAAGAGCTACGCCGACCTGCCCGAGATCCTGCTGCAGCAGATCGAGCATTTCTTCGTCCACTACAAGGACCTGGAGAAGGGCAAGTTCGTGAAGTCGGCCGGCTGGGTCGGCACCGACGAGGCCGCCCGCATGATCACCGACGGCATCGTGCGCGCCGCCGGCGTGAAATAGGCCGGCCCGCACCCATCCGGAAAAAAATGCGGCGACCGGGACGAACCCGGCCGCCGTCAGGGAGGAACCGGAGGTTCCTGTCTCTGCTGCCCGGCGGCGCTGCTTCGACATGCGCCGGGCAAACACTTGCGGCCTGCCAGCCAGTTTATTGGGTGCTCCCGGTGGGGTGGACCCGGAGCACCAGGCCGGGCGGCCACTGCCATGGCCGGCCCGGAAGATTTTCGGGGTGCACGTCCGCGCCGGGCCGAAACCCGGGCAGAGGGGGGAAGTCGTGCACCCCTCCCGGCAGGACGAACCTGCCCAGGATATCCGGCAGGGGGGCCTGCCCGGATCGGAATACCGGTGGCCGGCGGATAACGCCCGCCGGCCGGCAGCCATCGCGGACACGCTGTCGCGGATACGGATGGCCTGAACTGTCGATGGCGGCCCGGCAGGGCCGCCGGCACCCCCGGTAGCCATGGGGGGCGCAGCAGGACCTGCCCTGTCTGGGGAACAGCTTGCAAACCGGGTCACCGACTGTCTGGCCGCATTCTCGGGCTTTCCTCTACCGGACTGCTATGCCGCCTGTGCCAGCCGAAAACAGGACCCGGGCCGGGCCGGGCGGAAGGCAAGCCGCTGGGCAGACACGATTTTATCCGGAGTCGCCTGTGGAAAAGCCCTTGGACGGACTATGCAGTTTGTGCCAGAGTATGGCCCTTCAGGGCACAGGATACCTACCTATGGGCGCAGGCCGGCCGCCATTCCGGGCCGCAGAATCGGGCATGGGTGCGGATTCCGGGCCGGAGTCGCCGCCGGAACCGCTGGCGGAGTCGCCGGCCCTGCCGCCGCCCTCCCTGCCACCACCGGCCGCCGGCCTCTGGCCGGAGCGGCTGCTGCACGGCATCGAGGCGCTGGCCGGCCGCGGCCTGGACGCCACCCTGCTGGCGCCGCAGCCGCCGGGCCGGCCGCTGGGCGGGCTGCAGCGCGCCGAGCTGCCGGCGATGAGCCTGCGCGCCGGCTGGCTGGCCGGGTCGCTGCGGCTGCGCGGCCCGCTGGCCCGGCGCCAGGTGGTGCTGGCCCTGCACCTGCCGGACCCGGAAGCCGCCGCCGGCCGGCTGCGGCTGTGGCACCGCGCGGTGGCGCCGGGCGACCTGTGCCTGATCCCGCCGGGCCTGGAACTGGATGCCTGCCTGCATGGCCGCGCCCGTTTCCTGCTGCTGGCGGTGCCGCCGGGCCAGCTGCGCGTCGCCCTGCGCCAGATGACCCCGGCCGACGGCTTCGCGCCCGACGCCACGCCGCTGCTGCGCGGCAATGCCGTGCATGTGCCGGCCATCGGCGCCGCCGCCCTGCGCCGGATCGCCGCCGCGCTGGCGATCCAGGGCCAGTTCGGCGCCGGCCTGAGCCCCCGCGCCCGCCAGCTTCTGCGCACCGAGCTGCTGGAGGCCTGCCTGCAGCCGCTGGTGCGGCCGGCGGCGGCCGGCGCGGCGGCCATCGCCGAGGCCAGCGCCGAACCGGTGATGAGCGGCGCCTATATCGTGCGGCTGGTGGAGGATTACCTCACCGTCACCGGCGCCGCCGCCGGCGGCGAACTGCCCGATATCGACACCATCTGCACCGCCTTCCGGCTGTCGCGCCGCAGCCTCGCCCGCGCCTTCCAGGACAGCCTCGGCGTCGGGCCGATGACCTATATCCGCCTGCTGCGCCTGTCGCAGACCCGCCGCGCCCTGCTGGCCGCCCGCCGCCATGGCAGCAGCAGCCCGGGCGGCAGCAGCCAGGCCGAGGGCGCCGCCGCGCCGGGGGTGACCGGCATCGCGCTCGGCCACGGCTTCACCGAACTGGGCCGCTTCGCCCAGCTGTACCGCCGCATGTTCGGCGAAACCCCGTCGGAAACCCTGCGCGCCCGGCACTGACCGGCGGCATCCGCTGCGCACCGTTCCTGACCGCCCGTGACCGCTGGTGACCGCTGCGGTTCGTTTGTGACCGCTGGTGACCGCTGGTGACCGTTGCTGACCGCTGGTGACCGGCCGTGACCGTTCCTGACCGCTGCGGACCGTTCGCGCTTATTGCCACCTGCGGGTGAATGGCAGACACCTCCTTCCGCGTGGCCGCTGCCGGCACCGGCCGCAGCGGGCAATCTGGGAACAGATAGGGTACATTCCGGCCGGATCAAGCCCCCGGTTCCACGCCGTGGCCTTCCCCGGCCCCGGCCGGCTGGACGGTGCGAGGCTGGACGGTGCGAGGGAAACAGTGTGAAACGGGCGGACTGGCCACCGCTTTCACGGGAACGACGGATTGATCCTCTGATCGTCATTCCCGCGCAAGCGGGAATCCAGTCCGCTGCGCGGCCCCGAACATACCGCCGCTCTAGCGGTTGTCCGCCAGCACCATGGCGGCGCCTTTTTCGGCGATCATCAGGGTGGGAGAAGCCGTGTTGCCGGAGGTGATCAGCGGCATCGCCGAGGCATCGATCACCCGCAAGGCCCGCACGCCACGGACTCTCAAACGCTCGTCCAGCACCGCCAGCGGATCGGAGGCCACGCCCATCTTCGCGGTGGCGACCGGATGGAAGATGGTGGCGCCGAGATCGCCGGCGGCGCGGACCATCTGTTCTTCGGTTTCCACCTGCGGGCCGGGCAGGTATTCCTCGGGGCTGTACTTCCGCAGCGCCGGCGCGGCGGCCAGCCGGCGCGTCAGCCTGAGTGAGTCCACCGCGACGCGGCGGTCTTCTTCCGTCGACAGGTAATTCGGCTGGATCGCCGGGGCCTGGCGCGGATCGGCGCTCTTGATGCGCACAGACCCGCGCGAGGTGGGGCGCAGGTTGCAGACCGACGCCGTGAAGGCCGGAAACTTGTGAAGCGGCGCGCCGAATTTGTCGAGACTGAGCGGCTGGATGTGGAATTCCACATTGGCGGTCTCGTGC
Organism: Ferrovibrio sp.; assembly: GCF_964218355.1. Lineage (GTDB taxonomy): Bacteria > Pseudomonadota > Alphaproteobacteria > Ferrovibrionales > Ferrovibrionaceae > Ferrovibrio. Next base: position 53,812 of record NZ_CAXPMC010000026.1, on the reverse strand, counting down.
TCAGGGGACGAGCGCGTGAACAGGCCGAACTGCGAGGGCGGCATGGTCAGGGCGCCGGTGCGGAACAGCGCATATTCGATCCCGGTCATCGCCTTGGCGAACAGCGACTGGTCGATCTCGTTGATCGTCTTCACGCCCGAGACCTTGTAGATCAGGCGCAGCTGCAGATGATCCTGCAGGTTCTCGCCCACCCCGGGGATGTCGCGCAGCACGCCGATCCCGTGGTCCTTCAGCAACGCCGCCGGACCGAGACCGCTCAGCTGCAGGATCTGCGGCGAGGCGATGGCGCCGGCGGCCAGCAGCACTTCGGCCCGCGCCTTCGCCGCAAACACGCGGCCATCCTGCTCGTATTCGATGCCGGTGGCCCGCAGCTCGCCGTTCACAGTTTCAGTGATCACCCGGCGGATATGGGCGCCAAGCCGCACATCCAGATTGGGCCGCGACAGCACGGGTTTCAGAAACCCGGTGGCGGCCGACCAGCGCACGCCGCGGCGCTGGTTCACCTGGAAATAGCCGCTGCCCTCGTTGTCGCCGGTGTTGAAATCCTCCACCGGCGGGATGCCGATCTCGGCCCCGGCCTGCTGCACGGTATCCAGCAGGTCCCAGCGCAGGCGCGGCTTCTCGACCCGCCATTCGCCGCCGGCGCCATGCAGGGCCGAGCCACCGGCGAAATGATCCTCGTGGGATTTGAACACCGGCAGCACATCGTCCCAGCCCCAGCCGGCAAGGCCCAGCTGCCGCCAGGTGTCGTAATCGCGGGCCTGGCCGCGCATGTAGACCATGGCGTTGATCGCGGTGCAGCCGCCGATCACCTTGCCGCGGGCATAGCCGATGCTGCGGCCGTTCAGGCCCGGGACCGGCTCGGTGCTGAAACACCAGTCGCTGCGCGGATTGCCGATGGCGAACAGATAGCCGATGGGAATGTGGAACCAGATCCAGTTATCCCTGCCGCCGGCTTCCAGCAGCAGCACTTTATTGCGCGGGTCTTTCGACAGCCGGTTGGCGAGCAGCGAGCCGGCGGTGCCGCCGCCGGCAATGATGTAGTCGAATTCCCCCGCCGCAGACGCGGTGCTTTCTTCTTGGGCCGACATGGCCATAGTGCTTCCTTCCTAAAATGGAAAATCATCACTCTCAACAGCTGCTTCTGGTGGCGGATTCCAACCGAACTCTTTCATATAGCTCCAAATATCAGAGTAGCGATGGTATAGCCCAACCCTCAGTAGCGCGTCAGCTAGTCGTGTAACAGCATCATAAGAAGGCGTCTCAAACGGACTTACCCTCAACCAGTCCAAAAGAAGCTCGGGCGTACCACTAGCATCGTAAATCTGGCCATTCGATCCTATAACGTCCAGAAGATCATCCATATGCGCTCTGCGGACGACTCCTCTGAACGGAGCAATGAATATTTCAAACAGTCGCTCAGCGCCTCTAAATGACTTAGCGCCGCGATATCTGCTTAACGATTCTGGCCAATATTCAAGGGCGGGAGACTCTTGCAAGGCCAACCCCGCGCCTTCGCTGTCGAGAGACGCAAAAGCTTTCGCAAAATGATCACGGAAAGCATCAATTGATACGGCCGCAAAGGCAGAGGGAGGCAACGACCTCACAACCTCATCATTCGAAAGGGCCTCCCTAACAGTTATTACTGTTGCCTCCCTTATCTGAGACGCCAGAGATGGGAATATCACAAGCAATGGCAGCGAGTTTATTTTTTCTTGATAATCGCCATCTTCGATCAATCGAAGCAATTCAGCTTGAATTTCAGGCCACAACTCTGCGCGCCTTTGACTAATTGCATCAAGCGAACGAAGCACCTTTTGCCTGACCCTACCCCACTCCTCTGGGGTTCCCTTCAAAATCGATTTAGCAAGAATGAGCGCTAGGTTCTTGACCATACTGTTACGCATACGCACTAGGTACTTTTGTTCAATGTAATTCGCAGTATGCTGCGGCAAAGCAGGAAACCCAGGCGACAGAAGGTCTTTCGAGAACTCTTCAAGAATGGTCTTGCCTTGCACGGGCCGCTGAGAAAGCAGCAAATTGACCGCATTTACCAAATGCAAGCGCACCAGCTCTGGAGGTGGCTCAAACAACTGAGCCTCCCCTGAGAAGGCCGGATGAGCGCAAAGATGACGGTCGTCCCTCAGTCGATCGAGATCACGGAAAGATATACTGTCAAGCAGCTCGAATTTCTCACGAGCATGCAAGAGAATTCCTCGCTCCATCTTGAGCAACTTATCCACTGCTTGATTACTGCTAGCCGTATCCCAATCTGAAAGAAAGCGCTTGGCTTCAGCGTCCCCCAAACCTTCCAATTCTCTATATTTTTCAATCAAATCAAAGACAATGGACACCCAGATAGCCGTAATTGCCGGGCGGAGCGCTCCTGCTTTATAAGCACGCACTGCGTCCAAGAAATATTGCTGCGTCTTTGGGCTTCGGACTCTAACGACAAGAGTGTCTAAATCAACGAATGTAGATTCCATGCAGCCCCCGACAATAACTTGAAATTGCAGCGTACATTCAACTGAGTCTGCAGAGACTAACCCCCGATAAACACCCGCTCCAGCAGCTTCGCCAGCGCGCCAAACGGCGGCCGGGCGAGGTGCATGGGATTCACCGGCCCGAGCGGTTCGGCGATGGCGCGGGCATGGGAGAAGCGGCGGAAGCCCTCGATGCCATGGTATGCGCCGATGCCGCTGGCGCCCACGCCGCCAAACGGCAGGTCGGTCTGTGCCACATGCAGGATGGTGCCGTTGAGCGTGACGCCGCCGGACTGCGTGCGGCTCAAGATCGCTTCGCGGAAGCCGCGGTCGCGGCTGAGCACGTAGAGCGCCAGCGGCCGCTCGCCTGCCGTGATGAAGGCGGCCGCTTCCGCCGCCGTCTCGCACGGGATCAGCGGCAGGATGGGCCCGAAGATTTCCTCGCGCATCAGGCGGGCATCGCGCGGCGGATCGATCACGATGGCGGGCGCCAGCTTGCGCGCGGCGGCATCGCCCGCGAAAGCCTCCAGCACCTCCGCACCCGCGTCGCGCGCCTCGGCCACCATACCCTCCAGCCTTCCGGCATGCTGCGCGGTGATGACCGACGTGTAGCCGTCATCCTGCGCGCCATTCGGATACATGGCGCGGATCTCGGCCAGGATGGCCTCGGCCAGCGGGCGCAGGACCGCGCGCGGTGCCAGCACGTAATCCGGGGCGATGCAGGTCTGGCCGGCATTGAGCAGCTTGCCGATGGCGATGTCGCGGGCGGCGCGGGCCAGCGGCCAGGTGCCGTCCAGCACCACCGGGCATTTGCCGCCCAGTTCCAGCGTCACCGGCGTCAGGTTCGGCGCGGCGGCGGCCATCACCCGGCGGCCGACAGCGGTCGAGCCGGTGAAGACCAGATGATCGAAAGGCAGCCGCGAGAAGGCTTCGGCCTCGGCCACGCCGCCCTGCACCAGCGCCACTTCCTCCGGCGCGAACCGCGCGGCGACCGCCTCGGCCAGCGCCGCGTTGAAGGCGGGGGTGAATTCCGAGGGCTTCAGCAGCGCGCGGTTGCCGGCGGCCAGCACGTCCACGAGAGGGCCGAGCGCCAGGAACAGGGGATAGTTCCACGGCGACAGGATGCCGACCACGCCGAGCGGCTGATACCGCACGCGGTTGCGCACCGAGAGGAATTCCAGCGCCGAGGCGCGCCGCTGCGGCCGCATCCACGCCTTCAGGTGGCCGCGGGCATGGCGGATGGCGGCCAGGGCCGGCCCGGCTTCCAGCAGCAGCGTCTCGTGCACGCTGCGATGGCCGAAATCCTGGGCGATGGCGGCGGCAAGGCGCGCGCGGCCGTCCTTCACCAGGGCGGCCAGCCGCCGCAGCCGGTCGTCGCGGATGGCGCGGGGCGGATCGGGCTCGGCGCGGAAGGCGGCGCGCTGGCGTTCCAGCAGCGCAGTCATGTCAGACGCCTGCATGTCGGGCTGCTCAATCCGGGCCTGCGGCATGGCGGTCACGGCACCCTCCCCGTCTCTCCCTGTCCTTATGGCCTCATTCTCGGCCACGGGGCGCGGGGGTCAAGCCGCCTTCAGACGGGCAGTCAGAATTTGCGGGCGGCGACGATCAGGGCCGGGATGGTCGCCTCGCCGAGCGACCGCATGGCTTCCAGCCGGTGCAGGCCGGCCACCAGCACATAGCGCTTCTGGGCCTCGTCGCGCCGCACCTGGATCGGGATTTTCACGCCGCCATCGCCGACGATCTGGTCGGCCAAAGCCGCCATCTTCGCGGCATCCAGCTGGCCCCTGAACTTGGCCGGCACGTAGATCTCGGCGAGTTTCACGGGCACGGCTTTCATCATGGCGGCGACTCGCGGGCTGGAATCGGAAGGGCGCACCAGTCTGGCACGGCCGGCGCCGGCGCGACAGGACGGCCGGAGCGGGGCGGCAGAGCGGGATTGCCATGGCGCACAAGCAGGGCCAGAATGACCGGCAATGCATAACACCGTAAGGCTCTGCCCATGACCGACGCACCGGCGCCAGCCGCCCCCGACCCGGACCCGGACAGCGAGGCGGCGACGGCGCAGCTGTATCACGCGGCCACCCGCGACCCGCTGACCGGCCTGCCCAACCGCCATTATTTCCGCGAGGCGGCCGAGCGCGCGCTGCTGTCGGCCGGCCGCCATCTGAGCGCGGTGACGGTGCTGGCCGTGCAGGTCGACGGCTTCGAGGCGCTGGCGGCCCGGCATGGCGCGGCGGCCGGCGATGCGGTGCTGATGCGGCTGGGCGTGCTGCTGGAAGACCGCTTCCGGCGCAGCGACCTGATCGGCCGGCTGGACCAGGCCCGCTTCGCCGTGATGCTGCCCGGCGCCGACCGCGCCGCCGCCCATCTGCTGGCCGGCAACCTGCGCGACGCGGTGGCCGCCGATGACGGCACCGGCGACGGCAGCAGCCGCCGGCCGCTGCCGCCGATCACTGTCTGCATCGGCATCGCGGTGGCGGCGCCGGACAACCAGGCGGCGCTGGAGCCGCTGCTCGAACTGGCCCAGGAGGCCCTCGACAGGGCCCGCGCGGAGGGCCCCGGGCGGATCGCCGAACTCTGAGCGCCTGACTGGCCGGCTTCCGGCCGGTTTCCGGCTGGATTCCGGTCGGCTTCCGACTGGCCCGGCCGGGCCGGCGGGCGGAAACCGTGGCGGATCAGTGGTTTTTTGCGGTTGCAACAAAAGACTCGACTCTGCCCGCAAGCCGGGTTTTACTGGACCCGTTACCCAACCTGAAATCCGAATCTTCCGCGCTGCCGTCGTTACCCCCGGCCCCGCCGCCCCCCTCCAGAACAGGAGTGTGAGCCATGGCCCGACTGCATCCGACCCGCCTGTACCCGGCCCGCACCGCCGCGCGCGCCGCCGCCCGCGCCGCCGCGCGCACCCGGGCCGACAATGCCGCCATCTGGCAGGTGCTGGCCCTGCTGCTGCTGGGCGCCGCCCTGCTGCTGCCCACCCTGCTGCCCGGCCTGGCGCAGGCCGACCCCCGGCTGCTGGCCCAGGCCCGGCGCGGCGATGCGGTGGCGGCCGAGATGCTGGCGGCGCAGTACGAGACCGGCGCCGGCATGCCCAGGAACCTGTCGGAAGCCGCACGCTGGTACCGCCAGGCCGCCGAGGCCGGCAGCCGCAATGCCCAGTTCGCCATCGGCCAGTTCCTCGAAACCGGCACCGGCATCACCGCCGACGCGGCCGCCGCCGCCCGCTGGTACCTGAAGGCGGCACGCCAGCGCCATGCCGGTGCCGCCATCAACCTCGCCGGCATGCTGGCCACCGGCCGCGGCGTCGCTGCCGACCGGCTCAGCGCCTACCGGCTGCTGCTGCAGGCACAGGACTTCCCCGGCGCCGCCGGCGTGAAGGGCGTGCTGGACGCCAATATCGAGGCGATCGGCGCCGGGCTGTCGAAAAGCCAGCGCGACGCCGCCACCCCGCTCGATCCGGCCATGCTGGCGCTGGACGGCAAGGCGGCGAAGACCGCCTCGGCCGCCCGTCCCGCGCATTGATCTCCTAGTAGGAAATCTTCAGGACCTCGATCTGCTCGATCCCCTGCGGGGTGCGCAGGTCGACCACGTCGCCTTCGCGCGCCTTCAGCAGGGCGCGGGCCACCGGCGCAATCCAGCTGATCTCGCCCTGCTCCAGCCGGGCCTCGTCGATGCCGACGATGCGCACCGTGCGCTCGCTGTCATGCTGGTCGATATAGGTGACGGTGGCGCCGAAGAAGACCTGGGCGCGGTTCTTCTGCAGGGCCGGATCGACCATCTCGGCGATCTCCAGCCGCTTGAGCAGGAAGCGGATGCGGCGGTCGATCTCGCGCAGGCGCTTCTTGCCATACAGGTAATCGCCATTCTCGCTGCGGTCGCCGTTGCCGGCGGCCCAGGAGACGACCTCGACCACCTTCGGCCGCTCGACGGTCTTCAGCTCGCGCAGCTCGGCCTGCAGCCGCGCCAGCCCTTCCGGCGTGATGTAGTTCTTGGCACCGGCCGGGATCGGCGGCGCGACATCGTCCTCGGGGCCGTCATCTGGGTCGGCGTCGGTCTCTTTCGTGAAAGCCTTGCTCATGGCGGAATCCTATCACGGCATGGCATAAAGCGGCCATGACCGTGCTCTATATCGATGCCGATGCCTGTCCGGTGAAGGACGAATGCTACCGCGTGGCCGGGCGCCACGGGGTGGAGGTGGTGGTGGTCGCCAATGCCTGGCTGGCGAGCGTGCCGCGCGGCCCCGGCTTCCGCCAGGTCACCGTGGGCGATGCGCTCGATGCCGCCGACGACTGGATCGCCGACCATGCGACCGCCGCCGATGTGGTGGTGACGGCCGACGTGCCGCTGGCCGGGCGCTGCGTGAAGGCCGGCGCCACCGTGCTGGCACCGAACGGGCGCGGCTTCACGGCCGACAGCATCGGCATGGACCTCGCGGTGCGCAACCTGATGACCGACCTGCGGGCGGCCAGCCCGACCGAGCGGGTGGGCGGCGGGCCGAAGCCGTTTTCGCAGAAGGACCGCTCGGCCTTCCTGCAGGCCCTGCACGAGGCCATCGTCAGACTGAAGCGGGCGTGAAGCCGGAGCGGGCGTGAAGCCGGAGCGGCGCGCGCCTCAGAGCTGGTTGGCGGAACGGCTGATGGTCTTGATCGGGCCGCGCGGGCGGCCGGATTTCTCGGCGATGTCGCGGTCCTGCGCCTCGATATAGGCCTTCGCGGCATCGTCGCCTTCCAGCCCGCCGAGCAGGTCGGCCGGCACCCGGCGGTTCGAGGTCTGGGCACCGTCCTGGTAGATCACGTCGAACATGATCACCGTAGCATTGGGATTCTGCTTTTTCTTCGCGGTCTTGGCCATGGGGAGGCCTCCTGGCTGAATACGGGGACGGCGGCTCAGGGCTCGCCGGTATCGCCGCCGGCCGGCTCTGCGCCGCCCTCGTCGCCAGGCTCGCGCCCGGCCTTGCGGCGCTCGGATTCCTCCTGCCGCTTCTGCAGCTTTTCCTGCTTCTTCTGTTCCTTGGCGCGGTTGCGCTCGGCACGCTGCTGGTTGTAGTTCGGCTTGAAGGCCATCGGATGATCCCTCCCCTGTATGTTCGGGCCCTGTCCGGGCCTGGCTCCGGGCTTGCGCCCTCGGCCGAAAAACGAAGGGGGCATCCGTTGCCGGATGCCCCCTCGCGGAACGCTGCTGAAGCGGTTCAGAGCGGCTTCAGGTTCACCGCCGAGGTCTTGCCGCGCTTCGGATCGCGCTGTTCCTCGAAGGAAATCTTCTGGCCTTCGTCGAGACCGGCAAGGCCCGAACGCTGCACGGCGGAGATATGGACGAACACGTCCGCACCGCCGGCTTCCGGCTGAATGAAACCATAACCCTTGGTGCTGTTAAACCACTTCACGGTACCGACAGCCATGGCTGTGATCCTTCTCTTCTTCGGGTTGGCGGCGACCGGGATTGGTCCTCCGCATCAGACTATGTCCAGGAGTAGCGGGGTCTGGACATCCAGGGTCTGATGAAAACCCGTGGAGCAGGCAGGCCGGCAGTCCGTCTAGAATGACACCCCGAAGATAGGCAATCCGGCGCAGCAATCAAGCCCCGGGAGCCCCGGCTTCGGTGACAAAAACGGGCCGGATCATGTGCTTACATGCATTTCCGGCCCGCTGGCGCCCTTTTTGCCGTTGATTCGCCACCGCGCCGGGTCTAAGGAACCTGCTTCCATCGGACTGCATACCGCCATGAGCACCGCTCCCGACAGCCGCGACACGGTCTTTCCCGCTGCCGTATCACACCGGCTGCACGGGATTTTCTTCGACCTCTGGCGCTTCGGCAGCCATGCCCTGGTCGGCTGGCGGCCGAGCCGGCTGGGCATCGAGATCATCACCGTGCCCAAGGTGCGGCTGTTCGCCGGGCATGGCCAGCATCTGCCGGCCTTCAGCGAGGGCGGCCTGATGGACGGCGCCGCCCTGGACGATGCCGCCCGGATGCTGGACGTGCAGCCGGTGGAACTGCGGCTGGACCGCCCGATCGGCACCGGCCCCGACGAGATTCCCCCGGCGCTGGTCGCACAGGCCTTCCGGCTGTTCACCGTGACCAAGACCCTGCACCGCGCCGTGCTGCTGCTGGATATCGCCGGCTTCTCGAAAGCCACGCCGGAACAGCAGGCGGCGCAGCTGACCTCGCTGGAATTCTCGCTGAACCTGGCCGAGGAGATGGCGCGGGCCCATGGCCTCGGCGTCAGCTTCCGGCGCACCACCACCGGCGACGGCTTCTATGTGTGGAACGAGCGCACCGGCCTGCGCGCCGATATCGACTTCTTCTGCGCGGTGGCGATTTTCCAGATCCTGTTCGCCGCGCTGCGCCGCACCGCGACCGAGCCGGCCGCCGTGCCCGCCCTGCGGCTCTGCCTCAGCATCGGCAGCCATTTCCTCTATCACCAGCCGCGCAAGGACGGCAGCGACGGCGGCACCTTCATCGTCGGCGACGTCACCATCCAGGTGGCACGGCTGATCGGCACGGCTTTGCCGGAGCAGATCCTGGTCGGCGATTTCCGCCGGCCGCTCGGCCTCGGCCACAGCCATTGCGACAGCGAAACCTTCCTGACCGCGGTCAGCGAGCGGCTGGCCGCCCTGTCCGACCTGCGCGTGCTGGGCTATCGCATCGACCGCATCGGCTTCTACCTGACCGGCCCGCGCGCGGCCGATGGCGGCCACCGGCCGGCGCTGATCACCATCACCGACAAGCACGGTTTCGAACATCGCTGCTATAACGCCAAGCTGAACGCCTTCGCCGAACAGGGCGAGCCGTATTACTGCGGCCTGCAGCATGGCGACCTGGCGCCGCAGGCAGCCTGGCCGGCCGCCTAGCGCAGGCAGGAATCGAGGTCGAAATCCGCGAAGATGGCGGCGTCGAGCACCGCGCCGGTGAAATCGGTCGGCTGATGCCGGCCGCTGAAACTGCCGTTGCCGGAATAGATGCGCAGCCGGCCCGGCACGGCGCCGGTGAAATCGGCCCAGCGCAGGCCGGCGCCGGCGAAGCGGCAGCCGGCGATGCGCGCACCGGCAAAGCCGGCACCGGTCAGGGTGGCGCGGCTGAAACCGGCCAGCAGCAGGCTGGCGCGGTCGAAACGGCTGCCGCGCAGGTCGCAACCGGTGAAATCGGCGCCATCCAGGTCCAGCCCGCTGAAATCGTGCCAGGGCAAGGCCAGGCCGGCCAGCGCCAGCGGCCGCCCGGCGGCGCCGTCGCTCTGCATCCAGGCCCGGTGCCCGGCGATTGCCGCCGCCAGCTCCGGCGCGAAATCGGCCGGCGCGACCAGCCGGATGCGCGACTCGAACCCGTCCGGGGCGACGCCGCGCAGCACCGCGCCGGAAAAATCGGCACCGGCGGCCACCGCCTTTTCCACCGTGGCATTGACGATCTGCGCCCGGCTGAGATTGGCACCGACCAGCCGGGTGCCGATCAGCCGCGCATCGCTGAGATTGGCGCCGCTCAGATTCGCATAGGACAGATCCGCATCGCGCAGGTTGCTGCCGAAGAAATTCGCGCCGGACAGATCGGCACCGACCAGCGACGCGCCACTGAGATCGACGCCCGAGAACTGCGCGCGGGCGGCATTGGCATAGTCCAGCAGGCAGTTGCTGAGATCGGAGACATCGATGCCCATCCGCGCCTGCCCGGCATCCCGGTGCGGCCCCGGCCGCATCATCACGCCGCCGCGGAAATCGGCCTCGACCAGGATGGCATTGTTCAGATTGGCGCCGGCCAGGCTGGTGCCGCGCAGGATGGCCCGGGTCAGGTTGGCATTCTGCAGGTCGGCGCGGCCGAGATCGGCGCCGAACAGGTCGGCCTCGGCCAGGTCGGCGCGCGCCAGCCGGGCACGCTGCAGGTTGCTGCCGGTCATCCGCGCCCGCTGCAGCGAGTGGCCGGCGAAATCGGCCTCCTGCAGGTCGCGATGCGACAGGTCGACGATCCCGGTATCGGATTCCCACCAGCGCGGGTCACGCGCAACGGGATCCCACGGGGCCGGATCGGGCTGGCTGGGGGTATGGGCGGCGGCAGACATGGTAAATGCGGGGTTGCAGGCGGGCGCCTGTTTACCACATTCCGTATGTACGCAAAGGACTATGTTTTACAGCGGTTCCAAAATGAAACCGCCGGCCCGGGGCGGATGCCCGGGCCGGCGGCCGGTCGTGACTACGATGTGATGCGCGGGCGGGGTTACAGCCCCTTGACGATGTCTTCCACCATCTTCTTGGCGTCGGCCAGCAGCATCATCGTGTTGTCCTTGTAGAACAGGTCGTTGTCGATGCCGGCATAGCCCGAGGCCATCGACCGCTTGACGAACAGCACGGTCTTGGCCTTGTCCACATCCAGGATCGGCATGCCGTAGATCGGGCTTTTCGGGTCGTCGCGCGCCGCCGGGTTGGTCACGTCGTTGGCGCCGATCACAAAGGCGACATCGGCGGTCTGGAACTCGGAGTTGATCTCCTCCAGCTCGAACACCTCGTCATAGGGCACGTTGGCCTCGGCCAGCAGCACGTTCATGTGGCCGGGCATGCGGCCGGCCACCGGATGGATGGCGTAGCGGACCTCGACGCCCTCTTCCTTCAACTTGTCGGCCATCTCGCGCAGGGCATGCTGGGCCTGGCTGACCGCCATGCCGTAGCCCGGCACGATGATCACCTTGCCGGCATTCTTCATGATGAAGGCGGCGTCGTCGGCCGAGCCCTTCTTGTAGGGCCGGTCGACCTTCTCGCCGCCGGCCGCCGCGGCGGCATCGCCGCCGAACCCGCCGAGGATCACGTTGAACAGCGAGCGGTTCATGCCCTTGCACATGATGTACGAGAGGATGGCGCCCGAGGAACCGACCAGCGCGCCGGTGACGATCAGCGCCGGATTCTGCAGGGTGAAGCCGATGCCGGCCGCCGCCCAGCCGGAATAGCTGTTCAGCATCGAGACGACGACGGGCATGTCGGCGCCGCCGATCGGGATGATGATGGTGAAACCGACGATCAGCGCCAGCAGCGTGACCGCCCAGAACAGCTCGCGGCTGGGATTGATGCAGAAGGCGACGATCAGGGCGAGGATCACCAGGCCGATCAGGGCATTCAGCATATGCTGGCCCCTGAAGATCACCGGGCTGCCCGAGACCAGGCCCTGCAGCTTGGCGAAGGCGACCAGCGAGCCGGAGAAGGTGATGATGCCGATCACCACGCCGAGCGACATCTCGATGCGGCTGGCCACCGTGATCTGGCCGCCGGCATCGAGGATGCCGTAGGGCGCCGGGTTGTAGAAGGCGGCGGCCGCCACCAGCACGGCGGCAAGGCCGACCAGGCTGTGCATCGCGGCCACCAGCTGCGGCATCGCCGTCATCTGGATGCGCCGCGCCAGCACGGTGCCGACGCCGCCGCCGATCACCAGCGCGATCAGCACCCAGACGATGGAACCGCCGAGATCGCCGAGATTGGCAATGGTGGTCAGCACGGCAATTGCCATGCCGGTCATGCCGAAGATGTTGCCCTGGCGACTGGTTTCCGGCGACGACAGGCCGCGCAGCGCGAGGATGAACAGAACGGAGCTGACGAGATACAGCAGCGCAGTCAGTTGGATGGGCATGGCTGCGCGCTCCTCACTTCTTTTCTTTTTTCTTGTACATCGCCAGCATGCGCTGGGTGACGAGGAAGCCGCCGAAGATGTTGACGGCGGCCAGCGCGATGGCGATCAGGCCGAAGATCTTCGAGGCATCGAAGGCAGCCGAGGCGCCGGCGGCGATCAGCGCGCCGACGATGATCACCGACGAGATCGCGTTGGTCACCGACATCAGCGGCGTGTGCAGGGCCGGGGTGACGCTCCAGACCACGTAATAGCCGACGAAGCAGGCCAGCACGAAGATCGAGAGCAGCGAGAAGAAGGAATAGACTTCGGCCATGGCTCTCAGGCCCCCTCTTTCAGCATCGGATGGACGACGGCGCCGTCCTTCGCCACGCAGGTGCCGGTGACCGTCTCGTCCTCGAAATTGAAGGCGAAGGTCTTGGCATCCTTGTCCCAGTGCGGCGACAGGAAGTTCCACAGATTCTTGGCGAACAGGTTGGAGGCATCCACCGGCACGCGGCTCGGGTAGTTGCTGTAGCCGACGATGCGCACGCCGCCGGCATCGACCACCTGGTCGACCTTCGACAGCGGGCAGTTGCCGCCGGCCTCGGCCGCGAGGTCGACGATCACCGAACCGGGGCGCATGGTCTTCACCATCTCCTCGGTCACCAGCACCGGGGCCGGGCGGCCCGGGATCAGCGCGGTGGTGATGACGATATCCTGCTTCTTCACCGTCTCGGCGATCAGCGCGGCCTGCTTGGCCTTGTATTCCGCCGACATTTCCTTGGCGTAGCCGCCCGAAGTCTGCGAGGCGCGGGCTTCCTCGTCATCGACCCAGACGAACTTGCCGCCGAGGCTTTCCACCTGTTCCTTGGTGGCCGGGCGCACGTCGGTCGCGGACACGACCGCGCCGAGGCGTTTCGCTGTCGCAATGGCCTGCAGGCCGGCAACGCCGACGCCCATGACGAAGACGCGGGCCGGTGCGATGGTGCCGGCGGAGGTCATCATCATCGGGAAGGCGCGGCCGAAATGCTGGGCCGCATCCAGCACCGACTTGTAGCCGGCGAGATTCGACTGCGAGGACAGGATGTCCATCGACTGGGCACGGGTGATGCGCGGCATCAGTTCCATGGCAAAAGCCGTCACCCCGGCGGCGGCATAGGCCTTGACCTGGTCGCGCTGCTGCAGCGCCGCGAGACCGGCAACCAGCACGGCGCCCTTCTTCAGCAGCGCCAGCTCGTCATTGCCCTCGTCGGCCGTCATCGGCCGCTGCACCTTGAGGACCATGTCGGCATCGCCGACCGCCGCCTTCGCATCCGGCGCGATCTGCGCGCCCATGGCGGTATACTGGTCGTCCGGAATGTCGGAGGCGAGACCGGCACCGGTCTCGATCACCACCGTGCAGCCCAGCCCGGTGAATTTCTTCGCCGTCTCCGGCGAGATGGCGACGCGCTTCTCGCCGGCGCGGCGTTCCTTCGGGATGCCGATTTTCATTCTGTCCCCCCTCGAGTCTCTGGAAAAAGCGGAAGCCGCGGCATGCGCCGCGGCCGGGGTCAGAGCAGGAACAGCGCCATCAGCACCAGCAGGACGATGCAGGCAATCGTGCCCCACTTGGTCATCGCCATGAACGCGCCGTAAGCAGCCTTGTGCTGGCTGATATCCATCGTGCCCATCTGATGCTCGGACATAATCTTCTCTCTCCTGGTCGGGAATACGGGGCGGGCCCTGCGGACGGGCCCTGCCGGGGCGGGATATTACGCTGGCGGCGGAAAGTGTTACAACCCTTTTGCTGCAGCGCCAAAAGGCATCAGGCGGAGATGCCGACCACCTGGCCGACCGCCCGGTTCAGCCCGGCATTGTCGTTGGCGGCGTAAGCGCTGCTGGCCCTTGCGGCAGCAGTCTGGCTGCCGGGGGCGGCGCCGGCCGGGATGCCGGTTCCGCCGCTGTCGGCGCCGGCTTCGGCATCGCCGCCCTGCAGGGCCTGCTGGCGCTCGGCGGCCTCGGCTTTCTCGGCCGCCTTCTCGATCTCCTGCTGCTCGGTCTCGGCACGCTTCTCCTCGCGGATCTGCGCCAGCGCCTGCAACCGCAGCTGGGCGGCGGCGGCGGCCACGGCGCGGTCCTGGCCCGAGGGATCGGCCGGCGCCAGCGCGGCGGCGGCCACCTGGGCGGCTTTCTGCAGGGTGGCCTCGGGGTCGCTCTCGGGCCCGAGATCGATGGCCACCTCGCCGCTGGTCGCATAAAGCTGGCCGTCGGGGCCGCGGGTATATTCGTAGGACGGCGCGCCAGCATACTGGCCGCCGACCGCGGCATGGGCGCGTTCATGGGCGCGGACTTTGGCGTCGATCTGCCTGAGTTCGGCGACCTGCTGCTTTTCCTCCTCGCTCAGTTCGCCGGCCTGCTTCGCCTCGCCGCCACTGCCGCCGCCCTGCTCCTGGGCGGTCAGCAGGGTGGTGCCGCTGGCCAGCGCCCCGCCGCCCGCGGAGGATACGGCGACCGGACGGGTGGCGGCCGGGGGGATGGCGGCCGGCGCGGCAGGCGGCCGGGCCTCGCTGCCGTCATCGACGCCCAGCACCCGCAGGCCGGGGAATTTCGACTGCAGCAGTTCCTTGAGCCGGGCGCCGTGGGTGCTGCATTCCAGCGACGTGCAGATGCCGCCCCGGCCGTCATCGACGCCCAGGGTGGCGGTCTGGCCGCCGCCGAAACCGGCGCTGCCGTAGCTGGAGAAGGAGCCCGGCGAATAGAGCGACAGGCCGCCGATCATGCGGTGCGTGTCCCCGGTTGCCGTCTGGTTACCGCCGCATTGTCCGGGCAAAGCCGGCCCGGCTCAAGCCTTTTCCACAGGCGGCAGGCCGGCGGATTCCAGCGCGGTTTCCTGCCGTTTTTGCAGTGCCGCCACGTCGAAATCCGCGATCAGGTCGTGGAACATGCGGTGCCAGTTGATCTCGGCCTTCAGATGCAGGAAGACACCGCCGAGCCCGATCGCGGCACGGTCCATGAAGACGAATTCCCGCGGCGGGGTGACGCCGCCCAGTTCCTTCAGGCGGCGATGCACCCTCTCCGCCACCTCGCGGCCGTAGAGGCCGGAGGATTCCATCTCCTGGATCTGCCGCGGCCGGTCTTCCAGCAGCGGCGCATAGACGAAGGCGGCCCAGAGATTCAGCGTGTCGATGACTTCATTGCTGAGGCCGGAGAAGCCCCAGGTCTCGTAGGCATGCACGGCCAGCGCGCGGTCGTCGGTGGAGATGGCGCGGTAGAGGTCGATCACGCCGCCGACGAATTTCGGCGGGAAAATGCGGATGCAGCCGAAATCCAGCAGGTTGATGCCGAGATCCTCGCGCACCGTGTAATTACCCAGATGCGGATCGCCATGGATCACGCCGCAGCGGTAGAAGGGCACATACCAGGCGCGGAACAGGTTCAGCGCGATGCGGTTGCGGGTCTCCTGCGGCGCGCCGGCGAAGTCCAGCAGCCGCCGGCCCTCCAGCCAGGTCATGGTCAGCAGCCGCCTGGTGGTCAGCTCCGGCAGCACCTCGGGCACATGCACGTCCGCCTCGCCGTCCAGCATGCCGGCATAGAGCGCCATGTGGCGGCTTTCCTGCTGGTAATCCAGCTCCTCGCGCAGGCGGGCGGCGATCTCGGCATGGATATGGGTGGTGTCGATGGCCGCATCCCAGCGCCGGTAGATGGCGAAGATCAGCTGCAGCTGGCGCAGGTCGGCCTCCACCGCCGAAGCCATGTCGGGATACTGCAGCTTGACGGCGAGATTGCCGCCATCCCTGGCCGTGGCCCGATGCACCTGGCCGAGGCTGGCCGCCGCGGCGGCGGTGAGGTCGAAGCTTTTGTACTGCGCCTGCCAGTGCGGCCCGAGTTCGGCGGTCATGCGCCGTTTCACGAAGGCCGGGCCCATGGCCGGCGCATTGGCCTGCAGCTGCGCCAGTTCCTGCACGTATTCCTGCGGCAGCGCATCCGGGATGGTGGACATGATCTGCGCCACCTTCATCAGCGGGCCTTTCAGCCCGCCCAGCGCGGCGCGCAGGTCGGCGGCATGGCGGCCGCGATCCATCTTCACGCCCAGCACCCGTTCGGCACCCAGCCGCGCGGCCAGTCCGCCGACCGAACTGCCGACCCTGGCGTAGCGGCGGACCCGGCCGAGCGTGCTGTCGCTTTCCGGCATCGGCCGCGCCTTACGAGAGCCGCTCCAGCTCGTCGATGAAGCCGGCAATGATGCCCAGCCCCTTCGACCAGAAGGCCGGGTCGGAGGCATCCAGCCCGAAGGGCTGCAGCAGTTCCTGGTGGCGCAGGGTGCCGCCGGCCTTCAGCATCTCGAAGTATTTCTCCTGGAAACCCTGTTCGGCATCCTGGTAGCGGGCATAGAGCGCGTTCACCAGGCAGTCGCCGAAGGCATAGGCATAGACGTAAAACGGCGAATGGATGAAATGCGGGATATAACACCAGAAGGTGCTGTAATCCTTGTCGTAGCGGAAGGCCGGGCCGAGACTTTCCTTCTGCACGCCCATCCAGATCTCGCCCAGCCGGTCGGGCGTCAGCTCGCCGCCGCGCCGCGCCGCATGCACCTGGCGCTCGAACTTGAAGAAGGCGATCTGGCGCACCACGGTGTTCAGCATGTCCTCGACCTTCGAGGCCAGCATGATCTTGCGCCGCTCGGGCCCCGCCGCATCCAGCAGGGCGCGGAAGGTCAGCTGCTCGCCGAAGACCGAGGCCGTCTCGGCCAGGGTCAGCGGCGTATCCGACATCAGCGGGCCCTGCTCGGCGGCCAGCAGCTGGTGCACGCCATGGCCGAGTTCGTGGGCGAGCGTCATCACGTCGCGGGTGCGGCCCTGGTAGTTCAGCAGCAGATACGGATGCGCGCTCGGCACGGTGGGATGGGCGAAGGCGCCCGATGCCTTGCCTGGCCGCGCCGGCGCATCGATCCAGGCATTGTCGAAGAAGCGGCGGCCGAGATCGGCCAGCTTCGGCGAGAAGCGGCCATAGGCCTTGAGCACGATATCCTGCGCCTCCGGCCAGGCGATCGCGCGGTCGGTATCTTCCGGCAACGGCGCGTTGCGATCCCACCAGGGCAGCTTCTTCGCCCCCATCCACTGCGCCTTCAGCTTGTAGTAGCGGTGCGAGAGCTGCGGATAGGCGGCGGTGACGGCATCGGTCAGCGCATTGACGACGTCCGGCTCGACGCAGTTGGACAGATGGCGGAAGGCTTCCGGCGTCGGATATTTGCGCCAGCGATCCTCCACCTCCTTGTCCTTGGCCAGGGTGTTGGTGACCAGCGCGAACAGCCGCACATTCTCGCGGAACACCATCGCCAGCGTCTTCGCCGCCTTGCGGCGGGTGGCGGCATCCTTGTCCGACAGCTTGTGCAGTACCTGTTCGGCGGTCAGCTTCTCGCGCCCCCACGGAAAGCGCAGGCCGGCCATGGTCTCATCGAACAGCCGGTTCCAGGCGGCGCGGCCGGCCACCGCCTTTTCGTGCAGCAGCTGCTCGAGTTCGTCGCTGAGCTGGTGGTCGCGGAACAGCCGCAGATCGCGCAGCCACGGCCGGTAATGCGCCAGCTTTGCCGAGGCGGCGTATTTCTGTTCCAGCGCCGCATCCTCCAGCCGGTTCAGCTCCAGCGTCAGGAACAGCAGCTTCGTGCCGATATCGTTCAGCTTCTCCTGCATGTCCTGGTAGAAGCCGGCGATCTTCGGATCGGCCATGTCGCCGGCATAGGACAGCGAGGCGAAGGCATACATCCGCCCGGTCAGGTCATGCAGCTTTTCGTATTCGGCGATCACGCCGGCGAGATCGTCGCCCGAGGCCTGGGCGATGCGGCCCTTCCAGTCCTGCTCCAGCTTCGCCGCGCGGGCCGCCACATCGGCCAGGTCGCGCTTCAGTTCCGGCGCGTCGAGGCCGGGATAGAGATCGGTCAGGTCCCAGACGGGCAGCGGGCCAAGATTGTCCGCTTTGGGAGTCTCGGCTGTGGCGGGGGAAGCCATGGCAATCCTCGGGGTTTTTTGTAACGGCTTTAATATATGGGGCCGGGCGGCGGTTTTGCCAGCCCGTCACAGCCGCCCGCAGCGTCAGGCCAGCAGGAAATGCGCGTGGGCGGCCGCCACCGGCCGGGCCGGATCGTCCTGCCAGGCCTCGGCGCGCACATTGGCGATGCGCCGGCCATGCTTGGTGATCACCGCCCGGGCAAAGGTCTCGACCGGCCGGGCCGAGCGCAGGTAATCGACCTGCAGGTCGATGATCTTGGGGATCGCGTCGGTCTCGGCTGCCCAGATCAGCTGCACGATGGCGGCCGATTCCAGCAGGGCACCGACCACGCCGCCATGCAGGGCCGGCAGGCGCGCATTGCCGATCAGCTTCGGATCGGCCGGCAGCACGCAGACCGGGCCGCCATCGCTGCCTTCCCGTGCGGTCAGGCCGAGAAAGCGGAAATACGGCACGGCATTGAGGAAGACCTCGAAGCTTTTCGCCGCGCGGGCTTCGGCGATCAGGGCGGAGAGATCGAGGCTCATGCCGCACCCTCCGGCTTTACCGTGCCTTTCGGTACGGCATTACCGACTGCGCCTTTCGGCATGGGCGGCTTGTCGGACGAGCCGATCATGAAGGTGGCCAGGCAGTTGGCAACCCAGTCGTCAGGCGTTTCCGGGTGATAGGCCCGCGCCCGCACGAAGGCGATCGAACGGGTCAGCTTGTAGCATTCGGCCGTGGCGTAGAGTTCCTTCTGCGCCAGGGCCGGCTTCAGGTAGTCGATGCGCAGGTCCAGCGTGGCGATCGCCTGCAGCTGCTGCAGCGCGGCGAATACCGCCATGCCGCCCACCGTGTCGATCAGCGAGGTGACCGCACCGCCATGCAGCACGCCGCTGGCCGGATCGCCGACCAGCTGCGGATTGTAGGGCAGCGAAAGCGTGACGCCGTCATGGCCGATGGCGATCACCCGGATACCGAGCGCGCCGCAATGCGGGATGCCTTTCAGCACGATGGCCTCGACCACCTTGGGATCGACGCCGGCGGGATCGATTTTCGGCAGGCTGCTGTCGGGCTGCTCGCTCATCGGCTTCAGACCTTGTGATACCGGCGGTACCAGTCGACGAAACGCGGGATGCCGACCTCGATCGGCGTGACCGGATTGAAACCGAGATCGTGGCTGATCGCCGAGATGTCGGCATAGGTAACCGGCACATCGCCTGGCTGCATCGGCAGCAGTTCCTTGTCGGCCTTCCGGCCGATGGCGGTTTCCAGCACCTCGATCAGGCGCAGCAGCGGTTCGGGTTTGTTATTACCGATATTGTAAAGCCGGTAGGGCCGGCCGCTCTCGTCGGGCGGCGGCGGATTGTCGAGCACACGGATCACGCCGTCGACGATGTCGTCGATATAGGTGAAATCGCGCTGCATGTCGCCGTGGTTGAACACCTGAATCCGGCGCCCTTCGATGATTGCCCTGGTGAAGATATAGAGCGCCATGTCGGGGCGGCCCCAGGGACCGTAGACGGTGAAGAAGCGCAGGCCGGTCTGCGGAAAGCCGAACAGATGGGTATAGGCGTAGCTGATCAGTTCGTCCGCTTTCTTGGTGGCGGCATAAAGCGACACCGGCGAATCGACCCGGTCCTCGACGGCGAAGGGAAGCTTGGTGTTGCCGCCGTAGACCGACGAGGACGAGGCATAGACGAAATGCTCGCAGTTCGGCAGATGCCGGGCCAGTTCCAGCATCGCCGTGTGGCCCATCATGTTGGCCCGGATATAGGCATAGGGATTGATCAGCGAGTAGCGCACGCCGGCCTGCGCCGCCAGATGGACGATGCGCCGCACATCGGCCTTGCCGACCGCCGCCTTCACGTCCTCCGGTTCGGCGATATCCACCTCGCAAAATCTGAACCCGTTATGGCCCTGCAACTGCGCGAGTCGTGCGCGCTTGAGCGCCGGATCGTAATAATCGTTCAGATTATCGAGACCGATCACTTCGTCGCCACGCGCCAGCAGGACCTGTGCTACATGGAATCCGATGAAACCCGCCGCGCCAGTGAGAAGAATGGCCATCCGTAATGTCCGGGAATGGGAGGTGTGCCTGGTTGACTACCGAAGGGTAGATACCAGAATCACTTGAAAGAGCAACCGGCCCCGCCCCACCCTGCCCGGACAGGATTCTTCTCGACAGACGGCGGAGTCCCGCGCTAGATAGGTCAGCATTGCTTACCTATTTATGGGCAGGCACAGGAGGAAACAGATGCTGGCGAATGTCACGCTGGACGACAAATACACCCTGGAAAAGGGCCGGGTTTTCCTGACCGGAACCCAGGCGCTGGTGCGCCTGCCGATGCTGCAGCGACAGCGCGATCTTGCCGCCGGCCTGAACACCGCTTGTTTCATCTCCGGCTATCGCGGCTCGCCGCTGGGCCTGTTCGACCAGCAGCTCTGGCGCGCCCGCAAATTCCTCAAAGCCAACCACATCGAGTTCCAGCCCGGCGTCAACGAGGACCTCGCCGCCACCGCGGTCTGGGGCAGCCAGCAGCTCAATCTGTTCCCGAAGGCGAAATACGACGGCGTCTTTTCCATGTGGTACGGCAAGGGCCCCGGCGTCGACCGCTCGATGGATGTGTTCAAGCATGCCAATTCCGCCGGCACCTCGCCCCATGGCGGCGTGCTGGCCCTGTGCGGCGACGACCATGGCGCTGCTTCGTCGACCGTGGCGCATCAGTCCGAGCACATGATGATGGCCGCGATGATGCCGATGCTGAATCCGGCCAGCGTGCAGGAATTCCTCGATTACGGCCTGCTCGGCTGGGCAATGTCGCGCTATGCCGGCGTCTGGGTCGGCTTCAAGTGCCAGACCGAGACGGTGGAAAGCTCGGCCAGCGTGTCGATCGACCCGGCCCGCCTGCAGATCGTCTATCCCGAGGATTTCCGGATGCCGCCGGGCGGCCTGAACATCCGCTGGCCCGACGGCATCCTCGAGCAGGAACTGCGCCTGCAGCAGCACAAGGCCTATGCCGCGCTGGCTTTCGCCCGCGCCAACCATATCGACCGCGTGGTGATCGACAGCCCGAAACCGCGGCTGGGCATCATCACCACCGGCAAGTCCTATCTCGATGTGCGCCAGGCCTTCGACGATCTGGGCCTCGACGATGCGCTGGCTGCCGAGATCGGCATCCGCCTCTACAAGGTCGGCATGGTCTGGCCGCTGGAGCGCGAGGGTGCCCGCCATTTCGCCGAAGGCCTCGAAGAGGTTCTGGTGGTGGAGGAAAAGCGCGCCATCATCGAGAACCAGCTGAAGGAACAGCTGTATAACTGGCGCGAGGACGTGCGGCCGCGCGTGGTCGGCAAGTTCGACGAGGCCGGCGAATGGATCCTGCCATCGTCGGGCGAACTCTCGCCGGCCATGGTGGCCCGGGCGATCTACAAGCGGATCCGGAAATTCCACACCAGCCCGCGCATCGAGGAACGCATCGCCTTCCTCGAACAGCAGGAAGCCGAGCGCAAGGCGGCTGCCGCCGGCACCGCCAAGGCCCAGCGCATGCCGTATTTCTGCTCGGGCTGCCCGCACAACACCTCGACCCGGGTGCCGGAAGGCAGCCGCGCCGTGGCCGGCATCGGCTGCCATTTCATGGTCCAGTGGATGGACCGCTCGACCGAGACCTTTACCCAGATGGGCGGCGAAGGCGTGCCCTGGGTGGGCCAGGCGCCGTTCACCGAAGAGAAGCACATCTTCGCCAATCTCGGCGACGGCACCTACTTTCATTCCGGTCTGCTGGCGATCCGCGCCAGCATCGCGGCGAAGGTGAACCTGACCTACAAGATTCTGTACAACGACGCCGTGGCCATGACCGGCGGCCAGCCCCATGACGGCCAGCTGACCCCGCCCGACATCACCAAGCAGGTCTATGGCGAAGGCGTGAAGAAGATCGTCGTCGTCACCGACGAACCCGACAAGTATCCGGTCGGCACCGACTGGGCGCCGGGCGTGACCATCCGCCACCGCGACGAACTGGATGCCGTGCAGCGCGAACTGCGCGAGATCGAGGGCGTCACCGTCCTGCTCTACGATCAGACCTGTGCCGCCGAGAAGCGCCGCCGCCGCAAGCGCGGCACCTTTCCCGATCCGGACAGGCGCGTCTTCATCAACGAGGCGGTCTGCGAGGGCTGCGGCGACTGTTCGGTGAAGTCGAACTGCGTCTCGGTCGAGCCGCTGGAAACCGAACTCGGCCGCAAGCGCAAGATCAACCAGTCCTCCTGCAACAAGGACTTTTCCTGCGTCAACGGCTTCTGCCCCAGCTTCGTCACCGTGCATGGCGGCCGCGTCAAGCGGGCGAAGGTGAAGGTTGCCCAGGGCCCCGGCGCCGCGGATATCGATGCGCTGTTCGCCGGCCTGCAGCAGCCGGAAACTCCGGCGCTGGACCAGCCCTACAATATCCTGATCACCGGCATCGGCGGCACCGGCGTGGTGACCATCGGTCAGATTCTCGGCATGGCCGCGCACATCGAGGGCTACGGAACCTCCGTCCTCGATTTCACCGGCCTCGCCCAGAAGAACGGCGCGGTGCTCAGCCATGTCCGCATTGCCAAGACGCCGGATGACATCCATGCCGTGCGGGTCGCTGCCGGCGGCGCCAGCCTGCTGCTGGGCTGCGACATGGTGGTGGCGGCCGGCGATGCGGCGCTGGAGAAGGTGCATCGCGGCTCGACCCGGGCAGTGATCAACACGCATCTGACGCCGACGGCGGCCTTCACCCTGAATCCGAACCTGAAATTCGACGACGACGCCATGGTGCAGGCGATCCGCAAGGCGGCCGGCGAAAACCTGTCGGAATTCCTCGAGGGCACCCGCATCGCCACGGCGCTGATGGGCGATGCCATCGCCACCAACATGTTCATGCTGGGCTATGCCGTGCAGCGCGGCCTGATCCCGGTCTCGCTGGATGCGCTGCTGAAGGCCATCGAGCTGAACGGCACCGCCATCGAGGGCAATATCCGGTCGCTGAACTGGGGCCGGCTCTATGCCCAGAACCCGAAGGCGGTGGAAGACATCGCGCGGCCGGCGATTCCGCCGGCCGAGCTGAAAACCTTCGCGAAGACCGCCGACGAGCTGCTGGCCGACCGCCTGCCGCGTCTGGCCGCCTATCAGAACGCCGCCTATGCCGAGCGCTACCGGGCCCTGGTGGAAAAAGCCGTCGCCGCCGAAAGCCGGCAGGCGAAGGGCATGACCGGCTTCGCCGAAGCGGTCGCCCGCTATGCCTACAAGGTGATGGCCTACAAGGACGAATACGAGGTGGCGCGGCTCTATACCGATGGCAGCTTCCTGAAGCAGCTGAATGCCCAGTTCGAGGGCGACTTCCGGCTCAGCTTCCATCTGGCCCCGCCGCTGACCAATCATCCTGACCCGGTCACCGGCGAGGCGAGGAAAAGCGTCTACGGCCCGTGGATGCTGCGCGCCTTCGGGCTGCTGGCGAAGCTGAAGGGCCTGCGCGGCACGGCCTTCGACATCTTCGGCTACACCGAAGAACGGAAGCTGGAGCGCCAGCTGGTCGCCGACTATGCCGCGCTGGTCGAGGAACTCTGCGCCGGCCTCGGCCCGGACAGCCATGCGCTGGCCGTGCAGCTGGCCTCGATCCCCGAGGAGATCCGCGGCTATGGCCATGTGAAGCTGCGCAACCTGAAGGCCGCGCGCGGGAAATGGGCAAAGCTGCTGGAAACCTTCCGCAGCCCCGCAGCGCCGGTGGCAACCGCAGCGGAGTGACATCCCGAAACCCCAGGCCGGCCCGGATCGCACCGGGCCGGCTTTTTTGTGGCTGCCGCCACGGCATGCCGTGGCGGCATTACCGGAAAGGTTATTGCCAGCCGGGCAGCGGCGTGGCGGAATGCCGGCCATGACCGATGCCACGCCCATACAGACGGCTGCCGCCGCCCCGGAAAGCATCACCCTGCACCGGGCCGAGGGCACGTTTTTCACGCTGTCGATCTACCCGGCCGCCGATCCGGCCGCGCCCGCGATCCTGATCCAGCCGGCGATGGGCGTGAAGGCAGGCTATTACACGCCGCTGGCGACGGCGCTGCAGCAGGCCGGCAACAACGTGGCCGTGGCCGAACTGCGCGGCCATGAGGAACGCGGCGGCCGCCGGCCCGGCTGGCGCTACGATTTCGGCTATCACGAGATGCTGACCGAGGACTGGCCGCAGGCGGTGATCGCCGTGAAGGCGCGCTTCCCGGCAGCGCCGCTCTATCTCTACGGCCACTCGCTGGGCGGCCAGATCAGCAGCATCTATGCCGCGCATCATCCGGAACAGCTGGCCGGCCTGATCCTCACCGCCGTGAGCTCCGTGCACTGGAAGCTGTGGCCGCTGCCCTTCTGGCCCTACAGCCAGGCGGCGGTGTTGGCCGGCCGGCTGCTCGGCCATTTCCCCGGCGGCACATTCCGGTTTGCCGGCCGCGAGGCGCGCGGCGTGATCGCCGACTGGGGCCGGCAGGCACGCACCGGGCGGTTCCGGTTCGGCCGGCCGCGGAAGACCGACCACGATTCCGTGCTGGCAACTCTGACCCTGCCGGTGCTGGCGATCTCGCTGCAGGGCGATTTCTTTGCGCCGAAGCATGCCATGAACGACATCGTGCGGCGCTTCCCGAAGGCCGCCGTGACGCGCCATCACCTCGATCCGCAGGCGCTGGGTTTCGAGGGGATCGACCATTTCCGCTGGGTGCGCAGGCCGCAGGTGGTGCTGCCGCAGATCCGCGACTGGCTGGCGGCGCGCGGGCACTAGCCCGTCAGCGCTCGACGATCCAGCGCACCACGAGGCCGGTGGGCGGGCCGGTGAACAGCGCAAAGGCCGCCACCCGCAGCGCGGTGAGCGGCGCGGCGGACTCCGTCCACGCCAGCAGCACGCCGATCAGCGCCACGAAGACGCTGATCAGCACGGCGATAGCCATATAGGCCTGGCGCGACCGCAGCCAGGGCGTGTCGTCCCGGCAGGCCCAGATCGCGCCGAGGGCCGGCGCGCCGAACAGCAGGGCGGCGAGCAGCGCGAAGGGCAGCCCGAGGCTGGCCATGATCGGCCACAGGCCCAGCGTGCCGAGCAGGAGATCGGCCGCCACCAGACCATCATCGGATTTCATCATGGCGGTCAGCACCATGTTGAAGCTGACGGCAAGGGTACCGCAGACCAGCGCGACGATGCCGCCAGCCAGCAGCGCCAGCAGGCCACGCAGGCTCCAGCGCAGGAAGGCACCGTCAAGCGGCGGCAATCAGCGTCCCTCGTAGCATTTCACTTCGGTGCGCTCGCCGCTCTGCATGTCCGGGTCTTTCACCCGGAAGATTTCCATGGTGCCGCGGTTCTTCAGCTTGCATTCGCCCAGCGGCAGCCAGGACGAGCGCAGGGTGACGATGATGTATTCATCGGGCCGCAGCCGGTCGGGCGCGCAATAGCGCATCACCTCGCGCGGCTTCACGCCCACGGTGCTGCGGCCGCGATCCTTGCGGGTGATGGTGACCGGCCAGTTATACTGCGTGAGATTGGCCACCGAGACGCAGGCCTGGGCATCGTCGGTGACGATGCCGGGCACGATATTCGGGATTCCGGGGCCCTGCTGGGCGCCGGCCGTGCCGGCCAGCAGGACGGCCAGCAGCGCCGCCGCGCCGGACGCGAATCCGGAGCGGCCGGCCATCCGCCTACTCCGCGGCCTGCGCGTCGGTCTGCATGCCGAGCGCATCCATGTAGACCTGCAGCAGGCTTTCCTGCTCGGCCAGTTCGGCGCGGTCGAGTTTGCGCAGCTTGATCACCTGGCGCAGGATCTTGGTGTCGAAGCCATGTGCCTTGGCCTCGGCATAGACCTCGCGGATATCGTCGGCCAGCGCCTTCTTCTCTTCCTCCAGCCGCTCGATGCGGGCGACCAGCTGGTTCAGCTGGTCGGCGGAGAAGTTGCCGGAGATGAGTTTGGTGGCCATGGGCGCTACCTCGGGAAGCGGAAGGAATGTCGGGTGGGCTGGCGGCGGATTATAGCGGCGGGTCCCGCCGGTCCAACCGCCGCACCGGACTTATCCACAGGAATGCGCCGCCTGTGGACAAGTCCCTGCGGGCGTCAGTGCTGGTGTGCCTTGATCGACTCGGCAAAGGCCTTCTGCTGCTCGGGCGAAGCCTCTTTCTGGTATTTCGCCTGCCATTCGGTATAGGGCATGCCATAGACGATCTCGCGCGCCGCCATCTTGTCGATCTCGATGCCCCTGTCCTTCGCCGCCTCCTGGTACCAGTTGCTCAGGCAGTTGCGGCAGAAGCCGGCCAGGTTCATCAGGTCGATATTCTGCACGTCGGTACGGCCGCGCAGATGCTCGACCAGGCGGCGGAAGGCTGCGGCCTCCAGCTCGGTGCGGGTCTTGTCGTCGATGTCGCTCATGCCATCCTCCGTCACGCCGGTATCTCGAAATTGACCGTCTCGGCCGCCAGCCAGTCGACCACGGCCCGCAGGGCCGCGGCCTTGTCCTGCCCGGAATCTAGGGCGGCGCGATAGACATGCAACTGCCGCTGGGCCGAGGTGCCGCGGGCCAGGATGCCGCGCGCGCGTTCGACCTCGGCCAGACAGCCGAGTCCCGCCGCCTCCTCGCGGGTCAGTTCGATCAGTTCTTCCAGCAGCCCGGCATAGGGCATGGCGACACCCTTGCCGAAATCCACCAGGTTGCCGGCGATGCCGTAGCGCTGGGCCAGCCAGCGATTCTCGTCGATCAGGGTATTGGCATAGACCCGCCAGCGCTGGTTCTTCTGCCGCAGCCGCAGCAGCATCGACAGCAGGCAGAGATACAGGGCGGCGATGCACAGCCCGTCATCCAGACGGGTGCAGACATCGGTGACCCGCAGCTCCAGGGTCGGATAGCGCGCCGAGGGGCGGATGTCCCACCACAGCTTGCTGGCATCCTCGATCAGCCCGGCCTGCATCAGGCGGCTGACCATGCGCTGGTATTCGCCCCAGGATTCGAAGCGTTCCGGCAGGCCGGTGCGCGGCAGGCTGTCGAATACCGACAGCCGGTACGACTGCAGGCCGCTTTCCTCGCCCTGCCAGAAGGGCGAGGAGGTCGACAGTGCCAGCAGATGCGGCAGGAAATAACTGACCTGGTTCATCAGGTCGATGCGCAGATCCTCGTCCGGGATGCCGATATGCACATGCATGCCGCAGATGATCAGGCGCCGGGCAACGCCGGCAAGATCTTTCGCCAGCCGGTCGTAGCGTTCCTTCTCGGTATGGCGCTGGTCGCTCCAGCGGGCGAAGGGATGCGTGGAGGCGGCAATCGGCGCCAGGTCATGGCGGGCGGCGACATCGGCCACGGCACGGCGCAGGCCGACCAGGTCGGTGCGCAGTTCGCCGAGATTGCGGCTGACCCTGGTCGACACCTCGATCTGGCATTTGAGGAATTCCGGATTGACCTGGCCGCCGACCAGGCCCTCGCATTCCGCCAGCATCGCCTCCGGCGGCTCCACGGCCAGCGCGCCGCTGGCGCGCTCGACCAGCAGATACTCTTCCTCGATGCCGATGGTGAAATCCGACGCGCTCAGCATGCCGGCACCGGAACGGCAATGCCGGCAGCCGCCAGCATGCGGCGGAAGCAGCGGTCGAGCCGCGCCGCCCATTCGGCGGCCCCGGCCGTAGTCTCCACGCGGTCCTGCCGCAGCTCGACCATCACGTGATGCAATCCCCTGTCCTGACCGTGCCGCAGGATCGAGACACCGGATTCCGTGCGGCCGCTGTAGGGTTCGTTGTCGCCGACCACGAGGTCACCCTCGTCGCGCAGGGCCTGCAGCAGGGGGGCTGCCAACCGGTCGTCGCGGTCCCACACCACGCCGACATCCCAGGGCCGGTCGACCGGGCGGCTGCGCATCTGCGGCGTGAAACTGTGGATCGACAGCAGGGCCGGCATGGCATGGCGGCGGCATGCCACCGCCATCACCCGGTCGATCTCGTCATGATAGGGCCGGTAATATGCGTCGATGCGGCGCTGGCGTTCGGCCGCATCGATGGACCGGTTGCCCGGCACCGGCGTGCCGTCGCTGCTTTCGCAGATCAGCGTCGCCTCGTCGAGCCGGCGGTTGCAGTCGATCAGCAGCCGCGAATAGCCGGCCAGCACCGCCGGCGCATCCAGCGAAGCCGACAGCGCCTCGGTGATCGCAGCCGTGCCCGGGTCCCAGCCGATATGGCGGCGCAGTTCCGCCGGCGGCAGGCCGAGATTGTGCAATGCGGCGGGCACCGCATGGCTGGCATGGTCGCAGATCAGCACGACAGGCGCATGGCCGCCGGGGTTGAGAAGGCGGAAAACGGGTGGATCGGACGGGATCATGGGCGGGGATGCGGCAGACGGGGTTCAGGGATGAAACGGAACAGGTTTCCGGACCGGCGGGTTTGCATCTGGCCGGTAGGCTGCTTAAGCTTGCGCCGGTATCCAGGCATCATAACCGAAACAAGATCGTGCTGCACCATATCGCCATTGTCGGCAGCGGTCCTTCCGGACTGTTCTGCGCCGACGCCCTGCTCCGCCAGCGTCCCGACCTCAAGATCGACGTCTTCGACCGGCTGCCGACACCCTACGGCCTGATCCGTTTCGGCGTCGCCCCCGATCACCAGGGCACCAAGGCGGTGACCCGGCAGTTCGACCGCCTGTTCGGCAGCGGCTCCCTGCGTTTCATCGGCAATGTCGGCATCGGCACCGAGCTGCCGCTGGCCCGGCTGATGGAAACCTACGATGCCGTGATCCTTGCCCTGGGCGCCCATGCCGACCGCAGCCTCGGCATCCCCGGCGAGGACCTGCCGGGCCGCTACGGCTCGATGGCTTTCGTCGGCTGGTATAACGGCCATCCGGATTTCCGCGACATCGCGCCGCTGCTCGACCGGCCGGCGGCAGCCGTGATCGGCCAGGGCAACGTCGCCGTCGACATCGCCCGCCTGCTGGGCAAGACCGCGCAGGAACTGGCCGCCAGCGACCTGACCGCCCATGCCATGGCGGCCCTGGGCAGCACTGCGCTGACCGACATCCACATGATCGGCCGCCGCGGCCCCGTGGAAGCCAGCTTCACCACCGCCGAACTGGCCGAACTGGGCCGGCTGGAGAATCTCCGCCCGGTGGTGGCGAAAGCCGACCTGCCGGAGGCCCTGCCCGCCGGCCTCGACCCCGCCGAGGCGCGGGTGAAGGAAAAGAACCTCGCGCTGCTGCATGAATTTGCCGCCCGCACCGACGAGAAGCCGGTGAAGCTGCATTTCCGCTTCCACAGCGCGCCGGAAGCCGTGCTGGGCACGGGCCGGGTCGAGGCCCTGAAGCTGAAAGGCAGCGATGCACCGCTTTCTACCGGCACCGTGATCAGCGCCATCGGCTACCGCACCGAGACCCAGGGCGACCTGCCGCGTGCGAATGAGCGCGGCCTGCTGGAGAATGACGAGGGCCGCATCGCGCCGGGCCTGTATGTGGTTGGCTGGGCCAAGCGCGGCCCCAGCGGCACCATCCCGACCAACCGGGCCGAGGCCAAGGCGGTGGCCGACCGCATCCTTGCCGACTATAACGGCGATGCCCGTCCAGCCCGGGCCGGCAGCGATGCCATCGACGCCCTGCTGAAACAGCAGGGCCTGGCCGCCATCGACTGGGCCGGCTGGAAACGCATCGAGGCGGCCGAAACCGCCGCCGCCCGCCAGGGTGCGCCGCGCGAGAAGCTGGCCGACTGGACCGGCCTGCGCCAAGCGGCGGCCGGCTGAAGGAAAGGCTGCCCCATGCAGCTCTACAATCTCGATGCCTCGCCCTATGCCGCCCGCGTGCGCCTGCTGCTGCGGGCGCGGGGTGCGCAGATCGATCTGGTGCCGCCGCCGGGCAAGGACGAGTTCCGCGCCATCACGCCATTGGGCAAGGTGCCGGCCCTGAAACTGGATGACGGCAGCATCCTGCCGGAATCGGACATCATCTGCGGCTATCTCGATGCCGTGCTGCCCGGCCCGTCGCTGTGGCCGCAGGACCCGGCGGCACGCGCCCGCATCGCGCTGGTCGTGCGGCTGGCCGATCTCTACCTGTCGCCCGGGCTCAGCGATTTCTTCACCATCCTGTTCACCAACCCGGGCGACCGTGATGCCCTTGCCGCGCTGGCGCCGGGCATCGCCCGCGGCCTGAAATATCTCGACCATTATGTCGCACCGGGCCCCCATGCGGTGCCGGGCGGCTTCAGCCAGGCCGACTGCGCACTGGCGCCGATGCTGTTCTATGTCGACGGCATGCTGGCGGCGATGACCGGCGGCAGCCTGCTGGAAAAGCGCCCCGCCCTGCTCGCCTACTGGCAGGCGATCCGGCAGGACCCGATCGCCGCGCCGGTGCTGGCCGAGATGCAGGCCGCGCTGAAAAAATACGACAGGATGCTGCAGGCGGCCGGTCAGGCCGCGCAGCAATGAGCGGCGCCCGCGCGGCGCAACGGCCCTAGGGCCTGCGGGAGGGTCAGCGCATGGCATTCTGCACCGAAGCGGCCATGGTGCTGTATTACGACATCGCCGGCGACACCGCCGATCATGACGACTGGCACACCTACGAACACATGCATGAACGGCTGTCGGTGCCCGGCTTCATGCGGGCCAGCCGCTGGGTCGCCGCCGATGCGGCCACCGCGCCGCGCTATCTGGTGGTCTACGAGGTGACCGGCACCGACATCGCCACCGCGCCGGCCTATCTGGAGCGGCTCAACAATCCCACGCCCTGGACCAGCGCGATGATGCCGCGCTTCCGCGGCATGGTGCGCGGCTTTGCCGCCGCCACCGCCGGTGCCGGCTTCGGGCTTGGCTGCGCCGCCGTTTCGCTGCGCTTCGCACCGCAGCCTGGCCGCGAACAGGCCCTGATCGACAGTCTCGGCCGCGACATCCTGCCGGCCATGGCTTCGCGGCGTGGCATGGCCGGCCTGCGGCTGCTGCGCCCGGCACCGCCGCCGCCGATGACCAGGGAACAGGCGATCCGCGGTGCCGATGCGCCGCTGGCCTGGCTGCTGCTCGCCACCGCCTATGATGCCGGCGCCCTGCAGGATGCCGTGGCCGACCATTGCGGCGGCGCCGCGCTGAAACAGGCCGGTGCCGCGCCGGGCATCGCGGCCGGCCGCTACAGCCTGCATTACACGGCCAGCGCGCCGGAGGCCGCCCGCATCTCGCCCAATCCGCCGCTGCGCCCGGACCTGCGCCAGGCCGCAGGAGTGCGCCGGTGAGCGCCGCCGATCCCGGCGGGGCATCTGCGGCGCCGTCGATGCTGCCGGTCTGGCCGGTGCTGGCGGCCACCACCACCACGCAGTCGCTGACCACCCTGAGCGCGCTGGCCCTGTCGGCGGTGGCACCGAAGGCTGCCGCCGATCTCGGCATCGGCCCGGCCCTGGTCGGCTACCAGGTCAGCCTCGTCTATGGCGGTGCGGTGATCACCTCGCTGATCGGCGGCGGCTTCGTCGCCCGGCTGGGCGCCACCCGCACCAGCCAGATCGCCCTGTGGCTGGCGGCGGCCGGCTGCCTGCTGTCGGCGATCGGCACGCTGCCGACCCTGGCGCTGGGCGCGCTGGTGATCGGGCTGGGCTATGGCTGCACCAATCCCGGCGCCTCGCATCTGCTGGCCCGCACCGACAGCGGCGGGCACATGAACCTGATCTTCTCGATCAAGCAGTGCGGCGTGCCGATCGGCGGCATGCTGGCCGGCCTGCTGATCCCGCCGATCACCCTGGCCTTCAGCTGGCGTGCCGGCCTCGCCACCGTCGCCGCGCTGGCCCTGCTGGTCAGCGCGGCGCTGATGGCCTACCGCCGTAACTGGGATGCCGACCGCCAGCGCACAGCCCGGCTGTTCGTCTCGCCGCTGGCCGGGCTGCGGCTGATCTGGCGGCATCCGATCCTGCGCTGGCTGGCGCTGTGCTCGTTTGCCTTCTCGGCCGTGCAGCTCAGCCTGGTCAGCCTGCTGGTCACCTATCTGGTCACGGAAGTGCAGATCGACCTTGTCACCGCCGGCGGCCTGCTGGCGATTGCACAGGTGGCCGGCGCGTCCGGCCGCCTCGGCTGGGGCTGGCTGGCCGACCGGCTGCGCTCGGGCTCGAAGGCGATGATCCTCAACGGCCTGCTGGCGGCGGCGGCGGCGGTCGCCACCGCTTTCGTCACCGGCGGCTGGCCCTGGCTCGGCATCGCCGCCGCGGTGGCGCTGTTCGGCTTCTGCGCCATCGGCTGGAACGGGGTGTTCATGGCGGTGATCGCCCGCCAGGCACCGCGCGACAGCATCGGGCTGGCCACCGGCGCCACGCTCAGCATCACCTTCGCCGGCGTGGTGGTCGGCCCGTCCGGCTTCGCCGCCCTGCATGACGGAATCGGCCTGACCTATGCCAGCGGCTATCTCCTGATGGCGGCGATCACCCTGGTCGGCGTGTGGTGCATGGTGCAGGCCCGCAAGGGCATTCCGCCGCGCTGACGCGCTGGGGGCATTCCGCCGCGCTGACGCGCTGGGGGCATTCCGCCGCGCTGACGCGCTGGGGGCACTCCGCCGCGCTGACGCGCTGGGGGCACTCCGCCGCGCTGACGCGCTGGGGGCACTCCGCCGCGCTGACGCGCCGGGCGCCGTCAGCGGGTGATGTCGCTGATCCTGAACCGCACCAGCATGCGCTTCGGATATCCCGTCGCATCCGGCGGCATGGCAAACGGCTGGGCCAGCCGCATGGCGCGGAAGAACGTCTCCAGCGCGATCACCCCGTCGCGGGCAGCGGGATCGTTCTTCACCGTATCCCAGCGCGGCCCCATCATCGCCCGCATGTCCCAGGGATCGTTCTTGCCGAAGGGCGGGCCCAGCATGCCGTCGGGCAGCACCACATAGCTGCCGGCCAGTTCGACATCCTTGAACTGCGGCGCCTGGAAGTCGATCACCCAGCCATTGACGATCTGCGCCAGGAAGAAATCGCTTTCCGACTGCGTCATCACCGGACCGCCCGGGCCGGCGGCGGCCCCGGTTCCCGCCTGCCGGTTGCCGGCCTGCGCCTCCGGCTGCGGCCGCGCCGGCGCCGGGCGCTCGGTGGCCCTGGGGGCCGGGCCGGGCTGTTTCGGCGGTTCCGGCGCCGGCTTTGCCGGCTCGGTGACCGGCGCCCGGCTGCGCGCCCTGTCGCCCGGTGCGGGCGGGGCCTGGGATTCTTCGGCCACCGGCGCCCGCTGCAGCTGCGGCACGGCCGGCGGCGGCAGCGGGATCGGCGCCGGCGTTTCCCGCGGCGGTTCGGCCTTCGGGGCCGGCGGCTTCGGCGGCTCCGGGAAGACCATCTCGATCGGCGGCGGCGCGGGCGGCGTCAGCCGCCAGGTCCATGGCTGGGCCAGCAGCAGCAGGACCAGCAGCAGATGCAGCAGCAGCGAGGCCAGCACCGCCAGCCAGAGCCGGCGGCCGGTGTCGGGGCCATTCCCCGGCGGAAGGAGTGAAACTGCGTGCATACCAGACACTTAGCGCTGCCGTAGCGTCAGGCCAAGGCTTTTGCCCGAGACGATGGCCTCGGCTATAACCGATTGTCCGACAATTAAGAAGCCACCGGAGAGAAACGTGACCGATCCAGTTGTCCCCAGCGTTGCCTATGCCGTCCGCGACGGCATCGCCGTCCTGACCGTCGAGAACCCGCCCGTCAACGCGCTGAGCCAGGGCGTCCGCGCCGGCCTGATCGCCGGGCTGGACCGGGCCGATGCCGATCCGGCCGTCAGCGCCGCGGTGATCATCGGCGGCGGCCGCACCTTCATCGCCGGCGCCGATATCAGGGAATTCGGCAAGCCGCCGCTGCAGCCCTACCTGCCCGACGTGCTCAAGCGCATCGAGGCGATGCAGAAGCCGGTGGTGGCTGCCCTGCATGGCACGGCGCTCGGTGGCGGCTTCGAGGTGGCGCTGACCTGCCACTGGCGCGTCGCCGTCGAGACCGCCCAGGTCGGCCTGCCGGAAGTGAAGCTCGGCGTCATCCCCGGCTCCGGCGGCACCCAGCGGCTGCCGCGCCTGATCGGCCCGAAGCTGGCGCTGGACATGATCGTCTCCGGCAATCCGGCCCCGGCGAAGCGCGCCCTGGAACTCGGCGTGATCGACCAGATCGTGGCCGGCGACCTGCTCGACGGCGCGCTGGCCTTCGCCAGGACCGTCGTCGCCGAAAAGCGCCCGCTGCGGCTGGTGCGCGACATGGACGAGAAGATCACCGGCACCGACCCGGCCGTGTTCGAGGAATACCGCAAGAGCATCGCCCGCAAGGCGAAGGGCTTCCTCGCCCCGTGGCGCTGCATCGATGCCGTCGAGGCGGCGACCAAGCTGCCGATCGACGAGGGCCTGCTGAAGGAACGCGAATTCTTCTTCGAATGCATGGGCAGCCCGCAGCGCAAGGCGCAGATCCATGCCTTCTTCGCTGAACGCGAGGCGGCCAAGATTCCCGGCCTGCCCGACGACGTGAAGCCGAAGAAGATCGCCTCGGCCGCCGTGCTCGGCGCCGGCACCATGGGCGGCGGTATCGCCATGAACTTCGCCAATGCCGGCATTCCGGTGAAGCTGCTGGATGTCTCGCAGGAGGCGCTGAGCCGCGGCCTCGGCGTGATCGAGAAGAATTACGCGACCTCGGTGGCCCGCGGCAGCATGAAGCAGGACGCCATGGACCGGGCGATGAAGCTGATCACCGGCACCCAGCATTTCGAGGATATCGGTGATGCCGACATCGTCGTCGAGGCCGTGTTCGAGGAGATGGGCGTCAAGAAGGAGGTGTTTGCGAAGCTCGACAAGGTGATGAAGCCGGGTGCCGTGCTCGCCACCAACACCTCGACGCTGGATATCGACGAGATCGCCGCCAGCACCAAACGGCCGCAGGACGTGATCGGCACGCATTTCTTCAGCCCGGCCAATGTGATGAAGCTGCTGGAAAACGTGCGCGGCGCGAAATCCTCGCCCGAGACCATCGCCACCGTGATGGCGATGGGCAAGCAGCTGAAGAAGGTCTCGGTGCTGGCCGGCAACTGCGACGGCTTCATCGGCAACCGCATGCTGCATGGCTATCTGCGCGAGGCGAATTTCCTGCTCGAGGAAGGCGCCCTGCCGCAGCAGGTGGACAGGGCGCTGGAGGAGTTCGGCCTCGCCATGGGGCCGTTCCGCATGGGCGACCTGGCCGGCCTCGATGTCGGCTGGCGCATCCGCAAGGGCAAGGCGCATCTGCGGCCCAGGGACGAGCGTTATTCCCCGGTCGCCGACCGGCTCTGC
The DNA here is from genome assembly GCF_964218355.1 of Ferrovibrio sp. Lineage (GTDB taxonomy): Bacteria > Pseudomonadota > Alphaproteobacteria > Ferrovibrionales > Ferrovibrionaceae > Ferrovibrio. The sequence continues at coordinate 18,574 of NZ_CAXPMC010000026.1, read as the reverse complement.
GAGCTCGGGCGCTTCGGCCAGAAGACCGGCGCCGGCTTCTACAGATACGAGGGCCGCGATGCCCTGCCCGATCCGGTGACCGAGGAGATCATCCTCGCTTCGGCAAAGGAGCAAGGCATTGAACGCAGGGCGATTTCCGACGAGGAGATCGTCCAGCGCTGCATGTATCCGCTGGTCAACGAGGGGGCGAAAATCCTCGAGGAGGGCATCGCCATCCGCGCCAGCGATATCGACATCACCTACCTTTTCGGCTATGGCTTCCCGGTCTATCGGGGCGGGCCGATGTTCTGGGCCGAGCAGATCGGCCTCGACAAGGTGCTCGCCACGATCCGCGGCTTCCACAAGATCCACGGCAAGTTCTGGGAACCGGCGCCGCTGCTGGTCCAGCGCGCCGAAGCCGGCAAGGGGTGGAACGACCGCTGAAGACGGGTTTTCGCTTCAGAGGATATGCAACAGTTCGATGTCTGAACCTGCTGCCGCCATTCCGGGCGCCAATGATCCGATTGGCGCCCGGCGTACGTTTGCCATCATCGCGCATCCGGACGCCGGCAAGACCACGCTGACCGAAAAGCTGCTGCTGTTCGGCGGCGCCATCCATCTGGCCGGCGCCGTCAAGGCCCGCGGCGAGAGCCGGCGCGCGCGCTCGGACTGGCTGAAGATCGAGCAGCAGCGCGGCATCTCGGTCTCCACCTCGGTGATGAATTTCGAATACCAGGGCTGGACCTTCAACCTGCTGGACACGCCGGGCCACGAGGATTTCAGCGAGGACACCTACCGCACGCTGACCGCCGTCGACAGCGCGGTGATGGTGCTCGACGCCGCGAAAGGCATCGAGACCCAGACCCGCAAGCTGTTTGAGGTGACGCGGCTGCGCGACATGCCGATCATCACCTTCGTCAACAAGATGGACCGCGAGAGCCAGGACCCCTTCGCCCTGCTCGACGAGGTCGCATCGACCCTGGCGCTGGACTGCGTGCCGGCGAACTGGCCGATTGGCATGGGCCACGATTTCCGCGGCTGTTACGACCTGTTCTCCGGCCGCCTGCTGATCACTGGCAAGGAGAACAGGAATCTCGAACCGGAAGTGATCATCCTGGAGAAGGGCCTCGACGATCCGCGCGCCGCCGAGCTGCTGCCGGAGGTGCAGCTGGCCAAGCTGCGCGAGGATATCGAGCTGATCCAGGTGGGCTATCCGGAATTCGATGCCGAAGCCTATCGCCAGGGCCACATGACGCCGGTCTATTTCGGCACCGCGCTGAAGAATTTCGGCGTCGACGAACTGCTGAAGGGCCTGGGCCATTTCGCGCCGCCGCCGCAACCGCAGCCGGCGGAAGGCCGCATGGTGATCCCGACCGAGAAACCGGTCACCGGCTTCGTGTTCAAGGTGCAGGCCAACATGGACAAGAATCACCGCGACCGGGTGGCCTTCCTGCGGCTGTGTTCCGGGCATTTCAAACGCGGCATGAAGCTGAAGCAGGTGCGCAGCGGCAAGCCGATCACGGTCAGCAACCCGACGCTGTTCTTCGCCCGCGACCGCGCCCTGGCCGACGAGGCCTGGCCGGGCGACATCATCGGCATTCCCAATCACGGCACCCTGCGGGTCGGCGACACGCTGACCGAGGCCGAGGAGCTGCGTTTCACCGGTATTCCCAATTTCGCGCCGGAAATCCTGCGCCGGGTGCGCCTGTCCGACCCGATGAAGGCCAAGCATCTCCAGCGCGCGCTGGAAGACCTGGCCGAGGAAGGCGTCACCCAGGTGTTCCGGCCGCGCATCGGTTCCGACTGGGTCGTCGGCCTGGTCGGCCCGCTCCAGCTTGATGTTCTGGCGGCCCGGCTGGCCGAGGAATACGGGCTTGAGGTCGGCTTCGAGCAGGCCCCCTACGAGACCGCGCGCTGGGTATCGGGCGAGACCGACCGCGACCTCGACGACTTCGTCGCCCAGAATCGCGGCACCATCGCCGACGACCGCGACGGCGCCCCGGTTTTCATGGCTCGCAATGCCTGGGAATTGTCCTATATCGAGAAGAAATGGGATAAGATCAGGTTCCATGCGACGCGCGAACGCTCATAGCCCCCTGCCCCGCCGCCGCCTGCTGGCCCTGCTGGCCGGCGGCGTGCTGCTGCCGGCGGCGCTGGCCGCGCCGGCACGGGCGGCCGGCGGCGGCGACAAGAAGGAAAAGAAGGAACGGCCACCCGGCGTGCCCGACAAGCCGCCGGTGAATTCGCCGCAGCTGGTGGTGGAGGCCGTCACCGCGCCGGTGGCACCGTCCAGCACCGTCATCATGACCCTGACCGTCGATTGCGGCACCGTCGAGAATGCCCGTGCCGTCGACAACTACATGCCGCGTGTCTACAACGCGGTGATCATGGAACTGAACCGCGAGCCGCTCGGCAAGGATGGCCGGCTTTCGGATGTCGATCTCGACCGGCTGAAGCGCCGCCTGCTGTTCCAGATCAACAGGGCACTGAAGGACGGCCCCCAGATCAGCGGCGTCTATGTCCGCAGCCTGCAGGAAGTGCCGCGCCGCTAGTCCCGCCCGGCCGGCTAGCCCTGCATGGCATGCGCGCGGCCGCCATTCTGCCGCTGCATCACCCCCGCATAGATCCGCATCAGCGCCCGCACCACCGGCGGGCAGGCCGACAGCACGGCATTCAGGTTGGCCGCGTTGATGATCTCGCAGGCGGCCGGCTCGCGCACCACCGCGGTGGCGCCGCGCGGGCCGCCGCTGAGCAGCGACAGGTCGCCGAACACCTCGCCGGGCCCGACGCTGCGCAGCCTCTCGTCCTCGCAGCCCGGAATCTCGCGCAGCAGCTCGACCCGGCCGCTCTGCACCAGGAAGGCGCTGTAGCCGGGCTGGCCGGCACGGAAGATCACGTCGCCGGCGGCATAGACCTTGCGGTCCAGAACCCGCAGGGCGCCGCGTTCGGACAGGACCGGCGCCGCATCGCCCATAGCGGCACCGGCAAGAGCGCCGTCATCGCCGGCACGCTCGCAGCCCTGGGCATGGCGGATGTTGCGGATATAGGTCTGCAGCAGATAGCGCGCCAGCGGCGGCGAGGCATCCAGCGCGCGGTCGAGCGCGGCGCCGGTGATGCGGCGGCAGCTGGTCGGCTCGATGGCAACCACGCTGGCTGACCGCGGCGCCGGGTCGATCAGCGCCATTTCGCCGACCACGCCGCCCTCGCCCAGTACCGCCAGCCGCACCTTGGCATCGTCGACCGTGCGGAACACCTCCACCCTGCCGGACAGGATCAGGTAGCAGAAGGCGCCCTGGTCGCCCTCGCGGATCAGCGTGGCGCCGCGGCCGAAAGTGAAATCCTGCTCGCCCTGTTCGCTCATGCTGTCGCCGCCTCCTTCATCGCCTCAGTCGTCATGCGAGAACAGGATCGCCTTGGCACGGATGTCGTCGATGCTGGCCATCAGGTCGTCGATGCGGCCCTCGATCTGCTGCGCCGCATGGCGCGCGGTCGAGAGTTCCTCCTCCACCGCCTGCAGCATCGCCTGCCGCGCCGTGCCGATCACGGCGCCGTTCGGCTGCGCCGGAAAGCTGACGCATTTGGCGGCAAAGCGCCGCACCGCCGAGGCGGTCGGCAGCCGCCCGAGCAGCAGCTGTGCCGGCAACGCCACCACCTGCCAGACACCGTCGGCGCCATAGACCGCAAAATCGCCGCGGCGGAAGCCGCTGACGGCAGTGGCCCCGCTGCCCGATGCCCCGCTGCCCGATGCCCCGCTGCCGGGCGGCAGCGCGATCTCGGCGGCTTCCCAGCCGAAGGCCTGCAGCTCCTGGGCGCCGGCGGCAAGACCGTCCTGCGCCAGATCCTGCCCGTCCGGAACCTGTCCGTCCGAATCCTGCTGGCCTGAATCCTGCCGGCCCGAATCCTGCTGACCTGTCTGGTTCATCCTGGTCTCCGTTGCCGGCACGCGGCCGGCCCTTCCGTTGTACCCGCTACCGGCCGGCGGCGGGCATCACAGCTGCGGCATTGGCCCGCAGATTTTCTCGCGACAATGTGCCCACGACAATCCCGGAAATGCCGGGGATCGCCGCGATTTCCGCCAGGGCCGCCGCCGGATCGGCCAGATGGCCGCTGGCCAGCGCCTTTTTCACCAGCACGCCGCGGCCGGCCGCCGCCGCGGCCGCGATCACCGGCCGCTCGTCACGATGGCCCGGATTATACGTCACCATCAGCAGATCGACATGGGGCAGCAGATGCAGACCGCCGGCCGCGGTCTTGCCGGAAAAGCCGGTGGCACGCAGCTTGCCCTGCGCCTTCAGCCGCTGCAGCCGTTCGGCGGCCGGCAGGAAGCGGGACCCGGCCTCGTCGGCGCCATCGGAATGCAGCAGCACGGCATCGAGATGGTCGGTGCGCAGGCGGCGCAGGCTTTCCTCAACCGAGGCCTGAATGGCATCGGGCGAAAAATCGAACCGCGATTGTCCGCCGGCAAACCACTCGCCGGCCTTGCTGACGATCACCCAGTCCTCGCGCCGGCCTGGCAGCAGCCGGCCGAGCCGCTGTTCGCTCTCGCCATAGGCCGGCGCCGTATCCAGCAGGGTGATGCCCAGCGTGCGCGCCTCTTCCAGCAGGGCCACCACTGCCGCATCGTCAGGCAGGTCGAAACCGCGCGGATATTTCACCCCCTCGTTGCGGCCGATCTTCACGGTGCCGAGCCCGAGCAGGCTGACCGCGATGCCGGTCGATCCCAGCGGCCGCGTCTCCATCCGCCTCATCGCCATGCCCTCATCGCCATGCGGCGGCCTCCCACGGCGCGGCGGCAACCGGCGGTTCGGGCCAGGCGGCCAGCACCGCCGGATCGAAGGGCGCGCGCGATGGCGGCGGCAGGGCCTGCAGCACCAGGTCGGCCAGCTGCGGCGCCAGTGCCAGCTTGGTCGGCCAGGCCAGCAGCACCCGGCCCTGCCGCTGCAGCACCGGCCCGTCCGGCTTGCGGCCATCGGCGGTGGCGCCCTCGGCACGGTCGACGCGCAGGCCGGCAAAGCGGCAGCCGGACAGGTCGAGCTGCGGCAGCAGCTGGGCGAATTCCGCCCTTGCCGCCGCGACCAGCGCGGCTTCGCCCTGGGCGACCCCGGCCTCGGCGATCTGGCCGCCGACATACCAGACCAGGCTGCCATCGCCGCGGCGATGGGTGGTGATGGTCACCCGCGGCTTGTCGCCGACATCGAAGCAATGGGCCCACAGCGGCCCCGGCGCGTTGCCGATCATCAGCATGTGCAGCGGGCGGCGCTGCGCCATCGCTGCCGGCAGCCCGAGCGCCGCCAGGGCATGGGCGTTGCCCGCACCGGCCGTCAGCACCACATGGCCCGCCTGCAGATGCCGGCCATCGGCAAAGCCGAGCATGACCGCCCCGCCCGCGCCGGCCTCGCGCAGATCCGGCCGGCCCTGCCGGATCGTGGCGCGGCGCGGCGCCGCCAGCCTGCGCAGCAGGGCGGGCACATCCAGCACCATCTCGTCCAGCGCATAGACGGCGCCGACATGGGCCGGATCGCGCAGCACCGCGGGCCAGGCCGCTTCCTCCAGCCGGTCGACGCGGCCATGCAGCAGCTTGCTGCCGAAAAATCCGGTCATCCGGCTGGCCAGCGTGCGCCGCGCCCAGAACAGATGCCGCTCCGCCGCCGGCTTCAGGCCGTGCAGATCGACCTCGCCGCGGCCGTCGAGACAGGCGCGCCAGCGCGCCGGCATGTCGGCCAGCGCCTCGCTGTCGCTGCCCAGCGTCAGGTTGATCGCGTATTTCAGGCCGCCATGGACGATGCCCTGCGAGGCCAGCGTCTGGCCGCCGCCCAGCGCCTCGGCCTCCAGCAGCACGGCGCTGTAGCCCGCCTTCTGCAGCCGGGCCAGCAGCCACAGGCCGGCGATTCCGCCGCCGATGACGGCGACATCCACCTGGGCCGGGCCGGACATCGCCGCTCAGTCCCTGAGGCGGCTGATCGTCGCCGTGGTGCTCTGACCCTCGACCAGCTTCGAGACCCGCACCTCGCCGCCGTAGCCGCGCACGACATCGGCGCCGACCACCTGGTCGATGCCGTAATCGCCGCCCTTCACCAGCAGGTCCGGCTTCAGCAGTTCGAGCAGCGGGATCGGCGTGTCCTCGTCGAACACCACCACCATGTCGACCATGCCGAGCGCCGCCAGCACCAGCGCGCGATGCCGTTCGTCCTGCACCGGACGCTGCGGCCCCTTCAGGCGCTTCACCGAGGCATCGGCATTGATGGCGACGATCAGGCGGTCGCACTGCGCCCGCACCTCGCCCAGCAGGGCCAGGTGGCCCGGATGCAGCAGGTCGAACACGCCGTTGGTGAAGCCGATCCGCTCGCCCTTGGCCCGCCACAGGCCGACGCGTTCGCGCGCCTGCCCGCGGCTGGCGATCTTCGCCTCGGTGCTGTGCGGATCGGGCCGGTGCAGGCCTTCGCGCAGTTCGTCGGGATGCACCACGGCGGTGCCGATCTTGCCGACCACGATGCCGGCGGCGACATTGGCCAGATAGGCCGCCTGCGCCAGGCTGCGGCCGGCGGCCAGGGCCGCGGCCATCACCGCCACCACGGTATCGCCGGCGCCCGAGACATCGAACACCTCGCGCGCCTCGGCCGGCAGATGCAGCGGCGGATGGTCGCCCGCCTGCAGCAGGGTCATGCCGGCGGCGCCGCGGGTGATCAGCACATTGGCGATGCCGCTGTCGGCCAGCAGCTGGCGGCCGGCGGCAATCACCTCGAGATCGCTGCCGCAGGGCAGGCCGCTGGCCAGCATCGCCTCGGCCAGGTTCGGCGTCGCCAGCGTGGCGCCGCGATAGCGGGAAAAGTCGCGCCCCTTGGGATCGACCAGCACCGGCTTGCCCGCGGCCCTCGCCGCCGCGACCAGCGCCGTCACCACCGGCGGCGCGATGGCGCCCTTGGCGTAATCCGACAGCACCAGCACGTCGCAATCCTGCAGCGCCACCCCGGCCGCCGCGGCGAGGGCATCGAGCGCCGCCGCCGCCGGTTCGCGCGTCACCTCGCGGTCGACCCGCAGCAGCTGCTGGCGGCTGCCGATGAAGCGGGATTTCTCGATGGTCGGCCGCGTCTCGTCGACCACCAGCTGCGCGGAGATGCCGGGCTCGACCGCCATGATCTCGTTCAGCAGGTCGGCGCCGGTATCGTCGCCGACCAGGCCCAGCAGCGTCGCCTGTCCGCCCAGAGCGGCGATGTTGCGCGCCACGTTGCCGGCGCCGCCGGGCATGGCGATCTCGCGCTCGGCCTGCATCACCGGGATCGGCGCCTCGGGCGAGATGCGCTGCACGCTGCCGTAGACGAAGCGGTCGAGGATCACGTCGCCGACCACGAGCACGCGGGCGGCGGTGAAGTCGACCAGGCTGGCGGGAAATTCGGACATGGCTTTCGATACACCGCCGGGGCGGCGATTGCCAGCCCCTCCCGTTCCGGGGCGGCCGCCCGGAGGGGCGGTTCAGGTCTGCAGCAGCCGGCGCTCGCCGTCCTCCAGCACCAGGGCGGTCAGGTGGCCGGTGGTATAGGCGCCGGTATCGATGCCGATGCGGTTGGGACGCCATTCGACCGCATGCACGATGGTATGGCCATGCACCACGATGGCGCCGTGATCGGCCTCCGAATCGAGGAAGAGGTCGCGGATCCAGATCATGTGCTCGCGGCTCTGGCGGTCCAGCGGCAGGCCCGGCCGGATGCCGGCATGCACGAACAGGTAATCGCCGATCCGCGCCTGCAGCGGCAGCCCGCTGAGGAATTCGTGATGCTGCCGCGGCAGCGCCCGCAGCAGGGCGCGCTGGGTCAGCAGCAGCTCGTCGAAGGAGGCCGGCACCCGCACCCGGTAGCTGTTCAGCGTGGCATCGCCGCCATTGGCCAGCCACAGCGAGGCGCCGTAGGGCGCATCGAGGAATTCCAGCAGCATCGCCTCGTGGTTGCCCAGCAGCGCCAGCGTCTCGATCCCGGCCAGGCCGCCGCGCTGGCGCGGCCGGCACAGCCGGTCGAGCACCCCGGCGGAATCGGGGCCGCGGTCGACATAATCGCCGAGATAGAGCACCAGGCAGCGGCCTGGCGGCGGCGCGGCGGCAAGGTCGGCCTCGATCAGGCCATGCAGGCGGTCGAGCAGGTCGGCGCGGCCATGGATGTCGCCGATGGCGTAGATCCGAAGCCCGGGCGGCAGCCTGGCCTCTTCCAGCCGCATCGCGCGCCTATTGCGGCGAGCGCTTGGCGAGGATGCGCTGCAGGGTGCGGCGATGCATCTTCAGCCGCCGGGCGGTTTCCGAGACGTTGCGGTCGCACAGCTCGAAGACCCGCTGGATATGTTCCCAGCGCACCCGTTCCGCCGACATCGGTTCGTCCGGCGGCGCCGGATGCGCGGCATTGCCCACCTTCAGCGCGCGGTCGACATCGTCGGCATCGGCCGGCTTGGGCAGGTAGTCGACGGCGCCGGCCTTCACGGCGGCAACCGCGGTGGCGATGTTGCCGTAGCCGGTCAGCATGACGACGCGGGCATCCTGGCGGGCCTGGCGGATGGCACTGACCACGTCGAGGCCGTTGCCGTCGCCGAGCTTGAGGTCGACCACCGCATAGGCCGGCGGCCGCGCGCGCGCCATCTGGATGCCGATGGCGACGCTTTCCGCCGTCTGCACCTGGTAGCCGCGCTTTTCCATCGCCCGGGCCAGTCGCATCCGCAACGGCTCGTCGTCATCCACGATCAGGAGGGAATTGTCGGTCATCGTGTGGGAAATGTACCCGACCGGCAGGGCCGCGCAACCCCTATGGCCGCGGCCGCACTGTCGCAGGCCGGTTCCAGCGGACCGTGGCGCGCGCGCCGCCGCCGGGGCGGTTGGCGAAACTGACCTGGGCGCCGCTGCGCCGCAGCAGGTTGATGGCGATGAAGACGCCGAGCCCCATGCCGCCGGCATCGGGCCGGCTGGTCACATAGGGTTCGCCCAGCGCCGACAGGATGTCGACATTCAGCCCCGGCCCGTCATCGAGGATGTCGAGCCGGATGCTGCGCTCGTCCCAGCGCAGCTCGACATCGACGCGGCTGCGCGCGAATTCCATGGCATTCTGCAGCAGGTTGCTGAGGCCGTGGATGATTTCCGGCTGCCGCGGCAGGTTGGGCGGCGGCCCCTCGTCCTTCAGCGCCACCGCGAAGCCGATGCCCTCGCGCCGCCAGGGCTGCGCCGCCGTCTCGATCAGGTTGGCGATGCCGAGATCGGCGAAGGCCTCGACATCGCTGCTGGCGGCCGGCCGCCGCGACAGCCGCGCGAGAATCTCGCGGCAGCGTTCGACCTGGCTCTGCAGCAGCGCGATATCCTCGGCGAGCGGATGGCCGGGCGGCGTGTCGCGGCCGATCTCCTTGACCACCACGGCGATGGTGCCCAGCGGCGAGCCCAGTTCATGCGCCGCCGCCGCCGCCAGGCCGCCCAGCGCCGAGACCTGCTGTTCGCGGGCCAGCGCGATCTGCGTCGCCGCCAGCGCATCCGACATCCGCCGCGCCTCCTCGGCCACCTGCCAGGCATAGGTGGCGATGAACAGCGTGCCCAGCGCCAGCGCGATGAAGGTGCCCCACTGGTAGGTGGCGGGCAGCGACAGGCTGCTGCCGGGGGTCCAGGGCAGCGGGAAATGCCAGACCGTCAGCACGCCGGCCAGCAGGAAGGCCAGCAGGCTGAGCGCCACCGTCGAGCGCAGGGTGAGGATGGTGGCCGACACGGTGACCGGCACCAGGATCAGCACGGCAAAGGGATTGTCGACGCCGCCGGTCAGGTACAGCAGCAGGCCGAGCTGCGCGAGGTCGAAGGCGAGATAGCCAGTGGCCCCGGCTTCCGACAGCCGCTTGGCGATCGGATAGACGATGAACAGCACGATGTTGAGCAGGGCCGAGACGCCGACCACCGCCAGCGCCGGCAGCAGCGGCAGCCGGAAATCGAGGCCGAAATGCACGAACAGGATGGCCAGCAGCTGGCCGGTGATGGCGATCCAGCGCAGCAGCACCAGGGTCTGCAGGCGCACGCGGCCGGCGGGATCGTCGGCATGGCCCAGATGCGGCCCGAGGCGGTCGCGCAGGGTTTCAAGGATGGCGGGCATCGGTGCGGTTTTCATTCGTCGAGGAAATGCGGCTCCGGCCGCGCGGCCAGCTCTTCGTAATGCACCAGCACGGGCGCCGGGCCAAGCGGTACCGGGCGGCCGCCGCGGAAGGCCCATTCGCCGCGGTCGCAGTTGGCCGCGGTCACATAGCCGTTGATGTAGAGCCGGCGGTCGCGCGGCGAGACATTGGCGCCGGAGCCATGCACCAGGAAGGGCGACCACAGGGCGACGTCGCCCGGCGCCAGGGTCAGGTCGGTGACGGCGGCGGGATCGAGGCCGGCGGCCTCCAGCGCGCGGTCCTGCGGGCCCTGGTCGAGCACCGGCCCGTCGCTGCCCAGGGCGAGATCGTGGCCCAGGTCGCCGCGCAGATGGCTGCCGGGCAGGATGCGCATGGCGCCGCTGTCGCGGGTATGGGGGTCGATGGCGATGCCGGTCTGCACATAGGAGCTGGCCAGCGCGCGGAAGGCGGCGGCCGGGCGGCGGAAGCGGCTGTCCTGGTGCCAGGCGAAATCGGCGCGGGTGGCGCCGGGCGGCTTCCAGTGCATCTGGTTGATGATCTGCTTGAGATCCGTCCCGATCAGCGGCCCGAGCAGGGCGGCGAAACGGCGATCCAGCCGCACGGCATCCAGCAGGGCATCGCGCCAGGACGGCCACTGCACCATGCGCAGGATCCGCCCCAGCTGCGGGTCGCTGCCCAGCCGGAACAGCAGGTTGCCGTGCCGGAAGCTGCGCGGCAGCGCCAGCCCCTCGGCCCAGAAACGGTCGAAGGCGGCGGCCATCGCGGCCACCTCCGCCGGCCCGAACAGGCCGCGGATGACGGCATAGCCGTCGCGGGCAAAGGCGGCGCGCAACTGCGCCGGGTCCGGGAGGGCGGCCTGCCAGTTATGGGACGGGTCGGGGAAGGCGGACATTGGGGATAATCCCGATTCGGCTGCTGCCAGCAGGCCTGAATCTGCCTGCAAAAACAAGATTCCTGTGGAAAAGGCCAGAGTCCGGTTGACCCGGCGGGCTTTTGTCGCCTTACTCCATCTAGCGTCTCAGTCCAAGAACGGGGGCTAGATATGGTGTGGACAGACGAGAAGGTTAAACTTCTTGTGCAACTTTGGGATTCCGGCCAGTCGATCACCCAGATCGGCAAGGCGCTGGGCATGACCCGCAATGCGGTGGTCGGCAAGGCGCACCGGATCGGGCTCGCCAAGCGGGCCTCGCCGATCATGCGCAGCGACAAGCCGGCCCAGCCCCGGGTGGCCGCGGCGCCCTCGGGCGGTGGCGGCGGCCATGCCGCCGCGCCGCCGGCCCCCCGCCCCGCCCCGGTGCGGGTGCGCGAGGAAAGCAGCGCCACGGCGCCGGCGACCGGCCACAGCCATGCACCGCGGGAAGGCAATGCGCTGACCCCGGCGATGCTGGCGGCGCTGACGCCGACATCCGGCCCGCAATGCAAATGGCCGATCGGCGACCCGAAGACCGCCGATTTCGGCTTCTGCAGCCACGTCGCGCTGCCGGGCAAGCCCTATTGCGCCGCGCATTGCGCCCAGGCCTACACGAACTGGAACCCGGAGAGCGCCGTCGAGGCGGTCAAGGCGGTCAACGCCGCCTGACCACCGGATGGTCCGGTTTCCTGAAAGCCCGGCGGCCACCACCGCCGGGCTTTTTCATGTCCGCCGTCCGCCGCCGCCTGTTCGGCAGCCCGCCTACTCGGCAGCCTGGGCCGCGGCCATCGGCTTCTCGCAGTTGACCATCCACGGCGTGCCGAAGCGGTCGATGCAGGTGCCGAAGCGGTGCGCCCAGAAGGTCTCGGCAATCGGCATGGTGATGGTGCCGCCCTCCGACAGGGCGGCTAAGACGCGGTCGGCCTCGGCCGGCTCGTCGATATTCAGGGTCACCGTCACGCCCTGCGGCGTCTGATACAGGCTGGCCGGGCTGTCGCTGGCCATCAGCAGCGCATCGCCGATGCGGATGCGGGCATGGGCGACGCGGCCCAGCATCTCGGCCGGCATGTCGCCGGCCATCGGCGTCTCGCCATAGGTCATGATGCCTTCCGACGGCGCGTTCAGCACCTTCGCATAGAAATCCATGGCCTCGCGGCAGGTGCCGTTGAAGGACAGGTAGGGATTGAGACGCATGGGGAAACTCCTTCTTCGTTGCGGTGCTGTGGGTGGAGAAGACGAAAAGCTCAGGCGGCGGCCGGCAGGCCGGCATGCAGGCGGTCGAGCGCGCGCAGGTCGGCGCGCAGGCGGCCGGGATCGCCGACCAGCCGGTCGATTCCGGCATGGGTGGCTGTCCACACCGGCAGGGCATCGGCCATCAGGCTGCGCCCGGCGGGGGTCAGCACGACCTGCCGGCTGCGGCGGTCGGCCGGATCGGGATGCACCTCCAGCAGGCCGCGCCGCTGCAATGGCTTCAGCGCCGCGGTCAGCGTCGTGCGGTCCATGGCCAGCAGCTCGGCCAGCGGCGCCATGGTGGCGGGCACCGGGCGGTTCAGCGCCATCAGCAGCGAGAACTGCCCGTTGGTCAGCCCGAAGGGCCGCAGCACCGCATCGAAATGCCGGGCCAGGGCCCGCGCCGCCCGCTGGGCATGCAGGCACAGGCAGCTGTCGCGCACCATGATCGTCGCCTCGTAGGGCAGGCGCGGCTCCGGCGCAGCAGGCAGATGCGCAGACGGTGTGCGGCTGGGCGGGCGGTTTGACATGGCTAAATTATGTTGATATCAACCTACCTAGTCAAGCCCGTTTTCCCGAAGGAGACCGTGATGCGTTACGTGGATGGCTTTCTGCTGGTGGTGCCGAAGAAGAAGCTGCCGGCCTATGTGAAACTGGCGAAGAAGGCCGCGAAGGTCTGGCGCGAGCACGGCGCGCTCGATTACCGCGAATGCACCGGCGACGACCTCGCCGTGCCCTTCGGCCTGCCCTATCCGAAACTTCTCAAGCTGAAACCGACCGAGACGGCGGTGTTCTCCTGGATCGAATACAAATCGCGCGCCCACCGCGACCGCGTGAACAAAAAGGTGATGGCCGATCCACGCCTGAAGGAAATGTGCGACCCGAAGGACATGCCCTTCGACACCAAACGCATGTCGATGGGCGGCTTCAAGGTGGTGGTGAAGTAAGCCGCCCTGCGTCCGCTCAGGCTCACGCAGCCGTCGAGCGGATCGCGGCCGCCAGCGTCCTGAGCGACTGCCGCGCCGCCGGATCGGACAGGCCGGTATGGAGCACCAGATCGCGCGGCGGCAGCGGCGGCAGGCCGAGCGCCGGGCCCGCATCGACCGTATCCCGCGGCGCCACGCGGCGGCCGAGCACGGCGACCGCCAGCCCGGCCGAGACGGCAGCGGCCACCGTACCGACGCCGCCGCCGACAAACACCTCGGTCCACGGGATGCCGGCGGCATCCAGCGCCGCCACGCCCATGCCGCGCATCCCGCAGCCTTCGGAATGGGCGGCCAGCGGCAGCGGCTCGCCCGGGCGGTGCACGAAATCGCGCGCCGCCATCCAGCCGAAGCTTTCCGCCAGCAGCACCTCGCCGCCACGCCGGCCAGCCTCCTGCCCCATCACGATGGCGGCATCGAGCGCGCCGGCATCGAATTCGGCGAGCAGGTCGCGCGAACTGCCCACCCGCATCTCCAGCACCAGACCCGGCTCGGCATGTTTCACCCGCTGCAGCAGCAGCGGCAGTTCGGCGCCCACCGCATGATCGCTGATGCCGACGGCGAGCCTTCGCCGCTCGGTGGCGAAGGCATCCAGCGCGCTGCCATGGGCGGCGACCAGCTGGCGCGCCCGGTCGAGGAACAGTTCGCCGGCGGCCGTCAGCCGCACCCGGCGCGGCGTGCGCTCGAACAGGCGGCGGCCCAGATCGCCCTCCAGCCGCTTGATCTTCAGGCTGACCGCCGACTGGGTGGCGGCCATAGCCTCGGCCGCGCGGGTGAAGCTGGCGAGGTCGGCCACCAGCACGAAGGCCTGCACGGCGTCGATATCGAGCGCCTTCATGTCGGGCTATCATTACAAATGAAAATCATTGAAATATGATTCCATATCATTTTCGAATGATCAAGTGGGCGCTAACCTCCTCTCCAGCGACCGGCCCCGCCGGCCGGACGACCCACCCGGACAGGAGGACCCATCCCATGCCGCTTTCCCGCATCTCGCTCCGCCGCGGCAAGCCCGCCGCGTACCGTCAGGCCATCCTCGACGGCCTCTATGCCGCCATGCGCGAGACCTTCAACGTGCCCGAGGACGACTACTTCATGCTGGTGACCGAGCATGACGCCGCCGATTTCTGGTGCAGCCCGACCTATCTGGGCGTGGCGCGCAGCGACGACCTCGTGGTGATCCAGCTCGCGGTGAGCAACACCCGCAGCCTCGCGCAGAAGAAGGCGCTGTACCGCCGCATCACCGAAAAGCTGGTGGCCAGCCCGGGCCTGCGCCCCGAGGATGTGTTCATCAACCTGGTCGAGACGCTGCCCGAGAACTGGTCGATGGGCCATGGCGAGGCGCAGTATGCGAAGGACGAAGCGGCATAGATCCGGGCCGGCGGGCACAGGTTCGAAGGACCTGCGCAGCCCGGAGGGCATGCCCTTCCCAAGCACCGCCGGGGAACCCGCCCGCACCGCCATCGAGCGGATCACCGCAGAGGATTAACTGCCTGACGGCGCCGCCATACTGCCGGCCAGATGCGGCCAGCGGCCGGCCCATTTTCGGCAATCGGGCGGATGCCGCCTCCCGGGCGCTGCGCAGCAGCAGCCCCGCATCATCCACCGGCGCGACGGCTTTTTTTGCCGGGCGTCGGCTTCGTCAGCGGCAGCACGTCGCCGGTCGGGCGGGTTCCGAACACGCCATGCGTACAGAACAGCACCCGTTTCGGATCCTCGCGGGCCCATTCGATGGCATGATACCCGCACCAGAAGGGCGAGCCTTTTGCAACCGGTGCCGTCACCTCGTAGCCGGGCAGGCGGACGCGGACGAGGCCCTTGCGGCCGGCGGCGAATTTTTCGAACAGCCGGAAAAAGCGCGCGGCCAGCGCCAGCTGCGCCTTGTCCTTCGGCGTGAGGTAGAAATGAATCTCGCCGGTATCGGGATGCGGTACCGGCCGGTCGCGGATATAACCGCCGGGCCAGATGCGCACAGAGGGATGCGGCGGTGGCCGAAGCAACCAGTACCAGTCAACTTTCGCCCAGCCAGACCGGGTTTTGCGATGCTGCGGCTGCCAGTCCGGATCGAACACGATCACCCGGAATCTGGCGCGATAGGGATAGCGGCAGGCGTCGCCCAGCGTGGGGAAAAACTGCACCGGCGGCGGTTCCGGCCCGTGCTGCCATGATTCCGTGTCGTTGACGTAATCACGTTCGACATAATACCGCGCCTGCGGCCAGGTTTCGGCCACCGCCTGCCCGAAATCGTCCCAGTCCCGGGCCAGCATGCAGACTTCCCGGCCGCGGATATTAGTCGGCGGCGGGGTCCGCATATGGCCGGGGATGCCAAAATCGGGGTCCTCGCTCACGGCACGCCTCTCCTGCGGCCCAGCGCCCGCAGCAGATTGGCCGGGCCTTCATAGATGGCCGGAATCTCCGGCGCCGGGTCATGCTCAAAAAACACTACTTGCCTGACGGCGCCGGCACGCTGCCCGCCAGATGCGGCCAGCGACCGGCCCATTTTTCTGCGATGGGCCGGACGCCGCAGCCGCGCAGAGGCTCGCCTTGCTCCGAAAGCAGCGGTTCGCTATCCCGCCAATCGTAGGTGCGATAGTCGATCACACGCTTCGGGTCCTCCAGCGCCCAGCGGATCGCCTCATGACCGAGCCACAGGTCGCCCGCCACCTTGTGGCCGTAACCCTCGTAATCGGGCACCGACACCATCATCTGGTGGCGGTTCGACGAGAAGCGCCCGAACAGGCTGAAAATCTGCCGCATGAAGGCGATGTGGTCGGCATTGTTCGATTCCAGCCAGAAATCGATCCGCCCGGAACTGGCCTGCTCCGGTTCATGATCGGCCGGATAGATTCGCCCGGCATCGCGGATCGAGAAGGATGGCGCCATCGCGATCATGCGGGCCGGATCCTCCGGATCGTGGCCGGCCTGGGGACCGCCGTAGAATTGCGCGGTGATATCGACGGGAAACCGGTTGACCGGCGGCACCAGGTCGCAGATATGGCGGGTCGGCGGCGGGTCGGCCTTCTTTTCGAGGTCGCGTTCGGGGGGTGTCAGGCGCCGGACATACTGCGCATAGGGGCAGGCAACCAGCAGCGCGTCACCGATGGCTTCCCAGTCGGCCATGATGAAGCAGATATTCCGCGACCTGATCCAGCCGCGCGAGAAGCCCGGCACCGCCGGCGGCGGCGGGATGTATTCGACCGGGCGCGAGCGGTAGCGGCGGACCGGCGGCTTCATTTCTTCCCCGCTTTCTGTTTAGCGGCGTCGCGGCGCTCCGCCGCTGCCCGGGCGCTGGATGCGCCTTCGTATTCCTCCGGGCGTTTCGCATCATCCGCCGGCACGACGGCTTTTTTTGCCGGCTGCCGCCTTCGCCAGCGGCAGCACCTCGCCGGTCGGGCGGATTCCGAAGCCGGCCCGCTCGTAGAACAGCACACGGCTCGGGTTCTGCCGCGCCCATTCGAGGGCATGATGGCCGCACCAGTCCGGCTGACCTTTTCCAACCGGCGCGGTCACGGTCAACTCCGGCACGCGAACCCGGACCAATCCCTTGCGGTTGGTGGCGAATTTGCCGAACAGGCGGAAAAAGCGGCCCATCATTGCCGCCTGCTCGCCGTTATGGGGCTCGGTGTAAAAGTGGATGGCGCCCTTGTAGGGATGCGGCACCGGCTGTTCGAAAACATGCCCTCCCAAGCCGAACGCCACATAGGGCAGCGGCGGCTCCCCAGTCAGCCCCCATCGCCAATCCTCGGGTTCCCGGCCGATTTCCGTGCTGATTTTCCGGAAAGACGGCTGCCAGTCCGGATCGAACACCATCATCACCGTCCCCATCGGCCGGGGCCGGGTATCCAGAAGATGATCGTGCAAAGTGATCACCGGCGGCTCGGGGGTCTGCGCCCGGTCTTCCGGGCGATTGATGGGATCCGGCTCGCGGTAATACCGCGCCTGCGGAAACATCTCCTGCAGGGCCATGCCGAAATCCCACCAGTCGGCTTCAAGGAAGCAGACTTCCTTCGAGCGTATCCAGACCGGCTGGCTCATTTCCCCCTTAGCTCCCGCCGCTTCTTCGCCTCACGGGCATTCTGAGGGCCGTCATAGTCAGGCAGTACGTCGGGCACGGGCTTGTCGAACTCGCCCCGTTTCTCCCAGTCCAACCTGACCTGCTTCATCGTATCCATGCACACCTTCCGCGCTTCGGCCCGGAATCCTGCTTCGCTCATGCCGGGCTTCGACTTGGCAATGATCGCCAGTTTTTCGACGGGCGACATGCTTTCAATATCGCGCTTGGCTGCGCCTTCTCGCGACGTAGCCTCGCCATTCGCCTTGGTGTCGACCGTGCTGCCGCGCACCATTTCAACAATGTTCCGTGCAATCAGGATACCGAAATCAGGTCGCCGGCTGCCAGTCCGAACTTTGCCTCCGTCTTCGTCGAAATTCCACATATGCTCTTCGACAAGCCGCTTGAGATCCGCTCTCCCCTGAAAATTCCCACCACTCCGGTGTGTGACCTCAGCGTCGGGAAACATCTCTTCGGCGGCTTTCAGGCATTCCTGAATGGCAATATTCACGCCGCGCTGGGTCAGCAGGTTCCCGCGACCTCCACCGCCGCCCTTCTTTGCCATCTCGATGGCGAAGGCATCGTTGAGCCGGTCGACAAAGTCCCGCTTTGCTCCCTGCAGTGTATCAGCCCATGGCTCAAGCGGCGGCACGGTCAGTTCGCGACCATCCTCGGCGATGACGACGCGGCCGCGGCGCGGGCCGGCGGCATCGGCCGGCGGATCGTCGCGGCCGGCCAGCGGCAGACGGTCGAGATATGTGCGACGCGGATTCAGCAGGTCGCGCTGGCGCTGCCGCTCCTCCGCGCGGATCGCCTCGCGCATCTGCCGCTCTTCTTCCGCAGTCGGTGGCGACCAGCTTTCACCGCGCATGCGTTGCGTGGGCGGGACGGAAGGCTGTGGGACCGCCGGAGACTGCCGCTGTTCGGCACCGGGCTGCAGCAGCGACGGCGCCGGGGATGCCGGCGGCGCATGACGCTGCGGCGGCCGGTACTCCTCCGTCGGGCCGATGCGATAGGGATCGGGCTCGAAACGCGGGATTCCGCGCCGGCCGGGCAGGCCCGGGCCGCGCGCCACCTGCGCGCCGGCACGGAATGCGGGCTCGGCATCGTCGGGGACATCGCGGATCGCCGGCGGCGGCGCGGCCCTGTCCGGCGCATCGCCGCGCCGGGCCTCCTCGTCATGCCGGCGGTCGATGTCGTCGGGTGTCGGGGCCGGGCCCATTCTGTCGCCCACGGCATCGCGCAGGGCGGCCATGGTCTCGCCCTCGCCATTGGGGCCGACGCGGCCATCGGCCCCCAGCGGCA
>NZ_CAXPMC010000025.1:0-61964 GCF_964218355.1 Ferrovibrio sp. | reverse complement strand
GGCCGCTCGGGCGTGACCATCGAGAACACCACCATCACCAGTTCCGGGGCCGGCGGCGGGATCGGCATCGATGCCCGTACCACAACCAACATGGTGATCCGTGGCAACGCGATCACGGCCACGTCCGGCAGCGCCGGCGTGGTCGGCATGATCGTGGATGCCGCAACCAACCTCACGATCACCGACAACACCATCTCGACATCAACCTCAGGCACAAACCGCGTGATCACCGGCAGCGGCACGACGTCGTTCAACGCCGCTTCGACGGGTAACACGGCCGTCGGCAGCGGAGCCTGCAATTTCTCGGCCGCCCCGACCGGCTCGGTCGGCTTCACCAATCTCAGCTGCCCCTGAACCCGGGAGGCTGCGGCCAGCGCGCCCGGCGCAAAATCTCCGCCGTGACGCCCCGCGCCGGCCATATTCCGCCGGCAGCCTGACGCGGTTCCGCCTCCCGCAAGGCTCACTGCAAGGCTCACGGAGGGCCGCGCCATGAACCGCCTGACCGGTCCGCTGCTGGTCCTCACCCTGCTGTTCATCCTGCTCGGCACCGCCATGCTGGCCCGGGCCGCCTGATTGCATCCGGTCCCTGCCGCAGCCTAGACTCCGGGCAATGACCGCCGGTTCCCTCGCCACGCCGGACAGCCTCGCCCTGCCCGATGCCGCGGTGCAGGCGCATTCCGGCTTTGTCCGCCTGCATGCCTACTGGCTGGCCCGCATCATCGATGGCCGCCTGCCCGGCCGCGCGCAGATCGATCCGCTGGAGATGCCGCGCGACCTGCTGCCGCATATCGTGCTGTTCGAGGTGGTGACGGCGGCCGACGGCGCCAGACGCTACCGCTTCCGCCTGATGGGCAGCGCCATCGCCGCCATTCCCGGGCGCGACGATACCGGCCGCTTCTATGACGAGACCATCGCGCCGGATCTCTACCAGTCGCGCGGCGCGGGCCTCGATGCCATCGTCGACAGCGGCAGGCCGGGCTATGCCGCCTCGGCCCATGCGGCGCCGGACCGCGAGCATATCCATGTCGGCCGGCTCGGCCTGCCGCTGGCCAGCGACGGCCGTACCGTCGACATGATCCTCGGCATCCTGCTGCCGCTGCCGCGCCCGGATTGAGGGGCCCGGACTGACTGGCCCGGACTAGGATCTCAGCCGCGCCATTCGCTGCCCAGCAGGGCGAACAGGTCGCTGTCGCGCCACTGGCCGCGCACGAAGAAATTCTCGCGCAGGCTGCCCTCGCGGCGGAAGCCCAGCTTTTCCAGCACCGCATGGCTGCGGGCATTCTCGGTATCGGCCAGCGCCGTGATCCGGTGCAGGCCGAGATTGCCGAAACCGTAGCCCAGCAGCGCCCGCATGGCTTCCGACGCATAGCCCTGCCCGCGCAGGCGGCCGTCCAGCGAGAAGCCGATATTGCCCTGGCGATGCTCGGGGCTGGCGATGCTGAGCCGCACCATGCCGATGCCGCGGCCCAGGCCGATCTCCTCGACGCAGAAAATCCAGTCGCGCAGGCCCGGCCGCTCAGCCTCGGCGACCCGCGCGGCGATGAAGCGCGCGACCAGCGCGCGGTCCAGCGCCGGGCCGGGCAGGAAGCGCCAGAAGTCTTCCGCCACCGCGAATTCGGCAAAGGCGGCTTCGTCCTCGCGGCGGAAGGCCCGCAGGATCAGGCGTTCGGTGGTCAGTTCAGGAAAGGCGACAGCGGTCATGGCATCAGGCTCCCGGCACAGCTTTGGCCAGCATCATCCAGAACACAACCAGCAATCCGGCAAAAGCCGGCCAGCCGAGCAGGAACCAGCGCCGCAGGTAGACATGGTACAGCGGCGGCAGGGCGGTGCCGTCCCGCGCCGCCGCCACCGCCATGTCACGGATGCGCAGCTGCAGCCAGACCACCGGCGCCCAGCACAGGAAGGCCAGCGCATACAGGCCATAGGTCAGCATCAGCCAGCCGGCCTGGGGGTCCCAGCCGCCCAGCCGGATCAGCGCCACGCCGGTCAGCGGCTGCAGCAGCCCGGCGGTGCCGGTGAAGATCCAGTCGGCGCGCACCACCAGCCGGGCGACCCCGGCGATGGTCGCGACCTGGCCGCCCAGATGCGCCGCCCACAGGAAGAAGGCGATGCCGATCCCGGTACCGAACAGCACGGCCCCGCTCAGCACATGCAGCCATTTCACGAGAAGATACGGATCGGTCATCTGTCGTCGTCCAGCACCCAGTGGATGCCGATCAGCACCAGCACCGGCAGGTTCTTCAGCAGCGGGCCGTAGGGCTCCAGCCACAAAGCCGGCTGCGCGATGCCCAGCACCACCGTATAGCCCAGCACCACGGCCAGCTGCAGCAGCGTCAGCCGGCCCGCGCCCGGCCACCGCAGAAGCAGTCCGAGACCCAATGCGACATCCAGCAGCGAAAATCCGGTCGCCAGCGGCAGTGCCCAGCCGCCCGGCAGGCCGAGCCCGGCCAGAACCGGCTGCACGGTTTCCGCCGGCTGTAGCAGCCCGACCAGTCCCGAGATCAGCCACAGCAGCGCCAGCGCCAGCCGCGTCGCCGGCCGCAGCCAGTAGAGCCGCGCCTGCCAGCGGTCCTGCACATGGGAGGGATGCCGGGCCAGCGCCTGCGCCATCGTCTGCGGCACCCAGCCCATGGCGCGGGCGAAGCCGGCGGCATCGCCGGTATTGCCATGCTGCATCTGGCGCAGCGCATTGCTGCTGACCGGGCCGCGGCCGAACACATCGCCCAGCCGGGCCAGCGCCGCAACCAGCGCCATCGGCACCGGCAGCACCAGGCGCGGCGGCGGCAGGTCGAGCCAGGCCCGCAGCTGCAGGAGAATGCTACGCAGGTCCAGCGTCTGCGGCCCGGCCGGCTCCAGCGTCACCTGCCGCAGCCGGCGATCCGCCAGCAGATCGCAGACGCAGCGCGCGAGGTCATCGGCATGGATCGGCTGGAACTTCGCTTCGCCCGCACCGGCCAGCGGCAGCAGGCCCGGCACAGCCGCAAGCCCGCGCAGCAGCGACGTGCCGCCATAGCTGCCCTGGTGCCAGACCAGCGAGGGCCGCAGGATCACCCAGTCGAGACCGCCCTGCGCGCGCAGGGCCTGCTCGCCGCGCAGCTTGCTGGCCGCGTAATCCGTGCCGGCGCCGGCATCGGCGCTGATCGCCGAGATGTGGATCACCCGCGTCACGCCGGCCGCGGCGCAAGCCGCGAACAAAGCCGCCGGGCCGGTGGCATGCACCGCCTCGATGCCGCGGCCGCGCAGCAGGCCGGCCGCATTCACCACCGCACCGATGCCGGCCAGGCGCGGCCGCCAGACCGCCGGATCGGTGTCGCGGGCCAGATCGCAGTCCAGCGTGCCGATGCCGGGAAAGCGCCGCCGGGCTTCGTCCGCCCGCCGGCCGCCGGCAATCACATCATGGCCCGCCGCCAGCAGGGCGGCAGTGACATGCCGCCCGATGAAGCCGGTGGCGCCGAGCACGAGGACGCGCATGAAAGGCTATTTCCCGATGCAGAAGTCGCGGAAGATCACATCCAGCAGGTCTTCCACGTCGATCCGCCCGGTGATGCGCCCGAGCGCGCGGGCGGCGAGACGCACGTCTTCGGCGGCGAGTTCCGCGGTATTGCTGGCGCCGGAGAGAAAGCGGTCGAGCGCGGCGACGCAGTCTTCCAGCGCCGTGCGGTGGCGGGCCCGCGTGATCGTCGCGCTGCCGGTCAGGCCGATGCGGGATTCGACCTCGGCCCGCAGGGCATCGAGGAAGGCGATCAGGCCGGCGCCGCTTTTCACCGACACGGGATATACGTCGCGGTCGTTCACCGCCTCGCCCTCGGGCACCTCGGTGATGTCGCATTTGCTGGCCACCACCAGCGCATCGGCATCGATCAGGTCGCGCGTGGCGGCCGGGATGTCGCCGGCGACGAAATCGGCGGCATCGATCAGCACGATCTTGAGGTCGGCGGCCTCGGCGCGGGCCAGCGCCCGGCGCACACCCTCGCCCTCGATGCGGTCGGCGCTGTCCCTGAGCCCCGCCGTGTCAGCAAGGATCAGCGGATAGCCGCCGAGGTCGAGATGCACCTCGATGATGTCGCGCGTGGTGCCGGGAATATCCGAGACGATGGCCGCGTCGCGCTGCGCCAGTGCATTCAGCAGCGACGACTTGCCGGCATTGGGCGCGCCCAGGATCGCCACCATCAGGCCGTCGCGCAGGCGCTCGCCGCGGCGGCTGTCGGCCATATGGGCGGCGATCTCCTCGCGCAGGCGGGCCAGCTGCGGCTTCACTTCCGCCGCCACGCCTTCCGGCAGGTCCTCGTCGGCGAAATCGATATCGGCTTCCAGATGCGCCAGAGCGTGCGTGAGCCGGGTGCGCCAGCCCTCGTAGAGATCGCTGAGGCCGCCGCGCATCTGGCGCAGGGCCTGCTTGCGCTGGGCTTCCGTTTCGGCATTGATCAGGTCGCCGAGGCCTTCGGCTTCCGTCAGGTCGAAGCGGCCATGCTCGAAGGCGCGGCGGCTGAATTCGCCCGGTTCGGCCATGCGCAGGCCGGGCAGCTGCGACAGCCGCGCGAACAGGGCGGCCAGCACGGCGCGGCCGCCATGCAGATGCAGCTCGGCCACATCCTCGCCGGTGAAGCTGCCCGGCGCCTCGAACCACAGCACCAGCGCCTCGTCGATCATGGCGCCGTCGGCATCCTTCAGGCGGCGCAGGCTGGCGGTGCGCGGCTTCGGCACCTCGCGGCCGGTCAGCGCCAGCACGGCCTCGGCGGCGGCGGGACCGCTGAGGCGGACGACCGCCACGCCGGCACGGCCGGGCGCCGAGGACAGCGCATAGATGGTGGCGGTATCAGTCATGCGCCGGGTCCATCCCCTCCTTCATCAGCCGCCGGCCGGGCCCGCACCCGCATCAGCCCTTGGGCGGCGGCCCGTCCTCGGGCATCAGCATCAGGCGCGGCACCCGGCCGCCCTGCTGCAGATGGGTTTCGAGGATCTCGTCGATATCGGCGAAGGTCTCGGCGCGGTACCAGATGCCATCGGGATAGACCACCAGGGTCGGGCCGAGTTCGCAGCGGTCGAGACAGCCGGCATTGTTGATGCGCACGCCCTTCAGGCCGAGTTCCTTGGCGCGCACCTTCATGTAGTTGCGCAGCTTCTCGGACTCCTTCGCCCTGCAGCAGCCGCGCGGATGGCCGGCCGGCCGCTCGTTGGTGCAGACGAACACGTGGGCGGCGAAATAGGCGGCTGGATCTTCGGGCAGTCGGGTCATCGGGGATCGGTTTTCCGCTATTTTTTCTTGTCGCCGTTGCCATTGCCGCCAAAGCCGCCGGGCAGCTGGCTGAAAAAGAATTTCTGGATCTGCTCCAGATTCTGCAGACCCATCGGCGCCCAGGTCTTCAGCAGGGTTTCCGGGTCCATGGCATGCATCGACGACAGGATGCGGTCCTGCATCTGCTGCATCACCGCATCCTGCAGGGGCTGCACGTCCGGCAGGCCGAGGAAGCGGCGCGCTTCCTCTGGCGTGCAGTCGACATTGACTGTTATCTTCATCTCCAGGCGCTCCGCGAGAGAGGGGCCGCAAGACCCGAGAAGCAAGCAGGGACAAATACCTAGCATGGCCGGCGACCCCTTGTCAGGGACCAACCCGCAGAATCCCGGCGCCGAGATAGACCTTGGCCGGAACAATCTCGACCGGGCCGCCTCGCCCTATCTGCAGCAGCATCGCGACAATCCGGTGCACTGGCAGGTCTGGGGGCCCCAGGCACTGGCCGCCGCCCAGGCCGCCGACAGGCCGATCCTGCTGTCGGTCGGCTATGCCGCCTGCCACTGGTGCCATGTGATGGCCCATGAAAGTTTCGAGAATCCCGAGATCGCCGCGGTGATGAACCGGCTGTTCGTCAACATCAAGGTCGACCGCGAGGAACGGCCGGATATCGACGCCATCTACATGAACGCGCTGCATCTGCTGGGCGAGCAGGGCGGCTGGCCGCTGACCATGTTCCTGACCCCGAAGGGCGAGCCCTTCTGGGGCGGCACGTATTTTCCCGCCCGCCCCGCCTTCGGCCGCCCCGGCTTCACCGAGGTGCTGGAAAAGGTGTCGGAGGCCTATCACGACAACAGGACGGCCATCGCCCAGAATGTGAAGATGCTGGTCGGCGGCCTGCGCAACCTGGCCAAGCCGCAGTCACGCGACCGGCTGGCCCTGTCGACCGAGGTGCTGGACCAGGTGGCGGCGCAGCTGCTGACCCATGTCGATCCCGGACAGGGCGGCATCGGCGGGGCGCCGAAATTTCCGCAGACCGGGCTGTTCGACCTGCTGTGGCGGCATTACCTGCGCAGCGGCAGCGCGGATGCGAAACAGGCCGTGGTCACCACCATCACGCAGATGGCGCAGGGCGGCATCTACGACCATCTCGGCGGCGGCTTCGCCCGCTATTCCACCGATGCCGAATGGCTGGCGCCGCATTTCGAGAAGATGCTCTACGACAATGCGCAGCTTCTCGCCCATATGGCGCTGGTCGAGGCGGAGACGCAGGATCCGCTGCTGCGCGCGCGCATCGAGGAAACCGTCGGCTGGCTGCTGCGCGAGATGATCGCCGGGGATGCGAATGGCGGCGGCGGCTTCGCGGCGACGCAGGACGCGGATTCGGAAGGCGAGGAAGGCCGGTTCTATGTCTGGCAGAAGGCCGAGATCGACGCCCTGCTGGGCGCTGCGGCACCGCTGTTCTGTGCCGCCTATGACGTGACCGAACAGGGCAACTGGGAGCACAAGACCATCCTGCGCCGCAGCCGCGATCCCGTGCTGAAGGATGCGGCGACCGAAGCGAAGCTGGCCGCGGCCCGCGCCGTGCTGTTCGCCGCCCGCGAGAAACGGGTGAAGCCCGGCTGGGACGACAAGGTGCTGGCCGACTGGAACGGCCTGATGATCGCGGCCATGGCCGGCCTCGCCCTGCAGTATGACCGGCCGGACTGGCTGGCGGCGGCGGAACGCGCCTGGGGCTTCGTCACCGGCACCATGGCGGTGGGCGACGACAGGCTCGGCCATTCCTGGCGGGCCGGCCAGCTGGTCTTCCCCGGCCTGCTCGACGATTACGCGGCGATGATGGGGGCCGGCCTCGCGCTGTTCGAGGCCACCGGCAATCCGGATTATCTCGCGCAGGCGAAACGCTGGGGCGAGACGGTGGAAGCCGGCTATGCCGATGCGGTCAATGGCGGCTATTTCCTCACCGCCCGCGATGCCGAGACGCTGGTGGCCCGCACCCGCACGGCGGCCGACAATGCCACGCCCTCGGGCAACGGCCAGCTGGTCGGGGTGTTCGCGCGGCTGTGGTACCTGACCGGCGAGATCGCCTGGCGCGAACGCGCGCAGTCGCTGCTCGATGCCTTCGCCGGCGATGTCGCCCGCAATTTCTTCCCGATGGCCGCCTATCTGAACGGCTTCGATCTCTTCGCCAACGCGGTGCAGGTGGCGATCATCGGCCGCCGCGGCGAGCCGGAGACCGAGGCGCTGCTGCGCGCGGCCTACACGGTGTCGGTGCCCAACCGCATCCTGCAGGTCGTCGCGCCGGATGCGGCCCTGCCCGAGACGCATCCCGCCACCGGCAAGACCCAGATCGACGGCCGCGCCACCGCCTATGTCTGCATCGGCGCCACCTGCGGCCTGCCGGTCACCAGCCCCGGCGAACTCGCCGCCTCGCTGAAGGCGACCCGGGCCGTATGAGAAGAGTGGCCGTGTGAGAAAAGACAAGAGCCGGGCGGCGAAGCCCGGCTCTCGCTTTGTCCGCGGAAGGCGGCAGCGTCAGTTGGTCTTCCTGGGCAGCAGGGCCTGCACGTCGGCGGCCATTTCCTTCAGCACCACCAGCGGCTCTTTCGCCCGGCTGCCGTTGACGATGGACTGCATGTGGTCCTTGATCACGTCGGTGATCTTCAGGCCGTTCTCGCCCGGGAAGGCATACCACTTGGTCAGCAGCGGCAGCTGGGTCACCGCGGTGTAGTTGTTCGGATTCTTCTCGTAGAAGTCCTTCAGATACACCTCGTTGGCCTTCTTGTTGGGCGGCATGTAGCCGGTGGTCTTGGCCACGATGGCGGCGCCCTCGGGGCCGGTCCAGAATTTCAGCACCTCCCAGGCCGCCTTCTGCCGCGCCGGATCCTTCGACAGGATGACGGCGAGGTTGCCGCCGGCCGGCAGCCGGCCGACGCCCGGCTTCACATCGGGGAACTTCGCGGTCTTCAGGTCGAACTTGCCGCCGATCATGCCGGTGATCTTGGCGAGGTCGGAGGTCGAGGTGAAGTGGATGCCGGTCTTGCCGGCGGCGAAGGCGGCGCGCAGGTCGGCCTCGCGGTAGTCGGGCATCTTGCCCTCGGTGACCATGCGGGCGAGCTGCTTCATCGCCCACTGGCCCTCCGGCCCGTCGAAGGCGACCTTCGTCTCGTCCGCGTTCAGCATGCTGCCGCCCTGGCTGAAGACCGGGGCCTGGAACAGCCAGTTGCCGGTGATGTTCCAGGTGTAGCTCATGCCGTTGATGTCGCCGCCCAGCGCGTCGATCCTGGCCGACAGGGCGAAGACCTCATCCCAGCTGGTCGGCAGCTTGTCAGGATTGCCGCCGGCCTTGCGCACCAGATCGAGATTGTAATAGGCCACCGGCAGCGAGATGGCGAAGGGCACGCCGTAGACCTCGTTCTTCATGGTGCCGATGTCGAACATCGCCTGGTGGAAGCCCTCGGCCTCGAAATCCTTCTCGGCCTTGATGTACTTGCCGAGGCCGACGGCGATGCCGCGGTCGACCAGCACGCGCAGGCGGTTGAGGCCCTGGAAGGTGATGTCGGGCATCTGGTTGGTGATCGCCTCGCGCAGCACCTTCTGGGTGCCTTCCTCATAGGATTCATAGGGCGCCCGCATCGTCACCTTGATGTCGGGATGCTTCCTGGCGAATTCGGCGACGATCTGCTTGTGGGTCTCGTTGAACAGCTCGCCGTAGGGATACTGGATCACCACCTCGGTGGCGGCGCTGGCCGCCCCGGCGGCCAGCATGAAGGCGGCGGCGGCCGCGGCTGCAATTCGGGTGTGTTTCATGTCTCTCTCCTTGGCTGGACGGGAAAAGCGGAACGCGTGCTCACTTCATGCCGGTCAGGGTGATGCCCTCGATGAACCGGCGCTGGGCCATCAGGAAGGCAGCCACCAGCGGCAGGATGATCACTGTTGCGGCGGCCATCAGCGGGCCGTAGCTGGTGCCCGCCTCCTCGTTGCGGAAGGCTGCGACTCCCAGCGGCGGCGTATAGAGATGCTCGGAATTGACCGCGATCAGCGGCCAGAAATAGTCGTTCCAGTGCGCGACCACCGAGAAGATGCCGAACGCGATCAGCGCCGGAATGGCGGTCGGCAGCATCACCCGCCAGACGATGGAGAATTCCGACAGGCCATCCATGCGCGCGGCGTCGATCAGGTCGTCCGGAACGGTCAGGAAGAACTGCCGCATCAGGAAAATGCCGAAGACCGAGATGGTGAAGGGCAGGATCAGCGCGGCATAGCTGTTGAGGATGCCGATCTGGTGGAACAGCAGGAACAGCGGCACGGCGATGGCATGCGGCGGAATCAGCAGACACAGCAGCACCAGCCCGAACAGCACCCGGCGGCCGGGAAAGCGCAGCTTGGCCAGCGCATAGGCGGCCGGAAACGCCACCATCACCTGGATCGCCAGGATCGCCGCCGTCACGATCACGCCGTTCAGCAGGTAGCGCAGCAGCGGCGCCTTGGTGAAGGCTTCATGCAGGTTTTCCAGCAGGTACATCTGCCCGGGCCAGAAGCGGATCTGGTCGATGAAGATTTCCTGCGGCGGCTTCATCGCCGTCACCAGCATCCAGATGAACGGCATCAGCACCACCAGCGCGCCGGCCATCAGCGCGGCATGGCGCAGGCCGGAAAAGACGGTGTCGCGCAGGGCCGGGGTCATCGGTAATGCACCTGGCGCTCGATCGCCCAGGTCTTCAGCAGGGTCAGCAGCAGCACGAAACCGAGAAAGACGACGGCGATGGCGGCGGCATGGCCGGAGCGGAAGAACTCGAAACCTTCGGCATACATGGTGTAGAGCAGCACTTCCGAATGCTTGTTCGGCCCGCCCTTGGTCAGCACCTGCACGGTGTCGAAAACCTGGAAGGAGCGGATGCCACTGATCACCACGACAAACAGCGTCACCGGGCCAAGCATCGGCCAGGTCACCAGCCGGAACCGGCTCCAGGGCGAACGCGCGCCATCCAGTTCGGCGGCCTCGTAGAGATGCCGCGGGATCGCGGTCAGGCCGGCCATGAACAGCACCATGTTGAAACCGAAGGACTGCCAGATGCCGATCGTCGCCAGCACCGGCAGCACCAGCTTCGCGTCCTGCAGCCAGTTCTGCGCCCCGAAGCCCGCTGCCCGCAGCAGCAGGTTCACCAGGCCGAATTGCGGATGCAGCATGAATTCCCAGGAGATCGCCGTGGCGATCAGGGTTGCCATCACCGGGATGAAAAAGACCGCCCGGTAGAAGCCGCGCAGGCTGTCGCGGGATTCGACCAGCAGCGCGACGCCAAGGCCGAGACCGACCGAGGCCGGCACCACGATGGCAACGTACAGCAGGGTGTTGCCCAGCGATTTCCAGAACACGCGGTCGCCCAGCAGCGCGAGATAATTGTCGGCACCGATCCAGGCGAAGGCCGGTGCGCCGAGCTGGTAGTCGGTGAACGACATCAGCACCACGGCCATCACCGGTCCCACCAGCAGCAGGGCCATCAGCACCATCGCCGGCAGCGCCAGCAGGCCGCCGGCCAGCCGCTCGTAGAGATGCGCCGGCCAGATCGCCGGGCGGCGCAGCGGCGGTGCGGCCAGCTCAGCCATGAACCAGCCCCCGGCCGGCCGGCACCGCGCCGGTCATGGCCTCGGCCGGCACGCGGCGGCCATCCTCGCCGAAGAGAATGGTCCGGGCAGGATCGAAGCCGAGCCCGACCGGCATGCCGACACACAGATGCCGGCCTTCGGCCGGCTCAAGGCGGGCAACGATCCGGTCTGCCGCGCCGGTATCGCCGACCTGCACGAACAGTTCGGAGCCGAGATTCTCGATATGGCGGACAAAGCCCTGCAATGCCCCGCCATGGCCGGCGACACGGACCGCCTCGGGCCGGACGCCCAGGGTCAGCCCCGGCTGCGGCGTGCTCACGTGCAGGGGCAGCCGCGCCGTCTGCACCACGACGGTGCCATCATGGTCCTGCCGCACCGGCAGCAGGTTCATCTGCGGCGAGCCGATGAAACCGGCCACCCGGATATCGGCAGGATTGTTGTAGATTTCGTCAGGCGTCGCGACCTGAAGCAGCGCACCATCCATCATGACGGCGATGCGGTCCGACATGGTCATCGCCTCGGCCTGGTCATGGGTGACATAGATGAAGGTGGCGCCCAGCCGGCGGTGCAGTTCGGCGATCTCTGCCCGGGTATGGACGCGCAGCTTGGCATCGAGGTTGGACAGCGGCTCGTCCAGCAGGAAGGCATCCGGACGGCGCACAAGGGCGCGGCCCAGTGCGACGCGCTGGCGCTGGCCGCCTGAAAGCTGTCCGGGCCGGCGGTCCATCAGATGGGTGATGTCGAGCATGCGCGCGGCATCGTCCACGGCGGCGCCGATATGGCGCAGGCGGTCGCCGGCGCC
The DNA here is from genome assembly GCF_964218355.1 of Ferrovibrio sp. GTDB lineage: Bacteria > Pseudomonadota > Alphaproteobacteria > Ferrovibrionales > Ferrovibrionaceae > Ferrovibrio. The sequence continues at coordinate 50,325 of NZ_CAXPMC010000025.1, read as the reverse complement.
GGGGAGGAAACGGCCCAGCAGCGGCAGGCGCTGCCACATGTCCAGTTCGCGCATGCGCAGCGGCACCGCGATATTCTCGGCGACCGTCAGATGCGGATACAGCGCATAGGACTGGAACACCATGGACAGGTTGCGGTCGCTGGCGCGCACGCCATCGACAGCACGGCTGCCAATGGTCACGCTGCCGGCATCCTGGTGCTCGAGCCCGGCAATGATGCGCAGCAGGGTCGACTTGCCGCAGCCGGACGGGCCGACCAGGGAGACGAACTCGCCATCTTCGATGGCCAGGTCGATGCCCTTCAGGACACGGGTCTCACCGAAGGATTTCTCGATGGACCGGAGCAGAACTTGTGCCATTGGCGGCCTCGGCATGCAGGCAATTCCTGCAGCCGTAGTACAGGCCGCCGATTTTCAGTTTCGTGGCACCGCGTTGAAGCTTTCTTTGCCGCCGGGCTTCCGTATAGACCTCCGCAACCATTGTAGGCGGCGGCTGCACGGTCCGGTCGCGCGGCCGCCGGCTTCCGCCACCTTCATGGATGGCGCCTGTTCATGGATGGCGCCCGCGTCAGGCCGCAGCCAGCCCCTTCTGCCACGGCGGCTTACGCCGCCGCGAGGGCCGTGCCGCCTTTCCTGCCGCGGATCATCAGGGCGAGGATCGCGGCGATCACGCCGGTGATGCCGGCGATGATGAAGGCCTGCAGATAGTCGCCCTGCTGGGTCCGCATCACGCCGGCGAAGAAGGCGGCCGAGGCGGCGCCAAGCTGGTGGCCGGCGGCGATCCAGCCGAACACGATCGGGCCGTCGCGCTCGCCGAAGGCTTCCACCGACAGCTTCACGGTGGGCGGCACGGTGGCGATCCAGTCCAGCCCGTAGAAGATCGCGAAGACCGACAGGCTGGCCAGCGAGAAATCGGTATAGGGCAGGTAGATCAGCGACAGGCCGCGCAGGCCGTAATACATGAACAGCAGCTTGCGCGGATCGTAGCGGTCGGTCAGCCAGCCCGAGCCGGTGGTGCCGACCAGGTCGAAGATGCCCATCAGCGCCAGCAGGCCGGCCGCCTGAACGGCGGCGATGCCCATGTCGCCGCAGAACGAGATCAGATGCGTGCCGACCAAGCCATTCGTGGTGAAGCCGCAGATCCAGAAGGTGGCGAACAGCAGCCAGAAATCCGCCTTGCGGCCGGCCCGGCCGAGCGCGCCGAAAGCCAGCACCAGCGGGTTCTGCGGCGCCGCCTGCGTCTGCACGGCGGCCGGGTCGGCGCCATAGGGCACCATGCCGATATCGGCCGGCCGCTCGGGCAGCAGCCACAGCACCAGCGGGATCAGCGCCGCCATGCAGGCCGCGATCACCCATACCACCGGCTGCCAGCCATAGGCCTCGGTCAGCGCCGCAAGGCCGGGCAGGAAGACCAGGGTGCCGGTGGCGGTGCTGGCGGTGAGAATGCCCATGATCAGGCCGCGATGGCTGACGAACCAGCGGTTCACCACGGTGGCGCCCAGCACCAGCGCGACGCAGCCCGAACCGACGCCCGACATCACGCCCCAGGTGGCGATCAGGTGCCAGGCCTCGCTCATGAAGCCCGACAGGAAGGTGGCAAAGGCCATCAGCGCCAGTGCCCAGACCATGGTGCGGCGGATGCCGAAGCTCTGGAACAAAGCGGCGGCAAACGGCCCCATCAGGCCATAGAGAAAGATGCCTATCGCGGCGGCCAGCGAGATGGTGTCGCGGTCCCAGCCGAAGGCCTTTTCCAGCGGCAGGATCAGCACGCCCGGCGTGGCACGCAGGCCGGCGGCGGCCAGCAGGGCGAGGAAGATCACACCGACCACCACGAAGGCATAGGTCTGGCCGGGGACGAGCTTGCGTGCTATGTTCATGTTACTGACCGGTACGTTTCAGACGGCCCCCATATAGGTACCGATCGGTTACATGGTCAAGTTCCAAAATTGCACTGGTGCAATAAAGCGATGACACGCAAGACGGAACCGGGACAGGACGGCGCGGAGACCGGCGCTGCCGGGGGCAAGCCGGCGGCGCCGCGCGCGGCCGACCGCATCCGCAAGACCGCCCGCGAGCTGTTCTACCGCGCGGGCATCCGGGCCGTCGGCGTCGAGGAGATCGTCACCCGTGCCGGGGTCACCAAACCGAGCCTTTATCGCAGTTTTCCGTCGAAAGACGAGCTGGCCGCCGCCTATCTGCGCGACTATTCGACCGATTTCTGGCAGTGGTTCCGGGCCGACCTGGACCGGGCCGGCAGCGACGATCCGCGCGCCCGCCTGCTCGCCTATTTCGAGCGGATGGGCAAACGCGCCAGCGCCGGCGGCTATCGCGGCTGCGGCCTGACCAATGCCGCCATCGAGTATCCGGAGGCCGATCACCCGGCCCGCCTTGTGGCCCAGGATCACAAGGCGGAGCTGCGCGGCGTGCTGCGGCAGATGGCGGCGGCCATGGGCGCCCGCGACCCGGACCAGCTCGGCGATGCCCTGATGCTGCTGATCGAGGGCAGCTTCGTCACCGGCCAGCTGTTCGGCGAGGCCGGGCCGGCACAGGCGGCGCTGCAGGCGGCCACCATGCTGATCGATGCGGCCACGGGTACGGATGCTGGCATGGATGCCGGCGCCGCCGGCAGCCCGACGGCAAAACCCAAAAAGAAAAAGAAGAAAAAACAGAAGGCGGACTGACGCCTTCAGCCGGCCGCCTGCGGCTGTGCCGCCGGCACGATGTCCAGCGCCTCGACGAGGCGCTCGCCGTCGCTGCGCACCACCAGATACTCGACCGGCATGGCGGCGGAGAGATTGCGCTCCTGGTGCGGCACGAAGGGCGCGAAATAGACGCTGTCGCCCGGTCCGATCCCGGCCATGTATTCGAGCCGCGCGCCCCAGCGGATCTCGGCATGGCCCTGCAGCACGTGGATCACGGCCTCGTGGCGGCCATGATGATGCGGTCCGGTGCTGCTGCCGGCGGCCTGCACCACGCGGCCGATCCAGGTGCGCCCGGCCAGATCCGGCGGCCCGCCGCCGGTGCCGGCAAAGTCGAACAGCGTGGCCCGGCCGCTGCCGCCCGGCCCGGTCATGGCGCCGGCGGTGTCGGCAGCCCGCACCACCCGCACGGCCGCGCGCCACGCCGCTTCCCCGGCCGCGGGTCCGGCCCGATTTCCGCCCTGTGCCATGTCAGCCCTCCCGGCCGCGCCGCGGCATCGATATACTGCTGCCAGGATATCCCGCCCCCCGGACCCCCGCCATGAAGATTGCCGTGCTCACCCTTGAAGGCTGCAACGAGATCGACAGCTTCGTCGCCTTCGCCATGCTCTGCCGCCACAAGGCCCCCGGCTGGCAGGTGCGGATCACCGGCCCGGGCCGCAGCGTCACCTCCATGAACGGCGTGCCGGTCGGCATCCAGCAGCCGCTGTCCTGGCTGGCCGAAGCCGATGCCGTGCTGGTCGGCAGCGGCGTGAAAACCGCACAATATGCGGCCGATGCGGATTTCCTGGCGCAGCTGCATCTCGATCCGGCGCGCCAGCTGATCGGCGCACAATGCTCGGGATCGCTGCTGCTGCAGGCGAAGGGCCTGCTCGGTGCCCTGCCGGTCTGCAGCGACAGCATGACCCGGCCCCATCTCGAGGCCCGCGGCGTCACCGTGCTCGACCGCCCCTTCCATGCCGGGGAGCGCATCGCCACTGCCGGCGGCTGCCTCGCCTCCAGCTATCTGGCGACCTGGATGCTGGCGCGGCTGGCCGATGCCGGAACCGCGGCCCGGATTCTCCACTATGTGGCGCCGGTGGGCGAGAAGGATGCGATGGTGGCCCATGTCTTTGCCGCCACCGGCCTGACAGCCGCACAACCGATCACGCCTCTACCCGCGCCGGACGTGGGAACGGGCACATCTGCACGGTTATTTTCCGGACATGGGTCCGGCCGGTCATGATCCCGTCACAGGCCTCTGACGTATAGTGCGGTATCGCAAGCGCACCGGGAGGCCAGGGAATGAAGTCGTCGCGGCAATGGGCAAGAGAGATGTTCGCGTCCGTGCGCGGGCGCGAGGCCGACGACGGCTCCGAAGCCGACCGCTGGGTCGTCAACCAGATGGAACAGGCCATCGCCCGCATCAAGCGCGAAGCCTTTTCTGCCGGCGCTGACCGCTACAAGGCGCGGCTGCTGCATTTTGCCTCGCCGGCCGAGAGTCTGCGGATCAGCTGGGTTCGCTTTGAGGAGACGCCCGGGGAATAGCCGGCCGGAATCTGTCAGCAGCCTGCAGCCGTTTTGACGGTCATCACAGTTTCCGTTTTTGATCACGGTTTTTTCATGCCGCGCCCGCCCGGACCGGGGTAGAGTCGCCGCTCTTCCAGCCCGGAGGACGCGGACCATGAGCGACAGACAGGCCGGCCAGGCAGCCGGCAGCAGCATCCCCAGCCCTGCGGGCGCCGGCCTCGACACCGCCGCCACTGCCGCCGGCCTTGCCGCCCGCTACCGCGCGGTGCGGCAGCTGACCGAGACGCTGGCGGCGCCGCTGTCGCCGGAAGACCAGATGCTGCAGTCGATGCCCGATGCCAGCCCGGTGAAATGGCACCGCGCCCATGTCACCTGGTTCTTCGAGACCTTCCTGCTGCTGCCGCATCTGCCGGGCTATGCGGTGTTCGACCCGCAGTACCACTACCTGTTCAATTCCTATTACGAGGCCCTGGGCGAACGGCAGGCGCGGCCCGAACGCGGCCTGCTCAGCCGCCCGCCGGCCGCGGCCGTCACCCGCTACCGCGCCCATGTGGATGCCGCGATGGACAGCCTGCTGGCCGGCGCCGACACCGCCGCGCTGGCGCGGCTGCGGCCCGTCCTCGAACTCGGCCTCGCCCATGAACAGCAGCACCAGGAGCTGATCCTCACCGATCTCAGGCATGGCCTGTCGCGCCATGCCTTCGCGCCGGCGTATCTGCCGCCGCGGCCGGACCTGCCGGCGACAGACATCGCACCGATGGAATTCATCGGCTTCCGCGGCGGCATCCATCCCATCGGTCATGATACGGACGACGGTTTTGCCTTCGACAACGAAAGCCCGCGCCACAATGTGCTGCTGCAGCCCTTCCGCATTGCCAGCCGGCCGGTCAGCAACGGCGAGTATCTCGCCTTCATGCGCGACGGCGGCTATGCCCGCGCCGATCTCTGGCTGTCGGAGGGCTGGGCGACGGTGCAGCGCGAGGGCTGGCAGGCACCGCTCTACTGGTCGCGGGCCGGAGACGCTGCCGGCCGGGACATCTGGCAGGTCTTCACCCTGCAGGGCCGGCGTCCGCTCGATCCGGCCGAACCGGTCTGCCATGTCTCCTTCCACGAGGCGATGGCCTATGCCGCCTGGGCCGGCCGCCGGCTGCCCACCGAGGCCGAATGGGAACATGCCGCCGGCTCGCCGCTGGTGCGCGGCGACGGCGGCTTCCTCGATCCGGCTGCCGCCCATCCGCGCCGCCTGTCTGCCGCGCCCGGCCTGCGCATGCTGGGCGGCGTCTGGGAATGGACGCGCTCGGCCTACGAACCCTATCCCGGCTTCCGCCCGCTGGAAGGCACGGCCGGCGAATACAACGGCAAATTCATGATCGGCCAGCAGGTGCTGCGCGGCGGCTCCTGCGCCACGCCGGCGGACCATATCCGCATCACCTACCGCAATTTCTTTCCGCCGGCCGCGCGCTGGCAGTTTTCCGGCATCCGCCTCGCCGACGACATCTGACGACAATCTGAGGAGACGCGTTCATGAACCAGCTCGCGCCCATCATCACCCGCCCGGGACAGCCTGCCGCCGATGACGATTTTGCCGCCGCCGTGCAGGCCGGCCTGCGCCGCCGCCGCAAGGCACTGCCGTCGAAATACTTCTATGATGCCCGCGGCTCGGCGCTGTTCGACCAGATCTGCAGCCTGCCGGAATACTACCCGACCCGCACCGAAACCGCTTTGCTGCAGCGCCATGCCGCAGCGGTGGCCGGCCATATCGGGCCGGGTGCCGAGCTGATCGAGTTCGGCGCCGGCTCGACCCGCAAGGTCCGCTTCCTGCTCGATGCGCTGGACCGGCCCGCCGCCTATCTGCCGATCGACATTTCCGGCAGCCACCTGCGGGCGGCGGCGGCAAAACTCGCAGCCGATTATCCGGCACTCGACATCCGTCCGGTGGTGGCCGACTACACGGCCGGCCTCGCGCTGCCGCCGGCGAGCGGCCGCCGCGCCGGTTTCTTCCCCGGCTCGACCATCGGCAATTTCACGCCGGAAGAGGCGCTGGATTTCCTGCGCGGCGCGGCGCGGCTGCTGGCCGGCGGCGGCCTGCTGATCGGCGTCGACCTGGTGAAGGACCCGGCGCTGCTGCATGCCGCCTACAACGATGCCGCCGGCGTGACGGCCGCCTTCAACCTCAACCTGCTGCAGCGGATCGGCCGCGAGCTGGACAGCGACATCGATCCCGGCCGCTTCGACCATTACGCCTTCTACGAACCGCGCCGGCAGCGGATCGAGATGCATCTGGTCAGCCGCGTGGCGCAGACGGTGCGGATCGGCCGCGCGCGCCATCGCTTTGCGGCCGGTGAATCGATCCATACCGAGAATTCCTGCAAATACACGCTGGACGGCTTCCGCGACCTCGCGCGGCGGGCCGGCTTACGCCCGGCCCAGGCCTGGTGCGATCCGGACGCCCTGTTCAGCATCCACTGGCTGGAAGCGCCGCGCTGACGCCGGCAGACCGGCCCCGCCGCGCTCTCCGCGCGAGCCGGCCGGCCGGCGATCCTCTCCACCGTGTCCCCCGGTGTCGCAGGGTGTAAACGCGGTTACATTACCGCATCGTAACGGGCGCCGGTGGCGGTGTTCTGCTCTATATCCGGGGCATGAACATGGACCCCCGCACATTGCCGCAGCCGACGCGCACCGGCACCGGCTGGCAGGTCGTCGCAACACCGGCGCCGGGCTGGCATCCGCATCTTCGCCTGCTGTTCGGCCACTGGCAGAGCCGCTGCCATGACGGCCGGCTGCCCAGCCGCGCCGGGGTCGATCCCGTCGGCCTGCGCGGCATCCTGCCCTGGATCTGGATGCTCGATGTGCAGCGCGATCCCTGGCGCTTCCGCTACCGGCTGGCCGGCACGCGGTTCGTCGCCGTGCTCGGCTTCGAGGTCACCCAGTGCTGGTATGACGAGGTCCGCCCGCTGGCCTGGGCCGCCAACCGCTCGCGGCTTTATGCCGTCACCCATGACGGCCAGCCGACCTGGCGGCGCGGTCCGATGCCGCTGGAAAACGGCAGCTGGCGGGATACCGAGAACCTGATGCTGCCGCTGGCCGCCGACGGCAGGACCGTCGACATCGTGCTCGGCATCTCGGTCAGCTACGACAGCCACGGCCTGATGATCGCCTGACTGCCCTCGACAGCCGGGCAGCGACCCGCTTTGATGGGGGCCGATGTCGCCGCCCCAGACGATTCCGCAGCATTTCAGCCGCCAGGCGACCGCCTGCCAGGCCCTGGGTTCGCCGCTGACCGCGGCCCTGCTGGATATCCTGGCCGGCCTGCTGCGGCAGCACCCGGCACCGGACCGGCAGTTGACGGAGCGGAAGCCGCCGGACTGGGCGGCAAAGCTGCGCGCCTGGCCGGGCGATCCGGCCGCCGATGCCCTGGCCCTGCGCGTCGCCGGCGCCCTGCACCGGGTGGTGCTGGACGGCGATGCCGACCTGGCCGTGGCCTATGCCGCCGGGCGGCTCGATCCCGCCTTGGTCGCCGGCACCCTCGACCGGCACAGCGCCCTGCTGGACCAGTATCTGCAGGGGCCGCCGCAGACCAACGATCCGCTGCGCTCGGCCATCCTGCTCGGCGGCTTCCTCGCGATCAGCGCCGCCACCGGCGGCTGCGCGCTGGCCCTGCGCGAGGTGGGCGCCAGTGCCGGGCTCAACCTGCTGTGGGACGATTACGCCTATGACTTCGGCAGCTGGTGCCACGGCGATCCGATGACGGCGCCGCTGCTGCTGCGGGCGGACTGGCTGGGCGCGCTGCCGGCGACGGCGAAGATCCGGCTGCACAGCCGCGCCGGCTGCGACATCCGGCCGATCGATCCGCGCGACCCCGAGCAGCGCAAGCGGCTGCTGTCCTATATCTGGGCCGACCAGCTGCCGCGGCTGGAGCGGGTGGCCACCGCCCTCGAACATGCCGCGATCCATGGCCGGCCGCCGGAAGCCATCGGCGCCGGCGATTTCGTCATCCGCGAACTGGCGGCGCGGCCCGCCGATGCCTGCCTGGTGCTGTATCACACCATCGTCTGGCAGTATCTGCCCGCCGACGAGCAGCAGCGGATCGCCGAAGCAATCGAACTGGCCGGCGCGGCGGCGACGGCAGAGGCGCCGCTGGCCTGGCTGCGGGCGGAAACCGGCGCCGCCAGCGACGGGGCCGAGCTGAAGCTGACCCTGTGGCCCGGTGGCATCACCCGGCAGCTGGCGGTGGTGGATTATCACGGCCGCTGGATCCGCTGGGACGGCTGAAAAGGCTGTATCGGCCGTCACGCCCGCTGCAGACCGCGATTGCCGCTGTCACGGCCGGGTGGGATAACCCGGCCATGCTTCTCGCCAGCCCCGGCCTGCCTCCCGACCTGCTGCAGCTGCAGCGGCGGCCAGGCCTGCCGCTGGCGCCGGATGCCCTGCGGCCGGCAGCCGCCATCGATCCGGCCGCCATTGTCGCCGATCCGGCCAGCGCGGCAGCCTGGCCGGAACCGGCCGCCGCCATCGCCGCGCTGGTCAATGACACCCATGGTGCCGGCGGCATCAATCCCGGCGACCGCCGCGCCCTGTTCCATCTGGTGCGGACGCTGGGCGCGCGGCGCATCCTCGAGATCGGCACCCATATCGGCTCATCGATCCTCGCTCTCGCCACGGCGCTGCAGTCGCTGGGCGGCACCGGCGATGCCGGCATCGTCTCGGTCGACATCGCCGATGTGAATGCGCCCGATGCCGCCTGGCGCGCTGCCGGCATGGCGGCCTGTCCGCGCGACAATCTCGCGCGCCTCGGCCTCGCCCATCTGGCAGAGTTCCACGCCATGCCGGCGGACCGGTACATGGGCGGAACCGCCAACCGCTTCGACCTCGTGTTTCTCGATGGCAGCCACAAGGCCTGGGCCGTCTACGAGGATGTCGCGCTGGCGCTGCGGGTGCTGCGGCCCGGCGGCACGATCCTGCTGCATGACTATTTCGCCGATGCCCGGCCGATCACGCCGGATGGCCGCATGATCGGCGGGCCCTTCTGGGCATTGCAGCGGATCATGGCGGAATGCCCCGCCATCACCGTGCTGCCTTTCGGACGGCTGCCCTGGCCAGCCCGCCAGGGCACGCCCTTCACCTCGCTGGCGCTGGTCGCCCGCCACCAGCCCGCCTGACCTGCGGCATCGCCTGGCCGCAGCCTATCCGGCGGCGGTGGCCGCGCGGCTGCGTTCCTTCAGACGGCCGATGAATTGCCGCATCGCCGGCTGCAGCTCGCCGAACAGCGGATCGTCGCGATGGGCCAGCATCACCTCGGTGAACAGTTTCAGCCCCACCGCCAGTGCGGCGGATTCATCCGGTGCATAGGCGCCGCCGGCGGTGATGCGCCGCGCGATGCCCAGCACGTCGTCATGGTTCACCGCCTCGAAACTCAGCGGCGGACTGGTCTCGCCGTCGCCCTGCGGCGTGGCGAGATGCTCGACGGTGACGCGGTAGCGGTGGCCCCTTTTCATCGTCCGTCATCCTTCTGCGCACCGCGGATCTCGCGGATGGCACGGGCGAGGATGTCGATCACCCGGCGCTGCTCCTCCGGCGCCGCCTCGGCCTTCTCGCGCAGCAGGTGGCGCAGGGCGTGGCGGATGCCGCGCAGGCTGTTCGGCTCGCCGTCGACGGCTTCCTCGCCATCCTCGCCCCAGGCGAAGAACTGGCGCGCGCGGGCCATGCGCTCGCCGATGCGGGCCAGTTCGGCCAGCATGGTCTCGGCACGGGCCCGCTGGCCATCGAGATGGGCCCGGCCTTCCCCGGTGATGCTGTACAGCTTCTTGGCGCCTTCGGCCGCCACCGTGGCGAAGCCGATCTCCTCCAGATAGGTCAGGGCCGGATAGGTCACGCCGGGGCTGGGGGTGTAGAAGCCGTGGCTGTGCTCCTCCAGCGCCTTGATGATCTCATAGCCGTGGCGCGGCTTGTCGGCCAGCAGGGCGAGGATCAGCAGCTGCAGGTCCTCGGCCCCGACCAGGCGGCTGGCGCGGAAGCCGCGGCCGCCGAGGCCGGCCTCGCCGAACATGCCGGCGGCGAAACCGCCGGGGCCGCCGAAGCCGTGCCGGCCGCGCCGGCGGTGCATCAGCTTGTGCGCGACATGCTCACGCAGGGCCTCCTTGAACAGGGAATGCATCTGGGAAACTCCTTTTATCCCTCGTTGGGTCTTTTGATGTATCGTAAGATACAGTGAGCGATATGGGAGTCAAGCGGCATCTGACAAGGGGGGCACCGGCCGGCACCCCCCTCCGTTTTCCGGCTCAGGCCATCCCGCCATTGGCCCGGATCACCTGGCCGTTGACCCAGCCGGCCTCCGGCCCGGCCAGGAAAGACACCAGCCCGGCGATGTCCCCGGGCTGGCCGAGACGCCCGAAGGGATTGAGCCCGGCAAGAAAACGGATCTGCTCCTCGGTCTTGCCGTTCAGGAACAGGTCTGTCTCCACCGGGCCCGGCGCCACGGCATTCACCGTGATGTCGCGGCCCTTCAGTTCCCTGGCCAGCACCCGGGTCAGCATCTCCACCCCCGCCTTGGTGGCCGTATAGGGGCCGTAGCCCGGCAGCGCCAGCGCAATGGCACTGGTGGAGAAATTGATGATGCGGCCACCCGCCCGCAGCCGGTTGGCCGCCTGCTGCATGGTGTTGAAGCTGCCCATCAGGTTGACGGCGAATTCGCGCTGCACCGCGCCGGGATCGGCGCCGGCCACCGGCAGCATGGTCATGATGCCGGCATTGTTGACCAGCAGGTCGATGCCGCCGAACGCGGCTTCCGTCTCGTCGAACAGCCGCCGGGCGGCGGCGGGATCGGAGACATCGGCGGCCACGGCGATGGCGCGGCCGCCGGCGGCCGCGATGGCGGCCACCACCGCCTCGGCATCCGCCGCGCGGCTGGCATAATTCACGGCAACCGCGAAGCCGTCGGCGGCCAGCCTTTCGGCAAGGGCACGACCGATGCCGCGCGAGGCGCCGGTGACAATGGCAGCCCTGGTCTGGCTGGTCCTGGTCCGGCCCGTGCTGCCGGGATGGGCTGTACTGGTCTGGGGGGATGTGGTCATGCGCTGTCCTTTCTGTGCCGCGAGCCGGCAGAAGCGAAGCTAGGGCTTGACCCAGAATGACGTGAGCGCAACTTTGTCAGGCCATGATTGATCTGGAATCACGCAAATGAGCTTCGACGGCCGCCTGCTGTCGGGTATCGGCGTGCTGGTCGCCGTGGTCGAGGCCGGCAGCTTCCTGCGGGCCGGCGAGGGGCTCGGCCTCACTGCCTCGGGGGTCAGCCGCGCCATCGCCCGGCTGGAACAGCGCGTCGGCGTGCGGCTGTTCCACCGCACCGCCCGGGCGGTCAGCCTGACCGACGAGGGCCGCCGCTTCTATGACGAGGTGGCGCCGCTGCTGGCCGGGATCGAGGATTCCGCCACCCGCGCCGCCGGCAGCGCCGCGGCGGTGCGCGGCCGGCTGCGGGTCAGCGTCGATGCCGCAGTGGGCAGCTTCCTGCTGCTGCCGCGGCTCGGCGGCTTCCTCGCGCAGTATCCGGAGATCGAACTGGACATCGAGACCCGCGACCGGCTCGGCGACCTGGTGGCCGACGGCTTCGATCTCGCCCTGCGCTTCGACGACCCGTCGCCGCAGCTGCCCGCCGGCCTGATTGCCCGCCGCATCGCCGACACCCGGGTGGTGACCTGCGCCAGCCCCGCCTATCTGGCCCGCCGCGGCCGGCCGCGGCATCCGCGCGACCTGGCGGGCCATGACTGCATCCTGCTGCGCGACACTGCCGGCGGCCAGCCCTTTGCCTGGGAATGCCGGCGCGGCGCCGAGGTGGTGCCGGTGGCGGCGCGGGGCCGGCTGCTGGTCAACGACACCCACAGCCTGCTGGCCGCCTGCCTGGCCGGCACCGGCATCGCCCAGCCGCTGGCCTTCTATATCCGCGACCATCTGGCGGCGGGCCGGCTGGTCGACCTGTTTCCGGACTGGCCGGACGAGACCTTCCCGCTCTACGCCTTCCACCGCGGCCGCAGCCTGCCGCCGGCCAGGCTGCGTGCCTTCCTGGATTTCGTCGGGGAGATCGCCGCGGACATGTGAGCCCGCCGGCCTGCGGCCATTCCCGGGCAGGGCCGGCCATGGTGCCCGCTGCCGGACTCGAACCGGCACGGCCTTGCGGCCTCGGGATTTTAAGTCCCGTGCGTCTACCAATTCCGCCAAGCGGGCAGGCCCCTTTCCATACGCGGCACGGCCGCCGGGGGTCAATCGCCGTGCCGCCGCCGGCCGGGGGACATTCTGTCCCGGCGGCGAAAAACACGGCGGCTTCCGGATTGTAGCCGCCGTCACAGCGCCCTATATGCTGGCTCCATGGACCCCGCTGTCTTCGCCCGCATCGCCCGCCGCATCGCCGATGCCTCGCTGGGCGGCCTCACCGAAGGCGAGATTCTCGCCGATTTCTGCACCGCCCTGAACGCCGCCGACATTCCCGTCGGCCGGGCGCTGCTGGGGGCCGACACCCTGCATCCGGTGCTGGCCGGCCGCATCTTCGGCTGGAAGCGCGACCAGGACGAAACCATCCTGCATGAATTCGGCCGCTCGGCGACCGTCGAGGGCGAGCGCAAATGGCGCGAAAGTCCCTTCTATCATCTCGAACAATCCGGTGCCGCCCAGCTGCGTGTGCGCATCGACGGCCATAACGGCGACTATCCCTTCCCGGTGGTCACCGATCTCGCCGCCGAGGGCTACACCGACTACGTCGTCACCATGACCCGCTTCGGCGACAAGGCGGTGATCGGCCAGCTCGACTCGATCTACGCCTCCTGGGCCACCGATACCGGCGGCGGCTTCACGGAAATGCAGATCGGCATGCTGGAGGCACTGATCCCGTTTGCCGCCGCCGCCGTGCGCTCGGCCAGCGTGCGCCGCATCGCCGACACCCTCGCGGAAACCTATCTCGGCCGCGACGCCGCCCGCCGCGTGCTCAGCGGCACCATCACCCGCGGCGAGGCCGAGCGCATCTCGGCGGCCCTGTGGTTCAGCGACCTGCGCGGCTTCACCCGCCTGGTCGACACGGTGACGCCGGAACTGATCATGCCGCTGCTGAACGACTATGCCGGCGCCGTGGTGGCGGCGATCCACCGCCATGGCGGCGAGGTGCTGAAATTCATGGGCGACGGCGTGCTGGCGATTTTCCGCAACGACGGCGAGCGCCATACCGACCTGGAAGCGGCGACCCACGACGCCCTGCGGGCCCTGTGCGAATCCCAGGCCAATCTGCGCGAGGTGCGCAACCGCCGCGCCAATGCCGGGCTGCCGGTGGCCGACATGTCGATCGCCCTGCATGTGGGCGACGTGCTGTACGGCAATTTCGGCGGCGAGGACCGGCTCGACTTCACCGTGGTCGGCCCCGCCGTGAACGAACTCTCGCGCATCGCCGGCATGGCGCGTTCGGTCGACCAGCCGGCGATCCTGTCGGCGGCCTTCCGCCAGGCCGCCGGCGGCCTGAAGGACAAGGCGATCTCGCTGGGCCGCTATGCCCTGCGCGGCGTCGAGATGCCGCAGGAGCTGTTCACCCTGGACGCCGCCTTCCTGCGCAAGGAAGCCGAACGCGGCCGCGCCGCCTGAGACCATCCGCCTGAGACTGACACAGCCCGCCGCCGGCTATTCCGCCGCGCGCACCTGCTCGCCCCGCTCCGCCAGTGCCTGCAGCAGCAGATCCGCCACCGCTTCCGACGAGGCCGGATTCTGGCCGGTCACCAGGTTGCCGTCGCGCACCGCATGAGGCTGGAAATCCGGCCCCGCCACGACATCGGCGCCCAGTGCCCGCAGCCGGCTTTCCAGCAGGAAAGGCACGGTGCGGGCCAGGCCGACCTTCTCTTCCTCGCTGTCGGTGAAGGCCGTCAGCCGGCGGCCGGCCACCAGCGGGCGGCCATCGGCGCTGCGCACGCCGGCCAGCCCGGCCGGGCCGTGGCACAGGGCGGCGACGATGCCGCCGCGTCCCAGCAGCCGCCTGATCCGCTCGGCCAGCGCCGCGCTCTGCGGCAGGTCCCACATCGTGCCGTGACCGCCGGGCAGCAGGATCGCATCCGCATCGGCGATATCGACCGTGGCGATGGCCGGCGTGGCCTGCACGGCCTGCATGGCCGTCCGGTCGGCGAAAAACTGCCGCACGCTGTCTGCCGCCGCATCGCCGTCGCGGCCGGCTCTCGGCAGGCTTTTCGGATCGAAGGGGATCGGCCCGCCCTGCACCGAGGCCAGGGTCAGCCGGCAGCCGGCGGCCGCCAGCCGCAGCCACGGCGCCGCCAGTTCCTCCGCCCAGACCCCGGTCAGGCCGGCATCAGCCGGGCCGGCGGCCGGCTCCGCCCCCGGCGTGGGGGCGGGTGAGGCGGGCGAGGCAGCGGACTCGGCGACGGGGCCCAGCCGGTTATGCGAGGTGGCGACAACCAGCACATGGGCAGCCATGGCGATTCTCCCTGATAATCCGGATTCTTGAACCATTACAGACTGTTGCCGGCCAGCAGGGCAGCCGCCCCAGACAGATGGGAAGCCCCGGCCCGGTTTCAACGGGCCGGCCGTGCCATGGCCGTGAAAGCTTTGTGACGGCAGTCCCGGCCGCTGTTCAGGCGGTCGCTCAGGCGGCGGTGCCGGCCCGGTCTCCGGGTGCAGACGCCGCCGCCGGCCGGCCGATCTGGTCCAGCTGCTGCTGCAGGGTCAGCTGGGCAATGCTGGCCAGCGGCAGGTTGACGAAGATGCCGATGCGGTTGGACAGGTGCCGGTAGGCCTCGGCAAAGGCATAGCGCCGCTCCGCCTCGTTGCCGGTGGCCGCCGCCGGGTCGGGCATGCCCCAGTGGGCGGTCATCGGCTGGCCGGGCCAGACCGGGCAGGTTTCGCCGGCCGCGTCGTCGCAGACGGTGAAGACGAAGTCCATCACCGGCGCACCCGGGGCGGCGAACATGTCCCAGGATTTCGACCGCAGGTCCTTCACCGAATGGCCGGTGGTCGCCAGCAGGTCGCGGGCATATTCATGCACCTGGCCGCGCGGATGGCTGCCGGCGCTGAAGGCGCGGAAACGGCCGCGCCCGACGCTGAGATTGTTCATGATCGCCTCGGCCATGATGCTGCGGGCCGAGTTGCCCGTGCACAGGAACAGCACGTTGTAGATGCGGTCTTCGGTCATGCTGGATGAATCCGGAACAGGTGGATGCCGGCGGCACCCTACCGCGCCTTGTTGACAGGACGGAGACAGCCGCCATCAAAAGCCGGGGCCAAAAAAAGACCGGCCCCGGGAATGCCGGGGCCGGTCTGCCTGGTGGGCCGCGTGGGCGGGCTATTCCCCGGCCTGGCCCGGCAGGGTTGGCGGCAGATGCGGGGCCGGGGTCGGCTGCTCGGCCCGGGTCGGCCGCTGGGCCAGGCGGCGCAGCACCACGTAGAAGACCGGGGTCAGGAACAGGCCGATCAGGGTGACGCCGGTCATGCCGCCGGCCACCGCCGTGCCCAGTGCATGGCGCATCTCGGCACCGGCGCCCGACGAGACCACCAGCGGCAGCACGCCGAGGATGAAGGCAAAGGCCGTCATCAGGATCGGCCGCAGGCGCAGGCGGCAGGCCTCGATCACCGCATCCACGGTGCTCTTGCCCTCGGCCTCGATCTGGCGGGCGAATTCGACGATCAGGATCGCGTTCTTCGCCGCCAGGCCGATCAGCACCACCAGACCGATCTGCACCAGCACGTTGTTGTCGATGCCCGACAGCCACACGCCGCCCAGTGCGAACAGCATGGAGACCGGCACGATCAGCATGATCGCCAGCGGCAGGATCCAGCTTTCATACTGGGCCGACAGCGCCAGGAACACGAAGACGATCGACAGCGCGAAGATGAAGATCGCCGTATTCCCGGTCAGGCGCTCCTGCAGGGCCAGCTCGGTCCATTCGAAGGTCTGACCCGGCTGCAGCGTCTCGCCCGCCAGCTTCTCCATCACATCCAGCGACTGGCCGGTCGACACGCCGGGCGGCGTGTTGCCCTGCAGCGGCACCGAGACGAACATGTTGTAACGCTGCACCAGATCGGGGCCCGCGGTCTCACGTATTTCAACCAGGCTGCCCAGCGGCACCAGGCCGCCGCCGGCCGACCGCACCTTCAGCCGCAGGATGTCCTCCTTGTTGAGGCGGAATTCGGCCGAGGCCTGGGCGCGCACCTGGAAGATGCGGCCGAAGGCGTTGAAGTCGTTGACGTAGGACGAGCCGAGATTGATCTGAAGCACGTCGAAGATGTTGGCGATCGGCACATTCAGCATCTGCGCCTTCACCCGGTCGATATTCAGGTAGATCTGCGGCGACGAGGCCGAGAAGGTGGTGAACACCCCGGTCACGCCCGGCGTCTGCGCCGCCTTCCCCATCATCTGGTAGGCGGCCATCAGCAGCGGCCGCACGTCGTCGCTGTTGCGGTTCTGCAGCTGCATCTTGAAGCCGCCGCCAGAACCGATACCCGGCACGGCGGGCGGCGGCACGGCGATCACGAAGGCCTCCTCGATCGCCTGCAGCCGGCCGATCATCTGGCCGATGATCACGGCGGCAGTCTGGCCCCGGGCAAGGCGCTCCTCGAACGGCTTGAAGGTGGTGAACATCACACCGGCATTGCTGGCATTGGTGAAGGTGGCGCCGTTGAAGCCGGGGATCGCCACCACATGGTCCACACCCGGCACGCTTTCGGCGATCCGGGTCGCCTTCTGCACCACCTCGTCGGTACGGTCGAGCGTGGCGCCATCGGGCAGCTGCATCACCACGATGGCATAGCCGCGGTCGAGCGGCGGGATGAACCCCTTCGGCATGGCGCCGAAGATCCACACCGTGCCGGCCACCAGCAGCAGGTAGAAGCCCAGCATCACGAAGCGCCGCCGCACCACGCCGCCGACGCTGGTGGCATAGCCGCCGGCCATCCGGTCGAAGGCGGTGTTGAAGCGTTCGGCGAAATAGCTGCCAAGGCGGAACAGGATGAAGCGCGGCCGGTGATGCTCGCCCTTTTCATGCCGCTTCAGCAGGATCGCACCCAGCGCCGGCGACAGGGTCAGCGAGTTGAAGGCCGAGATGATCGTCGCCACCGCGATGGTCAGCGCGAACTGCTTGTAGAACTGGCCGGTGATGCCGGGGATGAAGGCGGTCGGGATGAACACCGCCGACAGCACCACGGCGATGGCGACCACGGCGCGGCCAACCTCGTCCATGGTCTCGTGCGCGGCGTCGCGCGGGCTCATGCCCAGGGCGATGTTGCGCTCGATATTCTCGACCACCACGATGGCGTCGTCGACCACGATGCCGATCGCCAGCACCAGGCCGAACAGGCTGAGCACATTCAGGTTGAACCCGAACATCGACATCACGAAGAAGGTGCCGATCAGCGAGACCGGGATGGCGAGGATCGGGATCAGCGCCGCCCGCCAGTTCTGCAGGAAGACCAGCACCACCAGCGCGACCAGGATGATCGCCTCGATCAGGGTCTTGTACACCTCGTTCAGGGATTCCGAGATGAATTCGGTCGGATTGTAGATGATGGTGTATTCCAGACCGGGCGGAAAATCCTTCTTCAGCTCCTCCATCATGGCGATCACCGCCTCGGAGGTGTCCAGTGCGTTGGTGCCCGGGCGCTGGAACACGCCCATCGCCACCGCGGTCTGGCCGTCGAGATAGCTGCGGCTGGTATAGTCCTTGCCACCCAGTTCGATGCGGGCGACATCCTGCAGGCGCACCAGCCGGCCGCCCTCGCCGGACTTGACGATCACGTTGCGGAACTCGCGGGCATCGCTGAAGCGGCCCTGGGTGGTCACCATCGCCTCGATCGGGGTATCGGCCGGGGCCGGCTGGCGGCCGAGGCCGCCGCCCGATACCTGCACATTCTGCGCCTGCAGCGCGCCGATCACATCGGCGCCGGACAGGCCAAAGGCCGACATCCGCGTCGGGTCCAGCCAGATGCGGATCGCATATTCGCTGCCGCCGAATACGATCACGCTGCCGACGCCGTCCAGCCGCAGCAGCTGCTCGCGGATGCGCAGGTTCATGTAGTTGGCGATATACAGCTCGTCATAGCGCTTGTCGGGCGACAGCAGGTGCACGACCATCAGGAAGTCGCCGGACTGCTTGCGGGTGGTGATGCCCTGGCGGCGCACTTCCTCGGGCAGGCGCGGCTCGGCGATCGAGACGCGGTTCTGCACCTGCACCTGGGCATTGTCGAGATCGGTGCCGGGGCGGAAGGTGATGGTCAGCTGCATCACGCCGTTGGCCGTCGAATAGGACGACATGTACAGCATGTTCTCGACGCCGTTGATCTCCTGTTCGATCGGCGTCGCCACCACCCGGGCCAGCGTCTCGGCATCGGCGCCGGGATAGCTGGCGGTGACATTGATCTGCGGCGGCGCGATTTCCGGATATTCGCTGACCGGCAGCTGGAAGAAGGCGATCGCGCCGATGATCACGATCACGATGGAGACCACCGAGGCGAAAATCGGCCGGTCGACGAAGAAATGCCCGAACTTCATGACGGCTCCCTGGACTGGACCCGGACGGAATCCGGGCGGGGGGAAGGCAAAGAGGAAACGGTGGCGACCGCTCAGGCGGCCGCCGGCCGCCTTATTTCTTCGGCGCGGCCTGCTGCTGGCCCGGCTGCGCGGCAGCCAGGGCCATCAGGCCGTTCCAGACCGGCGGCAGCTGCACCGGCTGCGGCGTCACCACGCCGCCGCCCAGCCGCACGCGCTGCAGGCCGTTGATGACCACGGTCTCGTCGCCCTTCAGGCCGGTGCGGATGATGCGGTAGCGGTCGGTGCGCGAGCCCAGCGTGACCGGCTGCTGGCGGGTCTGGCCGCCTTCACCCACCACATAGACGTAGCGGCGGTCGAGATCGGTCAGGATCGCCTCGTCCGGCAGCAGGATGCCTTCGTATTCCGGCGTGCCCGGCACGGCGATGCGGCCGAACAGGCCCGGCGTCAGGAACAGGTTCTTGTTGTCCAGCACGGCGCGCAGCCGCAGGGTGCCGGTCGACGCATCCAGCCGGTTGTCGGTGAAGTTGAGCCGGCCCTTGTGCAGGAAATCCTTCTCGTCGGTCAGCTGCACGGCGACGGGCAGCGACTGGGTGTTCAGGCTGTCGCCGTTTTTCATCGCCAGCCGCTGGTAGGCGAGGAAGGACCGCTCGTCGATGTCGAAATAGAAATAGATCGGGTCGAGCTGGACGATGGTGGTCAGCAGCGTCTCGTTCTCGCGGACAAGGTTGCCCTCGGTGACCAGCTTGCGCGAGATGCGGCCCGAAATCGGCGCCCGGATCTCGGTGAAGCCGAGATTGAGGCGGGCCGTGTCCAGCGCGGCGCGGGCGCCGGCGATGTTGGCCTGGGCGGCGAGGAAGGCCTGGCGGCGCTGGTCCAGGGTCGCGGTGGCGGCCGCGCCGGTCTGGGTCAGGCGCTGATAGCGCTCGTATTCCACCTTGGCGAGGTCGAATTCGGTCTGCCGGCTGTTCAGCGTGGCCTGGGCCTGGTTCAGCGCCGCCTGATAGCTGCGGCGGTCGATGGTGAACAGCAGGTCGCCTTCCTTCACGGTGGCGCCATCGGTGAAATGCACGCTGTCCAGATAGCCGTTGACGCGGGCGCGGACCTCCACTGCGGCCGCGGCATCGAAGCGGCCGGTGAATTCGTCCATCTCGACGATCGGCTTGACCACCGGCCGGGCGACGGTCACCGGCGGCGGGCCCTGCTGGGCCAGCGCCGCATCGGCGGCGATCAGGCCGGCCAGGGCTGCGGCAGCGATCCGGGCATACCGGTACAAGGAACCCGAAGTCATGGAAAAACCCCCGATATCTTTTTGCATGCGCGAACAACTAACCACGGCCGGTGGTATCGACAAGCTATACTCCGGTATCGCCGTGTGACCGCGGGCACGAAACCCTGACGTTGCGGCAGCACCGCAGGGATCTCCGGCCGCGGCCGGCGGGAAGATTCCCCGTCGCGGGCTGCCGGACTGTAGAGGACACGGAAAAGCGGCGCCGCAAAAATATTGCACGGCGACAATCGTGAAATTACGCGCCGCATCATAATTCCTGCAGGAACTGGCAATTAGCATCCGCCGGACGGGTACACAACGGGAACGTTTTCCCAACACTCCGTCCCGGGAATGCATGGCGGCGGCGATGGGGGATGTCGGAGGGAAAAGCGGGGGCCGGCCAGGGCGGGCCGGCAGGCACCGGCCGGTCCCGGCCCGCGGCTTGCGGACGGGACCGGCGGCTGGGCGGCGTTAGGCCGCCTGGTTACGCGGCCTGGGCAATGTCGGAAAAGCTTTTCAGGAACAGCCGGGCGTCGCCGGCCTCGGTGAAATCGACCACCATCTGGCTGCCGTCGGAATCGACCGCCGCCTTGCCGCCGGAAAAGTTCTGCAGGTGCAGGCGGATCGAGATGCGGGTGTCTTCCGACATCGGTTCACGAACAAAAACACGCATGGTCATGCTCTCCTTTTCTGCTGGAAATCACTGGTTTTCTGCCGGGAATGGCTCTCGTTGCCCGTGGCGGGACTGCGCTCGCCCACCGGCAGCGGCCCGCTGCCATACACATTGACCAGGTCGTCATGGTCGGTGGCCGGCGGGCCTGGCCTGTGGCCCGTCTTGTGGCTGGTATCCGGCATGCTTGGCTCCTTCGTAAAACCATCGGCAACGGCATCACCGGCAGGATGATGCGGGCGGCCGCCAGACTTGCGCATGGCGGAGAAACAGCCTGGGCTCAGAGCTGCTGGCGGAAGGGCCGCGCGGGCCTTTCCCTGCTGCATTGCCGGATGAACCTCCGGACCGGACCGACCTGGATGGCCGCCGCCGGCACCGGCAATGCTGGCGCCCCGGCCGGAAAACCGGCGGGCCGCGCCGGTCTGATATAGCGGATCGGGCCGGAAAAGGACAGGAAAAACTGGATTATTATTTATTTATAATGGTTTGTCAGAGATCGAGCCGGAAAAAGACGGTATCCACCGCCATCCGCGGAAAGCTGGCCGGCAGGGCCGCAGCATCGATCCGGGCGAAGCCGTTCTTTTGGTAAAACCGGTGCGCGGCGAGGAATTTCTCGGTGGTGCCCAGCAGGATCCGGTCCAGCCCGGCACCACGCGCATGGGCCAGCAGGATATCGAGCAGGGCCTGGGCCACGCCCCGGTCGCGCCCGCGCCAGTCCCTGTGCACGAACATCTTGCGCAGGGCCGCCTCTCCCGTGCCGATATCGATCAGCGCGATGCTGCCGACCACCGCACCGGCCGACGTCTTCGCCACCCAGAATCCGCCGCAGCCCTGCCGGTAGAAACCATCGATATCCCGCAGGTCGGGCTGCTGTTCGTAGGTGATCGGAATGCCGAATTCCGCCTGCTGGATCGGCAGGATCAGTGCGGCGATGCCGTCGGTATCCGCGTCCGACGCGGGCGCGATGGCAAAGGGCGGCGACATCAGAAGGGCTTGACGATGACGAGGATGACGATGCCGATCATCAGCAGGGTCGGCACCTCGTTCATGAACCGGTAGAAACGTTCGCTGCGGGTGTTGCGGTCCTCGGCGAAGTCGCGCTGCCAGCGCACCAGCATCCCGTGCATCGCCTGCATGCCGATCACCAGCGCCAGCTTGGCGATCAGCCAGCCATGGCTCCACCATTCACCCAGCACCACCATGGCGATGCCGAAGATCCAGGTCGCGGCCATCGCCGGGTTGATGATCGCCCGCAGCAGCCTGCGTTCCATCAGCTTGAATTTCTCGGAAGCCTCCGAACCGGGCGCCACCTGGCAGTGATAGACGAACAGCCGCGGCAGATAGAGCATCCCCGCCATCCAGGCGATCACGGCAATGACATGCAGGGCTTTCAGCCAGAGATACAGCATGCCGCCGTCATACGCCCTGATCCGTGCAGATGCAACGCCGCCAGGCATTGCCACAGGGCCGCGCACCGCTGCCGCAGCGCGGCTGGCCATCATCGACCCGCGCCCGTTTCACCATGCCGGCGAGGCCGGTGATGAAATCCGGTTCGGTGCCGACGGCCGGCACGCGGATATAGGCGGCGGCACCATGTCCGTGTGCCAGTTCGGCATATTCGATGTCGAGTTCGACCAGCGTCTCGGAATGCTCCGAGACGAAAGCCACCGGCACCACGACGATGCGGCAGCCATCCTTCGCGGCCCGCTCGATCTCGGCATCGGTGGCCGGGCCGATCCATTCCAGCGGACCGACCCGGCTCTGGTAGCAGATCACGCTGTCGATCGCCGGCCGGTCCAGCCGCCGCAGGATCGCCGCCACACTGCGTTCGACCTGCATCTGGTAGGGATCGCCGTCGGTCACCACCTTTTTCGGCAGGCCATGGGCGGAAAACAGAAGGCGCAACGGTGCATCCTGTGGCCCCGCCGTTTCCGCCTGATCCAGCGCGCGCTGCAGCAGCAGGGCCTGCGCCGCGATGAAGCCGCCCTCGTCCGGATAGCAGCCGATGGCCGCTGTCGGCACGTCAAGGCCCGCGCGCTTCGCCGCCCGCCGCCAGTCCCGCAGCGACGAGGCGGTCGTCGTCGTCGAGAATTGCGGATACAGCGGCAGCAGGATCACCCGTTCCGCCCCCCAGTCCCTGGCCGCGCGTGCTGCATCGTCGGCAAACGGTTTCCAGTACCGCATGGCGATGAACACGGCATAGTCGTCGCTGCCCAGGGCCGCCTGCAGGGCCGTCGCCTGGGCCTGCGTCTGCGGCAGGATCGGCGAACGGCCGCCCATCTGCGCGTAGATCTCCGCTGCCTTGGGTGCGCGCCGCGTTGCGATCAGCTTGGCCAGCAGCCAGCGGAACGGATTCGGCAGGCGGATGATCGCCGGATCGTTGAACAGGTTGAACAGGAAGGGCTGCACGGCCTGCTGGCTGTCCGGCCCGCCGAGATTGAACAGGATGACGGCTGTCTTCTGGGGCATGGTCCGCTCAATGTAAGCCGCTGGCGCAATCCGGCAATATGCTTGTTTCTTCGTATTTTTTTGTTCGGGCACAAATTCGCCTCAATCAGGGCGAGACTACCGCATGGTCATCCGGGTGACCGGCCTGATGAAATGAACAGGAATGTCCATGTCCCGCACCGGCTCTCTGCTCGCTTCCACCCTCGCCTTATGCATGGCACTTGCATGCACCATGCCTGCCTTTGCCGATCCGCCCGGCGGCAAACCGAACAGGGCAGCGCCCGAGCGAAGCAGCCCTGCCCGTCATGACAGCCACAGCGGCAGTCTTCATGTCGACATCGTCATCGGTAACGATACCCGCATGGCCATCCGCGACTATTACGGATCACAGTTCCGGGCCGGCCATTGCCCGCCCGGGCTGGCAAAAAAGCACAATGGCTGCATGCCGCCAGGCCAGGCGAAGAAATGGGCGCTAGGCCGGCCGCTGCCACGCGATGTGATCTTCCACGACCTGCCACAGGATCTGCTCAGACGCATACAGCAACCGCCGCAGGGCTATCGCTACGTGCGGGTCGCGTCCGATATCCTGATGATCGCCATCGGCACCGGCCTTGTTGCTGCCGCCATCGAGGATCTGTCACGCATCAGCTGAGACCGGCCGGTGTCAGACACTGGTTTCGGTGCCCTTCACCAGCCGCACCAGCTGCTCGACATGGCGCACCGGGGTTTCCGGCACGATGCCGTGGCCGAGGTTGAAGATATGGTTGCGGCCGCCGAAGCTGCGCAGCAGGCGCTGCACCCCTTCCGCCAGCGCCGGACCGCCGGTCACCAGCAGCCGCGGGTCGAGATTGCCCTGCACCACGGTCTTCGGCCACAGATGGTCGCGGGCCCAGCCCAGCGGCACGGTGTAATCCAGCCCCAGCGCATCGGCGCCGGTGGCCGCCGCATAGCCTTCGAGATACAGCCCGGCACCGCGCGGGAAGGCGATCACCGGCACCCCCGGATGCAGTTCCTTCATGCGGGCGATGATCTGCCGCACCGGTTCGACGCAGAAGCGGCGGAATTCCATTTCCGGCAGCACGCCGGCCCAGGTGTCGAACAGCTGCAGCACCTCGGCACCGGCCTTCACCTGGCGGTCGAGATAGGACACCGTCGCCTCGACCAGTATAGCCAGCAGGCTCGACAGTGCTGCCGGATTGCCGAAGGCCCAGGTTTTGGCCGCCGCATGATCGGTCGAGCCGCGGCCCTCCAGCATGTAGGTCGCCACCGTCCATGGCGCGCCGGCAAAACCGATCAGGGTGCAGTCATCGGGCAGGGCCGTCCGGATCCGCCCGACCGCCTCGTAGACCGGCCCCAGCCGGGCATGGATGCCCTGCGGATTCAGCCGGGTCAGCTCGGCAGCGCCACGGATGGCATCCAGCACCGGTCCCTCGTTCTCCCTGAAGGCCAGCCCCTGGCCCAGCGCCTGCGGGATCAGCAGGATATCGGCGAACAGGATCGCCGCATCGAAACCGAAGCGGCGGATCGGCTGCAGGGTCACTTCGGCGGCCAGTTCCGGGTCGTAGCAGAGATCGAGGAAGCTGCCGGCCCGGGCGCGGGTCTCGCGGTATTCCGGCAGGTAGCGGCCGGCCTGGCGCATCAGCCAGATCGGCGGCCGTTCCGCCGGCAGTCCGGCAAGGGTACGCAGGAGCGGTTTGGTCGGCTGGACAGCCTGGACGGGGGGGAGACGGGCCATGACCTATTCCTTCTCCTATTTTATTTAAAAATAAAAGAGATGAGGTTGTTGTTTGTGCGGGGAGAGTCGGGGATTACCGGTTCTCCGGAGATGGTCCGGCCGGCTGTCCCGGCCGCAGCCGGTTATCCGCAGCGGGCCGGGGATGACGGGATAAAGGCCGCAAAACGTGGCGGAACCGCCAATCCGGCTGCCCTGAATCATGGGGATAACGGGAGCGGATGCAGCGCCTGCGGATTGTCCACGGAATTCACAGGTTGGCGGGAAATTTGATCCTCCGGTGACAGGCCGGTTGCATGAAAGACCGCTTGCGGGCATGAAAATGGCCGGACTGGGGACAAACCCCCGCTTGTCCCCCTTATCCACGGAATTCAGCCCCCGCCGCGTCATGCCGAAAACTGTCCGGCCTCACATCCATCTGGTCTCCGACGCCACCGGCGAGACCCTGAAATCCATCGCCAAGGCGGTTCTGGTGCAGTTCCAGAAATCCCATGACGAGGTCGAGGTGCATACCTGGGCGCTGGTCCGCACGCCGCTGCAGATGGAACGGGTGGTCGAGGCGATTGCCGCCATGGGCGGCCTGGTCCTGTTCACCATCGTCGACAAGGGCCAGCGCGACATCCTGGTGAAGGGCTGTGCCCAGGCCAAGCTGCAGATCGTGCCGGTGCTCGATCCGGTCATGCATGCCGTCGGGCGCTATTTCGGCGAGAAGGCGCAGAACCTGCCGGGCCGCCAGCATGAGCTGGATGCCGAGTATTTCTACCGCATCGATGCCATGCATTTCACCATCGCCCATGACGACGGCCAGCATCTGGGCGATATCGACAAGGCGGATATCGTGCTGGTCGGCGTGTCGCGCACCTCGAAGACGCCGACCTCGATCTACCTGGCCAATCGCGGCTACAAGACCGCCAATATCCCGATCGTGCCCGGCCTGCCGGTGCCCGAGGAGGTGAACCGGCTGGGCGGCCTGACCGACGGGCCGCTGGTGGTCGGCCTGACCGCCTCGCCCGACCGCCTGATCTCGGTGCGCCGCAACCGCCTGATCGCCATGAACGAGACCACCGAAACGGAATATGTCGATGTCGACCGGGTGCGCGACGAGCTGAACATGGCCCGCAAGCTGTGCAGCCGCCATGGCTGGCCGGTGATCGATGTCACCCGCCGCTCGATCGAGGAAACCGCCGCCGCGATCCTAAACCTGCAGGCCCGCCGCGAGGAACAGCGGCGGCAGCAGAATCTCGATCTCGGCCTGCCAGCGCCGGAAGGCCGCCGCCGGTGAACCTGATCCTTGCCTCTGCCAGTTCCGCGCGCGCGGCCATGCTGCGCCAGGCCGGTCTCGATTTCGCGGTGCAGCCGGCCCGCATCGACGAGGCCGAGATCAAGCGGGCGCTGCAGGCCGAGGGGGCGGGTCCGCGCGAGGCCGCCGAGGCGCTGGCCGAACTGAAGGCGCGGCGCGGCACGCCGGCAGCAGGCGACGACAGCTTTGTCATCGCCGCCGACCAGATGCTGGCCTGCGAGGGCCGCTGGTTCGACAAGCCGGCCGACATGGCCGAGGCCCGCACGCAGCTGCAGGCCCTGCGCGGCCGCACCCATGATCTGGTCTCGGCGGTCGTCGTCGCGCGCAGCGGCACCATCATCTGGCGCCATATCGACGGCGCGCGGCTGACCATGCGGGCCTTCTCGGACGGCTTTCTCGACGCCTATCTCGCCCAGGCCGGCGATGCCGTGCTGCAATCGGTCGGCTGCTACCAGCTGGAAGGCCTCGGCGTGCAGCTGTTCAGCCGCATCCAGGGCGATTTCTTCACCATCCTTGGCCTGCCGCTGCTGCCGCTGCTGGATTTCCTGCGCCATCATCAGGTGCTGCGCACGTGAGCGACGATCCGGTAATCCCCCGCGCCGGCGTGATCGGCTGGCCGGTGGCGCATTCGCGCTCGCCGAAGCTGCACGGCTTCTGGCTCCGGCAATACGGCATCGACGGCCGTTACGATCGCATCCCGGTGCCGCCCGAGGAGGTCGGTGCCTTCCTCGCGGCGCTGCCGCGGGAACCGGGCTTCCGCGGCATCAACGTGACCATCCCGCACAAGGTGGCCGTGCTGCCCTATCTGGCGGAGACCGACGCGGCGGCGCGGCGGATCGGTGCGGTCAACACCATCGTGGTGCGCGCCGATGGCGGCCTCGCCGGCAGCAACACCGATGCCTTCGGCTTCATCGAAAGCCTGAAGGCGGATGCCCCGCCCGGCTGGTCGGCGGCTGCCCGCCCGGCGGTGTTGCTGGGGGCCGGCGGTGCCGCCCGCGCCCTGGTGGTCGCGCTGCTGGATGCCGGCGTGCCCGAGCTGCGCATCGCCAACCGCAGCCGGGACAGGGCCGAGGCCCTGGCGGCCGAATTCGGACCGCGCCTGACCGTGACGGACTGGGACGAGCGCGCGGCGGTGCTGGCCGGTGCCGGGCTGCTGGTCAATTCCACCAGCCTCGGCATGACCGGCATGGAAGCACTGGACATCGCGCTGGACGACCTGCCCGGCGATGCCCTGGTCAGCGACATCGTCTATGCCCCCCTGCAGACCCCCCTGCTGGCCGCCGCCGCCGCCCGCGGCAACCCGGTGGTCGACGGGCTGGGCATGCTGCTGCATCAGGGCCGGCCGGGTTTCGAGGCCTGGTTCGGGGTGGCGCCGGCGGTGACGCCGGCCCTGCGCGCCGCGGTGCTGGCGGAATGATGGCGGGAGGTCCGGCATGCTGAAGGTCGCACTCACCGGCTCGATCGGCATGGGCAAGTCCACCGTGGGCGGGATGCTGGCCGCGATGGGCATCCCGCTGTTCGATGCCGATGCCACCGTGCATGCGCTCTATGCGCCGGGCGGTGCCGCGGTGGCGCCGCTGCGGGCGGCCTTTCCGGAAGCCGTGGCCGGCGCGGCCGTCGACCGCGAAATCCTGTCGAAGCTGGTGCTGGGCGATACCGGGGCGATCCGCCGGCTGGAAGCCATCGTGCATCCGCTGGTCGGCGCCGAGCGCCGGCACTTTCTGGCCGCGGCCGAGGCGGCCGGCGCGGCTTTCGCGGTGCTCGATATCCCGCTGCTGTTCGAGGGCCGCAGCCGCGATGCCTATGATGCCGTGATCGTGGTCAGCGCGCCGGCGGCGGCACAGCGCCAGCGCGTGCTGGCGCGGCCGGGGATGACGGAAGAGAAATTTGCCGCCATCCTGGCCCGGCAGGTGCCCGATGCCGAGAAACGCGCCGGCGCCGATTACGTGATCGATACCGGCGTGGCCCTGGACGAGACCGAACGCCAGCTCCGCGCCGTGGTGGCGGACCTCAACCGCAGAGCCGGGGAGAAACAGTGATGCGCGAGATCGTGCTGGATACCGAAACCACCGGCTTCGACGCCCAGAACGGCGACCGCATCGTCGAGATCGGCTGCATCGAGCTGGTCAACCACATCGCCACCGGCCGGCATTTCCATGTCTACATCAATCCGGAACGGCCGATGCCGGAAGACGCCTTCAGGGTGCATGGCCTGTCCGACGATTTCCTGAAGGACAAGCCGGTCTTCGCCAGTGTGGCGCAGGACTTCGTCGCCTTCGTCGGCGAGGACCCGCTGGTGATCCACAATGCCGCCTTCGATATCGGTTTCCTGAATGCGGAACTGGCGCGGCTGGAGGGCATGCCGCATATCGCCATGGAGCGCGCCATCGACACCGTGCGGATGGCGCGGCAGAAATTCCCCGGTGCCCAGGCCAGCCTCGACGCACTGTGCAAGCGGTTCAACATCGACAATTCTGCGCGCACCAAGCATGGCGCGCTGCTCGATGCCGAATTGCTGGCCGAGGTCTATCTCGAGCTGATCGGCGGCCGCCAGCAGGGCCTCGGGCTCGCCGGCCTCGATGGCAGCGGCCAGACGGTGGTTCCCCTGCAGACACCGCGCGGCCCGGCCCGGCCGCCGCGGCCGCATGCCGCCAGTGCAGAGGAACTGGCCGCCCATGCGGCTTTTGTCGCCAAGCTGAAAGATCCGCTCTGGCTGGATGGCTAATAGGCCCGGCCGGCCGGGTCAGCCGCCATCCTCGATATCGGCACAGCAGAACACCATGTCGACGGTCTCGCCGTCGCCGGACAGCGGCAGCAGCAGGGTGCCGTGTTCGCGCACCGGCCGGTTGCCGAAGGAGCTGTCATCCCGCTCTGGGCCGGTGGTGGCGTCGTAATCATAAACAAAGCGCCGGCCCTCGATGACGATGCGGTAATTCAGCATCACCTCGTCCTCGTCATTGCCCAGGTGATGGCCGATATAATGGCCGCGCACCGGCAGGCCGGTCGGATCGTGGCCGCGGATCGCCACCTGTTTGGTGCCGACCAGGCGATAGCGCAGGAAAGGTGCCGCCGGCAGCACCTCGGTCAGCACCAGATAGGGCAGCAGGTCGGGAATCTCGGCGGGATCGATGTCGCGCCGCGCCGGCATCGGCCGTGTGCCGCGCTTGGCGTTCCAGTAATCCCAGGTGCGGCGGATGCGCGGCGAGCAGTGCTCGAGGAAGTCGAGGGTCAGCATCCGCGGATGAGACGACCGGGCGATCGCGTCATCCAGCGGGATGCTCATGGGGCGGCCGGGGTCAGGCGGTCTGCTGTTCCGCCTCGGCTTCCTTGCTGCGCTGGTACTGGGCCAGGAAGTCGATCGGATCCAGCATCAGCGGCGGCATGCCGCCGTCGCGGGTGGCATCGGCAACGATGCGCCGGGCAAACGGGAACAGCAGGCGCGGCGCCTCGACCAGCAGCAGCGGCTCGACATGCTCGGCCGGCACATTGGCGATGGTGAACAGGCCGGCATAATAGAGGTCGACCACGAAGGCGGTTTCCTCGCCATGCTTGGCCTCGCACAGGATGCGCAGAGTGACCTCGAACAGGCTATCATTGACCCGTTCGGCCTGGGTGCCGACATTGACCGAGATCTGCGGCGCGCCCGGCATGCTGAAGCTGCGCGGCGCCATCGGATGCTCGAAGGACAAATCCTTGGTATATTGGGCATTCAGCCCGAAACGCGGCGCCGTGTCGGGGTTGAAGCCTTCGGGCGGCAGGGTGCTGTCGGTCATGACCGGCGGTCTTTCTCGCTGAAAACTGGGCGGTCCCGTCCCTAGCATGCTTTCGCGCCGGGCCACAAGTCGCCCCTCCCGCCCGCGCCCGGCCAGGGTGCGCCTGTCTTGCAATACCGGGAAAACCGCTTATTTCTCTGCGGTATGGCGCTGCCGCCCGGCTGGACCGGACAGAGCCATGGGGCTACACTGAAACAACAGGCGGACAAGACGATTTCCGATGGGTGACAGCGGCTTGCAGTTTCTCGACATCATTCTTCTGGCGGCCATCGCGGGCTTCATCGTGCTGCGGCTGCGTTCGGTGCTGGGCCAGCGCACCGGCCACGAGCAGCAGCGCCGGCGCCGTTTCGGCGGGCCCGAGGCCGATGGCGGCGACAAGGCCGAGGCCGAGAAGGTGATCACCCTGCCGCGCCGCGACCAGCCGGCCGCCCCGGCCGGCGACCCGAAGATCGACCGCATCCGCGCCGCCGATCCGCGTTTCGATCCGGCCGAATTCATCGAGGGCGCCAAGGCCGCCTACGAGATGATCGTCACGGCCTTTGCCGCCGGCGACAAGGATACGCTGCGGCCGCTGCTGTCGCGCGAGGTCTTCGCCGATTTCGCCGGCGCCATCGACGACCGCGCCAGCCGTGGCGAGACCATGGAAACCAAGGTGATCGGCATGCGGGCCGTCGAGATCACCGAAACCCAGCTGAACGGCCGCATCGCCGAAATCACGGTGACGTTCGACAGCGAGCTGATGAGCACCACCCGCGACGCCCACGACCATGTGATCGGCGGCCATGCCAATACGGTCGAGCAGGTCACGGATATCTGGACCTTCGCCCGCGATACCGGTTCGCGCGATCCGAACTGGACCCTGATCGCCACCTCCGCGCCCGCCGCCGCGTGAGCGCCGGCCTGCTGTTCCGCCTGGCCGCTGCGGCCACGCTGCTTGGCCTGCTGGCTGCCTGTGCGGCCGAGCGCAAGCCGCTTCCCCTCGCATTCCGCCCGGCCGGCTTTGCCGACCTGCCCGGCTGGCAGGCCGATGCACCGGCTGCCGCCCTGCCGGCGCTGGCGCGATCCTGCGCGCGCATGCTGGCGCGGCCTGCCGATCGCGGTCTCGACGGGTTCGACCGCTACGGCACGCCGGCGGACTGGCGGCCGTTCTGCATGGCACTGGGCAGCCTGAAGCCCGGCGACGATGCCGCCCTGCGGGCGCTGGCCGAACGCGAACTGGCGCCGGTGGCGGTGCTGGGCGAGGATGCGGCGCAGGGGCTGTTCACCGGCTATTACGAACCGCTGGTGCGCGGCAGCCGCCGGCGCCACGGCGCCTACCAGGCGCCGCTCTACCGCCAGCCGGCCGATCTGGTGCAGGTCGATCTCGGCGAATTCCGCGACAGCCTGAAGGGCCAGCGCATCGCCGGCCGGGTGCGCGACGGCCGGCTGAAACCCTATGACGACCGTGCCGCCATCGAGGCCGGTGCGCTGGCCGGCCGCAATCTCGAACTGGTCTGGCTCGACGATGCCGCCGATGCCTTCTTCCTGCAGGTGCAGGGGTCCGGCCTCGTGCAGCTCGATGACGGCAGCCAGATGCGGGTCGGTTTCGCGGCCCAGAACGGCCATGCCTATGTCGCGGTGGGGCGTGTGCTGATCGCGCGCGGCGAAATCGCCCGCGAGGATGTCTCGCTGCAGACGATCCGGGCCTGGCTGGCGGCGCATCCGGCGGAGGCGCCGGCGCTGCTGCGTGAAAACCCCTCCTATGTGTTTTTCCGCGAGCTGCCCAAGCCGCAGGACGACAGCGACGGCCCGCCCGGCGCCCAGGGCGTCGCGCTGCTGCCCGGCCGCAGCCTTGCGGTCGACCGCAGCCATTTCGCGCTCGGCCTGCCCGTGTGGCTCGACACCACGCAGCCGGCGCTGCAGCCGGGCGCGGCCGAAAAACCGCTACGGCGGCTGATGGTGGCGCAGGATACCGGCGGCGCCATCCGCGGCGGCGTGCGCGGCGATGTCTTCTGGGGCCATGGCGACGAAGCCGAGGCGCTGGCCGGCCGCATGAAACAGCCGGGCCGCTGGTGGCTGCTGCTGCCGAAGCCGGTTGCGGCCAGGCTGCTGGCGGCGCCCGCCGCCTGAACGGTTCAGCCGCGCTTGCGGCCGCCATGGATGAAAACGGCGGCGCCCAGGATCATGTCGATCCGCGTGCCGTCGCCGGCCAGCGGCATCTGGATGCTCTCGAAGGTGATCCAGCTCTTGCCCGGCCACCAGGCGACGCGGCCGGCATAGCCGACCGGGCCGCGCCGCCGCCGCACCTCGTCGAAGGCGTGGCGCATCATCCAGGCGCGGTCGTCGCCGAGAACCTCCTCAAGGGTGCAGCCGGCGAAGTCGCCGCCATACATCACGCGCTGGGCGCTGCCCAGCCGGCCGATCCGGTAGACCGGCGCGGTTTCCGGTGCCGGCGGCTCGACATCGACCAGCAGCAGATGCGACAGCAGCTGCGGCATGGCGGCCAGGCGGATCGCGTCCAGTGCCGGCAGCCGGCCGCTGCCGGCGGCCACCAGGTCCTGCCAGTGCGTCTTCAGCGCCCGCAGCAGCAGGTCCTGCGGTTCGGCGCATTCGCGGATATCCGGCCGCCGCTGCGGCGGGGTCTCGATCAGGGTCAGCATGGCTTCAGGACAGCATGATACGCGGCAGTCTCGCCGAAATGCACGCGGCCCGCCATGCTGCCTTGGTCTGACCGGGCCCTGCTGGCGGACCGTTCTGCCGGATCCGGGGTCAGCCCGCATCCGGGTCGGAAAAGACACCGGCCCCGAAGATCGTGTCGATATTGCTGCCGTCGCCGGCCAGCGGTGCATGCAGGCCCTCGAAATGCATCCATGTATGGCTCTGCAGCCAGGTGATCTGGCCGCGATTGATCACCGGGGTCCGGCGCCGCACCACGGCGGCATAGAGCCGGTTGAACTCGGCTGCCGCCGCCGGCGGAAAGATGTCGTCGATCACGCGGCCGACCACGCCATTGCCGTAGATCTGCACATGCTCCTCGCCCAGCAGGCGGATGCGGAAGCTGTTCCCGTCCAGCACGTCGACCAGGTAGATGCTGGGCAGCAGGCTGCGCAGTTCCAGCGGGTCGAGATCCTGCCGGCCCGGCAGGATTCCGTCCGGACCGCATTTCGACTGCCAGTAGGACAGCAGGGTCTGCAGCAGCGGCGATCGCGGCTGCGCCCCGCTATGGTCGCCGGTGTCGCGGAATTTCAGGTCCGTGCTGCCCCGGCCGGCCGACAAATCCTCGGTCATGCCATGAATCTGGGCCGCGGGCCGGGGTTCGGCAAGCGGAAATGCCCGGCCCGGCCCCATTCCGCGGGGCGGAGCTGTGTGGCATACTGACGATGTTGCGATTACCGAATTGCGATCACTGACAGCTCTCCCGCCCGCTCCCATGACCGTCGCCACCGCCCTGCTGATCCGTCCCGCCGAGGACCGCGATCTGTCCGCGATTGCCGATATCTACGCGCATCACGTGCTGCACGGCTATGCCAGTTTCGAGACGGTGCCGCCGGATGCCGCCGAACTGGGCCAGCGCCGCGCCGCCATCGTCGCGAAGGGCCTGCCTTACCTGGCGGCCGAGATCGACGGCCGGATCGTCGGTTATGCCTATGCCGGGCCGTATCGGCCGCGCATCGCCTATCGGTTTGCCGTGGAAGATTCGATCTATGTGGCCAGCGATGCGCCGCGCCGCGGCATCGGCCGTGCGCTGCTCGCCGCCCTGATCGATGACTGCACCCGCCAGGGCTATCGCCAGATGGTGGCGGTGATCGGCGACACCCGCAACATGGGCTCGATCGGCCTGCATGCGGCGCTGGGCTTCCGGGTGGTCGGCACCCTGCCGTCGATCGGCTTCAAGCATGGCCGCTGGGTCGACAGCGTGTTCATGCAGCGCCCGCTGGGTCGCGGCGACGGCGACCTGCCGGCCGCCGATCCGGGGTCGCGCTGAGGCGCTAGCCGCCCGGCCGCAGGCGCTGGCGGTCGGCCATGGTCAGCCCGACATCGTCGAGCAGCCGGGTGTCCAGGTCGCGCAGGGCGTCGCAGCTGCGCCGGTAGGCCGCCCGGGCGCGGTGGCGATCCCAGAGATATGTGATGAAACGGCAAAACAAATCCGTTGCTGCCCGTCCTGCCGGGACGGGCCGCCGATACGCGAAAGCCATGAAAAACCTCGCTTGATCCGGGGTTATGCGGGGCTATGATAGGCAAAGGCGGCTGCGCCGCCAGCCGTGATTTACTCAACCATACGTCAGGAAAAATCACAGATGCGCCTGCTGCCGCCGCTCAATGCCCTGCGGGCCTTCGAGGCGGCGGCGCGGCTGGGCAGCTTCAGCCGCGCGGCGCAGGAACTCGGCGTCACCCATGGCGCGGTCAGCCGCCATGTGCAGACCCTGGAGCAGTTTCTCGGCACGCCGCTGTTCCGGCCCCATGGCCGCGGCCGCATCCCGACCGAACGCGCCGCCGTCTATCTCGCCGAGGTCAGTGCCGCGCTCGACCGGCTGGGCAACGCCACCGAACGCATGCGCGAACCGGCAACGGCACGCCTGATCCGCGTCAACATTGTCGCCACCTTCGCCATGCGCTGGCTGATCCCGCGGCTGTCGGCCTTCCAGATCGCGCATCCGCGCGTCGAGGTGCGGCTGTCGACCTCGACGGCCGCGATCGAGCATCTGCAGGACGAGTTCGACGTGGCGATCCGCCGCCATCCGATGCATCGCGCCGGGTTCGTCGCGCGGCAGTTTCTGGCCGATCCCAACCTGCCGGTGGCGGCGCCGGCCCTGCTGGCGCGCTGGCCGGTGGCAGAGCCGGCCGATCTTCTGCGCGCGCCGCTGCTGCACAGCGACAGCAAGCCGAATGCCTGGCTGGAATGGTTCCGTGCCGCCGGCTTTTCATCGGGGCAGATCCCGATCGGCGGCCAGCGTTTCGAGAATTATTTCTTCGCGCTGGAAGCCGCCCTGCGCGGCCTCGGCTTCGCCGTCGGCGCCCTGCCGCTGGTGGCCGACGATCTGGCCGCCGGGCGGCTGGTGGCGCCGCTCGACGGTCCGGTCTTCATCTCCGAGGGTTATCACGTGCTGTATCCGGCCAACCGCAGCCACGGCACGGTGATGCAGTTCGTCGACTGGCTGGTCGCCGAGGGTGCCCGGGAATCCGCGGCGGGCATGCGGCCGGCATGAGCAGACAGGCCGTCGCGGTGATCGACGCCGATGGCGCCCTGGTGCAGGACGGCCATGCCGGCGCGGTGCCATGGTGGAGCTTCACCAAGACATTGCTGGCCATCGCCGCGCTGCGCCTTGCCGAAGACGGCGCGCTGTCTCTCGATGCGCCGCTGGCCGGCGCGGATTACACGCTGGCGCAGCTGCTGCGGCATGAGGCCGGCCTGCCCGATTACGGCGGGCTCGCGTCCTACCAGGCCGATGTCGCCGCGCAGCGCGCGCCCTGGCCGGCCGCGCGCCTGCTGGCCGAGACGGAGGCGGATCGCCTGCGCTATGCACCGGGGCAAGGCTGGGCCTATTCGAATATCGGTTACATGAAGGTCGCCGCGCTGGTCGCGCAGGCGGCAGGGCTTTCGCTGGGCGACGCGCTTGATCGCCTCGTCTTCGCGCCGGCCAGCGTGGCCGGCACGCGGCTCGCCCTGCTGCCGTCTGACCTCGATGATGTGGCGATGGGCAGCGTGACCAGCTATCACCCCGGCTGGGTCTATCACGGGCTGGCGACCGGTCCGGTGGCGGATGCCGCCCGGCTGCTCCGGGCGCTGGTCGATGGCCGGCTGCTGCGGCCGGAGAGTTTTGCGCGTATGCTGCAGGGCCGGGCCCTGCCCGAACACGGCAGTGCAACCTATCCCGATCCGGCCTATGGCCTCGGCCTGATGCTGTGGGCGCATGATCCGCTGGCACATCCATGGGGCCATACCGGCGGCGGACCGGGCAGCGGCATCGCGGTCTATGCATTGGGGCGGAAAATCTGCGCATTCTGGCGCACGACACAACCGGATGCGCCCGTCGATGTGGCGGCGCAGGCCTTCGCCCGGCTGGCCGAGGCGTTGCCTGCCGCGGCCAAGCCGCTAGAGTGACCCCGAGGAGACCCCGTCCGTTATGACCAGCCCCGAATCCCCCGCTGCCGCGCCGCCCCGCGTGGCGCTGTTCGTCACCTGCCTCGTCGATCTCTACCGCCCCGGCGTCGGCTTCGCCGCGATCAAGCTGCTGGAGGATGCCGGCTGCATCGTGGAGGTGCCCGAGGCGCAGGTCTGCTGCGGCCAGCCGGCCTATAATTCCGGTGACCGTGCCGACACCACCGCCATCGCCCGGCAGGTGATCGCCGCCTTCGAGGGCTATGACTATGTGGTGGCGCCATCGGGGTCCTGCGGCGGCATGATCCGCGACCATTACCCGGCCCTGTTCGCGGCCGAGCCAGACTGGCAGGTGCGCGCCGGGGCAGTGGCGGCGCGCACATACGAGCTGACGAGCTTCCTGGTCGACGTGCTGAAGGTGGACACGCTGGCCGGCGTCGCCTGCGACGCGAAAGCCACCTATCACGACAGCTGCTCGGGCCTGCGCGAACTGGGCGTGAAGACGCAGCCGCGCCGGCTGCTGGAATCCGTCGCCGGCCTCGAACTGGTCGAGATGCAGACGCCGGAAACCTGCTGCGGTTTCGGCGGCACCTTCTGCATCAAGTATGGCGAGGTCTCGACCGATATCGTCAGCCGCAAGACCGCCGACATCGCCGCCACCGGCGCCGGGCTGCTGCTGGCCGGCGACATGGGCTGCCTGCTCAACATGGCCGGCCGGCTGCAGCGCGAGGGCAGCGCCGTGCAGGTGCGCCACGTGGCCGAGGTGCTGGCCGGCATGGCGGACGGACCCGCCATAGGCGAAGCGTCCCTGGGCGAAGCGGATAAGGGGGCGGCGCCATGAGCATGCAGGTCACCGCGCAGGCCTTCGAGGCCAATGCCCGCAAGGCGCTGCAGGACCCGAACCTGCGCAAGGCGATGGACATCATCGGCGGCCCGATGGCCAGCCGCCGGGTCGAAACCGCCCGCGAGCTGCCGGAATTCGATGCGCTCCGCGACGAAGGCGTGAAGATCAAGAATCACGTCCTGCAGCATATCGACCTGTATCTCGAAAAATTCGAGCAGCAGGTAACCGCGCGCGGCGGCAAGGTGCACTGGTGCCGCACGCCGCGCGAGGCGCGCGAAACCATCCTGGCACTGTGCCGGTCGCGCAATGCGAAGACGGTGACCAAGGGCAAGTCCATGGTCACCGAGGAAATCGGCCTGAATGCCTTCCTCGAGGCCCAGGGCATCCAGCCCATCGAGACGGATCTGGGCGAATACATCATCCAGCTGGCGCATGAGCCGCCCAGCCACATCATCGGCCCGGCCCTGCACAAGACCCGCGAACAGGTGGCCGAGCTGTTCGAGGAACACCATCCCGACTACGAACTGCCGCAATCGCCCGGGGTGAAGGCAGGGCCGCGCAGCAGCGATCCGCAGGCCCTGGTCACCGAGGCGCGGGCCGTGCTGCGCGAACGCTATTTCCAGGCCGATGTCGGCATCACCGGCGCGAATTTCCTGATCGCCGAGACCGGTGCCACGGTGATCGTGACCAACGAGGGCAACGGCGACCTGACCCAGTCGCTGCCGAAGATGCATATCGCCGTCTCCAGCATCGAGAAGGTGATTCCCAACCTGGAAGACCTCTCCACCATCCTGCGCATCCTCGCCCGCTCGGCCACCGGCCAGGAGATGAGCTGCTACACCACCCTGTCCTGCGGTCCGAAGCGGCCCGGCGACAAGGACGGGCCCGAGGAATTCCATGTCGTGCTGCTGGATAACGGCCGCAGCGAAATGCTGGGCACCGCCCTCGAACCGCTGATGCGCTGCATCCGCTGCGGCGCCTGCATGAACAACTGCCCGGTCTACCGCTCGGTCGGCGGTCATGCCTATGGCTGGGTCTATCCCGGCCCGATCGGCGCCGCGCTCGATCCGCACATGATCGGCCTGGAAACCGCGCGGCATCTGCCCAACGCCTCCACCTTCTGTGGCAAATGCGAGGAAGTCTGCCCGATGCGCATCCCGCTGCCGGATATCATGCGGCACTGGCGCGAGCAGGCCCATGCGCAGCAGATCACCCCGCCCCTGCAGCGCTGGGGCATCGAGGCCTGGGCCTTTGCCGCGAAGCGGCCGTGGCTGTACCGGCTGGGCAGCCGCATCGCCATTGCCGCCCTGCACATGCTGGGGCGGAAGCGCGGCGGGCGCTTTGCACGCCTTCCTCTCGCAGCGGGCTGGACCGATGGCCGCGACCTGCCGGCGCCGCAGGCGGCCGAGACCTTCATGGCGCAATACAGGCGCCGCAGGCGGGGAGGCGGCCGATGAGTGCGCGCGACAGGATTTTCGCCACGCTGCGCGCCGGCCTGAAGGACAGCGTGAATGACTCGGCGCGGCCGCGGGCGGTTGCCGGGCGCATCGCCGGCCATCCGCGCAACCTGGTGCCGCAGCGCGCGCAGATTCCGCATGCGCAGCAGGTGGATCTGTTTGTCGCCAAGGCCGAGGCGCTGACGGTGACGGTCGACCGCGTCGACAGCGCCGGCGCGGTGCCGGCGAAGATCGCCGATTATCTGGCACGGCATAACCTGCCGTCGACCCTGCGGGTGGCGCCCGACCCGCTGCTGGAATCGCTGCCCTGGAGCGAACGCCCGCTGCTGCAGGTGGAATACGGCCCCGGCCGCAGCCGGGATCTGGTCAGCGTCACCCCGGCCTTTGCCGGCATCGCCGAGACCGGAACCCTGATGCTGCATTCCTCGGCCACCACGCCGACCACCCTGCATTTCGTGCCGGACCATCATCTCGTCGTGATGCATGAAAGCCAGATCACCGGCGGGCTGGAGGATGCCTTCGCGCGGCTGCGCGACAAGCTGGGCGCGCCCGATGAAAGCTGGAGCGGGAACTGGCCACGCACGGTCAACTTCGTCACCGGGCCGTCGCGCACCGCCGATATCGAAGGCGTGCCGGTGCTGGGCGCCCATGGCCCGCGCCGGCTGCATATCGTGCTGATCAGAGATGGCGCCGCGGAAAACTAAGATCGCGCCGGCGCCGCTGGTGCCTGACCACGAGGTCTGGCAGCAGGTGGTGCAGTCGGCCCGGCCGCTGAAGAAGGCCGACACGGAACCGCGGCCGCTGGCGCCGCTGCCGAAGGTCTACCGGCCGGAGGGCGCGGGTCCGGCGGCCTATGCGAAGGCGGAGGCCCGGCCGCTGGCGCCGCTGCCGGCCGGCAGCGAACGGCCGCTGCCGCAGATGGACAAGCGCCTGCGCCAGCGGTTCCAGCGCGGCGAACTGCCGGTGGAAGCCCGCATCGACCTGCATGGCCTGACGCTGGCCAATGCCGAACGCGCGCTGTCGCGCTTCCTGCGCGACGGTATCGCGCAGCAGAAGCGCTGCCTGCTGGTGATCACCGGCAAGGGCAGTTCTGGCAGCAGCGCCGCCGAACTGGGTTTCCATCCCGGCCGCGGCGTGCTGCGCGCCTGGCTGCCGGATTACCTGCGTCGCGGCCCGTGGCGCGAGCAGGTGCTGGGCGTGGCGCCGGCCCGGCCCGATATGGGTGGCAGCGGCGCCTTCTACGTGCTGCTGCGCCGCCAGCGCGAGACATAAAGGCGGGCCCGGCGGGGTCGGGTCCGGTGCGGCGCGTCTTCCGGCCGCGGGGCCAATGCGAACCAATTCCGGTCATGCTTGCCAAGTCGCGGACCGCGGCAGAAAGTGGCGGCGCTTTCATCGCCGCCGCAGTAATCCCGCCACAGGCCGTCATGTCCCACCACGATTTCTTCTCCACCGATTACGCCACCGCCCGCCGGAAGTTCCTCGCCGCCGCTGCTGCTGCCGGCGGCAGCACCGAAAGCCTGCCGCATCCCCTGAAGGGCATCGCCGGCGAAGCTTTGTTCACCGATCTCGCCTGGTTCGGCCCGCGCGATGCGCGGGCGGTGCTGGTCACGGTGTCCGGCACCCACGGCATCGAGGGCTATTACGGTTCGGGCTGCCAGACCGGCTGGCTGGCCGAAGGCCGCATGGCGGAACTGCCGGCGGGCATGGCGATGCTGATGATCCATGCCTCCAATCCCTACGGCTTTTCCTGGGGCCGCCGGGTCAACGAAGACAACATGGACATCAACCGCAACTTCGTCGATTTCGATGCCGCGCCGCCGCCATCGAACCCGGCCTATGCCGAGGTGCATGACTGGCTGCTGCCGGAGGACTGGACGGATGCGACCGCCGCTGCCGTGCAGGCGAAGATGGCCGCCTATTTCGAGCGGGTCGGCGCGAAGGCCGCCAACCATGCGCTGGTCAGCGGCCAGCACAGCCATCCGGACGGCATTTTCTACGGCGGCAGGCAGGCCTGCTGGTCGCACCGCACCATCCGCGACATCTGCGGGCGGTATCTGGCGCAGGCGAAACGCATCTGCGTGATCGACTTCCATACCGGCCTCGGGCCCTTCGGCTATTCGGAGCTGATCTGCCGGCATGCGCCGGCCAGCGAACCGCTGCGGCTGGCCCAGGCCTGGTTCGGGGCGGCCGTCACCTCGCCGCAGATGGGCCAGTCGGACTCGCCGGTGATCGAGGGCAACCTGCGCATGGGCATCGCCCGCTTCTGCGCACCGGCGGTCACCGTGGCGATCAACATCGAGGTCGGCACCCTGCCGTCGCCGGAGGTGCGGCTGTCGGTGATCGCCGACAACTGGCTGCATCTGCGCGGCGATGTCTTCTCGCCGCAGGGCCGCGCGATCAAGGCGCAGATCCGCGCCGCCTTCTATCCCGACAGCGCGGGCTGGCGCGACCTGTGCTATCCGCGGGCCGTGGAAATCCAGCAGCAGGCTCTCGCCGGCCTTGCCGGCGAGTAAAAACCCGGGCCGGTTTCAGCCGCGGATGCGCTGTGGCGCCAGCGCCCGCGTCCCGGCCTGCAGGGCGGCATCCCAGCGCTGCAGGATGGCGTCGTAGCGGCCGTCGGCGCGGATACTCTGCAGCCCGGCATCGAAGGCCGCGCAGGCACCCGGATCATGGAAGGCGACGCCGTAGGGATTTTCCGGAAAGATCGGATGCTCGGTCACCGGCGGCGAGACATCGACGCCGGCATCCGGGCTCTGCATCAGGAAGCGGAAGATGCGGCGGTCGGCCACCACGATGTCGGTGCGGCCACTGAACAGGGCCCGCACCTGCAGCATCTGGTTGGCCACCTCGCGGTAGCGGTTGTTCAGCCGCTCCACCTGCGCCAGGGCCGGTCCCAGCAGGCGATGGGCGTTCTGGAATGCCATCACATCGTAATAGGCCAGGTCGTGGATCTCGTTGACCGGCAGCCGGTCGCGTTCCAGCGAGAAGGCCATGTTGCGGTAGGTCAGCACCGTGGCGCTCAGACAGCCGGGCAGGTCGAGCGAGGCGCTGGCCGGCGCGAAGGCATCCAGCTTTTTGCGGCGGAAATCCTCGGGCAGGCGGCCGAAGGGTTCGACATAGGGGCGCAGCACCAGATTGCCGGCAGCGGCGGCCGCACTGACCAGCTCGTATTCCAGGCCGCGCAGGCCGCCCTTGCCGTCGGCGATCACGTAGGGCGGGCTGTGACGGAATCCGATCACCAGCGGCCCGGCCGCCGCCGGCAGGGCGGCCGGCAGGAGCAGCAGGGCCGGCAGGATGGCCAGCAGGGCGGCCAAGCGGCCGGAAAGGCATAAGAACGGGCGATTGCGCGGAACCATGACAAAAGAATAGGTTGAAGCCCATGCGGCGGCAATTTGCATACATATGGTCGGCCGGCCGGCAGCGGGGCCGGGCATGACGCCCTTCGGTGCCCGCATGCGCAGCCTGCGCCAGGCGCGCGGCATCACCCTGAAGCAGATGGCGGCCGATCTTGGCGTCTCGGCGGCCTATCTCTCGGCGCTGGAACACGGCCATCGCGGCCGGCCGAGCTGGCTGCTGCTGCAGCGGATCTGCGGCTACCTGAACATCATCTGGGACGAGGCCGACGCGCTGGCCGACCTGGCCCGGCTGTCGCATCCGAAGGTCAGCATCGACACGGCCGGCCTCAGCCCGCGCGCCACCCTTCTGGCCAACGAACTGGCGCGGCGCATCGGCGATCTCGACGAGGCGAAGCTCGACCAGCTGCTGAAGCTGCTGCGTGGCTGATTGCCGTCCGGCTTTATCGCCCGGTATTCGACTTTCCGGTATTCGACTTTCCGGTCTTCACCTTCCGGCGGCCGGCCGCGGTGCCGCCAGCCGCATGCCGGCATCGATCAGCAGGGTCTCGCCGGTGATGTTCGGTGCCGCGGTCAGGAAGAAGGCGATGCTCTCGGCAATGTCCTCGGGCCGGTTGGTGCGCCCCAGCGGCGCCAGTGCATTCCAGGCGGCGCGGGTTGCCTCGTAGGCGGCCGCGCCCATGCCTTCCTTCAGCCAGTCGCCCTCGACGAAGCCGGGGCAGACATTGTTGATCCGCACCTCCGGCCCCAGCACGCGGGCAAGGCCCAGCGCCAGGCCGTTCAGCGCCGCCTTCGAGGCCACATAGGCCAGCGACGAGCCGATGGCGGTGACGGCGGCGGTGGACGAAACATTGACCACCGCGCCCCCTGTGGCGCGCAGATAGCTCTCGGCGGCGCGGATCATCTGGAAGGGACCGATGGTATTGACGGCGTAGATGCGCTGGAAGTCGTCGGCCGACAGGCCGTCGAGATCCTTGTGGGCGACGAACTTCGTGGTGCCCGCATTGTTGACGAGGAAATCGAGATGGCCGAAATGCGCCACCGTCTCGTCGACGATGCGCCGGCAGGTGGCATCGTCGGCGACGTCGCCCTGCACGAGGAAGGCCCGGCCGCCGGCCGCCCCGCAGGCGGCCGCCACGGCCTCGGCGGCCGGGCGGCTTTTCGAGAAATTGACCGCCACCGCGCAGCCGTGCCCGGCCAGCAGCTTCGCCGTCGCCGCGCCGATGCCGCTGGATGCGCCGGTGATCAGCGCCACGCGGCCCTTCAGGTCTTCCGCCATCGTTTCCTCCATTCCGTTGCCGGAAGGAAACGCTGCTCCGCCGGCCGGGTCAAGTCCGGCCGCGACGGAAGGCGGCAGCCTAGAGGATATACTTGCTGAGGTCGCTGTTGCCGGCGAGGTCGCCGATGCGCTGCTGCACATAGGCGGCGTCGATAGTCACGGTCTGGCCGGAATGGTCGGCCGCCGTGAAGCTGATTTCCTCCAGCACCCGTTCGAGGATGGTGTGCAGCCGGCGCGCGCCAATATTCTCGATGCCTTCATTGACGTCGAAGGCGATCTTGGCCAGCGCGTCGATGGCGTCGTCGGTGAAATCCAGCGTCACCTGTTCGGTGGCCAGCAAGGCCACATACTGCTTCAGCAGGCTGGCTTCCGGCTCGGTCAGGATGCGCTTGAAATCCTCGCGGGTCAGGCCCTTCAGCTCGACGCGGATCGGCAGCCGGCCCTGCAGCTCGGGCAGCAGGTCGCTCGGCTTGGCCATCGAGAAGGCGCCGGATGCGATGAACAGGATATGGTCGGTTTTCACCGTGCCGTGCTTGGTGTTGACGACGGTGCCCTCGATCAGCGGCAGCAGGTCGCGCTGCACGCCCTCGCGGGAAACGTCGCCGCCGCCGCGGTATTCGCTGCGGGCGCAGATCTTGTCGATCTCGTCGAGGAAGACGATGCCGTTCTGCTCGACGGCGGTGATCGCCTCCTTCACCAGGCTGTCCTGGTCGAGCAGCTTGTCGCTCTCTTCCTGGGTCAGCGCCTTCATCGCCTCGCCGACATGGGTCTTGCGCGGCTTGCCGCGCAGGCCGCCGAAGGCCTTGCCCAGCATGTCCTGCAGGTTGGCCATGCCCATCTGGGCGCCGGGCATGCCCGGAATCTCGAACATCGGCATGCCGCCCATGCCGCCATCCTTCAGCTCGATCTCGATCTCGCGCTTGTCGAGTTCGCCCTCGCGCAGCATCTTGCGGAATTTCTGCCGCGTCTCGACGCCGGCCTTCTCGCCGACCAGGGCATCCAGCAGGCGTTCTTCCGCCGCCAGCTCGGCGCGGGCGGTGACCTCCCGGCGGCGTTTCTCGCGGATCATGGTCAGCGCGCCTTCCAGCAGGTCGCGCACGATCTGCTCGACATCGCGGCCGACATAGCCGACCTCGGTGAACTTGGTGGCCTCGACCTTGAGGAACG
Source organism: Ferrovibrio sp. (assembly GCF_964218355.1). Lineage (GTDB taxonomy): Bacteria > Pseudomonadota > Alphaproteobacteria > Ferrovibrionales > Ferrovibrionaceae > Ferrovibrio. The sequence goes on along the minus strand of NZ_CAXPMC010000025.1, from coordinate 6,233 downwards.
GCGCGTTGGCCAGCCTGGCCAGCCGGCGCGAGATCTCGGTCTTGCCCACTCCGGTCGGGCCGATCATCAGGATGTTTTTCGGCAGCACCTCCTCGCGCAGGCCCTCGGGCAGCTGCTGGCGGCGCCAGCGGTTGCGCAGGGCGACGGCGACGGCCTTCTTGGCCTCGGCCTGGCCGACGATGTAGCGGTCGAGTTCGGAGACGATTTCGCGCGGCGAGAAGGAGGTCATGACAGCTTTTCGACGATGATGTTGCGGTTGGTATAGACGCAGATGTCGGCGGCGATGTTCAGGCTTTTGCGCGCGATCGCCTCGGCATCCATGTCGGTGCGGTCGATCAGGGCGCGCGCGGCGGCCAGCGCGTAGTTGCCGCCCGAGCCGATGCCGATCAGGCCGTCCTCGGGTTCCAGCACGTCGCCGGTGCCGGTCAGCACCAGCGAGACGGACTTGTCGGCCACCGCCATCATCGCCTCCAGCCGGCGCAGGTAGCGGTCGGTGCGCCAGTCCTTGGCCAGTTCGACGCAGGCGCGGGCCAGCTGGCCCGGATGCCGCTCCAGCTTGGCTTCCAGCCGCTCGAACAGGGTGAAGGCATCCGCGGTGGCGCCGGCGAAGCCGGCCAGGATCGAGCCGTCACCGATGCGGCGCACCTTGCGGGCATTCGACTTGATCACGGTCTGGCCAAGGCTGACCTGGCCGTCGCCGGCCAGCACAACCTGCCCGTCCTTGCGGACGGCAAGGATGGTGGTGCCGTGCCAGACCGGCACTGGATCGTTGCTGCTGCTCATGGCGGGGGAAATCCTCAATCTGCGACAGGGCGTTCATGTAGGGAGGCGGCACAGGATACGCAAGCCGGGGGCAGCCCGCAGCCCCTTCCGGCGCCCGTCCGGCGGGCCTGCGCGGCTTGTGGATGGGTTGCGTAACCCACTGGGATTGCGACTTTCCGGTGCGGATGCCCCCCTCGACTCCCGACGGTCCCTGCCCTAGACTCATGCCTGAGCGGTCAGGTGTGGGGCCGCGGGGGGTGTGCATGAATTACCTGGTCGACACGTCTGGTCGCTGGTGGCGCTGGCCCTCGGAAACACTGGCCGAGCGACTTGGCTATCCCGATCCCGATTTCGACCTCGCCGCCTATGCGGCGCGCAACCTGGGCTATGTCTGGCTCGAGGTGCGGGCCGATGTCACCCTGCTGCAGTTCCGGGCCGGCATGCTGTCCGATGCGGTGCTGGCGGCGCTGCGGCCCTATCTGGTCAAGGCGATCCGTGAGAAGCCGGTCGGGCTGGTCTATTTCGCCAGCGGCTGGCTGGAGGAGGCGTTCTTCGATTCCGCGCCGCTGCTGGAGCGGATCGGGGAGCTGGCGACCCTGCGCGAGCCGCGCATGCGCGACCTGTTCATCCGCAAGCCCTATGATCCGATCCGCTGGAGCAAGAGCGGCCAGACCGACCTGTCGAGCCTGTTCGACATCTGGCGCTTCACCGACGGCACCTATTCCGAACCGATCCAGCGCTACCTGCGCAATTCCGGCCTGATCACCCGCACGGTGATGCTGAACGGCGAAAACGACGGCAACCTGTCGATCATGTATGGGGGCGGCGGCTTCTCGGTCTATGACAGCTTCTCCTTCGCCAGCACGGTGGGGCGCAGCATTGCCGACCAGCCCGACCGCGCCTATGGCGCCTGGGTGACGCAGTCCTATGCGGCCTGCCGGGGCAACGGCGATCCGCAGATCGACGATATCGATGCGATCGTCGAGGAGCCGGGCCACGATCCGCGCCGGCGCCGCTACCAGCGCCTGATCCTGCGGTGGAAGCTGCCGACAGGGGAAACAGTCCTGACCGGCAGCTCCATCCTCAATCCGAAACTGTCGATCCCGCTGGATATCGGGGCCGACTGATCCGGTCTGCACCGCGCGGCTTTCAGCCGGCCGGCACCGCCGGCGGCGGATCGCCAGCAATCCCCGTCTGGCCGGCGGCCGCGGCCGCGCGGCGGGCATCGTCGTCCAGGGATTCACGGAACCGGCCGAGATCGGCCAGCAGCTCCGCCTGCGGCATCCAGACCAGGGCGCCGAGATAGCGCGGGCTGACCGCCGAGCCGAGCCATTCGATGCCGGGCTCGATGCGGTCGTAGCCATAGGCTGCCGCCACGCCCTTCTCCACCAGCGCCATCGACACAAGGCTGATGGTGAAATCGGTGCCCCAGCGCGTCATCGCCAGCGCCCGCGAGATGCGTGGCAGGATTTTCGGCAGGCTGCGGCCGCGATAGTCCGGATGGATCCAGGTCGAGCCCGAGAAGACGACGCGGCCGTGGATCGCCGTGGCGCTGGGGCTGGTCACGCTGCAGGTTTCGCCCGGCCGCTTCTGCGCATCCGGGTCCTTGTAGAACAGGCGCAGGCTGGTCAGGTAATCGGCCAGCGTTTCCTTGCCCATGTCATAGAAATGCGCCGCCTGGGTGGAGATGATCTCGCCATCGGCATTGCGGCCGATCAGCCAGTAGCCGCAGCTGGCATCGATGCCGTAGGCGGGATCGAAGCTCGGTGCGAGGCCGTGCCAGTGCTTGAGATTCATCTTGTTGACCTCGCGCAGCAATTCGAAATCGGTGCTGAGCGTGAGGAAAACCCCGCGGTCGCGGGCCGCCTTGTCGGCCTCCAGGAAAAAGCGGCCGAGCTGCTCGCGCGGGCCGTGGTTGAGAATGAGCTGGTCCGGCAGGCGCTGGCTGCGGGTCTGCAGGAGCCGGGTTTTCAGGGTGTGAATGGTCATCCATGCCTCCATTAAGTGTGGACGGCCGGATGATTGCACTTCCCTGCGCCAGATTCTCAGGAAGATGACAGCTTGAGGCTGATCTCCTGTGGACAACTACGTCAGATAGGATTGCGCGGACAAAACAGAGCCTGTGCCTGTATGGCGGCCCCGAAACAAAACGGGCTGCGGCATAGCCGCAGCCCGGTACAGGTAAAACGGGAGGAAGGTTGCGGCCGGATCAGGCCGTTTCGTCGCTGCTGGCAGCGGCGACAGGCTGTTCGCCTTCGCCCTCACCCTCGTCCTTGCCGCTGTAGGAGGAGGCAGCGGCCTTGATCAGCTGGAAGATGCGGTCGCGCACGGTGGCGTCGCTGATCTTGCCGAAATTGCGCACCAGCTCGAGCGCCTGGCGGCGCGAAACCGGGCTCTTGTCCTGCTCGATCTCGGAAACCACGGCATGTTCGGGGCGGGCCTGCGGCTGCTGGTCGACGCCGGGCATATCCTCGAAGAAATAGGACGGCGGCACGTTGAGAATCTGGGCGAACTGCTGCAGGCGGCTGGCGCCGATGCGGTTGAGGCCCTTTTCGTATTTCTGGATCTGCTGGAAGCTCAGGCTGACCGCGGCACCCAGCCGCTCCTGGCTGAAGCCCGCCAGCGTGCGGCAGGCGCGCAGGCGCGAGCCGACATGGGCATCATATGGGTTCGGTTTCCGCATCACCTTCTCCATTAAAAGTGAGTCAAAGGTTGCAATAATGATAGTGTCTTTACCACCAGTTGCCAGCGGCTGCTACCGGGTTGTACAGGCGGCATGGCCCTGGCCGTGACGGGCCGGCGCCTAGGCCGCCGGTCGGCGGCTTTCCTGAATCTATCCGATTCGATAACAGGTTAGGCGGCCGCAGCGCAAGGGCGGTTCGCCTTGCGCGGTCATTCGGACTACGCCGGCACAATGTAAAATTTTGGTAATGCGTCACCTTTGCGGGTGGGGCCGGCATTTCTGCCGGCCGGCGGTGGTGATGCTTGACCGCGGCGCGGCCGCCCGCAAATCTGCCGGATCAGACAATGGAGGAAGCGCCCGGACCGGGCTGGCAGGGGCGGCCGCGGATTGGCCGTGACGCCCCGTCAGGGGGTCTGATGCTTGGTGTATGCCGCCGGACAGCCAACCGGCCCGTCCGCAGTCTTTGCCGTTCCGCCGATAAACGGGGCTTATCTCCGGTCATCCGAACTCGCGATTGGACAACCGCGGGCCGGCCATGCTGCGGTCGGCCTCCCGCCATGGCTGTCCCCGCATGACTGTCCCCGTCCGTCCTTTCTGTGCTGTTTCCGCCCGCCCTGTTTCCGCCCGGTCCATTCTCACCCGGCCTGCCGCCGCGCCTGCCGGTGCCGTGCACCATGCCGTTTTGCCAGGAGTCGCCTGATGTCGCTTTCCGCACCCGTCGCCGCCACCGCCCAGGAACCAGCGCCCGGGGATCAGCCGCCGGCCCGGCCGCGTCGCCAGCCGCCGCTGCTGGTCTGGCTGTCCGGCCTGGGCATCCGGGCCCGCATCGCCGCCGGCTTCGCCATCGCCCTGCTGCTGCTGCTGGTGGTGGCTGCCGCTGCGGTGCTCGGCATCCAGCGCGGCGAGCAGGCCTTCGGCACCTATGATGCCATCACCGAGAATGGCCGCCGGATCCAGAAATTCGAGCGCGACATCGTCGATCTGCGCCGCAGCCTGCTGCTTTATGTGGAGCGTGACGATCCGCGCGGCCTGCTCGGCACCCGCCGGCTGGAGCCGGCGCTGCGCGACGGGATCGCAGCGGCGGTGGCCGCCGAAACCGACAGCCAGCGCCGGGCATTGCTCGAACAGATTCCGCCGCTGCTCGACCGGGTCTTCGGCAATCTCGGCGAGGCGATCGACGCCCGCAACACGCTCAAGCAGATCAAGGGCAGCCAGCTCGATGTCTACGGGCCGAAGGCCCATGAGGAGCTGATGCAGCTGATCCGCGCGGCGATGCGCGGCAACGACATGGCCACCGCCGCCGAGGCCGGCCTGGTGATGGATGCGCTGTCCGAGATCCGCCTGGCCGCCAACCAGTTCATCGGCCAGGGCGACATGGCGAAAGCCAGCGAGGCCCGCGCCAAGGTGAAGGTCTTCGTCGAGCTGATCGACAGCCTGAAGGGGGCGCTCGACAAGCCGGCGCTGAAGGAGCAGGCCGAGAATGCCGAGAACTTCGCCCGCCAGTACGAGGCCGGCATCATCAACGCCGCCAGCGCCGCCGCCGACATGAACCGGCTGATCTACCAGACCATGGAAGAGGATATCGGCCGGATCGCCGATCTGACCGCCCAGGTGCAGACCAGCGAACAGGCCGAGTTGCAGGCCGAGCAGTCTGCGGCGGCGCTGGCCTTCCGCGCCACCTTCCTGACCGTGCTGGTCCTGTCGGCGGTCGCGCTGGCGGTCGGGCTGCTGTTCGCCGTGCTGATCGGCCGCAACATCGCCAATCCGATCGCCGCCCTGACCGGGGCGATGACGACGCTGGCCGCCGGCGACTATGCCACTGCCGTGCCGGGCCTGCAGCGCCGCGACGAGATCGGACGCATGGCGGCGGCGGTCGAGGTGTTCAAGCAGAATGGCGCCGAGAACGAGCGCCTGCGCGGCGAGGTCGAGGCCGAGCGTCAGGCGGCCGAACGCCGCCGCGCCGAACAGGAGGCCCTGCTCGACCGTGCCGTGGGCGAGATCGTCGCCGCCGCGGCCGGCGGCGACCTGACCCGCCGCATCGACACCGCGCCGCTGCAGGGCGCCGCGGAAACGCTGGGCAGCGGCATCAACCGCCTGCTCGATGCGGTGGCGGGCGCCATCGATGCGGTCGGCACCGTGCTGGCCGGCCTGGCCGAGGGCGACCTGACCCGGCGGGTTGCCGGCGACTATGCCGGCGTCTTCGCCCGCCTGCAGCAGGACGTGAACACCGCCGGCAGCACGCTGGGCGAAACCCTGCGCCATATCGCCGACAGTGCCGGCACGGTGCGGGCGGCCGCCGGCGAGATTTCCGCCGGCAGCCAGGACCTGGCCAGCCGCACGGAATCCCAGGCGGCGACGCTGGAGCAGACCGCGGCAGCGATGCACGAGGTGACCGCGACGGTGAAGCAGAATGCCGACAATGCCCAGGCGGCGAACCAGCTGGCGGTGGCCGCCCGCGACACGGCGGAAAAGGGCGGTTCGGTCGTCGCTGATGCCGTCGCCGCGGTGACCCGGATCGAGGAGAGCGCGCAGAAGATCGCCGACATCGTCGGCCTGATCGACGAGATCGCCTTCCAGACCAACCTGCTGGCGCTGAACGCCTCGGTGGAAGCGGCCCGCGCGGGCGAGGCCGGCAAGGGCTTCGCCGTCGTCGCGCAGGAGGTGCGGGCCCTGGCGCAGCGTTCGGCGAATGCCTCGAAGGACATCAAGGCACTGATCGCCACGTCGAATGCCCAGGTGAAGACCGGGGCGGCGCTGGTGAACCAGACCGGCGCCAGCCTCACCGAGA
>NZ_CAXPMC010000024.1:0-75646 GCF_964218355.1 Ferrovibrio sp. | reverse complement strand
TACCCACGTTCCCTCCCCGCCGCTCTTCCGATCTGGCCGCCCTGCCCGGGCGGCCGGACCGATCGGACGAGATCAGTATTTCAGCGGGCCGGCAATCTGCACGAAGCGGGCCTTCTGGATCTGGAAGAACAGCACGTCGGTGGTGCCCTGGTGCTTGTCGGGACCGAAGCCGATCACCGGGCCGCCGAAGACGTCGCGGTAACCGCTGATGCTCTCCAGGCCGGAGATGAACTTCTCGGTGGTCAGGTCCTTGCCGGCCCGGTCCAGCGCCGTGATGATCAGGTCGGCGATGTTGTGGCCGTAGACGGCGCCGATATTCGGGTCGCTGCCGTATTTCGCCTTGTAGGCATCCCACCAGGCGGCAACCTGCGGCGAGGCGGTGTCGCGATAGGGCATCACCGTGCCGGCACCGACATAGAGGCCCTCGGTCACGCCGCCGGGCGCGCTGGCGACGATCTGGTCGAAGCTGGCCGACTGCGAGGTGAAGTCGACATCGGTCCAGCCCATCTTGCGCGCGGTGGCATAGGGCAGGATGGCGTCGCGGACGATGGCGCCCATCGCCACCAGGTCACAGCCGGCGCCGCGCAGCTTGGTGATCTGCGCCGTGAAGTCGGTATCCGCCGGCTTGTTGGTGGCGGTCTCGACCAGCGCCATGTTCATCGCCTTGGCCTGGTCCTGCGCCGCTTCCAGGATTTCCTTGCCGAAATCGGTGTCCTGGTACAGCGTGCACAGCTTCTTGCGGCCGTTCTTCTCGGCCAGGTACTTGATGCCGGCGCGGGTGTGGTCGTAGTAGCTGGAGAAGGTCTGGAACTTCAGCTTGTGGAACGGCTCGCTCATCGAGCGGGCGGCGGTCAGCGGCGCCAGGTTCGGCACGCCCGCCTTCAGCTGGTCGGCGAAGACGGCGTTGTTCATCGGCGTGCCGAGCGCGCCGGCCATCAGGAAGATGCGGTCGCGGTTGATCAGCTTGTTGCCGGCCTGCACCGCGCGCGGCACCTGGTACTGGTGATCCTCGACGATCAGCCGGATCTTGCGGCCGAACACGCCGCCCTGGGCGTTGATCTCGTCGAATTTCAGGCGCATCGCGTTCGACGACGTGACGCCGTAGGACGCGGCCGGGCCGCTGAGATCGGTATGCATGCCGATCACGACTTCCGACTTGCTGACGCCGCGCACCGACTGGGCGGCGGCGGTGCCGGCGAGGCCGGCGGCGGCCGCCATGGCGGCGGCGGTGGCTATCTTGAAGGCTGCGTTACGCATGGGTCTTCCTCCTCTGGGCAGACTGTCGCTGCTTGTGGTACCGCTACGCATCCCGGCTTCAGGCGCCGGCATACATCTCATCAATCAGGGTCTTGTACTTCTCGTTCACGAACTTGCGCTTCAGTTTCATGGTCGGGGTCAGCTCGTCATCCTCCGCCGTCAGCTGCTGGTCGATCAGGCGGAACTGCTTGATCGTCTCGACGCGGGCGAAGTTTTTGTTCACCTTCTCGATCTCCTCGCCGATCAGGGCCTGCACCTCCTTGGCCCGGCACAGCGAGGCGAAGTTGGTGAAGGGCACGTTCAGGTCCTGGGCGAATTTCACCACGTTGTCGTGGTCGATCATGATCAGGCAGCTGAGAAACTTGCGGCGGTCGCCGATCACCACCGCATCCGAGATATAGGGGCTGAATTTCAGCTGGTTCTCGATCTCGGACGGCGTGATGTTCTTGCCGCCGGCGGTGATGATGATGTCCTTCATGCGGTCGGTGATGCGGTACCAGCCCTCGTTGTCGACGGTGCCGACATCGCCGGTATGCAGCCAGCCGTCGACGATGGTCTCGGCGGTCTTCTGCGGATTGTTCAGATAGCCCATGAAGACATGCGGGCCCTTCAGCAGGATCTCGCCCTCGGGGCTCAGCCTGACTTCCGTGTTGGGCACCGCCTGGCCGATGGTGCCGAGCTTGACGCGGCCTTCCGGCGGCGAGGTGGCGAGGCCGACATTCTCGGTCTGGCCGTAGACCTCGCGCATGTCCTTGCCCAGCGCCAGATACCACTTGATCAGGTCGGGCGAGATCGGCGCGGCGCCGGTGACCAGCCATTTGCAACGGTCGATGCCGATGATGCGCTTGATGTTCTTCAGCACCAGATGGTCGGCGAACCAGAAGGCGAGCCGCAGGCCGGGGCCGGGCGTGCGGTCCTCCAGCCGGCATTCGGCGACCTTGTAGCCGATGCCGAGCGCCATCCGGTAGGCCCATTTGCCCAGGCCGGTGGCATCCTTCATGCGGATGGCGATGCCGGAATAGAATTTCTCCCACAGCCGCGGCACCGCGAAGAACACCGTCGGCTGCACCTCCTGCAGGTTCTGGGCGATGGTTTCCGGGCTTTCGGCGAAATTCACCGTCGAGCCGGAGCGGATCGGCCATAACAGCGAAAAGCCGCGCTCGGCGATGTGGCAGAGCGGCAGGAAGCTGAGCTGCTCGTCCTCGGCCACCTGCTCCAGCAGCATCCCGGCATTCTCCATCTGGAACAGCAGGTTGCGGTGGCTGATCATGGCGCCCTTGGGCGCGCCGGTGGTGCCCGAGGTATAGATCAGGATGGCGAGGTCTTCCGGCCTGCCCAGCGCCAGCTGTTCGTCCCAGAAGCCGGGATTGGCATGCTCGAAATTGCGGCCCATGGAGAGCAGCTCGTCGAAGCTGATCACCATCGGGTCGTGGAAATCGGCCAGGCCCTCCATGTCGATGACGACGATCTTGCGCAGGGATGGGCAGCGCGCGCGCACCTCGAGGATTTTGTCGAGCTGCTCGTCATTCTCGGCGATGTAGATCGCGGTGCGGCTGTCGTTGACGATGAACTCGACCTGCTTGGGCGAATCGGTGGTGTAGATGCCGTTGGTCACGCCGCCGATCGCCTGGCAGCCGAGATCGGCATACAGCCATTGCGGATTGCCCTCCGAGATCACCGAGACCACCTCGCCGCGCTGCAGCCCGAGCGCGGCGAAGCCGAGGCCGGCATGCTTGACGTTGTCGCCATACTGGGCCCAGGTGATCGAATTCCAGATGCCGAGATGCTTCTCGCGCATGGCGATCCTGCCGCCGCGCTCGGCGGCCTTGCGCCAGAAATAGCGCGGCAGGGTGTCGCGCTGGATCACCTCCAGGATGCCCGCGTCGATATCGAGGCCCGTTACGCTGTCGATCGCCATGTCCGCCTCCGCTTCCGTTACCGCCGCGCCGGCGCCCGGCGCCGGCTGCCCGCCGCTAGCGCCATGTCTTGCGCTTCTTCCAGCGCCGCTTGCCGCGCACGCCTTCTTCCTTGATGCCGAGATAGAATTCCTTGATGTCTTCCTTCTCGAGCAGGCGGGCGCAGGTATCGGCCATGACGATGCGGCCGACTTCCAGCACATAGCCGTAATGCGCCGCGTGCAGCGCGACATTGGCATTCTGCTCGACCAGCAGGATGGTCACCCCCTGCTCGGCATTGATGCGCACGATGATCTCGAAGATTTCCTTGACCAGCTTCGGCGACAGGCCGAGCGACGGCTCGTCCAGCAGCAGCAGCCGCGGCCGGCCCATCAGGGCGCGGCCGATCGCCAGCATCTGCTGCTCGCCGCCCGACATCGAGCCGGCCGGCTGGCTCTCGCGCTCCTTCAGCCGCGGGAAATAGCGGTAGACCATCGCCATGTCCTCGGCGATGCCGTCGGCGTCGCGCCGGGTGAAGGCGCCCATCTGCAGGTTTTCGCGCACGGTCAGGAACGGAAAGGTCTCGCGCCCCTCCGGCACATGGCCGATGCCCAGCCGCATCACCTTGTCCGGGTCCATCTTCTGGATCTCGCGGCCCTCGAAGACGATGCTGCCCTTCTGCGGGTCCATCACCCCGGAGATGGTCTTCAGGATCGTCGTCTTGCCGGCGCCGTTGGCGCCGAGCACGGTGACGATGCTGCCGCGCGGCACTTCCAGGCTGACGCCGCGGATCGCCATGATCGGGCCGTAGAAGGTCTCGATATTGCTGAGCCGCAGGACGATGTCCCCGGCCGACTGCTGCGCCTGCTGTTGTGCCGCCTGCTGTGCTGCCGCGCTCATGCCTCGCCTCCCAGATAGGCGCGCACCACTTCCGGATGCCGCTGCACCTCCTCGGGGCTGCCCAGCGCCAGCACCGAGCCGTAATTCAGCGCCAGCACCCGGTCGGAAACCTCGCTGACCAGGCTCATGTCATGCTCGACCATGAGGACGGTGATGCCGAGATCATTCTTGATGTCCTGGATCCAGAAGGCCATGTCCTCGGTCTCTTCGGTATTGAGGCCGGAGGACGGCTCGTCCAGCAAAAGGAGTTTCGGTTCGCTGCACAGGGCGCGGGCCAGTTCCACCACCTTGCGGGCGCCGTAGGGCAGGTTGACGATATAGGTGTCGCGGTAATGCTGCAGGTCGAGGAAGTCGATCACATGCTCGACCTTCTCGCGGTGGGCCAGCTCGGCCCGGCGCACCGAGGGCAGGAACAGCAGCTCGGCGGCGACATTGCCGCTGCGATGGGCATGGCGGCCGAGCAGCAGGTTGTGCAGCACGGTGGCATGCTCGAACAGCTCGATATTCTGGAAGGTGCGGGCAATGCCAAGCGCCGCGATCCGGTGCGGCGGCACCTGGGTGATGTCCTCGCCCTCGAACAGCAGCCGCCCCTCGGTCGGGTTGTAGATGCGGCTGATCAGGTTGAACACCGTGGTCTTGCCGGCGCCGTTCGGGCCGATGATGGTGAAGACCTGCCCCTTCTCGACGGTGAAGCTGACATCGTCGACGGCACGGATGCCGCCGAAATTGATCGCGAGATTCTCTGCCTGGAACAGCGTCACCGGAAGCGCTCCGATTTGGTGTAGGTCTTCTGCCGCTTGAAGGTGGCCTTCTTGTAGAGCGGGAACAGCGAGAAATAGAGCTTCACCTTCAGCCAGCGGCCGTAGATGCCGAGCGGCTCGAACAGGATGAAGAAGACGAGGATGACGCCGAACAGGCCGGGTTCCAGCCCGGGCTGGCGGGCGACGCTTTCCGGCAGGTAGTCGCGCAGGATGGCAATCATCTGCGGCAGCGCACCGACGAACATGGCGCCGTAGATGGCGCCGTGGATCGAGCCCAGGCCGCCGACCACGACCATCAGCAGCAGCTGGATCGACAGCAGGATGTTGAAGGCATCCGGCGCCAGATAGCCGATCTTGTGGGCGAACAGCGCGCCGCCGAAGCCGGTGAAGCCGGCCGAGACGGCAAAGGCCAGCGTCTTGTAGGCGGCGAGGTTGACGCCCATCGACTGCGCGGCGATTTCCGAATCGCGGATGGCGATGAAGGCGCGCCCCGTCGGCGAGCGCAGCAGGTTCAGCGCCGCGAGGATCGCCAGCACCAGCGCGCCGAAGCACAGATAGTAGAAGAACCGGTCCTCGACGATGCTGTGGCCGAAGATTTCCGGCCGCGGCACCGGGAAGCCGGCAAAGCCGCCGGTGACGCTTTCCCAGCGGATCAGGATCTGCTCGATGATAAACGCAAAGGCCAGCGTGGCGATGGCGAGGTAGATGCCGGTCAGCCGCAGGGCCGGAAAGCCGATCACCGCGCCGACGATGGCCGACAGCACGGTGGCCACCGGCACGGTGATCACGAAGGGCAGCCCCATCTGCAGCAGCACGGCATGGGTATAGGCGCCGATGCCGAGGAAGGCGGCATGGCCCAGCGACACCTGGCCGGTGAAGCCGGTCAGCAGCATCAGGCCGATGCCGATGATCGAGAGGATGAAGACGTAGGAAATCTCGCCGAGCCAGAAATCCTCCAGCACCAGCGGCGCCGCCAGCAGGGCCAGCACCAGCAGGCCGTACCAGAAGCGGTCGACCCCGTCGCGGAACAGGTTGATGTCCTGGTTGTAGTCGGTCTTGAAGAAGAAGCGCATGACGTTCGGACCCCTACACCCGCTTGCGGCCGATATTGCCGAACAGTCCCTGCGGCCGCAGGAACAGCACCAGCAGGATCACCACATAGGCGGCCACGTCCTTGAAGCCCTCGGGCAGGTAGATGCCGGAAAACTGCTCGATCACCCCGATCAGCAGGCCGCCGACCACGGCGCCGGGGATCGAGCCGAAGCCGCCCAGCACCGCAGCCGAGAACGCCTTCAGCCCGAGCAGGCCGATGGTGACATCGATCAGCGAGACCGGCGCCAGCAGGATGCCGGCCACGGCGGCCACGCCGGCCGAGATCGCCCAGATCAGCGAGAAGATCATCTTCACCGGAATGCCCATGTAATAGGCGGCCAGCTGGTTCTGCGAGGCCGCCTGCATCGCCACGCCGATCCGGGTGTAGCGGAAGAAGGCGAAGAGCACGGCGCAGAGGATCGCGGTGCCGGTGACGATGGAGGCCGAGACATCGGCGATGATCAGGCCGCCCATCTCGGTCACGCCGCCGGTGAAGGGCGTGTTGAAGGCCTTGGTCTCGGTGCCCCAGATCATCGAGGCGGCGGCGCGGAAGATGAAGCCGAGCCCGATGGTCAGCATCACCACGGAAAACTGCGGCTGGCCGATCACCTGGCGCAGGATCACGGTATCCAGCAGATAGCCGAACACCGCCATGAACAGCACCGCGCCGAGGAAGGCGAGCCAGTAATTCCAGCCTGCCAGCTCGATCAGGGTGAAGGCCACGAAGGCGCCCAGCATCAGCAGGTCGCCCTGGGCGAAGTTCACCATTTCGGTGGCTTTGTAGATGAGGACGAATCCGAGCGCGATCAGCCCGTAAATGCACCCTGCCGCCAGGCCGTTCAGCAGCAACTGGACAATCTCAGACAGTTTGTCCTCCTCCCGTATCGCATCCCTGTTGGCTGGCGCTTCTTGGTGTCGCCGCCGGTTGGTGGCAGATTATGGAAGAGGCCCCGCGCCGGTCAATCGGATTCATGCGCGGATGAATGCTAATCACTTGACGTTGCGTCAATTTTTGGAGAGCCGCCGGCATGGCCGTCCCGTTCGTGAAAACCCTCGATTTTTCCTATGCGGAAGCCGAAAGGCTCAGCCCGCGCATCCGCCGGGTGATCGCCCGCAACCCCTCGCCGTTCACCTTCCATGGCACCGGCACCTATATCGTGGGCGGCGCGCGGGGTGGCGGGGACCATGACAGGGGACCCCATGGCAGGGGACCGGTGGCCGTGATCGATCCCGGCCCCGACGACGCGGCCCATGTGGCGGCCCTTTTGCGCGCCCTGGATGGCGAGACGGTCAGCCATATCCTGATCACCCACACCCACCGCGACCATTCGCCGGCCGCTGCTGCACTGCAGCAGGCAACCGGCGCGCCCACCTATGCCTTCGGCCCGCACCCGCTGCCGCAGGGTGGCCCGGCCGTGGAAGAGGGCGGCGACCACGCCTTCCGCCCCGATCACCGTCTGGCCGATGGCGACACCGTGGACGGCCCGGGCTGGACCCTGACGGCCCTGCACACGCCCGGCCATATCTCCAACCATCTGTGTTTTGCCCTGCGCGAGGAGCAGGCCCTGTTCAGCGGCGACCATGTGATGGGCTGGTCGACCACCGTGATCTCGCCGCCCGATGGCAGCATGACCGATTACTATGCCTCGCTGAACAGGCTGCTGCCGCGCGACGACGCGCGCTACTACCCCACCCATGGCGCGCCCATCGATGCGCGGTCCACCGGCGCCAGCCCCCAGGCTTTCGTGCAGGCTTTGCTGCAGCACCGCGCGGCGCGCGAGGTGCAGATCCTGCGCTGCCTCGACCGCGACGGCCCGCAGACCATCCCGCAGATGGTGGCGGCGATGTATCACGATGTGCCCGCCTACCTGCATCCGGCGGCGGCGCGCTCGGTGCTGGCGCACCTGATTCACATGGTGGCGGACGGACGGGTCACTGCCGATGACGGCGTGGCGGACGAAGCGGCGGTGTACAGGCTGGGTTAGCTACCGGAAAGCCATTAGTGAGCCTTCTTTCTAGCCTTGTGTGGTCTACCTGATGAGGCTCGCTGCGAGAGAGATGTGGCGCCGGCGACCTTTTTTGCTCCGCCCGTTCCAGCATTTCGCATAAGACGGAATGCTTTCTTCTCAGGAGCTGCCACGCTACGAATCAAGCGGAATGGCCCAACTAAAGGCGAACGTACCAAATCGTCGCTGAAGAACATAATCTCGGAACCTTCACGTGCGGACCGCGCACTATATCCAATGCCATAGACGATCTGCTGGAACTGACGATAGAGGGAGCGAATGGTTGGAACATTGTCGTACGACACCAACCACTTACGCCCTTTCATCTTACCTGCAACAAACTTGGCCACCTTTTCATGATCTTTGTGCTCGTAGAAATCGTAGTATAAGTCACGCCCCTTCGCGTAATATGGCGGGTCCAAGTATATTAACGTCTTCGCCGGCCAAATTTTTACGCCCGCTTCTAGAAATTTCAAAGCATCCAGACTGGTAAGCGATATTCGCTTACGCATTTTGGCTATTGCCTCAATCCGACCGATCAATTCTGAGCGATTGAACCTTGCATCGATACCCCATTGGCCAGTTTGGGCACGCCCCCCAATGATGCCCCCATTTAGGATTCCCGATCGGTTCGTTCTATTTAAGAAGAAAGTGGCGAATCCCAACTCAAGATCACTATGTTCGTCTGGAGTAGCAAATATCTGCTTCTGCCGATCCCAAGACTTTATGCTCAATGGAGTGTCGCGGGTCAATTTTGTGAGCTGATCCGTATGATCCAGAACACTTTTCCAGAATGCGTACACCGGCCGGCTAAGATCGTTGATGTGAATTCGCGAAACATACTCGTGGAAGAGAAGCTCCAGCGCGATTGCCGCACCCCCCGCATAGGGCTCCACATACTCACCATCCAAGAGTGAGTTATCCCTGATCAGTGCCTTCACATAGTTCGCGAGCTTCCCCTTGCCTCCTGGATAGCGAAGCGGGGTAAAGTGAATGAGACGATGAGGCCGAGCAATCTTCTTCTTGCTACTTGTCATTTCCAAATCGTCTCAAAGTAAATCTGAGCGTTGTCCCAAGCGACTTTCAGATCACGCTCTGTCGGTGACAAAAAACGGTTGTGCACATAGTTGTGAAGGGTGTCAACGAACAGGGGATTTGTTTTGTCATCAATCCCCTTCAAAACACCCGCCAGATTCTTCCGAGCCGTGCCGGACTTAACCATGTGCTCAATTGCATCACCGACCTTTGCCCTAAGGCTCTTATCCTTCTTTCCATTTGGGGTCTTGATCGTTGATACGATACCGGAAACATCTAGATAGTGATCTGTGGACTGCTCCAGAAAGACACGAAACAATACCGAGATTGAATGGGGGTAGTCCTCCAAAGGCAATCCACGAAGCTCCTTAACAATTTCTGCAATTTTCGCGTTTGAAACAGTTAAGTAGCAGTCGCGGGGAATTAGCGCTTTGCGGACAATAGGCTTTGGTTTTGGCTTGGGCTTTGGCCGAGGTTGCCGGAAGTCTTGATCTTCCATCCTCTCGACTGGCTTCAACTCGGATGATTGTTTACCCAAGTCCGGTAGGTCTTTTCCCAATTTTCCGACGTACGCTACTTGTTGATCTTTGCTTTTGATCTTCGTGACATTGATGACCTCATTAGCCAAATCGAGCACAATCCTCCGAAGCGGCTTGATTACTTCGGTCGGAGGCAATGACGTCATAAGTTTCGATTCCGTAATTTCGATGCCTATCTTCTTGCGGACTGACGGCGTTGATAGAAGGCGGTCAAGAGTTGAGATAGGGAAATGGTCTTCCACCTGCGCCTTCTCATCTTCCGAAAGCCCCCCATGAGAAATGACGAAGTCGAGCGCCTGCAGAGCAGGGTCACGGCCACGAAATCTTGCAGTCGCAACACCTCCCCAATTTACAATTCCACGCCCTCTATTTTCCCCGGTGTGGCGCTGATTCAGCCATGTGGCGCCGTCAGAACGATCTGCCACCTCATAGCAATCGATGGGCTCAATAACAGCCAAATCAAATTGCTCTGCAAGTTCCTCGAAGCGGCGCTTAATTGGCGCTCTAACTTCCAGATCTTTCAGAACAGCGGGATTATTGAGAATCCGGAGTGCTGCTAGCCGCCGATTGCCCTCAAGGACAATATATCGGCCTCGCTCAACCGGGGATTTCTGGACGAGCCACCTGTCCATGGGATTGAGCCGATCTGCAACAATACTCTCAGCCAGCACTACGAGCTTGGCATCTTGATCTTCAATTATTTTCTGCAGCGCTCCACGTTGACTGTCTGCTTTGCTAATTCGCGGATTTTCCAAATCCAAAAGCAGATCATCAAGCTCCAACTCCACACCCGCCATATCCCCCCTCCTTCATACCTCATGCAGAAACATTCTAGCGATCCACTACCTATGGGGGCAATATTTTTGTGGGCACAAGTTCTAGCGCCAAAATTCAGTATCCGATCACTGTCAGAGTGAACGGGATTTGAACTCGCGAATGTCCAAATAGCGCGTCGGCCACTGCGACAGTCTTGTTGTAGGAGTGACTAACGACTTTTTTGCCGTTGCTTTTGTATTTGTATGAATTCGGCACCGCCAAGATGAGGTGATCTAGATCGACCATGATGAGTGCCTGGACAAGATCACGGTAGATGGCGTTTCCCTGCCACGCACGCCCCGCCTCAATCTCAAGTCCGCAGCGCCATTCTCCATGATAGGCGTCTATTTCATACTGTAAGTTTGGAAGGCCATTTTCGCCGAAGAACACAGGCCGCCTAAGCTTTTCGTTTGCTCGCTTTCCCGCCTCCACATCAAAACCCAGCAAGCTCAAATCCCCTCGCAGGCAAGCCATCACTTTATCACTATCTAAGCCTTTAGTTCGGCTCGTGGTTTCAATCTTGGTTTCGTGCTTGCGGAATGCTTCAACCACAGGCGTCGTAAAGTCATTGGGCGCCCGCGTTCGCGGAAATGTGCAATATTTAATAGTTGAACAACCGGTACCTTGTGATTGCTTCACGTGATTAGCCATTAGCCCTCTCTAGATGACAAGACTCTACTTGTTCACGGAAATTTGCCTCCTATATTTATGTCATATGTCTTGAGACTGGGCGCTGCACTCAACTTAGCGACCGCTCGATCATTGTTGTCGGCCATCGTGAATCGGGAAAGGGAATGCTCCGGTCGTCGTACGCCGGAGTGAATGCGTGAGTATGCGGAACTCCCTTCGTCGTTCCCGCGAACGCGGGGACGACGGAAAAGAAGCTGGGTCCCCGCTTGCGCGGGAACGACGGAAAAGAATGAGCGCGGGCGGACCGCAGCCGGAAGACGTGAATGCCCGGGTCGGGCCCGGGCATGACAATGAGAGAGTGATATCACTGATAGCAGTGATGGCGGACCGGACCGCAGCGGTGCGGAACGGTCCGCGCCGGTCAGGAATGGTCACGGGCGGTTACGGGCGGTCACCAGCGGGCGGCGCCGGTGCGCAGCGGGCGCCGGCGGGCACCAGCGGTCCGGAATGGTCAGCAGTGGTCAGCAGCGGGAAAAACTGAATTCCCCCCTCGTCGTCCCCGCGAAAGCGGGGACCCAGCAACACCGGCCAGTCTGAAGCACCGCCGGTCTGGGTTCCCGCTTTCGCGGGAACGATGAAGAGAGAGAGAATGAGCCGGGGCGGGCCGTTATGAACCGCCGCGAACCGTCACGAACCCGGACGAACCGGAATGAACCGCCGGGAACCGGAACGAGCCCCGGCGAACCGCCGGGAACCGCGACGAACCGCCACGAACCGTCACGAACCGCAATGGGCTCCACCTGGCTCCACTGGGCCAGGCCAAAGGAAAAGGCCCCGGGGTGAACCGGGGCCCTCTTTAATCCTGTATGCGGGCCGGCAGCCTCGCGCTGCCGCACATCTATATACGGCGCCGCGCGCCTTGCTCCTGCCCTGCGGCTCAGGCCGCAGCGCCGCGCGCCTTTCTCTTGCGCAGCCGGCTCAGGCGGCTGCGCCGGGGGTCGGCAGCTTGTAGTCCTTGAACTGCTCGCGCAGCTTCACCTTCAGCAGCTTGCCGGTGGCGGTATGCGGCAGTTCCGGCACCTCGACGATGTCGTCGGGCAGCCACCATTTCGCCACCTTGCCTTCCAGGAAGGTCATCAGGGCGGCCTTGTCGACGCTCTGGCCGGGCTTGGGGATCACCAGCAGCAGCGGCCGTTCCTGCCATTTGGCATGGAACACGCCGATCACGGCGGCCTCCTGCACGCTGGGGAAGCCGACCGCGGCATTCTCCAGGTCGATCGACGAGATCCACTCGCCGCCCGACTTGATCACGTCCTTCGAGCGGTCCGTGATCTGCATGTAGCCGTCGGGGTCCAGCGTGGCGACGTCGCCGGTGGTGAACCAGCCCTCGCTGTCCAGCACCTTGCCGCCTTCGCCCTTGAAATAGCCCGCGGTGATCCAGGGGCCGCGCACCTTCACGTCGCCGAAGGCCTTGCCGTCGCGCGGCAGTTCCCTGCCCTCGTCGTCGGTGATCTTGATCTCGACGCCATAGACGACGCGGCCCTGCTTCTGCTGCACGTCGATGCGCTTGTCCTCGGGCAGCTTCATGTGCTTGGGCAGCAGGTTGCCGGTGGTGCCCAGCGGCGACATCTCGGTCATGCCCCAGGCATGGATCACGTAGGAGCTGAACTGCTTGGCGAACCGCTCGATCATGGCGCGCGGCGCCGCCGAGCCGCCGATGACGACGCGCTCCAGCACGATGTCGGTCTTCACGTCCAGCGCCGGATTGGCATCCACATACTGGAACATGGCCAGCCACACGGTGGGCACGCCGAGCGAGAAGTTGCATTTCTCGTCGCGCAGCAGCTCGTAGACGCTCTTGCCGTCCAGCGCCGGGCCGGGCAGCACCAGCTTGGCGCCGCACATCGCCGCGCCATAGGGCACGCCCCAGGCATTGGCATGGAACAGCGGCACGATCACCAGCGCGCTGTCATACGACGACAGCCCGAGGCCGTCGCGGGTGCAGACGCAGAAGCTGTGGATCAGGGTCGAGCGGTGGCTGTACAGCACGCCCTTCGGGTTGCCGGTGGTGCCGGACGTGTAGCAGAGCGACGAGGCGGTCTTCTCGTCGAAATCCGGCCAGGTGTATTCGGCGCTCTCGGCGGCCAGCAGCTCCTCGTAGACGATCAGGTTCGGGATCTTGCAGTCGGCCGGCACATGGGCGCGGTCGCTCATCAGCACGAAGCCCTTCACGGTCTTCAGCATCGGCGCCAGCTTTTCCACCAGCGGCGCGAAGGTCAGGTCGAAGAACAGATACTGGTCTTCGGCATGGTTGACGATGTAGTCGATCTGCTCGGGGAACAGCCGCGGGTTCACGGTGTGCAGCACCGCACCCATGCCGGAGACGCCGTAATAGATCTCCATGTGGCGGTGGGTGTTCCAGGCCAGCGTGCCGATGCGGTCGCCGAACTTGACGCCCAGTTTGGTCAGCGCGTTGGCCAGCTGCTTCGAGCGGTCGCAGAGCTGGCGGTAGCCGTAGCGGTGGATCGGACCTTCGACGGTGCGGGTCACGATCTCGGTATTGCCGTGATAGAGCGCGGCATACTCGATCAGCGACGAAATCAGCAACGGACGGTCCTGGATCAGGCCCAGCATGCGCTTCCTCCCTTAAGTCTGGCGCGGATTATACGAGTGGCGGCAGTCTATGGTCGCCAACCGCACGCCGCAAGATGGCCGGCCCGGCCTGACGCCACGTCAGCGGCGGGAAATTCCGTGGCCGCCCCTGCCGTCCGGGCTGCGGCCGGGCCGCCGCGCAGGCCCCGCACAGGCCCCGCACAGGCCGCGGGTCCGGCGCGCTTTCTACGTCCCCGTGAAGACCGGCCGGCGTTTCGCCAGAAAGGCGTCGCGGCCTTCGGCGAAATCGGCCGAGTTGAACAGCAGGGCCTGGCCGTCGGCCTCCTGCGCCAGCAGGGCCTCCAGCGGCTGCGGCCCGCGCGCCAGCACCGCCTTGGTGAAGCCCTGCGGCAGCGGCGCCATGGCGGCGAACCGCCCGGCCAGGTCCAGCGCCGCGGCCAGGGCCCCGCCCGGCGCCGTCACCTGGTCGGCCAGGCCGATGCGGGCGGCCGTCTCGCCGTCGATCTCTTCCGCCAGCATCAGCAGGCGTTTCACCCAGCCGGCATTCACCCGCTGCGGCACCGTCCACAAGGCGGCCATGTCGGGCATCAGGCCGACCTTGCCGAACGAGCAGCAGAATTTCGCATCCGCCGCCGTCACCACCTGGTCGCACAGCAGGGCCAGCGACATGCCGGCGCCATAGGCATAGCCCTCCACGGCGGCGATCACCGGCTTCGGCCCGGCCGCCAGCAGCCGCACCAGCCGGTGCAGGTTGGCCAGGCGCTGGCGCCCGGCCACGCCGGCCACATTCTGCATGGTGGAAATGTCGCCGCCCGAGCAGAAGGCGCCGCCATTGCCGGTCAGCACGATGGCACGCACGCTGCCATCCGCCATCGCCGCCTCGACGGCGGCGATCAGCGCGGCGCGCAGGTCCAGCGACAGGGCGTTGCGCCGGGCCGGGTAATTCAGCCGGATCACCCGGATCGCCGCGCCCGGGCCGGTCGATTCGGCCAGGACCAGTTGTTCGTCTGCACTCATGTTTTCTGCCCTTTCCCGGTCTTTTCCCTGGCGGCGGCGTCGCTCTGCACCACCCGGCCTGCACAGTTTTTATACAGAGTGATTACTTCGAGATACGAGTGTCACCGAATAGCCACACATCCTGGCCACGCATTTGCCCTTCCTGCAGAAGTCGTTGAGACACAGCACCTTGTCTGATTATCTCGCGCTGGGATTTCATTTTGGAGGTAGCCCTATGAAAAAGGTAGTGTTCCAGGCGGCCCTTGTGGCGGCTGCCCTGGTCGCCGGTCAGGCCCTGATCGCCGGTCAGGCCCGCGCGGCGGATGAAGACCGCTTCAGCCTGACCGCCAGCCTCGGTGTGGTGTCGGAATATTATTTCCGCGGCATCAGCCAGGCCTACAGCAAGGACGATATCAAGCCGGCGATCCAGCCGGGCCTCGAAGGCGAGATGAAGATCACCGACTACGCGTCGGGCTATCTCGGCGTCTGGGGCAGCAATGTCGACTTCAACAACGGCACCGATGCCGAGGCCGACCTCTATGGCGGTTTCCGCTTCAGCTTCGGCGATGCCGGCCTCGATCTCGGCATGATCCACTACCACTATCTCGACCAGCCGGATGCCTCGCATCTGAGCTTCAACGAGTTCAAGGCGGTTGCCAGCTACGACTTCGGCTTCGCCGCCCCGAGCCTCGGCTACTACTACAGCCCGGATTATTTCGGCGCCTCGGGCAATGCCAGCTACGTCACCGCCGGCGTCTCCGTGCCGCTGCCGGTCACCGACTTCTCGCCGGAGATCCGCGCGAATGTCGGCCACCAGGCGATCGAGAAGAACGCCACCTGGGGCACCAAGGACTACATGGACTGGAATATCGGCATCTTCGCCACCTTCTTCGACTTCACCGTCGGCCTGCAGTATGTCGACAACAACCTGAAGAAGGCCGACGCCGCCAATACCGGCTGCCGCTCGACCGGCGATCCCTGCTCGGCCGCCGCCGTGCTGTCGGTTGCCTACAGCTACAGCTTCTGATCGCCCGATCAGACAGCCTGACGCCTGATCAGACCGCCGCCATCCCCCGGATGGCGGCGGTTCCTGTTTGCGGAATGCCCGCCAGCCGCCGCGCGCCGGCCGCATCGATGCCGCCCAGCCCATAGACGGACAGCCCCGCCGCCCGCGCCCGCGCCGCCAGCGCGGCGAAACGGACCACCCCCAGCCCGGCCGCGCCCGGATGGCTGGCGGTCGGGAAAACCGGCGAGACCAGCACCGCATCGCAGCCCGCCCGCGCCGCCCGCGCCACCGCCCCGGCATCATGGGCGGCCGCGGTGACGATCCAGCCCGGCCGCCGCCGCAGGCCCGGGGCATGATGCACCAGCCGCTGCGGCAGATGCACCCCGTCGGCGCCGGCCGCCAGCGCCAGCCGCGCATCGCCGGCCACCAGCAGCACCAGGCCGCGCCGCCGGCACAGGCGGGCCAGATCGCGCGCCAGCGCCAGCCGCCTGCCGCGCGGCCAGTCGTAATGGCGCAGGATCACCCCGCTGCCCGGCGCCAGCCGCGCCACGGCCGCGCGCGGATCGGGCAGCCGCGTCGTATCGGTCAGCAGCAGGGCGCGCGGCAGACGGCGGGGCTTTCGCCCCGGCGCCCGGGTTGCTAGCGTGCGCGGCATCCGTTTCGTCATATCAGCCCGTTTCGTCATATCAGCAAGGTGCCATGACCGACGCATCCCCGGAAGCCCCTGCCATTGCCGCCGGCCTGGCGGCGATCCACGACCGCATCGCGGAAGCCGCCGCCACCGTGCCGCGCGATCCTGCCGGCGTGACGCTGGTGGCGGTGGCGAAAACCTTCCCGGCCGAGGCCGTCGCCGCTGCGCTCGCCGCCGGCCAGCGCCATTTCGGCGAAAACCGCGTGCAGGAAGGCATGGCGAAATATCCCGGCTTCCGCGACAGGCATCCCGACCTGGTGCTGCACCTGATCGGCCCGCTGCAGACCAACAAGGTGAAACAGGCGGTGGCGCATTTCGATGTGATCCACACGCTGGACCGGCCGAAACTGGCCGAGGCGCTGGCGAAGGAATTCGAGACCTCCGGCCGCCGCCTGCCCTGCTTCGTGCAGGTCAATACCGGCGAGGAAGACCAGAAGGCCGGCTGCGCCCCGCGCGAGGCCGATGCCTTCCTCGCCGCCTGCCGCGCGCTCGGCCTGCCGGTGGTCGGCCTGATGTGCATCCCGCCGGCAGACGAGGAACCGGCACCGCATTTCGCCCTGCTGAACAGGATCGCGCAACGCAACGGCCTCGCCCAGCTCAGTATGGGCATGAGCGGCGATTTTGAAACGGCCGTGATGCTGGGCGCCACCCATGTCCGGGTCGGCAGCGCCATCTTCGGCGGGCGGCGCTATCCGCCGGCGGGCTGACCCGCAAACGAAAAGGGCCCGCCTGAAAGGCGGGCCCTGCGCTGCCGGAGCGGCGGCAATCAGAACTGCAGCGGCGTGGCCTGGCGCACACCCGGGATCGACTTCACCTTCTCGGCCACATCGGCCGGGATCGGGCCATCGACCTCCACGAGGCAGATCGCATCCTCGCCGCGGGAGGCGCGGCCGAGATGGAAGGTAGCGATGTTGATGCCGGCATCGCCCAGCACCGTGCCGAGCCGGCCGATGAAGCCCGGCTTGTCGGCATTGGTGACATACAGCATGTGCGGACCGAGTTCGGCGTCGATGTCGATGCCCTTGATCTCGACCACGCGCGGGTTCTTGTTGGCGAACAAAGTTCCCGACAGGTGGCGCACCTTGTCGGCATGGATGGTCACCTTCATCAGGGTCTGGTAGTCGCCCTCGCGGTCGTGCTTGACCTCGGAGACCTCGATGTTGCGCTCCTTGGCCACCAGCGGCGCATTGACCATGTTGACGCTGTCGAGCTGGCGGCGCAGCAGGCCTTCCAGCACGATGGCGGTCAGCGGCCGGGTATTCAGGGTCGCGGCATGGCCCTCATACTCGATCATCACCTTGGTCAGGTTGGCTTCCGCCAGCTGGCCGACAAAGCTGCCGAGCTGCTCGGCCAGCTTCATGTAGGGGCGCAGCTTGGGTGCGTCCTCGGCCGAGACCGACGGCATGTTCAGCGCGTTGGTGACCGCACCGGTCAGCAGGTAGTCGGCAATCTGCTCGGCCACCTGCAGGGCCACATTCTCCTGCGCCTCGTTGGTGGAGGCGCCCAGATGCGGGGTGGCGATGAAGCGCTCGTGGCCGAAAAGCGCATTTTCCTTGGCCGGTTCGGTGACGAACACGTCGAAGGCGGCACCGGCCACCTGGCCGGCATCCAGCGCGGCCTTGAGGTCGTCCTCGTTGACGAGCCCGCCGCGGGCGCAGTTGACGATCCGCACGCCCTTCTTGCACTTGGCCAGCGCCCCGGCATCGAGGATGTTGCGGGTCTGGTCGGTCAGCGGGGTATGCAGGCTGATGAAATCGGCACGGGCGAGCAGCTCGTCCAGTTCGACCTTCTCGATGCCGAGGCTGGTGGCGCGCTCGGGGGTCAGGAACGGGTCGTAGCCGACCACCTTCATCTTCAGGCCGATGGCACGGTCGGCGACGATCGAGCCGATATTGCCGCAGCCGATCAGGCCCAGCGTCTTGCCGTAGAGTTCGACGCCCATGAAGCGGTTCTTCTCCCACTTGCCGGCCTGGGTCGAGCGGTCGGCCTGCGGGATCTCGCGGGCCAGCGCCATCATCATGGCGATGGCATGCTCGGCGGTGGTGATCGAGTTGCCGAACGGCGTGTTCATCACGCAGACGCCGCGGCCGGTGGCGGCCGGGATATCGACATTGTCGACACCGATGCCGGCGCGGCCGACCACCTTCAGCTTCTTCGCCGCGTCCAGCACCTTGGCGGTGACCTTGGTGGCCGAGCGGATGGCGAGGCCGTCATACTCGCCGATGATGGCGAGCAGTTCGTCGGGCTTCAGGCCGGTCTTGATGTCGACCTCGACGCCGCGGCTTTTGAAGATATCGACGGCGGCGGGGCTCAGCTCGTCGGAAATGAGAACCTTGACCATGGGATGATCCTTGCGAATTTCGGAAACAGGCGAATTCCGGAGTGTCGGAAAGAGAGAAACGGGCGCGACCGGCCGGCCGCGCCCGGATCGGCTCAGGCGGCCGCGGCCGGCTTGTAGCTGGCCTTCACTTCCGCGAAGGCCCAGTCGAGCCAGGGGCACAGTGCCTGGATGTCGGCGGTTTCCACCGTGGCGCCGCCCCAGATGCGCAGGCCCGGCGGGGCATCGCGATAGGCGGCGATATCCATCGCCACGCCTTCCTTCTCCAGCAGGGCGGCGATCTGCTTGGCCGCCGCTTCCTGGTCCTTCGGTGCCAGCGCGGTGAACCACGGATCGACCACCTTCAGGCAGATCGACGTGTTCGAGCGCACGGCCGGATCGCCGGCGAGGAAATCGACCCACGGGGTCTTCGCCGCCCAGTCGGTGATGGCCTTCAGGTTGGCTTCCGAACGGGCGATCATGCCCTTCAGGCCGCCGACGCCCTCGCCCCATTTCAGGGCATCGAGGATGTCTTCGACGCACAGCATGGACGGGGTGTTGATCGTCTCGCCCTTGAAGATGCCTTCGATCAGCTTGCCGTCCTTGGCCATGCGGAAAATCTTCGGCAGCGGCCAGGCCGGCGTGTAGGTCTCCAGCCGCTTCACCGCGCGCGGGCTGAGCACGATCATGCCATGCGCGGCCTCGCCGCCGGTCGCCTTCTGCCACGACCAGGTGACGACATCGAGCTTGTCCCAGGCGAGGTCCATGGCGAAGACGGCCGAGGTGGCGTCGCAGATGGCCAGACCCTGGCGGTCGGCGGCGATCCAGTCGCCGTTGGGCACCTTCACGCCCGAGGTGGTGCCGTTCCAGGTGAAGACCACGTCGCGCGCCCAGTCGACCTGGCCGAGATCGGCGATCTCGCCGTAGCCCGCCTTGATGGTGCGAACATCCTTGAGCTTCAGTTCCTTGGTGATGTCGCCGCCCCAGCCGGAGCCGAAGCTTTCCCAGGCCAGCACGTCGACGCCGCGTTCGCCCAGCAGCGACCACAGGGCCATCTCGACGGCACCCGTATCGGAGGCCGGCACGATGCCGATCCTGTAATCGGCCGGGATGCCGAGCACCTTGCGATGCAGTTCGATCGCCTCGACCAGGCGCGCCTTGCCCTCTTTCGAGCGGTGCGAACGGCCGAGCAGGGCATTCTTCAGGATGTCGGGGGTCCAGCCGGGGCGCTTGGCGCAGGGGCCGGAAGAGAAATGCGCGGAGTTGGGGCGCGCAGCAGGCTTAGCCATGTGTCTATCCTTCCAGATAGTAAGCGCCCCGTTGGGGGGGCGTGTCCCGCGGCCCTTCTACCCGGACGCCGGGTCCGGCGCAATGGTCATTTTCATGACGGAGGCGGGGCCGGCGGGTCATTTCGCCGCAGGGCGCACCGGCCGGGGCGCACCGGCCGGGGCGCACTGGCCGGGGCGCACTGGCCGGGCGGTTCGCCGGGCCAGGGGTGCCAGGCCAAGCCGGACAGGTCAGGATTGTCAGGCCGCCGGCCGGGCCGGTCAGTCCGTCCGGGCCGCCTTTTCGGCCAGTTCCATCAGTTTCGGCGCCCGGTCGGAGACTTCCTGCAGGATGGTTTCTGCCACGGTCAGCCGCTTGCGGGCATCGTCGTCCAGTACGCCCTCGATATGCTCGCGGTCGATACGGTCGACGGTTTCCTTCAGTTCCCAGATGGTCGAGAGGAACACCTTCTGGGTGCCCATCGGCAGCACCTCGGTATTCTCCAGCGCCGGGAAAACCCGCAGCACCACATCGATCTTCATGCGCAGCAGATCGACGATCAGGTTGCTGTGATAGTCCTTCAGCTGTGCCAGCGCGGCGGGATCGGCATGCTCCATCCGGTCCTCGATCAGCACCAGCACGCCCTCGATCTCGGTCAGCGCCTCGCGGTATTCGTAATAGGGTTCGTAGGCCGCCTTGGTGATGCGCTCGATGGCGCTTTCGGCCATCTTCCTGGCCCGCCGGGTCTGGCGTTCCAGGGCCTGCAGCAGGCTTTCGATCTCGGTCTTGTTGTAGGTCTTCTGGCTGAACTTGGGCATGGCGGGGATAATCTGACAGGGCTGATGCAATCTAACCGGGAGGCCCGGCAGCGTCATCAGGCAAATGCCGTAACCAGAGCGAGAATTGCGAAGGCAACAGCCGTCGCACGCCTGACCCAGCGCAGCGGCAGCCGCGCCAGCACGCGGTGTCCCCACAGCACCACCGGCGCATTGGCCAGCAGCATGCCCGCCGTGCTGCCGGCAGTCACCAGCAGCACCGACTCAAAGCGCGCCGCCAGCGCCGTGGTGGCGATCTGGGTCTTGTCGCCGATCTCGGCCAGGAAGAAGACGAATAGCGTGGTGAGGAAGGCACCCCAGCGCCGCTCGCGCCCGGTCTCGCCGGCATCCAGCTTGTCGGGGATCAGGGTCCAGACCGCCATGGCGGCGAAAGACGCCGCCAGCGCCCAGCGCAGCACGCGCGGTTCGACCAGGCCCTGCACGAACACGCCGAGCAGGGCGGCCAGCAGGTGGTTGGCGATGGTGGCCAGCAGGATCGCCGCCAGCACCGGCAGCGGCCGGCGGTAGCGGGTGGCCAGCAGCAGGCTGAGCAGCTGGGTCTTGTCGCCGATCTCGGCGATGGCGACGAGGCCGGTGGTGGTCAGCAGGGCCGACATGCTGTCGGAAAACACGGACTGGGAAATGGGGATCACGGGGCCGTCTCGCATGGACCGGGCGGCGGATGCCAGAGGCCGTCCGTCGCCGCCCGGTCCGGGGTTGCGACGGTACAGGCCTAAGGTCTCGCCTTGCCGGTGGGCATGCTGGATGCCGGAACCGGCCCGGAAGCGCCAAGGCGGCAGGGCTGGTCGCCCGTCGCCTAGTCTGTTGACGTTCCCCCCGCTCAAAGCCGTGACACGGCGCGGCGGGCGGCTACTCCCCAAAGGGTGCGGGCGCAGGTTTAGCCGGCTTTGCCGGGCCGGGCAAGCAGGGCAGATGCCGGCGGTCACAGGATAGTCATGGCGATGTCCCGGTTATGTCGCGGCAATGTCTCGGGGATTAGCCCTAGTCTGCCCAGAGAGACGGGCGTTTTTCCCGGTGGACTACAGATTTCCATCCAGCCAATCATATAAAGGGGCATCCCATGAATACCGCACGATTTCTCCGGCGTGGCACCATGCTGGCAGCCATCCTGCTTGCCGTGGCCGCCTGCGAGACCCGGTCAATCTCGAATTCCGGGTATCAGACTTCCCGCCAAACGACCGCCAATCCATTCTACCGGGGCGAATTAACGGCCTATGACGTGCTTGGAGTCGACACTGATCGGCCGATCACCGAGGAGGACATCCGCAGGGCTGTCACCGAGAAGCAGCCGATCGGGATGCGCAAGGGCTCGACAATCATGCTGGTACAGTCGGGCGCACCCTTCCCCGACCACGACATGGTGGCAGCCCTCGAACGCTACTACACAGTGGCAGCCTTCACCGGCATGCCGCTGCCTGCCAGCAGCGAGGGCGCGAAATACGCACAGCTCTTCCGGCTGGCCGCGGCCAGAGGCGGATACCAGACTGTCGTGGTCTACTGGGGCATGCTGGAATCGGCCCGGGAAGGGACCGGTGCCAAGGTGCTGTCGTGGCTGCCGATCATCGGCGGCTCCATCCCCGACGAAACACAGGGCATGCGCATCCGCCTGATGATGGCAGTGATCGACGTGAAGACCGGACAATGGGACACCTTTGCCCCCGAACCCTTCACCGAAACGGCAGGCAGTTCGGACCGCGGCCGGGCCGTGGCAGACCAGAGACTGGTCGAGGACCTGAAGAGCCGCCTACCGGGCGGCCGCCGAGCTGCTGGTCCAGCGCTACAGCCGGTCATAGCTGGCCGGCAGCGAGAAAATACATTCTTATGCGAGCCCATATAAGGAATATTGCAATCTGGGATAAACAATCGTAGGGATCAAAACAGGAATAACGGCTCGGGCGGCTGCATGGTCGCGCATTGCAGGACGGTGGCGTTCCAGGGCATCGAGGTGATGCCGGTGGATGTGCAGGTGCAGCTTTCCAACGGCCTGCCGGCCTTTGCGGTGGTCGGCCTGCCCGACAAGGCGGTCGGCGAAAGCCGCGAGCGGGTGCGCGGCGCGCTCGGCGCCATCGGCCTGTCGCTGCCGCCGAAACGCATCACCGTCAATCTCGCCCCGGCCGACCTGCCCAAGGAAGGCAGCCATTACGACCTGCCGATCGCGCTGGCTTTGCTCGGCGCCATGGGCGTGCTGCCGCCGGATGCGCTGGAAGAGTATGTCGCGCTCGGCGAACTCGGGCTCGATGGCGCGCTGGGTCCGGTGGCCGGCGTGCTGCCGGCGGCTCTGGCCGCCCATGGCGAGGCGCGCGGCCTGATCTGCCCGGCGGCGCAGGGCGGCGAGGCCGCCTGGGCCGGCGATCCGGCGCGGGTGCTGGCGGCGCCCTCCCTGCTGGCCCTGGTCAACCATATCAGGGGCGCGCAGGTGCTGAGCCCGCCGGTGGCCGCCAGTGCCGCCGGCGACGACGCACCGGCCCCGGACCTGCGCGACATCAAGGGCCAGGACAGCGCCAAACGCGCGCTGGAGATCGCGGCGGCCGGCGCCCATAACCTGCTGCTGGTCGGGCCGCCCGGCGCCGGCAAGTCGATGCTGGCCCAGCGCCTGCCCGGCATCCTGCCGCCGCTGGATGCCGCCGAGATTCTCGAGGTCAGCATGATCGCCTCGCTGGCCGGCCAGCTGCCGGGCGGACGGCTGACCCGCCGGCGGCCGTTCCGCAGCCCCCATCATTCCGCCTCGATGGCAGCCCTGGTCGGCGGCGGCCTGCGTGCGCGGCCCGGCGAGGTCAGCCTCGCGCATCTGGGCGTGCTGTTCCTCGACGAGCTGCCGGAATTCAGCCGCCAGACCCTCGACTCCCTGCGCCAGCCGCTGGAATCCGGCCAGGCGGTGGTGGCGCGCGCCAATGCCCATGTCACCTATCCGGCGCGGGTGCAGCTGGTGGCGGCGATGAACCCGTGCCGCTGCGGCCATCTCGGCGATCCGGCCCTGGCCTGCGCGCGGGCACCGCGCTGCGCCGGCGAATACCAGGCGCGCATCTCGGGGCCTTTGCTCGACCGCATCGACCTGGCGCTGGAAGTACCCGCCGTCAGCGCCACCGACCTGTCGGCGCCGCCGCCGCGCGAAGGCAGCGAAGCGGTCGCCGCCCGCGTTGCCCGCGCCCGCGACATCCAGCGCGACCGCTATCGCAGCCATGGCATCCGCACCAATGCCGAGGCCGATGGCGAACTGCTCGACCGCGTGGCGGCACCGGAGCCGGCCGGCCGTGACCTGCTGACCGAGGCCGCCGGCATGCTGCACCTGACCGCGCGCGGCTATCACCGGGTGCTGCGGGTGGCGCGCACCCTGGCCGACCTGCAGGGCGACGCCGCCGTGCGCCGCATCCACATCGCCGAAGCGCTGGGCTACAGAAGGCTGGCCTTCGCACGGTGACGGGGCAGCGGCGAGGCTAGCGGTAACGGGGGTTTTCCCAGCAGGGAGACTGGACGGGAACCGCCAGGGCTGACGGCAGAGAGCCGGCCTTTTCCCTGGCCGTGTCTTTCGTGGCCGTCTGGCCGGCCGGCTGCATGGCCGGCCCCGCAGCCGCAACCTGCACCATGCCCATGCGGAATGGCTTCAGCGTGACCGGCATCGGCGTGGTCCGGCCCTCGCTGGTCCAGACCACCGCATTGGCGAAATGCCCGGTGAACGGCGCTGCAGCTGTGGTGGTATCGAAATCGGCCACGATGCGCGGGCGGCCGGACGGCCAATCGGCCGGCGGCAGGACACAGTTGAAGACGGCAATGATTCCCTGCATGTGCGGCGTCACGATGATCTGGTCGGCGCGCTGCATGCCGAGCGTGACGACGGTACTGCGCCACAGCCGCCCGCCCTCGAGAACGATCTGGCCCGGCCGGCCAATCTCGAGGGCCTGCTGCGTGAAGGTTGTCGAGACCTTGACATACGGTTCCTCGATGACCTGGAAACCGAGATGCCGCGATATATCAACCACCGAACGCGGCAGATCGATGCGAACCGGCTTCGGCTCCTCCATCATATTCTTCCTGCAGTATTCGAGCAGGTCTTTGCCGCGTGCCGGCGTATTGCCATCCGCGATGACGAACTCGCCCCGTGACCGCTCCGGCAGCCAGCAGCGGTAGATATAGAGGTCCAGCGTCCGCCACCAGCTCGGCAGCGATACCGTGGCCGACAGGGTGCGCTCGACAGCGACATGGCTGATCCGGCCGCCCGAACGGGCTGCCGGCGGCCGGATCAGCCAGCCGAACATCGTTTCACTGCGGTATTTCCTGGAAGCCCCCCCACTATTCCCGCGCTGCTCGGCAAAACCGACGACCAGCGGATGCCGCCGCAGACCCTCGTCGCTGCGGGCGCTTTCCCTGAAATAGGACAATGCCGCCGCCATATCGGCTGGACGGCCGGATGCGTTGCCGCGCACCTGCCCCAGCAGCTGCATCATCTGCCCGATCTCGGACCGGAGGTGGGTGCGCTCGGCCAGCTGCTTGGGATTCACCGCATAGGTGAACATCCGGTTTTCCTCAAGTGCCGTCTTGAGGGCATTCACACCGCCGTCCTTCGGCGTCAGCACCAGGCGGCAGCGATAGATCCCGCAATCCTCCACGGTGACAAAATAGTATTTGCTGACCAGCGACCGCGCATCCTGATCGCCCTCGGCATTCCTGATGATGTTGGCCAGATAATGCGCTATCGCCCGCCGCACCTGCGGCTCGCGCGAGGTATAGTCGCGCAGAATGGCTTCCGGCGGCAGGCTTTCGACCTTACAGCCCTGACGCGTCGCTTCCTGACGCAACTGGCATTCCAGGCTTTCCGACATGTGGCCGGCAATGCCCTTGACGCCGCCGGCTATTCTCTCGGCCGGATGCGCCGGCGTGACATGGAAGAAATCGAAAAGCAGGAAGTCGGCATCCAGTTTGTCGCGGACAGAATCCGGCAGTTCCGGGCAGGGCAGATCGTCGCCCTCGATATTCACGGTCCGGCCAGCTGACGGCCCACCGCCCTCCGCGCTCGTCGATGACTGCCGACACTGGATCGTGGCATTGACAAACCACCCCTTGATGACCTCCTGGATCGGGTCGGTGTGAGAGCCGGCAGCCCGCGGCACATTGTCCGGCCCCGCCTGCCTGCTGTTGAGCTTGCTGTCCAGCCCGGGATTCTTCTGCGCGAGGGCCCGGACCTGCATCTCGAACGACTGCGCCCGCCGCCGTTCCAGTGAGTATTTCAGGCCGTTGACGACATAGCGGTACAGCACATAGGCGCGACAGGTTGCGTCATGCACGGCGGCCTGCTGTTCCCCTGCAGGGGCCATGAAAGCCTCGCGGAACTCGATGCAGGAATCGACAATATCCGGGGTGATCGCGATTCCGGACAGCGCCTGCGGATACTGTGCGAGATTGCGCACGATCTCGCGGGTCATGTACTGGCCGATCCGCGCCAGATCCTGCCCCGTCGTCTTCTCGATCTCACCGCCTTTCGCCTGCGCCAGCTGCGTCAGATTGTCGACCGCCGCGTCATACTGTGTCTGCAGGTGGAAGCGCCATTCCCGGTAGATGTCCTCATAAGGCTCGCGCGGCAATTCGGGCTTGCTGCCCTCGCCCGCTTCCTTCGCCACGACCGCGATCAGGGCAGGCACGCTGGTTTCCGCAGTCGGCAGAACGGTCGCATTGAAATCGAGCCGGACAAGGGTATTGCCGGCAATATCGTGACTGTCGTCCAGTTCGGTCTGCATCAGCTCCTGCCGGATCGCATCGCGATAGGCGCTCTGATCGCGGAAACGGTCAATCGGCAGGGCTTCCAGCCGTGGCCCATCGGCCGCGACCGGCCGCTCTCTTTCAGGTTTCTCGGTTTCGCCGTCCTTCTTCTTGTCTTTCTCGGCCTCAGCCGGCGCACCGCCAAACCCCACCAGGGCCCGCGCCGCGATGCCGCGCCGGTCCATCTCGCTGCCGCGCGCCTGGACGGAGTCGAAGGCGCCGGTCGCCGTCAGCCTGACGGTGTCTTCCAGCATGGCCTGCAGCCAGTGCTGCTGCTGGAAACGGTCGTTGACCAGCCGCTCGCGGGTATAGACCACCGGATCGGCAATCAGGATCAGGCCCCTGCCGCGATCGCCATCGGCCCAGGGCATCCGGCGGTACCAGTCCCAGCCGGCCCACAGCATCACGCCATGCGCGCCATACAGCACCAGACAGGCCACGACGACAGCGCCGGTCCCTTTCAGGCCGGTGCGAATGCGCGGATGGTCACCCAGTCGGTACGAGGCCATCAGTCATCCCTCCCACAACTGCCGCCGGCCGGGCCCGCGAAGCCGAGCCGCGTCTCCAGCGCGCCCAGTACCGTTTCCAGCACAGCCTTTTTGGTCAGCCGACAGTACAACGTCTCGGTCACATCAAGGCGGCCGGTCTCGGCCAGCTTGTTGGCCGGCGCGCCGCCGCCGCAGAACCGGAAACACGGGCAGTCGCGCCGGCAGGCGGCCACACCCGCATCGATCTCGCGCTGCAGGGCGTGCAGATACGGTTGCGCCGTCATGTCCTGCAGGCTGTCGCGATGCACATTGCCGATGATGAAATCGCCGAGCCGCGCATCGCGCAGGCCGAGCAGTTCCGGCGAGAAGGTGCTGACATTGCCGTCGACATCGACGCAGAGGATGCCGAAGGCATCGGCCTGGTGGTTGGCCGCCTGCACGTCCGGCGGGCCGGCGATGGCCGCCGCCGCACCGGCCAGTTCGCGGACGACGATGGCGCTGCCGGGCGCGGCCAGCGCCCGGTCCAGGAAATGCCCGAGGAAAGCCCCGTAGGCAGCCTCGGCACCGGCGAAGTCCATTGACGAGCGGCGCTGGGCGCCATCCTGCTCGTCGTAATTGAAGCCGACCTGCCGGATGCCGTGCGCGGCGAAGAAATCGTGGATCTCGGCGGCGTGGCCGAGACTGTCGGCACTGAGCACGGCGATCACATGAAACGGGATGCCGGCCGCCTGCAGCACGCGAACCCCCGCCATGGTGCGGTCGAAGGTTCCGCCGCCCGTGCGGGTACGGCGATGCGCATCGTGCAGCGCCTGCGGCCCGTCGAGGCTGACGCCGATCTGGATGTTGTGGGCGCGGATGAAGGCCGCCCAGTCCGCGTCCAGCAGCGTCGCGTTGGTCTGCATCGCATGGCTGACCGACAGCCCCGCCGGTCGCAGCCGGTCGATCACGGCGAAGGCCTGGTCGTAGAACCGGCGCGGCACGGCGAGCGGTTCGCCGGCATGCCAGACGATGCTGAGATGGCCGCCAAGCATGTCGCTGCCGAACACCCGGTCGAGCGCGCGCTCCAGCGTGTCCAGGCTCATCCGGCGGCGGTTGCCGCGATCCGGCAGATAGCAGTAGTCGCAGTCGATGTTGCAGAAGGCCGAGGGCTGCAGGACCAGCAGGTCGATGCGCGGCATGCTGGCGGCCGCCCGGATGGCCGGGACGATGGCCGGGGCGATGGCGGAGGAACTGGCTGTGCGGATCGCCATGATCGTCGCCCGCGCGTCAGAAGTTGCGCCAGAAGTTGCCCCAGTTGTTCCAGAAATTGGGCCAGTTCGCCCAGTTGTACCATTGCGCGAAGCGCCGGGCGGCGCCCGCGCCATCGTCTGCCCCGCCCTGGCCGCCGGCGCCGGATGCATCGGTCGTCAGCGCCGCGCGCACCCGCGCCACCCGTGCCTCGAAACCGGAGAGGCCGGAGACCTCCGGCTGCGGCGCAGCGGCCGCCGCACTGCCGGCACCGGACAGGGAAAACGCGGCCAGCAGGATTGCCGGCAGGCCACGTGAAGCACGTCGGAACTTCGCCCCGAATCCCATCATGATCCGCCCCCAGTTCATGACGCCTTCATATCTTTAAAGTAGCAATCTATTAATCATGCAACCATATGTCAAATAATCCTTATTTTCTGCTGATTATTGGTGTATGCACCTGCTGAAATACCATGAAACCCGACCACTTGTCTTGGATGCGCTGGTGAAATCAGGGCATCCAAGACACCGGAATGTTGCCACCCACCCCGCACGCCGTCAGCGCAGCACCAAAATCATCGCAGGCCGGCAGCCGCGGCATCCACTGCAGTGTTCTTATTTAACCTGGATGAAATTGCGCAAATGCCGGTGAGATGTTCGCGGCGACATACCGAGACGCTCCTGAAGCATTTGCCCGGGCGGTTGCGCCGGCCGCAATCAATCTCGCCCGGGCTCCGGCTCTGATCGCGCAGAGAGTTGTCGAGATGTCTCTGCATCACAGACAAGGCAAAATACACGATGGTGCGGATTGATCGCCGCATTCCACTGTACAGCATTCCGCTGTGCCGCATGCAGCTGCAATCTCGTGAACGGGATTGCCATGACTGCTTCGCGGATCTGCCTCCCATCGCCGGCATACGGTCCACACGGACCTCGAAGCACCCTCTGCGCAGAAGTGGTGCATCAGGCCTGCCGTTGTGAACAGGCGGATTGTTTACGATAGCATTCATCCGCGAATATCCGTCGTGACAGCGGTGGCGCGGAGGGTCCGGTTCCACTACGCTCCGCGGATAATCGTCATGGAGTTCGGGGAAGACGTATTGATGGCTCGTGATGCTGAATCTGGCGCCCCCAGCGCTGCGACATCACTCGAGTTCTTCAGCCAGATCAGCCAGACCGAATGGCCGCAGATCCCCAATCCCTGGGCAGCCGGGATCGCGGCGCTTCTGTACCAACTCGAGCAGACGCAATGGTGGCCGGAGGCTGATCTTGCCGAACGGCAATGGCGGCAGACCAAGGCAATTCTGCAGCATGCCTGGGCGACGACACCGCTCTATCGCGAGATCTACGGGCGGGCGGGCCTCGCACCGGATGATATCCGCTCGCGGAAAGACTGGCAGCGCCTGCCAGTGGTCGACCGGTCGATGCTGCAGGCTGCCGGCGCGGCCTGGCGGAGTGACAGCCCGCCGCAGGACCATGGCGCCCTGCTGCAGCATTTCACCAGCGGATCATCGGGCCGGCCGCTGCATTCCATCAGCACCACGCTGACCCATCTGTTCAAGACCGCACTGGTGCTGCGCCAGCATCAATGGGCCGGTCGCAAGCTGGGCTGCAAGGCGGCATTCATCGAGGAAGTGGATGGGGGCGCCGCCGCAGGCATACGCCATTCCGGCACCTGGGAAAAAGCCACCGAGCATGTGGTGAGAACGGGGCCCGCCCTTGCCATCAGCCTGCGCCTGGACACGGCCACCCAGCTGGAACAGCTGCGCGCCTTCGAGCCGTCCTACCTGATAGCCTATCCTTCCGTGATCGAGGCGCTGGCGCGGCACTGCCTGTCGCACCGGATTTCCCTGCCGTTCCTGCAGCAGGTCGGCTGCTTCGGCGAGGTGCTTGACCCGGCCTGCCGCACGCTTGCCCGGCAGGCATGGAATGTGCGGATCGTCGACATGTATTCCGCCAAGGAGGCCGGTCCGATCGCCCTGCAATGCCCTGTGCATGACTGCTATCACGAGCAGCCGGAAGCCATGCTGGTCGAGATTCTCGATGCCGATGGCCGCGAATGCCGGCCGGGCGAGACGGGCCGGGTGGTGCTGACGTCGCTGCACAATTTTGCCGCCCCCCTGATCCGCTACGAAATCGGCGACCTGGCAACCCGAGGCAGGACCTGCGCCTGTGGCCGCACATTGCCCGTGATCGAGCGTATCCTCGGCCGCCAGCGCAACATGCTGCGCTATCCCGACGGCAGTGCCCGCTGGCCGAGCCTGAGCGAGACAGGCTTTGCCGCCGTTTTCGCACAGGCCGGCGACATGCCGCCGGTGCAGCAGTTCCAGCTGGTCCAGCACAGCCTTGCCCGGATCGAGGCCCGGCTGGTCACCGCCCGTCCCTATACCGCGGCCGAGGAGGCTCTGCTGGCGGATTACCTGCATGGGGAATTCGGGCCGCACTGGCAGATCGATTTCAGCTATCCGGATGCCATTGCGCGCGGGCCGACCGGAAAATTCGAGGATTTCCTGTCCCATGTGGCGCCGGAAGCCATGCCGCCGGATGCAGGACCGCAGGAGGGGGACGCCGCATGATCGCGTCCCTAACCGAAGCCGATCTCGACGAGATCATGGATTTCGAGGCGGCCGCCTTCGCCGCAGACATGCAGGCCAGCGCGGCAACCTACCGGGCGCGCTTCCGCCTCGGCCATGTCATGCTGGGCTACCGGCAGCAGCAGGCGCTGCGCGGCGTGATTTCGTTTTCCTACGGCCAGTTCGACCCGCGCGACCCGGCCACCCTGCCGGCCGATTTCAAGACCTGGTCGATGCAGCCGGTGCCGCCGGTTTTCGACACCGTGTTCATCTACAATCTCGGCCTGCGGCCCGGCACCCGCGGCACCGGCGCGATCCAGGCCCTGATCGTCGGTGCACTGCGGCGCGCGGTGGCCGATGGCTGCCGCCAGGTGGTGGGCGAAGGGCCGATCCCCTCCTATGCCGGCGCCGGCCACGTGCGGGCCAATCCGGACATCCGTTCCGCGCTGGATGCCTATGCCGCCGGCGGCCCGGAGCCGGATGGCGAATTGCTGTTCCGCGATCCGCATCTGGCGTTGTATCGCCGCATCTCACCCTGCCGGATTGTGCGGGTGATGCCGGGTTTCCTGCCATCCGACACCGCCAGCGGCGGCTTCCGCGCCATGCTGTACCGCGACCTGGTGGCCTGCCCGCCGGCACCGGAGGACTAGGCCCGGCGCCCGGTCCGCTACCTGCGCCGCTTCGGCCAGGTGCCGTCGATCTTGCGCGCCTCATGGAAACAGGCGCTGGCGACATCGCCCATCGCCTGCTGCACGCCGCGCAGATAGCCGACCGCCCGCTGGTGCCCGCGCAGCTGGCGGTGCACATCCGGGGCCTTGCCCTGCCCGGACGGCGCTGCGGCCCGGCCGGCCGCCAGCTCCTGCTGCAGCAGCTGGCGCCCGCGCGGCGACAATGCCTGCATGCGCTGGCCGATGGCATCGGCCACCAGTTTCCGCGCACCGGGCAGATCACGTCCCTTCAGTGCCGCCCGCGCATCATTCTCTCTCGCCGCCGCCGCCTGCGCGGCCGTACCGCCGGTGCCGCGGCTGTCCGGCTGCCGCATCCAGCCGGCCAGGCCCATCTTGTTCGCCACGGCACGGTCGAAAGCCGCCTGCTTGCGGGAATCCACGTCGCGACCGGTCTGTTTTTTCATACTCGCGCAGCCTCCCTATCTGTTGCCGATCAGCGCGCCTGCGGTGTCCCCAGCAACCTGATGCCGGCACCGGCGGGCTGTTCTCGGCTATCTCCAGGCTGGCCCCGGTTTGCTGTTGGGAATACTCCCTGTTGCCTGAGCGGCGTATAGCTTCACCAAGGCGAGAACCCCTTTAAGATCTTCCCGAGTCCCGTTATCGAGACCTGACATCCCAGAAAAATTGAGTCCTTTATCCTTGACGACCTTCGCTTTCATCACAACGTGTTTGCAGATGTAGCTGTCGGGAGGCTCACGTCCCCATTGCCCGACAGTCTTGACCGTGACCTGTATGCCGCATCCGCTATCCGACCATGTCTTCAGCGCTTTGTTGTCCGGTGCCGCCTTGAGCAGGGCCTTGTAGAGTTGATTCAGATAATAGACCGCCTTTTTTAAGTTTGCTTCATACCCCCTCATATCAGCATTGGCCTGGGAGGTCAGGATTGTCATGTTCTTCCAATCTTTCCCGTCTCCCCCGAGATCGGAATTCAGCATATGTCCGGCGATGAACTTGCATTTTCCTTCGTATGTATTTCTGGCCGAGGTTATGCCTGAAGGCAGTCTCGGGTTGGCATCGTTTGCGCCGCCGCGATCCGATTTCGGACCAAGAATAACCTCGATTTCCGCGCTCCCTGCGGCCGGATCACTTTTCCCTGTATAGTCCGGGAGCTCCTTGCTTACAGCAAGGTTGTCCAGCCAGTGCTCCAGGCTTGGGCGGTGAACCCTTGGGGCTGTAGCATCATGTTCAGAATTGGCTTCGAGCCTTCGTCTCTTTGGCACCCGTTCATCAGGATCGGCCTGCGAAGGTCCCGGACCGAACGATACAGGGGCCTCTCGCTCAGTTTTTCTTGACCCAGGTGGTCTTACCGGCGGCTGATAGTTTTGGCCTGCCGGCCCTTTTCTAACCTTCCGGAGCGTCATGATTCTCCCTCCTCCATGCTGGAGCCGTTCGCCTCGGCCGGCTGTACCGGCAGTGATGCGGGCTATGCCCGCCTCCCCCGCATCGCCTGGGCATATTTGATCCTGGCGGTTCCCACGTCCGTCTGAATCTTCATCAGTCTGCCCATTGACTTTGGCCGCTCGTGGTCATCGTCATCACTGCCCTCCGGCGGCCGCCGGCACAGGGCGATAGCGCGGCCGAGCAACCGGTCGGCAGCCTCGAAATCGTGATGCTGCAGCAGCGCGTTGCGCGCCGCATTCTCGGCGCTCTGTTCCGGGGCGGTGCCGCGCCCCCGTTCGTCCCGGGTGCCATCCACATTGGGCTCGTGCAGCCAGCGATCCAGCACGGAGCCGGCCGGCACCGCCGTGCTGAAAACCGCCGCCTGCCTGTTTTTCTTCTCGTCCCGCCTGAGCCGGTCCTGCTTTTCCGCCTGCCGGCGCTGCTCTTGCGTCGGCACCGTCTTCCAGCGGCCATCCTTCGGCGCTGGGCGAGTTGCAACCGGTGGCGGCGACGAAGATCGTGAAGACGACGAAGGCGTCGGAGATGGTGACGAAGATCGTGAAGATGACGAGGCGGGCGGAGGTGGTGGCGCTGGAGGTGGTGGCGCTGGAGGTGGTGGCGCTACGAAACCTGCTGCAGTAGCCGGCAGAGCGATGGTACCGTTGCCATCCCGAAAGCAAACGGACTTCATGCGGTTCGCCATGTTTGTAACCGTATTAAACTCCCCCGGGGAGAGGGGGATAGGACGGGGTCCGCTGTACCTTCTTTCATAGCTGAAGCTGACATCATACCCGGACGTCCTCGGATTCCAGTCCCAGTACCAGCCGCAAGCTTTCTCGCGATTGGCGATGTTGTAGATCGAGATGTGAAAGCTCTTGATCCTATCCAGCTCAAAGCTCTCGATGGTTGCGTGGATGTTGAAGGATGTAGATGTGACATTGAACTTAGGAGACAGGCCGTTGTGTCTGAGGCCACCCGCGTTGAATCCGGAAACCTCCTTTTTTTCGCTGTAGACTTTCCTCATGTCAGGTGGCATCGATTCCTCCTGAGGTCGGAGTTGACTGGTAGGGTCAGCGAGCTGACTGAACCTAGGGGATAACCATCATCGCTCATGGCGGCCTCGTCGCCTGTCATCCCGGCCCGCCGGGCGGGCCCGGGGCAGGCGGCGGCGCTGCAGGCTGACGCCGGCCGCCGGCATCGGGATGCCGTCATGCCCGGACTCGGTGAAGCAGATTGCCCGCATGCCACGGGCCAGTTCCCGCGCCGCGGTCAGCACGCCGGAGGTGCCGACGGCGCCGATGTCGACGTGATTGCCGATGGCATAGGACAATGTGTCGTCTGACGGGGAACTCAGTGCCAGTCCCACAGGCCGAACTTGCGCCGGCCGCTGGTATCCTGGCTGGCGGCTATCCAGTTCGGATAGTGATAGATCGAGATATGGAATGCCTTGATCCGTCCGGCCTGGTCCTGCCGCTCGATCGTGACATGGATTTCGAAGGGCCCGGAATACTGTTTGAAACGGCCGCCATCGCAGGCATTCCAGCGCCCCTGGCCGGGCATGAAGCCCGGGATCGGCGACTGGCCATAGGCCTTGCGGGGATCGGTGGGCGGCGACATGGCAGACAGTTTCCATTGGCGCCTATTGCCGCACACCGGTACCGGTCCAGCCCTTCGCCTTCTGCGCGGCTGCATAGAATTTCGGCAAGGCCAGGGTGCGCATCCGCCCGCCGCGGTTGAAGGCGCCCTGGCAGAAGCTGAATGCAGATTTCAGCTCTTCCTTTTCGTGCCGTGCCTGCGTATCAGCGCCGGGTTCGAAGCCTTTGACGTAGTTGAGCATAGTGATGCTGAAGGTCTGCAGATCTGTATCGTCGTGTGTGCCAAGCGTCGTCGCCCCGAGGGCCATGATCACATCCGGCGTGTATTCCCACGCTTCCTTTTTCGATACGGCCTTTTTCAGCTTCGCTTTCAGCGGCATTCGGCTCCCTCCGGCTAAAGGTCTCCGGTCGCAGCAGGCGCTTCCGCCAGCACTGACATCCCCCGCCTTGCATTCTCGGCCAGCGCCGCATCGCGGCTGGTGGCGATGCAGGCCTCGAACCAGCGGCGGGCCTGCGTCGCGTCGCGCAGGGAGCCCGTGGCGGACTGGTGCAGCAGGGCGAGATTGTACTGCGCCGGCGCATGGCCCTTCTCGGCGGCGCGGCGATACCAGCCGGCCGCCGCGGCAGGATCATTCAGGTCTTCGTCATGCAAGCTGCCGAGCATGAACATGGCGTCGACATTGCCCTGCTCGGCCAGCCGGTCCAGCCACTGCGCGGCCCTGCGCGGGTCGCGGTCGACATCCTTGCCCTGCGCATACATCATGCCGAGCGCGTAGATCGCCTCCGGCATGCCTTTCTCG
Source organism: Ferrovibrio sp. (assembly GCF_964218355.1). GTDB lineage: Bacteria > Pseudomonadota > Alphaproteobacteria > Ferrovibrionales > Ferrovibrionaceae > Ferrovibrio. Next base: position 40,448 of record NZ_CAXPMC010000024.1, on the reverse strand, counting down.
GCGGCCCGGGTGAAATGCTCCAGCAGGCGGACCGGATCGCGCGGACCGCCCAGGCCCTGGGCATGGAGCAGGCCAAGCTGGAAATCCGCGGCCGGATGCCCCTGCCCGGCCGCCAGCCCGAACCAGTGGCGGCTGCGCCCGTAATCCTGCAGCACCAGTTCGCCCTGCAGGTATATCCGGCCCAGTTCGAACTGCGCCAGCAGATGGCCCGCTTCAGCCGCGCGTTCCAGCCACGACACGGCCTCGATGCTGGCAGTGCCGGGCCGACGGCCCTCGCGGATCATGAGGCCGATGGAATAGGCCGCATCGGCATTCTTTGTATCAAGCTCCAGCGCGCGACTGAACCAGACAAAGGCCTGTTCGTCATCGCGCGGCACACCGCGGCCATCCTCGTAAAGCCGGGCCAGCGTGACCGCGCCCGCGGCAGACCCGGCCAGGGCCGCCCGTTCGAGGCAGTATCGGGCATGATCGTCGCTTTGCGGCACGCCGGTACCCGACAGGAACATGGCCGCCAGATTCAGCTGGGCCTGCACATGGTCCTGCTCGGCCGCCCGGCGATACCAGGCGGCCGCGACCTCGCTGTCCTGCTGGACGGCCGTGCCGAAATAGTAGCACTGGCCAAGCAGGTACTGGGCCTCGCGGTTGTTCTGTTCGGCCGCCTGCGTCCACCAGTGGACCGCCTTCTGCGGGTCGGGCGCGGTGTTGAGACCGAGATGATAGGACATGCCGAGATAGAACTGTGCCACCACGTTGCCGGATTCCGACAGGGCGGCCAGCTGTTCGATGCTCATGCCGGTCTGGTCGGGACTGATCAGCACTGTCACGTCTCCTGCATGATGGTCCTGCCGCCGCTCAGCGGTCGAGGATGAAGGTTCTGGCGCCATCCTTCTCGGAGGCGACCCATTTGCGGTCTTCCGAAGTGAAGCTTAGTTTCGCCTTGTGCAGCTGGCCGGCACTCCTGCCCTCAAGCTCGCCGCCCCCGACCAGAATCTGCAGGTCGGGCTCCTCATCGAGGCCGTCGAGGCCGCCCGGGATTGCCGCGCCCAGCACGCTGCCGACCTGCTGCGTCGTCCAGCTGCGGATCGCATCGGTGCGGGCGGCATCGGTGCGGGTGTCGCCGCCGGCGGCGGGTGTCGCCGCCGCGCCGAACATGCCACGCAGTCCGGCCAGCAATCCGGCCTGCGGTCGCGCCTGGTGCATGCGGTAGAAGAAGTTTTCCGTCGCCAGGGTCAGCAGGTGCTGCAGGGTCGCCTTGTCGGATGGCGGCTCGGCCAGGATTTTCTGCACGGCGTCGATCAGCTCGTCGGTGCCGCTCTTCCAGTCCTCGTCGCGGAAGGCTCGCTGGCCGAACTGGCTGCGGAACATGTCGCTGTTCGGCAGATCATGCAGCAGGTCGCGGAACCGGTTGACGATGTTGCGGCCGATTTCCGGCTGTTTCATCAGGCTGGCCAGCTGCGTGGTCGCCCCCACGGCGAAATTCACCTCGACCTCGACAGTCTTCAGGCTCATGCGCGGAACCGGAAAGCCGCGCAGGTAATCGTGCTGCAGATAGCGATCGGCGATCTGCACCGATACCTGATCGGACAGGGTCCGCCCCTTGGACAGCGCCTGCATCAGCGCTCCGACGAAATTGCCGACAGTGATCATGACCAGACAGCCATATTACCTGACCCCGCAGATGTGCCGGATGGGGGCGGCCGGGCGTCGACGCCTGGCCCGTGATGCCAGCGCCGGCCGCGCCGGCCCCGTCTGGCGGGAATCGGGCGCGTTACGCCGGCCGTATTGGAGCGGGCCGGAAAGCTAGTTTGCCGGTGTGCCGCCGCCGCCGGCGCCGCCGCTCTGGGCCGCGAGGGCCTTCGTCTGCGCCGCGATCGATGCACTCATCACCTGCTGGATCAGCGACGACTGCTGCTGAATGACGCTGGAAAAGATGTTCAGCACATTCTGCATGCCGCCGGGCATCTGGTCCTGCACCGCATGCACGGTGACATGCAGGCTGTAGGTGTCGTCGATCACCATGTCGTTCTGGTAGGTGTTCTTGTCGGTCACGCTGCAATTGAAGGTCGTGCCGAAATACTCGCCGCTGGCGGAGCCGGTCGTCGTCGCTTCATTGCTTTCCTTGGTGGTGTGCGTGGAATGCAGCGAGACATTGAGGTCGATGGTCATGCTGTCGACACGAATGAACGGGATCGGCAGCATGGTCAGCAGCGGCACCTTGATGACCAGCGCATCGCCCGAGGGACCGCCGGCGACGCTCCCCATCATCTGGCCGTAGTCGAATGCGACGACCTTCAGCTTTTGCGGGCCGGTGGCGGCCCCGCCGCTACTGGGTTCGAATGCCGTAGCCTGGATGAACTGCGTGGTGACATTGGCGGCCTGGGCCTGCGCGGTGATGACCGCCTCAAGAGGCCCGCCGATGATCTGGGCGAAATCAAGCGCCGCAAGTTCTTTACCTTGGCTAAGCATGCCTTACCCCCCTCTGTGTCAAGCTGTGTTGTTTGTGTTGAGCTGCTTCAGTGTTGGACTGCCTTTGGGTTGAGCCGCTACCGATGCCATTCAACTGAATTCTCTTCAGCTGACCTCTGTCACAACAAAAGCCGCTGCGTCTGCATTCCCCCGGACAGACAGCATCTGCGCATCCAGCAGATACGCCTTCTAGCATACACAGATTGAGTTTTTAAGTAGGTTTGGTTGTATTTTTTGATAAAAATTTATACCTAATATAGTATTCACCCCTCGGACCTGCCTCCATACACCAGCGATATCTGCCGCACGCCCTGTCCCGATCCTTTCGACGGCTTCTGCAGCGGCCGGGGCGGCTTGCATTCCCGGAGCTTTAATTTACAGTGTACATTAATAACCGGGACGGAAACACGAAGGGTCAGCACGGCGCCATGCCGAAAATCCTCTCGCAGGACGAGATCGATGCCTTCCGCGCGCGGCTCTGCGCCGCCGCCGAGAAGCGCTTCGCCGCCCAGGGCGTTGCCGGCGTTTCCCTGCGCCAGCTGGCCGGGGATCTCGGCTGCTCGGCCATGACCCCCTACCGCTATTTCCGCGACAAGGACGCGATCGTCGCCGCCGTGCGCACCGCGGCGCTGGACAGCTTCGCGGAAGCCCTGGAGACCGCGGCCCGCAGCGAGGGCAGCGCCCGGCGCCGCGGCCGTGCCGTGGGCGAGGCCTATATCCGCTTCGCGCTGGACAACCCGGACCGCTACCGCCTGATGCACGAGGCGCTGCAATGCGATCCCGGCGCCTTCCCCGATCTCGCCCGCGCCCAGGCGCGCTCCCGCCGCACCCTGACCGACTATATCCGCGACCTGGTCGCCGAAGGCGAACTCGAAGGCGACCCCGAGGTGCTGGGCTATGTCTTCTGGGCCACGACGCATGGACTGCTCAGCCTGCAGCTGGCCGGCCGCATCGCCGGCAGCCCCGATTTCGACACCCTGTACCGCACCGCCATGCGCCTGCTGGCCAGAGGCGCAGCGCCCGCTGTGATGCCCAGTGCGGCAGCCACAGCCGATGACAAGCCCGCGCGGCAGCGCCGCCGCGCCTGACACAGCCACCAGAACACCAAGCCCGGAGGAAACACTGCCATGCCCATTCCCAGCGTCATGAACGGCAAGCTCAGCCTGCCGGTGATCGGCTCGCCGCTGTTCATCGTTTCCGGCCCCGATCTCGTCATCGCCCAGTGCAAGGCCGGCATCGTCGGTTCCTTCCCGGCGCTGAATGCCCGGCCGAAGGAACTGCTGGAGGAATGGATCATCCGCATCAAGGAAGAGCTGGCCGCCTACCAGAAGGCCAACCCGAACGCCAAGGTGGCGCCCTTTGCGGTGAACCAGATCGTGCACGGCTCCAACGACCGGCTGGAGCATGATGTCGAGATCTGCATCAAGCACCAGGTGCCGATCATGATCACCTCGCTGCGGCCGCCGGCCGACGTGGTGAAGGCGGCGCATTCCTATGGCGGCATCGTCATGCATGACGTGATCAGCGTGCGCCACGCCGAGAAGGCGCTGGAGCAGGGCGTCGACGGCCTGATCCTGGTCTGCGCCGGTGCCGGCGGCCATGCCGGCACGCTCAGCCCCTTCGCACTGGTTTCCGAGGTGCGCCGCTTCTACCAGGGCACCATCGCGCTGTCGGGGGCCATTGCCAACGGCCGTTCGATCCTCGCCGCCCAGGCCATGGGCGCCGACCTCGCCTATATGGGCACGCGCTTCATCGCCACCAGGGAAGCCAATGCCGATGCGACCTACAAGCAGATGCTGGTCGAAACGGCCGCCACCGATATCGTCTATTCGCCGCTGTTCACCGGTGTGCATGGCAACTACCTGAAGCCGAGCATCGCCAGGGCCGGCCTCGATCCCGACAACCTGCCCATTGCCGACAAGACGACGATGAATTTCGGCTCCGGCGGGGGTTCGAAATCCAAGGCCTGGCGCGACATCTGGGGTGCCGGCCAGGGCGTCGGCAGCATCGATGACGTGCCCAGCGTCGCCGAGCTGGTCGGCCGGCTGCACCGCGAATACGACGAGGCGCAGGCCCAGCTGATGGCCGCCCGTTTCGCGCCCGCCGCCGTCGCCGCCGAGTAAGTCGCATGGCCGAACTGATTTCCGGCGACCGCCGGCTGGACCAGGCCGAATTGCAGGCGCGGGTGGCCCGTGCCGCCGGCGGCTTCAGGGCGCTGGGTATCGGCGAGGGCGATGTGGTGGCGCTGTTCCTGCGCAACGACTTCGCCTTTTTCGAGGCCGCGCTCGGCGCCGCCCAGGCCGGCGCCTATGCCACTCCGGTGAACTGGCATTTCACCGCCGAGGAAACCGCCTACATCCTGCAGGATTCGGCCGCGAAAATCCTGGTGGTGCACAGCGACCTGTGGCCGCGCATCGCCGAAGCCGTGCCGGAGGACGTGAAGGTCTTCCTCGTGCCGACCCCGCCCGAGATCGCGGCGGCCTATGGCGTGACCGATCCGGGCATGCCCGCCGGCAGCACGGTATGGAACGACTGGCTGGACCGGCAGCCAAGCGATCCCGGCACGCCGACCCCGCGCAATGCCATGATCTACACCTCGGGAACCACCGGCCGGCCCAAGGGCGTGCGGCGCGAAAAGCCGACCCCCGAGCAGCTGGCGGCGAATGCCGTGGCACTCGGCACGTATTTTGGCCTCCGCGCCGCCGAACCCGGCGTGATCCTGATGAACGGCCCGATGTATCACTCGGCGCCGAATTCCTACGGCCTGACCGCGGCACGGCAGGGCCATACCATCGTGCTGCAGGCCCGTTTCGACCCCGAGGAGATGCTGGCCCTGATCGAACGCCACCGCATCACCCACATGCATATCGTGCCGACCATGTTCGTGCGGCTGCTGAAGCTGCCGGAAGAGGCGCGGCGGAAATACGACCTCTCATCCCTGCGCAACGTGGTGCATGGCGCCGCCCCCTGTGCGCCGCCGGTGAAGCAGGCCATGCTCGACTGGTGGGGCCCTGTCATCAACGAATATTACGGCTCCACCGAGACCGGCATCGCCGTCTGGCTGTCGGCTGCCGATGCGCAAACCCACCCGGGCAGCGTCGGCCGCGTCCTGCCCGGCGCCACCGTTGTCGCCATCGACGAGCAGGGCCGCGAACTGCCGCCGGGCGAGATCGGCGAACTGTATATCCGCGCCAGCTATGTGCCGGATTTCACCTATAACCGGCTGGACGAAAAACGCCGGGAAGTGGCCCATGGCGACCTGATCACCGTCGGCGATGTCGGTTATGTCGACGCGGACGGATTCGTCTATCTGCGCGACCGCAAGCGCGACATGGTGATATCGGGCGGCGTCAACATCTATCCGGCCGAGATCGAAAGCGTGCTGATCACCATGCCGGGGGTGAAGGACTGCGCCGTATTCGGCATTCCCGACGAGGAATTCGGCGAAAGCCTCTGCGCCTATATCGAACCCGACCAGGCTGCGGCACCGCCCTCGCCGGCCGATGTGCAGGCTTTCCTGCTGCCGCGCATCGCCAAATACAAGCTGCCGCGCCGTATCGAGATCGCCGCCAGCCTGCCCCGCGAGGATTCCGGCAAGATCTTCAAACGCAAGCTGCGCGAGCCCTTCTGGCAGGCTGCCGGCCGCAGCATCTGAATGACAGCGACAGGATCCGTCCCATGACCAAAGCCATCCAGTTCTCTTCCTTCGGCGTGCCCCATGACGTGGCCGAGCTCGTCGACCTGCCGGAACCCGGGAAGCCCGGCCCCGGTGAAGTCGTGATCGACATGGAGGCAGCCGCGATCAACCCCGCCGACCTGCTGCAGCTGGAAGGCCGCTACGGCACCGAACGGCCGCCACTGCCCTCGATCGGCGGCGGCGAAGGGGTCGGCATCGTGCGCGAATGCGGCGAGGGCGTGACGCATCTCAGGCCCGGCGACCGCGTGCTGATGCTGTTTGCCGCCCGCGGCAACTGGCGCAGCGCGACGCTGGCCAAGGCAGCCCGGCTGTTCCCGCTGCCGCCGGCCGACCCGCAGCAGCTGGCCATGCTGACGGTCAATCCGGCCACGGCGCTGGTGATGCTGAAAACTTTCGTCGACCTCAAAGCCGGAGACTGGGTGATCCAGAATGCCGCCAATTCCGGGGTCGGCCACAACCTGATCAAGCTGGCGAAGAAACTCGGGTTCCGCAGCCTGAATGTGGTGCGCCGGGCCGAACTGGCCGATGCCCTGAAGGCCGAGGGTGCCGACGAGGTGCTGGTCGACGGCCCCGACCTCGCCGCGCGCGTGCGCGCCATCACCGGAAAGGACGCGCTGCCGAAGCTCGGCATCGACTGCATCGGCGGCGAAGGCACACGCCGCATCGCCGGCACGCTGGCCGAGGGCGGCACGGTGGTGAATTACGGCCTGCTGTCGGGCCAGCCCTGCATGGTGGATGCCGCCGACACCGTGTTCCGCAACATTGCATTGCGCGGCTTCTGGCTGGTGCGCTGGTTCGCCTCGGCCACTCCGCAGGACATCCAGAAAACCTATGCCGAGCTGACCGCCATGGTGGTCGACGGCACCATCCATGTACCGGTCGAGGCCACCTATCCGCTGGCACAGTACAAGGCTGCCCTGGCCCATGCCGCGCGCGAGGGCCGCAGCGGGAAAATCCTGTTCACACCGTGACAGCCGCCAGGCCATGACGATATCGGGTCGATATCCTGTCGACCCGATATCCCACGGAAAACTGCGGCAGGTTGTCGCTGCGACGACCATGCTGCGCCGCCATCGCCGGCATTGCGCTAGGCTTGCCTCCGTTCCGCTCACGGACCGGAGTGCCTGCCATGACCGTCATTGCCTTCGAGACCGCCAGCCGCCCTGCGCCCGCGCCGGTGCGCGGCGCCGTCAGCGATCCCTGCACGACCTGCACCGTCAGGCAGCTCAGCCTCTGCGCCGGTCTTGATGGTGAAACCCAGGGCCGGCTGAAGGCGATCAACCAGACCGCCGTGCTGGAACCGCACCGCCTGCTGTTCCAGGAAGGCGATGCCGCGGATTACGTCTATACCGTCACCTCCGGACAGGTCAGCCTGTCGATGTCGCTGCCCGATGGTCGTCGCCAGATCACCGAATTCCTGGGCCCCGGCGACTTCATCGGCCTCGGCCTCGACAGCGACACGGCCAGTCACAGCCTGACCGCCGAGACCCTGACCGAGGTGCATGCCTGCCGGTTTCCGCGCCGTGCCTTTGCCGGCCTGATGGAAGAAACCCCGGCATTGGGCCGCCGGGTGCTGAATTTCGCCAGCCGGCGCATCGCCGCCGCCCGCGAGCAGCAGCTGATGCTCGGCCGCAAGACGGCGGTGGAGCGCGTGGCCTCGTTCCTGCTGCAGGCAGCCCGCCGCAGCGTGGCGCGCGGGGCCGCCGCCTCGCCGCTGACCCTGGCGATGACCCGCGGCGAGATCGCCGACCATCTCGGCCTGACCCTGGAAACGGTCAGCCGCGGCTTCAGCCGGCTGCGCCAGCTCGGCGTGATCCGGCTGGATGGCGCCGACCGCGTGACCCTGAACGACCTCGACAGGCTGGCGGAGCTGGCCGGCTGCGACTAGGCGGCGGCGATCGCCGGCAGGATGTCCCGGGTGGCGCCCGCCGCCCGGACCGGCTAAAACAGCTCTGCCCCGCCAGAGCCGAACCGATTCCGCAAGCCGATGATCCATTCCACCGATGTAGCCATCATAGGCGCCGGCCCCGTCGGGCTGTTCGCCGTGTTCGAATGCGGCATGCTGGGTTTCCGCGCCCATGTGATCGACACGCTGGACGCCATCGGCGGCCAGTGCAGCGCGCTGTATCCGGAAAAGCCGATCTACGACATCCCGGGCTATCCGCGGATTTCCGGCGGCGACCTGGTGGCACGGCTGGAGGAACAGGCGGCACCGCTGCGGCCGGTCTACCATCTGGGCCAGCGGGTCGAGACGCTGGAGCGGCTGGAGCCGGCTGCGGCAAAAGACGGCCGCCGTTTCCGCCTGACCACCTCGAAAGGCACCGTGATCGAGGCCGGCGCCGTGATCATCGCCGCCGGTGCCGGTGCCTTCGGGCCGAACCGGCCGCCGCTTGCCGGCATCGACGCCTATGAGGGACAGCCGGAAGGCGGCGGCGTGCAGTATCTGGTCCGCCGCGCCGAGGCCTATCGCGACAGGTCCGTCGTGATTGCCGGCGGCGGCGACAGTGCGGTGGACTGGGCCCTGGCCCTGCACGGCATCGCCCGGCAGATCTTTTTCGTGCATCGCCGCGACCAGTTCCGTGCCGCGCCCGACAATGTCGCGAAGCTGCGCGCGCTCAATGGCAATGGCATCGAAATCGTGGTGCCGTTCCAGCTGGCGGCCCTGGAGGGCGACGGCGCGGCGTTGCAGGCCGTGCAGGTCACGTCGCTGGACGGCGCCGGCCGCTGCCTGCCCGCCGACGCACTGCTGGCTTTCTTCGGACTGAAAAGCGATCTGGGGCCGATTGCCGGCTGGGGCATCGAGCTGGAACGCCATCACCTGCCCGTGTCGCCCGCCACCTGCCAGACCACAGCGCCCGGCATCTTTGCCATCGGCGATGTCGCCGCCTATCCCGGCAAGCTGAAACTGATCCTCACCGGCTTCGCCGAGGCGGCGGCGGCGGCCCATGCCATCTTCCCGCTGCTGCGCGACGGCCAGGCCCTGCATTTCGAATACTCGACCACCAGGGGTGCACCCGGCATCTGACTGACGCTGCGGAAACCCGCACGGCTGCATGGCGAAAGCGACAGACGCCCGCCGCATCCTGTCCTATGATGGCGGCGACAGAGCAGGACAGAAAAGCCGGGAGGAAAGCATGACGCACGACACCGCCGAACCGCGCGCGCAGTTCCGCGCGATGACCGATGGCACCCGCGAAGACTGGGCGATCATCGCCACCTCGGCGAAAGCCTTCAATGCCACCCTGCCCGACCGCGTCATCGCCCACCTGCGGCTGCTGGACGGCGATTTCGGTGGCTACCAGGTCGACCGGCTGACCCATTCGCTGCAGACCGCGACGTTTGCACACCGGGCTGGCATGGACGAGGAATACGTGCTCTGCGCCCTGCTGCATGACATCGGCGATACTCTCGGTTCGATGAACCACGCCGATATCGGCGCCGCCATCCTCAAGCCCTTCGTGTCTGAAAAGAACCACTGGATGCTGGAACACCACGGCATCTTCCAGGGCTATTACTTTTTCCATTTCGTCGGGCTCGACCGCGATCTGCGCGAGCAGTTCCGCGGGCATCCGCATTTCGCCCACACGGCCGAGTTCTGCGAGAAGTTCGACCAGTGCGCCTTCGATCCCGACGCCGAGGCCATGCCGCTGGATGCCTTCGAGCCGATGCTGCGCCGCCTGATGGCGCAGCCGAAGCGCTCGATCTACCTCAAGGCCATGGAGCAGGCCTGACAAGCCGCCGAAGCTTCAGCCCTCGGCCTGCAGCAGCGCACGCAGTTCGGTCTTCAGCACCTTGCCGTAATTGTTTTTCGGCAGCGCATCGACGAAGCGGTACTGCTTGGGCCGCTTGAAGCGGGCGATATGATCGAGGCACAGCGCGTCCAGCGCCGCTGCATTCAGGCCGACGCCGGCGCGGCCGACCACGAAGGCGATCACCTCCTCGCCCCAGTCGGCATGCGGCCGCCCCACCACCGAGACCTCGGCCACATCCGGATGCTGCAGCAGCACCTCCTCGATCTCGCGCGGATAGATGTTGCTGCCGCCCGAGATGATCATGTCCTTGCTGCGGTCCTTCAGGGTCAGCCAGCCATCCTCGTCGAAGCTGCCGACATCGCCGGTATGCAGCCAGCCGCCGCGCAGGGCCTGAGCCGTCGCTTCCGGATTGCGCCAGTAACCGGCCATCACGATCGGACCGCGGCAGACGATCTCGCCGATCTCGCCCGCCGGCAGCGGATTGTCGTCGGCATCCACCACGCGCACTTCGACATCGGTGCGCGCCACCCCGGCCGAGCCGAGCCGCGCCAGATAACGCGGATGACCGTCATCGACATGCATCTGCTTGTCCATGCCGGTGATGGTCATCGGCGCCTCGCCCTGGCCATAGATCTGCGCCAGCTTTGGCCCCAGCACGTGCAGGGCATGCTGCAGATCGGCCACATACATCGGACCGCCGCCATAGACGATGGTCTTCAGGTTCGAGGTGTCTGCCGTGGCAATCTGCGGTGCATGTACCAGCCGGTGCACCATGGTGGGTGCGAAAAAGAAGCTGCAGCCCGGCCAGTGCGCGATCAGCTCCAGCGTCTCGGCCGGATCGAAACCGCCCGAGTCCGGGATCACCTGGTTGGCGCCGCGCGCCACATGGGGCAGGCCATAGAGACCGGAGCCATGGCTGATCGGCGCGCAGTGGATGATGCAGTCCTGCGGCCCGACACGGTCGACATCGGCGAAGTAGTTCATGGTGGCGACCCAGAGATTGCGATGGGTCAGCATGGCCCCCTTGGGCCGGCCGGTGGTGCCGGATGTATAGAACAGCCAGGCCAGCGCATCGGCGTCGATATCGTCGGCCAGCGGCAGCGGCGCGGCATCGTACAGCCGGGCGAAATCGGCGCTCTCGGCTTCGACCAGCCGCGGCGCATCTTTCTGTTCCGCCAGCAGCGGCGCGAGATCAGCAGCCAGCGAAGCCGAGGCGATCACCAGCTTCGCGCCGGCATTCTCGGTGATCCAGGCCACCTCGCGGGCATGCAGCTTGGCATTGACCGGCACCGCGGCCAGCCCGGCATGCCACAGGGCGAACATCAGTTCCCAGTATTCCGGGCCGTTCTTCAGCAGCAGGGCGACGCGGTCGCCGCGCTGCAGGCCGCCCGCCGCCATCAGGCCGCCCGCCAGCCGCGGCACCCGGCTGCCCATTTCGGCATAGGTCAGCCGCACCGCACGGCCGACCGACAGCGCCGGCCGCTCGCCCCACACCTTCGCCGCACGATGCAGCAGATTCGCCAGATTCATGTCCGGTCCCGCCGTTTCCTCGCATTTCTTGGGACCGGATGTTACGCAAGCGGCGCCACAAACGAAAGCGGCGCCCGGAGGGCGCCGCTGAAGACGTCAGGCCACCGGTGCCTCAGGCGTGGTGGACCAGCCCCTCGTCGGAATTGAAGCGGTTGTGGTATTTCGGCGCGATGCGTTCGACCGGCAGCAGGATGAAGACATCAGTGGTGCCGAACTGGCGGTCGACCACGGCGCCATCGCCGATATAGGCGCCAAGCCGCAGATAGGCCTTCACCAGCGGCGGCAGGGCATGCAGCGCGGCGCGCGGGCTGATCTGGTCCGGCGGCAGCAGGTTCATCGGCTCGTAGCGGCCAGGCACGGCCCGCACGCGCCATTCCGGCGGCGGCAGGTGATGGGCATGCAGGTAGCTGAGCGCCAGCGCATGGGCCTGCGGATCGGTGCCGGAAAACGACGCGCAGCCGAACATGAAGCTGATGCCGTGATCCGAGATATAGGTCGAGATGCCGCGCCACAGCAGCTGGATGGTGGCATTGGTGCGGTAATCCCGGTGCACGCAGGAGCGGCCCAGTTCCAGCAGCCCGCCCATCGGGCCGACATAGTCCAGCATCGGCTGCAGGTCGTATTCGGCGGAGGAATAGAAGCCGCCATGCTGCTCGGCCACCTCGCGGCGCAGCAGCCGGTAGGTGCCGACCACCTGCTCGCCGGCCGGGCGATTGCGGTCGAACACCATCAGATGGTCGCACTGGCTGTCGAAATCGTCGAAGTCGAGGCCCAGCCGTGCCATCTCGGCCGAGGGCTCGGCCGCCATCTCCTCGTAGAAGACGCGGAAGCGCAGCCGCTGGGCGGCGGCGATGTCCTCGGGGCTGCGGGTGAGGCGGACCTCGAAGCGGCCATCGGCGGAAACGCACTGCCAGCCGCTCCGCGGTTGACGGGACGCCTGTACGGCCTGTGGCACGGAGAGTGGCAGCTGCATGTTCATGCTCCGACTATGGCCATACACTGTGACTCGAACATGTCAAATATATGACACATCTGCGAAAACGCGTCCCTAATAAAATATCTGGGGCCGATTCGCAAATGTCGCAGCTAGATATTGGGGGTCGGATGAAACAGAGCAGACATCACCGCGTCGCCGCGGCTCAGTCCTCGGCCAGCAGCGGTCCGTCGCTGCGGCGCTCGACGATGCGGGTCGGTGCGCCGCGCCGCGTCAGCCAGGCCAGCAGCGCAAGCCCCGGCAATGCCGCCACGGTGGTGGCAACGAAGAAGAGCGGCCAGCCGAGCCCGGCTGCCAGATAGCCCGCATAGGAAGACAGCACCGTCCGCGCCACCGCGGTCAGCGAGGACAGCAGTGCATACTGCGTGGCCGTGTAGGCGATGTCGCACAGCGCCGAGAGATAGGCGACCAGCGCCGCCGTGCCCATGCCGCCGGCCAGATTCTCAAAGCCGACGGTCAGCGCCAGCAGCCAGATGTCATGGCCATGCAGCGCCAGCACGGCGAACATCAGGTTCGAGCCCATCTGCAGGATGCCGCAGACCCACAGCGCGCGATACAGCCCGACCGCCTGCATCAGCCAGCCGCCGATGAACAGCCCGGCCATGGTGGCAACGAAGCCGTAGAGCTTGCTGACCTCGGCAATCTCGGCCTTGGTGAAGCCGGTCTGCAGGTAGAAGCTGGTGGCGAGCACGCCGGCGAGGCTGTCGCCCAGCTTGAACAGCAGCACGAAGAGCAGGATGCCGATCCAGCCCCTGCGTGACATGAACTGCAGGAAGGGCCCGGCGACGCTGGCATAGAGCCAGGCAAGCAGTCGTGCGGCGCCGCCCGACAGATGCGGCCGGGCCGCCAGCCAGTCCTGCGCCTCGGCCAGCCGGCGCTCGGCATCCCCGCGCGGCCGCGCTTCCGGCTCGCCGGCCAGCAGGACGGTGATGCTGCCGACCACGAGGATGCCGGCCATGGCGGCATAGACCAGCGGCCAGGCAAACAGGGTGGCGAGATACAATGCGCCCGCCGACGAGACCAGCATGCCGACGCGATAGCCGAACACGATGGCGGCGGCGCCGGCGGCAAGCTGGCGTTCCTCGAGGATCTCGACACGCCAGGCGTCGATCACGATATCCTGGGTGGCCGAGGCGAAAGCGACGGCGATGGCGCAGAGCGCCGTTGCCAGCAGGGCGTCGCGCGGGTTGCTGGCCGAGAGCGCGACGATGGCCGCCATCAGCAGGACCTGTGCAAAGACCAGCCAGCCGCGCCGCCGCCCGAGCAGCCGCGTCAGCACCGGCAGCGGCAGGCGGTCGACCAGCGGCGCCCACAGGTATTTCAGGGTGTAGGGCACGCCGACCAGGGCGAACAGGCCGATCTCGCCCAGCGGGATATCCGACTCGGTCAGCCACGCCTGCAGGGTCTGGCCGGTCAGGGCCAGCGGCAGACCGGAGGCAAAGCCGAGGATGGCAATGGCGATGACCCGGCGGTCGCGGTAGACCGCCAGCGCCGCCAGCCAGCCGCGCAGGCGCGAACCCGGTTCCGGCGCGGAATCCCGCTCTGCCGTCACGGATCAGGGCTGCCGGGCATAGCCGAGCGGCTGCAGCGCCTCCGAGATCTCGCCAAGGATGGCGGGGTCGTCGATGGTGGCGGGCATGCGGTAATCCTGCGCATCGGCAATCTTCTGCATCGTGCCGCGCAGTATCTTGCCCGAGCGGGTTTTCGGCAACCGTTTCACCACCACCGCCTGCTTGAAGGCCGCCACCGGACCGATCTTCTCGCGCACCAGCTGCACCAGCTCGCGGGTGATCTGTTCCTCCGGCCGGGTAACCCCCGCCTTCAGCACCACGAAGCCGAGCGGCACCTGGCCCTTGAGCTGGTCGGCCACGCCGACGACGGCGCATTCTGCCACGTCGGGATGCGCGGCCAGCACCTCCTCCATGCCGCCGGTGGACAGGCGGTGACCGGCGACATTGATGATGTCGTCGGTGCGGCTCATGATGAAGAGATAGCCGTCCTCGTCGATGAAGCCGGCATCGCCGGTGTTGTAATAGCCGGGAAACCGCGACAGGTAGCTTTTGCGGAAACCGTCGTCATTGTTCCACAGGGTCGGCAGGCAGCCCGGCGGCAGCGGCAGCCGGATCACGATATTGCCGATATCGCCGGCCTTCACCGGCTGGCCCTCGTCGTCGATCACCTGCACGTCGTAGCCCGGCACCACGCGGGTCGGCGAGCCGTGCTTGACCGGCAGATGCTCGATGCCCATGCAGTTGGACACGATCGGCCAGCCGGTCTCGGTCTGCCACCAGTGATCGATCACCGGTTTTTTCAGATTGTCCTCGGCCCAGTGCACGGTATCCGGATCGGCGCGCTCGCCGGCCAGGAACAGGGTGCGGAAATGCGTCAGGTCGTACTGCTTCAGCAATGCGGCCTTCGGGTCTTCCTTCTTGATGGCGCGGAAGGCGGTCGGCGCAGTGAACAGCGCAGCGACCTTGTGCTGCTGGATCACCCGCCAGTAGGCGCCGGCATCGGGCGTGCCGACCGGCTTGCCCTCGTAGAGCACGGTGGTGCAGCCGTAGATCAGCGGCGCGTAGACGATATAGGAATGCCCCACCACCCAGCCAACATCTGAGGCCGCCCAGAACACCTCGCCGGGTTCGACGCCATAGACATTCTTCATCGACCAGTTCAGCGCCACCATGTGGCCGCCATTATGGCGCACCACGCCTTTCGGCACGCCGGTCGTGCCCGAGGTGTAGAGGATGTACAGCGGATCGGTTGCCGCCACCGGCACGCAATCGGCTGGCGCGGCCTTCTCCGTTTCGGCATCGAAATCGAGATCGCGGCCGGGCTGCATGGGCGCCTGGTACATCGGCCGCTGGAACACCAGGCAATGGGCCGGCTTGTGCGCGGCGATCTCGATCGCCTGGTCCAGCAGCGGCTTGTATTCGACCACGCGACCCGGTTCGAGGCCGCAGGACGAGGCGATGATCATCACCGGTTTCGCATCGTCGATGCGGGTGGCCAGCTCGCGCGGGGCGAAGCCGCCGAACACCACCGAATGGATGGCGCCGATGCGGGCGCAGGCCAGCATCGCCATCGCGGCTTCCGGCGTCATCGCCATGTAGATGATGACGCGGTCGCCTTTCTTCACGCCATGCGCCTGCAGGGCGCCGGCCAGTTTCGCCACGCGGTCGCGCAGCGCGCGGGTGGTGAAGCTGCGCACCGTGCCGGTGACGGGAGAATCGTAGATCAGCGCCGTGCGGTCGCCATGTCCGGCCGCGACATGGCGGTCGAGCGCGTTGTAGCAGGTGTTGGTCTCGGCGCCGGGGAACCAGCGGTAGAAAGGCGGGTTCGAGGCATCCAGAACCCGGTCCCAGCGTTTCGTCCAGTGCAGGTCTTCCGCGGCGGCGGCCCAGAAGCCCTCCGGATCGGCCTTCGCGGCGTCATAGACCTGCTGATAGCGGCTTGCCATCCCGTCCTCCCGTCATTCTTTCCGTCTTTGCACCGATCTATAGCAGACCGGCCGGGTGCCCTTTAAGGCTTTCGGCAGTGAAAGCCCCTGCCACTTTGGGCGCATTGACCGGCATCAAACCGGCCCGGCGCCATGGCGGGCAGGCCGGCGCCCGTGGTCAGGCGGCGCGGATTTCCAGCAGGCTGCGCGGCGATACCGCCTGCAGCAGCACCAGCAGGTCGGCCAGCGCCAGCGCCACGCAGCCTTCGGTGGGTGCGTAATCCGGCTTTGCCACATGCACGAAGATCGCGCTGCCCAGCCCCGGGATCGGGGGATCGTCGTTATGGCCCGGCACCAGGATCACATCGTAGAGCCCGTCGTCGCGCCACAGCCTTTCATGGCTGCCGGCATGGGGCAGCGTTACCGGCCGGTTGTAGGCGGCCTCGGCCGGGTCGTCGCACCAGCCGTCGGCCGGGGTCAGCGGCGCCAGCGGCAGGCGGGTCTGCGGCGGCGCGGCGAAACGGTCGGGCCGGTACAGGACCTGGCGCAGCGGGTAGAGACCGAGCGGCGTGGCGCCGTCGCCCTCGCGCTTGTCGGCTTCCGGCCGGCAGCCGCCGCGCCCCAGCGCGCAGCGGAAATCGAGACCGCCGAAACGCAGCCGGCCATCGGCCGTGACAAGAAGGGTGCTCATGGCTGGATGAAGCGCGAATCCGGCCGCTCAGGCAAGGGCCGCGCGGCTATTGCCCGCGCAGGCGGTCGGTCTGCTGCTGCATGTCGAAATATTTCTGGTAAGCGGCGGCGGCACGATCGGCCCAGTCTCCCGCCGCCGTGCTGCCGTCCGGCGCGGCGCCGGCCGCGGCCGGCATGCTGCCGGCAAGGGTCGGCCGCGCGGCACCGAACTTGCTGGTCACGTTCTGCTGGGTGACGGGCTGGGTGCCGACGGCACGCTGTGCCACCGGTGCGCCCTGCGGGAAGGCCGGGAACCAGGTGCGGCCATTGGCCGTATAGGGCGCCGCCGGCGCCACCATTGCCTGCGGATTGCCGGTCTGCTGATTGCCGGTCTGCGGATTGCCGGTGCCGCCGGCTATCGAGCGGGCACCCGGCTGCGGCCCCTGGGCCAGCGCCGCCATCAGGGCGGCCGGATCGTTCTTCAGCGGCGTGGCGGCATTGGTGGCCATCGCCATGTCCTGCTGGACCTGTTTGTCGGCCTGCTGCTGGCCGAGCTGTTCGGCCATCATCTGCCGCACCGCCAGTTCGGACGCCGCGCGCTGTTCGGCCATCTCGCGCGCCATCTGGCGGCGCCGGTCCTCGGCCTCGCCGGCGGCGGGAGCGGTGGCCGGAGCGGTGGCCGGAGCAGTAACCGGGGCGGCGGCTGTAGCTGCGGCGGGAGCCGCTTCGGCGGCTGCCGATACCGCGCGGGCCTGCGGCGCGGTCACTGCCGGCGCCAATGCCGCCGCTGCTTCCGGTGCAGGGGCCGCCGCCAGCCGGGTTGCCGCCGGCGCGGTATTGCCGGGGCCGAGATCGATGCCGACCATGGCCAGCGCCTGCTCGCCCAGATCCTTGCCGGTCTTCTCCTCGATCATCGCGCTGGCAACGGCGGTGACCAGGCCCAGCGGGCCGCCGAACAGGGTGTCGCCGGCAATGCGGGCACCCGGTTCGATATGGTCGCCGGTCACCGCCCGGTAGATGGTGGAGACGATCGGGATATGCTGCAGCGGATTGATGATGTCGAGGAAGTCCGAGAACTTGAAGCCGTCCGGCCCGAACAGGCCGTTGCGCGCCGGTGCCGCCGCCGCCTCGGCCGCCGCACGGCTGGCGGCCGCGCCCGGCTGGTAGCGCGGATTGTCGAGAACGAGATCGTTGCCTTCGTAATACACGGCTGTGCTGCCCCGGATTCCTTTCCGGCAGCCTGCTGCAAGCCACGGGCCAGCGTCGCCATGTGGAAAATCAACAGGTTACAGGCATATCCGGAATGCCGGCCGGCAAATTCTGCCGGGCTTTCCGGCCCTAGAGGTAATGGCCGGATTTCTTCCGTTTCGCCGCCAGATAGGCCTCGTTATGGGCGTTCGGCGGAAACTTGTGCGGCACCCGTTCGGCCACGGTGATGCCGCAGGCGGCCAGGCCCTTCACCTTTTCCGGATTGTTGGTCAGCAGCCGCACCTGCAGGAAGCCCAGCCGCTGCAGCATTTTCGCCGCCGGCAGGAACCAGCGTTCGTCGGCATCGAAGCCGAGCCGCTGGTTCGCCTCGATGGTATCGAAGCCCTGGTCCTGCAGCTGGTAGGCGCGCAGCTTGTTGACCAGGCCGATGCCGCGCCCCTCCTGCGCCAGATACAGCAGCACGCCGCCGCCGGCCTCGCTGATGGTGCGCACGGCGCCGCGCAGCTGCTCGCCGCAATCGCAGCGCAGGCTGCCCAGCAGGTCGCCGGTGAAGCATTCCGAATGCAGCCGCACCAGCACCGGCTGCTGCGGATCCGGCTCGCCGATCACCAGCGCGAAATGCTCCTGGCGGCCGTCGCCGGGGCGGAAGGCATAGAGGCGCGCATGCTCGGCATCGGCCACCGGCAGCCGCGCCTGGCTGACCGGCACCAGCGTCTCGGCGGCGGCCAGGTCATAGGCGGCGACCGCCTCGCCCGTCACCGCCAGGATACCGGCATCGACCGGCGCGGCGGCCTCCAGCGGCACATGCAATGCGGCCGGCAGCAGGAAGGCGGTCTTCGCCAGCTTCACCGCCAGCCGCGCGGTTTCCGGCGGCGGCGCCTTGATGCGGCTGAACGGGCCGCGCAGCGGCGCGGCAAGATCGCGGCCGGCATCGGCAAGATCGCGGATCAGCGCCGCATGACCGGCGGCCGGCGCCGGCAGTTCGGCCAGCGGCAGCAGGATGGTGTCATGCCCGGTCGGCCCCACATGCAGCACCGAGGCCCGCGCCGCGGTCAGCGCCAGTGCGGCGGCGCCCGCCGGCAGGGCGGCCAGGGCCGCCTCGGTCAGGGTTTCGGCAGCCAGCACCAGCGCGCGCTGCTGCGCCGCGCCGCTGCCCAGGGTCAGCAGCACCGGGCGGCCGCGGCGCAGCTCGTGGCCGGCGCGGTCGACGGCGACCGCGGCCGCAAGATGGGGGCTCTGTGCCATGGCCCATGGATGTACGACGACGACGGCGCTGCGGCAAGCCATGGGCCCTGCCCCCACGGCAGCCGGGCGGGCCATCCGGCGCGCCATTGCGGCCCCATTGTGACGGCTGCCACGCCCGGCTAGGCTCGCGGCCCATGAGCCGCCATCCGCCCCGCCTCACGCCCAGTCCGCAGGCCCGGCTGATCGCGCGCGGCCTGCGGCGCATGGTGAAACCGCGCAAATTCTCCCGCCGCGACATCCCGCTGATCCGCGCGCTGATGCATGCCTTCACCCGCGCCCGCCTGCCGGCCGGGGTGAAGGCCGAGCGCGTCAAGGCGCCGGTGCGCGGCGAGTGGCTGCGGCCATCGCAGCCGCGCCGCGGCCGGGCGCTGCTCTATCTGCATGGCGGCGGCTATATCAGCGGCGCCCCGCGCACCCATCGCGCGATCACCGCGCGGCTGGCGAAACGGCTCGGCATTGCCGTCTTTGCCCTCGATTACCGGCTGGCCCCGGAGCATCCCTTCCCGGCGGCCCTCGACGACGCACTGGCGACCTGGCGCTGGCTGCTGGCGCAGGGCTATCGCGCCGACCGCATCTGGCTCGCGGGAGATTCCGCCGGCGGCGGCCTCGCCCTCGCCCTGATGCTGGCGGCACGGCAGCAGGCCCTGCCGCTGCCGGCTGCCTGCGCCCTGTTCTCGCCATGGACGGATCTCGCCTGCACCGGCGCGGCGATCACCGAGAATGCCGGCCGCTGCGCCTGGTTCATGCCGGCGCAGGTCGGTTTCGCCGCCGGGCTCTATGCCGGTGCGACGGCAACCGACCATCCGCTGGTCTCGCCGCTCTACGGTGATCTTGCCGGCCTGCCGCCGCTGCTGGTCCATGCCAGCGACAGCGAGCTGCTGCGCGACGATGCCGTCCGGCTGGCCGACCGCGCCGCCGCCGCCGGCGTGCGGGTGGCCCTGCACCTGTGGCACGGCCTGCCCCATGCCTGGCCGAATTTTGCCGGCCTGATGCCCGAGGGCGATGCCTGCCTTGACGAAACCGTCGCTGCCCTTCTGGCCCTGCCGGCGAAGTAAATTCCGCACCCGCTTGAGGAATTCCGGCCGAACGGGCAGACTCCGACTCGGCCCTGCCACCGGAGGAAACGCGTGCAGGAAAAGGAACTGCGCCTCGCCCTGGTCTGCTTCGGCGGCGTCTCGCTCGCCATCTACATGCATGGCGTGACCAAGGAAGTCCTCAAGCTGGCCCGGGCCTCGAAGGTCTTTCACAGCCTGCCGAAGGATAACGGCCGCGGGACCGCGCGTTTCGCCGACCATGTGCGGGCCGGCGACCCCGAATACGACAGCGAGCATGTCTATTTCGAGCTGCTGCAGGAACTGGGCAGGCATGTCGACCTGCGCGTCGTCGTCGACGTGATTTCCGGGGCCTCGGCCGGCGGCATCAACGGCATCATCCTCGGCCGCGCGCTGGCCCATGACCTGCGCATCGACCATTTCCGCGACCTGTGGCTGCGCGAATCCGATGTCTCGCGCCTGCTGGACCCGGAAAAACGGGCCAGCCGCTGGAGCAAACTCTACATGCGGCCGCTGCTGTGGCTGATGGCACGCTCCAGGCTCGGCCGCCTGCTGGCCGACGAGGAGGTGCGCCAGAAGATCTCGATGTTCACCCGCTCGCGCTGGTTCCAGCCGCCCTTCGACGGCCAGCACCTGATGCGCCAGCTGATGGCCGGGCTGGAGGCGATGGGCGATCCGGAGCAGCCGGGCGCCTCGCTGGTGCCGGCCGGCCTGTCGCTGGAAATGTTCGTCACCCTGACCGACTTCTACGGCTATCTGCAGCATATCCCGATCCACGATCCGCCGGCGATCCGCGACCGCGAGCACCGCCACACGCTCCGCTTCGGCTACCGCCGCTGGCCGAATGGCGGCGAACAGTCGGACTTCACCCGCGCCGATGCCCCGGCGCTGGCCTTCGCCGGCCGCGCCACCTCGGCCTTTCCCGGCGCCTTCCCACCGGCGCAGATCGGCGACATGGACAAGCTGCTGGAGGAGCAGGGCCGGCGCTGGACCCTGAAACGCGCCTTCCTGCAGAAGAATTTCGCCAGCTATGTCCGCGCCGAACTCGATCCCGAACTGACCTCCTTCGTCGATGGCGGCGTGCTGGCCAACAAGCCCTTCGCCGCCGCGATGAAGGCGATCCGCGGCCGGCCCGCCGCCCGCCAGGTCGACCGCCGGCTGGTCTATATCGACCCGGTGCCGATGCGGCCGGCGCCGCCGCCCAGCGGCCGGGTGCCCGGCTTCTTCCGCACCCTCAAGGGCGCGCTCAGCGACATCCCGCGCAACGAGCCGGTGGCCGACGAACTGATCTGGGTGAACCGCTTCAACGAGCGGGTGCGCCATCTGCGCGGCGTGATCGACGCCACCCAGCCGCAGGTGACGAAGCTGGTGCTGGACAGCGCCCCGCGCAACATCGATGAACCCCTGGGGCTGGAAGACATCCGCAGCTGGCGCCTGCAGGCCAGCGAGCGGGCCGTGCAGGATGCCGGCTTCGCCTATGAGGGCTATGTCCGCCTGAAGCTCGGCGCCGTCCTCGATTTCGTGTCCAGGCTGGTCTGCGCCTCCTGCCGCTACGGCGAACAGTCGACCGAGCGGCGCTGGGTTGCCATGGTGCTGCAGCGCTGGGCCGAGGAACGGCAGGTCTGCTTCAACACCGCACATTTCGAACGGGCGCCGGCCGGCACGCCGCCGGACCAGCTGCCCGGCTGGACCCGTTTCCTGCTGCGATTCGATGTCGCCTTCCGCCAGCGCCGGCTGCGGTTTCTGGTGCAGCGCCTGAACCAGCTCTACGGCCGGCTCGGCGATCCCGGCCATCGCGGCCTGCAGGCGGACCAGCTCGACCGGCTGAAGCGCACGCTCTACGACGCGCAGGAAGAGTTGCGCCAGTTCGACAGCACCGCCAGCGTCGGCGTCGACACCGTGGCGCAGATCACCCACCTGTTCTTCCGCCGCATGCCGGCCGCCGATGCCGATACGCTGGCCCGCGACGCGGCCGGTTTCGCCATGGAGAACCTTGCCGGCATCGACGCGGCCGTGGATGCGCTGGCCCATGACATCGACCTGAACCGCGCCACCGGCGAGCTCGATGCGGTGCTGGCCGGTCTGCAGCCCGAGGACTGGAGCCCGGCCGCCCGCCGCGACCTGCTGGTCGCCTATATCGGCTTTCCGTTCTGGGACGTGCTCACCTTCACCATCACCAACTGGCGCGACCTCGGCGAGTTCAACGAAATCCGCATCGACCGCATCAGCCCGGAAGACGCCGTGGCGATCCGCAAGGGCAATACGCTGAAGGGCGTCAATCTCGGCCGGTTCGGCGGGTTTTTCAGCCGTGCCCATCGCGAGAACGACTATCTCTGGGGCCGCCTGCATGCCGCCGACCGCCTGATCGACATCGCCTGCGATGCCGGTCTCGGCCAGGCCGCCGCACAGATGATCGACCGGCAGGCATTGAAGCTGCGGATTTTCCGCCTGATCCTTGACCGCGAAGCCACCAGTCTGGCAGTCAGCCGCAAGCTGATCGACGAGCTCTATGCCGAACTCGACATGCTGGCGGCCGGGACCGTCAAACCCGCCTGAAGCAGCGCCGCCGGCGCCGGACCGCGGCTTGTTCCAGGCCTGAAAAAGCGTATGCTCGGCGGCCCCGGACACCCCTTTTGCGAGCCCCCCGTGACCCATCTTTTCCGCGCCGCCCTGATCGCCACGAGCCTTGCCGTGCTCGCCCCGGCCCTGCCGCTGCAGGCGCAGACCGCCAAGCCCGCCGCCAAGGCCGAAGGCGACGATCCCGTGGTCGCCCGCGTCAACGGCCAGCCGATCACCCGTTCGGCCGTGCTGGGCTTCTACAGCCAGCTGCCGGCGCCGATGAACCAGATTCCGCTGGAACAGATCCTGCCCGGCCTGATCAACGAGCTGGCCGCCCGCAAGCTGATCGGCATGGCCGCCGAGAAGACCAAGCTGGATGCCGATCCGGCCGTGAAGGCCCGGCTGCAATCGGCCCGCGAGCAGGTGCTGCAGAACGCCTATCTCGAAAAGCGGGTGAATACCGAGATCACCGAGGCCACCATGAAGGCGCGCTACGAGAAGATGCTGAAGGACCAGCCGCCGCAGGAGGAGGTGCATGCCCGCCACATCCTCAGCGCCTCCGAGGCCGATGCCCAGGCCGCCCTCGATGAAGTGAAGAAGGGTGCCGATTTCGCCGAAGTGTCGCGCAAGCGCTCGACCGGGCCGACTGCGGCCACCGGTGGCGATCTCGGCTTCTTCACCAAGGACAAGATGGTGCCGGAATTCGCCGAGGCCGCCTTCAAGCTGCAGGCCGGCCAGGTCAGCGACAAGCCGGTGAAATCGCAGTTCGGCTGGCATGTCATCAAGGTCGAGGCCCGCCGCAAGGCCGAGCCGCCGTCCTTCGCCGATGCCCGCGAGCAGATTTACGAGATCATGACCCAGGAAGTGGTCGAGAAGACGGTTGCCGATCTGCGCAAGGATGCCAAGATCGAGACCTATGACTGGCCCGCGGCGGGCGGCGGCAGGCAGCTGCCGACCCTGGCGCCGGTCGAGCCGAAGAAGAAATAACCACAGTCGATCCGGGAGTCATTGTCATGGCCGCGCATCCGGTCTCGCCGCTCGCGCCCACCAGCTACCCCTCGCTGCCCGCCATCGCCGGCGCGCAGCTTGCCACCGGCCTGTCCGGCATGCGCTACAAGGGCCGCGACGACCTGCTGGTGATGCAGTTCGCCGCCGGCACCACGGTGGCCGGCGTGTTCACCCGCTCGTCGATGCCCGGCGCGCCGGTGGAATGGTGCCGCAAGATGCTGCCGGCCGGTCGCGCCCGCGCGCTGGTGGTCAATGCCGGCATCGCCAATGTCTTCACCGGCAAGGCCGGCCAGCAGGCGGTGAAGGCCACCGCCGATGGTGCCGCCAAGGCGCTGGGCTGCAAGGCGGCCGAGGTCTTCCTCGCCTCGACCGGCGTGATCGGCCAGATCCTGCCGGCCGAGAAGATCGTCGCCCAGCTGCCGAAGCTGAAGGCAGCGCTGGCGCCCGGCGACTGGATGAAGGCCGCCCGCGCCATCATGACCACCGACACCTTCCCCAAGCTGGCCAGCACCACCTGCCAGATCGACGGCAGGCCGGTCACCATCAACGGCTTCTGCAAGGGCTCGGGCATGATCGCGCCGGACATGGCGACCATGCTGGCCTTCTTCGTCACCGACGCCAAGCTGCCGGCCGAAACCCTGCAGGGCCTGCTGAAGGCGGCGGCGAACCAGAGCTTCAACTGCCTGACGGTGGACGGCGACACCTCGACCTCGGATACCGTGCTGCTGTTCGCCACCGGCCAGGCCGGCAATACGCCGCATGCCAAACCGTCCGACAAGCGGCTGGCGGATTTCCGCCGCGCCCTGACCGAGGTGATGGCCGAACTGGCGCAGCAGGTGGCACGCGACGGCGAAGGCGCCCAGAAGCTGGTCACCATCGACGTGACCGGCGCCAAGAGCGACGCCTCGGCCCGCATCATTGCGCGGGCCATCGCCAATTCGCCGCTGGTGAAGACGGCGATTGCCGGCGCCGATGCCAACTGGGGCCGCATCGTCATGGCGGTCGGCAAGTCGGCCGAGCCGGCCGACCGCGACCGGCTGGTGATCAGGATCGGCGACCGGCCGGTCACCCGCAACGGCATGGTGCGGCCCGATCACGACGATGCCTATGCGACCAAGCATTTCAAGGGCAGCGACGTGCGCATTGCCGTCGATGTCGGCATCGGCAAGGGTGCCGCACGCGTGTGGACCTGCGACCTGACCCACGGCTATATCGACATCAATGCCGACTATCGCAGCTGACGATCCGCTCTGCCCCGGCGATGCCGGGGCATTGATGGCGCCGAAACCGGTGGTGCTGGTGGTTGCCGTGGCACTGGTCGATGCCGATGGCCGCGTGCTGCTGACCCAGCGGCCGGAAGGCAAGAAGCTGGCCGGCATGTGGGAATTCCCGGGCGGCAAGGTCGAGGCGGACGAGACGCCGGAGGCCGCGCTGGTGCGCGAGCTGCAGGAAGAACTCGGCCTCGATATCAGCGCCGCCTGCCTCGCGCCCTACACCTTTGCCAGCCATGCCTATGACGACTTCCACCTGCTGATGCCGCTGTATGTCTGCCGGCGCTGGGCCGGCCAGCCCAGTCCGCGCGAGGGGCAGGCGATGAAATGGGTGCGGCCGGTGAAGATGGGCAGCCTGGACATGCCGCCGGCCGACCGGCCGCTGGTGGCGATGCTGATCGACCTGCTCTAGGCGCCAGCGCCGGTTTCGGCCAGGGCCGCGGCCGAGAACTGCGCGGCGAATTCCTCGGAAGGCGGGATCGGCTTGATCACATCGACCAGCACGCCGGCCGGGTCGGCCAGGATGAAATGCCGCTGGCCAAAGGCCTCGTCGCGCAGGGACAGCCGGATATCCAGCCCCGCCGCCTGCGCCTTCGCGTATTCCGCATCCACATCCTCGACCTCGAAATTGAGCAGCAGCCCCTGCACCGGCCGGCGATAGCCTTCCGGGATGGTCGGATGGCTGTGGTCCAGCACCGCCAGATGCACGCCCGGCGCCGCCGCGCTGCTGAGATGGACATACCAGTCGCTTTCGAAAGCGGGCACGAAGCCGAAATGCTGCCGCCAGAAGGCCACGGTCGCCGGCAGCCGGTCGGTGCAGATGACGGGGTAATAGCTGGTGAGTTTCATGACGAGGCTCCTTTCCGGCATGATCCGGAGGTCTGGGCTTCCGGGCGAATCGCTGCCATTGCGGGGATCGACAGCGGCAGCGGTCGGGGATATATAAACATACAGGGTGTATGTATGCAAGAGAGAAGGCAGAGCAAGGCGGAGAAACACGCGGCGACCCGGGCAGCCCTGCTGGCCACCGCCCGCGCCCTGTTTGCCGCCCGCGGCTATGCCGGCACCGGCACCGAGGATGTGGTGGCCGCCGCCGGGGTGACCCGCGGCGCGCTCTACTATCACTTCGCCGACAAGCGGGCCCTGTTCGAGGCGGTGGTGGAAACCGTCGCCCAGGATGTGCTGGCGGCCATCGAGGCGGCGGCCGGTCAGGCCGCCTCGCCCGTCGACGCCCTGGTGCGCGGCACCGGTGCCTTCCTCGATGCCTGCCTGGAGCCCGGCACCCGGCAGATCTACCTGATCGACGCCCCCTCGGTGATCGGCTGGCCGCGCTGGCGCGAGATCGATGCACGCCATGGCGGCCGCTCGCTGCGCGCCGGCATCGATGCGGCACTGGCCGCGCTGCCGGCCGGCCGCCGCCTGCCGGCCGAGGCCCTGACCTACCTGCTCAGCGGCGCCATGAACGAGGCCGTGCTGTGGCTGGCGGATGCGAAGGACGAGCGCGCCGCGCGGGCCGCCGCCGACGCGGTCTTCGACCGCATCCTGCGCATGCTGTTTGCAGCGGGCGACGGCTAGCGCCGCGGCCCTGTCCTGTCGCCCAGCGGATATTCCACGGTGTCCAGCGCCGCCGCCAGGCTGTGCGCGGCACTGCCGGGCCGCAGCGGCTTCTGCTGGCTTTCATGCGGCGACCAGCCGGTCAGGGTGATCACCTCGAAACTGGCCGGGATGCGGCCGTCTTCCCCGGCATGGCGCTGGCGGTACAGTTCGGCCATGCGCAGCAGGGTCGCCCGCCGGGTGAAGCCGCGCCGGCGGCCGGCGGCGGCATTGGTCTCGCCCATGCCGCGCAGGTCCTGCATCAGGCGGAAGGGATCGCCATAGGTGACGGTCAGCATCTCGCTGTCGGCCACCGGCAGCGCGAAGCCGGCGCGCTGCAGCAGGGCGGCACCGTCCAGGGTTTCCGCCATCGGCGAGACCCGCGGGCTGACGCCACCCTCGATCTCGCTTTCGGCCGCCAGCCAGGCCTGCCGCAATTCGGTCAGCGTCTGGCCGCCCAGCATGGCGCCGAGGAACAGGCCGTCGGGCTTCAGGGCGCGGCGGATCTGGATCAGGGCACCGGGCAGGTCGTTGATCCAGTGCAGGTTCATCAGCGCGATCACCAGGTCGAACTGCCCGGCGGCGAAAGGCAGGAATTCCTCGTCGCCCACCACATGCAGCGGCGCGGCGGAGGCCACCGGATCCAGCGAAACCAGCGTTTCGATGCCGCCACGGCCGGCGAGATGCGGCTGCAGCCACGCACCGTCGCAGCCCTGCACCAGGGTCAGCGGAAAACGGCGCTTGATGTCGTCGAGCCGGTCGAGCAGGCGGTCGGCCACGGCCGCGCGCAGGAAATCATGGTCGCCCGCCAGGGCGGCGGCGCGGCGGCGCTGGCGCCGTTTGGCGGCGCGGTCGAATACCTGCATGGTGTCGGTCATGGCGTCATTCTGCCATGACCGGCCACCAGGCGACAGGCTCAGGCGTAGACGTGGCCCATCAGCCGGCGGGCGCGCTGGCCCACCTCGGCGGCCGGCCGGCCCGGCACGTAGAGGGCGCGGCCGATGCCGAAGCCGGCGGCGCCCTCGGCGCGCCAGTCCGGCATCGTATGCTCGTCCATGCCGCCGACCGGCAGCACCGGCATCTCGCGCGGCAGCACCGAACGCAGGCCGCGCAGCATCGCCGGCGTGAAGGCCTCGGCCGGGAACAGCTTCAGCCCGTCGGCGCCGGCGGCGATCATGCGGAAGGCCTCGGTGGGCGTGGCGAAGCCGGGCACCGCGATCATGTTCAGGATCTTGGCCTTCTGCACGACATCGGCATCGGCATGGGGGGTGACGATCAGCTGCGCGCCGGCCATGGCGATGCGGCGCACCGTGCCGCAGTCCATCACCGTGCCGGCGCCGATCAGGGCGCGGTCGCCGAAGCGGTCGGACAGCCGGGCAATGCTTTCCAGCGGATCGGGCGAATTCATCGCCACTTCGAGAATGCGGAAGCCGGCGTCATACAGCGCCTCGCCGACCGGCAGCGCCTCGTCGGGCGTGATGCCGCGCAGCATGGCGATGAGGGGACACTGGCCGAGCCAGTGGGAAAGCGGTTGCACGGCCATGGCCATATCCGGTCCTCCCGATCAGGGGCCCGGCGGTTGTCCGGTGCGGCGGCGGCTTCCGGTCCGCCTGCAATGCCGCCCGGCGCGGGCCTTCTGTCCGCCATGATAGACCCGCGCGGCAGCCGGCGCACCGGCTTTTAGCGGCGGGCCGCTTACGGTCCGGCCTAGTGGCTGTGCCGCGGGATTCCGGCGGTCTCGTCGATCTTCTGGTACTGCACTGCGAAATCGAGGCAGCCGCCGCGGTCGAGCTGGCCGACATGCTGGCGGTGCAGGTCCTGCCACGGCGTCGCATTCGGCAGCGCCGGCGGCGCCCAGGCGGCACGGCGCTTCTGCAGCTCGGCATCGTCGATCAGGATATCGGCGCGGCGCCGGCGCAGGTCGATGCGCACGCGGTCGCCGGTGGCAAGCAGCGCCAGCCCGCCGCCCGCCGCCGCCTCCGGCGCCGCATTCAGGATCGACGGGCTGGCCGAGGTGCCGCTCTGCCGGCCGTCGCCGATGCAGGGCAGCAGGGTGATCCCGGCACGCACCAGCCGGTCGGGCGGCAGCATGTTGACCACCTCGGCACCGCCCGGATAGCCGACCGGCCCGCAATAGCGGATGAACAGGATGCTGTTCGCATCCACCGGCAGGGCCGGATCGTTGATCCGCGCGTGATAATCCTCCGGCCCGTCGAACACGATGGCGGTGCCCTCGAAGGCATCGGGGTCGCCTGACCGTTCGAGATACTGTTTCCGGAAGGCGGCCGAGATCACCGAGGTCTTCATCACGGCCGCGTCGAACAGGCTGCCCGACAGCACGGCGAAGCCGGCCTCGGGCAGCAGCGGTGCATCGTGGCTGCGGATCACCGCGCGGTCGGGTGCCGGCACGGCTGCCAGGTTTTCCGCCATGGTGCGGCCGTTGACGGTGAGCGCGTCGCCGCGCAGTTCGCCGGCCTGCAGCAGTTCCTTCAGCACCGCCGGCACGCCGCCGGCGCGGTGGAAGGCCTCGCCGAGATATTCGCCGGCCGGCATGCAGTTCACCAGCAGCGGCACATGATAGCCGACCGTGTCCCAGTCCTTCACATCCAGTTCGACGCCGGCATGGCGGGCGATGGCGGTGACATGCGGCGGACAGTTGGTGGAGGCCCCCAGCGCGCTGGCCGCCACGATGGCATTCTCGAAGGCGGCGCGGGTCAGGATCTTCGACGGACGCAGATCCTCGTGCACGATCTCGACGGCGCGGCGGCCGGTCTCGTAGGCCATCTGGCCGCGCTCGCGGTACGGCGCCGGAATCGCCGCACAGCCCGGCAGCGACATGCCGAGCGCCTCGGCCAGGCTGTTCATCGACAAAGCCGTGCCCATGGTGTTGCAATGCCCGGCCGACGGCGCCGACGAGGCCACCATCTCGAGGAATTCGTCGTAATCGATCGAGCCGGCCGCCAGCAGCTCGCGGGCATGCCACAGCACGGTGCCCGAACCGGCCAGCTTGCCCTTGTACCAGCCGTCCAGCATCGGGCCGCCCGACAGCACGATGGCCGGAATATCGACGCCGGCCGCCGCCATCAGCATGCCCGGCGTGGTCTTGTCGCAGCCGGTGGTCAGCACCACGCCATCCAGCGGATAGCCGTGCAGCAGCTCGGTCAGGGTCAGGTACAGCAGGTTGCGGTCCAGCGCGGCGGTCGGCCGGCGGCTGCTTTCCTGGATCGGATGGGTCGGGAATTCGATGGGAATGCCACCGGCATCGCGGATGCCGTCGCGCACGCGCGCAGCCAGTTCCAGATGATGCCGGTTGCAGGGCGACAGGTCGCTGCCCGACTGGGCGATGCCGATGATCGGCTTGCCGCCGCGCAGCTCGCCCAGGGTCAGGCCGTAATTCAGGTAGCGTTCCAGATACAGGGCGGTCATGCCCGGATCGCTGGGATCGTCGAACCAGGCGCGGCTGCGCAGGCGTTTCCTGCCGGTCATCGTGTCACTCCCTCATGACGGTTTTATCTGGCGTTCGCGGTGCAGCACGAACAGGCCGCTGGCGACGATGATGGCACCGCCGGCCAGCATCGGCATGGTCGGCCGGTCGGCAAAGACCAGCCAGCCCAGCAGAATGGCCCATAGCAGCGACGTGTAGGTATAGGGCACCACGGTGGCGGCCGGTGCCAGCCGCAGGGCCTGGTTCACGCACATATGCCCCGCCGTCGCCACCACGCCCATCAGCGCCAGCAGCAGCACGGCGTCCATGTCGAGCGGATGCCAGCCCCAGGGCAGGGCCAGCAGGCCGGCCAGCCCCACCGCCAGCGTGTGGAAGACGATCAGCGACAGCGCGCTGGCGGCACGCAGGTCGCGGGTGGCGATCATCATCAAAGCGTAACCGAGGCTGCCGGCCAGCGCGATCAGGGCCGGCGCGCTGAACACGCCCGCCTCGGGCTGCAGCACCAGCAGCACGCCGCCGAACCCTGCCAGCACGGCAAAGCCGCGGCGCCAGCCGACCCGTTCGCCCAGCAGCGGGATCGCCAGCACGGTAACCAGCAGGGGCGTCGCCTGGTAAACCGCCATCACATCGGCCAGCGGCAGGTGGCGGACGGAAAGGTAGAAGCAGCTCACTTCCGCCACGATCAGCACCAGCCGCAGCAGGTGGCGGCCGGGCTGCGGCACCACGAAGGTCTCGCGCCAGCCGGCACGGATCACCAGCGGCAGCAGGATCAGCATCGCCGACAGCGAGCGGACGAACAGGATCTGGCCGACCGCAAGGCTCGCCACCATCCATTTGCCCAGCGCGTCATTGAAGGTGAACAGCGCCGATCCCAGCAGCATGAAGGCGATACCCTGCCAGTGCGCCGCCGCCATCGCCGCCGCGCCATCCGCTGACCTGGCCTCTGTCATTGAGTCTTCTTTCCGCCGTTCTCTTCCGGGTGGCCCCGCACGCTAGCAGTGCCGCCTGTCCCGCTCAAGCACGGCCCTGCCGCCCATGCCCGCAACGGATGGTTGCCGCGGGCTGCCGGGCGGCCGATACTGGCCGCCGGTATCGCAGCCGACCGGAAGGACCGCGCCATGATGAAGAAAATCGCCCTCGCCATTGCCGTCGTCGTGATCGCCATCGCCGGCGGCGCCTATTTCCTCGCCAGCAACCTCGACGGCATCGTCAAGGCGGCCATCGAGAAATACGGCTCGGAAGCCACCCAGGCCAGCGTCACCCTGAAAGGCGTCGATATCGCGGCGACCGAAGGCCGGGCCGGCCTGCGCGGGCTGGTGGTCGGCAACCCGAAGGGCTTCAATACGCCGGAGGCGATGTCGCTGGGCGATATCAGCGTCACCCTGGACATCGCCTCGCTGCAGTCCAATCCCATCGTGATCAAGCAGGTGCTGATCCAGCAGCCGGCGATCACCTATGAATTCGCCTCGGGCGGCAGCAATCTCGACGTGCTGCAGAAAAACCTGCAGGCCTATGCCGCACAGTTCGGCGGCGGCGGCAAGTCCGGCGGCAGCAGCAGCCCGGCTGCATCCCCGGAGGACAAGGCCGGGGAGCGCAAGATCGTCATCGAGGACCTGGTGATCAGTGGCGGCAGGATCGGCATCAGCGCGGCGGCCCTGCAGGGCAGGAGCCTGTCTTCCACCCTGCCGACCATCCAGCTGAAGAATATCGGCCGGGACAAGGGCGGCGCCTCGCCGGCGGAAGTGGCGCAGCGCGTGCTCGGCACGATCAGCGCCGAAGCCTCGAAGATTGCCGCCAGCGACCTGCAGAAGCAGCTCGGCACGCTGCTCAAGGATGGGCTGAAAGACGGGGCCGGCAGTGTCGGCGGCGCCGCCGGCGGGGCCGCCGAGAAGCTGAAGGGCCTGTTCGGCAAGTGAATAATTCCGGCGGCGGGGCCGTCGCGGCCGGCCATGGCATGCGCTAGCATGTCGCGGCCTTCTCGCTTCCCCCGGCCCGGCCAACCATCATGATTCCTACCTTCTGGCGCGACTCCCTCGCCGGACTCTGCGCGCTGCTCGTCGGCATCGGCATTGCCCGCTTCGGCTACACGCCGCTGATCCCGGTTCTGATCCAGCATCGCTGGCTCGATGCCGGCGATGCCGCCTATCTGGGCGCCACCAACCTGGCCGGCTATGTCGGCGGCAGCCTGCTGGCGGCCTGGCTGTCGCGGCTGGTGCCGCCGGCGCGGCTGGCACAGGCCGCCATGGCTGTCACCGCCGCCAGCCTGCTGGCTTGCAGCCTGCCCTGGGGCTTTGCCTGGCTGGCGCCCTGGCGTTTCCTGGCCGGCTTTACCGGCGGCCTGCTGATGGTGGCGGCCGTGCCGGTGATGCTGGCCCGCGCCCCGGTCGCGCTGCGCGCCCGCAGCAACGGCATCGTCTTCACCGGGGTCGGCATCGGCGTGATCGCGTCGGGCACGCTGGTGCCGGCGCTGGCTGACCGTGGCCCCGCGGCGATCTGGCTGGGCATGGCCGCGGTGACGGCCGTGCTGGCCGTGCTGACCTGGCGGCAATGGGCCGCCGAACCGGCCGCCGATGCGACGGCGCCGGCCATCGCCCTGGCGGTGCCGGCCCGTTACTTCACGCGGCCGGTGGCGCTGCTGCTGGTCGCCTACATGCTCGACTGCGCCGCCTTCGTGCCGCATACCGTGTTCTGGGCCGACTTCATCGCCCGCGGGCTCGGCCGCGGCATCGAGGCTGGCGGCTTCTTCTGGATCTTCTTCGGGCTGGGCGCCATGTGCGGCCCGGTGCTGGCCGGGCTGGTGGCCGAACGGCTCGGCTTCTACCGCAGCATGACCGCCGGCATCGGCATCAAGGCGGCTTTCGTGGTACTGCCGATCGCCACCCAGCATCCGGTGGCACTGGCCGCCTCCGCCCTGGTGGTCGGCGCGCTGACGCCGGGCATCTCGGCACTGGCCTCGGGCCGGGTCGCCGAACTGGTCGGCTTTGCCGGCCACCGGCAGGTCTGGGGCTGGCTGACCGGCGGCTTCGCCATTTCGACGGCGGCCACCGGCTATGCGATGTCGTGGCTGTTCGACACCTGGCATTCCTATTACATGCTGTTCGCCATCGGCGGCATCGGCCTGACCGTGGCGATGATCCTGTCGGTCTTCGTACGCAACCCCGGTGAACAGCCCTAGACCAGGGCGGTATCGATGTCGGAGCCGCGGGTCAGGGTCTGGTGCACCGGGCATTTGTTGGCGATCGCCAGCAGTTTCTCGCGCTGCTCGGCCGACAGTTCGCCCTCCAGGGTGATCAGCCGCTCGAAACGGTCGCGCGGCTTGCCATCGGTACCGGGCTGCTTGCTGTGGCGCACCGTCACCGACGACCGGCGCAGCGGGATGCCCTTCTGGTCGGCATACATGCGCATCGTCATCGCCGTGCAGCAGCCCAGGCCAGACATCAGGAACGCGTAGGGATCCGGCCCGGTATCGCGGCCGCCGAGACTTTCCGCCTCGTCCGCCCCCATGACATGGCGGCCGGCCACCACGATCTGGCCATAGGGGCCGAGGCCGCTTTCGCCGACGGTGACCTCGCGCGTTTCCGCAGGTGTCGCGTTCATCATTCTCTCCCGGATCATGCCGCCCGGCTGGGCGGGTCATACTGCCGCAAGGCCGGCAGCAGGGAAACCGCCGCATACGTCCCAGTCACACACGCCCAGTCACACAACCGGGACTCCTGTGGCCGCATACCATATACTTCCATGCGTGGCACAGGACGGGGGACCGGATTTGCCGCACTGGACCGACAGACTGCGCATCGTCAGCCTTGCCGTGGGCGTGGCTGCGCTGGTGATTCTTCTGGCCAGCGCCGTCATTCTCGACCACGTGATCCGCCGCAATGCCTACGAGAATATCGCCCGGGTCAGCGAAGATACGGCGCTGTCGCTCAACCGCCTGTTCATCAACATGATCTGGCCCCGCTACGCGGCTTTCCTGACCACGGCGCATCGGTTTGATGCCCAGACCATCTACAATCACCTGCTGACCCAGAATCTGCTGTCCGAGGCGGCCGCCCTCACCGAGGGGACCCGGATCCTCAAATTCAAGCTGTATGACCGCCGCGGCCTGACGGTGTTTTCCTCGCGCCCCGAGGAAATCGGCAGCAACAAGTACAGCAGTCCGGCATTGCAGGCGGCGCTGACCGGGACCGTGACCAGTGCGCTGGAACACCGCGCCCGCTTTGCCGCCGCGCAGGGCGACCTGCAGGACGTGCATATTGTGCAGAGCTACATGCCGATGATCGACCACGCACATGGGCCGGAACCGGTTGCCGTGCTTGAAGTCTATGCCGATGTGACCGACACCTACCATGCGGTCACCGCCAGGGTGAACCAGAGCCGGATCGTGATTGCCGCGGTATTCGGCGCCGCCTTCCTGCTGATCCTGTGGGTTGCCTTCTGGGCCGAGCGCGAGATCGACCGCCGGCGTCGCGAGAATACCGATCTCGTCTTCGCCAAGCGCGAGGCGGAGCTCGCCAGCGAGGCGAAATCGCAGTTCCTCGCCAACATGAGCCACGAACTGCGCACCCCGCTGAATGCCATCATCGGCTTTACCGAGCTGATCGAGCAGCAGTATTTCGGTCCGATCGGCAACCGCCGCTATATCGGCTATGCCCGGAATGTGCTGGATGCCGGGCGGCATCTGCTGCAGATCATCAACGACGTGCTCGACCTGTCCAAGATCGAAGCCGGCAAGATGGAGGTCACCCCGGTCGATTATGATGCGGATGCACTGGCCCGCAGCACGCTGGCATTGTTCGAAAAGGAAGCCGCTGCCGCAGGCGTGGAACTGGCACTGGACATTCCCGCGCCCCTGCCGCCGGCCGCCAGCGATGCCGGCAAGCTGCGCCAGGTCCTGCTCAACCTGCTGAGCAATGCCGTGAAATTCACCCCGCCCGGCGGCCGCGTGCTGCTGACGGTGCGTTCCGTGCAGGGCTGGCTCAGTTTCCGGATCAGCGATACCGGCATCGGCATCCACGGCCGGGACATGGCGAAGGTGATGGCGCCATTCGGTCAGGTCGGCCACCCGTTCAGCCGGCGCCGGGGCGGCACCGGGCTCGGCCTGCCGCTGACGCGGCAGATGGCCGAATTGCTGGGCGGGCGGCTCGAGATCAGCAGCCAGCCCGGGCGTGGCACCGTGGCCGAGGTCTGGCTGCCGGTCCGCCTGCAGGCCGGTGAAGCCGCCAATGCCGCCTGAATCCCCTTAATTCACTGAAATAGAATACTTTAATTTATCATCAATTGCCTGTTGAATATTATATTAGAATATACTAAATAATGAACAGCTAAAGTATGAGGCCGCCCGTGAAGCCTGCCGACCTGGAACGCATGACCGCAAGCGCCGCCGAAGCCAGCCGCTTCCTGCGCATCCTCGCCAATGAAAAGCGGCTGCTGACCCTGTGCCGCCTGATGGAAGGCGAAAGTTCCGTCGGCCGGCTGGCCGACCTGGTCGGTCTCAGCCAGTCGGCCCTGTCGCAGCATCTCAACCGGCTGCGCCAGGACGGCCTGGTGGAAACCCGCCGGGAGGGCCAGACGATCCATTACCGGCTGGCCGACCGCCGCGTCGCCACCCTGATCGCCCTGCTCTACGAGCAGTTCTGCAACCCCGCGACCTGAACAGCGAGAGACCCATGAGCCTGCTTCCGAAAATCACCCCCCAGATCCTGCAGCAGCATCTGCAGGACGGCACCGCCATCCTGATCGACATCCGCGAGCCGGCGGAATATGCCCGCGAACATATCCGCGGCGCCCGCCTGGTGCCGCTCGCCGGCATCGATGCCCATGATTTCGATGCCGAGCGCGACCGCATCGCCGTCTTCACCTGCCGCTCCGGCAACCGCACGGCGCTCAATGCCGGCCGGCTGCTGGCCAAGGGTTTCCGCGAGGCCTATCTGCTCGATGGCGGCCTCGATGCCTGGAAGCAGGCCGGCCTGCCGGTGCATTTCGATGCCCGCGTGCCGCTCGACCTGCAGCGCCAGGTGCAGATCGGCGCCGGCGGCCTCGCCCTGCTGGGCGCGATACTGGCATTCCTCGTGCATCCCGCCTTCATCCTGCTCAGCGGCTTTGTCGGCGCCGGGCTGCTGATGGCCGGCCTGACCGGCTTCTGCGGCATGGCCCGGCTGCTGGCACTGATGCCGTGGAACCGCAAATTCCTGTCCGGAGCCGCCGCATGACCCCCGAAATCCGCGCCTTCTTCGATGAGGATACCTTCACTGTCAGCTACGTGGTCAGCGACCCGGCGACGAAGGCCTGCGCGATCGTCGATTCCGTGCTCGATTTCGACCCCGCCTCCGGCCGCACCTCGAAAAAGTCGGCCGAGGCCATCGTCGCCTTCGTGCGCGACCGGGGCCTGACCGTCGACTGGATCCTCGAGACCCATGTGCATGCCGATCACCTGTCGGCGGCGCCATGGCTGAAACAGCAGGTCGGCGGCAGGCTCGGCATCGGCTTCAACATCACCGTGGTGCAGGACACCTTCGGCAAGGTGTTCAATGCCGGCACCGAATTCGCCCGCGACGGCAGCCAGTTCGACCACCTGTTCCGCGACGGCGAAACCTTCCGCGTCGGCAGCATCGAGGCGCGCGCGATCCACACGCCGGGCCATACGCCGGCCTGCATGACCTATGTGATCGGCGATGCCGCCTTTGTCGGCGACACCCTGTTCATGCCCGATTACGGCACCGCGCGCTGCGATTTCCCCGGCGGCGATGCCCGCCAGCTCTACCGCTCGATCCGGAAAATCTTCGCCCTGCCGCCGCAGACCCGGCTGTTCCTCTGCCACGACTACAAGGCGCCCGGCCGCGACGATTACCGCTGGGAGACCACGGTGGCAGAAGAACGCGCGCACAACATCCATGTGCATGACGGCATCAGCGAGGATGCCTTCGCCGCCATGCGGCAGCAGCGCGACGCCACGCTGGGCATGCCGCGGCTGATCCTGCCCTCCGTGCAGGTGAACATGCGGGCCGGCAGCCTGCCGCCGCCGGAGCCCAATGGCATGCGCTATCTGAAGCTGCCGGTCGACGCCCTCTGAGCTGACGGCCGCACCATGATGCTTTCCGCCCTGCAGACCGGGCTGACGCTCGGCTCCGGCGCCGCCGTCGGCTTCTCGCTGGCCCTGGTCGGCGGCGGCGGCTCGATCCTTGCCGTTCCCGCGCTGCTGTATCTGGTCGGCATCGGCGACACCCATATGGCCATCGGCACCAGCGCGCTCGCCGTCTCGGTCAATGCCTTCGCCAACCTGGTCCAGCATGCCCGCCGCGGCACCGTGAAATGGCGCTGCGCGGCGGTGTTTGCCGCCAGCGGCATCACCGGCGCCGCCATCGGCGCCCAGATCGGCAAGGCGGTGGACGGCCGCGCCCTGGTGCTGGCCTTCGCCGCCGTCATGGTGGCGGTGGGACTGGCCATGCTGCGCCCGCAGGCGGCCGGCGGCGATCCCGCGGTGCGGCTGAATGCCGGCATCGCCGTGAAGCTGGTCGGGCTCGGCCTGCTGACCGGGCTGGTCAGCGGCTTTTTCGGCATCGGCGGCGGCTTCCTGATCGTGCCGGGCATCATGCTGGGCAGCGGCATGCCGATGCTGAACGCGATCGGCTCGTCGCTGTTCGCGGTCGGCACCTTCGGCCTGACCACGGCCGCCAGCTATGCGGCATCCGGCCTGATCGACTGGACCGTCGCCGGGCTGTTCATCGCCGGCGGGCTGGCCGGCGGCCTCGTCGGCACCCGGCTGGCGGTGAAGGCCGCGGCGAAGCGCGGCCTGCTGAACAAGATCTTCGCGGCGATGATCTTCCTGGTAGCCGCCTATGTGGTCTGGCGCACGCTGCTGCCCTAGCCGCCATACAGCCAGTCATTGCCGGCATAGGCCTGGTCGGCGGTGCGGCCGCCGAGCAGGGCGTTGCGCAATTCGCGCACCGGCCCGGTGGCGTGGTAGAAATCGCCGTAGACCCGCGCCATCACCTGCACCTTCGCCGTGCGCAGATAGCGTTCCTGCTGATAGGCCGTGAAGGCGGCATGGGGATCGTCGCGCCGCGCGGCCAGCTTCCCGGCGAGGCAGACGGCGTCTTCCATCGCCATGCAGGCGCCCTGGGCCAGATACTGCAGCATCGGATGCGCGGCATCGCCCAGCAGGGTCACGCGGCCCTTCGTCCAGCCGGCGACCGGCTCGCGGTCGCACAGCACCCACATGCGCCAGGAGTCGATCTTGTCGAGCAGGGCATGCACCTGCGGCTGCTGGTTGCGGAAGCGTTCGTCCAGCTCGGCCGCGTCGCCGAAGCTGTTCCAGCCTTCCTCGTAGCGGCTGGAATGGAAGACGGCGACAAGATTATACAGCTCGCCGCGGCGCAGGGGATAATGCACCAGATGGGTTTTCGGCCCCGCCCACAGCACCACGTTGTTCTCGTACTGGCCGGCGGGCACGTCGGCGGCCGGCAGCACCGCGCGGTAGGCGATATGGCCCGACACCCGCGGCTTGCCGTCGCCGACGATGCCCTCGCGGAAGGCCGACCACAGGCCGTCGCAGGCGATGATGCAGTCGCCGTCGATCGTCTCGCCGTCTTCCAGGGTGACGGTGACGCCGCGACCGTCATCGCTGTGCGACGCGACCCGGGCGCCGGTGCGGATGCTGACCAGCGGCTGCGCCTGCGCGGCCTGGTACAGCGCATCCAGCAGGTCGGCGCGGTGGATCACGCCATAGGGCTGGCCCCAGTGTTTGCGGGCGCGCTCGCCCATGGGCACGCGGGTGACTTCCTCGCCGGTCAGCGCATCGCGCATGATCAGGTTGTCGGGGAAAACGGCGATGGCATCGATGGCGGCGCGGATGCCGAGGGCATCGAAGCGGCGGAAGGCATTGGGACCGATCTGGATGCCGGCGCCGACCTCGCGGATCCCGGCCGACTGTTCCAGCAGCAGGGAGCGGATGCCCTGCAGCGCCAGCGCCAGCGCCGCGGCCATGCCGCCGATGCCGCCGCCGACGATGATGACCGGACGGTCCTGTATGCGGGCCGGGGCCTGAGCCATGCGCAATCTTCCTCCCATGCCAAAACGCGGCGCGTTTCTTATGCTATAAATCCGTACACTGATTATATGGATTTGTCAAGTCATCAATAAGTCAAATGACCCCGCCGGGCGGGCGGGGCTCAGCCGCAGACGCGGGGGGCCGCCTAGGCCGCAGGTTTGTTGAACAGGCCGGCCTGGTAGTCGCGCACGGCCTGGCGGATCTCGTCGGGGGTGTTCATCACGAAGGGCCCGTAGGCCACCACCGGCTCGCCGATCGGATCGGCATGGCCGAACAGCAGCGTCGCCCCCGCCTCGCCGGCCGCCACCTCGACCGCATCGCCCTCGCCCAGTTCCACCAGGTGGAAGGCCTCGGCCGCATGGCCATTTACCAGCACGCTGCCGCGCACGACATAGAGGAAGACATTGCGGCCGGCGAGCCCGTCCGCCGCGAAGCGCCCGCCCGGCTGCAGCAGCACCGTGCTCATCATCACCCCGGTCAGGGATTCGACCGGCCCCGCATGGCCGGCCCAGCGGCCGGCGATCAGGTTCACCGTCCCGCGGCCGTCTTCGGTGGGGAAG
Organism: Ferrovibrio sp.; assembly: GCF_964218355.1. Lineage (GTDB taxonomy): Bacteria > Pseudomonadota > Alphaproteobacteria > Ferrovibrionales > Ferrovibrionaceae > Ferrovibrio. The sequence continues at coordinate 916 of NZ_CAXPMC010000024.1, read as the reverse complement.
GCCGGGATCGCGTCGCTTTGCAGCCCGGTATAGCGCGGCTGCGTCATTTTCAGCCGGGCCGGCAGGTTGACCCAGAGCTGCAGGATTTCCAGCGGCCCGCCGCTCTTTTTGAAACTCGCGGGCGACAGCTCGGCATGCACGAGGCCGGAGCCGGCGGTCATCCACTGCATGCCGCCGGGGCCGATGATGCTTTCATGGCCGCCGGTATCGGAATGGGCCAGCTCGCCTTCCAGGATGAAGGTGACGGTCTCGAAGCCGCGATGGGGATGCGGCCCGAAGGGCAGGCCGGCATTGCCGGGCCGGTAGGTCTGCGGCCCGTGATGGTTGAGAAAGAGAAACGGATCGAGCAGGTCGATCTTCGGCCCCGGCAGCGGCCGCCGCGTGGTCAGGTCGCCGATATCGTCGCGCCCGGCCGGATGCAGGGCGAGAACGGGTTTCAGCGAACGATTCGGAGAGGCGGCGGAAGACGGCATGGCTGGCTCCTTCGGCGGCGGGTCCTGATGAAGGGATATGGGCCCGCAAGACCCTGAAAAGAATGGCGCACCCGACAAGATTCGAACTTGTGACCTCTGCCTTCGGAGGGCAGCGCTCTATCCAGCTGAGCTACGGGTGCCCGGGTCCGGAATACCATGCCGGAACGAACGCGGCGGACCATATCCGACCGCCCCGCCCGGTGCAAGGCGAGCCCCGGCCATATGAATCCCGGCCATGTAAATCCCAGCCATGTGAATCCGGCCCGGATCGGTCGCGGCCGGTTCGCCGGGGTTCGCTGCGGCTGGGTCTGGTTCATTCCGGTTCGTGGCGGTTCGTGGCGGTTCGTGGCGGTTCGTGGCGGTTCGTGGCGGTTCGTGGCGGTTCGTGGCGGTTCGTGGCGGTTCGTGGCGGTTCGTGGCGGTTCGTGGCGGTTCGTGGCGGT
>NZ_CAXPMC010000023.1:0-21019 GCF_964218355.1 Ferrovibrio sp. | reverse complement strand
TGTCGCGGGCGGCCACCGCCAGCTGGCTGGCGGCCTGGGCATTGTCGGCATTCTGCTTCACGGTTGTCGTGATCTCGTGCATGGAGGCCGCCGTCTCCTCGATGCTCGCCGCCTGGGATTCCGTGCGCTGGGCCAGGTCCTGGCTGCCGGCGGAAATCTCGCCCGAGGCATCGCGCACGGCCGCCGCGCTGCCATTCAGGCGGCCGGCGAAGTCGCGCAGGCGGTCGGTCATGGTGTTGATGTCGGAAACCAGCGCGCCGAAGCGGCCGCCATACTGCGCCTCGATCTTGCGGCGCAGGTCGCCGGCGGCCAGCGCCGAGGTGATGCCGGTCACCGCGCCCAGCACCTCCTCGGTGCGGCCGAGCAGGGTGTTGACCGAGCCGCCGATACTCTGCAGCACGCCGCCCAGCCCGTTGGTATCGACGCGGCGGCCGAGATCGCCTTCGGCGGCGGCCACCACCACCTCGCCGATCACCTGCTGGAAGCGGGCCTCCTGGGCCTCGCGCTCGGCGGCAAAGCGCCGGCGGTCCTCCTCCTGGCGCTGTTCCATGGTCTTCTTTTCCAGCGCCTGGGTCTTGAACACCTCCACCGCCCGGGCCAGCGCGCCGATCTCGTCGCTGCGTTCCCGGAAGTCGATCTCGACGGCGAGATTGTCCGCGGCCAGCTGGCGGGTCGCTTCGGTCAGCTGCGGCAGCGGCCGCAGCATGCGGCGCAGCAGCCAGAAGGCAATCACCGCGCTGAGCACGGCCGCCACGATGGCGGCGATCAGCACGCCCAGGGTGATGCGGTCGGCCAGCACGTCGATGCTGCTTTTCAGGGCGCCGGCATAGAGGATGCCGATGGCCTTGCCGCCCGGATCGAGGATCGGCTGGTAGACGGTGTAATAATCCTTGCCGAGGATCTTCGCCTCACCGAGGAAGGTGCGGCCGGCAACGACCGGCGCATAGGCGGCACTGGCCTTGCCCAGCGGCGTGCCGACGGCACGGCTGCCGTCATCCTTCTTGATGTTGGTGGTCTTGCGGATGAAATCCTGCTTGTCGGCTTCCCAGCGGAAGACGGTGGCGGTCTCGCCGGTGACGAGGCCGATCTCGTCGATCATCTCGTGGCCGGTGAATTCCGGGATTTCCTTCATGCTCAGCCGGGTCACCCGGCCGCTGCCGTCCACGGCGAACTGGGTGTCGGGATAGGCCTTGCGCAGCAGCACTGCGGCGGTGCGCAGGCTGGCATTCTGGCGCTGGATCACCGCCGCGGCGACGTCGGCGCGGATTTCCAGGATGGCGGCTCCGCCCACCGCCACCGCGGTCAGCAGGATCAGGGTGACAGAAATCAGGGTGATCTTGGCAACGAGGCCGAGACGGTTGAGGGCCATGTCTCTTCTGCTCCTGCGGCTGGACCATGCATGTCGGGTGGACACTAGCAGCGGGAGTAGACGGTCGTAACATTAACTCTTGGTAATTGTACAAATGCGCATGGTGATTTACCGCCGCGGCCATAAACCACGGCAGCCGGGACCGGGCCGGTTCAGTTCTTCAGCGGCGTGTATTTTCCGCTCTTGGCCAGCGACTGCAGGGTGATCAGGCGTTCCTCGCCGCCGGGCTCCAGCTTGCGGATCGCGACATGCTCCGGCAGGTTCGGCAGCGAGACGATGCGCTCGACCCGCCAGCGGGCCTGCGAACCGCTGGGCAGAAACCGCGACTGCTCGACGAACACGCTGCCGACCCGGATCGCGTCGGTCAGCGCCGCGGCGGCGTCTTCATAACCTTCCGTCATTCCGCACCTGCTCCGAACTGTGCGGGCACCGGCCCCCCGGCACCCTTCAGGAACTGACACTAGAACGCAGATACCGGCACCAATGGCCGGATATGCTTGCCAGAACCGGATTATGCATGCCTGCATGACATGCCCGGATGCTGTCGGCATATGGTTAAATATATCTGAATGGAAAAGGCCGGAAAACCGGCTTTTTTAGGTGTATAACCCGACCGCCTGTTCGCGCTGGCCGTTTGTCCGGCGCTTCTGCGCGGCAGAGATAAGGGGGAAGACCGCCCCTGGCGGGCGGCAGGGTCTGCGTGGTGGGCGGTACAAGGATCGAACTTGTGACCCCTACCATGTCAAGGTAGTGCTCTACCGCTGAGCTAACCGCCCAATCACGCAACGTGCAGCCGGGGCGCATGCCCGGGCAGGCACAGTAAAGTCCGGGGGTCGACCGGACCGCTGGGCTTTTAATCGCTGCCGGGCCGGTTGGCAAGCCCTACCGCGCCCTTCATAATTGGCGCTGCCCCGTCATTTTTGCCGGAACCCCGAAAACCCGATGACTGCCGCCTCCGCCACCGCCCGCGTCCACCGGCCCGACCCGGAATTCCCGCTTGATCCGCCGATCCGCATCACCCGCCCGGAGGATGCCGGCTCGTCGGTGGCGACCGCGCTGGTGCTGTCCTCGCCCCATTCGGGGGCCATCTATCCGGCCAGCTTCCGCAATGCCAGCCGGCTCGATCCGCTGTCGCTGCGCCGCTCGGAAGACGCCTTCATCCACGAGCTCTATGCCGCCGGGCCGGGCCTTGGCGCGCCGCTGCTGGAAGCCCTGTTCCCGCGCGCCTACTGCGACCCCAACCGTGCCGCCTGGGAACTCGATCCGGGCATGTTCGACGCGCCGCTGCCGCCCCATGTGGTGACCGAAAGCAGCAAGATCGGCGCCGGGCTCGGCACCATCGCCCGTGTGGTCGCCGGCGGCATGGACATCTACAAGGGCAAGCTGGCCTTCGCCGAGGCCGAGCGCCGGGTCGAGACCTGCTGGCGGCCCTATCACGACGCGCTGGAAACCCTGCTGGCCGAGGCGCGCGCCCGCCATGGCGTCGCCCTGCTGCTCGACTGCCATTCGATGCCTTCGGTCGGCGGCAGCCACAATCCCGATGCCGGCCAGCGCCGGGCCGACATGGTGATCGGCGATTTCAACGGCACCAGCTGCGCGCCGCGGCTGGTCGACCGGGTCGAGCAGTATCTGCGCGACTGCGGCTTCGGCACCACGCGCAACAAGCCCTATGCCGGCGGCTACATCACCCAGTATTACAGCCGCCGCGACCGCGGCCAGCACAGCCTGCAGCTGGAGATCAACCGCGATCTCTACATGGACGAGGACCGCATCGAGAAGGCCGGCGGCTTCACCCGCGTGGCCCAGGCGATGACCGGCCTGGTCGAGCTGCTGATCGCCTCCGCCACCCCCGACTTCCTGAACGGCTGAGACCGCCCGCGGCGGCTCAGCCGAGCCAGCCGGCGGCCTTCACGGCCGGGCGGCAGCCGCGGCTGACCGGCACCACGAGGCCGTTCGAGAGCCGCAGTTCCGTGCGCCCGTCGCTGCGCCCATGGCCGGCGACCGCGCGGCGCGCCACCCACCAGCCGCGATGCACCTGCAGCCCGTCGAGGCCGCCGAGTTCCGCCAGCGCGTCGCGCAGGCGGAACAGGATCAGCGCGCTGCCCTTCGCCGTGTGGATGCGCAGGTAATGGTCTTCCGCCTGCAGGGCCAGCAGCTCGCGGCCGAGCGGCGGCGGGATGCGGTTCAGGAAAGCGGCAGGCGGCGCGGGCACCGCTTTCTGCGCCGGCACCGGCGCATTGCGCGCCGCCGCCATGCACAGCAGGGCGACCAGCAGGGCCAGCGCCAGCGAGATCACCGCCACATTCACATAAAGCCGCAGGCCGTCGACCTCCTGCATGAAGCGCAGCAGGCTTTCCAGCCACCAGACCACGGCTGTGGTCGGGATGGCGGCGCCGAGCGCGGCCAGCGCCGCCTGTGCCGGCACCGGCAGCCGGGCCGCGGCGGGCAGGCGCCGCAGCAGCGTGGCCAGGCCGACGATCAGGCCCCAGTCCAGCGCGGTCAGCGCCAGCCAGTAGGCATAGCGGTCGAAGGCGGCCAGCTCGCGATAGGTGCCGAAGCCGCCGATGCGGCCGAGCAGCAGCCCGGCGGCCAGCGCGATCGCCGCCTGGGCGGCGAGGAAACGCAGCAGCACGGCATCCTGCCGTCCCGCGCCCGTCCGGCCCGTGCCCGTCCGGCCCGCCGGCCGCCGGCCGCCGTCATGCGGCTGGCGCAGCGTGAAATGCCAGGGGGAGAAATCCGCGAAGAAAACCTGCATCCGGCGCATCCCGATTTGCCGCCGCCGCGCGGCGGTGCGAGGCAGTCTAGCGGCACGACGGGTGCCGCCAGAAGAAGGAAGACATCATGCCTCGCTACACATTTCCGTGCGCAGCCCTCTGTTCCGCGCTGGCCGTGGCCGTGCTGGCCGCGGCGGCCGGGCCCGCCCGGGCCGGCGACCTGCTCGTCGAGATGACCGGGATGGAGGGCGACGAGGGCATCGCCACCGCCGTGCTCTACGATTCCGCCGACGGCTTCGGCAAGCCGTTTTTCGCCATTGCCCGGGTGCAGACGAAACCGCGCGACGGCATGGCGCGGTTCATGATCGGCGGCCTGCCGCCGGGCCGCTATGCCGTGGTCGGCTTCCACGACATCGACCGCGACGAGCATATCAAGCGCGACGACAGGGGCCGGCCGCAGGAGCCCTACGGCTTTTCCCGCGATGCCCGCGGCGCCGGCGGCCCGCCGGCCTTCGAGGATGCGGCCGTCACCGTCGGCGGGGCGGGCAGCATGGCCGCCACCAGCTTCCGGCTGGCGAAATAGCGCGGCCGGGCGGCTGGATTCCCGCGGCTGCGGGAATGGCGATCACCTCTCCGGTCGTCGTCCCCGCGACAGCGGGGACCCAGTCCGGCCGGCAGTCTCAGCCGCCCACGTGATCGAGCGGCAGGGCGGTGGTCTGCTTGATCCGGTGCAGCACGATCGACGAGCGCGCGCTGCGCACGCCAGGCAGGCGCAGCAGATGCAGCATCATGAAATCGGCGAAGGCCTTGAGGTCGGCGGCAACGATGCGCAGCACGAAATCCGCCTCGCCGGTGACCGACCAGCATTCGAGGATCTCGGGCCGCGCCGTCACCGACTGCTGGAAATTGCGCACCAGCGTGTCGCTGTGGCGCTCCAGCGAGATGTTGGAAAACGCCGTCACCGACAGGCCCACGGCCTCCGGCCGCAGCAGCGCGGCATAGCCGGCGATCACGCCGGTCTCCTCCAGCCGCGCCAGCCGCCGGCTGACCTGGCTGGCGGAGAGGCCGACGCTGTCGGCCAGCTGGGCATTGGGGGCGCGGCCGGCCGCCTGCAGGGCGGCCAGCAGGCGGATGTCGAAGACATCGAGATCGGCGGGCTTCATGCACGGATCATGCGCAATCCGGCGCCTGATGCAAGCTTCCTGTGCAGAATTGCCGGAAACCGGCCCGGAACGCGCGGAATTTGCAGCCGGCCGGCGGTATCCTGCCGGAACCAGGACAATCCCGGGAGGTTCCCCATGGTCGCCCTCGCAAGCCACGCCGATCTGCCGGCACGGGATCTGCCGGCACAGGATTTATCCGTGCGCCCCGATTACACGCTGGACCAGCCGCGGCATCTCTACACGGCGGAAGACCATGCCGTCTGGCGCGACCTGTACCAAAGGCAGGCGGCGATCCTGCCCGGCCGCGCCTGCGCCGAATTCCTCGCCGGCCTCGACGGGCTCGGCGTCGCCGCCGATTACCAGAAGGGCGGCGGCATTCCCGATTTCGGGCGGCTGTCCGACATCCTGGAGGCGGCCACCGGCTGGCGCATCGTCGCGGTGCCGGGCCTGGTGCCCGACGAGGTCTTCTTCGGCCACATGGCCGCGCGGCGCTTTCCGGTCACCTGGTGGATCCGCCGCCGCGACCAGATCGATTACATCCAGGAGCCCGATGTCTTCCACGACATCTACGGCCATGTGCCGCTGCTGATGAACCCGGTCTTCGCCGATTACATGCAGGCCTATGGCGCGGGCGGGCTGAAGGCGGCGAAGCTCGGCGCCCTGCATCGCCTCGCCCGGCTCTACTGGTACACGGTGGAATTCGGCCTGATCGAACAGGCCGACGGGTCCCTGCGCATCTACGGCAGCGGGATTCTGTCATCCAAGACCGAAAGCGTCTTCTGCCTCGACAGCGCCGCGCCCAACCGCCTGCGTTTCGACCTGCGCCGCCTGATGCGCACGAAATACCGCATCGACACCTTCCAGAAGACCTATTTCGTGATCCGCAGCTTCGACGAGCTGTTCGACGCCACGCGGCCCGATTTCACGCCGATCTATGCCGCGCTCGATGCCCTGCCCGATTACGGCGCCGCCGATATCGCGGCGGAGGATGCCGTGCTCACCCGCGGCAGCCTCGATGCGAAAGAAGGCGGCTGGGAAGACGGCACCGCGGATGTGTGACGGGATGTGAGAGGGTTGGCAGCGTCACCGGTGACTGCTTTCTGGCGACTACGGTCGTATGAATTTTCGCGGCTGAACCGGCGATCTGCATAACATCGCAACAGCCCGGGCGCTGTGGAACCGGTGTCACGGAAAATACGCTTCGTGCCGGCCTGGTTTGCTGGAATGGTGCGGCGTCGCCAGCCTTTGCGGCGACATGCCAACCAACGGAGACCGGTGCATGAGTGACGAAGTGAAACTGAGTGGCGCCACGATTTCTGCCTTGGCCTTTTCCGCTTGCGACGCCAACTTCCTGCTTCAGGGTGGCGCCGATCCGACCAGGCAGGTCCGGTTCCAGCTGTCCGACATTTCGGCGGGCACGACGCGGATATGGACCTTCCCCGACATCTCCGACACCTTCGTCGGCCTGAATGCGGCGCAGACACTGACCGGAAAGACGATCAGTGGTGCCGACAACACGATCACGGTCGGTCTTGGCAGCGACGTGTCCGGCGTGCTCCCGGTCGCCAACGGCGGCACGGGCGGCAACACGGCCGCCGCGGCCTTCAATGCCCTGTCGCCGGCCACGACGCGCGGCGACCTGATCCTGCGCGATGCATCCGGCAACACCCGGCTGCCGGTCGGTGCCGCCAACACCGTGCTGCGCAGCGACGGCACCGATCCCGGCTGGGCCACGCTGTCGAACCTGATCGACGCAGCCTTCGGCGCAACGCAGGGGCAGATCCTGTATCGCGGCGCCTCCGGCTGGGCCGCGCTGCCGCCCGGGACTGCCGGGCAGGTGCTGACCAGCCAGGGGGCCGGCGCCAGTCCGCAATGGGCGACGCTGGGCGGCGGCATCACCGCCTCCTACACATCCCCCGACCAGACCATCACGCCGGCCGGTGCGCTGGCGCTGGCGCACGGTCTCGGCACCACGCCGAAGATCGTCACCCTGCTGCTGGTCTGCCAGGTCGCCGACGAAGGCTACTCACCGGGCGACATATATCTGCTTGAGCCCGGCGCACAGGGAGTGACCGACAACGGCATCAGCGTGGTTCTGGATGCCGTCAACATCAATATCCGCTTTGGCGGCACGTCAAATGTCTTCCGCATCATCAACAAGGCAGACGGCTCCGATCATCAGGCGACGAACGCGAGCTGGAAGCTGCGGGTCACGGTCTTCGCCTGACCTGCCGCCGCCATGTGCGGGCGCGGCGCCTGAGGCATGGATGTCCGGATCGCCCCCGGGCCTGACCCGGCATCCATGCCCTGTTTGTCCCCACGTCTTCCTTGCCCCTGTGCGCGGGGATGCTAGGCTGCCGGCCCCTCCCCGGCAGCAGCAGGACATCATCCATGGAACAGGTACGGTTCGGATCCACCGGCATGCAGGTCTCGCGGCTCTGTCTCGGCTGCATGACCTATGGCGTGCCGTCCTGGCGCGACTGGGTTCTGGAGGAGGATGCCGCGCGGCCCTTCATCCGCCGCGCGCTGGAGCTCGGCATCACCTTCTTCGACACCGCCGACATGTATTCGCTGGGCGCGAGTGAAGAGATCCTCGGCCGCGCCATCCGCGATTTCGTGCCGCGGCGCGACGATGTGGTGATCGCTACCAAGGTCTGCAACCCGATGAGCGACCGGCCGAACGACCGCGGCCTGTCGCGCAAGCATATCCTCGCCTCCATCGACGCCTCGCTGCGGCGGCTGGGCATGGATCATGTGGATCTCTACATCATCCACCGCTTCGACTACGACACGCCGCCGGAAGAGATCGTCGAAGCTCTCGATACGGTCGTGCGCGCGGGCAAGGCGCGCTATATCGGCGCCTCGTCGATGCATGCCTGGCAGTTCATGAAGCTGCTGGGGCTGCAGCGGGCGAATGGCCTGGCGCAGTTCGTCTCGATGCAGAACCATTACAACCTCGTCTACCGCGAGGAGGAGCGCGAGATGCTGCCGCTCTGCCGCAGCGAGGGCCTCGCCGTCACGCCGTGGTCGCCGCTGGCGCGCGGCATGCTGGCCGGCACGCGCGGCCGCCAGACCCAGCGCGCCGCCAGCGACGAGCAGAGCCGCAGCTGGTACACCCACCAGGCCGAGGAGGATGCGATCGTCGCTGCCGTGCAGACAATCGCCGCCGCCCGCGGCCTGCCGATGGCGCAGGTGGCGATGGCCTGGGTGATGACGCGGCCGGGCATCACCGGCCCGGTGATCGGCGCCAGCAAGCCGCATCACCTGGACGATGCGGTGGCGGCCTTGTCGATCAGACTGACCGACGAGGAAGTGGCTGCCCTGGAAGCGCCCTACCGGCCCAGGGAAGTGGCGGGGCACCGGTAGGCGTCAGTGCTGCTCGGGCTTGTGGATGCCCTCGTCATTGGGGCAATAGCCCCAGCCGCGACTGTCGTAGTAGAGCAATCGCCGCCTGTCCTCGCGCGCCCAGCGGACCGCGTCATGGCCGAGCCAGGTATCCGAGCCCTTGTCGATCGACCACAGCATCCTGTAGTCCGGATAGGTCACGCCGATCTGGCAGGTGTTGGATCCGACTGCCTTGAACACGCGGTAGAAACGGCGGGCGAAGGCGAAATGCTCCTTGTTGCCGGCTTCGCAGCAGACATCGACTTCTCCCTGGCGGATATGGGGCGGCCTGTTGCGGAAAAGGTGGCCATGTTGGTTTCAACCGGCAGCGGCGGCGGTTCGTCGGCCTCGTATCAGGGACTCACGAAGAGCGGATAAGTAATGCGCCTGCGGAAACGCCTCGGCCAGACCGTCGCCGAAGGCGGCCCAGTCGGCGAAGGTCAGGCAGACCCGCTTGGAGCGGAAAGCGGTTTCAGTCATTGGCAGCTTTGGAGTTTCTTCCGCCTTGCTTTCCCGCCGCGCCGGCAGCTTTGTTGCCAGACCTATGTCTCGGCCGGCCGGAAGCCGGCCATGTTGGTCTGATCGTATAATTCGCGATCGGGCTTTTCCCGCACCCAGCGGATCGCATCATGACCGAGCCACATGTCGGAGCCCTTTTCGGACAGGGTTATGCGGCCCCGGCTCTTTTCCCAGTAGCTCTTGATGCGCTGGTTGCGGTTGCCGGCGAAGCGGCCGAACAGCCGGTAGAAACGCCGGGCGAAGGCAAGGTGATCCTTGTTCTGATGTTCGCAGTAGACATGGATTTCGCCGCTGGCGATGCATTCGGGTGCGGGCGGACGTGCCGGCAGGATGCCGTTGCCCGGCCGGAACATGACAAAGGGAAACGGCATGCGGTTGCGGTGCCATGTAATTCCAGCGCCTTCCTTCGCCGGCCAGTGCTCGACTGTCCAGTCCGGATCGAGACACATCTCGATCTCAAAGGGCATTGTTCCTTCCGTTTCCAGATATCCGCAGAGATGGTCGACCGGAGTATCCTGTGGCAGACCGGTGCTGTTCTGCTCCTGCCATGTAGTATCGCGCACATAGATGCCGGCCGGATAAGCCTGCTGCAGGGCATCGCCGAGTGCCTGCCAGTCGGCCGGCGACAGACAGACATTACGGGTGCGCAGGGTCGGCCGGTACAGCGGCGGATGCGGCCGCAGGTCTTTCGGGTCGAAAAACGGCACCGGCTCTTTCATCGTGTCTGGCCCTTGGATTGTGGTTCCAGCATGCCTTCCTGCTCCAGCCGCCGGCAGCCGGCGGGTCGCGGCGACCGGATCGGAATCGGGCGGCAGGGGCGGGGCGGACATGGCGGGCTCCCGGGTGATTGACTTTGCGCCCATATGTACTATATATGTTCCATTCCTGTCAAGGGAAATGTGCCGCAGAGGTAGAAGAGTACTGGTGTGTGTTGATTTCCGGCTGCCGGACATCGTGAATACGAAATGATGCAGATGGCCTGAATCAGGCCATCCGGACGGGATTCTGCGGCCAGATCGGGCCAATTATGGCCGGTTTCTTGGTTACGGCGGGATTTTGCGGCCCCGAATCCGGGGTTTTTGCCCGGATCCGGCCGTTTCCGGCTCAGCCGCACGGGATTTTGCGGGATTCCGGGGGCCCGGATCGGCGTTTTCCGGCCTCAACTGGCTCCCGGCTGGCCCGCACCTGGCCCATATTGGCTCCGGTTGGCCCCGGACGAACCGGGACGAACCGCCACGAACCGCCACGAACCGTCATGAGCCGAAACGAGCCGGAATGAACCGGCGCGAACCGTCCGGAACCGCGCCGAACCCTGGCGAACCGGGACGAACCGCCATGAACCGGGACGAACCGGCGGGAACCGTGCCGGACCGGCCTCAGCCCCCGGCGCCTTATGTCATCGGCACCATCACCCAGCGCCGATAGCCCGGCCGGGCGGTCAGGCGGTCATGCCAGGCCTGCAGCCGGGGCAGGGCGGGGCGCGCCGGAAAGCCGGGAAACTGGTCGAAACTCAGCCAGCGCTGCACATGGCAGCCGAGCGGGATGTCGCCCATGCCGAGCCGGTCGCCGATGACAAAATCCCGGCCGTCGCGGGCCAGCCAGGCCTCCAGCCGCGCCCACAGCCGGCTGGCCTCGGCGGCGGCCTTGTCCATGGCGGCGGGCTGCGCGCCGGCGGGGTCGCGCACGAAGCCCCAGAACAGGGTCCGCATGGGCGGGCCCAGGGTGGTCTGCACCCAGTCCATCCAGCGGTCGGCCTCGCTGCGCTGCGCCGGATCGGCGGGCCACAGCGTGCCGTTGCCATGGCGGGCGGCGAGGTAGCGGACGATGGCGTTGCTCTCCCAGACTTCGGTGCCATCACTGTCCCGAATGGCGGGGATCACCCCGTTCGGGTTCAGGGCCAGATACTCCGGGCCGTCCAGGCCGCCGAAGGGGCCGCCGCAATCGATGCGGTCATAGGTCAGCCCCAGCTCGTCGGCCGCCCACAACACCTTCTGGACATTGACGGAACTCGCGCGGCCCCAGATTGTCAGCATGGCGAAAAGGTCCCGGCCGATTCGTTTTCATCCGCCCCGGATACGACTAGACTCCCGCCCCATGCGCAAGCTGTACCATCACTGGCTGTCGCCGTTTTCCCGCAAGGTCCGCATCCACCTGAAGGAGAAGGGCCTCGATTTCCAGCTCGAGGTCGAGAAGACCTGGGAGCGCCGCCCCGATTTCCTCGCCATGAACCCGGCCGGGCTGGTGCCGGTGCTGGTCGAGCATGACGGCCGCGTGCTGGCCGAGAGCCAGGCGATCTGCGAATACCTCGACGAGGTCTATCCGAACAAGACGCTGCTCGGCTTCGATCCGCCGGCGCGGGCCGAGACGCGGCGGCTGGTGGCCTGGTGGGACCTGAAATTCGGCCGCGAGGTCAGCGAGCCGCTGGTGTTCGAAAAGGTGATGCGGCGCTTCCTCGGCCAGGGCCACCCGGAATCCGCCGTGATCCGCATCGCGCACCAGAACATGAAGATCCATCTCGACTACATCGCCTGGCTGACCGAGCGGCGCAGCTGGCTGGCCGGCGACGATTTCAGCCTCGCCGATATCGCGGCGGCGGCGCATGTCAGCTGCGTCGACTATCTGGGCGACATCCTGTGGGAGGACCATCCCGGCGCCCATGACTGGTATGCGCGGGTGAAGTCGCGGCCCTCGATGCGGCCTTTGCTGGCCGACCACATCCCCGGCCTGCCGCCGCCGAAGCATTACGCCGACCTCGATTTCTGACGCGGCGATTCATCCGCTTCGTCGTTCCCGCGCAGGCGGGAACCCAGTCAGGCGCCGCACTGGATTCCCGCTTCCGCGGGGATGACGAGGCAACAGCAGAAGGAGCATCCCATGAGTGTCCGCCGCATCGATGTCGGCCCCCGCATGAGCCAGGCCGTGGTGCATGGCAAGACGGTCTATCTGGCCGGCCAGATCGCCGCCGATCCCGCCGCCGATGTCGCCGGCCAGACCAGGCAGATCCTCGGCCAGATCGACAGGCTGCTGGCCACCGCCGGCACCGACAAGACGCGGATTCTCTCGGCCAGCATCTGGCTCGCCGACATCGCCACCTTCGCCGAGATGAACGGCGAATGGGACAAGTGGGTGCCGCAGGGCAACACCCCGGCGCGGGCCACCGTGGAAGCGAAACTGGCGGCGCCGCAATACAAGGTGGAGATCGCCTGCATTGCCGCGCTCCCCGACTGAGATTGCCGACACGCCTGCAGCGCGCGCGGCCGCCATCCGCGCGCGGGCAGCCGAAGCGGGCTTCGATGCGGTCGGCTTCACGCAGCCCTCCCGCATCGGGCCCGAGCTCGCCGGGCGGCTCGACGCCTTCATGGCGCTCGGCCGCCATGGCGAGATGCGCTGGCTGGAAGACAAGGCCGAGCGCCGCCGCCATCCGCATGCCCTGTGGCCGGAAGCCCGCGGCATCGTCGCGCTCGGCCTGAATTACGGCCCCGACGCCAATCCCCTGGAGAGCCTCGCGCGGACGGACCGCGCCGCCATCTCGGTCTATGCGCAGGGGCGCGACTATCATCTGGTGGTGAAGAAGAAGCTGAAAAGCCTGGCCGGCTGGATGCACCGCACATGGGGCGATGAGGTCAAGGTCTTCGTCGATACCGCGCCACTGATGGAAAAGCCGCTCAGCGCCGCCGCCGGCATCGGCTGGCAGGGGCGGCATACCAACCTGGTGTCGCGCGACTTCGGCTCGTGGCTGTTCCTCGGGCTGATCCTCACATCGATGGAACTGCCGGCCGACGCGCCCGAGACCGACCATTGCGGCAGCTGTTCGGCCTGCCTCGACATCTGCCCGACGCGGGCCTTCCCGGCGCCCTACCAGCTCGATGCGCGGCGCTGCATCTCGTATCTGACCATCGAGTATGACGGCATCATCGCGGAGGAATTCCGCCGGCCCATGGGCAACCGCATCTATGGCTGCGACGACTGCCTCGCCGTCTGCCCGTGGAACAAGTTCGCGGCCGTCACCGCCGATGCCGACCTGCGCGCGCGGCCCCAGCTTGCGGCGCCGAAGCTTCTGGATCTCGCCCGCCTCGACGATGCCGGCTTCCGGGCGCTGTTCGCCACCACGGCGGTCAAGCGCATCGGCCGGGACCGCTTCGTGCGCAATGTCTGCATCGCGCTGGGCAATGCCGGCGATGCGGCCGCCGTGCCGGTCCTGCGGGATCTCGCCGCCGATGCCGCCGGGCCGGTGCGGGCCCATGCCGCCTGGGCGCTGAAGCAGCTGCTGAGCTCGGCGGATTTTGCCGCCTTCGCCGCCACGCGGCGCGGCAGCGAGAGCGATGCCGCCGTGCTAGCCGAGCTTACTGCCTGACGTCCATCTCGGCGATGTATCGGCCGGCGGTGATGGCGGCGGGGCTGTCCGGTGCGATCAGCCGCACGTCGAGAAAGTCGCGATGGGCGCCGCGGCGGTTGCCGGCCTGCAGCCGCAGGATGCCGCGCTCCAGCAGGGCCTCGGGCGCGCGGCCATTGATCGCCAGGGCCGTCTCGGCATCTTCCAGCGCGCCGGCCATGTCGTTCAGGTGGCGGCGGGCGGCCGCACGCAGGGCGTAGGCATCCTCGCGGGTGGGATCGAGGCTGAGCGCGTGGTCGAGATCGGCGCGCGCCCCGGCATAGTCGCCGAGCTGGGCCAGCACCAGGGCGCGGTCGATGCGCAGGTCGGGCTGGTCGGCCGCGGCTTTCACGGCGATGTCCATCAGCTGGCGGGCGCGGTCGGGCAGTTCGGCTTCCAGCCAGGCCATCGCCGCCTGGTCGAGGATCGACACCGTCATCCACGGCGCCTGTTTCTCGGCCAGCGGCAGCAGCTTTTCCAGCCGGTCGGCGGCATCGCCGTAATGCCGCAGTTCCACCAGCGCCAGCGCGGCGCAATGGCCCGCCGCCAGCCCGCCGCCACTGGCCTGCCAGGTCTGGGCAGTGGCGAAGCCGTCTTCGGGATTCTTCCGCACGGCGGCGAGGCAGTCGCGATAGGCCAGTTCGTCCAGCGCCCGCGAATCCGGATTCTGGCGCAGCGGCGCGGCCTGCTGCGGTGCGGCTTTCGGCGGCGCCGGTTTCTGCTGGACCGTCTGCTGGGCCGTCTGCTGGGCCGGGGCCGGGGCGGCCGCCAGCGAAAGGCCGAGCGCGAGGCTGGCGGTTGCGGCGGAAAGACCTATCTTGCGAAGGCGCATGGCGCGGCAAGGTGGCCGAGCGCCGTGGCAAAAGCAAGGCATGGAAGCGAGGCGGGGGCGATGCCGGTTCTGTTCTGTTTCGGTCTCGGATTCAGCGCCCGGGCGCTGGCCGCCCGGCTGCAGGCTCCGGCCGGTGCCCGGCCGCCCGGCTGGGGCATCGTCGGCACCTGCCGCAGCCTGGAAAAGGCGGCGGCCTGCGCGGCGAAGGGCTGGGACATGCATGTCTTCGACGGCACCGCGCCGCTGGCCGATCCGTCCGTGCTGGCGCCGGCCACCCATATCCTGGTCTCGGTTCCCGCCGATGAGGATGGCGATGCGGTGCTGCGCCTGCATGGCGCCGACATCGCAGGGCTGCCGAACCTGAAATGGCTCGGCTATCTCTCCACCACCGGCGTCTATGGCGACCGCGGCGGCGCATGGGTCGACGAGACGAGCGACCTGCGCCCGACCCAGCCGCGCAGCATCCGCCGCGCCGCCGCCGAGGCCGGCTGGCTGGCCCTGCATCGCGACCATGGCGTGCCGGTGCATGTGTTCCGGCTGGCCGGCATCTACGGCCCCGGCCGCAGCCAGCTCGACAGCCTGCGCGAGGGCCGTGCGCGACGCATGGTCAAGCCGGGCCAGGTCTTCTGCCGCATCCATGTGGACGACATCGCCGCCGTGCTGCAGGCCTCGATGGCGCGGCCCGATCCCGGCGCCGTCTACAATGTCGCCGATGACGAGCCGGCGCCGCCGCAGGATGTGGTCGCCTATGCCGCGGACCTGCTCGGCCTGCCCTTGCCGCCCGAGACGCCCTACGATGAATCCGCCCTGACGCCGATGCAGGCGAGCTTCTATGGCGACAATCGCCGCGTGCGCAACGGCCGCATCAAGACCGAACTGGGGGTGACCCTGCGATATCCGACCTACCGCGAGGGCCTGCGGGCGCTGCTCAGCTCCAGCTGACGCACCAGGTCGTAGTGGCGGCTCACGCCGACCTTGCGATACAGGCTCTTGCGCTGGGTGGAGAGGGTGTTGGTGCTGATGCCCAGCTGCCAGGCCGCCTGCTTCTGCGGAATGCCCTCCACCAGCAGGCGCGCCAGCCTGGTCTCGGCCGGCGTCAGATTGTATTCAGGCCACTGCCGGCTTTCCCCCACGACCAGATAATCGGCGGGTATGATGCGGATCGCGGCGGCGATCCGGTCATGCGCCATGAAGATCTTGCGGCCGGTCACCGGGATGACGCAGACCGTGCAGGTCAGCTGCCCGTCCCCGCGCCTGACCTGCAGGGAGCCGCAGGGATCGAACATCATCCCCGAGGCCGGATCATGGGGAAATCTGCAGGCGCGCCGGATCATGGCCTCGAAGCGGTCCCTGTCCACCGGGCAGACGGTCTCGATCCGGCCGTCGACGCAGCGCAGGCTGTCCGCATTCTGCAGGATACGCGTGGCTTCGCCATTGGCCGAGAGCAGCCGGCCCTCTGCATCGAGATAGATCAGGCCCTGGCGCCGGCTGTCGAGAAAGCCGAAGGCAATATCCTCATGCTGGGCCAGCACGGAGAGCCGGTTGCGAATCCGATAGGCGTTGCGGATATGCGGCAGAAGCGCCTGCAGGGCCAGCGCCGAGGCCGCATCAAAGGTCGGCATGCCGTGCGTGCGGTGCAGGGCGAGATACGCGATATGCGATGACGACCGTTCGAAAACCGTTGCCATCATCGAACCGACGCCGAACCTGGCCCAGTAGTCGTTGTAGAATTCGCTGCGCTGCAGTTCCGCAGGTTCCACCATGGCATGCGAGATCAGAACGCGGCCGACATTCTCGTCGCGCATGAGCACGGGCCGCATCGGGCTGCGGTCGGCGAAATACTCGCGATAATCGTGGAACCACGCATCATCAAAAAACTGGCAGGAATGGCTCGACAGCCATTCGTTTGCTTTCGTGTCGTAGCCGGCAACCGAACAGTTGCTTGCCCCGAACTGATGGGCAATCTGCCGCAGAGCCTGTTGCCACAGGCTGTCGTCGATGGAAGCCTGGTACAGGCTCAGTATGCTTTCGGGCACGAAGCTGCCCGGCTGCGGTGCATCCGCTCTCATGAAGCCCCCCAGCCTCAGAACAGCCCGGTTCAGAAATCGCGGGGCTTTTATAGCGAATCGGTTCCGGCAGCAATATCGGAGCCAGGTTTCAATTTTGGACTGCCGGGCGCGGCGCCGGCATTCACCCTTAAAGGTGATGGCTGGTGCGGGGCGGGGCCGGCAGAATTGCAGTTCGGCCAGGCCGCGCCGCCTGGGGATCGGACACTGGCCGAGGCTTCCGCAGCATTGAGGTGAACCTCCCCCGCCTTAGAAGTAGAAATTAACAGAATGAAACTATCACTGGTTCCGCACCGGGCACGGGGATTCCGCCAGTCCCGTTCGTTTTCCTATTTCCTGATTTTTCTGGTTCTGGCGCTGATCAGTTCGATGGCGCTCGCCGTGGCGTATTTCTGGAAGAGCCAGCAGGCCTATATTGCCGGCAAGCATGAAGAGAAGCAGGCCATCCTGCGCCTGATCGATTCATTCGTTGCGACCTACAGCGACCT
Organism: Ferrovibrio sp.; assembly: GCF_964218355.1. Lineage (GTDB taxonomy): Bacteria > Pseudomonadota > Alphaproteobacteria > Ferrovibrionales > Ferrovibrionaceae > Ferrovibrio. The sequence goes on along the minus strand of NZ_CAXPMC010000023.1, from coordinate 4,112 downwards.
GCATTACGACGGCCAGCATTTCGATTCCAGCCTGCCGCCTGCAACCTACCTGCAGAAAACCCTGTCGGAATTCCTGCGCAACAGCACGGGCAGCGAGGAAATCCGTGTCCACTGGGTGGGCGTGCCCGGCCGGCAGATCCGCACCGGCCCGATGGATACGGGCATGGCGGCGATTCTGCAGGAGATGGCGCAGGAAGAGGTGCCGAGGCCGGTGACGAAGCAGGTCCTGGTCGGCAGCAGCATGCTGCTGCGCTCGGTATTCCCGTCGCCTGCCCTCCGCCACAGCTGCATCGATTGTCACAACCGCATTCAGCAGACCGGTCTCGGCCCGGCCTGGAATCTCGGCGAACTGATGGGCGGCTTTGTGCTGGACGTGCCAATCGACCGTTTCCTGTCCGGGCTCCGCTGGCAGAGCCTGCATGTCGGCGGGGTGTTCTTCGCGCTGTTTGCAATGGCTGGCTACCTGCTGTTCCGGCAGCATCACTTCCATATCGAGGTGGCAGCGGAGAACCGGGTCCTGGTCGAGATATCCGAGGCGCTCGAAACCATCGATGACGGGATCGCCGTCTATGCGCGCGACGGTCATCTGCTGCTTGCCAACCAAGCCTACCGAAGGCGGCATGGCATGAGCGAAGGAGACCGGTTCCACGAAGCCGTCATGAAAACCAGCGCGGAAGAGAAGGGGCACGGCAGCAAGTGGCTGAAGGTCGACGAGGCCCGGACCGCATCGGGCCTGCTGGTCTGTCTCGAGACCGATGTCACCTATCTCAAGGAGCGGGAAAAGGAGCTGGTTGCCGCCCGGGTCGCTGCCGAACAGGCCGGCAAGGCGCGCTCGGATTTTCTTGCCATGATGAGCCACGAGCTGCGGACGCCGCTCAATGCGATCCTCGGATTCTCCGAGATGATCCGGGACTGCATCCATGGCCCGGCCGTGACAAAGTACAAGGAATACGCCAGCGACATCCATTCCAGCGGCAGACATCTTCTGCAACTGATCACCGACATTCTGGACATGTCAAAAGTCGATGCCGGCCGCATCGATCTGGTCCCGGAGCCTGTGCTGCTGGAAGATGTTTTTGACGATTGCCGCCGTCTGGTGGAAGGGCATGCGCGACAATGCGGGGTTCATATCGGGATAGAACCCGCAGACGAGATTGTTTCTGTCGACCCGCTGCGCTTCCGGCAGATCATGCTGAACCTGCTGTCGAACGCGATCAAATACACCCGTGCCGGCGGCAGGGTGACGATCGCGACAACGCGCGATTCCGGCCATATCCGCGTGGCCGTGCGCGATACCGGCATTGGCATGGCACCCCAGGATATTCCGCGGGCGCTGGAACGGTTCGTCCAGGTCGGCAATTCCCGCCAGCATGCAGCCGGAGGCACCGGTCTCGGGCTGCCCCTGGCGAAGGCGCTGGCCGAACTGCATGGTGGAAGCCTCACGGTGGAAAGCAGGCTAGGCGTCGGCACCACCGTCACGGTGGCGCTGCCGGCGCATGTCGCGCCGGCGCGGTCGGCCGGCGGCCTTCACCCAATTAGGTGACTGCATGCCCGGACCCCGCCCACTAGATTTGCCAGAGGGGAAATGCGGCTGGTCCCTGTATGGATCGCCAATGCCATACGCGGGTTGCAGTCCGGTCAGGGTCGGGGGGCACAGGACGGATGAGATATATGGCAACGAATGACGCCGGCAGTCCGGCGATTCCCTTTGCCGATGATGCCGTGCTGAACTGCGCTGGGTTGTACTGGGTCGCAAAATGCAGTTCGCGGCCGATGCCCAACCGGCAGGACATAGATCCGATCGACATGCCGCCCTTTCTGCTGCCGCATATCAGCCTGCTGGAATGGACCGGACCGGGGAATACGGTCCGCTACCGGTTGTGCGGGACTGAGATTGCCCGCCGCTTCGAGACCGATCCGACGGGGCGGACGACCGATCAGCTGTTCGGTCCGCAGCTTTGCGATTATGTCGAATCGCTGTGCCGCACCGTCCGCGAAACCGGTGCGACCGTATACTCGGAGGCCCGCTTCCGGCTCGACCGGTTCCCTTGCGATGATGGCTGGCTGAAGACCCGGCGGCTGCTGATGCCGCTGTGCCATGACGGGCGCAGCCCCGGCATGATTCTGGCGGCACAGACCTGGCCGGAAAGCGACGGCATCGACCAATGCGAATACAAGCGGATCATCCGGTCGGCCGAGATGGAAGCCCTGCTGTCGCAGCTGGTGCGGATGCAGCCGGGCTTTGCCCGGCAGTATGCGCAATACCAGGGCGCCACCGGGTGATCCTGGCCACGCCTTATGCAACGCAGCGCGAGCGATCTGCGCGGATGCACAGCTGCAGGTCCGCGTTATCGGAAAATGCGACACAGGACTGCCGGCTGTCATATGCCTGCAGCACTGATGCCTGTCTGATGGCAGGAAGCAATATACAACTGGTGGGGAAGCATCCGTGACAATCCGGCTTCGTCTTATTCTGAGCCTGGCAGCCCTGCTGGGCGTGATCGCTGTCCTCTCGATCAGCGGGTTCCTGGCCCTGCAGACCGGCAATGCGGCCCTGCAGAGTGTCTATGCCGACCGCGTGGTGCCCCTGCGCGACCTGAAGGTCATTTCCGATGCCTATGCCGTCTCGATTGTCGACCTGTCGCACAAGACGCGGGCGAAAACCATGTCGCCGCCGCAGGCGGTCGCCGAAATCGACAAGGCGCGGGTGCTGATCGAGGAGACATGGAAGGCCTATACCGCCACCAAGCTGACACCGGACGAAGCCCGGCTGGTGGACAAGGTGCGCAGCCTGCTCGGTCCTGCCAATGCCGGCATCAGCCGCCTGCAGGAGATTCTCGGCCGCGCGGACGAGGCGGCCCTGGTCGCATTCGCCGAAAAGGATCTCTATCCGCTGATCGACCCGGTCACCGAGGCGATTGGCGAACTGATCAACATCCAGCTGGTGGCGGCCCAGGCGGAATTCGAGCAGGCCCAGGCGGCCTACCAGAATTTCATCGTGCAGATGGCCATCATGATTGCGGTGGCACTGATTGCCATCGCTTCCGCTGTCTGGGTCGTGTTCGTGAAGGTGTCGAACCCGATCAACCGCATCACCGGCGCGATGACCAGGCTGGCCGAAGGACAGCTGCAGACCGAGGTTCCGGCTGCCAGCGGCCGCGACGAGGTGGCGGCGATGGCATCAGCGCTGAAAATCTTCCGCGACAACATGGCGGCCCGCGCCGAGGCGGAGGCCCAGATTGCCCGCCAGCGCGAGGAATCCGAGCAGCGCCGGCTGGAACGCGAGGCGCGCGAGAAAGCCGCCGGCACCGAGATTGCCGCGCTGGTGAACAAGGTGGCTGAGGGCGACCTGGCCGGCCGCATTGACGAAAGCGGCAAGGAGGGCTTTTTCCTTGAAACCAGCCGCCAGCTCAACCGGCTTGCCACCACCCTGCAGGCGATGGCTGCGGAGATGGCGACCAGCATGGAGGCCATGGCCGGCGGCGACCTGACGCGCAGCGTTCAGGGCGAATATCACGGCGTGTTTGGCCAGCTGAAGGACAGCGCCAACACCATGGGCGGCCGGCTGCGGGATTTCGCCCTGCAGCTGACCGAGACCGCGAACACGGTCAGCAGTGCCTCCGGCGAGATTTCCACCGGCAGCCAGGACCTGGCCAGCCGCACGGAATCCCAGGCGGCGAGCATCGAGGAGACGGCGGCCTCGATGCATGAAGTGACCGCGACGGTGAAGCAGAATGCCGACAATGCCCAGGCGGCGAACCAGCTGGCGGTGGCCGCGCGCGACACCGCCGAGAAGGGCGGTTCGGTCGTCGCTGATGCCGTCGCCGCGGTGACCCGGATAGAGGAGAGCGCGCAGAAGATCGCCGACATCGTCGGCCTGATCGACGAGATCGCCTTTCAGACGAATCTTCTCGCGCTGAACGCCTCGGTGGAAGCGGCACGCGCGGGCGAGGCCGGCAAGGGCTTCGCCGTCGTCGCGCAGGAAGTGCGGGCCCTGGCGCAGCGTTCGGCGAATGCCTCGAAGGACATCAAGGCACTGATCGCCACGTCGAATGCCCAGGTGAAGACCGGGGCGGCGCTGGTGAACCAGACCGGCGCCAGCCTCACCGAGA
>NZ_CAXPMC010000022.1:0-56604 GCF_964218355.1 Ferrovibrio sp. | reverse complement strand
CCCTACACGACGCTCTTCCGATCTGACGGCGCCGCCCCCGCGGGATGAAAACCGGTCATGATCCGGAAGTCCGGCCGGTCAGCCTTCCATCTTGCCGAAGTGATGCTCGTAGGCCGTCACGTAATCGGCGGCGTTCAGCGTTTCGTAATACACGACCCGCTTCACCCAGGCTTTCTGCGAATCCATCACCTTCTTCATGTAGGGATCCTTGCCGAGAACCTCGATCAGGCCGTCCCATGCCTTGATCTGCGCCTCGAAGACATCCTTCGGGGTGCGCAGGACATTGACCTTGTCCTTCTCCTTCAGCTCCTGCAGGTCCTTGGAATAGATGTCCATGGCCTTCCAGTAATTGGCCGACGAGGCGGCTTCGGCGCCGTATTGCAGGATCGCCTGGTGCTCCTTCGGCAAGGCGTTGAACTTGGTCTTGTTGAACATGATCTCGAAATACTCGGTGGCCTGGTGATAGCTGCCGAGCATGTAGTTCTTGGCCACGTTCTGGGCACCGAAGCGGCGGTCCGAGGTCGGGTTATTGAACTCGAAGGCATCGATCACGCCGCGTTCCATTGCCGGCACGATCTCGCCGCCCGGCAGCTGGGCGACCGCCATGCCCATGGCCTGCATCAGGTCGGCGGCAAGGCCGACCGTGCGGTATTTCAGGCCCTTCATGTCGCCGGCGCCCTTCACCGGCTTCTTGAACCAGCCCAGCGGCTGGGTCGGCATCGGCATGGCGAAGAAACTGACGATGTTGAGCTTGAGGATGTCGTTCAGCAGCTCGTTGAATAGCTCCTTGCCGCCGCCGCGGTAGATCCAGCCCAGGCCCTGTTCGGCATTGAAGCCGAAGACCGGACCGGTGCCGAACAGCGAGGCGGCCTTGTGCTTGCCATACCAGTAGACGGTGACGGTATGGGCGGCATCCAGCACGCCGGAATGCACGGCATCCTGCACGCTGAACGGATGCACGACGGCGCCGCCGACCAGCAGGTCCAGCTTGAGCCGGCCGCCGGCCATGGCGTTGACGCGGTCGCAGTAATCGGCCGCCATCTCCTGGAAGATGTCCGAGGCCGTCCACGAGGTCTGCAGTTTCAGGGTAGCCGTCTGCGCCCGCGACACGTTGGGCATGGCGAAGGTGGCGGCACCGGCAGCGGCGACGCCACCGGCCTTGAGAAAGCGGCGACGCGACTGCGGCGCCTTGCCGGTTTCGGTGGGTGTCGTTGTCATGATTGATTCCTCCCGCTTGTTTTCGACAGTTTCTGCGCAGCATAAACACTTCGGTACGCGATACTGGGCCGGCCCTGCGGACCGGCGGACAATCCGAATTGTGCTGCGACATCCATGCCTTGACCTGTAACCCGCGGCCAGGCCGGGCTTACTGGTCGGGCCGAACGCGACAGACACTCGGCAATGCGGGAGGCATGATTTTTATATGTTCTAGTGTTGCAGGAAGCCTAGGTCGCCCGCCCGGGTGGGTCAATCCCACTTTCGGCCCCGGTCCGGCCCTGTGGCCGGAATTCGATGTTGCGCCGCGAAAGACCGCAGGCCCTGCACAAATCCTGCTGCAGGCAAACAAAAAAGGCCGGGCAAGCCCGGCCTTTCCGCATCTGCAATATCAAAATGGCGCAGTTCAGGCGGCGTAGAAGGCTTTCCCCTGTTCGGCCATGTCGCGCAGCAGTTTCGGCGGCGTGAAGCGGCTGCCGAATTTCTGGGCAAGCTGGTCGCATTCGGCGACGAAGGGCTGCACGCCCACCATGTCGATCTGGCTGACCGTGCCGCCCCGGAAAGGCGGGAACCCCCAGCCCATGATCGAGCCGACATCGGCATCCCGCAGGTCGACCACCACCTTTTCCTCCAGGCAGCGGGCGGTTTCGACCGACTGGATATAGACCAGGCGCTTGATCACGTCGGCGAGCGCCGGCTGCTCCGCCTTCACCGGGAAGTGTTCGGCAAGGCCGGGCCACAGGCGCTTTTTCCCGTCGGCGGGATAGTCGTAGAAGCCCTTGCCGGCCTTCTTGCCGATGCGGCCGAGCTTCTCGACCATCAGCTGCAGAACCGGTTCGGAGCCGTCCGCCTTGTAGGCATCGCCGAGATCCTTCCTGGTCTGGCTGCGCACCCGGTGCATCAGTTCCAGCGAGACCTCGTCGGCCAGCGCCAGCGGGCCGACCGGCATGCCGGCCGCCCTGCCGGCATTCTCGATGATTGCCGGGGCGACGCCTTCCGCCAGCATGGTCAGGCCTTCGGTCACGTAGGTGGCGAAGACGCGGCTGGTGTAGAAGCCGCGGCTGTCGTTGACCACGATCGGCGTCTTGCGGATCTTCTTCACGAAATCCATCGCCCGGGCCAGTGTCTCGTCGGACGTCGCCTTGCCGCGGATGATCTCCACCAGCGGCATGCGGTCGACCGGCGAAAAGAAATGCAGGCCGATGAAGTTGGCCGGCCGGCTGCTGGCTTCGGCCAGGCCGGTGATCGGCAGGGTGGAGGTGTTCGAGGCGAAGATGGCATCCGCCGCCAGCTGCGCCTCGGCCTTCTTCGTGACATCGGCCTTGATGGCGCGATCCTCGAAGACCGCCTCGATCACCAGCTCGCAGCCCTTCAGCGCGTCATAGCTGGTGGTGGCGGTGATCAGGCCGAGCTGCTTCTCCTTGTCGGCCTCGCTGGCCTTCTTCGCCTTGATCCGCCTGTCGAGCAGGCCGGCGGAATAGGCCTTGCCCCTGTCGGCGGCTTCCTGGGTGCTGTCCAGCAGCACGACCTGCAGCCCGGCGGAAGACGCGGCCCAGGCGATGCCCGCGCCCATCATGCCCGCACCCAGGATGCCGACCTTGCTGTAGGTCTGGGTCGGCACGCCCCTGGGGCGGTTGGCCAGCTTGTTGGCCTCGCCGATCGAGAAGAACAGCGAGCGGATCATGTTGCGCGCTTCCTTCGACTGGGTACAGGCGACGAAATAGCGGCTTTCGATCTTCAGGCCGGTATCGATATCGACCAGCATGCCTTCATAGACGCAGGACATGATGTACTGGGCATTCGGATAATTGCCCATGGTCTTGGCGCGCAGCATGGCATTGCCGGCGGTGAAGACCTGGGCGCCCCTGGGCGTGTTGGCGGCTTCCGGCACGCGGAATCCCTTCTGGTCCCAGGGCTTCACATGGCCGGTCTGGCCATCGCCGAGCAGCCACTCTTTCGCGCGCTTCAGCAGGTCGGCCGGGGCGACCACCTCGTCGACCATGCCGAGGCCGAGGGCCGCCTTCGGATCGACCTTCCTGCCTTCCAGCATCATCGGCAGGGCTTTCGAGACGCCGATCAGGCGCGGCAGACGCTGGGTGCCGCCGGCGCCGGGCAGCAGGCCGATGGTGGCTTCCGGCAGGCCGATCAAGGCCTTCGGATTGTCGGCGGCGATGCGGCGGTGGCAGGCCAGGCAGATCTCGTAGCCGCCGCCCAGGGCCGTGCCGTTGATGGCGGCGACGAAGGGCTTGCCGGCTTTCTCGATATCGCGGAACAGCTTCTGCAGGGCAAAGCTGTTCTGCAGGGCCCTGGCCGCGTCCTGCGATTCCTTGAGCAGGTTGACGAGGTCGGCGCCGGCGACGAAGTCGTTCTTCGCCGAGGTGACGATCACGCCTTTCACGGCCTTGTCGCCGATCGCCCTGTAGGCGAGGTCGCGGAAAGCGCCGACGCTCTCGCCGTTCATGACATTCATCGGCCGGTCGGCCATGTTCCAGGTGATGGTGGCGATGCCGTCGCCATCGACATTGTAATCGATCATGTGTCGGTTCCGTATTCCTGTGGCGGCGCTCAGACGCGCTCGATGATGGTGGCGGTGCCCATGCCGGCGCCGACGCAGAGCGTGACCAGAGCCGTGCTCTTGCCGCTGCGCTCCAGTTCGTCGACCATGGTGCCGAGGATCATCGCGCCGGTGGCACCCAGCGGATGGCCTAGCGCGATGGCGCCGCCATTCACGTTGATCTTGTCATGCGGGATGTTCAGTGCCTGCATGAAGCGCAGCACCACCGAGGCGAAGGCCTCGTTCAGTTCCCACAGGTCGATGTCCGACGGCTTCATGCCGGCCGTCTTCAGCGCCTTTTCGGCGGCAAAGCTCGGGCCGGTCAGCATGATGGTCGGCTCCGAGCCGATCGAGGCGAAGCTGCGGATACGGGCGCGCGGCTTCAGGCCCGACTTGATGCCGGCCTCCTTGTTGCCGATCAGCACCGCCGCGGCGCCGTCGACGATGCCCGAGGAATTGCCGGCATGATGCACATGCTCGATCCGTTCGACTTCCGGATAGCGCTGGATGGCGACCGAATCAAAACCGAACTGCTCGCCCATGGCAATGAAGGACGGGTCCAGCGAGGCCAGGCTCTGCATGGTGGTGTCCGGGCGCATATGCTCGTCGCGGTCCAGCACGGTCAGGCCGTTGATATCCTTCACCGCGATGATCGATTTGGCAAACCGGCCCTCGTCCCACGAACGCTTGGCGCGCTTCTGGCTCTCGACCGCATAGGCATCGACATCGTCGCGGGAGAAGCCGTATTTGGTGGCGATCAGGTCGGCCGAAATGCCCTGCGGCACGAAATAGGTCGGCAGGGCCACGGCTGGGTCGGTGGCCCAGGCGCCGCCGTCGGAGCCCATCGGCACGCGGCTCATGCTCTCGACGCCGCCGCCGATCGCCATCTGGCTCTGGCCCGACATCACCTGGGCGGCCGCCATGTTGCAGGCTTCCAGACCCGAGGCGCAGAAGCGGTTGATCTGCACGCCGGCAGTCGTCTCGGCATAACCCGACTGGATCACGGCAACGCGGGCGATGTCGGAACCCTGCTCGCCCACCGGCATCACGCAGCCCAGCACCACGTCGTCGACCAGGCTGGTATCGAGCTCGTTGCGGTCGCGCACGGCTTCCAGTGCCGTGGTGGCCAGCCGCATCGGGGTGACCTCGTGCAGGGCGCCGCTGGCGCGGCCCTTGCCGCGCGGGGTGCGCACGGCGTCGTAGATGAAGGCTTCGGTCATGATTGTCTCTCCCTAGGCATTTGGTTGACTCGCCGGATTCCCGGATCAGCGGTTGAAACTCGCGAAGGTGCCGTCACAGCGTGCGGCTGATCAGCTCCTTCATGATCTCGTTGGTGCCGCCATAGATGCGCTGCACGCGGGCATCGGCATAGGCGCGGGTGATCGGGTATTCCCACATGAAGCCATAGCCGCCGAACAGCTGCAGGCAGCGGTCGAGGATCTTGCACTGCAGGTCGCTGCACCAGTATTTCGCCATCGCGGCGGTGGCGACGTCCAGCTTGTGCTCGGCCACCATCTCGATGCATTTGTCGACGAAGACGCGGGCGATCTGGGTCTCGGTCTTCATCTCGGCCAGCTCGAACTTGGTGTTCTGGAAATCCAGCACCGCCTTGCCGAAGGCCTTGCGCTCGCGGGTATAGTCGACCGTCCACCTGATGGCCGCCTCGCAGCCGGCCACCGCCATGATGGCGATCTGCAGCCGTTCCCAGGCCAACTCCTGCATCAGGTGGAAAAAGCCCTGGCCTTCGCCGCCCAGCATGTTCTCCGGCGGAACCCGCACATCGGCGAAGAACAGCTCAGACGTATCCTGCGCCTTCATGCCGAGCTTTTCGAGATTGCGGCCCTTGGTAAAGCCCTCGCGGTCGCTTTCCACCAGAAACAGGGTGGTGCCCTTGGCGCCCTGCTTGGGATCGGTCTTGGTCACCACGATCACCAGGTCGGCATTCTGGCCGTTGGTGATGAAGGTCTTCTGGCCGTTGATGACGAACTGGTTGCCGTCGCGGATCGCCGTGGTCTTCACCGCCTGCAGGTCGGACCCGCCGCCCGGCTCGGTCATGGCGATGGCACCGATCACCTCGCCGGTGGCCATCTTCGGCAGCCACTTCTTCTTCTGCTCCTCGGTGCCGTAATTGAGGATATAGGGGGCGACGATGTCGGAATGCAGTGAGAAGCCCGGCCCGGAGCAGCCGGTATAGGCCTGTTCTTCCATCAGGATGGCCGAGTAGCGGCGGTCGACGCCGGAACCGCCATATTCCTCGGGCATCGTCGAGCAGAGGAAGCCGGCTTCGCCGGCCTTGCGCCAGACCTCGCGCGGCACCAGGCCGTCCTCTTCCCATTTGGCATGGTGGGGTGCGACCTCGCGCTCGAAAAACTTGCGCGCTGCCTCGCGGAACATCTGGTGGTCGTCGCCATAGATGCTGCGCGGGATGCCGTATTCGGTCATTCGTTTCCTCTCCTGGACTTGGGCCGTGCCCTGCACGGCTTGGATGGTCAGAAATTGGCAGCCTTCAGTGTCATCATGCTTTCGGCACCGGCCTGGATCTTGGCCAGCTGCGCCGCGGTGTCGGGCAGCATGCGGTCCATGAAGAAGCGGGCGGTGACCAGCTTGGTCTCGAAGAAGTCCTTGTCGCCCTCGCCGTCGGCCAGCTTCTGCTTCGCCACCTGGGCCATCTTCGCCCACATGAAGCCGAGCGCCACTAGCGCGAACATGTTCAGGTAGTCCCACGAGGCGGCGCCGGCCTCGTCCGGGTTCTTCAGGCCGCGCTCGCTGACCAGCGCGGTGGCGGTCTGCAGGCGGGCGAAGGCCTTTGCCAGCGGCATCACGAAGTCCTTGCCGATCGCCGGGTCCATCATGTTGTCCTCGACGAAGGACGATACCGGGTGGAAGAAGCGCCGTGCCAGCCGGCCTATGCCAGTCGGCAGCTTGCGGCCGACGAGATCCAGCGCCTGGATGCCGTTGGCGCCCTCGTAGATCATGGCGATGCGGGCATCGCGCACGAACTGCTCCATGCCCCATTCGGCGATGTAGCCGTGGCCGCCATAGACCTGCTGCGCCATGGTGCAGCACTGGTAGCCGTAATCGGTCATGTAGGCCTTGACCATCGGGGTCAGGAAGGCGACGAGGTCCTCGGCTTCCTGGCGACGCTCGGCATCCGGATGCTTGGCGGCGACGTCAAGCTCGATGCCGGTCCACAGGGCCAGCGCGCGGCTGCCCTCGACGAAGGCCTTGATGGTCATCAGCATGCGCCGGATATCCGGATGCACGATGATCGGGTCGGCGGCCTTGTCCGGCGCCTTGGTGCCGGTGATCGAACGCCCCTGAAGGCGGTCGTTGGCATAGGTCAGGGCATTCTGGTAGGCGACCTCGGCCTGGCTGAGGCCCTGCACGCCGACACCGAGGCGGGCGGCGTTCATCATCACGAACATCGCCTGCATGCCCTTGTGCTCGCGGCCGACCAGCCAGCCCTTGGCGTTGTCGTAATTCAGCACGCAGGTCGAATTGCCGTGGATGCCCATCTTGTGTTCGATCGAGCCGCAGCTGACACCGTTGCGCGCGCCCAGGCTGCCATCCGGATTGACCAGGAATTTCGGCACCACGAACAGGCTGACGCCCTTGATGCCTTCCGGGCCGCCCGGAATCTTGGCCAGCACCAGGTGGATGATGTTCTCCGCCAGGTCATGCTCGCCGGCCGAGATGAAGATCTTGGTGCCGGTGATCAGGAAGCTGCCGTCTTCCTGCGGCTCGGCCTTGGTGCGCATCAGGCCCAGATCGGTGCCGCAATGCGGCTCGGTCAGGTTCATGGTGCCGGTCCATTTGCCCGACGCCATGTTCGGCAGGTACATGTCCTTCTGTTCTTCCGAGCCATGCCGCAGCAGCGCCTCGTAGGCGCCGTGGGTCAGGCCCGGATACATGGCGAAGGCCATGTTGGCGGCGGACTGGATTTCCGCCATGGCAATGCCCATCACATGGGGCAGGCCCTGGCCGCCGTATTTCTCCTCCGCCGTCAGGCCGCCCCAGCCGGCCTCGCAGTATTGCTTGTAGGCTTCCTTGAAGCCGGTCGGCGTGGTGACCACGCCGTTATCCCACTTGCAGCCCTCGAGGTCGCCGACGCGGTTCAGCGGCGCCAGCACCTCGCTCATGAACTTGCCGCCTTCCTCGAGGACGGCATCGATCACGTCGCGGCTGGCATCGGCAAAGCCGAGCTGGTTGCTCATCTTTTCCATCTGCAGCACGTCGTGCAGGACGAACTGGAAGTCCTTGATCGGGGCGGTATAGCTCGGCATGGCCTGTCTCTCCCTCAAATCTCTGCTTAATTGCGCAGAGGCTTGCCCTTGGTCAGCATGTGTTCGATACGGTCGAGCGTGGCACTGGTCCTGATCAGCGACATGAAATTCTCGCGTTCGAGTTCCAGCAGTTTCTTTTCGGTCACCACCTCGGTGATGTCGGTCTTGCCGCCCGACACCACGTTGGCCAGTGCACCGGACACCACCACGTCATGGGGCGTGGCCTTGCCCTGCTGGCGGAAACCGTCGACGGCAAGGCTCATGGCCGCCTTGGCGGCGGGGCCCGGCAGGCTGATTTCCACCGGCTTCGGCGGCTGGTAGTCCTTCGCCAGTTCCAGCGCCCTGGCCTTGGCATCGGCCAGCAGGCGGCGGCGGTTCATGGTGATACCGTCGCCATCGCGCAGGATCAGCATGTCGCGGGCTTCCATGGCCGAGGTCGCCACCTTGGCGGTGGAGATCGCCTCGAACACTTGGGCCAGCGCCGGCATCGGGCCGCCGGGGCGCTTCCTGTTGGTGATGGCGCGGGTGACCAGCTCCTTGCAGCCGCCCCAGCCGGGGATCACGCCGACGCCGACTTCCACCAGGCCCATATAGCTTTCGGCATGGGCCTGGATGGCCGAGGAATGCATCGCCAGCTCGCAGCCGCCGCCCAGCGCCATGCCCGCCACCGCCGCGACGACGGGGAAGGGGGCGTATTTCAGCTTCATATAGGCATCCTGGCCTTCCTGGATGCCCTGCTCGATGGCCGGCCACATGGCGATATTCGCCTGGAACAGCGCGATGCCGACATTGGCACCGACCGAGAAGTTGTCGTAATCGCCGCCGATGATCAGGGCCTTGAAGCCCTTCTTGTCGATCTTCGCGGCTTCCTTGACCATGGCGATGATGTCGGCATCGACCGCATTCATCTTGGTATGCAGCTCGAGGCAGGCGACGCCGTCGCCCACATCCCACAGGCTGGCGCCCTTGTTGGACAGGATCGGCTGCTTGCCGCGCTTCATGTCGGCCAGCGTCCAGGCATCGGCCTCGACCACCATCTCGGCATAGTCGCCCGAGGGCATCAGGCGATAGGCCTTGCCGTTCTCTTCCTTGTAGAAGGGGCGGCCCCTGGCGATCTCGACCATCTTCGGCACCGGCAGGCCGGATGCCTTCAGCTTGTCAGCGAACCACTGGGTGCCGAGCTGGTCGATCTGCTGGTAGGGGCCGTATTTCCAGGCATAGCCGGTCTTCATCGCGGTATCGACGGCGGCGATGTCGTCGACGATCTCCGGCACCAGGTCGGCGGCATAGGACAGCACGCGGCTGAGCACGCCCCAGGCATACTGGCCGCCCTTGTCCGGATGCTCGACCAGGGCGCGCAGGCCTTTCTTCGCGACCTTGGCGGATTCAAGGTTGGCGCGCTTTGTCGGGCGGAACTCGCCGGTCTGCAGGTCGAGGGCCTCCTTGCCGCGGTTCCGGTAAAAGCCGCCCTTGCCCTTGCGGCCGGTGTAACCGTCCTTGATCAGCTTCTGCATCAGGGCGTTCAGCGGATGATCCGCCTTGTAGAACTGGTGCAGGGCATCGGTCTTCGGCAGGGTCTTCAGCATCGAGCCGACCACATAGGGGCCGAGATCGATGCCGGTCAGGTCCGCCAGGCCGAAAATGCCGGTTTTCGGCACGCCCATCGGCCGGCCGACGATGCTGTCGGCCTCTTCCACGGTCAGGCCGAGGTCATAGGCCAGTGCGGTGGCAACCGTCGACCAGTAGATGCCGATGCGGTTGGCGATGAAGCCCGGGCGGTCCTTGCAGTCGACGACCTCCTTGCCGAGCTTGACGTCGCCGAAGCGGCGCAGCGCCTCGATCACGGCCGGCTTGGTCTTCGGGCCCTTCACCAGTTCGAACAGCCGCATGTAGCGCGGCGGGTTGAAGAAGTGGGTCACCGCGAAATCGGCGGCAAAGCTGTCGGGCAGGCCCTCGGTCAGCAGGTCGAGCGGGATCGTCGAGGTATTCGACGTGACGATCGAACCGGCTTTGCGCTTCTGTTCGAGCTGGGCATACAGCTTCCGCTTCAGCTCGACATTTTCGATGATCGCCTCGCAGATCCAGTCGACATCGGCCAGCTTGTCGAGATCGTCCTCGAGGTTGCCCGGCGTGACCAGCTTGGCCACCCGCGGATGCATGAAGGGGGCCGGCTTGGTCTTCAGCATCTTCTGGATCGCGCCTTCGGCCAGCGCGTTCCGGTTATTCGCCCCCTGCGGAACGATGTCCAGCAGCACGACGGGAATGCCGGCATTGGCGACATGGGCGGCGATGCCGGAGCCCATCACGCCGGCGCCGATTACCGCGACTTTCCTGATCTCGGTCATGGTCGGTCGGCTCCCGCGATCAGATGGCTTCCAGGACGGTGGCGATGCCCTGACCGCCGCCGATGCACTGGGTGGCCAGCGCGAACTGCTTGCCCTCGCGCTTCAGCAGCGCGGCGGCCTTGCCGGTGATGCGGGCACCGGTGGCGCCCATCGGATGGCCGAGCGCGATGGCGCCGCCATCGAGATTCACCTTCGCCATGTCGTATTCGGCCTGCTTCACGCAGGCCAGCGCCTGGGCGGCGAAGGCCTCGTTCAGCTCGATGATGTCGATGTCCTTGAGCTTCAGGCCGGCGCGTTCCAGCGCCTTCCTGGTTGCCGGCACCGGGCCGATGCCCATCAGCTCCGGTGCACAGCCGGCCACCGCGACCGACTTGATGCGGGCCAGCGGCTTCAGGCCGTGCGCCTTGGCGAAATCCTCCGAGCAGACCAGCGTGGCGGACGCGCCGTCGGTCAGCGGCGAGGAGGTGCCGGCGGTCACCGTGCCCTTCTCGTCGAAGGCCGGGTTCAGGCCGGCCAGACCCTCGGCCGAGGTATCCGGGCGGATGCAGCCGTCTTCCTCGACGCGGGTATTGCCGTCGACGATGGCGACGATCTCGTCCTTCAGCCGGCCGGCCTTCTGGGCCGCGGCGGCCTTGGCGTGGCTCTCGACCGCCATCTGCTCCTGCGCCTTGCGGTCGATGCTGTATTTCTTGGCCAGGTTCTCGGCAGTGATGCCCATCGAGACATAGGCCTGCGGGTAGTCCTTCAGCAGCTTCGGGTTCGGCAGGGTGTTGAAGCCGCCCATCGGCACGCGGGTCATGCTTTCGACGCCGGCGCAGATGAAGGCCTCGCCGGCGTTCATCTGGATGGCGCCGGCCGCCTGGTGGATCGACTGCATCGACGAGCCGCAGAAGCGGTTCACCGTGGTGCCGGCCGCTTCCTGCGGGATGCCGGCGAGGAAGCTGATCAGGCGGGCGACGTTCAGGCCCTGCTCGCCCTCGGGGAAGGCGCAGCCGACGATCACATCCTCGATCGCCTTCGGGTCGACGCCGGTGCGCTCCACCAGGGCCTTGACGACCTGGGCGGTCAGGTCATCGGGGCGCACCTTGGTCAGGGCACCCTTGCGGGCCAGGGTAAACGGCGAGCGGGCATAGCCGGCGATCACCACGTTGCGCATCATGACGGCATCTCCTTGGGCGGACGGATCGTTGTTATCGGCCCGGAGGGCATCCGGACCCGGCTTGGGACTCACATAGCGGGGGAAAGCGGAACGGCCAGTGCAGTTCCGCGATCCGGCCCGTACGGCAGCTATTCGGCGACTTCAGCCAGCTGGGCGCCGCGGCCCTGGACGAATTCCTTGAAGCTGGGGGCGTCGCGGTTGCGTTCCTTGACCTTCAGGAAATCGTCGATGATGCGGACATCCTGGCGCAGCTGGTGGATGGCGTCGTCGATATCGCGTTTCTGCTGCTCGAGGGCGCTCAGCCGCTCCTGCGAGCGCTTCAGCGTCAGCTTCATCTGCTCGATGCGGCCGTCGCCGACATCGTAGAGATCGATCATCTCGCGGATTTCCGCGAGGCTGAAGCCGAGCCGCTTGCCGCGCAGGATCAGCTGCAGGCGGGCGCGGTCGCGGCGGGCATAGACGCGCATCATGCCCTGGCGGCCGGGATGCAGCAGGCCCTTGTCCTCATAGAAACGGATGGCGCGAGGGGTGACCTCGAATTCATGTGCCAGTTCGGTGATCGTGTAGGTCTTGTCCGACACGGTTAAGCCTCCCTATAGGCCCTGACTTGGCGGCGAGTCTTAGTTTACGTTGACGTAAACGTCAAGATGAATCCCGGCGCCGTTGATCGGGGCGAATTTCTCTTGGATTTCCGCATTTTACGGGCGTATGATGGTCCCAGACAAAAATCCGGAGGGACCGCCATGCCCGAGACATTGTCCGACAATCGGATCGAGTCGTACAGCGATTTTTGGCCGTACTATCTGCGCGAGCACAGAAAGCCGGTAACTCGCGCCTGGCATTATGCCGGCACCACCGCCGCCCTGGCCTGTCTGGCGGCCCTGCTGCTGACCGGGAACTGGTACTGGCTGGCAGCCGGGCTGGTCTGCGGCTACGGCCCGGCCTGGATCGGCCATTTCTTCATCGAGAAAAACCGGCCGGCCACCTTCCGCTATCCCGGCTGGTCGCTGGTTTCCGATTTCCGGATGTACTGGTGCTTCCTGTCGGGCAGGATCGGGCAGGAACTCGACCGGGCCGGCGTGTCGGCACCGGCGGCCCGGGAAACCGCGCAGATTTCATGATCGGTCACGAAATCGCAATGTTTCACGTACCATCCTAACCCTTCACCCCGACGGCGATTCCCGCCGTATCCGCAGTCAGGCACCGGCCAGCGATTATGCAGATCTACCTCCCCATTGCTGAGATGTCGGTCAGTATCTGGCTGCCACTCGGCCTCGGGGCTGCGGTCGGCTACCTGTCCGGCCTGTTCGGGGTCGGCGGCGGCTTCCTGCTGACGCCGCTGCTGATCTTCATCGGGGTGCCGCCGCCGGTGGCGGTGGCGGCCTCGGCCAACCAGGTGGTCGCCTCCAGCGTCTCGGCCGTCTATGCCCACTGGCGCAAGGGCAATGTCGATTTCAAGATGGGGGCGGTGCTGCTGGCCGGCG
Organism: Ferrovibrio sp.; assembly: GCF_964218355.1. Lineage (GTDB taxonomy): Bacteria > Pseudomonadota > Alphaproteobacteria > Ferrovibrionales > Ferrovibrionaceae > Ferrovibrio. The sequence continues at coordinate 43,564 of NZ_CAXPMC010000022.1, read as the reverse complement.
GCCTCGCCGGGTCCGGCTTCGGCGCCTATCTCTTCGCCGTCCTCAAGCGGATCGGCCAGCTGGATGCGGTGATCGCGCTGTCCTATGTGGTCATCCTCGGCCTGATCGGCAGCCTGATGATGACCGACAGCATCCGCCTGCTGCTGCGCAGCCGCCGCCCGGCCGCCGCGCCGCCGCCGCGCCGCCGGCGCATGAACGACCATCCGCTGATCCGCGCCCTGCCGCTGAAGCTGCGGTTCCGCAAGTCGCAGCTCTATATCAGCGCGCTGCTGCCGATCGCGCTCGGTTTCGTGGTCGGCATCCTCGCCGCGATCATGGGCGTCGGTGCCGGCTTCATGCTGGTGCCGGCGATGATCTACCTGCTCGGCATGCCGACCGCGGTGGTGATCGGCACCTCGCTGATGCAGATCATCTTCGTCACCGCCAACGTGACCATGCTGCATGCGATCTCGACCCAGACCGTCGACCTGACCCTGGTGCTGCTGCTGGTCGCCGGCTCGGTGATCGGCGCGCAATACGGCGTGCGCCACGGCGCCCGCCTGCGCGGCGAGCAGATCCGCGGCCTGCTGGCCGCGCTGGTGCTGGGCGTCGCCATCGCCCTGGCGACCCAGCTGGTGATCCCGCCCGACGACGCCTATTTCCTCGAAAGCGGCCTGCGATGACCGGCGGCGGCAGGATTCTCCTTCTGCTCGGCCTGCTGCTGGCGATGCCGGCGGCGGCACTGGCGCAGCAGGGCCGCGCCGCCGCGACCCGCGGCCCGGCGCCGGCCGATGCGCCGCTGATCACCGACCTGTCGGCGCATCTGATCGCCATCACCTCCAGCTTCACCGGCACCGACCTGCTGCTGTTCGGTGCCATCGACGAGCCGGGCGACATCGTCGTGGTGGTGCGCGGCCCGACCAGCGCGGCGGTGGTCCGCCGCAAGGAACCGATAGCCGGCCTGTGGCTGACCCGGCGCTCGGCCTCGTTCGACGGCGTGCCCGGTTTCTATGTGGTGACCAGCAGCCGGCCGCTCGCCGAGATCGCACCGTCGACCCTGCTGTCGCGCCTGCAGATCGGCATCGACAGCCTGCGTTTCCGCTTCACCGGCAGCGGCATCATCGAGGACCTGCCGGACTTCCGCGATGCCCTGATCCGCCAGAAGCGCCGCGAAGGCCTGTACCAGCAGAGTGTCGGCGATGTCGACTTTCTCGGGCCGAAGCTGTTCCGCACCGCGATCAGCTTTCCTGCCACCGCGCCGGTCGGCACCTACCAGGCCGAAGTCTACCTGATCCGCGACGAGCGCATCATCGCCGCCCAGTCGACGCCGCTGTTCATCGACAAGCAGGGCTTCGAGCAGGAGGTCTACGAATTCTCGCGCGCCGAGCCGGCGGTCTACGGCCTGATCGCCGTGCTGGTGGCGATGCTGTCCGGCTGGCTGGCGGCCGTGGTCTTCCGCAAGAACTGACGGCCGGCGCCGGCTTTTCCGCCTGCGGGACTTGTGCCAATCTTTGCGCAGACCAAGTTCGGAAGAGTGAAAAGCCACAATGGACCAGGAAACGCTTGAGCAGACCCGCCAGACCCTGCGCCGCTATGTGCGCGAACGGCTGGTACCCCTCGAACAGCAAGTTGCCGAGGAAGACCGCATCCCCGACGAAATCCGCGCCGAGTTTGCCGGGATGGGCCTGTTCGGCCTGTCGATCCCCGAGGAATATGGCGGGCTCGGCCTCACGCTCGCCGAGGAAGTGGAGCTGGTTTTCGAGCTCGGCTGGACCTCGCCGGCCTTCCGCAGCATGTTCGGCACCAATGTCGGCATCGGCAGCCAGGGCATCCTGATCGACGGCACGCCGGAGCAGAAGCAGGCCTGGCTGCCGAAACTGGCCAGCGGCGAGGTGATCGCCAGCTTCGCGCTGACCGAACCGGAAGCCGGATCGGATGCCGCCAGCGTCAGGACCCGCGCCGAGCGCCAGGGCGACCACTACGTCATCAACGGCACCAAGCGCTTCATCACCAACGCGCCCCATGCCGGCATCTTCACGCTGATGGCACGCACCGACCCGGCCAACAAGGGCGCCGGCGGCGTCACGGCTTTCATCGTCGAGGCGAACACGCCGGGCATCACCATCGGCAGGCATGACCGTAAAATGGGCCAGCGCGGCTCGCATACCGCCGACGTGATCTTCGACAACGCGAAAGTGCCTGCGGCGAATATCATCGGCGGCCGCGAGGGCCAGGGCTTCAAGACGGCGATGAAGGTGCTCGACCGCGGTCGGCTGCATATCTCGGCGATGTGCGTCGGCGCCGCCGAGCGGCTGATCCACGAGGCCGTCAGCTATGCCCGCGACCGCAGGCAGTTCGGCCAGCCGATCGCCGAATTCCAGCTGGTGCAGGCCATGCTGGCCGATTGCCGGGCCGAGGCCTATGCGGCGCGCTGCATGATCCGCGACGCCGCCCGCCGCTACAGCGCCGGCGAGACGGTCGCCATGGAAGCCTCCTGCTGCAAGTATTTCGCCTCCGAGATGGTTGGCCGCGTCGCCGACCGCGCGGTGCAGATCCATGGCGGTTCCGGCTATATCCAGGATTTCGCCGTCGAGCGGTTCTACCGCGATGTCCGGCTGTTCCGCCTTTACGAGGGCACCAGCCAGATACAGCAGATCGTCATCGCGCGGCAGATGCTGAAGCAGGCCGAAGCCGGCACGGAGGCCTGACCCGATGCCGGACGAAGGTGCCAGTCGGCCGCAGACGCGCATCGCGATCCTCCTGGTCGGCCTCTGCTTCACCTTCAATGCGCTGGCGCGCGGCAGCGGCGAGACCTTCGCCACCTTCCTGCTGCCGCTGACCGACCATTTCGGCGCCGACCGCGCCGAGGTGGCGGCCACCTATTCGCTGCAGATGCTGGTCAGCGGCTGTTCGGCGCCGCTGGCCGGCTATTGTTTCGACCGCTTCGGGCCGCTGCGCCTGTATATCGGCGGCCTCGTGCTGCTGGTCGGCGGCCTGGCCTTCGCGTCCTTCGCGGTCGAATTGTGGCAGCTTTACCTGTTCATCGGCCTTGGCGTCGGCGGCGCCTCGGCCTCGCTGGGCAATGCGCCGCATTCGGCCCTGCTGGCGCGCTGGTTCGAGGGGGCCAGGCTGTCGCGGGCGATGAGCGTGGTCTATGCCGCACTCGGCATCGGCTCGCTGCTGCTGGTGCCGCTGGCGCAGTATGTGATCGAGACCTGGGACTGGCGGGTGGCCTACCGGGTGCTGGCGGTGCTGGCGCTCTGCGCGGTGCCGCTGCTGCTGCTGGTGCGCTGGCCGGAGGCGCAGGCCGGCCGCATCGTCCTGCCGCGGCGGACCGGTGCCGACGGGGCGGTGGCCGCGGACGGGCCGGACTGGACGCTGGGTGCCGCCATGCGCAACACCGCCTTCTGGGGTCTGGCCTCGGTGTTCTTCTTCACGTCTGCCGGCATGTTCTCGGTGATGGTGCAGGCGGTGGCCTATCTGGTGGAACTGGGCTATGCGCCGCTGCAGGCGGCCTCGATCTACGGCCTGATCGGGGTGCTGACGCCGGTCGGCATCGTCGGCTTCGCCTGGGCCGATGGCCGCATCGGCCGCCATGCCTCGGCGGCCCTGTCCTATGCCTTCAGCCTGGCCGGGCTGGCCTCGCTCTGGGCCCTGAAGGCATTCCAGACCGATATCCTGCTGTGGCTGTTCGTGCTGCTGGTCGGCCTGTCCTTCGGGGCGCGCGGCCCGATGGTGGGGGCAACGGCGGCCCGCATCTTCCAGGGCCGGCGCTTCGGCATCATTTTCGGCACCATCATGGTCGGGGCCGGGGTCGGGGTGTCGGTCGGCACCTATATCGGCGCCACCCTGCATGACTGGACCGGTGGCTATACCGCGGTTTTCCTGTTTTCCGGCTTCTGCGTGCTGATGGGCGCGCTGCCCTTCTGGAGCTACCGTTCGCTGCGGGCCTATGGCCCCTGACCCGGCCGGCCGATTGCATCCCGGCAATCCGGGGCCATCAGCGGGTTGAAAAAGGGCAGGGGGACTCCCTATCATTTCCGCAAAGACCTCCCGGCCCCCGGCCGCACAGCCTGCCCCCCGAAAGGATGCCCCGATGACCAAGTTCGGCCAGAGCCAGCCGGTTCGCCGTGTGGAAGACCAGCGTTTCATCACCGGCCAGGGCCGCTATACCGACGACATCGCCCTGCCCGGCCAGGCCATCGGCATGATGCTGCGCTCGCCGCATGCCCATGCCAGGATCGCGGCGATCGACACCGCGGCGGCCAAGGCGGCGCCGGGCGTGCTGGCGGTCTATACCGTGGCCGACCTGAAGGCGGCCGGCATCGGCAGCCTGCCCTGCACCATCCCGCTGAAGAACCGCGACGGTTCCCTGCGGGCCGATCCGCCGCGCCCGGCCCTGGCCGACGGCATGGTGCGCCATGTCGGCGACCCGGTCGCCTTCGTCGTTGCCGAAACCGCCGCCCAGGCGCGTGACGCGGTCGAGCTGATCGAGGTGGATTACGATCCGCTGCCGGCCGCGGCCCGTCTCGCCACCGCCATGGAGGCGGGCCAGCCGCAGATCTGGCCCGAGGCACCGAACAACCGCGTCTTCGACTGGGAGGTCGGCGACAAGGCAAAGACCGACGCGCTGTTCGCCCAGGCGGCGAAGGTCGTGAAGACGACCATCGAGAACAACCGCATCATCGTTGCCTCGATGGAGGCCCGCGTCTCGCTGGCCGCCTACGATGCGGCCGGCGGCCGCTTCACCCTCTATGTGCCGACCCAGGGCGTCTGGGTGCAGAAGAAACTGCTGTCGAAGATCCTCGGCGTCGAGGAAGCCGCCATCCATGTCGTCACCAACGACGTCGGCGGCGGTTTCGGCATGAAGATCTTCATCTATCCCGAACAGGTGATGACCATGTTTGCCGCGCGGGCGCTGGGCCGGCCGGTGAAATGGACATCCGACCGTGCCGAAGCTTTCCTTGCCGACACCCATGGCCGCGCCAACCTGACCCATGCCGAGCTGGCGCTGGACAAGGACAACAACTTCCTTGCCCTGCGCACCCACAACATCGCCGACATGGGCGCCTATCTGTCGACCTATGCGCCGATGATCCCGACCATGGCCGGCACCAAGGTGCTGTCCTCGGTCTACCGCTTCCAGGCGGTGCATGCCCGTGTCGAGGGCGTATTCACCAATACCGTGCCGGTGGATGCCTATCGCGGTGCCGGCCGGCCGGAATCGAATTACATCATGGAACGCCTGATCGACCAGGCGGCGCGCGAGCTGGGCATCGACCGCGCCCAGCTGCGCCGGCAGAACTACATCCCCGTTTCCGCCTTCCCGTGGACCAGCGCCATGGGCCTGACCTATGACTCGGGCGAATTCGAGAACACCGCCGATACCGCGCTGAAGGCGATCGACTGGGCCGGTTTCGAGGCCCGCCGCGCCGAGGCGAAGGCGCACGGCCGGCTGCGTGGCATCGGCATGGCCTATTATCTGGAGGCCACCGGCGGTGCGCCGACCGAGCGTGCCGAGATCCGGTTCACCGAAGACGGCTGGGTCGAGGTCTATGTCGGCACCCAGTCGACCGGCCAGGGCCATGAAACCGCCTATACCCAGATCGTCGCCGAACAGCTCGGCGTCGATTTCGACCGCGTCCGCATCCTGCAGGGCGACAGCGACGCCATTCCCACCGGCGGCGGCACCGGCGGCGCCCGCTCGCTGTATTCCGAGGGCGGCGCCATCCTGAAGGCGAAGGATGCCGTGATCGAGAAGGGCAAGGCGGTGGCCGCCGACATGCTGGAAACCGCCCAGGGCGACATCGAATTCGCCGCCGGGCGCTTCACGGTGGCCGGCACCGACCGCAGCGCCGGCATCATGGACGTGGCGGCTGAGGCCCGTAAGCGCGATGCGTCGCTGGATACCGCCGCCGACTGGCAGGTGCAGGCGATCACCTTCCCCAATGGCTGCCATGCCTGCGAAGTCGAGGTCGATCCGGCCACCGGCATCACCCAGGTGGTGCGCTACGTGGTGGCCGATGACATGGGCCGGGTGATCAACCCCACCATCGTCAAGGGCCAGATCCATGGCGGCGTGGTGCAGGGCATCGGCCAGGCGCTGTATGAAAGCGTGGTCTATGACGACGACGGCCAGCTGCTGACCGGCACCTTCACCGATTACTGCATGCCGCGCGCCGACAATTTCCCCGAGATCGAGGTGATCCTCTGCGAGGTGCCCTGCAAGACCAACCCGCTCGGCGTCAAGGGTGCCGGCGAGGCGGGCGCCGTCGGTTCGGCCCCGGCGACGATGAATGCGCTGGTCGATGCCCTGGCCCCGGCCGGCATCACCCATGTCGACATGCCGGCCACGCCGCAGAAGGTGTGGGACCTGCTGAACGGCGCCTCCGCGCTGGCCGCCGAATAGGCCGGCGCCCGGCGGCGGCGCTCCGGCCGACAGGGTCCTCGATGACGCGGGAATATCCGGCACAACCGCTGGTCGGGCTGGGCGCCATCGTCTGGAAGGACGGGCGTGTGCTGATGGTCCGGCGCGGCCGGCCGCCGGGCGAGGGAATCTGGAGCCTGCCCGGCGGGCTGCAGCAGCTGGGCGAGACGGTCGCGGATGGAATCCGCCGGGAGATTGCCGAGGAAACCGGGGTCGAGATCGAGCTGCTGGGCCTGGTGGAGGTGATCGATTCCGTCCGCCGCGATGCCGGCGGTGATATCCAGTATCATTACACCATCATCGACTATGCCGCCCGCTGGGTGGCGGGCGAGGCGGTGGCCGGTGATGATGCCGCCGCCGTCGCCTGGGTGGCGCCGGACGAGCTGCACCGGCTGGAAACCTGGGCGGAGACCATCCGGGTGGTGGAAAAATCCCGGGTTTGGCTGGACTGAGGCTGTGGGTCATTTGCGCCGGGCCCGCCTTGTGGTTAAGTAGGGTCGGTGAATTTCAATTCTACCGTTGGGCGTGGGGGATGAATTTTCCGAGGGGAGCCGGGCAGCAATTCCAGCCCACCAAGTTCGAGGAGCGCGGCACGGCCGTCGCCTTCACCACGCCGGCCCTGAGCCAGGCGCGCATCCGCCAGGACAGCCGCGAGCAGCTGGAACTGACCGTCTCCGCCTTTTCCGGCGTGAAGGGCAATTACGTCATCCGCTGGAAGGACGTGCCCGACATCTTTTCGCTGACCATGCACGACCGCGCCCTGCAGGATGCGATCCACAGCGGCAATTCCTGCCTGCCGCCGGATGTGCGTCGCGCCACGCTGGAAACCGCGAAGACGGGCCTGGCCGGGCCGGAGGCCCAGCGCATGGCCGAGGAGGCGCTGTCCGACGACGAGGATGAAAAGCTGCTGACCAGCTTTTTCCTGTTCAAGGCCGCGATCGAGAAGATGTCGGGCGGCAGGATGGACCTGCGGGTCTCCGACCTGACCACCGAGGCCGGGCGCGACAAGATCAAGAGCGGGCTGGGCGACATCGCCCAGCGGCTGCACACCTCCAGCAACGAACTTTACCGACGGCTGGAGAACTGGGGCGGACTGATTGCCCAGCTCGGCATTCCCGGCATGCCGCGGGACTGCCGGCTGCGCCGCCTGATCAGCGGCATTTCCAATCTGGCCAGCATGCTGGAACTTTGGGCGGATACGGACAAATCCGAGGCCTCGGATCTGGCCCGGGTGGTGGCCCGGGTGGCCCGCTTCACCGAGGAATTCGCCCGCGACCAGGCGGTGCTGGTCGGCCGGCCGGTCGAGCATGCCGAACGGGTGCTGGCCAACTGGGACAAGGCCGAGGCCAATATCCGCAAGGATATCGAGCGCCTGTGGTGGACGGTCGATGGCTGGGAGTTCATCATCCTGCTGTGGCACGATGCCGAACGGCAGGATCGCGATACCCAGCGGTCGGCGGTAACGGAAATTTACCGTATTCTCCCCATGATTCCGGAAAAAGAAGCGGCCAACCGCCCGAATCTGCAGGCCATGCAGGAGAGTACCAAGATGCAGGTCCGGGCGCTTGAGGGATGGAATTCCGGCGCCCTGGATATCGAAATGGTCCATCGCGTCGAAACGATCAAGCGAAGGCACTTATGACCGATCTTGCTTCCGAACTGCGCGATATCGAACGCAAGCTGTTCGAGATTCCCGACGAGAAGGTCGCGCAGCTGACCCTGCTGATCGAGCGTTCGCGCGCCGTCGTACTGTCGGCGGCAATGGCCGATGCGGCGCTCGGCACCCTGCGGCCGCGCCTGGTGCGCACCCGGCCGCCGCGCCACCTGACGCTGCAGCGCATCTTCTGCCATCCCTTCGAGGATCTGCTGGTGATCCCGGAGGACCAGGAAAAGCAGTTCGGCCGCATCTCGCGCGCCTCGCTGGCGCCCTGCTGGGATTACGTCGTGCATTCCCTGGATGCCGCATCGGTGAAGCAGCTGGAGGCGACCCTGCGCAGCGAAGCCGCGCCGAGCATTGGCGCGGTGGCCGATCCGCGCATTCCGAAGCTGGGCGCCACCCTGTGGTCGATCGCCGCCCGCCGGCTGCGCGAGGATATCAGCCGCGCGGACAGCGATGCCGCCTTCCGCGCCGACCTGGCCGAAAAGCTGGGCGGAGAGGCGGCGCTGGCCGATCTTGCCGACATGACCGGCATGCTGGAAATCGCCGCCCCGCTGGAAAAGCTGCGCGAGGAACTGTCGCCGAAACCGGTCGGCAAGATGCTCGACGAGCAGGTCGAGGCGGTCAAGGAGGCCTTCGCGGCGGTCAGCGCCAGCGGCGCCGGGCTGCCCGGCTATGTGATCGCCTTCACCATCGCCCGCATGACCGACGGCTTCCAGCTGCTGCCGGTCTGCGACGGCATGGCCGATGCGCCAACCGGCTTCGACGGGCTGACGCCGGGCCAGTATGCCCGCCGCATGCTGGCCGGTGACAGCAAGCGGTTCTTCAAGTCGCTGGGCCGTGTCGACGCGGCCAAGGTGCCCGACATCAATGTCGCCGGCATGGTCGAGGATTTCGTGCGCCTGGTCGGCCGCATGGAGGCCGACGGGATGGCCGACGGGCCGCAGCCCGAGATGGATGTCGCCCGCAGCCGGCTGCACGAGGTGGTGAAGACCGGCATGCTGGATTCCGCCGGCGACACGGTGCTGCCCGCCCTGCAGGCGCCGGATGGCGCCGTCGATGCCAAGGCGGCCAAGGATGCGGCCTTCGAGGCCAAGCTGCAGGCGGAAACCCGTGTTTTCGCCATCCAGAAGGTCGCACGGGTGGCCCAGGGGATCGGTGCCGACAAGGCGGTCGGCCTGACGCTGAAGACGCTGGGCCAGCAGATCGAGCAGGGCGGCGGCGGCCTGGTCGCCGATATCAAAGCCGGCAAGATGAATGCGCTGGGCAAGGATGCCGTCAAGCAGCAGCTTTACGGCGCGGTGCGCATGCTGGAACTGGTCGGTGGCAGCCAGGCCGCGGGCAAGCTGATGAAGGATGGCCTTGCCGCCATCGAGAAGATGCCGGACTGACGGCGGCGCGGAACGGCAGATGGGCAATGCGGGCGAGGCGGGCAGCATCTCCGCGGGCCGGCGCAAGCTGAGCCAGCAGGCGGTCGCGCAGGCGGTCAAGCTGCACCAGGATTACCGCAACGGCGTGATGGGCGGCCGTCGCGCCAGTTTCGCCTTCACCGACCTGACCGGCATGGCCTTCATCGGCGCCGATCTCAGCGACGCCGATTTCACCGGGGCAGTGCTCAATGGCGCCAATCTCGGCGGCTGTAATCTCGACCGTGCCGTCCTGTTCGGTGTCGACCTGCGCGGCGCCAACCTGATCGGTGCCAGCCTGGTGCGGGCCGATCTGCGCGGCGCCCTGCTGCAGGGGGCCAACCTGACCCATGCCAATCTGTTCGATGCCGACCTGCGCGACGGCATGATCGCCGAACGCGACCGCCACGGGAACATCGTGGCGGTGAAATACGACCCCGGGCCGGCCGAGATGGAAGGCGCGCAGATGAAGGGCGCCAACCTGTCCAGCGCCAAGATGAGCGGCGCCATGGCGCATCACACGGATTTCACCGATGCGATCATGGTCGGCTGCAATCTGGTGCGTGCCAATCTCTCCAATGCCAACCTGACCAATGCCAATCTTTCCGGCGCCGATCTCTCCGGCGCCAGCCTGAAGGGCGCGGCGCTGACCAATGCGGTGCTGACCGGCGCCAAGCTGGTGCAGACCGACATGTCGGGTGCCGATACCGCCGGCCTGCTGGGCGACAAGCCGGCCGGCAAGCCGCTCGACGAACTGGGCATGCCGCCCGAGGAGGCCCTGCGCCAGCATGGCCAGTGGGTCAATTCCGGCGGCGCCGAGGGCAGGCTGGCGGATTTCAGCGGCTTCGACCTGCGCCAGATCGGCAGCCTCTACAAGGCACTGCTGGTCGGCCTGGTCGCCAACCGGGCCGTCTTCTACGGGCTCAACATGGAAGGCGCGCTGCTGCAGGGCGCCAAGCTGTCGGGGGCCGACCTGCGCAGTGCCCGGCTGCAGGGGGCCGATCTGCGCGGCGTCAATCTCGCCGGCGCCCGGCTCGCCTATGCCGATCTGCGCAATGCCGATCTCGGGCCGCTGGTGATCAGCGCCGACCGCAGGTTCCCGGCCAATCTCGAAGGCGCGCAGCTGCGCCATGCCGACCTGCGCGGCGCCCGGCTCCGCCATGCCAACCTGCGCGACGCCGATCTGCTCGAGGCGCGGCTGGACGGCGTGTCGCTGGAGGACTGCGATCTCGGGAATGCCACCGGGCTCGACGGCCGCAAGGCCTGAACCGCTTCAGCGCGTCGCCTGCGGATTGCGCATCAGGTAGGCCGCGGGCTCGGCAGCGAAGCCGGCCAGCCCAGTAGCCGGACGGCCCAGCGCCAGCGTCTCGGCATTCTCGCGATCGAACAGCACGCGCACATTGAAGGCCTGGTGCGTATAGCCGTGCTTGTCGCCGATGCGGTAGACGGTGCTGCCGCTGCGGCCGGCTTCCGGCGGCGAGGTGACGGCGGTGCGCATGGCGATGATCTGCTGGTGGCCGATTTCCAGCTCGCTGAACCTGGCCGCCGCGCGTTCCGCCAGCGTCAGGAAACCCAGGGTGTCGATCTCGGCCTCGCGGGCATTGGCGCTGCCGGTGCTGCGGCGGAACAGCCCGACCAGCAGCTGGCCTTCCAGCGCCTTGGCGATGATGCGGGCCAGCGTGATGGTGACGTCGCCGACGATGTATTCGAACCCGCGCGGACTGTTGCCCTCGACCTGGTGATACGAGAAATGCCCGCCGACCGCGAAGGCGGCGCGCAGGCTCGGCACCAGCCGCGGATCGCCCTTCTGGCGCGCCAGCGCGTTGTCGGCCAGGATCAGGGTCAGGGCCAGCCAGGTGCGGATATCGGCTTCCAGTCCCTTGGCGCGGTTCCAGACATAGAAGCCGTCGCCGACCGTCGACCGCGCCAGCTCGGTGCGCAGGCCGATCTGGTTCAGCCGCTTGACCGCGCTGTTGATGCTGTATTCCAGCGAGCTGAGCTGCGCCACCTGTTCCAGCGGCGTGTGCTTGGAAAAACCGACGATATCGAACAGGATCACGGCGCGGGCGGCGGTGGCGGCCACCGCATAGCGCCGCACCAGGTTCTCGACCATCAGCGGGCTGACCTCGCCGCGGCCGCTGCCGATGGTGAAGGGCACTTCCATTTCCATCGGCCGGGCGCGCAGCAGCTTGCAGGCTTCGGCGAAGGTGCGCGGGCCCATCAGGCGCTTGCCGCGGATCAGCCGCGGCAGGGCATCGGCCTGGCCCAGCACATTATAGGATTCCGAAAAGCAGAAGCTGATCCGGTTGCCCTGGTGGGCCCAGCCGGCAACGATGGTCTTGCCCAGCCGCCAGCAGGAATTCAGCACGAAATCGATTTCGCGCATGCCCTGGCGAATGGCGGCTTCGCCGCCGCCGGTTCCGGCCTTCTTCTGGATCTCGCTCATGGCCGCCGATCGCGGTTCGCCGGTTTGGGTGGGTCAGCCTCTCAGCTGCGGCTGCGCCCCTTTGCCAGGGCGATCAGGGCGGCGGTCGCGGCATCATGATGATGCCGGATATCGGCGCCGGTCAACTCCTCAAGGATCGGCCCGGCCAGCTGCTTGCCCAGTTCGACTCCCCACTGGTCGAAGGAGTTGATGCCCCAGATGCAGCCCTGCACGAAAATCCTGTGTTCGTAGAGGGCGATCAGCATGCCAAAATGGAACGGGTCCAGCCGCGGCAGCAGGATGGTGGTGCTCGGGCGGTTGCCGCCGAAGGCCCGGTGCGGCGCCAGCGCCGCCGCTTCGGCCGGGCTTTTGCCGGCGGCGAGCATCTCGGCCTCGGCCTGTTCGCGGCTGCGGCCGCACATCAGCGCCTCGGCCTGGGCCAGTGCATTGGCCAGCAGGATGTCGTGGTGGCGGTCCAGCTTGTAATGGCTGCCCAGCGGCACGATGAAGTCGGCCGGTACCGGCCGCGGACCCTGGTGCAGCAGCTGGTAGAAGGCATGCTGGCCGTTGGTGCCGGGCTCGCCGAACACCACCGGGCCGGTGGCATAGCCCAGCGGCCGCCCCCAGCGATCGACGCCCTTGCCGTTGCTCTCCATGTCGGCCTGCTGCAGATAGGCGGCCAGTCGCGACAGGCCCTGGTCGTAGGGCAGCACGGCCAGCGTGTCATGGCCGAGGAAATTGACATTCCAGATGCCGGCCAGGCCCATCAGCAGCGGCAGATTCTCCGCCGCCGGCGCCGTGGCGAAATGTTCGTCCATGGCATGGCCGCCGGCCAGCAGGTCGCGGAAGCGCGGCATGCCGATGCCGAGCGCGATCGGCAGGCCGATCGCCGACCACAGCGAATAGCGGCCGCCGACCCAGTCCCAGAAGACCAGCACCCGTTCGGGCGGAATGCCGAAGCCGCCGGGTACCTGCGGATTGGCGGAGATGCCGATGAAATGCCGTGCCCAGCCGGCCGCGGCGCCGCCCAGCGCGCCGCGCAGCCAGTCGCGGGCGGTGGCGGCGTTGGTCATGGTTTCCTGGGTGGTGAAGGTCTTGGAGGCGACGATCACCAGGGTGGCGGCGGCATCGCATTGCGCGGTGGCGCGGGCGATGTCGGCGCCATCGACATTGCTGACGAAATGGATGTCGAGGCCCGGTTCGCGATAGGGCGCCAGCGCCTCGACCGCCATGCGCGGGCCCAGATCGGAACCGCCGATGCCGATGGCGATGACATGGCGGAACCGTTCGCCGGTGGCGCCGGTCCAGTTGCCGCTGCGGATCGCGTCGACCATCACGGCCATGCGATGCAGTTCGCGATGCACGGCCGGTACCACATCCTCGCCATCGACCACCAGGCTGCGGTTTTCCGGCAGGCGCAGGGCGGTATGCAGCGCGGCGCGGTTTTCGGTCAGGTTGATCTTCTCGCCGGCCAGCATGCGGTCGCGCCAGCGCGGCAGGTCGGCTTCGCCGGCCAGGTCCAGCAGCAGGCGCAGGGTTTCGTCTTCCAGCCGCTGGCGCGACAGGTCCAGCAGCAGCTCGCCGCAGCGGAAGGAAAACCGCTCGAACCGCCGGGCATCGGCCGCGAACAGGTCGCGCAGGTGGCGCTGGCGCACGGCACTGGCATGCGATGCCAGCGCGCGCCAGGCGGCGGTCTGGTCGATCGGCAGGGCGGGCGGCTCCATCATGGCGGTCTCGCGGCGCATCCGGTTCAGGTGACCACATCCGGGCCGCTGCGGCCAGTGATCCGGCGCAGGCCGGTCAGTGTCTCGGCGGCGTCGAACAGCGGCTGCAGGCGGGCCTGCACGTCGTCATCCTGGCGCGCCGGATCGTCTTCGAACAGTTCGAAATACAGCCGCACCGTGGCGCCCTCGGTGCCGGTGCCCGACAGGCGGGCGACCAGCCGGGCCTGGCTGCCGAAAATGACGCGCAGGCCCTGGCCGCGGCTCTCGCTGCCGTCGACCGGGTCGCGATAGGCGAAATCGTCGGCCTCGGTCACCGCAAGGCCGGCGATCCTGCGGCCGGGCAGGGCGGGCAGTGCGGCGCGCAGGGCGTCCAGCGCCGTTTTCGCCTGGCCGGCATCGACGGCCTCGTAATCATGGCGGCTGTAGTAATGCCGGCCGAAGCGGGCCCAGTGACGGCGCAGGATGTCACGCACCGTCAGGCCGGGCTGCCGCGCGAGGATGTTCAGCCAGAACAGCACCGCCCACAGGCCGTCCTTCTCGCGCACATGGTCGGACGACGTGCCGTAGCTTTCCTCGCCGCAGAGGGTGATGCGGCCGGCATCCAGCAGGCTGCCGAAGAATTTCCAGCCCGTGGGCGTCTCGAAACAGGGCAGGCCGAGCTGCGCCGCCACCGCATCGGCCGCCCGGCTGGTCGGCATCGAGCGGGCAATGCCGGCAATGCCTTTCGCGTAGCCCGGGGCCAGCGCCGCATTGGCCGCCAGCACGGCAAGGCTGTCGCTCGGGCCGACGGCGATGCCGGCGCCGAGAATCATGTTGCGGTCACCGTCGCCGTCGGAAGCGGCGGCGAAATCGAGGCTGCCCGCCATCGCCGCATCGTAGAGGTCTTTCGCGTAGACCGGGTTCGGGTCCGGATGGCCGCCGCCGAAATCCTCCAGCGGCACGGCATTGACCACCGACGCAGCCGGCGCCCCCAGCCGGTCGACCAGCAGGCGGCGCGCGTAAGGCCCGGTCACCGCATGCATGGCGTCGAAGCGGAACCGGAAATCCGGCCGCTTCAGCAGGGCCGCGATGGCATCGAAATCGAACAGGGTTTCCAGCAGTGCGGCATAGTCGTCGACCGGGTCGATCACGTCCACGGCCATGGCGCCGACATGCTGCCGGCCGGCATGGTCGAGATCGATGGCCGCCGCGCCGGCAATGCGGTAGCCGTCGATCACCTGCGTGCGGGCATAGATGGCTTCGGTCACGGCCTCGGGGGCCGGGCCGCCATTGGCAATGTTGAACTTGATGCCGAAATCGCCGTCAGGTCCGCCGGGATTGTGGCTGGCCGACAGCACCAGGCCGCCCTGGGCGCCATGGCGGCGGATCACCGCGCTGGCGGCCGGCGTCGACAGGATTCCGCCGCGGCCGACCAGCACGCGGGCGACGCCGCTGGCGGCGGCCATGCGCAGGATGATGGCGATGGCCTCGCGGTTGTAGAAGCGGCCGTCGCCGCCCAGCACCAGGGTGCCGCCCTGCAGCGCGGCCTGGGTATCGAACACCGCCTGCACGAAGGCTTCGAGATAGCCCGGCTGGCGGAATACCGATACCTTCTTGCGCAGGCCCGAGGTGCCCGGCTTCTGGCCCTCGAAGGGCGCGATGGCAACATTCTGCATGGTCATGGCGGCCGGCCGTCGCTCAGGCCTGCGGCAGGTGGCTGACCAGGTCGTAGCGGGCGCCGGTCTTCGCCATCAGGATCACCGTGTGCAGGCGGGCGATGCCCTTCTCGATGGTAACGCCGCGGCAGACCGGACCCGAGTTGATGCCGGTGGCGACGAAGACGGCGTCGTCGCTCTTCACCAGCTCGGCGCCCGCCATCCACCTGCCGGCATCGAGGCCGAAATCCTTCACGGCCTTCGCTTCCTCGTCGCCCTGCGGATCGACGCGGCCGAAAAACTCGCCGCCCATAGCCCTGGCGAAGATCGCGGTGATCACGCCTTCCGGCGAGCCGCCGGTGCCGAACAGCGCATCGACCGGCTGGCCCTTCTGCAGGGCCATGAAGGCGCCGGCGACATCGCCGTTCTCCTGCAGCATGGTGCGGGCGCCGGCTTCGTGAATCTCGCGGATCATCGCGTGGTGGCGCTTGCGGTTCAGTACGAAGATGCGCAGTTCGGAAACCGGCTTGCCCAGCGCTGCGGCCAGCGCCTCCAGCCGTTTCTTCACCGGCCATGCCGGATCGACCCTGCCTTTCGCGGCCGCCGGCAGCACCAGCTTGTCCATGTAGAAACTGGGGCCGAGATCGAACATGGCACCGCGCGGCGCCAGCGCGAAGACGGCCATCGAATTGTCGGTGCCGTTCGCCATGTTCGTCGTGCCCTCGATGGGATCGACGGCGATCTCGATTTCCGGCTCACCGCTGCCGATCCGCTCGCCGCGATACAGCAGCGGGGCATGATCCTTCTCGCCCTCGCCGATCATCACCACGGCATTGATGCCGATCGCGCCCAGCGCCCGGCGCATGGCATCGACGGCGGCGCCGTCGCCGGCTTCCTTCTGGCTGCGGCCGACCCAGCCATGGGCGGCCAGTGCGGCGGCTTCGGTGACGAGGCGGAGGGCAAAGGGAAAATCGGCACGGTCGAACGGACCGGGGCGCGAAGTCATGGCAGGGAACTCCCAGAAGGATCGGATACGGGCTGAGCCGGTTGTCTGTCCGGTTCGGTTATTCCTCGGGAATACGGCAAAAACCGGGCAGGGCCAAGGCCGGGACGGGAGATTATCGGGAAATTACCGGCCCTGTTCTGCCGGTCGCCTCCCGGCGGTCCCGCACCCTACTGGTCGAAGCGCCGCCGCCAGAATTCCCGGCTCTGGCGCTCGCCGATGTCGCAGCCCTTGTCATAGCCGCCGGAAGTCTGGGCGCGGATCACCCGGGGGCCGGCCGGGGGCAGCGGCCAGGCCGGCGTGGCGGCGATTTCCAGGATCAGCTTGCGGCGCACCGCCACGCCGAAGGTCTCGAAGCCCTCCGCCACCACCACGAAGGCGCCGGGGCCGCCGATCACGCAGCCCTCGTAATAGCGGTCGAGATCGGGCAGCACCGGAAAGCCCCAGGTATTCGGCCGGCCGTTCATGATCGGCAGGCCGTTGATGGCGATGCCGGCGGCCAGCGCGGCATCGCGGGCGAGATCGACCGGTTCGCCATCGTTGTTGGGGCCGTCGCCGGAGATGTCGAGCACCCGCCGCAGCGGCGCGAAGGGTAGGTCGGCAAAGCGCGGGATGGCATGCCGGATGGCGCCCGAGATGCTGGTCCGCCGCGCCGTGGTGATCGGAACCGCCAGCAGCCGCCGCGCCACGGCATCGGCGCCGGCCTGGTCGGCAACCAGCGTCCAGTCCAGCAGCGGGGTCTGGGTGTAGCTGTCCGCCCATTCGAAATAGGCGATGGCGATGCGGCCGTGGATGCCGCCGGTGATCGCCTTGACCACGGCCGGATCGGCAATCGCCCGCGCATAGCCCTCGCGCTGCAGCCGGGCCTCGTCGGGATCGATGCTGCCGGAGATGTCGACCGCCAGCAGCAGGGCAAGGTCGACGGCTGGTCTGTCGGCAGCCATGCTGCGGGCCGGCAGCGCCAGGATGGCGGCCGCGACCAGTGCCAGCACGGAGATGACGGCAGGCCGGATCAGCATGCCCCTGAGGCTAGCCCTGCCGGGGGCGCCCGTCCATGAAACTTCGCAGGGGCGTTTCGGGCGGGCGCAGGGCTGGACAAGCCGGCCGCCGGGTCCGATCCTGCCGCCATGACCCCGTCCCGCGACCCCCTTCCCGAAACTGTCGAGGTTGTCGTCATCGGCGGCGGCCTGGCCGGCCTGACCCAGGCTATCGCCCTGGCCCGCCACGGAATTTCCGTGGCCGTGATCGACCGCGAAGACCCCGCCCGGGCGCTTGGCGCCGGCTTCGACGGCCGGGTCTCGGCCATCGCGCTGGCCTCGCAGCGGATGCTGGACGCCATCGGCCTGTGGCCGCATGTGGCCGAGGCCCAGCCGATGTGGGACATCCGCGTCTCCGATGGCGATTCGCTGCTGTTCGTGCATTACGACCACCGGGATATCGGCGACGCACCCTTCGGCTACCTGGTCGAGAACCGGGTGCTGCGCCAGGCCCAGCAGGCGGCGATTGCCGGCCTGCCCAACCTGCATCTGGCGGCGCCGATGGCGGCGGCCCGCATCGATTTCGGTCCCGCCGGTTCAGGCCGCCCGGCCGCGGTGGAACTGGCCGATGGCCGCGTGATCCGCGCCCGCCTGGTGATCGGCGCCGATGGCCGGCAATCGGCGGTGCGGTCCGGCGCCGGCATCCGCACCACCGGCTGGGACTACGACCAGGCCGGCATCGTCTGCACCGTCGCGCATGAATTGCCGCATGAGGGCGTGGCGCAGGAGCGCTTCCTGCCCGCCGGTCCCTTCGCCATCCTGCCGATGACCGACGATGCCGATGGCCGCCATCGTTCGTCGCTGGTCTGGGTCGAGCCGACGGCGACGGCGGCGGCGATCATGGCCCTGCCGGATGCGGCATTCGATGCCGAGATGCGCCGCCGTTTCGGCGACGGCTATGGCGACGCGCATGTCACCGGCCCGCGCTGGTCCTATCCGCTCAGCTTCTCGCATGCCGAGCGCTATGCCGGCCACCGCATGGTGCTGGTCGGCGATGCGGCGCATGGCATCCACCCGATTGCCGGCCAGGGACTCAATCTCGGCCTGCGCGACGTTGCCGCGCTGACCGAGGTGCTGGTCGAGGCACAGCGGCTCGGTCTCGATATCGGCCGCGAGGACGTGCTCGACCGCTATGTGCGCTGGCGCCGGGTCGATACCCTGGTGGTCAGCGCCATCATGGACGGCCTGACCCGGCTGTTCTCGACCACGGCGGCGCCGGTGCGCATCGCCCGCGATCTCGGCCTCGGCCTCGTCGACCGCATCCGCCCGCTGAAGAAAGTGTTCATGCGCCATGCCATGGGCGACCTCGGCAGCCTGCCGCGGCTGCTGCGCGGCGAGCGGGTGTGAGTGCGGGCAGACTGAAACAGACTTGTAACATGCGGCGCTTGTAACAGCGCGGCCGGCGGCCGATGATGCGGGGAACCGTTCCGTTCCGCAGGCTTACCCGTGACCGACCCGCAGACCATCGCCCCGCCGACATCCGCCGCTTCTCCTGCTGCTTCCCCTGCCGCGCCTCCTCCGGCCGCCGCCCGCCAGCTGACGGTGCGGGCGATCCTGCTGGGCGAGCGCATCGATACGGCGGGGCTGGAACGCTCGGATGCGATCTCGACCACGCCGTTCGCCTTCCGCGCCGGCGATCATGGCATGGTCGCCCTGTTCCGCTATGGCGCCGCGGTGACCGCGGGCCTGTCGCCGGTGGAGGAGGACGACATCCTGCGCATGATCCGGCCGCGGGTCAGCGGCGCCTATGCCCAGCTGGAAGACGAGGTGGTCACCCTGCGGCTCGGCGAGGGCAATGGCGAGGATGCGATTCCGCCGGGCGGCCCGGTGCTGGTGAAGGATCTCAGCCCGGAACGCTTCCTGGTGATCGCCGACGTGCTCGGCAAGAGCGTGGCGCTGGCCCATAACGAGCGCGAGGTCAGCAAGGTGTTCGACATCATCGACCCGCTGGCGCGCAGCATGGCCGGCGACGGCCGGGTGCCGGGCAACCGCAAGCAGCTGCTGAAGCTGATCGGCGAGTCGCTGCTGGTGCAGCACCGGGTGGCCGGCCGCGTGGCGGTGGAGGACAAGCCCGACGTGCTGTGGGACCGGCCGGAGCTGGAGCGCCTGTTCAGCCGCCTGCAGGACGAATACGAACTGACCGAGCGCGCCGATGCCCTGGCCGGCAAGGTGACGGTGATCCAGAACACCACCCGCGCGCTGACCGACCTGATCGACGCCCGGCGCAGCCTCGGGCTGGAGGCCGCCATCGTCGCCCTGATCGTGTTCGAGATCATCCTCACCTTCATCCACTGGGCCCTCAACTGATGGGCCCGCAACCGAGGCAGCAATGACCGGCATCCCGACCTTCGCCGTCTCCGGCGGCTTCCTCGGCGTCAGCCGCCGCGCCGCCGACCCGGCACTGGCGGTGGCCGGCATCCCCTTCGACATCGCCACGACGAACCGGCCCGGCGCCCGTTTCGGGCCCGATGCAATCCGCCGCGCCAGCCGCATGCTGGTCGATGGCGACCATCCGCTGGCCCGCCGCGACCTCGCTGCCGGCCTGTCGGATGTCGGCGATTTCGGGATCGCGCTGGGCGACGTGCCGGCCAGTCTGGCGCTGATCGAGAAGCAGGCCGGGGCCTTCCGCCATCTCGTCACCCTGGGTGGCGACCACGCCATCGCGCTGCCGCTGCTGCGGGCACTGGCGAAGCGGCAGCGCGGCCCTGTCGGGCTGGTGCATTTCGATGCCCATGTCGATACCTGGCCCGACAGCTTCGGCCAGCCCTACGGGCACGGCTCATGCTTCTACCACGCGATCCGCGAGGGGCTGGTCGATCCGCGCCGCATGATCCAGATCGGCATCCGCTCGCCGGTCCAGACCGACGTGCTGGACTGGACGCTGGGGCAGGGCGTCAGCATCCTGTCCGCGCAGGATGTGCACGAGCAGGGCGTTGCGGCCGTGGCCGAGCGCATCCGCAGCGTGGTCGGCCTGGCGCCGGCCTATCTGTCCTTCGACATCGACGCCCTCGATCCCGCCTTCGCGCCGGGCACCGGCACGCCGGAGATCGGCGGGCTGGCCACCTGGCAGGCGCAGGCGCTGATCCGCAGCCTCGGCGGCGTGAATTTCGCCGGCATGGACATGGTGGAGGTGGCGCCGGCCTATGACCATGCCGAGATCACCGCGCTGGCGGCGGCCACGCTGGTCTGCGAGTACCTCGCCCTGCTGCCGCCCGGAATATGACAATTTCGCCGGTGGCCGAATTTTTTCTTGCATCGCGGCGAAATTGCTTTAAGTGACGCGTCGAGACGCAGATCGCACGTGCCCCCGGCCGCCTGTTCGGTCAAGCAACGACGTACGCGTCCTTTTCGGAGAGCCAGCCAGGCCAGGTAGGCCAATCAGAGTGGGCTGGTGCCTTGAAGGAGCAGACGATGGTTGCGCTTAGTATGTGCAGGGGCTTCCGATAGCCCCCGCGAACCGGTCCCCGGCGATCACGCCCGCCCGTCGTGGCGGCCAGCCGGATCGGTTCCGCATTTCCCGACATTCCGAACACCGCCGCGCCCCCAGCCGGGGCGCCGCCGTCTGCCGTTATGGGGGTCTGCCATGACCGCGTCCCGTCTTCGCGTTGCCGTTTCCCCGCTCCGCCGCGAGTTTGCCCGCGGCGACCGCGCCGCCCTGCCCACGGTGGATGCCGTGGTGGCCCGCCTGCGTCCGGAAGAGCCGCTGCACTGCCTGCGCCCGGCCGCCATCGAGGCGGCGGCGCGCAGTTTCACCGCGGCCTTTGCCGGCCGCACGCTGTATGCCGTGAAGTGCAACCCCGAGCCGCGGGTGCTGTCGGCGCTGTGGCGTGGCGGCCTGCGTGCCTTCGACTGCGCCTCGCCGGCCGAGATCGCGCTGGTGCGCCAGGTGCTGCCGGAAGCCGGCATCCACTACATGCATCCGGTGAAGGCCCGCGCGGCGATCCGTGCGGCTTACGCCGAACACGGCGTGCGCGACTTCGCCTTCGACAGTGCCGACGAACTGGCCAAGATCGCGGCGGAAACCGGCAATGCGGGCGATCTCGGCCTGATCCTGCGGCTGGCGCTGCCCAAGGGCAATGCCGGCCTCGATCTCTCGGGCAAGTTCGGCGCCGCCATGGAAGATGCGCCGTCCCTGCTGCGTGCCGCCCGCGGCATGGCCGTGCGGCTCGGCATCTCCTTCCATGTCGGTTCGCAATGCACCGATCCGGCCCGCTGGGACGCGGCCATCGCGCTGGCCGCCGAGGTGGCCGCCGCGGCCGGCGTGCAGCTCGACATTCTCGATGTCGGCGGCGGTTTCCCCGTGGCGTATCCCCGGATGGGCGAGGGCAGTGCTGCGCTGCCCGACCTCGCCGCGATCATGGCCGCGATCGATGCCGGCGTGCAGCGCCTGCGCGACCGGCTGGGCGGCAGCGCGCCGGCCGAGATCTGGGCCGAGCCCGGCCGCGCCCTGGTCGCCCAGGGGGCTTCCGTGGTGGTGCAGGTGCAGGCCCGCAGGGGCGATGCGCTGTACATCAACGACGGCGTCTATGGCAGCCTGGCCGACGCTGGCAGCCTCGGCTGGCGCTTCCCGGTGCGGCCGCTGCGCGTGTCGCAGGCCCCCGGCCAGAGCTACACCCTGTTCGGGCCGACCTGCGACAGCCTCGACCGCATGGATGGCGGCTTCGAGCTGCCGTCCGACATCGCCGAGGGCGACTGGATCGAGATCGGCCAGCTCGGCGCCTATGGCGCCACCCTGCGGACCGCTTTCAACGGGTTCGACCGCGGCCGGCTGGTCGAGGTATCCGACCCGCCGCTGCTGGAAACCCCCGGCATCGCCATTGCCTGACCGTCGTCCAGCCGTCATAGGTTTGCGTTAAGACCGGCCGGGGGCCTGCCGTCCCCGGCGCCGTATCCTGAAGGAGAAGAAACAATGAAGCATGTGTCGTTTTCGGGCCGTCTGGTCATGGTGGGATTCGGCAGCATCGGCCAGGGCGTGCTGCCGCTGATCCTGCGCCATATCGACATGCCGGCCGACCGCATCGTCATCGTCACCGCGGAAGAGCGCGGCCATGACGTTGCCAGCGAATACGGCATCAAGTTCGTCAGGCAGCCGCTGACCCGCGAGAATTACCAGACCGTGCTGGAGCCGCTGCTGGCTGCGGGCGATTTCCTGCTCAACCTTTCCGTCGATGTCTCGTCGGTGGCGCTGATCGAACTGGCGCAGGCGCGTGGCGCCTTCTATCTCGACACCTGCATCGAACCCTGGGTCGGCGGCTATACCGATCCGTCGAAAAGCCCGTCGCAGCGGTCCAACTATGCCCTGCGCGAGAGCGCCCGCGCCCTGATCGAGAAATACCGGAACGGCCCGACCGCCGTGCTGACCCATGGCGCCAATCCGGGCCTGGTGTCGCATTTCGTCAAGGAAGCCCTGCTGCATATTGCCCGTGATACCGGTCATGCCGTCACCGCGCCGGCCGACCGCGCCGGCTGGGCCGCGCTGGCCCAGAGCCTCGGCGTCAAGGTGATCCATATCGCCGAGCGCGATACCCAGGTCGCCGAGCACCAGCCCAAGCGGCGCGGCGAATTCGTCAACACCTGGTCGATCGACGGCTTCGTCGGCGAGGGCTGCCAGCCGGCCGAGCTCGGCTGGGGCAGCCACGAGAAGACCATGCCGGCCGATGGCCGCCGCCACGATTTCGGCTGCGATGCCGCGATCTACCTGATGCGGCCGGGTGCCGGCACCCGGGTGCGGTCGTGGACGCCGCTGGAAGGTCCGATGCACGGCTTCCTCGTCACCCATAACGAGTCGATCTCGATGGCCGACTATTACGCGGTGAAGGAGGGCGACAGGGTCGTCTACCGGCCGACCGTGCATTACGCCTATCACCCCTGCGACGATGCCGTGCTCTCGCTGCACGAGATCGCCGGCAAGAACTGGGACATGCAGCCGAGCAAGCGGCTGATGATGGACGAGATCACCTCGGGCATGGACGAGCTGGGCGTGCTGCTGATGGGCCACAGGAAGGGCGCCTACTGGTACGGCTCGCGCCTGACCATCGAGGAAACCCGCAAGCTGGTGCCGCACAACAACGCCACCTCGCTGCAGGTGACCGTGGCGGTGCTGGCCGGCCTGGTCTGGGCGATCGAGAATCCCAAGGCCGGCCCGGTCGAGGCCGACGAGCTGGATCACGCGCGGATCATGGAGGTCTGCCGGCCGTATCTCGGCGAGATGGCTGGCGCCTATACCGACTGGACGCCGCTGGCCGAGCGCGAGACCCTGTTCCCGGAGGATATCGACCGCGACGATCCCTGGCAGTTCAAGAATTTCCGCGTGGTCTGAGCCGCGCGGCGCAACATGCCGTCCAGCCGGCCGGGAGCGATCCCGGCCGGTTTTTTCATGGCTCAGGGTTCGCGGCTGAGGCCGCGGGCCTGCATGCGGTCGAGATAGCTGGCCCACAGCGCGTCCTGGTCATGGCCGCGGTCGTAGAACCATTCCCAGGAATACAGCCCGGTATCGTGGCCGTCGTCGAAGCGCAGCCGCACGGCATAGCTGCCGACCGGCTCGATGGCGGCGATGGCGACATGGCGGCGGCCGGGCACCAGCGTCTTGTCGGTGCCGCCATGGCCCTGCACTTCGGCCGAGGGGCTTTCGATGCGCAGGAATTCCGCGGTGAAGCCGAAACTGCGGCCATCGGCGAAGGCGATCTCGAGGCGCTTCTCGGCCGATTTGTAGCGCAGCTCGCTGCAGGCGGGGCGGCCGGCCTTCTGATAGGGGGAATGCGGGTTCACGTCAGCCGGCGGGATGCCCGGTGGCCGGCCTGACATGATCGGGCGTGTCGTCGATCTGGCGCGCCTCGTCGACCAGCATGATCGGGATGCCGTCGCGGATCGGGAAGGCCAGTCCGGCCTTGTCGCTGACCAGCTCGTTGCGCTCGCGGTCCCAGGTCAGCCGTTCCTTGGTGACCGGGCAGACCAGCAGTTCCAGCAGTTTCGGATCGATCGTGGCTTTCGGTGCGGTGGTGTTCGGGCCGGTATCGCTCATCGCATTGTCCCCGCGGTCAGTTCGGCCGGGCGCTGCCGCCCGGTCCGGCCGGGTCCAGCAGCGCCATTTCCAGCAGCGCGATCAGCATCTCGGCGCGGGCGGCGAAATCCGGCGCCTCCAGCAGGGCCTGCTTCTCGCCGGCCGAGAACGGACAGACCATGGCCAGCGAATGCACCAGCAGGTCGTCGGATGCGGTGTGGATCGAGTCCCAGTCGGCCGGCAGGCCATGGCGGTCGCAATAGGCCTGCAGGGCCTTCAGCAGGCGCTCGCGCTGGCACAGGCCGTCGGGCGCGCTCTCGATATCGGCGGCAAACGGCGTGTAGTCGGCATCGACCTGGCGGTACAGCGTGCCGGCATCGTCCAGTTCGCGGGCGATGCGGAAGCGGCACAGGCCGCGCAGGGTGATCAGGATGCGGCCATCCTCGGTCTCGGCGGCGCCGGCAATCTCGCCGACGCAGCCGATCTGGTAGACATCGGGCTTCGGGTTGCCGCGTTCGGGCTCGGTCGGCTGGATCATGCCGATCAGGCCGCGGCCGCCGGCCTGCGCCGTCTCGATGGCGGCGCGGGTCATGGCGAGGTAGCGCGGCTCGAAGATGTTCAGCGGCAGCAGGGCGCGCGGCAGCAGCAGCACGCCGCTGAGCGGAAAGATCGGAATCGTCCGCTCCAGCTCGTCGATGGTCTGCAGGTCGGTGTCGTCGTCGGCCATGCCGCCAGTCTATCAGGCAAACAGGATCGACGACAGGCGCCGGCGGGCATCGACCACCAGCGGGTCCATCGGGCCCAGCGCCTCGAACACCTTCACCAGCTGCTTGCGGGCCGCCTCGTCGTTCCATTTGCGGTCGCGCTTCACGATTTCCAGCAGCTGGTCGATCGCCTCCTGCTGGCGGTTGGCGCCCATCAGCGCGGTGGCGTAATCCAGCCGCGCCTGGTGGTCGGCCGGATTGGCGGCGACGGCATCTTCCAGCGGCTTCAGCTGGCCGGCCGCCTGGGCGCCTTCCTCATGCAGCTGCAGCGCGGCTTTCGCGGCGGCGACATCGGCATGCTCGACCGGCGCCTCGGGCACCTGGGCCAGCACTTCCCGGGCCTCGTCGATCTCGCCCATGCCGACCAGCGCGCGGGCGAGGCCGGCCAGCGCCGGCACGCTCTCCGGTTCGGCGCCGAGCGCGGTCGAGAAGGCCTGCGCCGCCTCGGTCCAGTCCTGCGCCGCCAGGGCCGCCTTGCCGGCCTCGATCGCCTGGGCGGCGGTGTCGCCTTCCAGCGTGCCGCCGGCGAGGCCCTCGACGAATTTCTTCAGCTGGCTTTCCGGCAGGGCGCCGACGAAGCCGTCGACCGGCTGGCCGCCGGAGAAGGCATAGACCGCCGGGATCGACTGGATGCGCAGCTGCTGGGCCAGCGGCTGGTTCTGCGGCTCGTCGATATTCACCTTGACCAGCCGGACCTTGCCGTTGGCGGCCTTGACGGTCTTTTCCAGCAGCGGCGTCAGCGTCTTGCACGGGCCGCACCAGGGCGCCCAGAAGTCCACCAGCACGGGTGTGGCCATCGAGGCCTGCACGACATCCTGCATGAAGGTGGTGATGTCGGCATCCTTGATCAGGTCGCCGGCGGCCGGGGCGGCGGGGGCGGGGGATGCGGGGTTGGTTCCCAGAATGTCCATCGGTCTGTTTCTTCTCGGTGCGGAACGGGGGCTGGCGCCTGGCTCTGAGAGATAATGGGCTCATGGCGAAAAGCCAACAGCCCGCCGCCTGTTGCGGGATCAGCTGCCGCAAATATAGGCACGTATGCGGCACTTACAACCGGCAGGACCGAGTCGGAGGCTGGTATGGCTCTTGCTACGGGAATCGGGCCTGCCACGCCGGAGGGAAACGGGCCGCCGGATGACGACACCCGATCGCCTGGACATCGCCTGGGTGCTGATCGCCACCTGCATGATTTTCGTGATGCAGGCGGGGTTCTGCTGCCTCGAAAGCGGTTTCGTGCGGGCCAAGAACAGTATCAACGTGGCGTTGAAGAACCTGGTCGATTTCTGCATCGCCGGCCTGCTGTTCTGGGCCTTCGGCTTCGCCCTCGCCTTCGGGGCAGGCGACAGCGGCCTGTTCGGCGCCACCCACTGGCTCTACGAGGGCGGCGGTGGCATGGCCCCGGCCAGCTTCTTCCTGTTCCAGCTGATGTTCTGCGGCACCGCTGCCACCATCGTTTCCGGCGCGGTGGCCGAGCGGGTGGCCTTCACCAGCTACATCCTCATCACCATCGTGATCTCCGGCGCGATCTACCCGGTCTATGCCCACTGGGCGTGGAATACCGGCCAGTTCGGCGGCAGCGCCGGCTGGCTGGCCGAACTCGGCTTCATCGATTTCGCCGGCTCCACCGTGGTGCATTCGATCGGCGGCTGGGTGGCGCTGGCCGCCGTGCTGCTGATCGGCCCGCGCGCCGGCCGTTTCCTGCCCGGGGTGCCGGCGATCCGCGGCCACGACCTGGTGATGTCGACGCTGGGCACCATGCTGCTGTGGTTCGGCTGGTTCGGCTTCAACGGCGGCAGCACGCTGGCCTTCGACGGCAAGGTGCCGATGATCCTGATCAACACCACGCTGGGCGGCTGTGCCGGCGGCATTGCCGCACTGGTCGCCTCGCAGCTGGTGCACGACAAGCCGCGGGTGGAGGATTTCCTCAACGGCGCCCTGGCCGGCCTGGTCGCGATCACCGCCAACTGCCACACCGTCAGCGCCGCCGGCGCGGTGATCGTCGGCGGCATCGGCGGCGTGATCGCGCTGCTGGCGGCGATGCTGCTGGAATGGCGGCGCATCGACGACGTGATCGGCGCGGTGCCGGTGCACCTGGCCGCCGGCATCTGGGGCACGCTGGCGGTCGCCCTGTTCGGCAACCCGGCCGACTGGCCGGTCACTGCGGCAGGGGTGCCGCATGACCGGCTGACCCAGCTCGGCATCCAGGCGCTGGGCTGTGCCGCCGCCGGCGGCTTCGCCTTCACGGCCGCCTATGCGATCCTGTGGCTGATCAACCGGGTCAGCCCGCTGCGCATCAGCGCCGAGGGCGAGATGGTCGGCCTGAACCAGGCCGAGCATGGCGCCAGTTCGGCGATGCTGGACCTGGTCAACGACATGGAGCGCCACCGCAGCGACGGCCATTTCGCGCAGCCGGTGCGCGTGGTGATCGGCTCCGAGGTCGAGCCGATCGCCCTGCAGTACAACCGGGTGATCCAGCGCGTGAACAGCGATGCCGAGAAGCTGCGCCGCGCCATCGGCGATCTCGAGAAGGCCAAGGCGGCGGCCGAGGCGGCCTCCTCGGCCAAGACCGCCTTCCTCGGCAACATGAGCCACGAGCTGCGCACGCCGCTGAACGCGGTGATCGGCTTTTCGGAAATCCTCAGCCAGGAACTGTTCGGCGCCCTGGGCGATGCGCGCTACCGCGACTATGCCCGCGACATCCTCGCCTCCGGCCGGCATCTGCTCAGCCTGGTCAACGACCTGCTCGACCATACCCGCATCGAGGCCGGCCGCATCGACCTCGACGAAACCGAGATCGACGTGGCCGCGCAATGCGACGCGGCGCTCCGCATGGTGCGCGAACGGGCGCTGGCCGGCGACGTGACGCTGCAGACCGCGATCGCGCCGGAACTGCCCGACCTGGTCACCGACGAGCGGGCCTTCCGCCAGATGCTGCTCAACCTGCTCGGCAATGCCGTGAAATTCACCCCCACCGGCGGCAGGGTCACGCTGGCGGCGGCGATCGATCCGGATGGCCGGCTGGCGGTCAGCGTCGCCGATACCGGCATCGGCATGAAGAAGGAAGACATCCCGCGCGCGCTGGAGCCCTTCGTGCAGCTGCATCACCATCTCAGCAAGTCCTATGGCGGTGCCGGGCTCGGGCTGCCGCTGGTGCAGGCGATGATGCGGCTGAATGGCGGCACGGTGACGATCGAGAGCCACGAGGGCGCCGGCACCACCGTCACCCTGCGTTTTCCGCGCGCCCGGCTGGTGCGTCTGCCCGCGGCCAGCCCGGCGGCAGCCGGCGGCCAGAACTGAGGCTCAGGCCGCAAGCGCAGCCCCCGAGGCCAGCAGCAGCAGCAGAACCACGCGGCGGAAGGCGGCCTCGCTGAGCCGGCCGTACAGCCGCAGCCCGAGCCATGTGCCGGCCAGCAGCAGCGGCAATCCCGCAACGAACAGCCAGCCGGTGGCAACCGCCAGATGGCCGGCGGCAAGGGTGCCGCTGGCGCCGAGCCATGCGCCGCTCATCACGAAGGCCGCCACCGCCACCGGCTGGAAGATGGCGCGCTGCCGGTCTTTCGGCCAGCCGCGCAGGCCGCACCAGACGGCCGCAATGATGCCGCCCAGGCCGGTGGCGCCGGCCACCACGCCATTGACGAGCCCGGCGGCCATGTCGGCCGCACGGCCCGCGCGCAGCGGCGGCAGGTCCGGCCGCAGCAGGCCATACAGGCTGTAGAGCACGAGGAACAGGCCGGTGGCCCGCCGCAGGGGATCGGCATCCAGCCAGGCCAGCAGGCCGACCCCGGCCGGAATGCCGGCGGCGGTGCCGGCCAGCATCGGCCACAGCAGCGGCCAGTCGATCGCCCGCCGCAGCTTCCACACCGCCTGGCCCTGGACGATCAGGCCATAGCCGACGATCAGGGCGGCAGACTGCACCGGGTCGAGGACATGCAGCCAGATCGCCGCGGCCACCAGGCCGAAGGCGAAGCCGGACAGGCCGGCCACCACGCTGCCGAGAAAAGTTGCGGCCAGAAAAACCGGAAGATCCGGAACCGGGATGTCCATCTGCTCGCCCCATGATCGTGCGAGCAGCGCTTGGACGGACATCCGTCTGACGGGGAGGCTGCCTGATCCCCGATGCGCAAGTATAGCAGAACGGCATCCGCCTGCACGGCCATCCTCGCCCGCGGCCCGCCCGCCGGATGTCGGGCTGGGTGCCGGGCTGGATGTCGGGCCGGCGGCGGCCGTGTCGGCCAGCGGTCCGGCCTAGGCGGCTTTCGCGGTTTCGGCGGCGATGGCGGCCTGCACGCCGGGCCGGGCGGCCATGCGGGTGCGGTGGGCCAGCACGCGGGGGAAGCGGGCCGGATCGACGCCGTCGGCCTCCATCCACTGGGCGATGGTGAAGAGATAGGGATCGGCCACCGTATAGATGTCGCCCATCACCCAGGGGCCGCGCAGCAGGCCCGTCTCGATCAGCGCGAAACCCTCGGCCACCGATTGCGGCACCTTGCGCTTCATCGCCTCCAGTGCTTCCGGCTCGTCGGCCCAGCGGCTGCCGCGCATGCGGTGGGCATGGGCGACATGCACGGTGGAGCACAGATAGCTGTTGAAGGCCTGCATCTCGGCAAACAGGAAGGCATCGTCCAGCGGCGCCAGCCCTGCCGCCGGAAAGCTCTGGGCGATGAAGGCGAGGATCGCCGGCGTCTCGGTCAGCACCCCGCGCGGCGTCACCAGCGCCGGCACCCGGCCTTTCGGGTTGACCGCGAGATAATCCGGCGCGCGCTGCTGGTTGCTGCGGAAGTCGATGCGGTGCGTTCCGAATTCGGCACCGGCCTCGATCAGGGCGATATGCGAGGCCAGTGCGCAGGTATGCGGCGTGTAGTAGAGGGTCAGCATCAGGTCGGCTCCGGCGCGGGATGGCGGTCGGCATTGCGGGCGGCCAGCGCCCGCAGCTTCGCGCGGTCGATCATGGCAGGATTCCCCGCCGCATCGAAGGGCGCATGCCAGCCGAAGGCATGGGCCGAGGCACCGTGATCGTGCAGATGCTCGTGCCGCGCCACGGCCTCCTGCCAGTCGGGGGTGTGGTCGCCGGCCACCCACCACAGCACATAGGGCGGCCAGGCCGGTTTCTGCCCGGGCGGCGCCGGTTTCACGAACCATTCGCGGCCGCGCGCCAGCGCCGCCGCATGCAGGCCGTGATAGCTGAAGGCCATCGGCGATTCGAGATCGGCCCACAGCGACAGGGTGGAGGGCGAATGGGCATCGCCGCCGGTATAGAACCGCGGATAGGCATGCGCCCCCCAGCTGGCCGGCCCCGGATCGCCGTCATAGCCCGACCGCGCGATGAAGCCGGCGGCGGCCTCGGCGGCGGCAAGGTTGGCGTCGTTGATGGCATGAAAGCCGTCATTGGCCGGATCGGCCGAGGGCCGGCGGAAGATGCCGAAGGTGTAGAGGGCGAGGCGGGGTGGCATGGACTTCATATGATGTGCTGTAGCGGTGAGAATAACGAGAAGCTTCTTTTTCGCTCAATGCACAACAGAGTAAGGAAGATTTCAACTACATTGCCGAGCAGTAGCATAAGAAGATATGCAGAGCAAAGAATCGAGAATACCGACAGTCAAGCCGACTTTATTGTATTGTTTGTCGCGGGATGTGAGGGTGTTTGTTGGAGGGAGAACCATGGGGGAGGATGTTGAGCAAGATGTGGGCACGCCCATCTGGCCAGCGATGGGGGCTGTTGCATTTGTCTTTTTCCTCTGGGGGATGAATCTTTATGTCCTTCATGATGCGAAGGACCGCGGAACCTTTGGGGATATGTTTGGTGCCGTCAACGCAATCTTCTCCGGCTTGGCTTTTGCCGGAGTTTCGTATGCCATTTACATACAGCGCCAAGAAATCAAGCTTGCAAGGACGGAGATTCGCCAAACAAAGAAAATTCTTGAAAGACAGCAAGAACAACTTTCTTTGCAGAATGAAGAGACGCGGAAGCAAATTTTTGAAAGCACCTTTTTCCAGCTATTGAGGCTTCTTACTGACTTGACTGCGGCGATTGACCTTGTCCGCGACGGCAGGACAACTAAAGGGAAGGATGTGTTTCCTGTCTTTCTAGGTAGATTGCGAAAAGAATATATGTCTGACGGGTCAGTTCTTTATGACAAGCGAGAATTTCAGGGCGTGTATGAGCGGTTCTATCAAAAGCATAATTCTGAGCTAGGGCACTACTTTCGCACTGTCTATAACATCGTTAAGTTCGTAGACGCTTCTGATGTAAAGAATAAAAAGTTCTACACGAATATACTGCGTGCTCAGCTTTCGGATGCGGAGGTCGCGTTACTCTTTCACAACGGTTTGTCTCCTTATGGGCGAGAAAAATTCAAACCACTAATGGAGCGATACGGTCTACTGAAAAATGCAACGGACAGAGATTTGTTAGACATAAAGCTCAGGGAGGGGTTTAAGGCGTCGGCATTTGCTTAGCTGTTTGATCAAGCTGAATTTTCATTACTTCACATCCCCACCACGATCTTCCCGAAGGCGGCGCCACGACCCATATGCGCGAAGGCATCGCGCACGCCGGCCTCGGTGAAGCCGAAGCGGCTGTCGATCACCGGATGCATCTGCGCCTGCGCCATGGCGCGCAGCATGGCATCCAGCGCCGCTTTCGGTCCGACGGTCACGCCCTGCAGGCGGATATGCTGCATCACCACCAGCGGGATATGCAGGGCATTCTTCGGTCCCGACAGCACGCCGATCATGCTGATCATGCCGCCGGGGCGGATGGCGCGGATCGACTGGTTCAGGGTCTCGGCGCCGCCGAGTTCCACGATATGGTCCAGCCCGGCGCCGCCGGTCATGGCGCGCGCGGTGCGGCCCCAGTCCGGGTCGGTGCGGTAGTTGATGCCGTGGTCGGCACCGAGTTTCGCGGCGCGGGCCAGCTTCTCGTCGCTGGACGAGGTGACAGTCACCTCGGCGCCGCACAGCTTGGCGAATTGCAGGGCGAAGAGCGCCACGCCGCCGGTGCCCTGCACCAGCACGCGGTCGCCCGGCCGCACATTGCCGAGCGACACGATGGCGCTCCAGGCGGTCAGCGCGGCGCAGGGCAGGGCGGCGGCTTCCTCGTAGGACAGGTGATCGGGGATTTTCGCCAGCGCCGCGGCCGGAAAGCTGCGCGCCTCGCACAGCCAGCCATCGAAGGGCCCGCCCATGCTGACGGCGAATGTCTCCACGCTGGGCTCGCCGGCCAGCCAGGCCGGGAAGAAATGCCCCAGCACGCGGTCGCCGGGCCGGAATGCCGCAACACCGTCGCCCACCGCCACCACCTCGCCGGCACCGTCGGATACCGGGATCAACGGTAGCTTCTGCTTCGGGTTATACAGGCCCTGCAGCATCAGCCAGTCGCGGAAATTCAGCGAGCAGGCCTTCACCCGCACCAGCACCTCGCCGGGGCCGGGCTGGGCCGGCGGCTGCGGGCGTTCGGCCATCGCGAGGCCGTCGGTGCTGCCGGGGCTGAACTGCCGCAGTTCGATCGCGCGCATGCGCCGTTTCCTCCGCCTGTTCTTTTTCCGCGGCGGCATGATGCGGCAGGCGGCGGGAGCCGTCCAGCCCGGCGGACTGACGTGGCGTCAGGCTCTTTTCCCTCCATCGTCGCTCCCGCCCACGGGTCCGGCTTCGCCGGCCCGAGGACAGGCTCCAGCGGGAGCCCGGCCTGACGGGGAACTGGGTTCCCGCTTGCGCGGGAATGACGGAATATTCTTGAAGGGCGCTTATCCCGTGAACCGCACCTCGCAGCGGCCGAATTCGGGCGCATCGAGTTCGAAGGCATCGCCGGCCGCGGCCGGCTGCATGGGAAAGAAGGTGCCGGTCATGATCAGCTCGCCGGCGCGCAGGGGCTGGCCCAGCGCCACGCAGTCGCCGGCCAGCCAGGCCAGCGCCGCGAAGGGATGCCCGGCCACGGCGGCGCCGCTGCCCGAGGCGACATGGCTGCCATTCTTCGCAAGGCTCATGCCCAGCCGGCGCAGGTCGAGGCCGCCGGGCCGCCGGGCCGGACTGCCCAGCACCACCAGGCCGGAATTAGCGTTGTCGGCGACGAGGTCGGCGATCTTCGCGGCGCCGTTGGCGATGCGGCTGCCGGCAATCTCGATGGCGGGCATGCACCAGTCGACGGCGGCCAGCGCATCGGCCATGGTCGGCTGCGGCATGGTCAGGTCGCGGCCCAGCACCATCGCCACCTCGCCTTCCAGTTTCGGATGCAGTACCGCATCGGCCGGCACCGCGGCACCGTCGGCCAGCAGCATGTCGGCATAGAGCCAGCCCCAGGCCGGGGCGGTGGCTCCCAGGGCCGTTTGCGCCTGCGGGCTGGAGACGGCGATCTTGCGCCCGGCCACGCGCCGGCCGGCGGCGCGCCAGTGGTCGCGGTTGGCCTCCTGCACCTTGCGGGCCAGCGCAAGATCGTTGCCCAGGGCGTCGCGCACCGGCGGGATGGGGGTTTTCGTCTCGGCGGCGTCGCGCAGGGCGCGGGCGATGGCGGCGATGTCGGTCATGATGTCAGGTCTCCCCGTTCAGATGCCGGCGGCGGCATGGGTTTCGCTGGCGGCGATGCCGACGGATTCGCCGGCCCTGACGATCTCGCCCCAGGTGGTGGCATCCACCGGGATGCCGGCGGCAAGGCGGGCCCTGCGCATCTGCCGCTCGGGCTCGCCGGCCACCAGCACGCCGTTGCTGCCCGGCGCGTCATTCTGAGGAGAGGGCGGCGAGGCCTTCACGTAATCGACGAAGGCGGCCACCTCGCGGCGCCAGGTCTCGCCGCCGCCCAGCTTCGCCGGATCGACGATCACCGAGAACATGTTGTTGGTGATGGTGCCCGAGGCCCAGCTGCCCTCATGCATGGTGACGCCGCCGGTAAACGCGCCGGCCAGCAGCTCGGCGATCACCGCGAGGCCATAGCCCTTGTGGCCGCCGAAGGCGAGGATGGCGCCGGTGGGCGCGTCGAACATGGTGCGCGGCTCGGTGGTGGGCGCGCCTTTCGCGTCGATCAGGGTGTCGGGTGCCACCTGCTCGCCCTTGTTCATCGCCACCCGCACCTTGCCCATGGCGATCTTGCTGGTCGCCATGTCGAGCACGACAGGTTCTCCATCGGGTTCGGTGGCAGGGATCGCGCAGCAATAGGGATTGGTGGCAAAGCGCGCATCGCTGCCGCCATGCGGTGCCACCAGCGGCGTGCGGCCGACGACATTGACGTAATGGGTGGAGAGCAGTCCGGCGGCGGCGCATTGCTCGCCCCAGTGGCCGATGCGGCCGATATGGTGGCTGTTGCGCAGACTGACGATGCAGACGCCGGTCTCGCGGGCGCGGCGGATGCCCAGCTCCATGGCATCGTGGCCGATCACCTGGCCGTAACCCATGTTGCCGTCGAGATTGAGGATGGCGCCGTGATCGGCCAGCACGGCCGGCGCCGCATTGATCTTCAGCCGCTTTTCCACCACGGCGAGGATATAGGCGGGCAGCATGCCCACCCCGTGGCTGTCATGGCCCGACAGGTTGGCCAGCACCAGGTTGTCGGCGACCAGGGCCGCCTCGCGCTCGTTGCTTCCCCCCGCCAGCACGATATGGCGCACGGCCCGGCGCAGGGCGGAGGCGTCGATGGTGACGGTGGCAGCCATGGGGAGGTTTCCTCGGATCTTGTTGTTTTTGCCGCTTCCGGTGTAGCGGAAAGCTTGCGGGGCGACAACGGCGGCGGCAGGATGCCGGCATGCGTTTCACCCCTGCAACACTGCCGCTGCTGGCTGTTCTGCTTGCCGCCGGTTCGCTCGCGGGCTGCGTCTCGCCGCTGGAAGAGGCGGCAAGGCGCGCGCCTGCCGAACTGCCCGGCCTCAGCGACAGCCAGCTGCGGCACTGCGCCGGCGAGCCGGTGGCGAAGAACCGCGAGGGTGCCGACGAGCTGTGGAGCTATTTCCGCGAGACCAGCCGCTCGGCCACCGCCACATCCGATGTCGGCTACACGCCCACCGCGCGCGGCAGCAGCAGCTACGAGTATTTTCGCCATTGCGAAGCGGTGTTCCGCCTGCGCGGCGGCCGCGTGGTCGCCGTCGAACTCAATGGCCGCATCGCCACCGGCCGGCCCGCGCCGGAGCCCTGCGGCGCCATCGTCGAAACCTGCCTCAGGCTGAAGGGGCGCTGAAAGGCGCGCGCTGCATGATCACCTGTTTCCTGCGCTACGAAGTCGATCCGGACAAGCTTGCCGATTTCGAACAATACGGAAAGATGTGGATCCGGCTGGTGAACAAACTGGGCGGCACCCATCACGGCTATCTGATGCCGTCGGAAGGCGCCAGCGACGTGGCTTTGGCCTCGTTCAGCTTTCCGTCGCTCGCCGCCTACGAGCAGTATCGCAGGGCGGCGGCCACCGATCCGGACTGCCAGGCGGCGCTGGCCTTCCACGAGAAGACCAAATGCTTCCGCCGCTACGAGCGCAGCTTTTTCCGGCCGGTTTTCGAGTAATCGCTATCACTGTCGTCCCCGCCCACGGGTCCGGCTTTGCCGGCCCGAGGACAGGCTCCAGCGGGGCCCCAGAGGGTGTGGCGGGCCGTTTGGCCTGACGCTGGGTTCCCGCTTGCGCGGGAACGACGCCGGGAGATCAGTGCGCGGCGTCCCAGCTGTCGCCCCAGCCGCGCTAATGCGCGGCGTCCCAGCTGTCGCCCGATCCGGCTTCCACGGTCAGCGGCACCGAGAGATCGGCGGCGCCCTGCATGACGCGCTTGGCCACCGCGATCAGCGCCTCGACTTCCGCCTCCGGCGCCTCGAACACCAGTTCGTCATGCACCTGCAGCAGCATGCGGGCCTTCAGGCCTTCTGCCGCCAGCGCGGCGGGCAGCCGGCCCATGGCGCGCTTGATCACGTCGGCGGCCGAGCCCTGGATCGGCGCATTGATCGCCGCGCGTTCCAGAAACGCGCGCTCGGCCGGGTTCTTCGTGTTGATGTTGGGGAAATGCACCCGCCGGCCGTAGAGCGTGGTGACAAACCCCTGCTCCTTCACCTGCTTTTTCGTGTCGTCCATATAGGCGCGGATGCCGGGATAGCGTTTGAAATAGGCCTCGATATAGGCCTGCGCCTCGCGTTGCGGGATGCCGAGCTGGGCCGCGAGGCCGAAGGCGCTCATGCCGTAGATGATGCCGAAATTGATCGCCTTCGCCGCGCGGCGCACCATCGGGTCCATGCCCTCGACCGGCGTGTCGAACACCTGGCTGGCGGTCAGCGCATGGATGTCGACGCCGTCGAGAAACGCCTGTTTCAGGGCGGCGATGTCGGCGATATGGGCGAGGATGCGCAATTCGATCTGCGAATAGTCGGCCGAGACCAGTTTGCAGCCCGTCTCGGCGACGAAGGCCTTGCGGATCTTGCGGCCTTCCTCGCTGCGCACCGGGATATTCTGCAGGTTCGGGTCGTTCGACGCGAAGCGGCCGGTATTGGTCGACGAGATCGAATAGGAGGTATGCACGCGGCCCGTCTTCGGGTTGATCGAAGCGACCAGCGCATCCGTGTAGGTGGATTTCAGCTTCTGCAGCTGGCGCCAGTCCAGCACCACCCGCGGCAGTTCGTGCCCCTGCGCGGCGAGGTCTTCCAGCACGTCGGCGCCGGTCGAGTAGGCCCCGGTCTTGCCTTTGCGGCCGCCGGGCAGCGACATTTTATCGAACAGGATCTCGCCGAGCTGCTTGGGCGAGCCGATATTGAAGCTTTCCTCGGCCAGCTCATGGGCCTTCTTCTCGAAGCCGGCCATGCGTTCGGCGAAATCGGCCGACAGGCGGTTCAGCTCGGCCGGATCGACCCGGATGCCGGCCACTTCCATGGCGGCGACCACCGCGGGCAGCGGGCGTTCGATGGTCTCGTACAGCGTGACCTGCTTCTCGGCCAGCAGGCGCGGCTTCAGGATGTTGTACAGCCGGAGCGTGACGTCGGCGTCTTCGGCGGCATATCTGCAGGCGGCGTCGAGCGCCACTTCGGCAAAGGAGATGCGCGCCTTGCCGGTGCCGGTCACTTCATCATAGCCGATCGGCTTGTGGCCCAGATGCAGCTCCGACAGCTCGTCCATGCCGTGGCCGTGTCTGCCGGCATCGAGCACGTAGGAGAGCAGCATGGTGTCGTCATAGGCGACGATGTCGAGGCCGTAGCCCGCCAGCACCGCCATGTCGTATTTGATGTTCTGGCCGATCTTCAGCACAGCCGGATCGGCCAGCAAAGGCTTCAGCGCGGCGAGTGCGTCGGCCAGCGGAATCTGCCGGATTGCGCCATGGCCGGCGAGGTCGAGGCCGCCGCCGCCCGACAGCGAGCCCGGCGCCACATGGCCGACCGGCACGTAACAGGCCGCACCCGGCTCGATGGCAAGGCTGAAGCCGACCAGCTCGGCCTTCGTCGGCGAGAGATCGGTGGTCTCGGTATCGAACGCGACCAGCCCGGCGGCGAAGGCGCGGTCGATCCAGCCCTGCAGGGTCGCCAGATCCTGCACCAGGTCGTAGCGGCCCTCGGCCACCGGCGCGGCCGGGGCTTCCGCCGCCGGATTGACCTCGCCCGCGAAGGCGACCGGCGCCGCCGCCGCTGCGGTCGGCGCGCCTCCGTTCGCATCCGGGCCCATATCCGCCGTGCCGCGCAGCTTCAGCCGGTTCTCGATCCGGGTCTTCAGCGAGCGGAATTCCATCGCATCGAGGAAGGCGGCCAGCTTCGGCCAGGCGACGGGGCCGAGCTTCAGCGCGTCGAGATCTTCGGTCACCGGCGCATCGTCGCGCAGTTTCACCAGGTCGCGCGAGATGCGGGCCTTCTCGGCATGCTCGATCAGGTTCTGGCGCCGCTTGGGCTGCTTGATTTCTTCGGCGCGGGCCAGCAGCGTGTCGAGGTCGCCATAGGTGTTGATCAGTTCGGCCGCTGTCTTGATGCCGATGCCGGGCACGCCGGGCACGTTGTCGGTGGGGTCGCCGGCCAGGGCCTGCACATCCACCACCCTGTCGGGCGCGACGCCGAATTTCTCCATCACCTCGCCGGGGCCGATGGCGCGGTCCTTCATCGGATCGAGCATGCTGACGCCGTCACGCACCAGCTGCATCAGGTCCTTGTCCGACGAGACGACCACCACCTCCATGCCGGCCTCGCGGGCCAGCCTTGCGTAAGTGGCGATCAGGTCGTCGGCCTCGAAGCCGTCCATCTCCAGCGTCGCCAGGCCGAAGGCGCGCGACGCATCGCGGATCGGGCCGAATTGCGGGATCAGGTCTTCCGGCGTCTCGGCGCGGTTGGCCTTGTAGTCGGGATAGATCTCGCTGCGGAAGGTGATGCGGCTGGTGTCGAAGATCACCGCCATGTGGCTGACCGCCTGGTCATGCTCGGCCTTGTCGCGAAGCGACGAGAGCATGTTGCAGAAGCCGGAGACGGCGCCGACCGGCATGCCGTCCGACTTGCGGGTCAGCGGCGGCAGCGCGTGATAGGCCCGGAAGATGTAGCCCGAGCCGTCGACCAGGTAGAGGCGGTGTTTCGCGGACGCGGCCATCAATTAATGGCCATGCCCGCCGGCGCCTTCCTTCAGGATGTAGAGGCGGCCGCAATAGGGGCAGTCGATCTCGTGTTTCTCGCCCATGTTGAGATAGACGCGCGGATGGCCGAGCGCGCCGCCGCCGCCATCGCAGGCAACCACGGGGCTGTCGACCGCGATGGTCTCGACAGGGGAGCGGCCGGAAGCGGAGGCCGGTGCGGTGTTCTGGGGCTGCATCTTGCCATTCTCCGAAAGGGCGATACCTGTAAGGGCGATACCTGAATAGAGCAATATCTGCCAGCGGGGACAGGCGCTTGCCCGCGCCGGTTTGACCCGGCGGTCCCCGGGTGATACCTACCCCACAAAGCACCGTTTCGCCAGTCTTTCAGACCAAACTCGCCGCCCGCACAAGCCGGAAAACAGGCCCCGATGCCCGACACGATCCGCACGATTCCCGCCGCCGCCGCCACAGCTTCCGCCGCGTCGTCGCCCGCGATTTCCCTGCGCGGCCTGGAAAAGGTCTATGGCCGCGGCGCCACCGCCAAGCGCGCGCTGAAGGGCATCGACCTCGACATCCCGCGCGGCAGCTTTTTCGGCCTGCTGGGGCCGAACGGCGCCGGCAAGTCCACCCTGATCAACATCCTCGCCGGGCTGGTGCGCAAGACCGCCGGCACGGCCGCGATCTGGGGCCACGACATCGACCACGACAAGCGGCAGGCCCAGGCCGCGATCGGCGTGGTGCCGCAGGAACTGAACATCGATCCCTTCTTCACGCCGCGCGAGGCGCTGGAATTCCAGGCCGGCCTCTATGGCGTGCCGCGGGCCGAACGCCGCACGGCGGAAATCCTTGCCGCCGTCGGCCTCACCGACAAGGCCGACAGTTACGCGCGCACCCTGTCCGGCGGCATGCGCCGGCGCATGCTGGTGGCCAAGGCGCTGGTGCATGCGCCGCCGGTGCTGGTGCTGGACGAACCCACCGCCGGCGTCGATGTCGAACTGCGCCAGCAGCTCTGGGCCTATGTGCGCCAGCTCAATGCCGCCGGCACCACCGTGGTGCTGACCACCCATTACCTCGAAGAGGCCGAGGCCTTGTGTGACCACATCGCCATCGTGCATCACGGCGCGATCGCGGCGATGGATTCGACGCCGGCCCTGCTGGCGCGGCTCGACCGCAAGGACGTGATCCTCACGCTCGCCGCCGACCTCGCCGCCCTGCCGGCGGTGTTCGCCGACCTCAATGCCGAACTGCTGGGGCCGCGCCGCCTGCGCCTGCAATACCGGCCGAGCCAGATCGCCTTCTCGACCGTGCTCGCCCGCATCCAGGGCGCCGGGCTGGAGATTGCCGATCTTTCCACGCAGGATGCCGACCTTGAGGACCTGTTCCTCGAACTGACGGCGAAGAAGGCGGCTTAGTTTTTCCCAGTTCGTCATGCCTGGACCTGATCCGGGCATCCACGTCTTCGTTTCCGACGGATGAAAGGCATGGATGGCCGGGACAAGCCCGGCCATGACGTCAGATAGAGTATGCATACTTCTGTAGTCAGTCTCGCAAATCGCGCTGGCCCGTCTCTCGGTCTCCTCGCTATCCTGACACGGGATAACGGGGGAGGCGTCGATGCGCCGCATGTGGTCTGCGTGCATGAGTCTGCTGCTGCCGGCCGCGGCGCTGGCGCAGGGCACGGTGCAGTGGGTGGATTTCCCGCCGGCCCAGAGCCGTCTCAGCTTTGATGCGCCCGGCCTGTCGGGCCGGCCCGGCAAGGCGCAGGAAGGCATGTGGGTCGGCAGCGGGAAGAACAACGTCCGCCGTTTCGCCTATCTCTACCCGTCAGGCGGCGGCGGTCGTGCCTTCGCCACCGTGGTGGTGTTCAGCATCAATGCGGAAACAACGTTCTTCAACGCGATCCCCGATTTCGACACGCTGGTCCCGACGCTCTACACCGAGTTCCAGAACAAGCCTCTGGTCTGGGATGACGCCGGCCGGCAGGCCGGGACATCGCCGCTCGGGGCGACCGGCTACCGCCGCTTCACGGCGCTGGGCCGCTCCTGCGTCAGTTTCGGCGGCCTGTATGGCGGCATCCGGGGTTCCGGCTACGAGAACGGCAGCACCCAGGTCGGCAGCGACCAGATTCTTGGCTATTACTGCGCGGCGGACGGTCACCGCCTGTCGGCGGAGGATGCGGCGCTGGTGCTGTCGCGGCTGGGTTTCGAGGGACTGGGCAAGCCGCAGGGCCCGGCGCCATCCGGCTTTGCGGCTTCTGCCGCCGCTCCGGTTGCTAACGATGCGCCACTGGCGTCCGCCGAGATGCGCCGGCAAGTGGCGCTGGTCTGGGAGGGTCACCCGGGGCCGATCAATGCCAGCCTGACTTTCGATCCGAAGGCAGCCACTGCTCGGTTGAGCGTGACGCTGCCCGGCGAAGACAAGGACTGCACCGGCATCGCGCACACCGCGAAAGACAATACCGGCACCTGGTCGGTGCAATGTCCCAGCGGCGCCTATGCCGGCGGCACATTCCGCGGTCTCGGGCGAGGGAAAGGCTCGATGGGTGAGGGGCGCGACAATAAAGGCGCCAAAATCGCCTTCACCGTGGCGGGCGAGTAGGGGCGCATCCTCGAACTGACGGCGAAGAAGGCGGCTTAGTTTTTCCCAATTCGTCATGCCCGGACCTGATCCGGGCATCCACGTCTTCGTTTCCGACGGATGAAAGGCATGGATGGCCGGGACAAGCCCGGCCATGACGTCAGAGGGGCTGACGGATTCCCCGGTCTTAACCCCCGCTTAACCATAATCCTTTCTGCTGGGTGCGATGTTCCACCGCCGCCGCGTTTTCGCGGCGGGAGACGAAGCCGCCTGCCGCATTCCTCCGCGGCGGCGCAGCGAGGAGGACAGTGCGATGGGTGAGCCCGCCGCCTCGGCATTGCCCGGCCGCCAGTCCGGCCGTTACTGGGATGCCGCCGCCAGCAACTGGGAAGACGAGATCTTCTCGTCCTTTCACAACGACCGCAAAGGCGTGATCGCCGCCGCCCTGAAGGCGGCCGCCGATCCGCAGGCGACGCTGGCCGATTTCGGCTGCGGGGTGGGCATCTACCTGCCGCTGCTCGGCCGGCTGTTCGGCCGCGTGCACGGCTTCGAGCAGTCGGCGGCCTGCGTCGATGTGGCGCGGCGCAAGGTGCGGCGGCAGCGGAATGTCTCGGTGCATGTGGCCAGCCGCACGGCGCGGCGCTGGCGCGGCAGCTTCGATGCCGTGCTGTGTGCCAATGCCGCGATCCATCCGCGCCCGGCCATGTGGCGCGGCGTGCTGCAATCGGCGCATGACCTGCTGCGCCGGCAGGGCCGGCTGATCCTGGTGGTGCCGGCCCTGGGTTCGGCGCGGCTGCTGATGCGGGCGGAGGCCCATACCGGCGATCCCAGCATCGTGGTCGGCCGCGATGCCGATGGGGCGGCGCGCGTCACCATCGACGGTGTCGCCACCAAGCATTACACGCAGCCTGAGCTGAAGCGCGAACTGGCCGCGCTCGGGTTTGCCGGGATCAATGTGCGCCGCATCGAATATTCCTGGAACTGCCACGGCCTGCGCGCGCCGAAGGCCCTGCGCGGCGCGAAGCCGTGGGACTGGCTGGTCACGGCCAAGGCATAAGGGCCGCGCCCAGTCGCTCGTGCCCAGTCGCTCGCACCCAGAGGCCGCACCTGGTGGCCCGCGCGCAACACGCGGGCCGGCCCGGCGGTTTACAGCAGGCTTTTCGCGTAGTCTTCCATCTGCGTGGCGGCCGTGGCCCAGCCATCGTGGAAGCCCATTTCCTCATGCTTCCTGCGGTCGGCATCGTCCTTGTGCAGGGCGGTGGCCGTGTAGCGCGTGCCGCCCGCGATCTCCTCCATGGTGACGATGGCGGTGAAGAAGGGATTGGTCGCCGGGCGCCAGCCCGGATGCAGCGTGTCGGTGAAGACGAGGCGCCGGTTCTCGACCAGCTCGAGGAAGATGCCGAGATTGGGGAATTCCTGGCCCTCGGGCCCGCGCATCACGGTGAAGAACTTGCCGCCGGGCCGCAGCTCGATCTCGCATTGCGTCACCATCCAGGGGCGCGGGCAGAACCACGGCATCAGATGCTCGGGCGTGGTCCACACCTTCCAGACCAGGGCGGGCGGCACCGCAAGGTCGCGGGTCAGGGTCAGGTCGAGGCGGCCGGTCTGTTCACCGGTTTTGCCGGAAGAGGCGGAAGAGGGGGAGGCGGACATCACTCATTCTCCGTTCGGGGTCTGGTCTGGCGGGTCGCGGATTTGCTGCCGGCCGCGTCCGGTTCCGGCTTCTGTATGGGGTTGTGGTCTGGCGCCGGCTCCGGTGCCTGCACCTGCTGCTGCCCGTGCTGCTGCTCTTGGGCATGCAGGGCCAGCAGATAGGCTTCCATGCGGTCGAGCCGGCCTTCCCAGATGGCGCGCTGGCGCGCGATCCAGGCTTCGGCCTGCTGCATCGCGGTGGGTTCCAGCCGGCAGTAATGGGTGCGGCCCTGCACCTCGCGCCGCACCAGGCCGGCGCGTTCCAGCGCCTTCACATGCTTGGAGACGGCGGCAAAGGTCATCGCCTGCGGCGCGGCCAGCTCGCTGATGCTGTAACGGCCGCCGCCGGCCAGCCGCTGCAGCATGCCGCGCCGGGTGCCGTCGGCCAGGGCATGGAACAGGGCATCCAGCCGCGCGGCGTCGGGCGGGGGCGGCGCCGCGGCGCCGGGAGGGGTATGAAGCTCAACCATGAGGTTGAACATATCGGGCTGGCGGCCAAAGGTCAACCAGAAAGTATAATATCAGGGATGACGCAGAATTCTTCCTCGTTTTCCGGACTTTTCTCTTGACAAATGTTCCCGTTATGTGCCAGTCTGGACAGACTCCGGATGCCTGCATGGCTGGCCGGACGAACCGCCACGAACCGCCACGAACCGCCACGAACCGCCACGAACCGCCACGAACCGCCACGAACCGCCACGAACCGCCACGAACCGCCACGAACCGCCACGAACCGCCACGAACCGCCACGA
>NZ_CAXPMC010000021.1:0-324943 GCF_964218355.1 Ferrovibrio sp. | reverse complement strand
CCGCGCAAGCGGGGACCCAGACTGGCCGGTGCTGCTGGGTCCCCGCTTGCGCGGGGACGACGAGATGGAGTGAGCCGAAATGAACCGGGATGAACTGCTGCGAGCCGGGACGAACCGGAATGAACCGCCGCGAACCGTAACGAACCCCGGCGAGCCATGATGAACCGCCACGAACCGTCACGAACCGTCGCGAACCGCAATGGGACGGAATTGGCTCCGGCGGAGCCGGGCGG
The DNA here is from genome assembly GCF_964218355.1 of Ferrovibrio sp. Classification (GTDB taxonomy): domain Bacteria; phylum Pseudomonadota; class Alphaproteobacteria; order Ferrovibrionales; family Ferrovibrionaceae; genus Ferrovibrio. The sequence continues at coordinate 324,710 of NZ_CAXPMC010000021.1, read as the reverse complement.
ACCGGGCCGCGAATACCGGCGTATGTTTCCGGGTCTGTTTACGGCTGCAGGCGGTAGCCGCGGCGCAGCAGGGTGTAGCACAGGGCCCACAAAGCCGCCGCCGTGGCCGCCAGCACCAGGGCGCCCAGAGCCGGGTCGCTGTCGGCATGGCCGGTCATGCCGAAGCGCACGCCGTCGATCATGTAGAAGAACGGGTCGGCATGGGCGACGCCATACCAGAAGGGCGGCAGCCGCTCGACCGAATAGAAGGTGCCCGACAGGAAGGCCAGCGGCGTGACGACGAAATTGGTCACCGCCGCCAGATGGTCGAATTTCTCGCTCCACAGCCCCGCAAGAATCCCGACCAGGCTGAGCACCAGCGAGCCGGCCAGCACGAAATACAGGGTCGCCGCCCAGGATTCGATGTCGAACTGCGCGAACGGCCACATGGCGGCGCCCACCGCCACCGCCACCACCAGGCCGCGGGTCACCCCGGCAAAGGCATAGGCGACGAGGAATTCGCCGGCCGAGATCGGCGGCATCAGCATGTCGACGATGTTGCCCTGGATCTTCGAGATCATGATCGAGGAGGAGGTGTTGGCAAAGGCATTCTGGGTGGTGGCCATCATGATCAGGCCCGGCGCCAGGAAGGTGATGAAGGGCAGGTCGCCCACATGGCGCACCGCGCCGCCCAGCGCCAGCGCGAAGACGGCGAAGAACAGCAGGGTGGTCACCACCGGCGCCAGCACGGTCTGGGTGATCACCTTCACGAACCGCTGCACTTCCTTCACATACAGGGTCCACAGGCCGATCCAGTTGACGGCGCCGTAGCGGCGCGGTTCGGCGGGGGCATGGCGGAGGCTGGTATTCTGCATGGGACAATCCGGGCCGGGGACGGCTCAGGGGGAGCCGGCTTGTTCGGGCGACTACATAGCGCGTAAGGTGCCGGAATGCAAAAACCGCCTGCCGATTCCGCCACCGCCGGCCCCGGAACCGCCGGCCCGGCAACCGCCGGCTCCGCTGCCGCTGCGGCGCCGGACTGGCTGCCCGCCCTGCTGGCCGGCGAGCGGTCGGCCCTGGCCCGGGCGATCACCGCGGTCGAGAACGAGACCGCCGCGGCGCGCGCCGTGCTGCAGGCGATCCGCGACCGGCTCGGCCATGCGCTGGTGGTCGGCTTCACCGGCGCGCCGGGAGCCGGCAAGTCGACCCTGGTCTCGGCCTATATCGACGTGCTGCGGGCGCGCGGCCAGACCGTCGGCGTGGTTGCCGTCGATCCCTCCAGCCCGCTCACCGGCGGCGCCATCCTCGGCGACCGCATCCGCATGACCCGGCATTCCGGCGATGCCGGCGTGTTCATCCGCAGCCTCGCCAGCCGCGGCCATCTCGGCGGGCTGTCGCGCACCGCCGCGCGGGTGATCGACGTGTTCGACGCGGCCGGCCGCGACGTGGTGGTGGTCGAGACCGTCGGCACCGGCCAGTCGGAGGTGGAGGTGGCCGAGATCGCCGATGTGCGCGTGGTGGTGAACGCGCCGGGCCTGGGCGACGACGTGCAGGCGATCAAGGCCGGCATCCTCGAGATCGCCGACGTGCTGGTGGTCAACAAGGCCGACCTGCCCTTCGCCGAACGCTCGGCCCGCCAGCTTGCCGCCATGTCTGCGCAACGTGGCGACAAGCCGGTGCCGGTGCTGCAGACCGCGGCCAGCACCGGCCGCGGCGTCGCCGATCTGGCCGACGCCATCGCCGCCATCGGCCGGCGCAAGCGGCCCGATCCGCGCGCCCGCACCCGCCGGCTGCTGCAGGCGCTGGCGCTGGATGCGCTGCGCCGCCGCATCCTCGGCCTGCCGGACAGCACCATCGATGCCCTTGCCGACGACCTGCTGTCGGGTGCCGTCGATACCGAAACCGCGCTGTCGCGCATGATGACCCTGCTGCAGGACAACCCGCACCCATGAGTCGCGATCCGATGAGGCAAGCCCGTATCCGCCCGACCATCCTGAACCTGCCGGCCTCGCGCATCCGCGCCGTCTACAATGCCGGCCAGGGCATCGAGGGGCTGATCCCGCTCTGGGCCGGCGAGGGCGACGAGCCGACGCCGGCCTTCATCCGCGATGCCGCAGCAGCCGCGCTGGCGAAGGGCGAGACCTATTACACGCCGAACCGCGGCATCCTGCCGCTGCGCGAGGCGATCCGCGCCTATCTGCAGCGCGCCTATGCCGTCGACGTGCCGATGGACCGCATCGTCGCCACGGCATCGGGCATGAGCGCGCTGATGATCACCCTGCAATGCCTGCTGGAGGCGGGCGACAGCGCCGCGGTGATCGGCCCGATCTGGCCCAATGGCTGCGAGGCGATCCGGGCGCTGGGCGCGCAGGTCCATGATGTCTATCTGCAGCAGCAGGAAGACGGCCGCTGGACCCTGGATCTCGACCGGCTGTTCGCCGCCTGCGACGACACGACGAAGCTGATCATGCTGAACAGCCCGGGCAATCCCACCGGCTGGGTGGCGAGCGAGGCCGAGCTGAAGGCGATCCTCGATTTCGCCCGCGCCCGCGGCCTGTGGATCCTGTCCGACGAGGTCTATGGCCGCATCGCCTATGGCGCCGCGCGGGTGCCGGGCCGCAGCCACGCGCCCAGCTTCTACACCCTGGCCGAACCCGACGATGCCGTGATCGTCATCAATTCGTTTTCGAAAAGCTGGTCGATGACCGGCTGGCGGCTCGGCTGGGTGGTCACCCGGCCCGATCTTGCCGAGGCCATCGAGAAGATGACCGAGTTCAACGTCTCCTGCTCGAATGCCTTCGCCCAGTGGGGCGCGGTGGCGGCGCTGAACGAGGGCGATGCCTATGTCGACAGCCTGGCCGAGCGCTACGGCCGCGCCGCCGACCTGGTCTACCAGGCGCTGGCGCCGCTGCCGCGCGTGCGGCTCGGCAGACCGGAAGGCGCCTTCTATGCCTTCTTCGCGCTGGATGGCCTGAAGGATTCGCTGCGCTTCTGCCTCGACCTGCTGCCGAAGGCCAAGGTCGGCCTGGCGCCGGGCATCGCCTTCGGACCGGCCGGCGAGGGCCGCATCCGGCTGTGCTACGCGGCCTCGCTGCCGAAACTGTCGCAGGCACTGGAGCGGCTGGTGCCGCATCTGAAGTAAGACAGCAAAAGAGAATAAAAATGATCCGGAGGAACCATGATGCTGATTTACGAAAGCGGGGACCACGCCGCGCTGCGTGAGCAGATCGCCCGCTTCATCGACAACGAGGTGCGGCCCCATGGCGCCGCCTGGGAAGAGGCCGGCATGGTGCCGCGCGACGTGCTGCGCCGGATGGGCGCGCTCGGCCTGTTCGGCATCAAGTATCCGGAAGCCTATGGCGGCAGCGAGCAGGGCCTGATCGCCTCGGCCATTCTCGCCGAGGAATGCGGCCGCTCGGGCTTCGGCGGCTTTTCCGCCACCGTGCTGGTGCATACCGACATGGCCTCGCCGCATCTGGCCCATGCCGGCAGCCCGGCGCAGCTCGACCGCTGGTTCGCGAAGGTGATCGCCGGCGAGCTGATCACCGCGGTGGCCGTCACCGAGCCCGATGCCGGCTCGGACGTGGCGGCGATCCGCACCCGGGCGAAGCGCGACGGCGACCATTACGTGCTGAACGGAGCCAAGATGTTCATCACCAATGGCGTGCATGCCGACCTGTATTTCGTCGCCGCCAAGACCGATCCGGAGGCGAAAGGCTCGCGCGCCATCTCGATCTTCGCCGTCGAGAAAGGCACGCCGGGCTTCAGCGTCGGCCGCTCCTTGCGGAAACACGGCTGGCTGTGTTCCGACACGGCCGAGCTGGTGTTCGACAACTGCCGGGTGCCGGCGGAGAACCGGCTTGGCGAGGAAAACCGCGGCTTCTACGCCATCATGCGCAACTTCCAGAACGAGCGGCTGGTGCTGGGCGCGATGGCGGTGGGCGAATGCCGCCGCGCGCTGGAGATCACCCGGCAGTATGTCGTCACCCGCAAGGCTTTCGGCGGCGTGCTGGCCGACAAGCAGGCGATCCGCCAGCGGCTGTCCATGCTGGAGGCGCGCACCGAGGCCGCCCGTCAGCTGGTCTATCATGCCGCCTGGCTCGGCGATCAGGGCCGCGATGCCGTGCGCGAGGTCTCGATGGTCAAGGCTCTGTGCGGCGAGCTGGTCACGGCGGTGATGTATGACTGCCTGCAGTTCCATGGCGGCGCCGGTTACCTGCGGGAGAGCGAGATCGAGCGCATGGCCCGCGATGCCCGCATCCACCCGATCGGCGGCGGCGCCACCGAGGTGATGCTGGAGGAAATCGCCAAGCGCTGGCCGGCCGCGTAAGCGGCAGGTTTACGCAGGCAGGTTTACGCGGGCGTCACCTGCCGTAACGGCAGCCCTGCGGAAGGTTTGCGCCGCAAAAAGTTTGGCGCTAGCGTGCCGGCCAGACCGGTATAACGGAGGAAACCCGAAATGCGTGAAGCCGTCATCGTCTCCACCGCCCGCACCCCGATCGGCAAGGCCTATCGCGGCGCCTTCAACAACACCGACGCCGCCAGCCTCGGCGCCCATGCGATCCGCGAGGCCGTCAAGCGCGCCGGCATCGACCCGGCCGAGGTCGACGACGTGGTGATGGGCGCCGCCCTGCAGCAGGGCTCGACCGGCGGCAACATCGCGCGGCACTGCGCCGTCGCCGCCGGCCTGCCGGTCTCGGTTGCCGGCATGAGCCTCGACCGCCAGTGCGGCTCGGGCCTGATGGCGATCGCCACCGCGGCCAAGCAGGTGATCCACGACAATGTGCCGGTCGCGGTGGGCGGCGGCCTCGAGTCGATCTCGCTGGTGCAGAACGAGCATATGAACACCTTCCGCTCCCGCGACGAATGGCTGATGAAGAACAAGCCGGAAATCTACATGGCGATGATCGACACCGCCGAGACCGTGGCCAAGCGCTACGGCATCAGCCGTGAGGCGCAGGACGAATACGCGCTGGAAAGCCAGAAGCGCACCGCGGCGGCCCAGCAGGCCGGCAAGTTCGACGACGAGATCGTGCCGATGCCGACCAAGATGGCGGTCGTCAACAAGGAAACCAAGGAAGTCTCCTACAAGGATGTCGCGCTGGCCAAGGACGAGGGCAACCGGCCCGAGACCAATCTCGAGGGGCTTGCCTCGCTGCAGCCGGTGCGTGGTCCCGGCCATTTCATCACCGCCGGCAATGCCAGCCAGCTCTCGGATGGCGCTTCGGCCAGCGTGGTGATGGAAGCCAAGTTGGCCGAGAAGCGCGGGCTGAAGCCGCTCGGCTATTACCGCGGCATGGCGGTGGCCGGCTGCGAGCCGGACGAGATGGGCATCGGCCCGGTCTATGCCGTGCCTAAGCTGCTGCAGCGTTTCGGCCTGAAGATGGACGATATCGGCCTGTGGGAGCTGAACGAGGCTTTCGCCGTGCAGGTGCTGTACTGCCGCGACAAGCTCGGCATCCCGCAGGAGCGGCTGAACGTCAATGGCGGCGCCATCTCGATCGGCCATCCCTACGGCATGTCGGGCGCGCGCATGACCGGCCATGCCCTGATCGAGGGCAAGCGCCGCGGTGTCAAATACGTGGTGGTCACCATGTGCATCGGTGGCGGCCAGGGCGGCGCCGGCCTCTTCGAGGTCGCGTGATCCTCTAGCGTCTGGCGTGGCGGGTGAGCAGCAGGTCTGCCACCCCGCCGCGCCGATACTGCACGATGCCGAATTGGCCATAGCGCTCAGCCAGCGCTATGGCCTTTTCTTCATCCAGGTCCAGCACGGCAAAGCCCGGTTCCGGCGCCCAGTGCGGGCTGTCGGGCACGCCGGTATGGGGCAGGGCGCGCAGGCCGCGGGCGGCAAGGTCGCGCTGCAGCCGCAGATGCGCCGCCATGTTGCGGGTGACGGGCCGCGGCCGGCTCAGCGGATTCCAGGCATTCAGGCAGGTCAGCGACGCAGCCCCAAGCCGGCGCAGCAGCGCATCGGCATCCGGGCAGGCGGCGCCGAGGCGCAGGCCGATGGCCGTGCCGCCCCTGCCGCCGATGCCATAGGTGGTGGCGGCATAGCCGCGCAGGGTAGCGGCAGAAATCACGGCATCTCGGCGGCGGCCAGCGCCTGGCGCAGCGGCTGGGTGCCCGGATTGGCAACCGCATTCTCGTAGAGGATGGCGCGCGGATGCGCCGCCTTGCCGTAATAGGCGGTGTTGCGGCTGTGGCGTGCGGTGATCACCGCGCCTTCGATGGCGACGCCGGCGGCCAGCCCCTTGCTGCGCGAATAGGACAGGATATCGGCGCCCAGGTTGCTGGTGGTGGCAGCCTCGATGCCGGCGCCCACGGGGCCGGCCGCCACGGTGGCGTCGGCGCCCAGCTTGAACTCGTTGCGCAGGATGGCATCCACCGCCTTGTCCGACATCAGCAGCAGCATCACTTCCGAGGCTTCGCCGCCGATCTGCAGGCCGATCGAGCCGGCCCCCAGGGTGTAGATCGCCGGCTCGCTCCAGCCGGCCTGGCCCCTGGCCAGCAGCACGCCGGAGCCACCCTCGCCGCCGATGATGAAGCTGGCCTTCAGCAGCTGCGGAATGATCAGCACACCCTTGGCACGGGCCAGCCGGCGCCGCATGTCGGTGAACTGCGAATCGGCGGTGAAGTCGCCGACGGTGACGCGGGCCTGGTCGATCAGGCCCTGGTCGTTGGCGGCGCGGGCGATGCCCGGCGCCAGCAGCAGCATGGCGCTGCCGGCGGCAACGGAGGCGAGAAGCGTGCGGCGGGTCTGCATGGCGGTCCCCATGATGTCACGTCCGGCGGGTTGGCAAAGCCGGACCCGCAGGATATTGCTTCGGCGGCCCGCCCGCAGCAGCGATCTGCGGCAGGGCGGGTTGTTCGGGGACCAGCCAACCCGTAAACTGTGGCGGCTTTGTGAAACGGAGGCGGCATGTCGAAGGCCCGGGAGACAGCCGAAGGCGGCGCAGAGGCGATTCCCGCCGACATCGCGGCGATGAGCTTCGAGGCGGCGCTGAAGGCGCTGGACGAGATCGTCGGCAAGCTGGAAAGCGGCCGCGTCGATCTTGAGGAATCGATCGCCCTCTATGGCCGCGGTGCCCTGCTGCGCCGCCATTGCGAGGCCAAGCTGAAGGCCGCCGAAGAGAAGATCGAGAAGATCGTCGTCGGTGCCGACGGCCAGGCTGCCGGCACCCAGCCCTTCAAGGCGGACTGACACCCATGACCACGGCAACGTCGCCGGCGCTGGCGGCGGCGATGCAGGAAATTGCGGCGGCCGTCGAGGCCGAGCTGGATGCCCTGCTGCCGCAGCCGGCCGGCGGCACGGCGTGGCTGGACGAGGCGATGCGCTATGCCTGTCTTGGCGGTGGCAAGCGTCTGCGGCCCTTCCTGACCGTGGCGGCGGCCGACCTGTTCGGGGTGCCGCGCGGCCGCAGCCTGCGGGCCGGTGCCGCCATCGAGATGCTGCATTGCTATTCGCTGGTGCATGACGACCTGCCCTGCATGGACGACGACGACCTGCGCCGTGGCCGGCCGACCGTCCACCGTGCCTTCGACGAGGCGGCGGCCGTGCTGGCCGGCGACGGGCTGCAGGCCCTGGCCTTTGCCGTGCTGGCCGACCCGGCTACCCATCCGGACCCGGCGGTGCAGGCCGATCTGGTGGCGGGCCTGGCCCGGGCGGCGGGTTCGCGCGGCATGGTCGGCGGCCAAGCCATCGATCTGGCCGCCGAGGCGCGTGCGGCCGGCGGACGACCGCTGAATTACCCGGAAATCGCCGAGCTGCAGGCCCTGAAGACCGGGGCCCTGATCCGCTTTGCCGCCGAGGCGGGCGCCATTCTGGGCCAGGCCGGGCCCGACGAAAGGGCGGTTTTGCGCGATTATGCCGCCGATCTGGGGGTCGCCTTCCAGATCGCGGACGATATTCTCGACCATGAGGGCTCGGCCGCCGAGCTGGGCAAGGCGGTCGGCAAGGATGCCGCCGCCGGCAAGGCCACCTTCGTGGGCCTGCTGGGGCCGGACGAGGCCCGGACCCGGGCGCAGACGTTAACCAATGCGGCGACGGCCAGACTGGCCGAATTTGGTCCGGCCGCGGCCATTTTACAGGCCTTGGCCGAGTTTGTTATAACCCGCCGCTCGTGAGACGATCGGATCAGCGATGATCAGCAACCGCACACCCCTGCTAGATCTGGTGCGGACGCCGGCGGATATCCGGCAGTTCGATATCGACCAGCTCAAACAGCTTGCCGACGAGGTCCGTCGCGAGATGGTCGATGCCGTCTCGGTGACCGGCGGCCATCTCGGCGCCGGGCTGGGCGTGGTCGAACTGACGGTGGCCCTGCATCATGTCTTCGCCACGCCCGACGACAAGCTGATCTGGGATGTCGGCCATCAGGCCTATCCGCACAAGATCCTGACCGGGCGGCGCGACCGCATCCGCACGCTGCGCCAGGGTGGCGGCCTCAGCGGCTTCACCCGCCGCAGCGAGAGCGAATACGATCCCTTCGGTGCCGCGCATTCCTCGACCTCGATTTCGGCCGGCCTCGGCATGGCGGTGGCGCGCGACCTGAAGGGCGAGAAGAACAACGTCATCTGCGTGATCGGCGACGGCGCCATGTCGGCCGGCATGGCCTACGAGGCGATGAACAATGCCGGTTCGATGGATTCGCGGCTGATCGTCGTCCTCAACGACAACGACATGTCGATCGCGCCGCCGGTGGGTGCCATGAGCGCCTATCTGTCGCGGCTGCTGTCCTCGCGCTCCTATATGGGCCTGCGCCAGCTGGCCAAGCAGTTCGGCAACAAGATCCTGCCGCGCAGCCTGGCTTCGGCCGCCGAGAAGGCCGAGGAATATGCCCGCGGCATGGTCACCGGCGGCACCCTGTTCGAGGAGCTGGGTTTCTATTATGTCGGCCCGGTCGACGGCCACAATCTCGAGCATCTGGTGCCGGTGCTGAAGAATATCCGCGACAACGAGCCGCCCGGCCCGGTGCTGATCCATGCCGTCACCCAGAAGGGCAAGGGCTATGCCCCGGCCGAGGCGGCCGACGACAAGTATCACGGCGTTGCCAAATTCGATGTCGTCACCGGCGCCCAGGCCAAGCCCAAGGCCGGCCCGCCCAGCTACACGAAGGTGTTCGCCCAGAGCCTGGTTGCCGAGGCCGAGCGCGACGACAGGATCGTCGCGATTACTGCGGCGATGCCCTCGGGTACCGGGCTCGATCTGTTCGGGAGGCGCTTTCCCGACCGCACCTTCGATGTCGGCATCGCCGAGCAGCATGCGGTGACCTTTGCTGCCGGCATGGCCTGCGAGGGCTTCAAGCCCTTCTGCGCGATCTATTCCACCTTCCTGCAGCGTGCCTATGACCAGGTGGTGCATGACGTGGCGATCCAGAAGCTGCCCGTGCGCTTCGCCATCGACCGTGCCGGCCTGGTCGGCGCCGACGGCGCGACCCACGCCGGCAGTTTCGACATCGCCTATCTCGGCTGCCTGCCCGACATGGTGCTGATGGCCGCCGCCGACGAGGCCGAGCTGATGCATATGGTGGCAACCGCCGCCGCCATCGACGACCGGCCCAGCGCCTTCCGCTATCCGCGCGGCGAAGGCACCGGAATCGTGCTGCCCGAGCGGGGCGAGGTTCTGCCGCTCGGAAAAGGCCGCGTGCTGCGCGAGGGCGCATCGATTGCGATCCTGTCCTTTGGCGCGCATCTGCATGAGGCGCTGAAGGCGGCCGAGGACCTGGCCGCCCGCGGCCTGCCGGCGACGGTGGCCGATGCGCGGTTCTGCAAACCGCTGGATACCGACCTGGTGCGCCAGCTGGCCCGCCATCACGAGGTGCTGATCACCCTCGAAGAAGGGTCGGTCGGCGGGTTCGGCAGCCAGGTGCTGCAGTTCCTCAGCCTCGACGGCCTGCTCGATCATGGGCTGAAGGTGCGGCCGCTGGTGCTGCCCGACCGCTTCATCGACCATGACAGCCCGGCGAAGCAGTATGACGAGGCCGGACTGAACGCGCCGCAGATCGTCGCCATGGCCCTCTCGGCCCTGGGGCGTGCCGCCGAACTGCCCGCCCGCGCCTAGGCAGGACATTTCCGATGATCCTCCGAGAAGCGCGGGCCATGCTCACGCTGGCGCTGCCCATTGTCGGCACCCAGCTGGCCCAGATTGCCATCCATACCACCGACGTGCTGCTGCTGGCGCGGCTGTCCGACCATGCGCTGGGCGCGGGGGCGCTGGCCTTCTCGCTGTTTTCGTTCTTCTGGATGCTGGGGATCGGGCTGGGCATTGTGGTGGCTGCGCTGGTGGCGCAGAGCGTCGGCCGCAATGCCGCCGATCTTGGCGGGGTGCGCGAGGCCGTGCATGACGGGCTGATCGTCACCGGCTTTGCGGCGGCGGCCAGCATCGCGCTGCTGTGGTTCAGCGAGGATTTCCTCATCTGGTTCGGCCAGCCCCCCGAACTGGTGCCCGATACCGTGCTGTTCCTGCGGCTGCTGTGCCTCGGCTATCTGCCGTCGATCTGGTTCTCGGTGCTGCGGTCCTTTGCCGCGGCCCTCAGCCGGCCGCGCCCGGCGCTGGTCTTCATGATCGGGGCCGTGCTGTTCAATGCGCTGGCGGTTTACGGATTCACCTTCGGCGCCTTCGGCCTGCCGGCGCTGGGCATCCTCGGGGCCGGCATCGGCTCGGCGCTGGCGACCTGGTCGGTTTTCATCGCCTTCGCGATCTTTGTCAGCGTCGATCCGGGTTTCCGCATCTACCGCATCTGGTCGTCATCCTGGCGCAGTTCGTGGCCGCGGCTGCAGGCCTACCTGAAAATCGGCGGCCCCATCGCCCTGACTTTCGCCTCGGAAGTCGGCCTGTTCTCGCTGGCGGTGCAGCTGATGGGCCGGCTCGGCGCCGACGAGGTGGCGGCGCACCAGATCGCCCTGCAATGGGCCACCATCGCCTTCATGGTGCCGATGGGCCTGTCGCAGGCAGCCACCGTGCGGGTCGGGCTTGCCGCCGGCGCCCGCGATGCGGCCGGCGTGATCCGCGCCGGCTGGGTGGCCATTGCCATTGCGGTCGGCTTCGGCGCCTGTTCCGGCGCCATCTTCTGGATCTTCGCGCCGCAGCTGATTGGCCTGTTCGTGACCGACATGCAGTCGGCGGTGTTTCCGCTGGCGGTGGCCTATCTCGGCATGGCAGCGCTGTTCCAGATGGTCGATGGTGCCCAGGCCGTGTCCAACGGCGCGCTGCGCGGCCTGAAGGATACCGGTGTGCCGATGGTGTTTGCCGCGGTCGGCTACTGGCTGTGCGGCCTGCCGGCGGCATTGTGGTTCGGCTTCAGCACCGCCCTGCGCGGGCAGGGCGTGTGGCTCGGCCTGGTTGTCGGGCTGGCGATGGCGGCATTCCTGCTGGTCTGGCGCTTCGGCTGGTGGACGCACAGGCTGCGGCCGGGCCGGCAGGAGCAGGCGCCATGAAGCCCGCGAAAATCCGCCTCGACCAGGCGCTGGTGGAACGCGGCCTGGCGGAAAGCCGGGCCAAGGCACAGGCGGCGATCATGGCCGGGCTGGTGTTTTCCGGCGACCGGCGGCTCGACAAGCCGGGCCACAGCATCGCTGCCGATGCCCCGCTGGAGCTGCGCGGCAAGCCGCATCCCTGGGTCAGCCGCGGCGGCGTCAAGCTGGCCCATGCCGTCGGACATTTCAGCCTGCCGGCGGACGGCCGCATCGCCATCGATGTCGGCGCCTCCACCGGCGGCTTCACCGACGTGCTGCTGCAGCATGGCGCGGCCAGGGTCTATGCCGTCGATGTTGGCGAGGGCCAGCTCGACTGGAAGCTGCGCAATGATCCCCGCGTCGTGGTGCTGGAAAAGACCAATGCCCGGCATCTGACGGCGGCGCAGATTTCGGATCCTGTCGATGCCGTGGTCTGCGATGCCAGCTTCATCGGCCTGCAGACCGTGCTGCCGGCGGCGCTGGCGCTGGCGCAGCCGGGTGCCTGGGCGGTGGCGCTGATCAAGCCGCAATTCGAGGTCGGCCGCGAGCGGGTCGGTAAGGGCGGTGTGGTGCGCGATCAGGCCCTGCATGACGAGGTCTGCGCCCGCATCGGCGACTGGTGGGCCGGGCTGCCCGGCTGGCGGGTGCTGGGTATCGAGCCCAGCCCGATCCTCGGTCCCGAAGGCAATCGCGAGTTTCTCATAGCGGCGGAATATGGCCATGGCTGACGGGGTCCGGCATGCGTGATGTCGAAGGCGTGATCGCACGGATGGGGGGGCATGGCCATGGCGTGCTCGATCATGACGGCGAGCGGTTCTATGTGCCCTTCACCGTGCCTGGCGACCGCATCGCCGCCCGGGTCGGCGAGGCGCGCGGCGACGGTTTCGCGGCGCAGCTCGTGGTGCTGGAGGAAGCCGGGCCCGACCGGGTCGAGCCGCCCTGTCCGCATTTCCAGGCCTGCGGCGGCTGTGCCCTGCAGCACTGGGCCGATGCGCCCTACCGTGCCTGGAAACGCGATGCCCTGGTGGCCGCGCTGCAGCGGCGCGGGTTCGCGGCGCCGCCGGTGGCCGATCTGGTGACGGTGCCGGATCACAGCCGGCGCCGGGCCGAATTCATCGCCCGCCGCGTCAAGGCCGGCGTGCTGATGGGGTTTCACGAGGCGGCCAGCCGCAAGATCGTCGATCTCGAGGCCTGCAACGTGCTGCGGCCGGCTTTGCTGGCCCTGCTGCCGGCTTTGCGCGGCATGCTGCTCGATGTGCTGGGCGACGGCTGGGCCGTGGACGTGAAGGTGACCGAGACGGAAACCGGGCCCGATGTGCTGATTACCGGCAAGCTGAAGATGCGGGTGCAGGAGCGGATCGCCCTCAGCCGTGCCGCCAAGGCGGCCGGCCTCGGCCGGCTCAGCTGGCGCTTCGATCCGCGCAGCGACCCCGAGATGCTGTTTCAGGGACCGCAGGCGCCGCTGGTGCGGTTCGGCGGGACGGCGGTGACCCTGGCGCCGGGCGGGTTCCTGCAGGCCACGGCGGAAGCCGAGGCCGCGATGGCGGATCTTGCCCTCGATGCCCTGCAGGATGCGAAGCGGGTGGCCGACCTGTTTTCGGGCTGCGGCGCCTTTGCACTCAGGCTGGCGGTCGCCGGCAAGACGGTGCTGGCCGCCGATGCCGACCGGCCGGCAATTGCCGCCCTGCAGGCGGCGGCAAAGGCCGCGCCCGGCCTGGCCGGCCGGGTGACCGCCGAGATGCGCGATCTCGAGCGGCAGCCGCTGACCCGCGCCGAATTCAGGAAGCTCGATGCGATCCTGCTCGATCCGCCGCGGGCAGGGGCGAAAGCCCAGGTGCAGCAGCTGGCAGAGGCGGCCGCGGCCGGGCCGGGCGGCGTGGCGGCCGGCGCTGCGGCGGTGCCGCCGCTGGTGGTGATGGCGGCCTGCGATGCCAATTCCTTCGCCCGCGATGCCCGGGTGCTGGCCGATGCCGGCTGGCGGCTTGAACGGGTGACCCCGATCGACCAGTTCAGGTGGTCGCCGCACCTGGAAATGCTCGGCATTTTCAGGCGTTAGGGGAAATCCGGGATAGGGGTTGCAAAGCCCGGACGGGCGCGTTACAACCCGGCCCCGATCCCTGCTGGGGGATCGTCTAACGGTAGGACCCCAGACTCTGACTCTGGTTGTCTAGGTTCGAATCCTAGTCCCCCAGCCATCGCTTCCAATTTTCTCTCGTATCCATCCTGCCCGCCCGGCTCAGGAGCTGCGCGGCGTTTCCGATTGCCAGTCGGGGCTGAGCTTCTCGCGCCAGCCGAAGCGCTGCAGATGGTCTGTCACCACGAATTTCACCCGCTCGAGATCCTCGGCACTGGGGGCCTCGCAATACAGGTCCAGCGCGGCATCTCCGGCTGTCATGTCGCAGATGCCCCAGGGGAAATCCGCATGGCCGCGTTCCGTGTCGTAGGTCACGGCGATCTTGTGGGCGAAATGCTTGCAGAGCTGGACCAGATAACGGCTGGCCAGTGGGGTCTGCACGACGGCACGCACGGCAATCATGAGGGGCTCCGTAGGTTGTCGAGGCTGGCTGCCATCGCCCGGTCGGCGATGACCACGGGAAAGCCGAGGGAACAGGTTTCGATCCGCCCGTCGACACCGAAGGCGCGACGCAGGATCGCGGGGCTGAGCGCCGTGCGGCCCGGTCCGGCCGCCAGCACCTGACCGCCGCCCAGCACCACCACCTGGTCGCAGAAGCGCAGGGCGAGGTTGATGTCGTGCAAGGCGATCAGGGCAATGCTGCCGGCCGCCGCTGCAATGTCGCGGACCTGCTGCAGCACCGTCAGCTGCCAGCGCAGGTCCAGCGCGCTGGTCGGCTCGTCCAGCAGCATGAGGCGGGGCTTCCGCACGATCGCCTGGGCCAGGCCGACCATCTGCCGCTGGCCACCCGACAGTTCGTCCAGCCGCCGCATTGCCAGCGGCGTGAGGCCGAGGGTGTCGAATACCCAGGCGACCTCGTATTCGGCGGCGGCTTTCGGCAGGTCGTCGCGGATGGCGCGCAGGGCGCTGAGCACGGCCTCGTAGGCGACCAGCGAACTGCCCTGCGGCAGGGCCTGCGGCAGATAACCGACCATCTGTGCGCGCTGCCGGTGCGGCATGGCGAACAGTTCGGCATCGTCCAGCCGTGCCGATCCACTGGCCGACAGTAATCCGCCCAGTGCCTTCAGCAGGGTTGACTTGCCGGCCCCGTTGGCGCCGATCAGGGCCGCCAGACTGCCCGGCGCCAGGGCCGGCAGGTCGATGTCGCCCAGCACGCGGCGGCGCCGGTAGCCGGCAGCAAGGCCGCGAACAAGCAGGCCGCTGCTCATATGCCTCTCCGGCGCGACAGGATCAGTGCCATGAACAGCGGGATTCCGACCAGGGCGGTGACGATGCCGACCGGCAGGACCAGACCGGGCACCAGGGCCTTGCTGACGGTGGAGGCCAGCGACATCACCAGCGCGCCGGCGAGTGCGGCGCCGGGCAGGAAAAAGCGGTGATCCTCGCCCAGTGCCAGGCGGGCGATGTGCGGCCCGACCAGCCCGATGAAGCCGATCGTGCCGACGAAGGAGACGGCGGCGGCGGACAGGATGCCGACCCGCAGCAGCACCAGCATGCGCAGGCGCCCGGTACGGATGCCGAAGCTGCGGGCATGCTCCTCGCCGCCGCGCAGGGCCGTCATTGCCCAGACACCACGCAGCGACAGCGGCAGGCAGACCGCCACCGCCACTGCCACGATGGCGACCTTTTCCAGCGTCGCGCGGCCGAGGCTGCCCATGGTCCAGAACACGATCTGCTGCAGTGCATCGGCACTGGCGACATATTGCACCAGCCACAGCAATGCATTCATGGTGAACACCATGGCGATACCGAACAGAACGATGGTGTCGGCGCCGGTGCCGTGCAGTCGCGACAGGGCCTGGATCAGCAGGATCGCACCCATGGCCAGCAGGAAAGCGAACAGCGGCACCACGTAGTTGACCGGCAGCCAGGACAGCACCGGCACGAAGACGATCGCCAGCGCCGCGCCCAGCGTGGCGGCATTGGTGATGCCGAGCGTGAAGGGACTGGCAAGCTGGTTGTTCAGCACCGTCTGCATTTCCGCGCCGGCGAGTGCCAGCGCCGCGCCGACGGCCAGCGCCAGCAGGGCCTGGGGCAGGCGGATTGACCACAGGATCACCGCCGCGGCCCGGTCTTCCTCTCCCGGCTGCATCAGGGCGGCGAGCAGGTTCCCCAGCGACAGACCGGAGGGACCTGTCGCGAGGTCGAGGGCGAAGGCCGCCAGCACGGCCGCGGCCAGCGCCAGCAGGAGCAGGGTCCGGCGGATGACGAAGCGGGAATACTGTGCCGACAGCGAGGGGCGATCGCCGGTCAGGGTCATCGGGCCGTGGTCCAGTAGGTTCCTTCGAGCGGTACCGGCTGGAAGCGGCGGACCAGGTCGCGATGCGTTGCGGCCGGGTCGAGGCCGGCAAAGAGATCGGGATGGAACCAGGTCGCCATCGCCTGCAGGGCCACGACGTTGAAGGGCGAATGGAAGAAATGATGCCAGAGAGCATAGGCCCGGCCCTGCCGCACGGCCTGCAGGTCGGCGATGCCGGTGCGCTGCAGGCTGTGCCGCAGGCTGGCCTGCGCCATCGCGGCAGGCACGCCGGGGCCCATGGCGATGCGTTGCGGCAGTTTTTCCGCCGTCCAGGTGCTGCCGATGGCGGTGCCCAGGTAGATGTCAGGCTGATTGGCCAGCAGGTATTCCAGGCTGACGGTGCCGATCTGGCCCGGGATCAGGTCGGCCGCCATGTTGCGTCCGCCCGCCTGTTCGACCAGGCGCCCGATCACTCCGTTGCCGACGCTGGCGCAGCAGGCTTCCTGCAGGCCGACGCGGTTCTCGAGGAAGACCCGCGGCCGGCGTGTCACGCCGGCGAGCGGCGCCGTCACCCGCCGCAACTCGGTTTCGTAGGCGGCGGCAAAGGCGGTCGCCTCGGCCTGTCGCCCCATCAGCGCGCCGAGCAGTGCGATGCTGCGGGTGGTATGGGCAACGGGATCGAGGAAGAAATCGATGAAGGCGACGCGGATCCCTGCCGCCTCCAGCGCAGCAATGGTTTCGGTCTGCTGCGGACCGGGGCCATGGCCGGCAAGACCGAAAACCGCCAGATCGGGCTTCAGGGCAATGGCACTCTCGATGCTGAAACTGTCCGGCGCCGCTTTGCCCACCAGGGGAATGCCGGTCAGCGCCGGGAACTGCGCGGTCCATTGCGCGTAGCCGCCGGGATCGAGCAGCGGGAATTCCCCCATCATTCCGGCAATCCGCCGCAGCGGGGCATCGCGGTCGAGGATCGCGATAGCAGCAAGGTAGCGGCCCTCGCCAAGCAGGATCCGCTCCGCCGGCCGGTCCAGCCGCACCGTGCGGCCGGCAAGGTCCGTCACCTCGGCGGCATTGCCGGCCTGCGGAAGCAGGCCGGCAAGCAGCAGGCAGAAAACCGACAGCAATCTACGCATGACGAACCCTCCGTCTGCCGGTTTGCGACCGGTAGTGTCAGAACTTTACCGTGGTCGAGAGGTAGAAGGAACGGCCCTGCTCCAGCACGGGAGTTACACTGCCGGTCTGATGATAGCTCGACCGTGCGAGATAGGCGGCGTCGAGCAGGTTGTTGGCCTCAAGACGCAGACTCCAGTGCGGCATGCTGGCCAGCGGCTGCCACTCCGTGAACAGGTTGAACACCGCATAGCCGTTGACCGCATCGAAGCTGTTGGCGGCGAGGGCGCTGTCGTCGATCCGGCTCGCCATCTCACTGGAGCCGCCCAGCGTCAGGCGGTAATCCTCGAAGGTGTAATGGCCGCGCAGGGTCAGCAGGTTGCCGACCGGTACCGCGCTGCTGTAGTCGCTGGGCAGCGCGATGCGGTCGCCGTAACGCACGTCGGTATAGGTGTATTTGGCGCCCAGATAGGCATTCTGCCACTGGTATCCGGCGGCGAGATCGAAGCCCTTCGATACCAGATCGTCACCATTGATGCGGATGCGCGAGGTGTAGTTGAAGGCCGTCGGGTTCTTGATCTCGGTGCGGAAAACCGTGCCTTCCAGGGCCAGCCCGCCATCGCTGTAGCGCAGGCCGGCCTTCATGTTGTGGGCGTGGCTGGGCTTCAGGTTCGGATCATAGGTGTAGTTGCCGGCATGGAACTGTGCCACTTCGGCCATCTCGATGCCGCCGAAATTGTAGCTGTAGCCGCCGAAGCCGGTGATGCGGCCGGTCAGGTCATACTCCGTCGACAGGTTGGGGCTGACGCCGGCATTGTCGAAGGTCTGGTTGTCGACCGCCTCGTAATGCTGACTGTCGCCGCGCAGACCGGTGGAGACGCGCCAGTCATCCTGGAGGGATACCCGGGCCTGGGCATAGGCACCGATATTGCGGATGCTTTCGCTGATATTGGGTGAGAAGTGGAAGCGTTCGACATCGGCATCGTCACGGTTGTAGTCGATGCCGACCGTCAGGCTGCCACCGGGAATGACAAAAGCATTCTGCAGCTTGCCGCCCCAGGAATTGACCTGCGAGTTGAAGGCGCCATGGGCCGTGGTGCGGTTGTTGTCGTTCGGCCGTTCCAGGGCGTTGTGGTTGTAGTAGATGTCGACTTTCGGATCGACATGATCGGTCGGCTCCGCCGTCTCGTAGCTCAGCACCGTGGTCATGCGGGTGGCCCGGTTGCTGTTGAGCAGGCTGCCGGTAGGGTTGCCGGTCACCAGGCCCATATTCGGGCGCAGGCGGCGGGTCCTGTCATCCTCGACATATTCGGTGGAAAGCCGCAGGTGGTGCCCGCTCAGCGCCTCGAAGCCGAGTTTTGCCAGGCCGCTGGTCAGGCCGGTGCCGGTGCCCGGCTCGTCGGTGCCCCTGCCATTCTCGTAGTTGCTGCCCCGGGCCAGGGTGGCGATGCCCAGCAGATCGAAGCCGTCCTGTGCGGTATAGCCGGCGCCGGTGGTGCGGAAGGTTTCGGAGTTGGTGTCATATCCCAGGATCGCCGTGCCGCCGGTGGTCTGGCCGGGCAGCAGCATGTCGCGGGCGTCCCTGGTCCTGAACCGGATGCTGCCGCCCAGCGCGCCGGGTCCGGAATCCGCGGCCGACACGCCGGATTCGACTTCGACGGTCTTCAGGAACAGCGGGACGATGCTGGTATTGCCGTTATGGTGCCAGATATTGTTGCGCTGGGGCGCGCCGTCGACGGTGACATTCAGCTTGTTCTGGTCGATGCCGTGCAGATAGATTTTCTGCGCGGCCGTGCTGCCGCCGGGAACCGTGATCGCCGGTTCGTCGCGGAAAACTTCTTTCAGCGACATCGGTTGCTCGCGGTCGATCTGCTCCTGATCGAGAACATCCTTCTTTTCAAGGTCGAGCGGCTTCTGGCCTTCGACCTTCACGGGGGTGAGCGTGGTCGCGGTCTGCTGTCCCCAGGCTGCGCCCGTGGCGAGCAGGGCAATGACGGAAACACCCAGCAGCGCCACCTTCGACGCGGTCTGGCCATGAACCCGGTGCGACATTCTTCTATCCCCTTGAATATCTGGACGTTGGACTTGGTCTGATTGCCGGGCCACGGCCCCACTGGACGGCTTCTTTCTCTTATGATAGAGAAAATGAGAAGCATTCGCATGTAGGAGCCGGATAGCGTCCGGATGTCGGCTTTTACATACATGCCTGCGGCGGCGCATGCTTTTGCGTCATGGTCTAGTTCGTTTGCGGAACATCCAGATTGCCGGACCGGCGGCAAGTCCGGGGATCGCAGCCGGGGATCACAGGGGCGAGAGGATGGACACAGGCAGCGGCAGCCGTTGCCGGGCAGAGCCCGGTGCCGGAGGGGTGTCTTTCGGCACCATATTGTCCGCCAATGCGGCCACCGGCCGGGGCATTCGCACTGCAGCGTCATCGGTTGCCAGCGACGATATCGTGCTGGACGGCGATTTCCGCCTGCTGCGTCTGAAATCCGGTCTGGTCCTGCATGCCACGGATGCCGTCGACAGGCGGAATCTGATCACCGAGGTCGAGCATGAGGCCGGCCTGACGGTCGGCATTTTCCTCTGCGGCCGGGCCGACATCTCTGTCGGCCGGCAGGATCTGAAGCTGGGTACGGGCTGGCGCAACCGGCCGGAGACAGGGGGCGAGGCTTTCCTGTTGTCCTATGCCGAGCCGGACTGTTTCGTGCGCCGCGGCATACCCGGGAACCGGGTCCGCAAGGTCTGTGTCAACATACCGCCGGACTGGATGGAGCAGGGAGCGGAGGCGGATGGTTTCGATGCGGCGGCGCTGCACCGCCTGATGCAGGCGCATACTGGCCATCTGGTCTGGCAACCTTCGGCGCGCCACCGCCAGCTGGCGGAGCAGATTCTGGCATCGGCGCCATACAATGCCCTGCTCCGGCGGCTGCATACGGAAAGTCACGCAATCGAGATTGTTGCCGAGGCCCTCGGCCTGGTGGCTGCCCGGGAGGTATCCGGCGGCATTCGCCAGCCGTCGGGTCGCGACCGGCTGCGCATTGCCGAGGCCTGCGATTTCATCGAGGGCCGGGGCGAGGACCTGCCCAGCCTGCATGATGTCGCCGGCCATGTCGGCGTGAGCGTGAGTGCGCTGCAGCGCATATGCCGCGCTGTCCACGGCACATCGATCTTCGAGCAGGTGCGGGCGCGGCGGCTGGAACGGGCCCGCGGATTGCTGGAACGGGACGGAGTCAGCGTGACTGAGGCCGCCTATATTGCCGGCTATGCCAGTGCCGCCAATTTCGCGACCGCCTTCAAGCGGCGGTTCGGGGTCAGCCCCCGCGACGTCCGGCCGCGCGTTGCCGGGTATACGGGTCGCTAGATTCTTGGGTTTTCAGATCAACGGAAGTGCGCTCGGCGCGTCGTGGCGGCATCGGGTGTGGCGCCATGAAGATGACAGCCGGGCGGAGCGGGGCGGGTTTGCAGCAGGATAACGGCAGATTGCGGGTCTTCCTGGCGCACCGGGCGGCGCTGGTCGACTATGCGGCGCCGCTGGTCGGCGGCCGTGCCCAGGCCGAGGACCTCGTCCAGGAAGCGTATATCCGCTTCGTCGAGCAGAAGGCCGATGCCGATATCCTGCAGCAGCCGGCCTCGTACCTCTACCGGATCGTCCGCAACCTGGCGATGGACGGCCTGCGCCGGCTGGCAGCCGAATCCCGGCGTGACCGCGCCCGTGCCGTCATTGCCGTGCCCGAAGCCGCTGCGCCGTCGCCGGAGGATGAACTGATCCATCGCGACGAGTTGCTCCATGTCCGGGCCGCGCTGGCGGAACTGGCACCGGATATTCGCCGCGCCTTCGAACTGCACCGGCTGGAGGGCATGACCTTCCAGCAGATCGGCGCCATTCTCGGTGTGTCGCATGCCACTGCCCACCGCATGGCCCGCGAGGCGATGACCCATGTGATGCGCCGGCTGCACCGGCGGACGACGTAATGCTGGATTTCGCGTCCGCTGGGGCAGTACAAAAAAAGCTGAGATGGATGTCTGCCGCCTCCGTCTCAGTCTTGAGTGCGCACATGCTTGCAGTTCTGCAAGATATCCGAGACCCGCAGCCTGTGCCCCGTATCCGTGACCAGCACCCGTGACCAGCCGCCCATGACCAGCCGCCCGCCGCCCGCCGCTCCAGCCGATCATGGCCTTGCCCAGGCCATGGATGCAGCTGCCGACTGGTATTTCCGTCTGCAGGAAAGCCCGCGCGACCCTGAGCTGCGCGATGCACTGCAGGACTGGCTGGAAACCGATCCCCTGCATCCGCATGCCTGGGCACTGGCGCAGAAGGCCTGGGCGCTGACCGGAGAGGCCGTGCAGATGACCGCAGCGCCGGATTTCATGCGGCCAACCGGGATGCAGCAGCGCGGCGGCCGGAACCGGATCCGCCAGGGCTTCTTTGCTGTGGCGGCATGCCTGGCGCTGGCGGCAATGCTGCTTCCACTGCTGCCGGACTGGGGTGCCGATTATGCCGCCGGTCGGCATGAGCAGCGCGGGATAGCACTGACGGATGGATCGGCGGTCATGCTGGGCGCCGGCAGCGCCATCGATGCGGCGTTCGATAATGGTCGCCGTGGCGTGTCATTGCTGCGGGGCGAGGCTTTCTTCGAGGTGCGGCCGGATGCCGCCCGCCCCTTTGTGGTGGAAGCCGGCGCGCTGACGGTGACGGTAACCGGCACGGCCTTCGACGTTGCCGTCAGCGACCGAAGCTACCGTGTTGCGGTCGCCAGCGGTTCGGTTCGGGTGGCCCTGCGCGAACCGGGCGGCATGACGGAGATCGGGCTGGCGCCGGGACAGCGCGTGACCGTCGATCGTGCCAGCGGCACCATGGCGCGGGACAGTGTCGATCCGGCGGAAGTCGCACTCTGGCGCAGCGGCCGGCTCGTGGTGCGCGACATGGCCTTCGCCGATGTGGTGGACGCGCTGCGCCGCCAGTATCGCGGCTTTATCCTGGTCCCCAGCGATGCCCTGGCCGAGCGCCGGGTGACCGGCGTCTACGACATGGGCGATCCCGCCCGCGCCCTGCGCATGCTGGCCGGCACCTATGGTGCCACGGTCACGCAATACACACCGTTTCTGCTCGTTCTGTCGCCGGCCTCCTGAAAAAAACAAAAACCGTGAGATGACCGCCGCCGGCCTACGTCTTGGACATGACTGCAAGTGATATTCACTCGCATATTGGACAGGATCAGGGGACGGGCAATGGGTTCAGCTTTGAATCGGGCGGAAATCGCGGATGTCGTGGGATTTGACAAGGATTTCCAGCGGCTTGGGCGGTATCTGCTGCTGACGACGGTGCTGGCTTTCGTCGCGGTGCCGGCCTTGGCGCAGGCTCAGGTTCAGCCGGACCGGGGCAATGTGGTTGCCCAGGCGGGTGCCGTCGTCGCTTTCGATATCCCGGCCCAGCCCCTGACCGGTGCGCTGACGGCCTTCGGGGTGCAGGCGGGCTATCAGGTGTCGGTTGACCAGGCGAGCCTGGCCGGTCTGCGCAGCCCCGGCGTGTCCGGACGGCTGACCTCCCGCGACGCACTGGCGCGCCTGCTGGCAGGGACCGGAGCCACCTTTCGTTTCACCGATACCCGCAGCGTTGTGATCGAAAAGCCGGTGACGACCGGGACGGCACCAGCGGGACAGAAAAATGAAGCGGGGCCGGTGATCCTGGCGCCGGTGACGGTGACGGCCACCAAGACCGCGCATGCGGTCGACGACGTACCGGCCAATGTCAGCGTGCTTGATCGGGAATATATCGAAAGCCGCAGCCCGTCGAAGGTGGAGGATCTGCTCCGCGGCCTGCCCGGGGTCGATATGGAAGGCGGTCCGCGTCGCGCCGGCCAGGATGTCAATATTCGTGGTTTCGGCGGCCAGCAGGTGGTGGTCACCCTGGACGGGGCGCGGCAGAACTTTGATGCCGGTCACAAGGGCCGCTTCTTCGTCGACCCGGATCTTCTGCGCAGCGTGGAAGTGCTGCGCGGCAGCAATTCGGCGCTGCACGGCTCGGGCGCCATCGGCGGCGTCATTGCCATGGAAACGAAGGGTGCCTCCGACTTCCTGCAACCCGGACAGACCGCCGGCTTCCGCACCAAGCTCGGCTACAGTTCGGTAGCGCGCGAACCGCAATACAGCGTCGGCGGCTTCGCCCGCCTGGATGACCGGATCGACCTGTTCGCCAACTTCACCTACCGCGACAGCGGCACGATGAAGCAGGGTGGCGGGCGTGAACTCGACTACTCTGCCGAGGACATAGCCAACGGACTGTTCAAGGCGACAATACGGCCCGACGAGAACCAGAAACTGAGCCTCAGTTTCATCCAGTTCAACGGCAGCGGCACCCAGCCAACCAACTCGGACACCGCGCCGAACGCCACCAGCAATCCGGTGGTCGAGCGCGATACCAAGATGACTACGCTGGCCGGTAACTACACTTATGAAAATCCAGACATGCCGCTGTTCAGCCCGACGGTGAAGGTATACCGCAACGAACTAAGCGTTCGCGAGAACCGGATTATCCCGGCTACCTTGCGGGTCGACGAATCATTCCTCGTCACCAACGGTTTCGACGTCTACAACACCGCCCGCTTCGGTACCGGCGATGTCGATCATGCAGTAACGGCCGGCATCGACTTCTTCAACGACAGCCAGAAGGGCGCGCGGACCACAGCCACGGGTACCGCCGAGCGATCGACCTTCCCCGAAGCCGAAGGGCAGGTGGTCGGCTACTATCTGCAGGACGAGCTGTCGCTTCTGCCTGGCCTGACGCTGACCCCGGCCCTGCGTTACGATACCTACAATCGCGATTCGAGCACGATCTCCGATTTCGAGGAAAGTGCGCTGTCGCCCAAGCTGGCGGCGAACTGGCGGGCGCTGCCCTGGCTCGGCCTGTATGCCTCCTACGGCAAGGCCTTCCGTGCCCCGTCGATGACCGAGGCATTCGTTGCCGGCACGCATTTCTTCGGCAACAACTTTATTTCAAACCCCGGTCTCCGGCCGGAAAAGGCGAAGACCGCGGAAGGCGGCGTGCGGCTGAAATTCGACGATATCGCGACTGCCGGCGACCAGCTGCGCTTCAATACCACCTATTTCCATACCGAGGCGAAGGACCTGATCGAGCTGATCGTCACCTCGACCACCTCGAAATACACCAATACGGCCGACGCCACGATCAAGGGCTTCGAGACCGAGCTGCAATACGATATGCGCCAGGCCTTCTTCGGGCTCGGTGCATCCCGTATTCGCGGCGACAACAACGTCACCGGCAACCCTCTCGATTCGATCCCGGCCGACAAGGTGACTGCGACCATCGGCGGCAAGCTGGAGGATTACGGCCTGCGCTTCGGCTGGCGCAGCGAATTCGTCGCCGATCAGAACCGGGTCAGCGGCACCGACACCACCGGCGGCGTCGAGGGAGCCGTGCTGGCGACCAGCGGCTATGTCGTACACGGCGTCTTCATGTCGTGGCTGCCGGTACAGGACTGGCTGGCCGGATTCCGGGTCGATGCCGGGGTCGAGAATATCTTCGATACGACCTATCGCCGGCACATGACCAGCCTCTACGAGGAGGGTCGCGATTACCGCATCGCCGTCAGCTACACGAAAGGATTCTGAAGTATGTCCCGGCCGGCCCCGCGCCGGCCGGACAATGCCTGCCCCGGACTGAAGCCCCAACCGAACGACACCGATCATCTGAGAGACCTGCACCATGACCAGCCCCATATCTGCCCCAGCGGCGGAGACGCTCTCCGGCCGCTGGTCCGCCCTTCTGGCGGCCGAACCCAAACTGCGGATTCGCGACGCCGCACAGCGCCTTGGCGTGTCCGAGGCGGAACTGGTCGCCACGCGGCTCGGCCGCGGCGTGATCCGCCTGCGCGGTCCGTGGCCGGACATCATTCGCGATGCCGGCCGTCTTGGTCCGGTAATGGCGCTGACGCGGAACGACATGGTCGTGCATGAGCGGCACGGAACCTATGGCGAGTTGTCGCTGGACGGGCATGTCGGACTGATCGTCGGCGAAGACATCGATCTGCGGATTTTCTTCGGACCCTGGGCGCATGGTTTCGCCGTGACCGAAGATACCGGCGCAGGTTCGCGTCGCAGCCTGCAATTCTTCGCGGCAGATGGCACCGCCGTGCACAAGATCTATGCCACCGACCGGACCGACATGGTGGCCTTCGATGCACTTTGCCAGGCCTATGCCAGTGATGACCGGACGGGCGGAATCCAGGTGAAACCGGCGGGCACCCGCAACGCGCCGCGGCCGGACAGCGAGATTGATGCCGCCGGCCTCCGCGCCGCGTGGTCGACCCTGCAGGATACCCACGACTTCTTCCCGATGCTGCGGAAATTCGGCGTGGTGCGTGAACAGGCCTTCCGCCTCGCCGGCCGGGATTTCGCGGTACCGGTCGGCAGCGATACCACCCGGCGTATGCTGGAATCGGCGGCGGCGAGCGAACTGCCCATCATGGTCTTTGTCGGCAACCCGGGCATGATTCAGATCCATACCGGCCCGGTGAAGAAGCTGGTTGCCACGGGCCCGTGGTTCAACGTGCTGGACCCCATGTTCAACCTGCATCTGCGGGAAGATGCGATCGCGTCGACTTGGCTGGTCCGCAAGCCGAGTGAAGCGGGCATCGTCACCTCGCTGGAAGTATTCGACCGCACCGGCGATCTGACCGTCTCCTTCTTCGGCAAGCGCAAGCCCGGAATCCCCGAACTGGCGGAATGGCGGCAACTGGCCGAATCCTTCGCCGGGGACGTCGCGCGATGATCAATCGCCGCGCATTGCTGGCGGCGCTGGCGACAGGCCTGCTGCCGCAGACGGTCCGGGCGGCAGCCGGATCGGGTCGCATTGTCGTCGCTGGCGGGGCGCTGACCGAGATCGTTGTTGCGCTGGGCGCCGCGTCCCGTATTGCCGGCGTGGATACCACCAGCCTGTATCCGCATGCGATCGTCGATCGTCTCCCCCGGATCGGCTATCTGCGCACGCTGAGCGCCGAAGGAATCCTCTCGCTGGACCCCGCGCTGCTGCTGGCCAGCGACCAGGCCGGCCCGCCGGGTCTGGTTGGCCAGCTGCGGCGTGCCGGCCTGCGCGTGGTGCTGGTACCCGAGATCCACGAGGCCGGGGCCATCGCCGGCAAGGTTGCGGCGGTGGCGGATGCCATTGGCGAGACCGGTGCCGGCGGCGCGATGACGCTGGCAATAACGGCCGATCTTGCGGCGCTGTCTGCTGCCGTTGCGCAACTGCCGCGCCGGCCGCGCGTCCTGTTCGTGATGAGTGCATCGAATGGCCGCATCATGGCAGCTGGCCGTGAAACAGCGGCCGATCTGATGCTGGAGCTTGCCGGCGGTACCAATGTCGCCAATGCCTATTCCGGCTACAAGCCAGTGACAGCTGAGGCGGCCATGGCGGCCGATCCGGAGATCATCATCCTGCCCAGGCATTCCGTCGACGCGCTGGGAGGAATGGCCGGCGTTGCAGCGTTGCCGGCCCTGGCACCCACGGCCGCGGTGAGCAACGGCCGTGTCCACACCATGGACAC
The DNA here is from genome assembly GCF_964218355.1 of Ferrovibrio sp. Classification (GTDB taxonomy): domain Bacteria; phylum Pseudomonadota; class Alphaproteobacteria; order Ferrovibrionales; family Ferrovibrionaceae; genus Ferrovibrio. The sequence continues at coordinate 298,231 of NZ_CAXPMC010000021.1, read as the reverse complement.
GCTCTACCTTCTGGGTCTTGGCCCGCGTATCGCCCATGCCGGGCGCGATCTTGCCGTCCTGCTGCATCCCGGTGCGGTGTTGCCCGGGCTGCCAGAGCGTCGATGGACGGCCGGGGAATGAACAGCTATGGCCTCGCCGTGACCTCCCGCTGGCGTCCGCCGGGCTTCGCCCTGCAGATCGGTGGCGGCCTTGGCCTGTTGGCATTGCTGGCTCTGGCCGCTCTGGCAATCGGCGCGGTACCGCTCAGCGTCGGTGAAGTGTTGTCGGTCCTGACCGGGCAGGCGGCAGAGCCGCGGCACGAGGCCATCGTCCTGCATCTGCGCCTGCCGCGGCTGCTGATGGCGGCGCTGGTCGGCGCGGCATTGGCTATGTCCGGTGCGATTATGCAGGGCCTGTTCCGCAATCCGCTGGCGGATCCGTTCCTGATCGGGGTCTCGGCCGGATCGTCGTTTGCCGCGGCGCTCGTCATCGTGTTCGGCGGCCTGCTGGTCTCGGCGGCCTTCATGCCGGTGCTGCTGCCGGTCGGTGCTTTTGCCGGGGGACTGCTCGTGATCCTGCTGGTCTATCGGCTGGCGCTGGTCGACGGGCAGACGGTGGTGCCGATGCTGCTGCTGGCCGGCATTGCCTTCAATGCCATTGCCATGTCGGGCACGGGCTTTATGGTTTTTGTCGCCGACGACAACCAGTTGCGGGATATCTCGTTCTGGACGCTCGGCAGCGTCGGCGGCGCCCAATGGGGCAATGTCCTGCCGCTGATCCCTTTCGTGGCGACGCCGCTACTGGCGATGCGGTGGTTCGCCGGTGCCCTGGATGCTCTCAATCTCGGCGAATGCGAGGCGCAGCATCTGGGCTACCGGGTCGAGCATGTGAAGCGCCTGGCCTGTCTGTGCACGGCACTGGCGGTGGGCGGCGCAGTTTCGGTCAGCGGCACCATCGGCTTTGTCGGTCTGCTGGTGCCGCATCTGGTTCGTCTGCTGACCGGGCCGCAGCATCACAGGGTGCTGCCCCTGTCGGCAATTGCCGGCGCCTGCCTGCTGATCGCAGCCGATCTGGGCGCCCGCACGGTCGTGGCGCCGGCGGAACTGCCGATCGGCCTGATCACCAGCTTGATCGGGGCGCCGTTTTTCATCAGCCTGCTGCTGCGCCACCGGCGCGGCTTCGTCGGCTGAGGTCGCGGGCGATGACGGCGATGAATCTTCATCTGCAGGGAGCCGGGCTTCGGCGCGGCGGCCGCCAGGTGCTGCGGGGCGTGACCCTGTCCATCGAACCCGGCGAATTTCTGGTGGTCGTCGGGCCCAATGGTGCCGGCAAGACCAGCCTGCTGTCGCTGCTGGCAGGAGATCTCCGGCCGACGGACGGGCAGGTCTGGCTCGACGGGCGGGCGCTGCGCGACTGGACACCGCTGGATCTGGCGCGCCGGCGGGCCGTGCTGCGGCAGGCCAACCAGCTCGGTTTTCCGCTGCCAGTGCGCGATGTGGTGGCCCTGGGGCGCTCGCCATGGCGGGACATCCGCGACAGGACAGTCAATGACGCGGCCATTGATGCGGCGCTGGTCGCGGCCGACGTCCGGCACCTGGTCGGCCGCAGCTATGCCGCCCTGTCAGGCGGCGAGCAGCAGCGGACCCAGCTCGCCCGGACCATCGCGCAGCTGGATACCGGCAGCCGGCCGGCACCGATCCTGCTGCTTGACGAGCCGACCGCCAGCCTCGACCTCTCCCATGCCCATGCGGTGCTGCAACGGACCCGGGGCCTCGCTCATAATAACGGCGTGGCAGTTGTCGCGGTGCTGCACGATCTCGGGCTGGCATGGCGTTACGCCGACCGGGTCCTGGTCTTGCGGAATGGCAGTGTGGCCGGCCTGGGAACGCCACATGCCGTTTTCACGCCGGCCCTGTTATCGGAGGTCTTCGCCGTCGAGGCGGCCATCCATGACGGATATCTGGTTGTGCACGGGCCGGTGGCGGCCTGACCGGACGCTCGCCCGGCAGGACTTTATATCCCGGCAGGAAAATCATCTCAGCCGGATCTGTTGCCGCACCTAGACGGTCTTGCCACGGATCACGTCCGACGGGCGGATGCCGAAGCGGCGGCGGAACATGGTGCTGAAATGCGAGGAACTGCTGAACCCGACACGATAGGCAATTTCCGTCAGCGAGCGGGCATCATGGTCGGATCGCAGCAGCATGTCGTGGCCAAGCTCGATCCGCCGGTTCCAGATCCAGTTTGACACCGACCGGCCTTCCAGGCGAAACAGCGCATGCAGGTAGCGCAGCGAGATGGCGTTATTCTTCGCGATCATCTCGGGACTGAGTGCCGGATCGCACAGGTGGTCCTCAATCCATGCTTTGACCGAACGCAGGCGCGCCTTCTGGACGACCCGCTCGCTCATCGGCTCGTCCCGCTGGGCGGAATCGAAAGCCAGGGCGAGGATATCCATCAGCTCTTCGCCGAGCCGTGCGCGGATGCCGGCGTCCAGCGGCGTCCCCTGGCTGGCCAGCATCGAGCAGAATTCGACGGCGATGCGCCCGAGCCCGCGGCCGGTGCTCATGGTGGCGGCCAGCGGTGCCTGGCCGCCCGGGAAACGGCTGCCGAAGGCCTGGCGCGGAATCTCCAGATAATAGGACTGCACCTTGCCCATGCATTCCAGGTGATAGGGCTCGGAGGCACAGAACAGGGCGCCCACCCCCGCCGATGTGCGGAACGAGTCGCCGGATTGCAGCACGTTGACGCTGCCGGACTGGATGAACTGGACGTAATAGCAATCCTTGTCCAGCTTCGAGAGGTGTGATTTCTGCCGCGAAATCAGCTGCTGCGACACCAGGCATTCGGTCATCGCGACAGCACCGAACTGGGTTTCGCGGATGAACCCGTCGTAGTTGTCCGGATCGTCGGCCTTGACGTTGACGTGAACGTAAACGTCGCAGATTGCGTCGCGCCAGGCGGCATAGCGCTTGGCCCGATCCAGGGCGTCGGTCGAGAATACCAGATCCATGAATTCCTCCCGCGCCATCCGGCGGATGGCGGCCTGCCGTGTGAAGCCGGCGGCGGTTTTTTATTCTCGTTCTGACTTGAACGGTGGACCGCCTGCATTCTTCGCCAATCCCGCGAAGCGAGCAACAGGAAAACGGTATCGCGCCCGGCAGTGCACGGATAGGCAAGAATCTTGCGCTCAAGGGAAAGAACCGTTGCCCCGGCAGTGATAGGAAGGCCGCAGTGGCAGCCCGGCCTGCCGCTCAAATCAGTCAGGAGGAAAACAACTTATGCTCCGTGCGGCGAATCTGACCCAGGAGCGCATTGTGCTGGTGCTGGCGCTTGTCCTTACGGCAGCCTTCGCCATATCTCTGCCGGGTTTCCTGACAGCCGAAAATCTCCTGGCGTTGGTGCGCAGCGTCTCGGTACTGGGCGTGCTCGGCATCGCCATGGCGCTGGTGGTCATCGGCCGCGGCATCGACCTGTCACTGGTCGCCGTGATGGCGGTGTCGCTGGCCTGGACGCTGCACCTGGTCGACACCGGCACGCCGCTGGGTGTTGCGCTGCTGCTGGGCCTGGGCTTCTGCCTGCTCAGCGGCATCATCACCGGCTTCCTGGTGGCCTATGTCGAAATCCCGGCGATCTTCGCCACACTGGCGATGGGCACTTTCATCTACGGCTTCGGCCGTTATTTTCTGATCACGCTGGATGTCGTCTACCTGCCGGACGCGGCACGCTCGATCATGTGGATCGGCAGCGGCTCTTTCCTCGGCATTCCGGTGCCGGTGCTGGTCTTCGGTGCTGCCTGCATCCTCGGCGCGCTGTTCCTGCGCTATGTCCGCGCCGGCCGCTATATCCGCGCCATCGGCGACAATCCGCTGGCCGCTCGCATCACCGGCATTCCGGTACGGCCGATCATCGTTATGCAATATGCATTGTCCGCGCTGATCGGCTTCGTCGCTGGCCTGGTCACCGCCACATCGGTGGCCAGCATGAACATCCGCGTCGCCAATTCCACCTTCGTCTACGACGTCATCCTCGTCGTGGTGCTGGGTGGCATTGGCCTGTCCGGTGGCAAGGGCGGTATCCGCAACGTCATCGTGGGTACGCTGCTGATCGGCGTTCTGATCAACGGCATGACGATCATGGATGTGCAGTATACGGTCCAGAATGTCATCAAGAGCCTGATCCTGCTGGCGGCCATTGTCGCTGACACCGTCATCAATCCCAGGGACGAACAGACCGCGCAGCAGGGCGATATCTGAAGTCAGTACATAAACAAACCCAACGGGAGGAAACCATGAAGGGTATTACAGCGCTGCTCGCTGCCGCCGCGATCGTGGCGGCCGGGGCCTCGGCCGCCGCGCAGGGGATCGACGATCCCGCGCGGGCATCCTATTACGACGCCTTCAAGGGCAAGCGCGTCGCCTTCGTGCCCATTGCCATGGGCTTCGACCTTACCGAAGGCTGGGCGGCCGGCATCCGCGCCGCGCTCGAACCGCTCGGTGTCAAATTCGAGATCCGCGATCCGAACTGGAACACCGATGCCGGCGCCCAGGCGATCACCTCGCTGATCGCGGAAAAGCCCGATGCCATGGTGGTGCATAATCCGGATGTGCAATCCTATGCCCGCCTGCTCAAGCGCGCCGAGGAAGCCGGCATCCATGTCATCCAGGTCAACATGCGCTCCAGCTATTCGACCGACGGTTTCGCCGGGGCCGACTATGTCGGCATGGGCGAGCAGATCGCCAACCGCCTTGTGCAGAAATGCTCGCCCGCCAATGGCGGCAACGGCAAGATCGCCATCATGCAGGGCGTGCTGACCGCCGCGGCCAGCGCCTACCAGATGAAGGGCCTTAACAACGTCCTCTCCAAGCATCCGGAAATGAAGGTCGTCTCCAACCAGGCGGCCGACTGGGATGCAACCAAGGCCCGCAGCATCATGGCCACTGTGCTGCAGCAGCACCCCGATCTGTGCGGTGGCGTCGGCTTCTGGGATGTGATGGATGTCGGCACCGGTGCGGCGATCCGCGAATCCGGTAAAAACGTCTACTGGATCACCCAGGGCGGGGGCAACCAGGCCGCCTGCGACAATCTGAATAAGGGTGTCTACAGCGAGGTGGTCAGCTACGACGTACCGAACCAGGCGCGCGATATCGCCAACATCATCAAGTCGCTGTTCCAGAACAAATCGAAGCCCGGCGCAACGAAGACGACGCTGTTCTCGCCGCTGACCTTCATCACCAAGGACAATATGAAGCCCGGCGCCTGCTGGACGCTGGAAGCCAAGAAGTAATCGCGTCACTCCGGACCGGGATGCGCGGAAGCGGCGCCCGGTCCGGATTCTGATTCCCAGATTCAGGCCCGCAGATGTCGATAACAGATACCCTTGCCTACTGGCGCTACCGGTTGGTCCCTGACCATATCGTCGGTGAAATCCTCGCGAAAAGATGGATCGACAACGCCATCCCGTTCTCGATCCTCGTCATCGTTCTGGCCGGCTTTGGTATCGCGGTGCCGGATTTCCTCAGCATCGGCAGCCTGACCGCACTGACGCGGCAGCTGGGCGAGTTCGGGTTGGTGGTCGTGGCCATGACCATCGTCATGCTGGCCGGCGGCATCGATCTCAGCGTCGGCTCGGTGCTGGCGCTGGCCAATATCACCGCGCTGGCGATGATGAACATCTTCGGCCTGCCGGTCGGGGCCGCCCTCGTGGTTACCTTGGCGGTCGGTGCCGGCGTCGGCCTGGTCAACGGCCTGCTGATCGGCTACCTGCGGCTGCGCGCCTTCCTCACCACTCTGGTCACCCTGATCATCGTGCGCTCCATCGTCGATATGCTGCTGCTGAAATACGCGGTGCAGATTTCGGCCGGTTTCCCCGATTCCGATCTCTGGGAGTTCATCGGCGACGGCAAGATCGCCCAGGTACCGTTCAGTTTCGCACTGTTCATCGTTATCGCCATCGTCGTGCATGTGGTGCTCAGCCGCACCCGTCCGGGCTGGCACCTGATGGCGGTCGGCGGCTCGCGTCGCTCCGCTCACAATGTCGGGATCCATGTCCGCCGCACCGTCTGCCTGACCTATGTGGTGTCGGGCACACTGGCGGCGCTGGCCGGTTTCCTGTTCGCCGCCCGCCTCGGCGGCGCCGGATCCGATGTCGGGATTGGTCTGGAGATCACCGTGCTGACGGCAGCGGTGCTCGGCGGCAACAGCCTCGGCGGCGGCCGCGGCTCGGCAGCCAAAGCCGTGCTGGGCGCCATCACCGTGATGATCATCATCAACGGCCTGGTGCGCGTAGGTGCCGGCAGCGGCGCCAATTCACTGATCCTCGGTATCATCCTGCTGGCTGCCGTGGCCATCGACGTGCGCTGGCTGAAGAACCGCCACAAGGTGCTGGCCAAGGTCTATGTCTCGCCCGCCTTCCGCAGCCTGCCCGAACCGCCCGGCACCGAACGGGGATCGGCCTCGCCCTATGCGCTGAACGATCGCCTGCGCGACGTGTCGCTGGTCGGCCTGAACCAGGTCGACGGGCCGGAAGATGTGATCCTCGATGAGAACGATCACATCTATGCCGGTACGCGTACCGGCGACATCGTCCGTTTCTTCGCGCCCGACTACAGCCGGCAGGAAGTCTTCGCCCATGTCGGTGGCCGGCCACTCGGCATGGCTTTCGCCCGCGACGGTGCGCTGATCTGTTGCATCGGCGGTATGGGTCTGTATCGCATCGGCCCCGACCGCCAGATCAGCAAGCTGACCGACGAGACCAACCGCACGCCATTTTCGATCATTGATGATGCGCGGCTGCGGCTGGCCGACGATCTGGACATCGCTCCCGATGGCCGCATTTTCTTCAGCGAGGCGACGATCCGCTACGAGATGCACGAATGGCCGATCGATGGTCTCGAGTCGCGCGGCAACGGCCGCATCATCTGCTACGACCCGCGCACGAATACGACGCGCACGGTGCTGCGGAACCTGAATTTTCCGAATGGCATCTGCATGACCCATGACGGCGAATCGTTCCTGTTCGCCGAAACCTGGAGCTGCAGCGTCAGCCGCTACTATTTTGGTGGACCCAAGGCCGGCACGGTCGAAACGGTGATCCCGGACCTGCCCGGCCATCCCGACAATATCAACCGTGCTTCTGATGGCACCTACTGGTTGGCGCTGGTTGGCGTGCGCACGCCCAGCATGGATCTGGCACTGAAGATGCCGGGCTTCCGGCGGCGGATGGCGCGGCGGGTGGCGCCCGACGAGTGGCTGTTTCCCAATATCAACACCGGCTGCGTCGTCCGCTTCGATGAACGCGGCCGCATCCTCGACGTGCTCTGGGATCTCGGCGGCGAAAATCACCCGATGATCACCTCGATGCGCGAGCACCGCGGGCATCTCTATATCGGCGGCATCTTCAACAACCGGATCGGCAGGCTGCCATTGCCGGACGCCGATCCGCAGTGGACCGGCCCGCAATCCTACTGGGGCGGCAAATGACGTTTTTCTTCACCCGGGCGCTCGATTCCTTTCTCGGTCGCGGCGACAGCGCGATCACCGTTCCGGCGCTGGACGGCGTGCTGCGGCCGAACCGACGGCTCGACGACGCACCGGAGCGTATCCCCGTGGCGGCGCCGTCCGGCATCGTCGCCAGCCATGACGGTCTCGTGGCAGGCTCCGGCAACGAGTTGCTTCTGCTGGCCGCGGGCGACCGGAGCCGGATACTGCACCGCGCCGGTGCGGCTATCAGCTGCCTGGCGCCAGCCGCCGGCGGCATCGCCATGGGCCTCGAGGATGGCCGGATCGTTATCGCCGGCGGCGAGTTCGATGGAGTTGTCTTTCCGGCCGTGGATGGCGCGCGTTGCCCGACGGCGCTGACCGAGGAAGACGGCGCCCTCTATGTTTGTCACGGATCGGCGCAGAACCTGCCGACCGCCTGGCAGCGCGATCTGATGGAGCGCAATGCATCGGGATCGGTCTGGCGTCTCGACCTGCGCAGCGGCCGTCATCACCGCATTGCCGGCGGCCTTGCCTATCCGGCCGGCATCGCCCTGTCTGACGACGGTCTGATCGTTTCGGAGAGCTGGCGGCACCGGATCATCCTGCTGGACCGTGACAGCGGCGCGGTGCGGCGGCAATTGCAGGGCGATCTGCCCGGCTATCCCGGCCATATCGGCGGCCGGCCCGGCGGCTATGTCATGACCATGTTCGCTCCGCGCAACCAGCTGGTGGAATTCATCCTGCGCGAGAATGCCTATCGACGCCGGATGATGGCGGAAATCGAACCGGCCTACTGGGTCGCGCCCACCTGGCGCAGCGGTCGGTCCTTCTACGAGCCGCTGCAGGGCGGCGGCGTCAAGCATCTGGGCATCCTCAAGCCGTGGGCGCCGACCCTGTCCTTTGGCATGGTCGTCCTGCTCGACGGGCAGGGGTTGCCCTGTGACAGCTTCCAGAGCCGTGCCGATGGCGCGACGCATGGCATTACCGGTGCTGTCGTGATCGGCAATTCAGTCTATGCGGCATCGCGCGGCGACGATGTCGTGGTCAGACTCGATCTCGATTCGTAAAGGCAGGGTCCGGCAATGACGGCAATTCTCGAACTCCGGCAAGGCACCAAGGAATATCGTGGCGTTCCTGCTGTGAAGGATGTCACTTTCACACTTGAGCAAGGTGAGGTGCATGCGCTTCTCGGCGAGAATGGGGCCGGCAAATCAACCCTGACCAAGATGCTGGCGGGCGTTGTCGCGCCCACGGCCGGCGCGATCCTGATCGACGGGCAGCCGGTGGAACTGAGCAGCCCGTCCGATGCGCTGAGCAAGGGTATTGCCATGGTCTACCAGGAGACCAGCCTGGTGCCCTCCCTGACGGTGGCGCAGAACCTGTATCTCGGTGATGCCCGCTGGTTCAATCGTCTGCGCGGCATCTATATCGCGGCGCAGCAGTTCCTGCAGTCGCTGAATTTCCCGGTGGATCCGACCGCGCTGGTTTCCAGCCTCGGTGCCGGACAGAAGCAGATGGTGGAAATCGCCCGCGCGGTGCATCACAAGGCACGGGTGATCATCTTCGACGAGCCGACCGGCACGCTGACGCCCGAGGAAAAACACCATTTTTTCGCGCTGGTCAAACGGCTGCGGGAACGCGACGTATCGATCATCTTCATTTCCCATGCGCTGGAAGAGGCGCTGCAGATTTCCGACCGCATCACCATCCTGCGCGACGGCGAGCATGTTGTCACCGACCGTACCGACAGTTTCGATCGCGACCGTATCGTGCGTGACATGGTCGGCCGCACCTTGTCGGCCGAACTTTATGGCAGGGGCGGGCGACAGCATGTACGGCCGGCCGGCCGCAAGGTTCTGAGCGTGCAGAATCTGTCGATGGGCACCATGGTGCGCAACAACACATTCTCGGTGTTTGCCGGCCAGATCACCGGCATCTTCGGCCTGATCGGTTCGGGCCGCACCGAAACCGCCAAGGTGATTGCCGGTATCATGAAGCGGGATTTTTTCCATGGCGGGCAGGTTCGCCTGGATGACCGCCCGGTGCGCTATCGCGTGCCGCGCCCCGCCATCCGCGACGGCATCATCTACGTCACCGAGGATCGCAAGCTGGAAGGCTTCTTCGAAACCATGTCGGTGGCCGAGAACATGTATATCGCCGCCATGGCCGGTGGGCAGAGTCGGTCGAAAATCGTCAGCATGGCTGAGATGCGGCAGATCGCCGATGACTGGACCAGAACGCTGAACATCCGGGTGATCAATTCGGATGCCAAGGTCATCGAACTGTCCGGCGGTAATCAGCAGAAAGTGGTGGTTGGCAAGGCGCTGGTACAGAAGCCCAGGCTGATCATCTTCGATGAGCCGACCAGGGGCGTCGATGTCGGCGCCATTGCCGAGATCCACCAGCTGATCAACCGCCTGGCCGATGAGGGCATGGCCGTGGTGGTCATCTCCTCCTACCTGCCGGAGATCCTGCACCTGTCCGACCGCATTCTGGTGTCGCGCCAGGGCCGCATCGTCGAGGAATTCACCGGCGGCGAGACCGACGAGGAAACCATCATGTATGCAGCGGTTCACTGAGCCCCCTGGAGCCAGCGCATGAAGACCACCAGAGCGGTCGGGACCATCACGTCGATTGCGGATATCGAGGCGCTGGAGGCGCAGCCCTACGACGACCTGATCCCGGCGCAAACCCTGCTCGACCTGTTCTGTGCCACGGCGGAGCAGCATCCGGACCGGCCGGCCCTGACGACTATTCCTGCCGGCGGCTATGCCGGCCGGTCGGCGACGCTGTCCCATGCCGATCTGTACAGGGCGATCATCCGCGCGGCCAATTTCTTCCACCGGCTCAATGCCGAGGCCGGCGCCGGGGTGGGCGGAAGCACGGTCGCCTTCCTGACGCCGATCCTGCAGGGGATGACCGAGGCACTGCTGGGGGCGCAGACCAGTGGCGTGGCCAGCACGATCAACTACCTGCTGAACGCGCGGGTCATCGCCGATCTGCTGGTCTCGGAAGCTGCCGCGACCCTGGTCATTCCGGCAGAGGCGCTGGATGCCGAAATCTGGCGGAAAGCGCAGGAGGTCATCGCGCTGACGCCGACCCTGCGGAACATCGTGGTGCTGGGCGCCGCCGACGGCCTCGATCCAGGCCTGCTGGATTTCCAGACCGAGCAGCAGGCATGCCGGGACGACGGCCTTGATTTCGCCAGCACGGCCGGCCGGGATACGGTCTGCGCCCTGTTTCATACCGGCGGCACCACCGGCCGCCCGAAGCTTGTCCAGCTGACGCATGGCAACCAGATCCATGCCGCCTGGAGCTTCGCTCAGGTGCACGGGCTGGACGAGCGGGACGTCGTCATCAATGGCTTTCCCTTCTTCCATGTCGGCGGCACCATCACGGCGGGGCTGTCGGTTCTGGCAGCCGGCGGCCATATGATCGTGCCGTCGCCCTATGGCCTGCGTGACAAGGGCGTCATCTCCACCTACTGGAAGATCGTGGAGGCCTTCGGGGTGACCATTGTTGGTGGCGTGCCGACCTCGATTGCGGCCATCACCGACATTCCCATGGGCGGGGCCGATGTCTCATCCGTCCGCATGGGACTGACCGGCGGGGCCGTCTGCCCGAAGGCGGTCAGCGACCGCTTCCAGTCCCGTACCGGCATTCCGCTCTATGAAACCTACGGGATGACCGAAACCGCGGCGGCCATCGCCTTCAATCCCGGACGCATCACGCCGGTACAGGGGAGTGTCGGCTTCCGCGCGCCTTTCGCCCGGACCCGCATCACCAGCCTTGACCCCGCGCGCGCGGGTGCGTCCTGCGCGCCGCTGGAAAGCGGCGTGGTCCAGGTCACGGGACCGCAGGTATTCCCGGGTTATGTCGATCCTGCCCATAACCGGGGTATCCGCAGCGCCGATGGCTGGCTGATCACCGGGGATGTCGGCTATCTGACCGCGGACCAGCGCCTTGTCCTAACCGGCCGCGAGAAGGACCTGATCGTCCGCAGCGGCCACAACATCAATCCGGCCGATATCGAGGATGTTGCCAATATCTTTCCTGGCGTACAGATCAGTGCCGCGGTCGGGATGCCGGATGCCTATGCCGGCGAGGTCCCGGTGCTGTTCGTGGTACCAGCGGAGGGCGCCACCCTCGATATCGATGCCCTCGAAAGCCATCTTGCCGCGGCGATCGCCGAACCGCCGGCAAAGCCGAAGCGGATTTTCCGGATCGACGCCCTGCCGACCACGGCGGTCGGCAAGATCGTCAAGGCAGACCTGCGCGACCGCGCCATCGCGGAAAAGGCACGGGCCGAAGTCATGCAGCTCTTCGGGGCCACCGTGCAGCCACAGATAACGGTGGCCAGGGACGAGCGGCTGAACACGGTGGTGCGGATCGAGATCACAACTTCGGACGGCGCTGCTGTCCGGGCGCTGCAGGCCGCACTGGAGCCTTTGCCGCAGCAATACGATGTTGTCGCACGGCCGCCGGCCGAGCTGCCGGCGGCCGGGACGGCCACCGACCCGGTACTGCTGAATCGGTCGGGTCATGTCGCCACCATCACCCTGAACCGGCCAGCCGCCATGAACGCGCTGTCGGCCGAGGTCATGCAGGCGCTGGATCGCGTACTGGACCGGCTGCATGCCGAGGATTCGGCGCGGGCCGTCATTATTACAGGTGCCGGCCGCGCCTTCTGCGCCGGTGGCGACCTGCTGCAGTTCGGCAGGGAGCTGGAGCTCGACCCGCCCTCGCTGCTCGATACGCTGGCCTATAACCAGCGGGTACTGCGTAAACTGGCAGCCCTGCCCATGCCCGTCGTCGCTGCGGTCAATGGTGTGGCGGTGGCCGGGGGGCTGGAGCTGATCCTTGCCTGCGATGTCGTCATCGCGGCGGAGGCGGCAAGGATCGGCGACGGTCATGCGCAATACGCCATCGTTCCAGCTGCCGGATCAACGGCCCAGCTGCCGATCCGCATGCATAGCGTGCATGCCATGCATATGCTGTTCAGTGCCGAGCTGTTCCAGGCCAGGCAATGCATGGACTGGGGACTGGTCAATGAAGTGGTGCCGGCAGAGCGGCTTGGCGACCGGGCCATGGAGATCGCGCAGGGCTATTCCCGGCAGAGCCCGGCGGTGCTGCGACACATCAAGGCGCTTGCCCGTGCGGTGCATGACGATACGGTCCTGACCGGCATGCGTGCCGAATTGCGGGCATTCCAGACCCACCTGGCAAGTCGCGATCTGGCCGAGGGGCTGCAGGCCTTCCGCGAGAAGCGGCGGCCGAAATACTGACGGCGACAGCCGCAAAGCGGGGTCTCGGTGGCCCGGCAGGATCGCATAACATTCCCGGAAGCCCCGCATTCCCCGCCATGGCGCGTGAGGCCGCTGTCCGGAAAGGATTGCTTCTGCAGTCAGTTCAGGCGGGTTTTCAAGAGCAGGCGAGCAGCTGCCGGCCAGTGAACGGCGCGGAGCCCAAAAGATTCTGCGGCGCCCTCAGATCCGCCGGGTCATGCCTTGTCAACCTCCTCCGGCGCATGGGGCGGCGGCTGGCTGATCGAGACCGGGTCGCTGGCCGGAAATGAATCGCGCAGCGCGGCATTCAGCTGATCCTCCTGCTTCCGGCGTTCGGCAATCTTGGCGCGTCGCCTGGAAAGTGCCGGCTTCCCGGGTCGTTTGATCTGTTCCTGTGGCATGGCGGCCTCCTGATGACTGGTCTGCCTCAACCCTGCATATCGGACATGGGAGTGCGGATCACGGGATGCAAGGCCATTCCGTATCTGAAACGGTCCTCAACAATTCGGCCACAGGTGCAGTTACCGTGCGAGTCGCCGGGCAGAGTTCATGGTCGGGTCATGTGCGCGTCACCATTGCGTCACGGAGCATGCCCTAGCGTTCCCCGCAGTCAGCCAACCCGCAGACTTGCCTGCAGACCAGGAGGGGACCCATGCATATCCATCGCCGAAATTTCCTGATCGGAACCGGCATCGCCGCCGGCAGTCTTGCGCTGCCGCGGTTCGCCATCGCCCAGGGCGGCAAGCGGCCGAGCATTACCATCGCGGTGCAGCAGATTTCCAACAGCGCCTCGCTGGAACCGCTGCGCGAGCAGTCGAATGTCGGCGAGCGCACTTTCTCCTTCCTCTATGAAGGTCTGATCATGCGCAACCGCCAGGGCAAGATGGAGCCGATCCCCGGTCTCGCCACGGCCTGGAAGCGCATCAACGAGCGGACCGTCGAACTGACGCTGCGGCCCGGCGTTAAGTTCCACAACGGCGACGAAATGACCGCCGACGATGTTGTCTTCACATTCAGCCGCGAACGCATGTTCGGTCCCGATTACGACATCAGCAGCAACAAGACGCTGTTTGCCAACGTGGTGGTGCGCGACAGTATCGAGGGCAAAGCACTGCCGCCGGAAGTAATGGCCGTGGCCAAGCGCTCGTGGCCGGCGCTGGAAAAGGTCGAGGCAGTCGACAAATACACGGTGCGTTTCGTCAACCGCACACCGGATGTCACCATGGAGGGCCGCATTGCCCGCTATGGCAGCGAGATCATTTCACGCCGCGGCTTCGAGGAAGCCAAGACCTGGATCGACTGGGCACGCAAGCCGATAACCACCGGCCCCTACAAGGTGCGCGAATTCAAACCGGATCAAGAGCTGATTCTCGAAGCCCATGACGAATACTGGGGCGGTCGGCCGCCGCTCGAGACCGTGCGCATGATGGTCGTCCCCGAGATTGCCAGCCGCGTCAACGGCCTGTTTTCTGGGCAGTTCGACTTCATCTGCGACATGCCGCCGGACCAGATCCCGGGCATCGAGAAGAATGCCAAATTCGAAGTGCAGGGCGGCCTAATCGCCAATCACCGTCTGACCGTGTTCGACAAACACCATCCGCAGCTGATCGATCCGCGCATCCGCCAGGCCCTGACCCATGCGATCGACCGTCAGGCGATCGTCGACAGCCTGTGGGCTGGGCGTACCCGGGTGCCAGCCGGCCTGCAGTGGGAATTCTACGGCCCGATGTTCGTCGAGGGCTGGACGGTACCGGAATTCAATCCGCAGAAGGCCAAGGATTTGGTGAAGGCGGCAGGATATAAGGGCGATCCGATCCCGTTCCGCGTGCTCAACAACTACTACACCAACCAGGTGTCAACCGCGCAGATCCTGCTCGAAATGTGGCGCCAGGCTGGCCTGAACGTACAGATCGAAATGAAGGAAAACTGGCAGCAGATTTTCGAGAATAACGGGCAGCGTGCGGTGCGCGACTGGTCGAACAGCGCGCCCTTCACCGATCCGGTTTCCTCGATCGTCAACCAGCATGGCCCGAATGGCCAGCAGCAGCAGGCCAAGGAATGGTCGAATGACGAGATGAACAAGCTGTCTGTGGCCATGGAAACCGAGGTCGACATGGGCAGGCGCAAGGCCATGTTCAGACGCATGCTGGAAATCTGCGAGCGCGAAGACCCCGCCTACACGGTGCTGCATCAGAACGCCACCTTCACGGCGAAGCGCAAGGATATCCAGTGGAAGTCAGCGCCGGCTTTTGCCATGGATTTCCGCGACCATAATTTCAAGATCAGCTGATTGCCTGTAACGTGGCGGGATGGTGACATCCCGCCGCGGCCTTTCTTTTCCAGACAGCGAGGCGGCATGACAATTACCCCCCTTGTCCAGATGCGCGGGCTGACGGTCGATTTCGATCAGGGCCGTCACGTCACCCGGGCCCTGCATGGAATCGACCTGGATGTTGCGCCTGGCGAGGCTCTCGGCCTGGTCGGTGAGTCCGGTTCGGGCAAGAGCGTCACCTGGCTGGCGGCACTCGGCCTGCTGCCGGGGCGGGCGCGCATCCGTGGTTCTGTGAAACTGGACGGTATGGAACTGATCGGCGTTGCCGGCCGTCAGCTCGATGCGGTTCGCGGCCGCCGGGTTGCCATGATTTTCCAGGACCCGTCCTCCAGCCTCAATCCGGTGATGCGGATCGGCCGCCAGATCGGCGAGGCACTGCGGCTGCATCGCGGCCTGACCGGCGCTGCAGGCGAAGCCGAGGCCGGTCGGCTGCTTGATCGCGTCGGCATCGCCAATGCGCGTCGCCGGCTGCAGGATTATCCACACGAGATGTCCGGCGGCATGAACCAGCGGGTGATGATCGCGATGGCGCTGGCCGGCGAGCCGGATCTGCTGATCGCCGACGAACCCACCACTGCGCTTGATGCCACGGTGCAGGCGCAGATTCTGCGGCTGCTGCAGGAAATTCGTCGCGACAGCGGCATGGCCATGGTGCTGATCAGCCATGATCTCGGCGTGGTGGCCGAGAATGTCGAGCGGGTCTGCGTCATGTATGCCGGTCGGCTGGTCGAAACGGCTGCAGCCGCACATCTGTTCGAGCGGCCGCGGCATCCTTATACCCGCGGGCTGCTGGCCGCGCTGCCGGCACTGGACGGGCCGCGCGAACGGCTGGCCGCCATCCCCGGCAGTGTGCCGGAGCCCTGGAATCTGCCGGCCGGCTGCGCCTTCGCTCCACGCTGTGGGGAGGCCGAGACGGCCTGCCATCACATGGCTCCGCCGGATATCCCGATTACCGGACATGAGCGCGTGCTCTGTTTCCGTCCGCGATATGCCCCGGAAGCACTGGTTGCGCATCACCGGCAGCCGCAGCCGGCCAATGTCGCGGATATGCCGGTGCTGCGCCGCACCGAGATTTCCGCATGACGGTTCGTCCTTTGCTCGAAGCCAGAAATCTGGCGCGCCATTTCGCGATCCGCCATGGTAACTGGCCGCGCAGCCGCAAGGCCCTGCTGCGGGCAGTGGACGGGATTTCGCTGACCGTGATGCCAGGGCGCACCCTCGGACTGGTCGGCGAGTCCGGTTGTGGAAAATCGACGACTGGCCGGCTGCTGCTCGGGCTGATGGAGCCGACCGCTGGTACGGTGCGGTTCGATGGCCAGCCACTGGCCCGTGCCGGTACTACGGAGTGGCGGGCCCAGCGCCAGCTGATGCAGATGGTTTATCAGGACCCGCTCGGTGCACTCGATCGCCGGCTTCCGGTGGCCAAGCAGATCGGCGAGGCGCTGGAAATCCACCATCCGGCCATGCCGTCAGCGGAACACGCACGGCGTGTTGCCGAGGTGATGGAGGCTGTGGGCCTGCAGGCCCATCACGGGCCGCGCTATCCGCATGAGCTGTCTGGCGGCCAGCGCCAGCGTGTGGTGCTGGCCCGAGCCCTGATCCTCGAACCGCGGCTGCTGGTCTGCGACGAACCGATCTCCGCCCTGGATGTCTCGATTCAGGCCCAGGTGGTCAATCTTCTGCTCGACCTGCAGGAACGGCTGGGACTCGCCTACGTGTTCATCAGCCATGATCTCAGGGTGGTGCGACAGATCAGCCACGAGGTGGCGGTCATGTATCTCGGCCGTATTGTCGAATATGGAGAAGCCGAAGCTCTGTTCCATGCGCCGCAGCATCCCTATACCCGAGCACTGCTGGCAGCGATTCCGACCGTGGCGCGGCGCCAGGCAGATATCAGTCTGCTGGAGGGGGATCCGCCTGACCCGGTCGACCCGCCATCCGGCTGCACCTTCCGCAGCCGCTGCAGCCGCGCGCAGAGCCTCTGTGCCCAAAGCGTGCCGGCCCTCAAACCGCTGTCCGATGGCCGGCATGTGGCCTGCCATTTCGCCGACAGCAACACCGCTGTCGCCGCCGCCTGACCCGGATAGAAGAAACCAGCGAACCCGCCATGCTCTTCTTCATCACCACCCGCCTGGCTCGTGCCGCACTGACCATCGCCTTTGTCGTCACCTTTGCCTTCGTGGTGCTGCGGCTATCGGGCGATCCGGCAATGTTGATTCTCTCGGTGGATGCCCCGCCGGAGGCGATCGAAGCCTTCCGCAGGTCCTGGGGGCTCGACCGGCCCATCTGGGAGCAATATGCCGCCTACGCGATCAAGGCGCTGAGCGGCGATTTCGGCAATTCGATGCGCGATGGCCGGCCAGCGATCGAACTGGTGCTGGAACGGGTGCCGATGACGCTGGCAATTACGCTGCCGGCATTGCTGATCAAGCTGTTTGTCGGTATTCCGGCCGGCGTGTTTGCGGCTTTGCACCGGAACTCGATGATCGACCGCCTGACCATGATGGTTTCGGTGGCGGGCTTCACGGTGCCGAGTTTTGTTCTCGCATTGGTGCTGGTGCTGATTTTCGCCGTTCAGCTCGGCTGGCTGCCCTCCGGCGGCAGTGAAAGCTGGCAGCATGCAATCCTGCCGATTGTCACGCTGGGCGCTGCCGGTGCCGCCGTGCTGGCCAGATTCACCCGGTCGGCGATGCTGGAAGTGCTCGGTCAGCCCTATATACGGACTGCTTCGGCCAAGGGCGTGCCGTGGCGGCGGGTGATCGCAGACCACGCCCTGCCCAATGCCGCGATCCCGACCGTCACCATCATCGGTTTCATGATCGGCAGCCTGATCGCCGGCGCCGTGGTGGTGGAGAGTGTCTTCGCCTGGCCCGGTGTCGGCCGTCTGCTGGTGGCAGCGGTGTCGAACCGTGACCTCGCGGTGGTGCAGGCGATCCTGCTGGCCATCGCGCTGTCCATGGTGGCTGCCAATCTGGTCGTTGATATCGCCTATGGCTGGCTGGATCCGCGGCTGCGTCGCAGCCGCGGCCATGCCTGAGGGAAGGGGAGGCCATGACGGACATCACGACTTCCGCACCGGTGCAGGATCACGGAAGCGCGGAGCCGCAACTGCGCAGCCGTGCAGCCCGCTTCTTCGAAGCATGGCCGCCGATGACCATCGCGGCGCTGGCCTGGATCGGTGCCATGCTGGTCATCGCACTGGGCGCTGATCTGCTGGCGCCCTATTCGTTCACGGCTTTCGATCTGAAGGCCCGCCTGCAGCCGCCTCTGGGGTTCGGCGGACCGCTGAACCACGCACTGGGAACGGATGAACTGGGGCGTGACGTACTGTCCCGGCTGATCGTCTCGATCCGGCTCAGCCTGCTGATCGCCTTTTTCGGCACGCTGATTGCGGCGACGCTGGGTACCAGTCTCGGTATCCTGGCGGCGCATTTCCGTGGCCGCACCGAAGCGGTAATCCTGATGCTGATCGACTTCCAGGCCAGCATGCCCTTCATGATCATCGCGCTGGCGGTGCTTGCCTTCTTCGGCAACAGCCTCACCCTGTTCGTGATCCTGATGGGGTTCCACTCCTGGGAGCGATATGCGCGTATCGCCCGCGGCCTGACCCTCTCGGCCAACGAACAGGGCTATGCGGCCGCTGTGCGCCAGCTTGGTGCGGGCAGCTGGCGTATCTACGGGCGGCACGTTCTGCCCAACATCGCGTCCACCCTGATCGTGTCGATGACCCTGACCTTCCCGGAAATCATCCTGCTGGAAAGCGGCCTGTCCTTCCTTGGGCTTGGCGTGCAGCCGCCGCTGACTTCGCTCGGCAATATGGTGGGCTATGGGCGTGAATATATCACCCGTGCGCCCTGGATCTTGCTTGCGCCCAGTGTGGTGATCGTGCTGACGACCCTATCGATCAGCATTGTCGGCGACTGGCTGCGCGACCGGTTGGACCCCACCCTTCGCTAACCACAACCCCCTAAGAACCATGACAGACCAGAACAGACGCAAGAATATCCTGCTGATCGTCGTCGACCAGTGGCGCGGCGACATCCTGTCCCATCTCGGCACGCCGGGGCTGAAGACGCCCAATCTTGACATGCTGTGTCGTGAGGGCGTGACCTTCCGCAATCACTTCACCCAGGCAGTGCCCTGCGGCCCGGCGCGCGCCTCGCTGCTGACCGGATTGTACCAGATGACCCATCGCGCGGTGCAGAACACCATTCCGCTCGATGCGCGTTTCACCAATCTGGGCCTCGAGCTGCGCCGGAACGGCTACGATCCGGCGCTGATCGGTTATACGACGACAACACCAGATCCGCGGACCACCGGCCCGAACGATCCCCGCTTCTTCGTGCTGGGTGATATCATGGACGGCTTCCGCCCGGTGGGCGCTTTCGAGCCTTACAAGGAAGCCTACTTCGCCTGGATTGCCTCGAAGGGCTACAGGCTGCCTGAGAACCCGGAAGATGTCTGGCGGCCGGCCGACGGTGAACCGGGCGCGACACGCGCAGCCGGGCGGCTGCCGAAGGAGCTGTCAGATACCGCCTGGTTCACCGAGCGCGCACTCACCTACCTGCAGGGCGCGAATAACCGCAACTGGTTCCTGCATCTGGGCTATTACCGTCCGCACCCGCCCTATATCGCGCCGGAGCCCTATAACAGCATGTATGACCCGGCCGATATGGCGCCGCCGGTGCGGGCAGCCACTGCCAGCGAGGCGGCGGCCAGCCACCCCCTGCACAAATTCTACATCGACAATGTCAACCAGCGTGGCTTCTTCCAGGGGGCTGACGGGTTGGGATCGGCCATGAGCGAAGAGGAAGTGCGCATCATGCGCGCCACCTATTTCGGACTGATGACCGAGATCGACGATCATCTGGGCCGTGTCTTCGACTATCTGAAGCAGAGCGGCCAATGGGATGATACCCTGATCATCTTCACCTGTGACCACGGCGAGCAGCTCGGCGATCATTATCTGCTCGGCAAGCTGGCGTATTTCGATGCCAGCTTCCGCATTCCGATGATCATTCGCAACCCGGATCGCCCGGCCGACGTCACCCGTGGCGAGATCGTTGACCGATTCACCGAGACAATCGACACCATGCCGACCATCCTGGAATGGATCGGTGCTGATATTCCACGTCAGTGCGATGGCCGCTCGCTGCTCGATTTCACCTATGGCAGCGTACCGGCCGGCTGGCGCACCGAAGTGCATTACGAGTTCGATTTCCGGGATATCTTCTATTCGAAGCCGGAAGGCGTGCTGGGCACGGCAATGGATCACAGCTCTCTCGCCGTGGTGCAGGATGAAAGCTACAAGTATGTGCATTTTGCTGCCCTGCCGCCGTTGTTCTTCGATCTGAAGAAAGATCCGGGCCAGCTGTACAACATGGCCGGTGATCCGGCTTATGCGGCTAGGATCATGGAGTATGCCCAAAAGATGCTGGACTGGCGGCTGCGTTATGCGGACAAGACCCTGACCGGCTACCGCGCCAGCCCGCACGGGCTCGAAAGCCGGCGCTGACCGGCAGCCGGGCCGGCGGGCTTGGTAAAACGGGGGAAGGGCGCTATATCAGCTCTTCCCGTCCGCGGGGCGGCACACCGCCCTGACAAGAAAAGCCAATGTCCAGTCCCGCCATCCGGCGCTCCTTTCTTCCGGTTCTGGTTGCCATGTCGGCCCTCGGGCCGATGGCCCTGAACATCTTCATGCCATCGATGCCGGGGCTGGCCCGCCAGTTTGGCGTCGATTACGGCACCGTGCAGCTGACCCTGACCTTTTTCCTGGTCGGCCTCAGCGTTGCGCAGCTGGTCTACGGGCCGCTCAGCGACCGTTACGGCCGCCGGCCGCCATTGCTGTGTGGATTGATCCTGTTCCTTGGCGGCAGCGTGATCTGCACGCTGGCGGAAACCATCGAAATTCTGATGCTTGGCCGCATGCTGCAGGCGATCGGCGGCTGTTCCGGGCTCGTACTGGGACGGGCGATCATCCGCGATCTCTATGACCGCGACCATTCTGCGGCAATGATCGGCTATGTCACCACGGCCATGGCTCTGGCGCCGATGTTCGCCCCGGCTCTTGGCGGCCTGCTGGACGACCTGTTCGGCTGGCGGGCCAGTTTTGCCTTCTGTGCGCTGGCCGGACTGCTGGTGCTGGGGCCGGTGGCGATCCTGCTACCGGAAACCAATTCCGTCCGTGGCGGCGGCGAGGGGGTGGGAAGCCTGTTGCGGGGCTATGCCGGACTTCTGCGCTCGGCAGCCTTCTGCGGTTATGCGCTGCAGACGGCATTCACATCGGGAGTGTTCTTTGCCTTTATCGCCGGCGCCCCCTTTGTGGTGGTGACAGTGCTGGGCGAGCCTCCTTCCAGCTACGGCCTGTGGTTCATGCTGGTCTCGCTTGGCTATATCGGCGGCAATTTCCTGACCGGACGCTTCTCGGTGCGTTTCGGGATCGACCGTATGATTGCCGCCGGCGCGGTGGTCGGCCTGGCCGGGGTCGTGATCTTGGCGACCACCGGCTGGTTCGGCCTGCTGAGCCTGCCGGCGCTGTTCCTGCCGATGATGGTGGTCGCCCTGTCGAATGGCCTGACCCTGCCGAATGGCACTGCCGGGGCGATATCGGTCAACCCGCGGGCCGCCGGCGCTGCGGCCGGGCTGTCCGGGGCCCTGCAGATGCTGATTGGTGCGGCGGCGGCCGTTCTGGTCGGTTATGGCCAGGATATCGACCCCAGCCAGTATCCCATGATCTGGACCATGCTGGGCAGCGGTCTGCTGGCAGTGGCCAGTTTCGCGCTGGCCATGAAAGCCCGCCAGATGCGGGTCTGACGGCGCCGCCGACCGGAAGAAGGCCGCAAACCCGCATGGTTGGCGGCCCGATTCGCCCCCGGTTGCGAAAAGCCGCATGTCTAGCGGTTTTTTCCGCATTGGCCGATGGGCAAGCGCCCCGGGCGGTGCTATGCAGGATTCGGGACAACATCCCGATTCGCTCAATAACAAGCATCTGACGCATCTTTTCTGAGGAGAGAGACCAATGGCTAAAGCGGCCGCAACCAAGACGGTCACCGTGACCGCGAAGCAGATCGCCTCGACGCTGGCCGAGAAGCACGAGCTGCAGAAGAAGTCGACCGTCGCCCTGTTTGACGAGTTTTTCGCCGCCGTGACCAAGTCGCTGAAGAAGGGCGAGCGCGTCCGTATGGGCGACCTCGGCATCCTGCAGGTCCGCAAGCGCGCTGCCCGCATGGGCCGCAACCCGCAGACCGGCGAGCCGATCAAGATCAAGGCTTCCAAGAAGGTTGCCTTCCGCGCCAGCAAGGTGCTGAAGGAATCGATCTGAAGTCTGCCCGCAAGGGCTGATCCGGATCAGGGGCCTGCCAGCCGGCGGGCCCCTTTTTCGTGCACGGAGCCCGGCCCTGGAGGTCAGACTGTCACCGATCCGTCATCCGCGTCACCGAAAATTCACGGGACTTTGCCCGGGGCGGGATTCATCTTCCCGGCCAAGAATTTGGCCCGGCTTTCCGCCCGGGCGATTCGTCGAGCAGGTGACCGATGAACATGGCAGTCCGCCCGGCCCGTTACCGAACCATCTGGATCTCAGACATCCATCTCGGCACCCGCGGGTGCAAGGCCGACCTGCTGCTGGAATTCCTGCGCCATACCGAATCGGATACGCTGTACCTGGTCGGCGATATCATTGACGGGTGGCGGCTGAAGCGGTCCTGGTACTGGCATCAGAGCCATAACGACGTGGTGCAGAAGCTGCTGCGCAAGGCGCGGAAAGGCACCACTGTGATCTATGTGCCCGGGAATCATGACGAGGCTCTGCGTGATTTCACCGAATTGCAGTTCGGTGGCGTCCGCGTCGAGATGGAGGCCATCCACGAAACCGCCGATGGCCGCCGTTTCCTGGTCACCCATGGCGACCATTTCGATGGCATCGTCACCTGCGCCAAATGGCTGGCCCTGCTGGGCGATGCCGCCTACGGTTTTGCCCTCAGCCTGAATACCTGGTTCAACCATGTCCGCCGCAGGATGGGGCTGCCTTACTGGTCGCTGTCCGCCTATCTGAAGCATAAGGTGAAGAACGCGGTGGAGTTCATCTCCGACTACGAGCAGGCCATCGCCGAGGAAGCGCGCCGCCGCCATGTCGACGGTGTCGTCTGTGGCCATATCCATCACGCCGAAATTCGCGATATCGACGGCATCCTCTACTGCAATGACGGCGACTGGGTGGAAAGCTGCACCGCGCTGGTCGAACATGCCGATGGCCGGCTGGAGATCCTGCGCTGGGCGGAACTGCGGGAGGGGCTGGACGGCCTGCTGCATGACGACCAGGAAGCCGAGGCCGCGGGGGGCGAATCGGGGCAGTCCGCGGCTGCCCCGCAACCGTCTCCCCGGCCCGAGCCGGTGGCCTGAGGGGCGGGCCTCGATCTGGCGCCGGCTTCGGCCCCCGCAGCATTCTCCAGCATTTTCCTGATATTTGCGGTGCCGCTACCCGTGTGGCGCGTGTGACTGCCTCTGGTTGAAGGGGCTGGGCAGCAGCGGATTTGCGCGCTATTCTAGGGACATGGGAGTGCTTTCTTCACTGCTCGGCGCCGTCGGCATAGGCGGCAAACAAGAAGCGATCAATCTGCGCCAGACTCCGTCCGGCATGCGGTCGGGCGATATTGTTCTCGGCACCGGCGAGAAGGCCGAACCCGGCAAGATGGTCACCGTGCACTATGCCGGGTGGATTTGGGAGAACAACAAGCCGACGCGGAATTTTGACAGTTCCTACAAGCGCGGCCAGCCATTCGAGTTCCAGCTCGGTCAGGGCAAGGTGATCAAGGGCTGGGACGAAGGCGTCGCCTATATGAAGGTCGGCGGCAAGCGCGCACTGCTGATCCCGCCATACCTGGCCTACGGGGCCAAGGGCAACGGCCGGATCATTCCTCCCAACGCCACGCTGTTTTTCGAGATCGAGCTGGTCGGCGTCCGCTGAGGCGGACTGGCCATGATGCCGCCCCAATCGGCCGGCATCGTCCGGCTGTCCCGTCGTTTCCATCCATGGAGAGTTCCGATGTTGCTGTCCCGTCGTGGCGTGGTCCTGATGGCTGTTGCCACCACTCTGGCTGCCGGCCAGTTCCTGGCCGGGCCGGCCCGGGCCGAGAAGGAGGTCACCACGGCTTCCGGCCTGCGCTACACCGATGCGAAAACCGGCAGCGGCCCCGTGGCCCGGGCCGGCCAGAGCGCCGTGGTGCATTACACCGGCTGGCTTTACGAAGGAGGCAGGAAGGGGACGAAATTCGATTCCTCGCGCGACCGCGGCCAGCCCTTTGCTTTTCCGCTTGGTGCAGGCCGGGTGATCCGGGGCTGGGACGAGGGGGTTGCCGGCATGAAGGTCGGCGGGCAGCGCACCCTGATCATTCCACCGGAGCTCGGTTACGGCGCCCGCGGCGCCGGCGGCGTGATTCCGCCGAATGCCACCCTGATCTTCGACGTCGAACTGATCGAGGTGAAATAGGCACGGCTTTCAGGCTGCCAAAACAAAAACGGCCGGGTTGCCCCGGCCGTTTCTGTTTACGCAGCGTCACGGGCTGTACTACGCAGCCTTGGCCAGGTTGCGCAGCACGTAGTGCAGGATGCCGCCATTCTTATAGTAGTCGATCTCGTCCAGCGTATCGATGCGGCACAGCACCTCAATCGTCTGGGTCTGGCCGTTGGCCCGGGTGATGGTCACCGGCAGTTTCATGCGCGGCTTCAGACCCGAGGCGAGGCCCGAGATGTCGAACTTCTCGGTGCCGTCGAGGCCCAGTGACTGCCGGGTGGTGCCCGGCAGGAACTGCAGCGGCACGACGCCCATGCCAACCAGGTTCGAGCGGTGGATGCGCTCGTAGCTTTCGGCAATCACCGCCTTGACGCCCAGCAGGATGGTGCCCTTGGCCGCCCAGTCGCGTGACGAGCCGTTGCCGTATTCCTTGCCGGCGACGATCACCAGCGGGGTACCGCTGGCCTTGTACTTCATCGCCGCGTCGTAAATCGACATGGTCTCGCCGGTCGGCACGTATTTGGTGATGCCGCCCTCGGTGCCCGGCACCATCTCGTTTTTGAGACGGATATTGGCGAAAGTACCGCGCATCATCACCTCGTGGTTGCCGCGGCGGGCACCGTAGGAGTTGAAGTCGGCGTAGGTGACCTTGTTGCCGGTCAGGTAGCCGCCGGCCGGGCCGTCCTTCTTGATCGAGCCGGCAGGCGAGATGTGATCGGTGGTGATCTTGTCGCCCAGCAGCGCCAGCATACGGGCGCCTTTTATGTCGGTGATCGCCGACGGGGTCATGCTCATGCCCTCGAAATACGGGGGGTGCTGCACATAGGTCGACTTGTCGTCCCACTTGTAGGTTTTGCCGGCGGCAACGCTGATCTTGCGCCAGTTCGGGTCGCCCTTGAAGACGTCGGCATAGCGCTTCTTGAACATCGCCGGGGTGACATATTTGCGGACCATCGCGGCGATCTCCTTGTTGGAGGGCCAGATGTCCTTCAGGTAGACCGGCTTGCCCTTGGCATCATGGCCGAGCGGCTCGCGGGTGACGTCGACCTTCAGGTTGCCGGCCAGCGCATAGGCCACCACCAGCATCGGTGAGGCAAGGTAGTTCGCCTTGGTCAACGGGTGCACGCGGCCCTCGAAGTTGCGGTTACCTGACAGCACCGCGCCGACGACGAAATCGTTGTCGGTGATCGCCTTCGAGATGTTGTCTGGCAGCGGGCCGGAATTGCCGATGCAGGTGGTGCAGCCATAGCCGACGATCTGGAAGCCCAGTTTGTCGAGATCCTTCTGCACGCCCGATTTCGCCAGATAATCCGTAACCACCTGGCTACCCGGCGCCAGCGAGGTCTTCACCCACGGCTTGGTCTTCAGGCCCTTTTTCAGGGCGTTGCGGGCCAGCAGGCCGGCACCCAGCAGCACGCTCGGGTTCGAGGTGTTGGTGCAGGAGGTGATGGCCGCAATCACAACGTCGCCATGGCCGATGTCGAACCGGGTACCATCCACCTTGGCGCGGAAGTCCAGTGCGGTCTTCTTGCCGTAGAAGTTGGTCATCGCGTCCTTGAACTCGGTGGCGGCGTTGCTGAGTGCAACGCGACCTTCCGGGCGGGTCGGGCCGGCCAGCGAAGGCTCGACGGTCGACAGGTCCAGCTCAAGGGTGTCGGTGAAGACGGGCTCCGGCGATTTCGGCGCACGCCACAGGCCCTGGGCCTTGGCATAGGCCTCGACGAGCTTGACGCGCTGCGGGTCGCGGCCCGAGGCCTTCAGATAGGCGATGGTCTCGGAATCGACTGGGAAGAAGCCGCAGGTGGCACCGTATTCCGGCGCCATGTTGGCGACGGTGGCGCGGTCAGCCAGCGACAGCTCATCGAGGCCGGGACCGTAGAATTCCACGAACTTGCCGACCACGCCCTTCTTGCGCAGCATCTGGGTGACGGTCAGCACGAGGTCGGTGGCGGTGGTACCTTCCTTCGGCTTGCCCGACAGGCGGAAGCCGACCACCTCGGGCAGCAGCATCGAGATCGGCTGGCCCAGCATCGCAGCCTCGGCCTCGATGCCACCAACGCCCCAGCCCAGTACGGCCAGGCCATTCACCATGGTGGTGTGGCTGTCGGTGCCGACCAGGGTATCCGGATAGGCCACCTCGGTCTTGCCGTCCATGCCGGTCCACACGGTCTGCGCGAGGTATTCGGTATTCACCTGGTGGCAGATGCCGGTGCCCGGGGGCACGACGCGGAAATTGTCGAATGCGGTCTGGCCCCAGCGCAGGAATTCGTAGCGCTCGCCATTCCGCTCATACTCCATGTCGACGTTCTTCTTGAACGAGTCCTTGCTGGCCGAATAATCGACCATGACAGAATGGTCGATCACGAGGTCGACTGGCGATAGCGGGTTGATCTTGCTGGTATCCTTGCCCAGTGCGGTCATGGCATCGCGCATGGCGGCGAGGTCGACTACCGCCGGCACACCGGTAAAATCCTGCATCAGCACGCGGGCCGGCCTGTAGGCGATCTCGCGATCCGAACGGCGGTCTTTCAGCCACTTGGCGACGGCCTTAATGTCGTCCACCGAAACGCTGCGGCCATCCTCGTAGCGCAGCAGGTTTTCCAGCAGCACCTTCAACGAATAGGGCAGACGGCTGAGATCGCCGAGGCCGGCCTTTTCGGCGGCCTTCAGGCTGTAATAGGCATAGGTCCTGTTGCCGACCTTGAGATTGCGGCGGGTCTTCAGGGTATCCTGGCCGACCATGATCGGCACGGCGCGGGCGGCGCCGGCAGTCTTCGGTGCGGCAGCCTTCTTCGGGGCGGCCTTTTTCGCCTTCACCACGACCTTCTTCGCGGGCTTCTTCACGGCCTTCTTGACCGCCTTGCGGCTGGCAGCCTTGACCGCCGTCTTGGCGGCCCGCTTGCTGGCCACCTTCTTGGCGGCCTTGGCGCTTTTCGCTTTCACCGGGCTCTTGCGGGCCGTTTTGGCGGTCTTGCGCTGGGTTTTCTTGGCGGCTTTCACGGGGCAATCCTTTCGTGAGGGCACTACGGATGGGAAAGGGGGGCCGCGCGGGGACGCACCCGCGTCGGGCGCCGCCCATAGGTGACGCAAAACTGGTGGTTTGCCAAGGGCTTTCGCGTAGAGGAAAGCTCAACCTGGGTCGAAATTTAGGCAATGTCCGACCCCGGAGGACAGGGGCCTTGACGGGTCTCTGTCCGTACGCTTATCAACATCTACAACGACGGAGTGGCCATTGGCGGCTCCGCGCAGAGGAGGCGACAATATGTCCGAGAAGTCGGCGCTGCCCGACGGGCGCGACCCGTTGGGTCGTGACACGATTCCGAAATTCCTAGCTTATAACGCCGTGCACCGCCGCGATCTGCCGGCCATGCGCGAAAAGGATCTCGGCATCTGGCAGAGCTGGACCTGGGGCGAGGTGGCCGGGCGGGTGCGGGACATGGCCGGCGGCCTTGCCGCGCTCGGTTTCCGGCGCGGCGACAAGCTGGCCATCGTGGGTGATAACCGGCCGGAACTGTACTGGGCCGTGGGCGCCGCGCAGGCGCTGGGCGGCATACCGGTGCCGATCTATCAGGACAGTGTCGCCGAGGAAATGCAGTTCGTCATCGATCATGCCGAAGTGCGGTTTGCCCTGGCCGAGAACCAGGAGCAGGTCGACAAGCTGCTCTCGATCCGGGATCGGCTGCCCCGGCTGGAGATCATCCTGTACAGCGATCCGCGCGGCATGCGGCATTACGACCAGCCCTTCCTGAAGGCGCTCGATACGGTGATGGAGCAGGGGGCGGCGCATAATGCCGCCCATCCGGATTTCTTCGATGCCGAACTGGCTGCCGGCAGCGGCAGCGATATCTCGATCATCTGCTATACTTCGGGCACGACCGGCCGGCCGAAGGGAGTGATGCTGAGTCACGACAATGTCGTGCGCTCGGCCAACCTTGCAATTGCTTTCGACAACATCACCGCTCGGGACGAAATTCTGGCTTATTTGCCATTGGCCTGGGTGGGCGACAATTTCATTTCCTATGCCGAGGCGACGATTGCCGGTTTCTGCGTGAACTGCCCGGAATCGGCCGATACCGTGCTGCAGGACCTGCGCGAGATCGGTCCGACCTATTTCTTTGCGCCGCCCCGCATCTTCGAGAATCTGCTGACCACGGTGATGATCCGCATGGAGGATGCCAGCGGTTTCAAGCGCCGGATGTTTCATTTTTTCATTGGTGTGGCTAAGCGGGCGGGGCGCAATATCCTCGAGGGCAAGCCGGTCGCGCTGACTGACCGGCTGCTCTACGCGCTGGGCGATCTTCTGGTCTATGGGCCACTGAAAAACGTGCTCGGTATGACGCGCCTGCGGCTGGCGTATACGGCCGGCGAGGCAATCGGGCCGGATATCTTCGATTTCTTCCGGGCGCTCGGCATCAACCTCAAGCAGCTTTACGGCCAGACCGAGTCCACGGTTTATCTGTGCCTGCAGACTGATGCAGATGTCCGCTCCGATACGGTTGGCCCGCCGGGCCCCGGCATCGAACTCAGGATTGATGGCGACAGCGGCGAGGTGCTCTACCGCAGCCCTGGCGTGTTTGTCGGCTATTTCAAGGACGAGGCGGCCACCGCCGAAACCAAGACGCCGGACGGCTGGGTGCATACCGGCGATGCCGGCGTGTTCACCGATGCCGGCCACCTGCGCATCATCGACCGCGCCAAGGATGTCGGCCGGCTGACGGGCGGCGCCCTGTTCGCACCGAAATATGTGGAAAACAAGCTGAAGTTTTTCCCTTCAATCAAAGAAGCAGTTGTGTTCGGCCATGAGCGCGACCATGCCACCGCTTTCATCAACATTGATCTCGGCGCTGTCGGCTCCTGGGCCGAACGTAACGGCATCGCCTATACGTCCTATTCCGACCTTGCCGGCCGGCCGGAGGTCTATGATCAGATCCGGACCTGTATCGAGCAGGTTAACCGTGACCTTGCCTCTGACAGCAGCATGGCCGCCTGCCAGGTCAAACGATTCCTGATCCTGCACAAGGAGCTCGACGCCGATGACGGCGAGCTGACCCGTACCCGCAAGGTCAGGCGCCGCACCATCGCGGAACGTTATGGCACGCTGATCGAAGCGCTTTACTCGGGCCAGGATGCCATCGCGGTTGAGGCCAAGATCACGTTCGAGGATGGCCGCACCGGCACCTTCAGGGCCAACTTGAAGATTGCTGCCGCTGAAACCTATACCCCGATGCGCAAGGCAGGCTGACCGCATATGAGCATGGCACAGAAGAAGATCGGTGACGTTCTGCTGAAGGTCGACAATATCAGCCTGTCCTTCGGCGGCGTCAAAGCCCTGACCGATATCAGCTTCGAGATTCGCGAGCATGAGGTTCTCGCCATCATCGGACCGAACGGCGCCGGCAAATCCTCGATGCTGAACTGCATCAACGGCTTCTACCACCCGCAGGAAGGCACCATCACCTATCGTGGTGCGGCCCGCCGGCAGATGCGGCCGCATGAGGCTGCCAGCCAGGGCATCGCCCGGACATTCCAGAACATCGCCCTGTTCAAGGGCATGTCGACCTTGGACAACATCATGACCGGCCGGCTGCTCAAGATGAAAGCCGGCCTGCTCAGTTCGGCGATCTACAAGGGACCGGCCGAGAAAGAACAGATCGTTCATCGCGAATTTTGCGAGCGCATCATCGATTTCCTCGAAATCGAGGCAATCCGCAAGGTGCCGGTCGGCCGGCTGCCCTACGGGCTGCAGAAGCGGGTCGAGCTTGGCCGTGCACTGGCGGCGGAGCCGAGCCTGCTGCTGCTGGACGAGCCAATGGCCGGCATGAATCTGGAGGAAAAGCAGGACATGTGCCGCTTCATCCTCGATGTGAACGATGAATTCGGCACCACGATCTGTCTGATCGAGCATGACATGGGTGTCGTCATGGACATTTCCGACCGCGTCGTCGTGCTGGATTACGGCCGCAAGATTGGCGACGGCGTGCCGGAAGAGATCAAGGGCAACCAGGCGGTGATCGACGCCTATCTCGGCGTGCAGCATTAAGGGGGCCGCAGATGGCGTTTTTCTTCGAGGTTCTGATCGGCGGCCTGATGGCCGGCGTGATGTATTCTCTGGTGGCGTTGGGATTTGTGCTGATTTTCAAGGCTTCCGGGGTCTTCAATTTCGCACAGGGTGCCATGGTCCTGTTCGCCGGGCTGTTCTTCGTGGGGTTCATCGAGCTTGGCCTGCCGTTGTGGATATCGCTGATCCTCACCATCGCGGTGATGATTCTGCTGGCCGGCGTGATCGAGCGGCTGGTGCTGCGCCACCTGGTCAACCAGGAGGGCATCATCCTGTTCATGGCCACCATCGGCGTGTCGTTTTTCCTGGATGGTTTCGGGCAGCTGATCTGGGGCAGCAATGTGCGCCAGCTGGATGTGGGAATCCCGACCGACCCGATCCTGCTGTTCGATGGCGATATCCTGATCCAGTCCTTCGACCTGTGGGCGACGATGGTCGCCGCCTTCCTGCTGGCTGTACTGGTGGTGTTCCAGAAAACGCGCGTCGGCCGCGCCCTGCGGGCGGTTGCCGACGACCACCAGGCTGCCCAGTCGGTTGGCATCCCGCTCAACGTGATCTGGGTGATCGTCTGGTCAATTGCCGGCCTGGTGGCGCTGGTTGCCGGTGTGATGTGGGGGTCCAAGCTGGGGGTGCAGCCGGCCATCGTCACGCTGGCGCTGAAGGCGCTGCCGGTGCTGATCCTTGGCGGTTTCACCTCCATTCCCGGCGCCATCATCGGCGGCCTGATCATCGGGGCCGGCGAGAAGCTGGCGGAAATCTACATCGGGCCGTTCGTCGGCGGCGGGATCGAGAACTGGTTTGCGTATGTGGTGGCGCTGGGCTTCCTGCTGGTCCGTCCGCAGGGGCTGTTCGGCGAAAAAATCATCGAGCGCGTGTGAGACGGGAGCAGTCACGATGTTCTATCGCGAATCCGGCCAGTTCAAGACCTCCTATCCCGCCGATCAGGCGATCTTCACCATTCCGCAGGACCGGTTCTTTTTCGGCCTGCTGATGCTGCTGACCTTCGTTGGCGTGCCGCTGGTTGCCACCGATTATCTCTACACCGCGCTGCTGATCCCTTTTCTCTGCCTGTCGCTGGCGGCACTGGGGCTGAATATCCTGACTGGTTATTGCGGCCAGCTGTCGCTCGGCACCGGTGCCTTCATGGGTGTTGGCGCAGTGGCGGCATGGAACATCGCCTACCGCATTCCCGATCTAAACCTGCTCGTGGTCTTTGTGCTGGCCGGACTGATCACCGCGGTGATCGGCATGATATTCGGCCTGCCGTCCATGCGCATCAAGGGCTTCTATCTTGCCGTGGCAACCCTGGCGGCGCAGTTCTTCCTGCCCTGGCTGTTTGTCAAATGGGGCTGGCTGACCAATTACAACAGCTCTGGCGTCATTTCGGTGCCGGAGCTGGTACTGTTCGGCTGGACAATCAACGAGCCGATGGAAAAATACCTGTTTGCTCTTGGCGTGGTGGTGATTCTGACGCTGGCGGCGAAGAATCTTGTGCGCAGCAATCCGGGCCGGCAATGGATGGCGATACG
The DNA here is from genome assembly GCF_964218355.1 of Ferrovibrio sp. Taxonomy (GTDB): domain Bacteria; phylum Pseudomonadota; class Alphaproteobacteria; order Ferrovibrionales; family Ferrovibrionaceae; genus Ferrovibrio. Next base: position 266,054 of record NZ_CAXPMC010000021.1, on the reverse strand, counting down.
GGACATGGACATCGCCGCCGAGATCATCGGCATCCGGCCGGTCGTGGCAAAGCTGTCGGCCTTTGCCGTGTCATCCTTCTATACCGGTATTGCCGGCGCGCTTTATCTTTTCGTTTATCTTGGTTCGACCGAGCCGGACGGTTTCGGAATCAACCTGTCTTTCCAGGTCCTTTTCATGGTGATCATTGGCGGCCTTGGCTCGATCCTGGGAAATTTCCTTGGCGCCTTTTTCATCCTGCTGCTGCCGATCTTCCTGACCCGGGTGCCGCCGACACTCGGTTTCGATCTGTCGACCGCGCTGGTGTCGCATCTGGAATTCATGGTGTTCGGCGCGCTGATCGTTGTGTTCCTGATCGTCGAGCCTCATGGGCTGGCGCGACTGTGGCAGATTGCCAAGGAGAAGTTGCGAATCTGGCCGTTCCCGTACTGAGTGTAGGCCGGCAGAAGGCCCGGGATACCCAATCCGGGTTTGTGGTTCGGTTCTGACATGTTAGGGTTTCAGTAACGCCCGCCCACAAGGGCGGGCCCATAACCGGGAGGAAAAGAAAGATGAAAGCAACCAAGTGGGTCGCGTCCCTCGTCATGGGCGCATCCCTGGCTGGTGCGGCTTTTGCCGTTTCGGCGCAGGAGCAGGTCATTCCGTCGATGGTTTACCGTACCGGCCCTTATGCGCCGAGCGGCATTCCGGTCGCCGACGGGTTTTCCGACTACATCAACCTGATCAATGCCCGCGACGGCGGCCTGAATGGCGTCAAGCTGCGCGTCGAGGAATGTGAAACGCAGTACAATACCGAGCGCGGCGTCGAATGCTACGAACGCCTGAAGGCGCAGGGCGGCACCATCTTCAGCCCCTATTCGACCGGCATCACCTATGCACTGATCGACCGCGCCGCTGCCGACAAGTCGGTGATCTTCTCGATGGGCTATGGCCGCGCTTCAGCCACGGTCGGCAATATCTTCCCGTGGGTCTTCACCGCACCTGCCACCTACTGGGGCGGCGCTTCTGCCGGCGTGCAGTACTTCGCCAAGGAAGTTGGCGGCAAGGACAAACTGAAGGGCAAGAAGATCGCGTATGTCTATATCGACATCGCCTACGGCAAGGAGCCGATCCCGGTCTTCCAGAACTATGCCGAGGAAATCGGGTTCAAGCTGGAACTGGTGCCCGTGCCGGCGCCGGGTCTGGAGCAGAAGTCAATCTGGCTGCAGATTCGCCAGATGCGGCCGGACTTCGTCTACCTGCAGGGCTGGGGTGCCATGAACGCGGTGTCGCTGAAGGAGGCGGCTGCGGTCGGGTTCCCGCGTGAGAAGATGCTGGGTGTCTGGTGGTCCAGCCAGGACAGTGACGTGCAGGCGGCCGGCCCTGCGGCGAAGGGCTACAAGGGTCTCAGCTTCCATGGCGCGTCGAAAGACCTTGGCCTGCTGAAGGACCTGAAGACCCACCTTGTCGACAAGGGCAAGGCGTCGAATGGCGGCAAGCATTATGGCGAGATCGGCTATCTGCGTGGCGCCATGAATGCCATGTTCACGGTCGAGGCCCTGCGTGCTGCCCAGGAGAAGTACGGCAAGGGCAAGGTTATGACCGGCGAGCAGTCGCGTGACGGCTTCGAGGCGATCAACCTGACCGATGACAGCATCGCCAAGCTCGGTCTGAAGGGTTTCCTGCAGCCGATCAAGATGGCATGCGACAATCATCTGGGTGATGGCAAGATCGTTGTCGTGCAGTGGACCGGCGACCAGTGGAAGAATGCCAGCGACTGGATTCTGCCGGAAAATCAAAAGCTGTGGCCGCTTTATCTGCGTGATGCGGATGCCTATGCGCGCGAGAAGAATATTGCCTCGCGCAACTGCGCCCGGTCGTAACCACTCAGCTGCCCCCGCCGGCCAGGCCGGCGGGGGCAGCCCCTTCCCGTGTCCAACCGGATTCAGACCATGACCGCCCAGACGAGCGCTGCCGCTGCCGAGCCACCCCTGCTGTCGATCAGCAATATCGAGGTGATCTACAACCACGTGATCCTGGTTCTCAAGGGCGTGTCGCTGCAGGTGCCCAAGGGCGGGATCGTAGCCCTGCTGGGCGCCAACGGCGCCGGCAAGACCACCACCCTGAAGGCGATTTCCAACCTGCTGCGCGCCGAGCGCGGCGACATCACCAAGGGCCATATCGACTATCGCGGCGAGCGGATCGACCAGCTCAACCCATCCACTGTGGTCAAGAAAGGCCTGATCCAGGTGATGGAGGGGCGGCATTGCTTCGCCCACCTGACGGTCGAGGAAAACCTGCTGACCGGCGCCTATACGCGCAAGGATGGCAGCCGTGCGATCGCGCAGGATCTCGAGATGGTCTATACGTATTTCCCGCGCCTGAAGGTGCGCCGCAAATCCATTGCGGGCTATACCTCGGGTGGCGAGCAGCAGATGACGGCGATCGGCCGCGCATTGATGAGCAAGCCGGACATGATCCTGCTCGATGAGCCGTCCATGGGACTGGCGCCGCAGCTGGTGGAGGAAATTTTCGAGATCGTCCACAAGCTGAACAAGGAAACCGGCGTCAGCTTCCTGGTTGCCGAGCAGAATACCAACATGGCACTGCGTTATGCCGATTACGGCTACATCCTCGAGAATGGCCGGATCGTCATGGACGGCGAGGCGGCCAAGTTGCGCGAGAATTCCGACGTGAAGGAGTTCTATCTCGGGCTTGGCGCCGGTGGCCGCATGAGCTTCCGCGACGTGAAACATTACCGCCGCCGCAAGCGCTGGCTGGCCTGATCTCGATATCTGATTTCCGGAGGATGGGTTGTGGCGCAGGCAGCAAAGCGGGTGGTGAAGATCAGGGCCGACGAGTATTACGACAGGCGCGAGACCCGTTCGGCTGCAGCCCGCCAGAAGGCTCAGCTGGCCGCCCTGCAGGCGCTGATCGAGCATGCGAAGAAGGCAAGCCCCTATTACCGGGACATCCTCAAGGGTGTGCGGCCGGCGGCCATCACGTCGCTGGCAGCGCTGGCGAAACTGCCGGTAACCAGGAAATCCGATCTGGCGCCACGCCAGAAAGCGAAGCCGCCGCTGGGCGGCCTTGAGGGCGCCAGGCCTTCCGAGATCGCCAATTACTTTCAGTCGCCGGGGCCGCTATACGAAGCCTATGGCCGGCCGAATGCCAAGGCGAAAGACCCTTGGCGGTTTGCGCGGGCGATGTGGGCTGCCGGCTGCCGGCCGGGTGATCTGGTCCACAACACCTTCTCGTACCACCTGACCCCGGCTGGCCGGATGACGGAAGGGTCGGCCCATGCCATCGGCTGCCCGGTGTTTCCCGCCGGCATCGGCAATACCGAATTGCAGCTCGATGCCATCGCCCAGCTGCGGCCGAAGGTTTATTGCGGCACGCCATCCTTCCTGAAGATCCTGCTTGAGAAGGGCGCCGAGCTTGGCAGGCCGACGGCATCGCTGAAGGCAGGCCTGGTCGGTGGCGAAGCGCTGCCGCCATCCCTGCGCGCCGAACTGAAGGCGAAGGGCGTGGCCGTGCTGCAATCCTACGGCACTGCGGAACTCGGCCTGATCGCCTACGAATCCCCTGCACTGGAGGGCATGATCCTCGACGAGGACGTGATCGTCGAGATCGTGCGGCCGGGCACCGGCGATCCGGTGGCGCCGGGCGAGGTGGGCGAGGTGGTGGTGACGGTGCTGGCCAATCCGGCCTATCCGATGATCCGCTTTGCCACCGGCGACCTGTCGGCGATTCTGCCGGGGGTCAGCCCCTGCGGGCGGACGGCGCCGCGCATCCGCGGCTGGATGGGCCGGGCCGACCAGACCACCAAGGTCAAAGGGATGTTCATCACCCCGGGCCAGATCGCGCAGGTGATGGCCCGTCACCCGGAAATAACCCGCGCCCGCCTCGAAGTGACCTCCGAGAACAATCTCGATGCCATGACGCTGAGGATCGAGGTGCAGGGGGCTGTCGATACCGGTGCGGTTGCTGCCAGCCTGCAGGCGGTCTGCAAACTGCGTGGCGCGATCGCGGTGGCGGCGGCAGGCAGTCTGCCCAATGATGGCAAGGTGATTGCCGACCTGCGCAGCTACCAGTAGGCGCCCGGCTGGCGGCATCGTCCGCCTCTGGCCTTTAAGCCCCTGATGCCGCTACACTCTGCCCCGCTATGGCATTGGCGGTCGAAGGGCTCGTCTGCATCCGCGGCGAGCGTCAGCTTTTTCACGATCTGGATTTCCGGCTCGCCAGCGGTGAGGCGCTGCTGCTGCGCGGCCCGAATGGCAGCGGCAAATCGAGCCTGCTGCGCCTGCTGGCTGGCTTCCTGCCGCCGGCCGCCGGCCGGGTGCTGTGGGACGGCATGGCTGTGGCAGAGGATGCCGAGGCCCATCGGGCGCGACTGTACTATCTGGGCCACCAGGATGCCATCAAGCCACAACTGACCGCCGAGGATAACCTGCTGTTCTGGGCCCGGCTGATCGGCCAGCCGGCGGCAGAGGCTGCACGGCAGACGGCAGCGGCCCTTGAGGCCGCCGGCCTGCACCGCCAGCGCCGCCTGCCCGGCCGCTATCTGTCCGCGGGGCAGAAGCGCCGGCTGGCGCTGGCCCGGCTGCTGGTCACGCCGGCGGCCCTGTGGTTGCTGGACGAGCCGACCAATGCACTCGATTCGGAGGCCGTTGCCTGGCTCGGCAGCCTCCTGGCCGGCCATCGCCGCCGCGGCGGCATCGTACTGCTGGCCAGCCATGTGCCGGTGCCACTGCCTGATGCCCGGGTCCTCGATCTGCCGGAAGGGGTGCTGGCATGACGGCCTTCTGGGCCATCGTGCGGCGCGACCTGTGGCTCGGGCTCGGTGCCCAGGGTGCGGCACTGAACACGCTGCTGTTCTTTGTTCTGGCGGTCAGCCTGTTTCCGCTCGGCGTGGGGCCGGAGCCCCAGGTCCTGGCGCGGATCGCCGCCGGCGTGATCTGGGTCGCCGCCCTGCTGGCGGCCATGCTGTCGCTGGACCGCCTGTTCCAGGCCGACCATGAGGACGGCACGCTGGACCTTCTGGCCCAGGCGCCGCTGGCACTGGCCATGACGGCACTGGCCAAGACGCTGGCGCACTGGCTCAGTACCGGGCTGCCCCTGGCAGTGATCGCCCCCCTGCTGGCGGTGCTGATGCAGATGGAATCCGCCGCAATCCCGGTGCTGCTGCTGGCCCTGCTGCTGGGGACGCCGTCCCTGAGCCTGATCGGCGCCATCGGCGCGGCCCTGACGCTCGGGGCAAGGCGCGGTGCCATCCTTGTACCCCTGATCACGCTGCCTCTGGTGGTGCCGGTACTGATTTTCGGGGTCGGTGCCGTCGAGGCCGCTGCCTATGGCCTGACGGCGCAGCCGCATCTCCTGCTGCTGGCAGCATTTTTCGCCGGCAGCCTGGCGCTCAGCCCCTTCGCCATCGCCGGGGCAATCAAGCTGGCCTTGGAATAGGCCCGGCCCTATAAACGGTACCGCCATGCATGCCCTTGCCAATCCCGCCCGCTTCATGCGCCTGATGACTGCAATCCGGCCATGGGCCGCGCTGGTCGCGGTGGCCGGGTTGTGCGGCGGCCTGGCCTGGGGCCTGCTGTTTTCGCCCCCCGATTACCAGCAGGGCGAAACGGTGCGGATCATGTATATCCATGTGCCGGCGGCTTGGATGGGCATGTCGATCTACTTCGCCATGGCTGTGGCCTCGGCGGCGGCACTGATCTGGCGCCATCCGGTGGCGGAACTGGTGGCCAAGGCTTCGGCGCCGGTCGGTGCTGCCTTCACCCTGATCTGTCTGGTGACCGGCGCCCTGTGGGGCAAGCCGATGTGGGGCACCTGGTGGGTATGGGATGCCCGGCTGACCTCGATGCTGATCCTGTTCTTCCTGTATCTCGGCTATATCGCGCTGTGGGAGGCTTTTGACGACCCGTCCCGCGCCGGCCGTGCGGCTGCGATCTTGGCGCTGGTTGGGGCCGTGAACCTGCCGGTGATCAAGTTCTCCGTCGACTGGTGGAACACCCTGCACCAGCCGGCCAGCGTGATGACCATGGAAGGCCCGAAGATCGATCCCAGCATTCTCTGGCCTCTGGTGGTGACGGCCGTGGGGGCACATGGCTACTATCTGTGGATGCTCTGCCTGCGGGTGCGGGCGGAGATTCTGAGCCGGCAGGCCCGGATTCTGCGGTTCAGCGCCGCGACCGATCGCCGCGCCGGCTAGCAGCCGGGGCTGCAACGGACTATTTTCAACCCCGGATGGGACCGCAGGGGTCATAGGGAACAAGGGGTTAGCATCAGTGTATTGGACTTCGCTCGGCGATTTCCTGGCCATGGGCGGCTATGCCGGCTTTGTCTGGCCGTCTTTTGCCGTGAGTCTGCTGGTTCTGCTCGGCCTCGGCCTGCAAAGCCGGGCCCGGCTGAAGACGGCCGAGCGCGACCATGCCGAAGCCCGGCGGGAAGTGGGCCGCCATGTCTGACACGCCTGTCCGTCGCCGCGGCTGGACCCGCAAGCAGAAGCGCATGGCTGCCGTGCTGGCCCTGGTCGGTGGCCTTGGCGTTGCCGTCGCCCTGGTGCTCAGCGCCTTCAGCGACAACCTGGTTTTCTTTCACAGCCCGAGCGACGTGGCGGAAAAGCAGCTTCCTGCCGATCGCCGGTTCCGTCTCGGTGGCCTGGTCGAGCAGGGCAGCGTGAAGAAGGATGGCCTGACTACCGAATTCACCGTCACCGATCTGCGCCACACGATCCATGTCCGCTATACCGGCATGCTGCCCGATCTGTTCCGCGAGGGACAGGGTGTGGTGGCGACTGGCAGTCTCGATGTTTCGGGCCGCTTCAACGCCAGCGAGGTGCTGGCCAAACATGACGAGAAATACATGCCGCCCGAGGTGGCGGACGCGCTGAAGAAGTCGGGGCAATGGCACGAGAAGACCGGCGATCACAACAAGCTGGCGAAGCCGGGCTCGTGACGCGATTCTGTCATGGCGGGTGAACTCGGACATATCGCGCTGATCCTGGCGCTGGCCCTCGCACTGGTGCAGGGCGTGCTGCCGGTCATCGGCGCGGCACGCGGCATCCCAGGCTGGATCGCGCTGGCACCGGGGGCCGCCTTTGGTCAGGCGGCACTGGTTGCCTTCGCCTTCGGCTGCCTGACTTATGCCTATGTCACCTCGGATTTCTCGGTGCTGAATGTCGCCGAGAATTCTCATACCCTGAAGCCGCTGCTGTACAAGATTTCCGGTGTCTGGGGCAATCACGAAGGCTCGCTGCTGCTGTGGATCCTGATCCTCAGCATTTTCGGTGCCGCCGTTGCATTGTTCGGTGGCAACCTGCCGGCGGCACTGAAGGCCCGCGTGCTGGGCGTGCAGGGACTGATCGCCGTTGGCTTCCTGTCCTTCATCCTGTTCACCTCGAATCCGTTCTCCCGGTTGCTGCCGCCGCCGCTGGAAGGCCGCGGTCTCAATCCGCTTCTGCAGGATCCCGGCCTCGCTTTCCATCCGCCATTTCTCTATCTCGGCTATGTCGGATTCTCGGTGGCTTTCTCGTTTGCCGTCGCGGCGTTGCTCGAGGGCCGCGTCGACCCCGCCTGGGCGCGGTGGGTGCGGCCCTGGACGCTGGCGGCCTGGTGCTTCTTGACCATCGGTATTGCGCTTGGTTCGTGGTGGGCCTATTACGAGCTCGGCTGGGGTGGCTGGTGGTTCTGGGATCCGGTGGAGAACGCGTCCTTCATGCCATGGCTGGCGGGCACCGCGCTGCTGCATTCCGCCATCGTGGTCGAGAAACGGGACACCCTGAAAAGCTGGACCGTGCTGCTGGCGATCCTGACCTTCTCGCTCAGTCTGCTCGGCACTTTCCTGGTTCGCTCCGGCGTGATCAATTCGGTGCATGCCTTTGCCACCGATCCGACCCGTGGCGTTTTCATCCTGATTTTCCTTGCCGTGGTGGTTGGCGGCAGCCTGCTGCTTTATGCGCTGCGGGCGCCGGCTCTGCAGGCGGTCGGCGTCTTCGCCCCGGTCAGCCGCGAGGGGGCCCTGGTGCTGAACAACCTGCTGCTGGCTGTTGGCGCCGCAGCCGTTCTGCTCGGCACGCTGTATCCGCTGGCGCTGGATGCCGTCAGCGGTGCCAAGGTTTCTGTCGGCCCGCAGTATTTCAATGCTGTCTTTGTGCCGTTGATGGCGCCGTTGCTGGCGGCTGTGGCGGTAGGACCGCTGCTGGCCTGGAAACGCGGCGACCTTGCTGCCGCCTTTGCACGGTTACTGCCGGCGGCGGCAACCGTCGTGATCGGCCTGCTGGCTGCCCTGTGGCTGATCGACGGCCGCAGCCTGCTGGCGCTGCTGGGTATTGCACTCGGCTTGTGGCTGACGGTCGGTGCGCTGTGTGAGCTGGGGTTGCGGATCAAGCTGTTCGGCGCGCCTTTGGGCGATAGTCTGCGACGTGCCCGCGGGCTGCCGCGGGCTGCCTGGGGCATGACGGTTGCGCATTTCGGTGTCGGTTTGCTGGTTCTGGGCATTACCGTGTCCGGTACCTGGCAGGTGGAGGTCCAGCGCATCATGAAGCCGGGCGAGATCGCGGCTGTGGGCCCTGTGCAGTATCGCTTTGCCGGGGTCAGTCCGATCAAGGGGCCGAACTATACGGCCCTGCAGGGGCGGTTCGAGGTGATCGAGGGTGGCCGGGTGACGCAACTGCTGACGCCAGCGCAGCGCCGCTATCTGCAGCCGCCGATGGAAACCACCGAGGCGGCGATCCGGCCCTCGCCGGTGGCCGATCTCTATGCCGTTCTGGGCGAGGGCGACGAGCAGCGCGGCTGGGCCGTACGGCTGTACTGGAAGCCGCTGGTATCGTGGATCTGGCTCGGTGCGCTGGGGATGGCATTCGGTGGCTTCCTGTCGCTGAGTGACCGCCGTCACCGGGTCGGGGCACCGGCCGGCCGTCGCGCGGCCGCCCCGGTTGCTGCGGAATAATCGGGTAGGATCATATGCGTCTGACCTATCTTGCACCGCTGATTGTTTTTGTCCTGATCGGACTGGGCCTTGCCGTCGGACTGACCCTCAATCCGCGTGAGATTCCTTCCGCACTCATCGGCAAACCCGTGCCGGATTTTTCGCTGCCGCCGGTGGTCGAGGGCGGACAGGGGCTGTCGAGCGCCGATCTCAGGGCCGGCGATGGACCCAGTCTGGTCAACGTTTTCGCCTCATGGTGCGTGCCCTGTCGGGTCGAGCATCCGCTGATCATGGCGCTGGCACGTGAGGGTATCGCGCCGGTCCATGGCCTGAACTACAAGGACAAGCCAGCCGATGTGGCGAAATGGCTTGATCAGCTCGGCAATCCATTCGCCCGCACCGGCGCCGACCGCGACGGCCGGGTGGGCATCGACTGGGGCGTCTACGGCGTGCCTGAAACCTTTGTGGTCGATGGTGCGGGCCGGATCGTCTGCAAGCATGTCGGGCCGCTGATGCAGTGGGATGTCGACAACAAGATCCGGCCGCTTCTGGACGATCTGAAAGCCGGCCGCGCGAGCAGCGTGAAATGCTGACGAGGCTGGCGGTTCTCCTGACTTTGCTTCTGGCATCGGTGCCGGCAGCGGCACAGCATATGGAAACGCCGCTGGCCGATTCCGCACTGGAACAGCGGGCCCGTGATATTTCCCGCGAACTGCGGTGCCTGGTCTGCCAGAACCAGTCGATTGAGGATTCCAATGCGCCGCTGGCGGCCGACCTGCGCCGCATCGTACGCGAACGCCTGGCCGCCGGCGACAGCGACCGGGCGGTACGCGACTATCTGGTGGCGCGCTATGGCGACTGGGTGCTGCTGATGCCCCGCTTCAACCTGCAGAACCTGCTGCTGTGGCTGGGGCCGGCGCTGCTTCTTGCCGGCGGGGCTCTCATCATTCTGCTGCTGTACCGGCGGCAGCGGGGCCGTCGACCCGTTGTGGCACCATTGAGCGAAGCCGAGCAGGCCCGGCTGGCGGCCCTGCTGGCGGAGGATGGCCGCGCGAACGGGCCGCCAGGAGGCAGACAGCCATGATGCTGTGGCTTGGTTTCATCCTCCTGGTCCTGGTGGCTGCGGGCTTCCTGCTCTGGCCGCTGTTGCGCAGCCGGCAGGTGGCGGCTGGCCGCCGGGATCACGATCTTGCGGTCTACCGGGCGCAGCTGGCCGAGGTCGAACAGGATCTGGCCCGCAACACCATCAGCGGAACCGAGGCAGCGGCCGCCCGGCTGGAAATCCAGCGGCGCCTGCTGCGAGCCGACACGGCGGAGGCCGGTGGGGGCACGGCCGCACCATTGCGTGCCGGCCCGGCCATCAGGTTTGCCACCCTGTCGGCGTTGCTGCTGGTGCCGCTGCTGGGGGGTGGTCTGTATCTGGCGCTCGGCCGGCCCGAGGCCGCGGATTTCGATCGCGTCACGGCGCGGGCCAGGGCCGAACAGCAGGCCCGCCTGCAGGCCGAGACCGAAACCCTGATCGCCCGCCTGCGGACCCGCCTGCAGGCCGAACCGGATCTCGTCGATGGCTGGCTGCTGCTGGGACGCTCGCTGCTGAGCACCGACCGGCCTGACGAGGCGGCCGCGGCGTTGGATCAGGCGGTGGCTCTACAGCCGGACAATCCGGAAGCACTGGCCCTGCGCGGCGAAGCACGCACGCTGGCCGCGGACGGTGCGGTGACGCCGGCCGCAGAACAGGATTTTCAGGCTGTGCTGTCGCGTGATCCGGAGCATCCCGGGGCGCGCTACTATCTTGGCCTCGCCCGTCTGCAGGAGGGCGATACCCGCGGCGCCTATGACGACTGGCACGCCCTGGCGGCGGCGGCCCCTGCCGATGCCCCCTGGCTTGGTCTGGTGCAGGGGCGTCTGCGCGAGCTGGCGCCGCGGCTGGGTATCCCGCTGGCCACGGCGGTGCCGGAACCGCGGCCGCCTTCTGCCGCATCGCCTGCCGCTCCGCCAGCGATGCCGGGGCCCGACCGCGCACAGGTCGAAGCCGCGCAGCAGATGTCGGAAGCGGAGCGCACGGAAATGATCCGCGGCATGGTCGACCGGCTGGCGGCCCGCCTGCAGGAACAGCCTGCCGACCCTGAAGGCTGGCTGCGTCTGGCCCGTGCCCGTCAGGTGCTGGGCGAAGCCGAGGCGGCCCGCGAGGCGCTGCGCCAGGCCGTTCAGCACGGGCCCGACCGCGTGGATGCCCGCATGGCGCTGGCCTTCGATCTGGCGGGTGCCACAGTGAAAAATCGTGATCCGCTGCCCGGCGATGCGGTTGCGCAGTTCCAGGCTGTGCTTGGCCTGCAGCCCGATCATGCCCAGGCATTGTGGTTTGTCGGCCGAGCCGCCTACGAGTCCGGCGACAAGACGGCCGCGGCCGCACACTGGCAGCGTCTGCTGGCCTTGCTGCCCCCGGATTCGGCGGAGGCGAAGGAGCTGGCCGCCAGGATTGCCAGCCTGACCCGTTAACCCCGCTTTAACGGCCGCCTGCGCGTAATCGGGCCTCGGTTTCCAGGGGCTGGGTTCATGGCTATCGCACCAAGCAGCAATCTTCTGTCGGCGCTTTCGCAGCTGCAGACCGGTACCCGGCCGGCTGCGGCCGGTGCCGGCGGTAACGGCCCCGTCCGCGGCAGTTTTGCGGCACAGTTGACCGCCCCGGCACAGCGCAGCAGTGTTGAGCGGGCGGCCTCGGCTGCCACAGCCGGCCAGGCGTCGGCGCCGGCCCGCCAGCCGCCGGTTCCGGTGCGCGGCGGCTATCTCGGCCAGCATGTAAACATCATCGTTTGATTTCTCCCCCCTGTTCGTGTTGACGTGATTATGCGCGGTAAATTAGGCTCTACCGCTAAATAATCCTTATACAAACTATCAGGGGAAACGCCATGTGGATTCGCCGTTCGCTTCTCATGTCCGTTGCGGCTGTCGCAGCGGCCCTCGCGCTGCCTCCGGCCGGCGCACAGGCGAAGGACAAGGCCGTTATTGCGGCGCTGCCTTTCTTCTCCACGGCTCCGGTTTTCATTGCCAAGGAACGCGGCTATTTCGATGCCGAGGGGATTGATCTCGAGATCAAGACCTTCAACGCGGCACAGGCCGTAGCCGTTGCGGTGGCCTCGGGCGACGCCGATTTCGGTATCACGGCCTTCACCGGCGGTTTCTTCAACCTTGCCGGCAAGGGCGCCCTGAAGGTGATCGCGGCGCAGAGCCGCGAGGAACCCGGCTACAAGTTCGTGGCCTATATCGCGTCGAACAAGGCCTATGAGGCCGGGTTCCGCTCGCCGAAGGATTTCGCCGGCAAGACGGTGGCAATCACCACCGTGGGTTCCAGCTTTCACTACAATCTGGGCATGCTGGCCGACAAATACGGATTCAAGCTGAGCGATGTGACGATGAAGCCGGTCCAGTCGGTGCCGAACATGATGGCAGCGCTGACCGGCGGTCAGGTCGATGCCACCATCCTGCCGGCCAACAACGCCCTGAAACTGGAAGCCGACAAGGCCGGCCATATCATCGGCTGGGTCAGTGACCATACGCCCTGGCAGCTCGGCGCACTCTTCACTTCGAGCAAGAACGTCAAGGAGAAGCGCCCGATGGTCGAGCGTTTCGTGAAAGCCTACCAGAAGGGCCTGGCCGATTATGCCGAAGCATTTCTTGCCCGTGACAAGGAGGGTAACCGCATGTTCGCCGAGAAGGCGCAGGCGGTGATGCCGGCACTGGAAAAGTGGGTCAAGCCGACCCCGACCTTCGAAGTGGCCAAGGTTGCGGCCAACTACATGGATCCGAAGGGGCGGCTGCTGGTGAAGAACATCTATGACCAGCTGGCCTGGTACCAGTCCGAAGGTCTGGTCGACAAGCCGGTCAAGGCCGGTGACTTCCTCGACCTGAGCTTCGTGAAGGGCCATTTCGACGTCCCGAAGCAGTAGCGGTCCGTCCGGCGAAGAGCAGGAGCATGCAAGTCGTACTGGAGGCGGTCGGTTACGCTTACGGCGATCTGCCGGTACTCGACGGGATCAGTTTCACCGTCGCAGAAGGCGAAACCGCGGCGCTGATCGGCCCCTCCGGCTGCGGCAAGTCGACCCTGCTCAATCTGGTTGGCGGACTGCTGCCGCAGCAGAGCGGCAGCATCCGCACCCATGGATCGCCGCCTGCCGGCTGCCTCAACCCATTGACCTTCGTGTTCCAGGATTTCGCCCTGCTGCCGTGGCGGACGGTTGCCGGCAATGTGGCGCTGGCACTGGAGCATCATCGGTTGTCGCGCAGCGAACGCGATGGCCGCATCGGCGAGGTTCTGCGGCTGTGTGGCCTGTCGGATTTCGCCCAGGCCCTGCCCCGACAGCTGTCCGGCGGTATGCGCCAGCGTGTTGGCATTGCGCGGGCCATCGCCGTCCGTCCGGCTGTGATGCTGATGGACGAACCGCTCTCGGCCTTGGATGCCCAGACCCGCGAATTGCTGATGGAGGATCTGGTGGCGATCTGGTCGCGCGAGCGCACCACCACCCTCTATGTAACGCATAACCTGGGCGAGGCGGTGCGGCTGGCCGACCATGTCGTGGTTCTGTCGCGCCGGCCCGGTCGCGTCAAGCGCATCGTGGCAATCCCGGTGCCGGTGGCCGAGCGGCACAAACCCGAACATGCCGCCGCGCTGCAGCAGCTGCATGACGAACTCTGGGCCCTGATCAGGGCCGAGGCGCAGGTGGCCGACCGGGAGATGCAGGATGCCTGAAACGAAGCTTCCGGCAGGTACCGGCGTCGCCTTTCGCGGCGGCGGTTTCGTTCCCGGCAATCGCCGCTGGGCGCCCTGGCTGGCGTTTGTCCTCATCATTGCGGCCTGGGAGGCCGCCTCCGATACCGGATTGCTGCCGGCGCTGTTCATGCCGGCACCGCATGAAGTGGCCCTGGCCTTGTATGCCCTGCTGGAAAGCGGCCAGCTGTTCGTGCATATCGGTGCGTCACTGCAGCGGATTCTTGGTGGCTGGGTGATCGGCAGCCTGGCCGGCCTGGTGGTCGGCTTTGCCATGGGCATCTTCGTGCTGGCCCGTTCGGTCGGTTTGCCGGTTGTCGCGGCCCTGTTTCCGATCCCGAAGATCGCCCTGCTGCCGCTGTTCATCCTGTGGTTCGGCATCGGCGAACCCTCGAAGATCGCCACCATCGCACTTGGGGTTTTCTTTCCAACCGTGGTCAGTGCCTATTCGGCGGTCGACAACGTGCCGCGCAACCTGATCCGCATGGCACAGAGCTTCGGGCTGTCGACGCGGATGATCGTCTTCAAGGTGATCCTGCCCGGGGCCATGCCGGGCATCCTGGCCGGCTTCCGGATTTCCTCGTCGATTGCCCTGATCCTGGTGGTTGCCGCCGAGATGATCGGTGCCGATACCGGCATCGGCTCTTTCGTGCTCGCGGCCGGCAACCTGATGCAGACCGACCAGCTGGTCGCCGGCGTGGTGCTGCTGTCGCTGATCGGCCTGCTGGTCAGCTGGCTGCTGAGCCGCGTCGAGAAGACGCTGCTGCGCTGGCGCTGAGGCGACCATGAGCGAGTATCCGATCCCGCAGACCCGCATCCTGCGCCGGCCGGAAACGGCGGTGCCGCATATCGTCACTGCCGATATCGTCGTGCTTGGCGCCGGCATCAGCGGCATTTCCGCTGCCCTGGAAGCGGCAAAGCTCGGCCGCCGTGTGGCGCTTGTCGATGCCGGCCAGCAACTGGGCGGCCAGTCGACCGGCTCCATGCTCGGCACCCTGTGTGGCTTCTATTCCAACGGGCCGGACCCTTATCGTGTCGTCTATGGCATGGCCGACGACATGTTCGCGCATCTGAAGCGCGAAGACGCCCTCAGCATCCGCAGGGGCCGCAACACCTATATTCCGCTCTACCAGGAGCAGGTTCTGGTCCGCTGGATCGAGCAGGCAGTGACCGCTGCCGGTATTGATGTGCTGCTGGGGGCCGTCCTGCTCGAGGTGCGCCGCGATGGCGGCCGCATCGCCAGCCTGCTGCTGGCGACACGGTTCGGGCCGGTTGAACTGCGCGGTACCGGATTCGTGGATGCGTCAGGCGATGCAGCACTGACCTATGCCGCCGGTTTCGATTGCCGCGAGCCGGTCAGCCCGATCCAGGGCACGCTGATGTTTACCATAGAAGGCTTCGATCAGGCCGGCGCCCAGGCGGTCGATCGCTGGACGATGCAGAAACGGCTGGCCGAAACCGGGGCGCGTTATGGCCTGGTGCGGCGCGACGGTTTCGTCTTCGCCTTTCCTGGCAAGGGGCAGGCCACGGTCAACATGACCCATGTGGAAACGCCCCTTGATCCACTGGGTTATGCGGCAGCCCAGGCTGAGGGGCGGGCCCAGGCCGACCGCGTGGTGGATTTCCTGCGGGGCGAGTATCCGGAGATTTTCGGATCTGCCCGGGTGCGGCAATACGGATTCCTCGGCATCCGCCAGACCCGCTGGATCGTCGGCCGCCACAGTCTTTCCATTGACGAGGTGCGCGGCGGCCACCGGCATGCCGATGCCATCCTGCGCTGTTCCTGGCCGGTCGAACTGCATGACCGGGCCGAAGATGTGCACTGGGAAGAATTTGGCGACGACCACCTGCATTACATGCCCTTCGGCGCCATGGTGCCGCGCGAGGCCGATAACCTGGTTGCTGCCGGCCGCTGTGCCGATGGCGATCCGGCCGCACTCAGTTCGGTGCGGGTGATGGGGCCCTGCATGGCGATGGGGGCGGCAGCGGCACAGGCCCTCGACCTTGCCGGTTCCGGCTCGGTGCGGCAGATCGATATCGCGGCGCTGCAGGGCCGCCTGAACGACAACCTGCAGCGCCGCGATCGCGAGTAGACCGGTCAGGGCTTCTGCTCGAGGCCCTCGACCAGGCTGCGCAGGGCAGCAATGAAGGCTTCCCGCTGGGCCGGCGGAATCGGATGCAGGATGCGATCCTGTGTCCGCTCCACGCCGGGCTTTGCCGCCCGCAGCTGGGCCTCGCCTTCCGGTGTGATCGCCAGCGCATTGGTGCGGCGGTCGGTTTCGGTGCGCTGGCGGACCAGCAGGCCGCGCTTGATCAGGCGGGCCACCATTTCGGCGACGGTCGAGCGGTCGATGCCGGTCAGCCGCACCAGATCGACCTGACTGATCCCGCTGTTCTGGTAGATTGCCAGCAGCAGTGCGAATTGCCGTGGCGTCAGGCCGTTGATGCCAACTTCAAGCGTATAGAGATCGACGGCCAGCTGCTGGCAGCGCCGCAGCAGATGTCCGGGTGCGTCATAGAGATTGAACGTGGCCAGATCGTCGGAATCCGACACGGCCTGGGTGGTTTTTTCCCCCGACATGGAACCTCCCTTGTTTGTGTTAACAACTACCCTGTTATTATTCCAAGGCGGATTATTTCCGCTTCTCAGTGCACAGATTGAACGCCATTGCGTGGGCCTCGTCCAGACCCGGGATGAATTGTGCAGCGAGATTTTCGCGCAATGATACCCTGCTTGCGGCTGCCGGCCTGATTTGGAGCGTTTATGCAGAACCCCAGGGATTTTGGATTTTCCCTCAAGACTCCGGATGGAGACACGCAGCATCGTCTGGTCTGCGGCGATTGCGGCTGGATCCATTACGTCAATCCCAAGGTGGTGGTTGGCGCGGTGGTTGCTCATGAGGGGAAAATTCTGCTCTGCCGGCGGGCCATCGAGCCCCGGCGCGGTTTCTGGACCATCCCCGCCGGCTATCTGGAGGAGCGGGAAACAGCAGAAGCGGGGGCGAAGCGGGAGGCGCGGGAGGAGGCCTGTGCGGAGATCGCACTCGATAGTTTGCTGGCAGTCTACAGCATTCCCCGCATCAGCCAGGTCCAGCTGATCTGGTGCGCGCGTCTGGCGGTGCCGGAGATCGCGGCCGGCCCGGAATCCCTCGAAGTGCGTCTGTTCGGCTGGGACGAGATTCCCTGGCAGGAACTGGCTTTCCCGTCCGTGCACTGGGCGCTTGGCCAGTATCGCAGTATCGAAGGCCGGACCGGGTTTCCCGCTTTCGGCAATCCGGCTGGCGAGACCGGGAATTATTAGTCCGGCTCAAGACCGGCCAGCGTGCGGGCATACGCCCTGGCCGTGAATGGCTGCAGGTCGGCGGCCTGCTCGCCGACGCCGATGAAATGCACCGGAAGGCCGAATTTGTCGGCAATGGCGACCAGCACGCCGCCGCGGGCAGTGCCGTCCAGCTTGGTCACCACCAGCCCGGTGACAGCACAGATTTCCTTGAATGTGGCAACCTGGCTCAATGCGTTCTGGCCGGTGGTGGCATCCAGAACCAGCAGAACCTGATGTGGCGCCGCTGCATCCAGTTTCTTCATCACCCGCACGATCTTGGCCAGTTCGGCCATCAGGTCGGTCTTGTTCTGCAGCCGGCCGGCAGTATCGACCAGCAGCACATCAACCTTCTTTTCGCGGGCCTCGGCCAGTGCGTCATAGGCGAGACCGGCGGCATCGGTGCCGGTCTCGCGTGCCAGCACCGGCACGCCGACACGCTCACCCCAGACCTTGAGCTGCTCGATGGCAGCGGCACGGAAGGTATCACCGGCGGCCAGCATGACAGATTTGCCCTGTTCGCGCAGGCGGGTTGCGATCTTGCCGATGGTGGTGGTTTTTCCGGCACCGTTGACGCCGACGACAAGGATCACCTGCGGCATGCCCGGCACTTCATCAAGGACGAGTGGCTGCTCGGCGGTCTGCAGCAGCCCGGTCAGCGATTCTGCAAGTGCCAACCTGATTTCTTCGGCCGTGATATCCTTGTCGAAACGGTCGCGGGCGATATCGGCCACAACCCTTGCGGCCGTGCTGACGCCCAGATCGGCCTGGATCAGGGCTTCTTCCAGCTCGTCGAGGGCGTCCTGGTCGAGCCGGCGCTTGGTGAACAGCGCGCTGATCGATCCGCCGAGCTGTCCTGCCGAGCGCGACAGGCCGGCTTTCAGACGGCCGAGCCAGCCTTTGCGCGTCTCGCCGTTTTCTGCCCCGCTCATGCCGCCTCCAGCCAGAGTTTGCCGTCGCGCGCCGCGCGGATTGTCGCGGCGATGATCGCGCCCTTTTCCAGGTCTGCCGGCATCATGACCGGTGCGTAAGTCTCGTCACGCCCGAGTCCCGGCTGCTCGACGAGAATGCTGGCCGGCTGGCCAATCCGGCCGGCAAGGAAGCTGTCCAGTGCACATGCGGCCTGCTGGCGCAGCGCCGCCGCGCGTGCGCGGCGGACTTCCACCGCCAGCTGCGGCATGCGGGCCGCCGGCGTGCCCGGCCGTGGCGAATAGGGGAAGACGTGCACGAAAGCGAGCCCGGCTTCTCCGATCAGGTCGCGGCTGCGGATGAAAGCATCTTCGCTTTCGGTGGGGAAGCCGGCAATCAGGTCGGCACCGAGCGCGATGCCGGGGCGCAGGACGCGCAGCCGGCTGGCCACCTCCAGCGCCTGCCGGCGGCTGTGCCGGCGTTTCATGCGTTTGAGGATGAGGTCGTCGCCGGCCTGCAGGCTGAGATGGGCATGCGGCATCACGCGTGGCTCTTCTGCATAGAGCCGGAACAGATCGTCGTCGATTTCAGCGGGATCGAGCGAGGAAAACCGCAGCCGCTCGATCTCCGGCACCAGAGCCAGCAGCCGGCGGGTGGCCTGACCGAGCGTCGGCCGGCCGGGCAGGTCATGGCCATAGGATGTGATGTCGACGCCGGTCAGCACGAATTCCCGATAGCCGCGCGCGGCCATGCTGCGGGCCTGCTCGGCAACCGCACCCAGCGGCAGCGACCGGCTCGGGCCGCGGCCATAGGGGATGATGCAGAAGGTGCAGCGATGGTCGCAACCCTGCTGGATTTCAAGAAAAGCGCGCGGCCGGCCTGGAAAATGGCTGACGGCCGGCAGGGCGGCCGGCGGCGCCGTCTGGATATCGCCCACCGCAATCCGCGGCCATGTACTGCCGACATTTTGCCAAAGGCGGGGATCGAGCTTCTCCCGATTGCCGACCACATGGTCGACTTCCGGCATCGCCGCAAAGGCAGCGGCATTGACCTGGGCGGCGCAGCCGGTAACCACGATGCGCAGTCCGGGGCGTTCCCGGCGCAACCGGCGGATTGTCTGGCGAGCCTGCTTTTCGGCTTCGGCCGTGACGGCACAGGTGTTGACGACGATGATATCGTTGCGGTTTGCCGCATCGAGAGCGGCGCGGATCGCCTCACCTTCATAGGCATTCAGGCGACAGCCGAAATTCAGCACATTCGACCCGGCAGATTCGGTCTCGGCCGTTACGGGGCGGATACCCATCGTTTCAGGCCGCGGTGGACTGGGTCCAGAAGCTCGGCGGAATCTCGCCGCGGAAGGCCTCGGTGGCCGGCCCGGTCATATAGATATGGTTGTCCGCCGCCCATTCGATGGTGAGCGTGCCGCCATCGAGAACGATCTCGGCCCTGCGGTCGGCGAGGCCGCGGCGGGCCGCCGCAACCAGGGTGGCACAGGCGCCGGTGCCGCAGGCCCGGGTGATGCCGGCGCCGCGTTCCCAGACCCGCATGCGGATGCGGGTACGGTCGATCACCTGAGCAAACTCGGCATTGATGCGCTGCGGGAACAGCGGGTCATGCTCGATCTGCGGGCCGATCTCTGCCAGCGGCACGGCTTCCGCATCGGCGACAAAGAACACCACATGCGGATTGCCGACATTGACGGCACCGGGCTGCGCATAGCCGGCAAAGGCATAATCCATAGTCACGGTATCAAGCTCGCGCGCCAATGGGATGTCGCGCCAGCCGAAACGGGGTTCGCCCATATCCACAGTGACCATGCCGCGGGCGCCATGCCGGGCCTGCAGCCAGCCGCCCAGCGTGTCGATTGTAACGGCGTCGCGGCCGGTTTCCTGCATCAGCAGAGAGGCAATGCAGCGGGCGGCGTTGCCGCAGGATTCGACCTCGCCACCATCGGCATTGTGGATGCGCATGAAGGCATCCGCGCGGTCGGATTTCTCCATGGTGATCAGCTGGTCGAAGCCGATGCCCCGGCGACGGTCGCCCAGCAGCCGCACGGCGGCAGTATCCAGGGGCGTGGTCCGGCCGCGCGCATCCAGCACGACGAAATCGTTGCCGAGTCCGTGCATCTTGATGAAGGGAAGAGCGCTGGCCGGGGTCATGCGGGGGTTATAGGGCGCCGGCGGTCCGGAGTCCACCGGGCCGGCCGGCTCAGGCTCCGGCCGGCTTCGCTCCGGCGGGTTTGGCCTTGTCGACGGCAGCCTTCAGCGAGGCGCGCAGCTGGGCCTCGAGCGGCCCCCCGGTGCCGGTGATCTTGTGCGACACCACGACATAGAGGGTGTCGACATGGATGCTGACGATTTCCTGCTGCAGTTCGTCGAGGTCGTCGAGCTCTTTCAGGAAGTCATGCAGGGACTTGGCGAACTCGGTCAGCAGCGGATAGCCGAACACGCCGCCCATTCCCTTGATCTGGAAGGCCTCTTCGCGGATATGCTCAAGCACCTCACGGCGCGAGGCAGGATCGGATGCGGCGCGGCCCAGCGCTTCACGCAGGCCTTTCAGCCGTTCCACCGTCTCTTCAAGGAACTGGGCGGTCGAGGCCTGGACCACCGCCTCCATTTTCTGGCGCAGTTCGTCATCGAGCTTCAGACCGAGCCCGGTCTTGAAATTCACCGCCTTGCGTTTCAGCTCTCCGCGGTTCGGAATGGTGTTGCGACGCATACGGGTCCCTTACCGGTACCGGCTCCGGCCATTCATTCCGGCTTGTGCTGCCGCCGGTCAGGACCCTCGAAGGGCAGCTGCTGGCGGCGGCGATCCGGTCCGAAATAGTTTGGCACGCTGACGAAGTCACGGGGGCGGGCGATCACAGAGACCAGACGCCTGTACATGCTGTCGGCCGTGAATGGCTTTGCGAGAAATTCGGTTACACCCCTGTCCCGTGATTCAACGACATACTCCATCTCCGAATTCGCGGTGAGGAAGATCACCGGCATCATGCGGTCGGGCGAGGTGCCGTCATTGCGCAGCCAGTCGAGCAGTTCCATGCCAGATTTCGGTTTCAGGTTCCATTCGGTGATCAGCACGTCGACGCCGCCGCTACGCAGAACCGCAATGGCCTTTTCGCTGTCGCGGGCCGTGGCTACCTGCAGGACGCCCAGCATCTGCAGGATGTCCTTGATCAGCTGACACATCAGCTTGTTGGTATCCACAACAAGAAAGCGGACGTGACTGAAATCGATTTTTTCCGACATGCCGGCCGGCGCCCCCTCGGCAGACCGCTTCCCCGGGTCTGCGCTGAAAACATAGAATTACTTTTGCGATCATATATATACTCTCGAACAACTGAATCCAACGGGTGAGTTACACCTGTATGGGGTTCCGCAAGATTACAATTCTACTCCGCGGCGTTCGCCCGTTTTCCGCTTCGTCCCCTTTCCGGATTGCCCAGCCCCGATGTCCAAGTCACAGCCACCTGCCGGCCTGGTCCCGCTGCTGACCATCCTGTTCGCCAACGGCATCCTGGCCGGCACAATGTATCTGCCGTCTCTGCCGACCATCGGGGTCGACCTGGAGGTGAGCGGCGAGGTGCTGCCGTTAACCCTGACGGCTTTCTTTGCCACCTATGCGGGCGGCCAGCTGATCTACGGTCCGCTTTCCGACCGCTATGGCCGCCGGCCGCTGCTGCTGGGCGGGCTGGCCGTCATGGTGCTGGGTTCGGTCGCCTGCGCGCTGTCCGCAAGCCTGGACGTCTTCCTGTGGTCGCGGGCCCTGCAGGGCTTGGGGGCTGCCAGCGCCATGGCGATCGGCCGGGCCGTTGTCAATGACGCATACGAACGTAAGCAGGCCATCCGGGCCACATCGATCATCAGTGCCTCGCTGGCGGTGGCGCCGATCCTGTCGCCGCTGCTGGGCGGCCTCGTCGAGCAGTATCTGGACTGGCGCGCTTCCTTCTGGATCAGCGGCGGCATCACCGCCATGGTTGCGCTGGTGCTGGTCCGGCGGCTGCCGGAAACCCTGCCGGCCCGCAATGGCCTGCCGGGACCGCTGCTGCGCGGCATATTCCATTCTTACCGCTTCCTGCTGACCAGCCGGGCCTTCATGACCTTCGGCCTGCTGAACCTGACGGTTTTCGCCGGCCTGCACGGGTTCAATGCGGCCGCCCCGGCGGTGCTGATCGGCAGCCTGGAGGTCGACCCGGTGATTTACGGCCTGCTGATGGCAGCCGGCAGCGGCGGCTTTTTCCTCGGGGCCCTGCTGTCATCCTGGCTGGGCCGGCAGATCGGCCTGATCCGGATGATTGATCTCGGGGTGCTGTTCATGGCCGTGGGGGCGCTTGGCCTCGCGGTCACGGTGGAGCTGGCCGGGCCCAGCGTGGCGGCGATCATCCTTCTGCGGATTGTCTGGGCGGTCGGTATGGGCCTGGCGCAGCCCAACACGGTGGTGGCGGCCGTGGGGGTTAATCCCGCAGCCCTCGGTGCCGGGGCGGCGCTCTCAGGCTTCCTGCAGACCACCGGAGGCGGGCTTGGGTCGGCGGTCAATGTGCTGTTTCCCGCCGGCGACGCATTGTCGCTGGGCGTGGCTTTCGGTGGCACGGCCCTGGCCGGGATGCTGATCTGGCTCGGCAACCGCCGGGCTGCGGCCGGGGCGATGGTCGAGCGGACCTGAAGCGTCAGCCCTCGGGCCTGAGGACCGCCATCAGTTCACGCCATTCCCGGGCGCTGAGGCCCGACGACGCCTGGTCGACGGTTTCGCCGGCCAGCATGCGCCGCACCACCCTGATGCCGGTGGCCGACAGGCTGGCGCCACCGATGCGGTATTCCATGAAGGCGTCGTGGCAGGCCGGTACCCAGCGCTTCACCGTATCCAGCATCGCCTCGGCATAGACGCGGATCTCGTACTGGGCATGACTGTCGGCCCGCAGGCTGAGGAAATGCAGCAGGTTCAGCAGGTCGGTCTTCCAGTACCACTGGGTGTAGAAATTCAGCGTCAGATTCATGCGGGCGAGTTCGCGCGCCAAACCTTCGCGGCCCTCGTCGCGCCGGCTGCCGTCCGGCCGCTCGTTCAGCATGTCCTCGTAGGAGGCATAGGACTGCATCGCGTCGCGCTTCAGCAGTGCCATGACATGCGCGGCCTCGTCACCGGTCAAAAGGTCGCCGCGGCCCTGGCGGTTGCTGCTGGACTGGGCCGCCAGCTGGTCAGGCGCCGGCAGGTAGAACTCGTTGTCGAGGATCGAATAGCGCGCCGAATATTCGTTCACATTCGCCGTGCGGTGGCGTATCCACTGGCGCGCGACGAAGATCGGCAGCTTCACATGATACTTGATCTCGCACATCTCGAAGGGCGTGGTATGCCGGTGGCGCATCAGGTAGTTGATCAGGCCGCGATCCTCGCTGACCTTTTTGGTGCCGCGCCCGTAGGACACGCGGGCCGCCTGCACCACGGCGGCATCGTCGCCCATGTAATCCACGACCCGGACGAAACCGTGGTCCAGCACCGGCAGCGGTTCGTAGAGAATCTCTTCCAGGGCCGGAACGGTGGCGCGGCGGGTCGGCTGGCTCTGGCTGCGCAGGGCGGCGATTTCGGCGGCCTGCTCCGGCGTGACGGTCATCCTGGAATCTCCGGCAAACGGGGCCCGGCCACCGAATCGCGCCCGGGCCGGAAGGGCAGGCCGTTATAGACCGGCCGGCGGAGTCGGGAAAACCCCGCCGCCGGCCGGAGAGCATGGAATTCGGCGCCATGGGCCCTTCAAAAAGCCGGGGCGAGCGCCTAGATTGAAGGGGTCGGGCAACCGACTATGGCGATAAACGCTGCGCGGAATAAGCGTAACGGACCCGGGGGCAGTACCCGGCGCCTCCACCATGAGCCCGGCCGGCTATCCTCAGTTGAGGGGCCTGCCCGGCGATCCCGGCCCCGCCGGGCTGATGATGGGGGCGAATCAGGCTTGACGTGCGTGGTAAAGGCCCAGTTTTCGCCCGGCATGATACCGCCGTTATCGGGTCAATCCAAATGTGCCAACGATAACACCGTTGCACTCGCTGCCTAATTAGGTAAGCGCGGCCCGGGGGGCGCCGGGCAACAGAAGCCCCCCACTCGATCCTCCGCCTGATCGCTCCGGCCCTGCCGCGGCATGTTGCCGGGGCGCTTGCAATTGAACCGGCCGGGCAGGGCGGGTAAAATGCGCCCGTTAAGCCCCTGAAAGATTATCGGTCATGGCCGGCAAGCTGCTCGATTACAATCTGTTGGTGGAAACAGCCCTGCGCGGTGCCGTACGGGAGGCGATCAAGCGTGCCTCCGAATTCGGGCTGCCCGGCAACCACCATTTCTACATCACCTTCCGCACTGACCAGGAAGGCGTGGACATCCCCGAATATCTCCACACCCGCTATCCGGAGGAGATGACCATCGTGCTCCAGCACCAGTACTGGGGGCTGGAGCCGGGCGAGGATGCCTTCCAGGTGACGCTCAGCTTCAACAAGGTGCCGGAGAGGCTGGTGATCCCCTATGCGGCGATTACCGCTTTCGCCGATCCCAGCGTGCAGTTCGGCCTGCAGTTCCGGGTGCCGCCGAATCCGGATTTCCGGCCGCAGCCGGCCGGCACGGAGGCGGCGGCCGAGACCCTGCCGGAAGCCGGGAATCCGGCTGCGGACGAGGCTGATGCGGCCGCGGGCGAGCGCAAGACCGGCGATGTCGTCGCGCTCGACGCCTTCCGCAAGAAAAAGACCTGATCCCGTTATCCGGCGCCCTGCCGCGCCGGCCCAGTCCTGCCAGCCCCGGAGATTTCCAGCATGCCTGACTTCCGCTACGAGGACCTGTTTCCTGCCGGTCCCGACACCACGCCGTACCGCAAGCTGTCTTCCGATGGCGTCGAGGTGATCAAGGCGGGCAGCCGCGAGGTGCTGCAGGTCAGCGACCAGGCGCTTGGCGATCTGACCTTCGCCGCGATGCGCGACATCGCGCATCTGTTCCGTCCCGGCCATCTGGCCCAGCTGCGCGCGATCCTTGACGACAGGGACGCTTCGCCGAACGACCATTTCGTGGCGCTGGAGCTGCTGAAGAATGCCAACATCTCGGCCGGCATGGTGCTGCCCAGCTGCCAGGATACCGGCACCGCCATCGTGATCGGCAAGAAGGGCCAGTATGTCTGGACCTCGGGCCGCGACGAGGAGGCGCTCAGCCGCGGCGTCTACCGCACCTATACCGAAACCAACCTGCGCTATTCGCAGCTGGCGCCGCTGTCCATGTTCGAGGAAAAGAATACCGGCACCAATCTGCCGGCGCAGATCGAGCTCTATGCCACCGACGGCGATGCCTACAAGTTCCTGTTCATGGCCAAGGGCGGCGGCTCGGCCAACAAGACCTTCCTGTACCAGCAGACGCCGGCGGTGATGCGTGGCGACAACCTGCTCAAGTTTCTCGACACCCAGATCAAGACCCTGGGGACCGCGGCCTGTCCGCCCTATCACCTGGCCATCGTAATCGGCGGCCTGTCGGCAGAGCTGAACCTGAAGACCGCCAAGCTCGCCTCGGCCCGCTATCTCGACAATCTGCCCACGAAGGGCAGCGAGAGCGGCCATGCCTTCCGCGATGTCGAATTCGAGCAGAAAATCCTCGAGCTGACCCGGGTCAACGGCATCGGCGCCCAGTTCGGCGGCAAGTATTTCTGCCACGACGTACGCGTAATCCGGCTGCCGCGCCACGGCGCCAGCGTGCCGATCGGCATTGCCGTCTCCTGCTCGGCCGACCGCCAGGCGCTGGGCAAGATCACCCGCGACGGCATTTTCCTCGAACAGCTCGAAACCAATCCGGCGCAGTATCTGCCCGAACACGAGGACAAGCTCTCGACCGAGGTGGTGAAGATCGACCTCAACCAGCCGATGAACGAAATCCGCAAGACGCTGTCGCAGTATCCGGTCAAGACCCGGCTGTCGCTGTCCGGCACCCTGATCGTCGCCCGCGATCTTGCCCATGCCAAATTCGCCGAGCGGATCGAGAAGGGTCAGGGGCTGCCGGATTATGTGAAGAACCACATGATCTACTATGCCGGTCCGGCCAAGACCCCCGATGGCTATGCATCGGGTTCCTTCGGTCCGACCACGGCCGGCCGCATGGATTCTTATGTCGGCCTGCTGATGGAGAATGGCGGCGGTTTCATCAGCCTCGCCAAGGGCAACCGGTCCAGGCAGGTAACCGAGGCCTGCCAGAAGCACGGCGGCTTCTATCTCGGCTCGATCGGCGGTCCGGCTGCGATCCTCGCAAAGAACTGCATCAAGAAGGTCGAGCAGCACGAATATCCGGAACTCGGCATGGAAGCTGTGTGGAAGATCGAGGTCGAGGATTTCCCGGCCTTCATCATCGTCGACGACAAGGGCAACGACTTCTTCGCCAAGCTGGCCTGAGCGGCCGGCTGTTGTTACCCGCAATCAGAAAGGCCGCCCTAAGGGGCGGCCTTTCCCGTTCACAGTCCCAGATAGGCCTGCCGGATGCGATCGTCGTGCAGAAGATCGGCGCCGCTGCCCTGCATCACGATGCGGCCGTTTTCCAGAACGTAGGCGTGGTCGGCCAGTTTCAGCGAGACGGCGACATTCTGTTCGACCAGCACCACGGTCAGGCCGCGTTCGTGCAGCAGGCGGATGATGCGGAACACCTCCTGCACCACGGCGGGCGCCAGGCCCAGCGACGGTTCGTCGAACATGATCAGCTCGGGCTGGCCCATCAGGCAGCGGCCGATCGCCAGCATCTGCTGTTCACCGCCGGACATGGTGCCGGCTGACTGGTCGCGGCGTTCGGCCAGCCTCGGAAAGAGCGAGAAGACCTCGTCCAGTGTCGCCTTTTCCTTCGCCCGGGCGCGCGGCAGCATGGCGCCCATCTGCAGGTTTTCCAGCACGCTCAGGCTTGGGAATATCTGCCGGCCCTCGGCCACCTGGCCAATCCCCAGATTGCAGACCTTGTAGCTCGGCAGGCCGGTGATGGCCTGATCGCGCCAGCGGATGCTGCCGCGCCGTGGCGTCTCGATGCCGGCGATGCTGCGGATCAGGGTCGACTTGCCGGCACCGTTGGCGCCGACGATGGCGACGATGGCGCCATTCGGCACCTGAAGCGAAACGCTGTCCAGCGCCTGGGCGTCGCCGTAAAAGACATCGAGGGTCTCGATGCTGAGGCTCATATGTCGGCCTCCTCTCCGAGATAGCATTCCAGGACGGCGGGGTCGCGCACCACCTGTTCCGGCGCGCCGGCAGCGATCACCTCGCCGTAATGCAGCACCACCACCTGCTGCGACAATGCCATCACCGCCCGCATCACATGCTCGATCAGCAGGATGGTGACGCCCTGCCGGTTGAGGTCGCGGAACACCGCCACCATCTGGTCGGTCTCGGTCGGCCGCAGGCCGGCCATCACCTCGTCCAGCAGCAGCAGCTTCGGCTCGGTGGCCAGTGCACGGGCGACTTCGAGGCGTTTGCGCTCGGGCAGGGTCAGCTGGGCGGCCGGCTGGTCGCGCTTGTCGAGCATGCCGAGCCGGTCGAGCACGGCCTCGGCTTTCTTCCGTGCCCTGCGCACATCGGCTTCGGCGCGCAGGGCGCCAACGATCACGTTGTCGAGCGCGCTCAGTTCCTTGAACGGCTTGACGATCTGGAAGGTCCGGCCGATGCCGGCCCGGCAGATCAGGTCCGGCCGCAGCCCGTCGATGCGCCGGCCGGCAAACGTGATACTGCCTTCGTCGGGGCGGAACACGCCGGCAATCATGTTGAAACAGGTGGTCTTGCCGGCGCCGTTCGGCCCGATCAGGCTGACGATGCCGCCTTCGGGCACGCTGAGGCTGGTGGCCGAGACCGCACGCAGGCCACGGAAGCTTTTCGAGATGCCCTCGACGGCGAGCAGGGGAGCGGCGCTCATGAGCGGTCTCCGAGGCCGAGCCGTTTGCGCAGGGGCGGCCAGATGCCGTTCGGCAGGTAGAGCACCACGGCACCGAGACAGATGCCGTAGAAGACCTGCTTGATGCCCGGGATGTCGTAACCCAGCGCATGCATCAGTTCGGTGACGGTTTCAGCCAGCACGGTCAGCACGAAAGCACCGAGGATCGGGCCGAACAGCGAGCCGACGCCGCCGATGATCGGCCCGAGGATCAGCTCGATCGAGCGCGACATGCTGAAGATCTGTTCGGGGAACAGGTTGTTGTAGTAGAAGGCGAAGAACACACCCGACAGGGCCGTCATCCCGGCCGAGATCGCCACCGCGATCATCTTGCAGCGGAACACGTTGATGCCCAGCGTCTGCGCGGCTTCCGGCTCCTCGCGGATCGCCAGCCAGTAATAGCCGATGCGGCCGGTCAGCAGCCAGCGGCAGAGCAGGAATGCCAGCGCGGTGATTGCCAGCAGCAGGT
Source organism: Ferrovibrio sp. (assembly GCF_964218355.1). Lineage (GTDB taxonomy): Bacteria > Pseudomonadota > Alphaproteobacteria > Ferrovibrionales > Ferrovibrionaceae > Ferrovibrio. The sequence goes on along the minus strand of NZ_CAXPMC010000021.1, from coordinate 237,775 downwards.
AGTAGAACATCACCGGGTCGCCGCGCAGGTTGAACGGATCGTTATCCTCGGACTGGGTGACCGGCAGGAAGAAGCCGCCCGAGCCGTTCACCCAGGTGAAATGGTCGAAGCCGACCCGGGTGAATTCGGCAAAGGCGATGGTCAGCAGGGCGAAATAGACGCCGCCGATGCCGAAACGGAAGGCCAGGAAGCCGATCACCAGGCCGAAGGCCATCGAGATCAGGATGGCCAGCCAGACGCCGGCCCATGGCCCGAGGCCGAAATGCACATACAGTGCCGCGGCAGTGTAGGCAGCAACGCCGACATAGAGGGAATGGCCGAGGCTGAGCTGTCCGGCGAAGCCCATCATCACGTTCCAGGCCTGGCCGGTATAGGCGAAATACAGGATCAGGATCAGGATCGACAGCACATAGGCATCGACCACCAGCGGGGCGACCAGCAGGGCGGCCAGCAGCAGGCCGAGCAGGATCAGGGCGCGCCGCGGCACGCCATCGGTCAGCCGCGCGATCATGGCCGGCGCCCCAGCAGGCCCTGCGGCCGGAACAGCAGCACCAGGATCAGGATGGCGACGCCGAACATGGTTTTCGCCGATGGGGCGAAGAACAGTCCGGACATCGCCTCCGACAGGCCGATCAGCACGCCGCCCAGCAGCGCGCCCGGCATCGAGCCGAGGCCGCCGACAATGACGATGACGAAGGCCTGCAGGGTGAAGACCGGGCCGATATTGGGTGTGGTGTCGATCAGCAGGGTCATCATCGCGCCGGCGGCACCGACGATGGCCGAGCCGATGCCGAAGGTCAGGGCATAAAGGTGTTTCACATTGAGTCCGATCACCAGGGCGCCGAGGTGGTTGTCGGCGCAGGCGCGGATTGCCTTGCCGGTATGGCTGAGGCGAAAGAAGGCAAACAGGGCGGCCGTGATCAGGATGGCCATGCCGGCCGTGATCACCCGAACCTTATCGACCAGCAGCGGGCCGATCTCGATCGAATCGAGCGAATAGTCGACCAGCACGTTGCGGGCATCGGGGCCGAAGATCATCAGCAGGCCATTGACCATGACGATGGCCACGGCGGCCAGCAGGATGAACTGGCTGTGTTCGGGCCGGTTGATGAAGGGGTTGATCAGGACGCTCTGCATCACATAGCCCAGTGCGAACAGCAGCATGGCGATCGGCACCATGCTGAGCAGCGGATCGATGTTCCAGGCGCCGAAGGCGACGATCGCCGCATAGGAGGCGATCGTCATCATCTCGCCATGGGCGAAATTGACCACGCGCACGACGCCGAAGATCACCGACAGGCCGAGGGCCATCAGGCCGTAGACCAGTCCGGTCAGGATGCCCTGCAGGGCGACAGTGGCTACCAGTTCGGGAGGCATCGGTGCTCTTCGGCTGTGCGCGTGGTTACGGTTGAAAGGCCGGGTTACCGTTTCGACCAGCCCGGCATCGGCAGGGTCAGGTTGTCTTCGGAGATATCGAGCGGCAGCACCACTTTCGGGCGCTGGTCGAGATTCTGCAGCGTCACCGACTTGACGTTGACATTCTGCCCCTTCTCGTTGAACTGCAGCACGCCGCCGGCCATCACGTGGTTCTCGATCCTGGTCTGGCGGATGGCATCGGCCAGCTCCTTGCCGCCGGTGCTCTTGGCCCGGGTGAAGGAGTCGACGGCGATCATCACCGCCTCGAACGAGAAGCCGACATTCAGCTCGAACAGCTCGCCCTTGTAGCTCTTGGTGAACTCGTCCAGCAGCTTCTGGGTGATCGGCGAGCGCGGATTATACCACGGCACATTGGTCAGCAGGTAATTCGAGAACTTGCCCAGCGTCTTGTAGAACTGGTTCTCGTAGAAACCCGGCGCGCCGGGGCTCATCACGATCTTCGGCTCCCAGCGCTGCTTGACCATTTCGCGCACCATCAGGATGGCGTCGTTCAGGCGGGTCACCGGCATCAGCATTTCGGCACCGGTCGCCTTGGCCTTGGCAATCTCGACCGAGAGGTCCTTGGCCTGCGGGTCGTAGGCGATGGTCTCGACGATCTGGAACGGCAGGTTGAAGCGCGGCGCCATCGCCTTGATGGCCCCGGCCATCGCCTGGCCGAAAGTGTCGTTGACATGCATGAAGACGGCGGTCTTCGGCGTGATGCCGCTCTTCTCGAACACGCCCTTCATCAGGTTGAGGCCGTCGCCGACCAGCATCGGCGCGGTCGGGAAGTTGCGGAACACGAACTTGTAACCCTGTTCGGTGATCTGCGGTGCGGCGGCCACGTTGATGATGTAGGGCACGCCCTTCTGCTCGGCGACCTGGGCGATGGCGGCCGACTGGCCGGAATCGAAGGCACCGATCAGAACATTGGCACCGTCGTTGATCAGTTTCTCGGCGCGGGAACGGGCGACATCGACATTCGACTCGGTGTCGGCGCTCATGATCTCGATATCGGCGCCCATGCCCATCATTTTCAGCACGCGCGGAGCGATATCGATGCCGCGCTGGCAGGCGATGCCGAGCTGGGCCTGGAAGCCCGAGCGCGGATGGATCGAGCCGATCTTCAGCTTGGCGCCCTGGGCGCGCACGATGTTGAACGGAGCACTGCCGGCAAGCAGGGCGGCACTGGCCGCGGTGCCGGCCGCAAACTGGCGGCGGGTGAGCTTACGCGTCATGGTTATTCCTCCCTCGATGGTGATTGACGGCTGCTGCCGCGGGTTTTCGCCGCCGCAGGCCGCTTGTGGCGCGATGCTACCGGATCGTCCTCCATGACCGGAAGGCTTCCGCCGCGCTGCGCCGGCGCGGAAATGAATTTCTGCAGCAGGGCCATCAGGCTGCTGTGCTCGGCCGGGCTGAGCGCGGCGGTGACATGGGCGTCGTGGCCGCGGACCTGGGCGGTGATCTCGGCCATGCGGGTACGGCCGGTCGCGGTCAGGAACAGGCCATAGGCGCGGCGGTCATGGGGTACGGCCTGCCGCTCGACCAGCCCGAGCCGTTCCAACCGGTCGACCATGGTCATGGCACCGGAGCGGGCGACGCCGAGGGCCTCGCCCAGCCGACTCTGCTGCAGGCCGGGATTGCGCTCGATCAGCACCAGTGCCGAGAACAGCGAGGGGCTGATGCCAGTCGGACCGAGACGGCCGTAGAAATCCTCCCAGACCCGCAGCTGCGCCAGCCGCAGCAGGTAGCCGACATAGCCGGGCAGGCTGCCGTAATCGACCTGCGGCAGCGGCGCGGCGCCGGCATGGCGGCGGCCGTTTCGCGCCGGTGCGGCAGCAGACCTGCCGGCGGCAGACCGGGCAGCGGCAGACGGAGATTGCGCGGATGGCGCCATCGGTGACCCTGTCCCTCCCGGCCGGATCGCTGCATGGCGATCTGGCTCGTTGTTATCGGGTCGATTGTAGCGGTCTATAACAGTAATGCAAGGCTACAGATTCGCGGATCTGCCCGCCGACATCCGGTCCTGCCCGAATCCGTCATTCCGGACCCTGCATTCCCGGCCTGCATTCCGGGGGGTGTCATACCGGAGTCATGGCCGGCCGCTAGGGTCCCTGCACTTGGCGCCCGGGATCATACCGACATTGGGGGCCCGGCCGGAACGGTTCCCCGCCCTCGTCCGGCCTTTTTCTTTTCAGCCGCAGGCTTTTTTCAGGCCGATCCCTTGCCGGCACGGCGGTCCTGGCCGCTGCGTCGGCTGCTTTTGTCGCGGCGCTCCTGCTGCAGGCGGGCCGGCTGTTCGCTGCGCCGCTCATGGCGCCGCCGTTCGCCGATGCGGCGGCGGTCGGGCCCGACGAAGCCGCTGGTGCGGATGAAGGGCCGTGGCATTTTCAGCACATGCATCAGCCGCAGAATCAGGGCTTCCATCGACAGCGGCTTGACCACGATCTCGTTGACGCCGGCATCGCGGGCGGCGGCCACCAGGGCAAGGTCGGGCGCGGCGGTCATCAGCACGATCGGGCTGGCGCTGTAGGAGCCGCCGTGGCGGCGCAGGCGGCGGGTCAGGGCCAGCCCGTCGCTGCCCGGCAGGCTGTTGTCGAGCAGGATCACGCTGGGCTCGCGCTCGCCGATCTGGCGCATGGTGTCGGCGGCGGTGCCGGAAACGTAGATGGTGGGGAAGCCCATACCGAGCAGCACGTCACGCAGGGTGCGGCGCAGGCCGCGGTCGCCCACGGCCACGAGAATCGAGGCGCGGCGGAACAGGGTCTGGTCGACTCGGCGGGGTGCGGACATCGGCGGCTCACGGAATTCCGCCGCCAGTCTGCCCCGCCGCCGTTAACGAAGCGTTGCCGCCCGGGGCGGCGGCTCAGTCGCGCAGGAGTTCGTTGATGGAGGTCTTGGAGCGGGTCTGGGCATCGACGCGCTTGACGATGACCGCACAGTACAGCGCCGGGCCCGGCTGGCCGTTCGGCAGCGGCTTGCCGGGCATGCTGCCAGGCACCACCACCGAATAGGCCGGCACGCGGCCCTGGAAGACCTCGCCGGTGGTGCGGTCGACGATCTTGGTCGAGGCGCCGAGATACACACCCATCGACAGCACCGCGCCTTCTTCCACGATCACGCCTTCGGCCACTTCCGAGCGGGCGCCGATGAAGCAGTTATCCTCGATGATCACCGGATTGGCCTGCAGCGGTTCGAGCACGCCGCCGATGCCGGCGCCGCCCGAGAGATGGACATTCCTGCCGATCTGCGCGCAGGAGCCGACGGTGGCCCAGGTATCGACCATGGTACCGCTGTCGACATAGGCGCCGAGGTTGACGAAGCTGGGCATCAGCACCACGCCCGGCGCGATGAAGGCGGCCCGGCGCACCACGGCGCCCGGCACGGCACGGAAGCCGGCGCCGCGGAAGCGCTGCTCGCTCCAGCCGTCGAACTTGGACGGTACCTTGTCGAACCAGTGGGCGCCGCCCGGCGCATCCGAGATCAGCATGTTGTCGGTCAGCCGGAAGCTCAGCAGCACGGCCTTCTTGGCCCACTGGTGCACGGTCCACTGGCCGCCGATCTTCTCGGCGACGCGCAGCTTGCCGCTGTCGAGGGCTTCCAGGGCCGCCTCGACCGCCTCGCGGATTTCGCCGGTGGTCTGGAAACTGACCTTGTCGCGCGCCTCCCAGGCGGCGTCGATGACGGGCTGGAGCTGGCTGCTGAGCGCGGCGTCGGTCATGGTCGGGTCCTCGGCAATCTGTCTGGTGGTCTGGGCGGAAAGCCGCGAGACAATACCCGGCATCCCCCCTGAGTCAACCAGCCCGCGGCCGCAGCCCGGACGGACGGGGCGGCTCAGGCCGGGTCGGGCAGGGCGGCGAGGAAAGCCGGCAGATCGGGCGCGGTATGGTGGATATGGGCGGCTTCCCCGGGCCGGTCGGGCTGCGACCAGGCCGCGGTGGTCGGCACCCAGACCGTGGTCATGCCCAGGGCGGCGGCCGGCACCAGGTTGCGGGCCATGTCCTCGACCATCACCGCGCCGGCCGGCGCGATGCCGTGACTGTCGAGCAGCCGCCGGTAGGGCTCTTCCCGCGGTTTCGGCAGATAGTCGGCGGCGATGATGTCGAAAACGGCCTCGAACCGGTCGGCGATGCCGAGCCGGCCGAGCACCCGCCCGGCATGGGCAACGGTGCCGTTGGTGAAGATCACCTTGCGGCCGGGCAGCCGGTCGAGGGCGGCCCCCAGATGCGGTGCCGGTGCCACCGGGGCCAGGTCGATGTCATGGACGTAGTCGAGAAAATCCGCCGGGTTCAGCGCATGCTCGACCATCAGGCCGCGCAGGGTGGTGCCGTGGGTCTGGAAGAAGCCCTTCTGGCGCTGCCGGGCCTCGTCGAGGCCGATGCCGAAATGCCGCGCGATGAACTCCCCCATGCGGCGGTCGATCTGCGCGAACAGGTTGCAGTCGGCCGGATAGAGCGTGTTGTCGAGATCGAAGATCCAGGTCTCCGCCGCGGTCAGGCGCGCGCCGGAAAGCGGGCCGGCGGCAGCGGCGGGTCGGGCGGGGGCGACAGTCGTCATGATGGTTTCGCAGGATAAGGGCTTCTGGCTAGAATGGCGAGTATCAGGGCCTGTCATGCGGGCCGGTTCCGGAGGAAGCAGCGGGCGTGGCCCAGACAGAAACCGAGGTGCAGGACGCGGCAGCGGCACAGTTGCAGCCGGAGGCGGTGATTGCCGGCTTTCCAGGACCGGCCGTGCTGTTCGGGACGGATGGCCATGTGCGGTCCTCCAATGCCGGTGCCGATGTGTTGCTGCAGGCCCTGGCCGCGAACCGGCTGCCGGGGCTGGCGGCCGCCATCGATGCCGCGCTGCAGGCCGGGCATCCGCGGCAGGATCGTGTCGACCTGCCCGGACCGCGCGGCGGCACCGCGCTGCAGGTTACCCTGCTGCCGCTGCAGGACGGGCTGCTGCTGCTCGGCCGCGATGCGACGCTGGAGCGCAACCTGATCCAGGCCCTGATGCAGTCGCGCCAGCTGTTCAAGGACCTGGTCACCTGTTCGACCGATTTCGCCTGGGAGACCAAGGCCGATGGCCGGCTCGGCTTCGTTTCGCCGCGCGGCGCACTGGGATTCACCGCCCGCGAACTGGAAGGACGGCCGGCGGCCGAGCTGCTGGCCGGGGACAGCCCGGAAACGCCGCGGCCGAGCGTGCTGCCCTTCGATGCGGCCGAACCGCTGGACGATTGCGAGGTTTTCCTGCGCCGCAAGGACGGCAGCACCGGCTGTTTCGAAGTGTCCTGCCTGCCGGTCCGCGATGCCGCCGGCCAGTGGCAGGGCGTGCGCGGGGTTGCCCGCGATGTGACCGATGCGCGCGCCCGGATCGATGCCCTGCGGCGGGCGCACAAGCAGCTGAACACGCTGGCCAATACCGATGGTCTGACCGGGCTGCTGAACCGCCGCGCCTTTCTCGACGAACTGGACAAGCGCCTGCAGCGCCACCGGCGCAACCGCCTGCGCGGCACCCTGATCTATTTCGACCTCGACAATTTCAAGAAGGTCAACGATCTGCGCGGCCACCAGGCGGGCGACGACGTGCTGAAGGGCGTGGCCGAAGTGGTGCGCCGCACCCTGCGGGTGGTCGATCTTGCCTCGCGCATCGGCGGCGACGAGTTTCTTGTCTGGCTGGAAGAGACCGGACGCGAAAGCGCGGAATCGATTGCCCACCGGCTGCACGAGGCCGCCCGCGACCTGGATCGCGATTTCGGTGCCGAGGGTTTCCCGCTCGGTTTTTCCATCGGTATCGTCTTCTCGCGCCTGGATGGCGAGGAGGGGGCCGAGGGACTGATAGCCCGGGCCGACGAGGCGATGTACACGGCAAAGAAAGGCGGGAAGGGGCGCAGTTTCATCGCGCCTCTGCCCGATGACGGGGCGACGGCGTGACCGACAGCATCGATTATGACCGCGCCAAGGAACTGGCGGCCTCGCCGGACCCAGCCGTGCGCCTCGAACTGGCGAAGCGGCAGGATGTGCGGCCGGAAATCCTCTACTTCCTTGCCGTCGACGAGGCCGAGGAAGTACGCCATGCCATCGCCGACAACGATGCGACGCCGGCCCAGGCCCATATCCTGCTGGCCAACGATGCCTCCTCGGCGGTGCGCACGCGCCTGGCCGAAAAGGTGACGCGCCTGCTGCCCGGCCTGTCGGGCGAGGAAGCCGGCAAGGCCCGCGATTTTGCCATCCAGACCTTGGAGCTGCTGGCCCGCGACGAACTGACCCGCATCCGCGCCCTGTTGTCCGAGGCACTGAAGTCGGCCGACAACGTCCCGCATCACGTGATCAAGCAGCTGGCACAGGATGTCGAGGTCATCGTTTCCGCGCCGGTGCTGCAATTCTCGCCGCTGCTGACCGACGACGACCTGCGCGAGATCGTCGCCGCCTCGGCGCAGTCCGGCGCCCTGTCGGCCATTGCGCGCCGCATCGGCCTGTCGGCCGGCGTGTCCGATGCCATCGTGGCCACCCGCGACGTTTCGGCGGTGGCGGCCCTGCTGGCCAACGATTCGGCGCAGATCCGCGAGGAGACGCTCGACCTGATTCTCGATACGGCGCCGAGCCACGAACAGTGGCACGAGCCGCTGGTGCAGCGGCCGAACCTGCCGGGCAAGGCGGCCAAGCGTATTGCCGGCTTTGTCGCCGCGTCGCTGCTGAACCGGCTGGCCAGTCGCCAGGACCTGCCCGCGGACACGCTGGCCGAGGTGCGGCAGGTGATGGAACAGCGGCTGGATGTGAAGCTGGAGCAGGAAAAGCCGCCGGCCGAGAAGCCAGGTACCGAGAAACCAGGCACCGAGAAGCCGGCCGCTGAAAAGCCAGGCATCGAGGCTGCGGCGGCCGAAGGAAAGGAAAAGGAAGAGGGCAAGCCGAAGGCGGCGAAGGAAAAGGAAGCCGAGCCGCAGAATTCCATGGCCGAAGCCGAAGAAAAGGTGAAGAAGCTGATCAAGGCCAAAAAGCTCGACAACGATGCCGTGCAGGAGGCGATCGAGCGCAACGACCGCAATTTCGTCCTGCAGGCCCTGGTCCAGAACGGCATCATTCCGCTCTCGGTGATCCAGAAGGCGATCGAGGCCCGCAACGGCCGGCTTATCACGGCACTGGTCTGGCGCGCCAAATTCTCCATGCGCACCGCGGTGATGGTCCAGCGCGACATCGCGAAAGTGCCGCCGCGCATGATGCTGAATGCCCGCAACGGCACCGATTATCCGCTCGGCAAGGCCGAACTGGAAGAGCAGCTGAAAATCCTGGGCCTGTAAATACTGGGCCTGTAAATCCCGGACCCGTAAATCCCGGACCTGCCGGCTTCAGGCGGCGCTTTCGTCCACCAGCCGCAGATGCTGGCGTCGTGCTTCGCGCAGGCGCAGGATCTGCGCCGCCGTGGCAATGGCGATCTCACCCGGATGTTTGCCCGAGATTCCGTCAACGCCGATCGGGCAGACCAGCTTTGTCAACTGCGCATCGCTCAGGCCCAGTTCGCGACAGCGCTTCTCGAAGCGGGCGCGCTTGGTCGCCGAGCCGATCAGGCCCACATAGGCGAAACGGTCTTCCTGCAGGGCCTTTGCTGTGATGCCGAGGTCGACGGCATGGCTGTGGGTCATCACCAGCAGCCAGGCATCGTCGGGCAGGCCGGAAATCTCGCGCTCCGGCGCGGCGGTGACTTCCACCTCCACGCCGGGCGGCACATGGTCGGGGAAGGCATCGGGCCGCGGGTCGAACCAGCGGATGCGGCAGGGCAGGGCCGACAGCACCTGCACGACGGCCCTGCCGACATGGCCGGCACCGAACAGGGCCACGGTGAAGAGGTCGGGTCGCTGCGGTTCGAACAGCAGCGTCACATGCCCGCCGCAGCATTGCCCGAGTGCGGGTCCGAGCGGGAATTTGCGCAGGGCGGGCCCCTGCCGGCCGGCCAGCATCTGGCGGGCGATCTCGATGGCGCGGAATTCGAGCGTGCCGCCGCCGATGGTGGCGATGGCCTCGGTGGCGGTCACCACCATCTTGGTGCCGGCCTCGCGCGGCGCCGAACCATCGGTGGCGGCCACGGTGACCAGCACGGCGGGGATGCCGCGCGCCTCGAAATCGGCGAGCGCGCCGAGCCAGCCGGCACTCATGATCCGGCCTGCCGCGGCTGCGCGGCCGCAATGGCCATCAGCACGCGTTCCGGTGTGGCCGGCGCATCAAGATGCACTGCCCCGCCGCCGGTCGCGGCGGCGACGGCATCTTTCAATGCCAGCCAGGCGGAGATCGCCAGCATGAAGGGCGGTTCGCCCACCGCCTTGGAGCGGAATACCGTCTGGGCCGGGTTGGCGCGGCCGGCCACCAGCTGGACGCGGAAATCGGCCGGCAGGTCGCGGGCAGTCGGAATCTTGTAGGTGCTGGGCGCGTGGGTGCGCAGGCGGCCTGCATCGTCCCACCACAATTCTTCCATGGTCAGCCAGCCCAGCCCCTGCAGATAGGCGCCTTCGACCTGGCCGAGATCGATGGCCGGATTGAGCGACGCGCCGCAGTCATGCAGCAGGTCGGCACGGGTGAAGCGGTATTCGCCGGTGAAGGTGTCGACCAGGGCTTCGGTGGCGGCAACGCCATAGGCGAAATAGTAGAAGGGCTTGCCGCGTCCGGCCGCGCGGTCGAAATGGATGTCCGGCGTGGCGTAGAAGCCCGACGACCATAACGGGATGCGGGCCAGATAGGCCTTGTGCACCAGATCGGCGAAGGACAGCGCCTGGCCGCCGCCGGTGACATTGCCCGCGCGGAACTGTACCTGTGCCGCCGGCACCCCGAACAGCCCGCCGGCGAATTCGGCCAGCCGGCCGCGGATGGCGAGGGCGGCATTCTCGGCAGCCTTGCCGTTCAGGTCGGCGCCTGCCGAAGCGGCGGTGGCCGAGGTGTTCGGCACCTTGTCGGTGCGCGTCGCGGTGATGCGGATGGCATCCAGCCCGATGCCCAGCGTCTCGGCCACCACCTGGGCCACCTTCACATACAGGCCCTGGCCCATCTCGGTGCCGCCGTGATTGAGCTGCACCGAGCCGTCCTCGTAAACCAGCACCAGTGCACCGGCCTGGTTGAGGAAGGTCGTCGTGAAGGAAATGCCGAATTTCACCGGGGTCAGCGCCAGGCCCTTCTTCAGATGCGGGCTGCGGGCATTGAAGGCGTCGATGTCCTGCCGGCGGCGGCGATAGTCGCTGGAGGCCAGCAGCTCGTCAAACAATCCGGGCAGGATATTGTCTTCAATGGTCTGGAAATACGGCGTCACGTTGCGTTCGCTCTGGCCATAGAGATTGGCCAGCCGCACCTCCAGCGGATCGCGCTGCAGATGCCGCGCGATCTCGTCGATCACATATTCGGTGGTTGCCATGCCCTGCGGGCCGCCAAAGCCGCGGAAGGCGGTGTTGGAAACCGTGTTGGTCCTGCAGCACAGGCCGGTGATGGTCACATCCGGCAGCCAGTAGCTGGAATCCGCGTGAAAGACGGCCCGGTCGACCACGGCGCCGGTCAGGTCGGCGGTCCAGCCGCCGCGGCCGGCCAGCAGCAGCTCGTAGCCGAGAATGCGGCCGGTCCCGTCGAAGCCGACCGTGTAGCGCGACAGGAAGTCGTGGCGCTTGCCGGTGGCGATCATGTCCTCGTCGCGGTCGAGCCGCAGCTTGACCGGGCGGCCGCTGCGGATGGCCAGCACGGCGGCGAGGCAGGCGAACTGCGCCGCCTGGGTCTCCTTGCCGCCGAAGCCGCCGCCCATGCGCCGGCATTCGACGGTCACGGCATGCAGCGGCCGGCCGAGCACGCGGGCGACCAGCTTCTGCACCTCGGAGGGGTGCTGGGTCGAGCAGCGCAGGATGACATCGCCCCCCTCGCGCGGCTCGGCCAGGCTGATCTGGCCCTCAAGATAGAAATGATCCTGGCCGCCGAGCCGCAGCTCACCCTGCAGGCGATGCGGCGCTTTCGCGATGGCAGCGGCGGCATCGCCGCGCTTCAGCCCCAGCGGCGGCAGCAACAGCGATTTCTTTTCGACCGCCTCGGCGAGGTCGAGGATGGCCGGTAGGTCCTCGTATTCGACCGTCACCAGTGCTGCCGCCCGGCGGGCGATCTGCAAGCTGTCGGCCAGCACGGCAACCACCGGCTGGCCATGGAATTCGACCGTGCCGCTGGCCAGCACCGGCTCGGGGCCGGCCACCGGGGCGATATCCGGGTTGCCGGGAATGTCGGCCACGGTGATCGCATCGTGCACCCCGGGCAGGGCGAGGGCGCGGCTGACATCGATCTTCAGGATTTTCGCATGGGCCCGCTCGGCGAGATGCAGGGCGGCATGCAGCAGGCCCTCGGGCTCCGGCAGGTCGTCGATATAGCGGGCGGCGCCGGCGACATGTCCGGGCGCGCTGTCATGCGGCACCGGCTTGTGCACGGTGGCGGTATGGGGCAGGGCGGTCATTCGGCCGCCTCCACGCCGATTTTCCCGCCAGCATTCACTTCATGGCAGAATTTGCGCAGCAGGTTCTGCGCCGCCAGCAGGCGGTAGGCGGCCGAGGCCCGCATGTCGGTCATCGGCGTGTAATCCGCCGCCAGCGCCGCCACGGCAGGCTCGATGGCGGCCGGCGTGAAGGACAGGTCGGCGAGGGCGGCTTCGGTCTTCGGCGCACGCGCCGGAATGCCGGCCATGCCGCCGAAGGCGATCCGGGCTTCGCGCACGATGCCGCCATCGAGCCGGAGATGGAAGGCGGCCAGCACGGCGGAGATGTCCTGGTCGAAGCGTTTCGACAGCTTGTAGGCAGCAAAACGGCTGTCGGCCGCCGGCTTGCGGACGGTGACGCTTTCGACGAATTCGCCCGGCTGCAGGGCGGTCCTGCGGTAGGCGAGGAAGAAATCCTCCAGCGGCATCTCGCGGCGGCCGGCCCGGCTGCGCAGGGCCAGCCGGGCCCCCAGTGCGATCAGTGCCGGCATGCTGTCGCCGATCGGGCTGCCATTGGCGATGTTGCCGCCGATGGTGCCGGAGTTGCGGATCTGCACCGAACCCAGCCGCCGCACCATGCGGGCGAAGTCTGGATGCAGGCTCTCGATGGCGGCGAATGCGTCGCTGTAGGTGGCGCCGGCGCCGATCTCGATGGCGTCGCCATGGTCGGTGATGCGCCGCAGCGCGGCGATGCGGCCGATCGAGACGATGCTGCGCGGGTTGCGCCGCTGCTTGGTGATCCACAGGCCGACATCGGTGCCGCCGGCGAGGATCCAGTTTTCGCCCTCCGGCAGCGTCGCCAGCGTCTCGGCCAGGTCTTCGGGTGTCTCGGGGGCGAGGAAATCGCCGTCCGGTGTCGAATGCCGCAGCATGCGGCTGCGCGCCAGGCCCTGCAGCTGCGCGGCCAGCGCCGCCTCGCCGGCGGCGAAGCGGTCGGTGCTGCCGCCGGCCAGCGCGAACATGCGCTCGCCCGCCTCGAGGATCGGGCGATAGCCGGTGCAGCGGCAGAGATTGCCGGCCAGGCAGTCCTTCAGCTCTTCCGCATCGGCGCGGTCGTGGCCGCGGAAATAGGCGAACAGCGACATCACGAAACCCGGCGTGCAGAAACCGCATTGCGAGCCATGGGCGTCGACCATGGCCTTCTGCACCGGATGCAGGCGGCCATCTTCTTCAGCAAGGTCGTCGACGGTGAACAGGGCATGGCCGTCCAGCTGATGCACCAGCAGGATGCAGGCATTGACGGCGCGATAGCGCAGGTTGCCGTCGCCGGCCAGTTCGCCGACCACCACGGTGCAGGCGCCGCAATCGCCCTCGGCGCAGCCTTCCTTGCTGCCGGTGCGGCGCAGGCGCAGGCGCAGATACTCGAGGGCCGTCATGGTGTGGGGGACATCGGGTCCCACCGTCACCACCTGTCCGCGCGACACAAAGCGAACGGGCTCCGACATCACGGCCTCCGCTACGAATACACGCCAGTCTACCGCGATTGCGGCCCGGCGTCAGCCCATCAGGTCGCTGCCGCGGAAGGCCCAGCCGGTCATGCGCTTCTCGAACCAGACGGCGATCGCATACATCACCACGCCCATCACGGCGACCACAATCAGGCCGGCGAAGACCAGCGGCACGTTGTAGCTGGACGAGGCCGACAGCATCAGGTAGCCGATGCCCTCGTTGGAGGCGACGGTTTCCGAGATCACCGAACCGACGAAGGCCAGGGTGATGGCGATCTTCAGCGAGGCGAACAGATAGGGCATGGCGCGCGGCAGCCCGACCTTGGTGAGGATTTCGGTCTTGCTGGCGCCCAGCGAACGCAGCACGTCGCGCAGCTCCGGCTCGATGGTGGCCAGCCCGGTCGCCACATTCACCACGATCGGGAAGAACGAGATGATGAAGGCGGTGATGATCGCCGGAATGGTGCCGATGCCGAACCAGATCACCAGCACCGGCACCACCGCGACCTTGGGGATCGAGTTGAAGCCGACCAGCACCGGATAGAGGCCGACATAGACCAGCCGCGAGGCACCGATGAAGATGCCGAGCAGGGCGCCGCCGACCACGCCGATGGCGAAGCCGACCGTGGTCGTGTACAGGGTCCACAGCGAATGATGGGCGATCTGCGGCGCGAATTCTGCCATGGTGATGAAGACTAGGCTGGGGCGCGGCAGTATGAAGGCCTCGACGCGGGTCAGCAGGCACACCACTTCCCACAGCAGGAAGAAGCCGATCGTGACCAGCCAGGGCATCGCCCGGATCAGGGTTTTCTCGTTCATCACGATTCCCTCACGTCATGGATCAGGGCGCGCAGCTCGTGGACGATTTCGCCGAAATGCGGCTCGAAGGTGGTGTCCAGCGTGCGCGGGCGGGGAATGTCGATGGCGCGGTTGTGGATGATGCGGCCGGGCCGCTGGCTCATCACGAAAACGCGGTCGGCCAGATAGACGGCCTCGCGCAGGTCATGGGTGATCAGGATTGCGGTGAACCGCTTCTCCAGCCACAGCGCCTGCATCACGCCCCACAGCTCCTCGCGGGTGAAGGCGTCAAGCGCGCCGAACGGTTCGTCCAGCATCAGCAGGCGCGGCTCGTGGATGATCGAGCGGCAGACATTGGCGCGCTGCTGCATGCCGCCGGACAGCTGCCAGGGGAATTTCTCGGCGAAATCCTGCAGCCCGACGGTTTTCAGCAAGGCCATGGCCTGCTCGACATAGGCCTTCTTTTCCTTGCGCAGCCGGCGCTTGTGCGGCTCGACGATCTCCAGCGGCAGCATCACGTTGTCCAGCGTGCTGCGCCAGGGCAGCAGGGTGGAATTCTGGAAGGCCATGCCGACGCCCTGCACGGGACCCTTCACCGGCTTGCCGTCCACGGTGATCAGGCCGTTGCTGGGATCGAGCAGGCCGGTGACCAGCTTCATCAGCGTGGACTTGCCGCAGCCCGACGGGCCGACCACGGCGACGAATTCGCCTTCCTGGATGTCGAGGGTCAGGTCCTGGACGGCGAGGGTCTCTTCCTCGGCCTGGCGGTAGACGAGGTCGACGCCGTCGATCTTGACGAAAGCCGGCCCCTGCATCAGCTCTGCCCCTGTCCGGCTTGACGGAACGGCCGGTTCGGCGTCATGCCTTGCTGTGCCGGGCCGCACTGGTCGTGCCGCGCCGGCCGGTTTCCCGTCCTGACCATGGTGAAAATCCGTCCCCCTGCCAAAGCATGCCAGCCGACCCAGCCGGACCCGGTCCGGCGACTCGCGGTTGTGCACTGCACACTAAGTAAGATTGTAAACACTGATGCGCCCAAACTGTAAACAATTATCGGCTGCCCGATTTTCATGCAGGGCGGCGGTCCGGATGCAGGTCCGTGCCGGCTGACAGCCGCGCCATCGGCTGGCGGATCAGCCTGTTCTATGCCGCGCTGTTCGTGGGGCCGGGCATCTGGCTGCCCTTCTGGTCGGCCTGGCTGGAATCGCGCGGCCTCGGCGCCACCGAGATCGCCATCGTGGTCTCGTCCGGCATCTGGATCCGCCTGCTGGCCGGCCCGGCCGCCGCCCATCTGGTCGACCGCAGCGGCGCCCGCCGCCGCGCCCTGGTGCTGCTGTCCTGGGCCAGCCTGCTGACCTTCCTGCCGCTGTGGTGGGCGCACAGTTTCTGGCCGCTGTTCCTTCTGGCGACGCTGTATGCCGTGATGTGGGCGCCGGTCACGCCGTTTTCCGAGAATATCGCCCTGCTGGCCGCCAGCCGCCACAATCTGCAATACGGCCGCATGCGGCTCTGGGGCTCGATCAGCTTCCTGCTGGTGGCCTATGGCGCCGGCCTGTGGCTGAAGGGCCGCGACGACGACTGGATTTACGGCATGCTGCTGGCCGCCATGCTGCTGCTGGCGCTGGCCAGCCACCTGCTGCCGGACCTGCGGCTGCCGCTCGACCGGCCGCGGCTGACCGGCGCGCCGCTGCTGCGGCTGCTGCGGAACCGGCCCTTCCTCGTCTTCATGGCCGCCAATGCCTGCCTGCAGTCGACCCATGCGATGCTGTATACCTTCGGCACGCTGCACTGGCGCAATGCCGGCCTCAGCGACGCGCAGATCGGCTGGCTGTGGGCCGAGGGCGTGCTGGCGGAAGTGCTGCTCTTCGCGGTGGGCCAGCGGGTGCTGCAGCATGTGGGCGGCGTCGGCCTGCTGCTGCTGGCCGCCGGCGGCGGCCTCGTGCGCTGGTGCCTGCTCGGCGTGACCGGCGACTTCGGCCTGCTGGTGCTGCTCAACCTGCTGCATGCCGCCACTTTCGGCTGCGCCCATCTCGGTGCCATGCGCATCCTGGCGGAAGGCGTCGACCCCGACAGTTCGGCCACCGCGCAGACGCTGTATACCGCCGCCAATTCCGCCTTCCTCGCATTGGCGACGCTGGCGATCGGGCCGCTGTTTGCCGCGGCCGGCGGCCTTACCTACTGGGCGATGCTGCCGCTGTCGGCGGCGGGGGGGCTGTTCGCGCTGCTGCTGTGGCGTGGCCGCGGCGCCATCCGCTTCCACGCCGGCGGCTGACCGGCCCGGCCCGGCGGCCGGCGGCGCAGCCACAGATACAGGCCGGTGCCGAACAGCAGGGCCGGCAGCAGGCCGGAGAGAAACACGGCAAACCGTCCGGTCGCCCCGAACAGGAAGCCGGTATGCAGCGGATAGGGCAGCTGGTCGAAGAGGATGTTGGCCGCCGGAAGCGCTGGTGCATCCTGCCATTCGCGGATCCGGCCCGCGGCATCGAACAGGACATACGAGCGGCCGTTCTGGTGGATTTCGCCCGCCCGGCGCAGGCGGATGCGGATGGTGCCGCCCGGTTGTCCGGGCGGGCTGACGAAAGCCAGCCGGCTGCCCGGCAGCATCTCCAGCGCCGCGGCCGCCATGGCGTCGATGCCGGCGGCGCTGGCCGGCGCCGGTATTGCCGGCGCCACCGGCCGCGCGCCGCCCAGCGCATGCATGGCTGGCACCAGGGTGCTGCGGAACACGATGGCGCTGCCGCTCAGCCCCAGCAGCAGGAGCGGCAGCGCCGCCAGCGCGCCGGCGCTTCTGTGCAGGCTGAAATGCAGCCGCCATGATCCGGCGCGCCACTGGATGCTGAAGGCGCTGCGCCAGTGCCGGCCGCGCGGCCACCACAGCACCAGCCCCGATACGGCAGTCGCGACCAGCAGCAGCCCGAACCAGCCGACCGCGCTGCGGCCCGGATCACCCAGCAGCAGCTGGCTGTGCAGGTCGAACAGGATGGTGAAGAAGCCGCCCGGCAGCGGCCCGAGCGGCCGGGCGGTATAGGGGTCCAGCAGCAGAGTCCCGCCGCCGCCGGCCAGAACCGCCTGCACCGGCCGGTCCGGCTCTCCGGGGTAACGGAGATAGGCAACCGGCCGGCCGCTCTGTGCGGCGGCTGCGGCGAGCAGGGTGGAAGGCGGTGCCACGGCGCCGGTCGCCGGCACATGCATGGCGCCGGGATAGAGGAGCCCGAGCATCTCTTCCCGGTAGACCAGGGCGCTGCCGCTCAGGCCCAGCAGGACGAAGACGATGCCGCCCGCAAGACCAAGCCAGAGATGCAGGCGACGCCAGAGCGGACGGAGTCTCATTGGCGTCGCCGCATCGTGGCCGTCAGAACAGGAACCTGGTCTGAATGTAGGCCGTCCGCGGGGCGCCGGCGAACAGGCCGCCATTGGCCTCCACGCTGGCGCGGGTGTAATACGCCTGGTCGAAGATGTTGTTGACACCGAAGACGATGGTCGGGCCTTCGGCAAACTCGTAGGACACCTGGGTGTTCCAGATCAGGTAGCCCGGAATGGTGCCCAGCTTGCCATTGGCGCTGGCGGCCTCGGTATTGGCATCATCGGCATATTGCTGCGACTGGCCGTAGGCATTCAGGTTGAAGGTCCATTCCTGCAGGCGGTAGCGCGTGCCGATGGTGCCGACATGGTTGGAATAGAGCTGCAGGTCGTTGCCCTTGTTGGCGCCTTCCTGCCGGGTTGCCCTGGTGAAGGTGTAGGTCGCATAGACGCTCAGGCCCTGCATGGCCTCGCCAAGGCGGCCAAGATCGTATTCGGCCGCGGTTTCCAGGCCGCGATGGCGGGTGGCGCCGGTGTTGATGTTGACGCTGTTGACGCTTTCGATCTGGTTGTCGAAATCGATCCAGAACAGCCCACCTTCCAGTGACAGGCCATCCTGCCTGTAACGGCTGCCGATCTCGTAGGTGCGGGCGCGTTCCGGCTCCAGGGAGGTCTGGTTGCCCGCATTGTCGCCGAGCGCCAGATGCGTGACCGGGTTGAAGGAGGTCGAGAAATTGGCGTAGTTGAACACTGCCGGCGAGGCCTGCCAGCCCAGGCTCAGCGAGGGCAGCGGCTCGTTGTATTTCTCGGTGTCGCGGAAGCCGGTCAGCATGTTGGTGCGGTCGACCTCGACCTTTTCGAACCGCAGGCCGGGCGTGACCGTCACCTGGCCGATCTCGATGGCATCGTCGACATAGACCGCATGGGCCTCGGTCGAGCCGGTCGAGTAGCGGTTGAGTGTTTCCGAAACACCAAAGGGGTTGCCTCCGGTGCCGAAGCCCTGCCGGCGCAGCCGCTTCTCATCGGTTGCTTCCGTCATGTAGCGGTAGCCGAACGACATCGCATGCTTGAGGCTGCCCGTCTCGGCCAGAGCCGTGAAACGCGGCTCGAAACCCCAGACGCTGTAATTGCGGGGCAGGCGGTCGAGCTGGGTCAGCGCCGTATCGCTGTTGTTGGCCAGCGTGAACTGGCGGAAGCTTTCGGTGTAGAAACCCGTGGTTTCCAGCCGGTAGTCGCCGTCGAACTCGTTGACGTATTTCAGCACATACTCATCGCGCTCGCCGGCAAAGCGCTCGTAGGAATGCGTCGACTGATAGCGGTCGGCGCTGAAGGCCGCCTGGCTCAGCGGGCCGGGCAGCGAGGCATCGGCCTCGTAATGATGCAGGCGGGCCTCCAGGCGGCTGCTGTCGGTCAGGGCGAATTTACCCTTCAGCATCAGGTCGTCGATGTCCTGGGTATTGCGGTCGCGGAAGCCGTCGCCATGGTTGCCGGAATACAGCACCGCCAGCCCGCTGCCATTCTGCAGCGAACCACCGAACATGAAGTCGGCCTTGCCCGCCTGCCGGCCATCGGCATCGCTGGCGGCCGTGCTGTCGCCGCGCAGGCTGATTTCACCGCCATAAGGCGAATTGGGGATGTCCTTGGTGACGAAGTTGACCACGCCGCCCGAAGTATTGGGCCCATACCGCACGGAGCCGCCGCCCTTCACCACGTCGATGGCCTGCAGCATGCCGAGCGAGACGGCGGCCAGCGAGGTTTCCGGCTGGCCGTAGGTCGCATTGGCCAGCGGCACGCCGTCCAGCAGGATATTGGCGCCGGCACTCAGGCGCGAGGTCATGCCGCGGATGCCGATATTCAGGGCGAAGTCGCCGCTGCCGGTGCCGTTGGGGGGCGGGGTCTGCACGCCGGGGATGGCGCGGAGCGCCTCGGTCACGGTCGAGGCGCCGCTCTGTTCGAACTGTTCCTGGCGGACCACGTTGCGGCCGCCCGGATGGGTGCGAACCACCTCCGGGTCGGCTTCGCCGAGCCAGTCGCCGGCAACGCTCAGAGGCTGCAGCAGAACCGGCTGGCTGTCCTGGGCCAGGGCCGGAAAAGCCGGCAGGCCGAGCAGCAGGGCGAGCACGGTGGTACCACCGGGATGTGCGATCTTCTTCATAGTGAGACTCATTCTTATTATCAGCGAAAGGCGTTATTTCCCCCGAAATGCGCGCCCTGTCAACGGCACGTCAGGCCAAAAATAAAGCCCGCAACCGGTGCGGGCTTTAGATTGCTCAGGAGTTGAGCGGTCAGGCGGCTTTCAGCTCAGGCCGATTTCACGGCCTCAGGCAGCGGCAGTGCCCGGAAGACCTGCCTGGTGCCGGACATCAGCGCATTCGCCACCGCCGGCGCCACCGGCGGGGTGCCGGGTTCGCCGATGCCGGTCGGCTTTTCCTTCGAGGGCACGATATGCACCTCGATTTTCGGCATCTCGTGGATGCGCAACACCTCGTAATCATGGAAATTCGACTGGTCGACCCGGCCGTCGGTCAGGCTGAGGCCCGGCTTGATGGTGGCCGACAGGCCGAACCCGATGCCGCTTTCGACCTGGGCGCGGATGATGTCGGGGTTGATGGGAATGCCGCAATCGACCGCCGCCACCACCCTGTCGACTTTCCAGCTGCCATCGGGCTGCAGCACGACCTCCGCCACTTCCGCCACGAAGGAGCTGAACGATTCGTGCACCGCCACGCCGCGCATGCGGCCCTTGGCCAGCGGCTTGCCCCAGCCCGCCTTCTCGGCTGCCAGGTTCAGCACGCCGAGATGGCGCGGATGCTTGGCCAGCAGCTTGCGGCGCAGGGCCACCGGGTCCTGCCTGGTCGCTGCCGCGATCTCGTCGAGGAACACCTCTGTGGCAAAGGCCGTATGGGTGCTGCCGACCGAGCGCCACCACAGCACCGGCACGCCCACCTTGGTGGTGTGCAGTTCGACGCTCATGTTGGGGATGGCATAGGGCAGGTTGGCGGCGCCTTCCACCGAGGTATGGTCGATGCCGTTCTTCACCATCACCGCCTCGAAGGGCGTGCCGGCCAGGATCGACTGGCCGACGATGCGGTGCTGCCAGGCGGTGATGTTGCCCTGGGCATCGATGGCGGCCTTCAGGGTGTGGTGATACATCGGCCGGTAGCGGCCGCCCTGGATGTCGTCTTCGCGGGTCCAGACCAGGCGCACCGGCGCCTTGCCATAGGCCTTGGCGATTTCGGCACCCTCGACGATGTAGTCCGACACGATATTGGCGCGGCGGCCGAAACTGCCGCCGGCATACAGCGTGTTGATCTTCACCTGCTCGGGCTTCAGGCCCAGAACGCGGGCGGCATTCATCTGGTCGATGGTCTGGAACTGGTCGCCGGCCCAGATTTCGCAGCCGTCCCCGTCCAGCTTCACCACGCAGTCCAGCGGTTCCATCGGCGCATGGGCGAGATACGGGAAGTCGTAGGTCGCCTCGATGATCTTCGCCGCTCCGGCGAAGGCGGCATCGACATCGCCGTCCTTGCGCGCCGGCAGGCCGGGCTGCCTGGCCAGTTCCTTGTATTCGGCCATGATCTGCTCGGAGCCGCGCTTCTCGGCCGCGCTGTCGTCCCATTCGACCTGCAGGGCCTCGCGGCCCAGCTTGGCGGCCCAGAAATTCTTCGCCACCACCGCGACGCCGTTGGAAATCTGCACGACATCCAGCACGCCGGGCACAGCCTTCGCCGCTGCGGCGTCGAAGCTCTTCACTTTCCCGCCGAACAGGGGGGCGCGCTGCACCAGCGCAGTTGCCATGCCGGGCAGGCGCACGTCCAGCGCATACTGGGCCTTGCCGGTGCTCTTGGCGACGGCATCGAGGCGGGCGACCTTCTTGCCGATATACTGGAACTTCGCCGGGTCCTTCAGCGTCACATCCGCCGGCGGCGTCTGCTGCGCGGCAGCCGCGGCGAGCTGGCCGAAGCTGGCCTTCTTGCCGCTCTTGTGGCTCAGCACGCCCCTGGCAACGGTGATTTCGCCGGCCGGCACTTTCCACTGCTGCGCGGCGGCGGCCACCAGCATGGCGCGGGCGGTGGCGCCGGCCTTGCGCAGCTGGTCCCAGGAATTGGCGATCGCGGTGCTGCCGCCGGTGCCCTGCACGGTACCGAAGGCGAGGTTGGCGTAAAGCTTTGCATCGGCCGGGGCGCCCTCGGCGCGGATCTGCGCCCAGTCGGCGTCCAGTTCCTCGGCCACGATGGTGGCGAGGCCGGTATAGCTGCCCTGGCCCATCTCCAGATGCTTGGACAGCACCGTCACGGTGTTGTCCGGCGCGATGCGGATGAAGGCGGTCAGCATCTCGGGCCGGCCGGTCATGGCGGCGGCATTGCGCGGCGCCCAGTGGAAGCCGACAACGAGGCCGAGCGAGGCCGCGCCGGCGCCCTGCAGGAAGCGGCGGCGCGAAGCTTTCGGCATCTTCGCGTCAGCGAGGCTGCCGGGGCGGCTGATGGGGGTCTGTTCGGTCATGATCCTGTCTCCCTCGCGCTCAGGCCAGCGTCCTGGCGGCATCGTGGATGGCGGCGCGGATGCGCACATAGGTGGCGCAGCGGCAGATATTGCCCTGCATCGCCTCGTCGATATCGCCGTCGGACGGTTTCCTGTTGCTGCTCAGCAGCGCCACCGCCGACATGATCTGGCCGGACTGGCAGTAGCCGCATTGCGCCACCTCGTGCTTGATCCAGGCGGTCTCGACCGCCTTGGCGACCTTGCCGGCGAGGCCCTCGATGGTGGTGACCTTCTGGCCCTCGACCGCCGCCAGCGGCGTCGAGCAGGAGCGCACCGGCTCGCCCTCCACATGCATCGTGCAGGCGCCGCACTGCGCCATGCCGCAGCCGAATTTGCTGCCGGTCAGGCCGATCTCGTCGCGCACCGCCCACAGCAGGGGCATGTCGGGATCGGCATCGAGGGTGACGGATTTGCCGTTGAGGGTGAATGTAACAGCCATGGTGATCCTCCACTGGGGCAATGTGGAAACGACGGGGAATGCGGAAACGATAGCGGGCAGACCGGCATGGGAAATCCGGTCGCGGATTGTCGGTGCTGGATGCGCGGGGCGGACATGCGGCCCCCCTGTCGGTGTTTCGAAGTATACTGCGCGGATACGAAAGCAAGGCCTCGTATTTTGCCTGATTCTGTGATGGCGGGCAGGAAATCGCCGGTCGCCTCGGCGGTGTGGAGCGCGTATCCTGCGGGCATCGACACTCCTAATACCGGGCCCCGCGGATCATGAGCAATAAGGCACTTTCGAACACCGATAGGCACCTGCCGGAAACCATGCCGGAAACAATGTCCGCGATCGTGACGGCACCGCCGGCCCTGCGTGCGGATGCACCGGCCGCCTGCGCCGCCGGAGGCTGCACCATCACGCCGGCGGACGAGGAGCTTGTTCGTGAGCTTATGGTGCGCTTCGGCGACAAATGGAGTCTGCGGGCGATGGACGAGCTGTACGAGCATGGCGCCATGCGCTTTTCGCGCCTGCGCGACCGGCTCGACGGCATCAGTCAGAAGATGCTGACCCAGACCCTGCGCCAGCTGGAACGCGACGGGGTGGTGGCGCGGCAGGTCTATGCCGAGGTGCCGCCGCGCGTCGATTACGCGCTGACGCCGCTGGGCGTGGAGCTGACCGAGGCACTGTGCGGCGTCTGGGAATGGGCGATCCGCCATGGCGCCGCCGTGGCCGCGTCGCGGGACGCTTTCGATGCCCAGAACCGGCCGCAGGCCCGCATCCGCCTGGCCGGCCGGCGGTAGTGCGCCGGTCCTTCTGTGCGCCGGACGCGCCGGGGCGCTCTGCCCGGAGTGGCGGCGATCTGATAGGCTGGCGGGGGAGACCGGAACCATGATGGGGCTGGACGATGTGGTCGACACCTATTGCGCGGCCTGGAATGCAACCGATGCCGGCGAACGCGGCCGCCTGCTGCGCGTGGCGTGGACGTCAGATTGCCGCTACAGCGATCCCGTCGTCCACGATCTCGACCGTTCCGCGCTGGTCGCGCATATCGGCGTGCTGCTGGAGAAATTCCCCGGCAGCATCATCCGGCGCACCAGCGTGGTCGACAGCCACCAGGTCGGCCTGCGCTTCAGTTTCGTCCGCCTTGCCGCCGATGGCGGCCTGATGCGGGAGGGCGTTGATTTCTGCGCCCTGGGCGACGGCGGCCGGTTGCGGCGCGTGACGGGTTTTTTCGGACCGCTGGCGCCGCGCTGATCCATGAAAAAACCCGCCGCATTGCTGCGGCGGGTCGGTCTTGCCGGGGGTAACCCGGATCAGTCCTTGGCGCGCTCCAGATAGACGCCGCCCTCGGCGATGTTGATGACGATGCGCACGCCGGCGGAAACATGCGGCGGCACCATCACGCGCTGGCCGTTCGAGACGATGGCCGGTTTGTAGGAGGAGGAAGCGGTCTGCCCCTTCACCGTCGGCTCGGTCTCGGTGATTTCCAGCGTCACGGTCTGCGGCAGGGTGACGGAAACCGCCTTGCCCTCGTAGAGGGCGATGTCGACCTTCATGCCGTCCTGCAGCCACACCGCCTGGTCGCCGACCACATCGGCGGGCACGCCCAGCTGCTCGTAATTCTCCACATCCATGAAGGTGACGATGTCGCCCTCGGTATACAGATAGGTGAATTCGCGGTCCTCGATGAAGACGCGCTCGACGCTCTCGGTGGTGCGGTAGCGTTCGGTGGTCTTCAGGCCGGAGGCCAGGTCGCGCAGTTCGAGCTGGGTGACCGGGGTGCCCTTGCCGGGCTGGATGTTCTGGGCGGCGATCACGGCAAGCAGCTTGCCGTTGATCTCGACCACATTGCCCTTGCGGAGCTGGTTGGCGTTAACCTTGGCCATGGTCTTCTGGGTCTCCGGAAACAAACAGCGGGCCCGGTGCGGACCCGCTTGCGAAAAAGCCGGCGGGAACCTATCAGGTCGGGACCCCCTTCTCAACCCGAGTCGCGGCCAAATATGCAGCAGCGCGGAACTCCCTGGTGGCGGCCGGACCGCTACGCCGAAAGACGGCCCAACCTGCTGGTCCGGCAGGCGGTTCTGCGCGCCCTGCGGGACTGGTTCGCGGCCCGCGACTTCGTCGAGGCGGAAACCCCCGCCCTGCAGGTCTCGCCGGGGCTGGAGCCGCATCTGCAGGCCTTTGCCACCGAACTCGCGCATCCTGACGGCCGCCGCCAGCCGCTTTACCTGCATACCTCGCCGGAATTCGCCATGAAGAAGCTGCTGGCGGCCGGCGAGCAGAGGCTGTTCCAGCTGGCGCCGGTCTTCCGCAACGGCGAGCGGGCGGCGCTGCATCACCCGGCCTTCCTGATGCTGGAATGGTACCGTGCCGGCGCCGGCTACCGCGACATCATGGCCGACTGCGAGTCTCTGCTGCGCGGCATTGCCGCCGCCACCGGCCGCACCGTCCTGCGCTGGCAGGGGCGGGTGGCGGCGATCGACGCTCCCTGGCGCTACCTGACCGTCCATGCCGCGCTGGCCGAGTATGCTGGCCTCGATCTTGCCGCCTGCATCGGCGCCGATCCGCTGCGGCCCGACCTTGCCGCCATGCGCGCGGCCTGTGCCGCCATCGGCATCCGGGTCGATGCCGGCGACAGCTGGGACGACCTGTATTTCCGCACCGTGCTGGAACGCGTCGAGCCCCGGCTGGGCCTCGATGCGCCCTGCATCCTCTACGATTACCCGATCCACATGGCGGCGCTGAGCCGGCCGCGGGCACCCGAACAGGCAGGGCAGCCGCCGCATCTGGCCGAGCGGTTCGAGCTGTATGCCTGCGGCGTCGAGCTGGCCAATGCCTTCTCGGAGCTGACCGATGCCGCCGAGCAGCGCCGCCGCTTCGCCGCCGACATGGCGCTGAAGCGCGAGATCTACGGCTACGATTATCCGGTTGACGAAGATTTCATCTCTGCCCTGCAGCATGGACTGCCCGACTGTGCCGGCATCGCGCTGGGCGTCGACCGCCTGGTGATGCTGCTGACCGGCGCGGCGCGCATCGAGGAGGTGTTATGGCTGCCCGTGGCCGACTGACCGCTGCCATCCTGCTGCTGCTGCTGGGCGCCGCCGCCTGCGCCCCGCGCCAGGCGGTGCGGGCGCCGGTTCCGGCGCCGCCGGCGGTGCAGCCCGGCATGCATGTCTGGCCCGGCCGCGACATCATCCAGTCGGCCTGCCTGAACGATCTCGCCGCTGCCGGCGCGCAGTTCGAGCTGATCGCCCAGGCCGAGCCGGGCAAGGATGGCTGCACCCTGGAAAACGGCGTCAAGCTGACCCGGCTGGCGGCCACCGCGCTCGACCGGCCGGTCGAGCTGTCCTGCCCGACGGCGCTGCGGCTGGCGGAATTCGAGCGCGCCGAGCTGCAGCCGACCGCCCTGCGGCTGTTCGGCCGGCCGCTGGCGCAGCTGAACCATGCCGGCGGCTTTACCTGCCGGCGCATGGTCGGCGGCGGCGGCCGGCTCAGCGAGCATGCCCATGGCCGCGCCATCGACATCTGGGGCTTTGTGCTGGCCGACGGCACCCGGCTGTCGGTGAAGGAGCAGTTCCGCGCCGGCGGGCCCGAGGGCGGCTTCCTGCGCAGCGTCAGCCGCGCCGCCTGCGGCTATTTCGCCGTGGTGCTCGGCCCCAATGCCAACCGCGACCACCAGGACCACTTCCACTGGGATACCGGCCGCTGGAAACAATGCAGCGGCTGAGGCCGGCGGCCGGGCCCTGCGGCCGGGCCCTGCGGATTGTCATCAATCCTTTACCATCGGCCTGATTTCATACGGTCTTATGCCCGCCGTTCCGGCCGGGCCGCGGGGAGATCATGAGCCGACCGGATCGCCGGCGGTGCCGCAGCAGGGCGCGGCACCCTGTTCTTTGGCTGGGCCTGCTGCTGGCCGCCGCGGCTGCGGTGCCGCGGCCCCTGCCTGCCCAGACACAGTCTGCCCAGACGCCGCCTGCCCAGAAGGAGGGCGTCCAGCAGGTGGGAATCGAGCCGCGCCTGCGCATCGTGCTGGCGGCGGCACCGACCAGCCTGGACCCGCACCAGCATAATTTCGCGCCGAACCAGTCGGTCGCCTTCCATCTCTACGAGCCTCTGGTCTGGCGGGATGGCGGCGGCCAGCGCCAGCCGCTGCTGGCGCAGGACTGGCAGGAGACCGCGCCCAGGCGCTGGAGCCTGCAGCTGCGGCCCGGCCTGCGGTTCCAGGATGGCCGGCCGCTGACCGCCCGCGATGCCGTCTACAGCTACTGCCGGGCGCAGGCCATGCAGGGCGACCGGCTGTCCTTCGCGCCGCTGCTGCGCGACATCGCCGGCATCGCCGCGCCGGCACCCGACCGGCTGGTCTTCGATTTCCGCCGGCGGTTTTCCGAGCTGCCCTATGCGCTGGCCGGCATCGTCATCGTCGCCGCACCGGCGGAATTTCCCGCCGGCGCCCTGTGGCGGCCGGGCGGCTGCACCGATGCGGCCGGGCGGCCGCTGGCCTGGCCGGCGGAATCCGGCCTGCCGGTCGGCAGCGGGCCCTACCGGCTGGCGGCGGCGCCCGATGGGGCCGGCCTGACCAGCCTGCCGCTGCGCCGCAACGAGGCCTACTGGGGATCGCCGCCGGCCTGGCCCAATATTCTGCTGACGGTGATCGAGGACGACCAGCGGCGCATCCGCGCGCTCGGCAACGGCAATGCCGACCTGGTGGAGCAGGTGCCACCGGGCAGCGTCGCCGCCCTGCGGTCCGGCGGTTTCACGGTGCTCAGCGCGCCGGCCAACCGGCTGATGCACCTGCAGATGGAGCAGCAGCGCGACGCCCTGCCCGACCTGCAGGATACCGGCGGCCGCAATCCCTTCCGTGACCTGCGGGTGCGCCGGGCGATCTCGCTGGGCATCGACCGGCCGGCCCTGGTCGAGCGGGTGATGGGCGGCTTTGCCATTCCGGTCTGGCAGCTGGTGCGCGACGACATGGAGGGATATGCGCCGGGCATGACCGCCGGCTACGATCCGGCCGAGGCGCGGCGCCTGCTGGCCGAGGCCGGGTACGGCGGCGGTTTCGCGGTGCGCCTGCTGGCGCCCGACGGCCGCTATGCCAATGACCGCCGCATCGCCGAGGCGGTCGGCGCCATGCTGCTGCCGCTGGGCATCCGCGTCACCGTCGAGGCCCAGCCGCCGGCCGAATTCTTCACCATCCGGGCCCGCGAGCGGGCGGCCTTCTTCCTGGCCGGCAATGCGATCTCCACCGCATCGACGGCGGTGCGGGCGCTGGC
Organism: Ferrovibrio sp.; assembly: GCF_964218355.1. Lineage (GTDB taxonomy): Bacteria > Pseudomonadota > Alphaproteobacteria > Ferrovibrionales > Ferrovibrionaceae > Ferrovibrio. The sequence continues at coordinate 210,101 of NZ_CAXPMC010000021.1, read as the reverse complement.
GCTGGCGCCCGATCCGGCCCATGGCCGCGGCACTTCCAACCACGGCGATTTCCGCGATCCGGAGGTCGACCGGCTGTATGACCAGGCCATGGCGGCATCGGAGCCGGCCGACCAGGACCGCCTGATGGCGGCGGCCAACCGGCGGGCCAGCGAGCAGCTGGCGGTGATCCCGCTGTTCTACGGCCAGACCCTCTGGGGCCTGCGGCCGGGCCTCGCCATGGAGCCGCGCCTCGACCAGCTGACCCTGGCCACCGGGCTGCGGCCGCAATAGGGGCGCGGCCGGAACGGGCCGGAGCGGAACCGGCCGGCGAATGTTCCATCTTTGTTTTCAACCGGCCCGGTCCGCGCTATAGTCGGGGCCAGAATCAAGCCATGCCGCCCGCCCTGCCTGCCATCCCGTCTGCCGAGCCCGCCGCCGATCCCGCCGCGGGGCGCACGCAGTCTGACTCTGCCGTGCTGCGCTCGGCATGGGAGGCATCGTCGCTGCGCTGGCTGTATCTCGACCTGAACAGCTATTTCGCCTCGGTCGAACAGCAGGACAATCCGGCCCTGCGCGGCCGCCCGGTGATCGTGGTGCCGGTGCGCGCCGAGACCACCTCCGCCATCGCCGCCTCCTACGAGGCCAAGGCCTTCGGCATCAAGACCGGCACGCCGGTCTGGGAGGCGCGGCAGAAATGCCCCGGCATCCGGGTCGTCGATGCCCGCCATGACCGCTATGTCGAGATGCACGAGAAGATCCTCGACGAGGTCGACCGGCATATTCCCGTGGCCCATACCTGGTCGATCGACGAGGTGTCCTGCGAGCTGATGGGGCCGGAACGGCTGAAGGAGAATGCGGTGGCGCTGGCGCATCGCATCAAGGCCGGTTTCCGCGAGCGGCTGGGCGAATGCATCCGCTGTTCGATCGGGCTGGCGCCGAACCAGTTCCTCGCCAAGCTGGCCGCCGACATGCAGAAGCCCGACGGGCTGACCATGATCGAAAGCCACGAGCTGCCCGGCCGCCTGCTGCCGCTGCCGCTGCGCGACCTGCCGGGGATCGGGCCGAACATGGAGCGGCGCCTGAATGCCGCCGGCATCCACAGCATGGCCGATCTCTGGGCGCTCGATCCGCGCCGGGCCCGCGAGATCTGGGGCAGCCGCGAAGGTCCGGCCTTCTGCCAGCGCATCCGCGGCATCGGCGACTACACGCAGTCGTCGGCGCGGCGCAGCATCACTCATGAGCATGTGCTGCCGCCGCAGTTCCGCGATGCCGGGGCCGCGCTGCTGGTGGCGCGGCGGCTGGCCACCAAGGCCGGCAGCCGGCTGCGCCGCATGGGCCTGCTGGCGACGGGGTTCAGCCTGAAGGCGCGGTTCGAGACGGGCGGGCGCTGGTCTGCCGATTTCCGCCTGACTGAAACCCAGGACAATTTCGTGCTGCTGGATGCGGTGACGCGGCTGTGGGACGCGATGCTGCGCGAAACCGGCCAGACCGGGAAGGGGGCGCGGCCGGCGCGGTTTCTCAAGGTCGGCATCGGGCTGCACGGGCTGGCGCCGGAAAGCCAGGCCACGCTCGACCTGTTCGGCGGCGGCTCGGGCCTCGCGCAGAGCCCCGCCCGGGCGGCGGCGCGGACGAAGCTGTCGGCGGCGATGGATGCCCTGAACGGCAAGTTCGGCAAGGATACCGTGCATATCGGCGCACTGCCCGGCCACCGCGCCGATTTCATGGGTGCGAAGATCGCCTTCAACCGGATTCCCGACCGCGCGGAATTCAAGGAATGACGAAGCCGGATTTCCGCCGCCGGCCGCCGCATCGAGATCGCCTTCCTTGGGCAGCAGGGCCCGTTCCCGGCCGGGATCGGGAAAGCGCAGGTCGCGGCCGAAAGGATCGCGGCTGCCGTCCTCCGGCTCCGGGGTCTGGCGGAGCCGGGGTCTCGCGGAAGAGATGCTGGCATGGCGGTCCTCGTTTAAGAACATAAAGTGAAAATATATCTATTTTGGGATTGATGTCAAGATTAAATTCATATATTGTTCTGATCATGTCCCGGGAATCGAAATCCGCCCGGAGCACGGCTGTCTGGGGTAATTTATTAGTAATTTCAATAGCTTGAATGAAAATCAGTGGGCTTCAACGGGATTTTGCCGGCTTTTCCGGGATCACGTCGGCCGGGACTGGCCGGCGCGGGCGCGACCTGGCCCGGCCTGGCCCGCAACGGCCCGGCCCGGATGCCGGTTGCGTCTTGACGCTGGCCGCGCCGCGCCGTATCACCCTCGGCACTTCGTGGTGATTTGGGCCGACCGGCTTGCGGACCACGTTAAACATTCCGCTAAAAGGTCGGGTGGTTGATGAAACCCCGGGCCTGCGGTCCGGGGTTTTTGCGTCTGCCCCGCCGCGGTCCGCAGACGAGGACTGGACGATGAGCAAGGACAGCACCGATCCCCGCAACTGGCAGCTGGCGACCCGGCTGGTGCGCGGCGGCACCCGGCGCAGCGAGCATGGCGAAACCTCCGAGGCGATCTTCATGACCTCGGGCTTCCGCTATGACAGCGCCGAAGCCGCCGAGGCCCGCTTCAGGAACGAGCAGCCGGGCTTCGTCTACAGCCGGTTCGGCAATCCTACCGTGGAGATGTTCGAACAGCGCATGACGCTGCTGGAAGGTGCCGAGGCGGCGCGCGCCACCGCCAGCGGCATGGCGGCGGTGAATGCCGCGCTGATGTGCCAGCTGAAGGCCGGCGACGAGGTGGTCTCGTCGCGCGCCGTCTTCGGCTCCATCGCCTATATCATCGGCGACCTGCTGCCGCGCTTCGGCGTGAAGACCACCATGGTCGACGGCACCGATCTGGCCCAGTGGCAGGCGGCGATCGGGCCGCGCACCCGGGTGGTGTTCCTCGAAACGCCGTCCAACCCGACGCTGGAAGTGCTCGACATCGCGGCGGTGGCCGCGCTGGCCCGCAAGGCCGGCGCCCGGGTCGTCGTCGACAATGTCTTCGCCACGCCGGTCCTGCAGAAGCCGCTGGAACTGGGCGCCGACATCGTCGTCTATTCGGCGACCAAGCATATCGACGGGCAGGGGCGCTGCCTCGGCGGCGTGGTGCTGGGCAGCCAGGCCTTCATTGCCGACGAACTGACCCCCTATCTGCGCCATACCGGCCCGGCCCTCAGCCCGTTCAACGCCTGGGTGATGCTGAAGGGCCTGGAGACGCTGGAACTGCGGGTGGCCCGCCATGTCGAGAACGCCGCCCGGCTGGCCGATGCGCTGGCCGGCCATCCCGGAATCGCTGCGCCGGCGGGCCGGGTACCCGGCCTGCTGTATCCGGGCCGCCCCGACCATCCCCAGCACGACCTGGCCATGCGGCAGATGACCGCCGGCGGCAACATGGTCGCGTTCCGCGCCAAAGGCGGCAAGGCGGGGGCCTTCCGGGTGCTTAACGCCCTGAAACTGGTGGATATTTCCAACAATCTCGGGGATTCCAAAAGCCTGGTCACCCATCCGGCGACCACCACCCACCAGCGGCTGACGGCCGAGGAGCGGGCCCATCTGGGGATCGGTGACGACCTGCTGCGGCTGTCGGTCGGCCTCGAGGATGTCCGCGACCTGATCGCCGATCTGTCCCAGGCCCTTGATAAGGCGGGATAACCTGTTGCCGCGCGGCAACATTCCGGCTTTTTCGTGCCCGCGTGGGCGGAAGGCGTTACCCGCCACGGCACCCTCTGGTATAGTGATTTCGGGTTGAGGCACCCATGTGATCGGCTGGCGGAACCAGGTTCCCGGCCGCAGTGAAATTCTGAGGAGAAGTCCTATGACGGTTCGTGTTGCTCTGCTGACCGGTGCAGCCCTGCTGGCGCTGGCTTCGGCCCCGGCCTTTGCCCAGTCGGGCCCCTATGTCGGTATCGGTGGCGGCGCCTCGTGGCTCGAGGATGCGGACATCACCGGTGCGGGCAACATCAATTCGCTGGAATTCGACACCGGCTGGGCCGGCATCGTGAAGGGCGGCTATGCGCTCGGCAACGGCCTGCGCCCCGAACTCGAACTCGGCATGCGCAGCTTCGGCGTCGACCGCGCCAATGGCGGTGCCACCTCCGACGGCGAAGCCAAGCTGTATACCGGCTTTGCCAACCTGATGTACGACTTCATGCCGGCCGGCAGCTGGAGCCCCTATGTGGGCGCCGGCCTCGGCGTCGCCCGCATGACCACCGATGTGCGGGTCAACAACACCACCAGCGACGATGCCGACACCACCTGGGCCGGCCAGGCGGTTGCCGGTGTGTGGTATGCGCTCGACAGCAACTGGCTGCTCAGCGCCGATTACCGCTACATGTATCTCGGCGACACCAAGTTCTCGACCAGCACCTCCGGTGTCGGCATCGAGGGCGGCAACCAGGTCCATTCGGTGCTGCTCGGCCTGACCTACCGCTTCGGCAGCGCCCCGGCGCCGATGCCGCAGCCGGCCGTTGCCGCGCCGCCGCCTCCGCCGCCGCCCGCGCCGGCCCCGGTCGCCGCGCCGCCGCCGGCCCCGAAGGCGCCGGAGACCTACATCGTGTTCTTCGCCTTCGACAAGTCGGACATCTCGCCGGTGGCCGCCCAGGTGCTGGATCGCGCCATCGCCGATTTCAAGGCGACCGGCATGACCAACGTGAAGATCGAAGGCAATGCCGACCGTTCGGGTTCGGATGCCTATAACCTGCGGCTGTCGCAGCGTCGCGCCGATGCGGTGGCCACCTATCTGCGTGGCAAGGGCATCGGTGGCGGTGCCATCCAGACGGTCGCCAACGGCGAAAGCCGGCCGCTGGTGCCGACCGCCGATGGCGTGCGCAACGACGAAAACCGCAACGCGCAGATCTTCCTGCGCAAGTAATCCGCGATCGCGGATCGCCGGACGGCCGCCCCTGCAAAGCGGGGGCGGCCGTTGCTTTTCCGGAATCCGCCGGGCCGGTCGGCGGCTGGACATTCCGCCCGCCGACCCTATTATTTTTTCACGCTTATATTGTCTGGCGGAGCCGCAACGGCGTCAGCGGATCAGGGCCATGTACCAGCAGACGACACGCAACATCTCGATTACCGTCGAACCGGTTTACCTCGAAGAGCAGTCCTCGCCGGACGAGAACTACTATGTCTGGGCGTATAACGTGAAGATCGAGAATGCCGGCGGCGAGACCGTGCAGCTGCGCAGCCGCTACTGGCGGATCACCGATGCCCGCGGCCGCATCGACGAGGTGCGCGGGCCCGGCGTGGTCGGCGAGCAGCCGGTGCTGGGGCCGGGCGACAGTTTCGAGTATACCAGCGGCACCCCGCTGCCGACGCCGTCCGGTTTCATGGTCGGCAGCTACCAGATGGTCACCGAGGGGGGCGAGGAATTCGATGTGGCGATTCCGGCCTTTTCCCTCGATTGCCCACACGAGATGCGCCGGCTGAACTGATCCGCCGGCATCCGGCCGGCGTAAATGAGAGAGGATGCGGTCCCGCAGGCTTGCCAGCGGCGGCAAACCGCACCAGTTTTGGGGGAAATTCCGGCCGGATGGCCGACAGCACAGGACCAGACCCGTTATGGCAAAATCCGGAACCGTCCAGTCCCTCGTCAAGGCCAATGACGAAGCCGCCCGTGCCGCCGCCGAAGCGCGGCCGGGCCGCGAAGAGGCCGAGGCCGCCGTACGCACGCTGATCCGCTGGGCCGGCGACGATCCCGACCGCGAAGGCCTGGTCGGCACGCCCGACCGCGTCGTGCGCTCCTACGAGGAATTCTTCGCCGGCTATGGCGAGGACCCGGTCGCCATGCTGGAACGGACCTTCGAGGAAACCGACGGCTATGACGAGATGGTGGTGCTGCGCGACATCCGCCTCGAAAGCCATTGCGAGCATCACATGGTGCCGATCATCGGCAAGGCCCATGTCGCCTATCTGCCGGGCAAGCGCGTGGTCGGCATCTCCAAGCTGGCCCGGGTGGTCGAGGTCTATGCCAAAAGGCTGCAGATCCAGGAGAAGCTGACCGCCCAGGTCGCCAATACCATCCAGACCGTGCTGCAGCCGCGCGGCGTGGCGGTGGTGATCGAGGCCGCCCACCAGTGCATGACCACCCGCGGCGTGCGCAAGCCGGGCGTGACCATGGTCACCAGCCGCATGCTGGGCGCCTTCCGCGAGGACCCGCGCACCCGCCAGGAATTCCTCGCCATGGTCGGCAATCCGGCCAGCCGGGCCGGCGGCGACTGACCGGTCGGCAGCGGACGATTGACGCAGGGGCGGCGCGGCCCTAAACCGGCTGGATGAGCGCTCCCTCCCAGGCTTCCCTCGACTGGATAGCCCGCCTGGTCGGTTTCGACACCACGAGCCGGCTGAGCAACCTTGCCCTGATCGAAGACATCGCCGGCTATCTGGCCGGCCACGGCATCGCATCGGAGAAAATCTTCGATGCGACCGGAAAGAAGGCCAATCTCTACGCCACCATCGGGCCGCGCGATGTCGGCGGCATCGTGCTGTCGGGCCATACCGACGTGGTGCCGGTCGATGGCCAGCCGTGGTCGAGCGATCCTTTCCGCATCACCGAACGCGACGGCCGGCTGTTCGGCCGCGGCACGTCCGACATGAAAAGCTTCATCGCCATCTGCCTGGCGCTGCTGCCGGAGATGCTGGAAAAGCCGCTCAGCGTGCCGCTGCATTTCGCTTTCTCCTATGACGAGGAGGTCGGCTGCTTCGGTGCCCATGGCCTGGTCGATTTCGCCAGCCGCAGCAGCGCCAGGCCGAAGCTTGCCATCATCGGCGAGCCGACCGAGATGCAGGTGGTGAATGCGCACAAGAGCGTCTGCGCCTGCAGCACGCTGGTGCGCGGCCTCGAAGCCCATTCCAGCGCGACGCATCAGGGCGTCAATGCCATCCAGTATGCCGGCGAGGTGATCGCCGAGATCAACCGCCTGCAGCGCGAATACCAGAAGCCGGAACACTGCGATGCGCGGTTCGAGCCGCCGCATACCACCATCACGGTGGGCGAGATCCATGGCGGCACCGCCCGCAACATCCTGGCTCGCGAATGCCGGCTGGAATGGGATGTGCGCAGCGTCAATCCGGCCCATGACGCGGCCATCGTCGAAGCCGTGCGGCGCTTCGCCGCCGAACAGCTGGAGCCGCAGATGCGGCGCATCCATCCCGGCGCCGGCATCGAGACCGGCGTGGTGGCGCATGTGCCGGGCTTCTTTCCGGCCGGTGCCAACCCGGCGGAGACTCTGGCGCTGAAGATCGCCGGCCAGAACCGCACCCATGCGGTCGCCTACGGCACCGAGGCAGGCATCTTCCATGGCGGCGGCATTCCGGCCGTGGTCTGCGGTCCGGGCAATATCCGCGAAGCGCACAAGCCGGATGAATATATCGAGATCAGCCAGGTGGCCGAGGGCGAGGCTTTCCTGCGCCGCCTGATCGCCTTCTGCCGCGACGGCGGCAGCCTGTCACTGCTCGGCGAGGCGGCGTAGCGTCTGGCGGTAGCGCGCGGCGAATTCGCCGGCGCGGACATGCCGGCCATTCTCGACCACGTGCCGGCCGCCGGCCCAGACATCGCGGATCGGCGAGACCGGCTGTCCGGCAAAGATCCAGGCATCGAGGACCGCATCGCCGCCGGCGCCGGCGAGCGTCGCGGCCTCGTCGTCCAGGCGGACGAAATCCGCCCGGCAGCCTGCGGCAATGGCGCCGCATTGCAGGCCCAGTGCCTGCGCCCCGCCGCGGCAGGCGGCATCGAACAGCCGCCGGCCGGTGGAGCGGCCGGGCCCGTCCGCCAGCAGGCTGCGCCCGCGCCGGGTCAGCCGCTGGCCGTATTCCAGCAGGCGCAGTTCCTCCGCCGCATCGACGCTGACATGGCTGTCGGAGCCGATGCCGATCCGCCCGCCGGCGGCCAGGAATTCCACGGCCGGAAACAGGCCGTCGCCGAGATTGGCCTCGGTGGTCGGGCACAGGCCGGCAACGGCACCGGAGGCGGCGAGACGTGCGGTTTCGCCGGCGGTCAGATGCGTGGCATGCACCAGGCACCAGCGGTCGTTCACCACCCCTTGATCCAGCAGCCAGTCGACCGGCCGCCGGCCGGTGGCGCCGAGGCATTCCTCCACCTCGGCGATCTGTTCGGCAATATGGATATGCACCGGTGCAGCCGCGTCGATCCCGTCGATGGCGGCCAGCGCCGCGCGCAGCAGGTCCGGCGAGACGGCGCGCAGGCTGTGCGGCGCGATGCCGAGGCGGCGGTCGGCCCGGCCGGCGAAGGCCGGCACCAGCTTGTCCAGCAGCCGCGCATAGGCATCGCTGTCGTGCAGGAACCGCCGCTGGCGCGGCTGCGGCTCGCGGCCGCCGAAGCCGCCATGACGATACAGCACCGGCAGATGCGTCAGCCCGATGCCGGCCGCCTCGGCGGCGGCCAGCACGCGCCAGCTCAGTTCGGCGGGATCGTCATACGGACGACCATCCGGCTGGTGATGCACGTAATGGAACTCGGCCACCGCCGTGTAGCCGGCCTGCAGCATCTCGGCATAGAGCTGGGCGGCAATCGCTTCGATATCGGCCGGGGTCAGGCGGCCGGCGAAGCGGTACATGGTCTCGCGCCAGGTCCAGAAACTGTCGGCCCCCGGCCCGGCGGCTTCCGCCAGGCCGGCCATGGCACGCTGGAAGGCATGGCTGTGCAGGTTGGGCAGGCCGGGCAGCACGATGCCGGCAATCCGTTCGGCGCCGGCCTCCGGCGCTGCCGGGGTGACGGCGGTGATCCGGCCCTGCGCATCCACCGCGACCAGCACGTCGTCATGCCAGCCATCGGGCAGCAGGGCGCGGTGCAGCAGGAAGCGGTGCATGACGGGGTCTCCCGAGTTGTATATATAAGTTGGCAGAAGCCGCAGCGGAGCGAAAGGCACAGATGACCGGCAGCTGGGACAGCGTCTGGCGGGGCGCCGATATCGCCACCATGGCCCAGATTCAGGCCACAGGGGCCCAGGCGGACACGGAGCCGGGCAGTGACGGTTTCGGGACCATCCGCGATGGCGCCATCGCCATCCGCGACGGCCGCATCGCCTGGATCGGTCCGGCGGCTTCCCTGCCGGCCGCAGGCATCGGTCCGCAGACGGCCGTGCATGATCTCGGCGGCGGCTGGATCACCCCGGGGCTGATCGACTGCCACACCCATCTGGTCTATGGCGGCAACCGTGCCCATGAATTCGAACTGCGGCTGACCGGCGCCAGTTATGAGGACATCGCCCGGGCCGGCGGCGGCATCCGCGCAACGGTCGCCGCGACCCGGCAGGCCGATGCGGCCGGGCTGCAGCACCAGAGCGAACCGCGGCTGCGCGCCCTGCTGGCCGAGGGGGTGACCACGCTGGAGATCAAGTCGGGCTACGGCCTCGACCTGGAGAACGAGCTGAAATGCCTGCGGGTGGCGCGGCATCTCGGAAACGCCTTTCCGGTGCGCATCCGCACGACCCTGCTGGCGGCCCATGCGCTGCCGCCGGAATTCGCCGGCGATCCGGACGGCTATATCGATCTGGTCTGCGATGCGATCATCCCGGCCGCCGCCGAAGCCGGACTCGCCGATGCGGTGGATGCCTTCTGCGAGGGGATCGGCTTCACGCCGGAACAGACGCGCCGGGTCTTCGCGGCGGCACGGCAGCATGGCCTGCCGGTCAAGCTGCATGCCGAACAGCTGAGCAATCTCGGTGGCGCCGCGCTGGCCGCGGGGTTCGGTGCCCTGTCGGCCGACCATCTGGAATATCTCGACGAAGCCGGCATCGTTGCGATGGCCGGGGCCGGCACCGTCGCGGTGCTGCTGCCCGGCGCCTTCTACATGCTGCGCGAGACGCAGCTGCCGCCGGTCGATCTGCTGCGCCGCCATGGCGTGCCGATCGCGGTTTCCACCGACTGCAATCCCGGCACCTCGCCGGTCAGTTCGCTGCTGCTGATGCTGAACATGGGCTGCACGCTGTTCCGCCTGACCCCGGCGGAGGCCCTGGCCGGGGTGACCCGGCAGGCCGCCCGGGCGCTGGGCCTGCAGGCGGAATGCGGCAGCCTGGAGCCGGGAAAAACCGCGGATTTCGTGGTGTGGGATATCGACCGGCCGGCGGCGCTGGCCTACCAGATCGGCCTCAATCCGCTCCGCCAGGTGGTGTTCGGCGGCCGGCCGCTACCCCGGCGCTAGCCTCCAAGCTTGCGATTGCGCGCGGATATTGCGGCACTGTATTCTACCCGCGGGGGGCCGGTTATTGGATTCGCGCGACGGACAGGTGCCGCATGAACGACTGGCTGTATATCCTCGGGGCCGCCATCCTGATGCTGTGGCTGGGCGCCTGGCTTCTGCTGCATCTGGGCAATTTCGAGCAGCGCATCAGCCAGATGCGCATGAACCTCGAAGTCCGCATGGGCGGCATCGAAAAGCAGTTCGCCGCCTATAACAAATTCTTCGCCGAGAACGAGCGCGCCGCGCAGCTGACATATACCGAGCTTGGCGAGATCAAGAGCCAGGTCGATGCCCTGCGGCAGGAACTGGAGGAAACCAAGCGCGCCATCAACGTGCTTGAGGTGGCGGTCAACGACCTCAAGCTGCGCACCAACCCGCGCAACCTGCGGATCGTCTGACGGTCGCGGGCCAGTTCGCAGGCCCATCCGCAAGCCGGGCCGCCGGCCCGTTCACAGGTCCGGCCACAGCCGCCGAAGGTCTGCGACGATATCGGCGATGATCGCCGCCAGCAGCTTCTCGCCTTTCTGCGCCGTGGCCCGCGTGGCATCGCCGGTGGCGCCGCTGCGGCTGAGGCTGCCGCCGGGCCGCTCTTCCGGGGTCAGCCGCACCGGCCGGCGGAGATGCAGCGGCGCTGCGTCTTCCTCCTCTGCTGCCGGTGGCACGGTATCGGCCAGCCGGCCGAGCCGGACCAGCGCCGGTGCGATGGCCAGCAGCAGGGAGGTTTCCTTCTCGTCGGCATGGCCGCCCGGCTCCGCCTCCCACAGCCCGTCACAGCTGTGGCCCAGCGCGGGCAGGTCGGCGATCACGATCCTGATCCCGTGGCGGTGCAGGATGTCGTGCGCGGCAAGCTGCAGGGGTGCCGCGGTCGAGACGCCGTTATTCAGGATCACGATCCGCTCGGCGCCGTGGCGCAGATAGCTTTCGGCGAGTTCGGTGACCAACGCCTGGAAGGTGGCGGCGCCGACATGCTGGCTGCCGGGATAGTCGACGAAGGCCGGGTAATAGCCGGCGCCAATGGTGGGGGCGATCAGCAGCGGCAGCTGCGCCAGCAGCCGTTCGGCGACGGCCTCGGCCACCAGGCGGTCGGTTCCCAGCGGCAGGTGCGGGCCATGCGCCTTTGCCGCGGCACCCACCGGCAGCAGGATCGGCAGGCCGTCGCCGATCAGGTCTGCGGCTTCCGGCCAGGTCAGATCGGCGAGGCGGCAGCCGGTGCGGCGGCGCGGGGTGGCGGTCACGGTCTTGTGTTCCTGGTCACGCGGCTGTGAGTCGGTGTTGCGGCGGCAACCAGCCTAGCATCGTTTCCGGCCGCAGGGCACGTCCTGCGGTGCAACGTGAAACGCACCGCCGCCGGCGGAGACCATCCCACAGGGAGATACAACGATGACACGCAAGACAAACATGGCCGTTGCCGCCGCCGCCGCCGCGCTGTTCGCCACCGGCACCATCGCGCTGGTTGCCGCGCCGGCCCAGGCCGAAGTGAAGTGCATGGGCGCCAATGCCTGCAAGGGCCAGAGCGCCTGCAAGACCGCCAGCAGCTCGTGCAAGGGGCTGAATTCCTGCAAGGGCCATGGCTGGACCACGGCGGCCGATGCCGCGGCCTGCACCAAGGCGGGCGGCAAGGTCGGCTGATCGCCGGCAGCGGATCGGACCGGCGCGGCGGGATCTGCCGCGCCGGCCATCCGGCCTTCCTGTCAGCACCATGACGACCCTGCATCATCGGGCCCTGCATCATCCGGCCCCGAAGCGGCTGCCCAACGGCCTGCCGCGGCTGGGATTCGGCCTCGGCCTGCGGCCGCAATACTACCCCGACATCCTCGATGGCGACGTGCCGGTCGACTGGTTCGAGGCCGTCACCGAGAATTACCTGGTCGATGGCGGGCCGCCCCTGCGCCAGCTTGACCGCATCGCCGAGCGCTGGCCGGTGGTGCTGCACGGCGTTTCGCTGTCGATCGGCGGCAGCGATCCGCTCGACCGCGACTATCTCGCCCGGGTGAAGGCGCTGGCTGCCCGGGTGCGGCCGCAATGGATTTCCGACCATCTCTGCTGGAGCCGCCATGGCGGCGTGCAGCTGCACGACCTGCTGCCGGTTCCCTTCAGCGAGGCGACCCTGCGCCATGTCGCCGGCCGGGTCCGCCAGGTGCAGGACATGCTGGGTCGGCGCATCCTGCTCGAGAATGTCTCTTCCTATGTGGAATGGCAGAGTTCCGCCATGACCGAATGGGATTTCCTGGCCGCGCTCTGCGAGGAGGCCGACTGCCTGCTGCTGCTGGATGTGAACAACGTCTATGTCAGTGCGCGCAACCACGGCTTCGACGCCGATGCCTTCCTTGCCGCGATCCCGGCAGACCGTGTGGCGCAGATCCATCTGGCCGGCCACAGCGACCAGGGAGACCTGATCGTCGATACCCATGACGCGCCGGTGGCCGATGCGGTCTTCGACCTATATGGCCGCGCATTGCGGCGCTTCGGGCCGGTTTCGACCATGATCGAGCGTGACGACAATTTTCCGCCTTTCGCCGAACTGCTCGACGAACTTGGCCGTGTGCGGCAGGTGGCGGCCGCGGCCCTGCCGGCGGAGGCCGCATGACGGCGCTGGCTGACCTGCAGGCGGATTTCGCCCGCTATCTGCTGCGCGATGCCGATGGCAGCGCGGCGCAGCCACTGGTGAGGGTGGCGCCCGGCATCGATGCGGCGGCGCGCATGGATGTCTACCGCCATGCCTATCGCGAACGCCTGCACGAGACCCTGTGCAACGACTATCCGGTGCTGCGGCGGCTGATGGGCGATGCGGCTTTCGCGGGCCTGGCCTATGCCTGCATCGACGCGCATCGCTCGGCTTCGCCGAATATCCGCTGGTATGGCGGCGTCCTGCCGGACATCGCCGCCGGGCGGCAGCCCTGGCAGGCTGCACCCGCGCTGGCAGCCATGGCGCGGTTCGAATGGGCGATCGGCCTGGCCTTCGATGCGGCCGATGCGCCGGCGCTGGCGGTGGATGCGCTGGCACAGGTGCCGGCTGCCGACTGGGCCGGTCTCGGTTTCATCCTGCAGCCGGCCCTGCGCCAGCTGGCGCTGTTGCATGCCGTGGCCGACTGGTGGCTGGCCGTGCGCGACCTGGACGACGCGGCGGTCCTGCCGCCGCCGCCCGGCCCGCTGCTGGCCGCGGAACGGAACTGGGCGATCTGGCGTGGCGAGCATGGCGTGCGGTTCCGCCTGCTCGACCCCGACGAGGCGGCCGCCCTGCAGGCCGTGCAGGATGGCGGCAGCTTCGGCGCCCTCTGCGACCTGCTGGCCGCGCATGCAGGGGCGGAAGGCGCGGCACCGCGGGCGGCAGGGCTGCTGCGGGTGTGGGTCGATGCCGGCTGGATCAGTGGCCTGCGGTGATCGCCCGGCGCAGCGGGGCCAGCGGCGCCGCATCGTCGAAATCGACGCCGTCGGCGGTGGCCTTCACCCCGAGATCGCGCCATAGCGCTTCCAGATCGAGCGGCGCCGCCCGGGTCACGTAGCGGGCGGCCAGCCGCGCCATCGTGCCGGTGCCGGTGCCCGCGTCGCAGACCTGCAGGAAGTCGGCACGCGGCCAGCGGACGGTGGTGTCGCCACCGGCATCGAGCACGGCGCGGAAGCAGGTTTCGAGCGAGGCCCGGCCGCCGCTGCGCTCGCGGATGTCGAGATCGGCCAGCAGCATGAAGATGGCGCCGCCCCAGTAGACCCCGCGCCGGGAAACGGCATCGAGGCTCTCGACTGTCAGCGCCTCGACGCCGCGCGGCATCTGGCTGGCGAATTCATGCCACAGCCGCGTCGCGTCCTGCCAGCCGGCCCGGCTGCGGATCACCGGCTCGGCATAGGTGGCCATGCCCTCCATCAGCCACGACGACCGCCCGGTGATGAAGGGTGCGCCCAGATGGATCATCTCGTGCACCAGGATCCAGTCGTCGTAAAGCTGTTGCCGGGTCGCATGCTGGCCGATGCGCAGCAGCATGGTGCCGCCGCCACCGCCGCGCACCTGGCCGAACACCACGCCGCTGCGGCCCGGCACCGGGCTGGCCAGCACCAGGGTATGGCGCAGCGGGAAGCGGCCGAAATAGTCGGACACCGCCTGCGCGCTGTCGGTGATCCAGCGGTCGATGACGGCATCATCGAGGTCGAGCTGGCCGGGAAAGCCGATCACCTCGATGCGTGCATCGCCCGGCACCGATACTGGCCCCGGTACTGGCCCCGGCACTGGCAGGGTCCGGCGCCCGAACCGGCCGAATACGGCGAAGCCGCCGAAGCGGATATCGGCCACCCGCATGTGCAGGCGGCCATCCCGCAGCGGCAGGCCGGTGGCAAAGCCGAGACCGTCCGCGGCGGTGACCGACAGAGTGATGGCGGCATCGGCGAGATCCGGCGCGCCGAGCCAGACGGCGACGGGCGAGATCACCGCCGCGCCGATGCGCTGGCCGGTATCGGCGCGCTGGGCCAGATCGGCAAGGTCGCCGAGCCGGAAGCGGTAGGTCACGCTGCGGCCGTCCCCGCCCGGCTCGAACCGTTCCAGCGCGGCGGCGAGGCCGCGGCCGCCGGGCCGGTCGAAGGCGACCGGGCCATCGCCGTCGCAGCGCGCGGCCACGTCGAGGATCAGGGCGGCCGGATCATGCAGGTGGATGTCGTAATGGCAGGTCCGGACCGGGCTGGCGGACAGAGGCGCGCCAGGCAGGGGGCTGCAGAGCAGGGCGGCAAGCAGGACCGGGCCGGGTTTGCGCATGGCGGCAGTCTAGGCCGGCCCCAGGCGGCCCCTGCGTCACAGGCACGTGAACGGGGGCCTGAACGAGGGCCCTGAACGGGGAGCTGAATGGCGGCCTGCCCCCGGCGGGTCTGCCCGGCCTTGCCTGCCGGGGTTGCGGGGCCTATGAGTGGGCCAGCTTTCCCGCCCCCTGACCGGGCCCCCTCCGAAGCCGAGTGCCGCCGTGTCCCGCCGCCCGCCCACCGACAAACCGCCCCGCCGCCCGGATCACCGGAAATCCGGCGATTCCCGCAAGCCGGGTCCCAGCAAGCCAGGCTACAGCAAGTCAGGCCACAGCAAGCCCGACCACAGCAAGCCCGGTCCCCGCATGCCGGCCGGCAAAGCCGCCGGCGGCAAGCCGGCCCGGGACCGCAGCCCGCGCGACGACCGGCATGAAAGCCGGCGCGAGGCGCGTCCCGAACGCCGGCCGCCGCTGCGGCCGGGCAGCAGCCGCAAGGTGGCCGAGGCGACGGTGGCGCTGCTCGATGCCATTGCCGGTTCCGGCGAGCCGGCCGACCGCATCCGCCACAGCTGGATGCGCCAGCACCATCGCCGCTTCGAACCGGCCGAGCGCACCGCGATCATGCAGATCAGCGAGGATGTGCTGCGCCTGCAGGGCCGGCTGGACTGGTGGCTTGCCGGCAGCGCCGACCATCCGAGCGGGCTGGAACCCGACAGCCGCCTGCGCGTTGCCGCCCTGCGCATTCTGTCCGGCGGCGCCAAGGCGAAGGGCCTGCTGCCCCTGTTCGGGGAAGACGAGACGGCGGCGGCAGCACTGCTGCAGCGGCTGGAGGGGCATACGCTGGAACATCCGCATATGCCGCCGGCGGCGCGCTACAGCGTGCCGGACTGGATTCTGCCCTATCTGGAGGCCCGCTTCGGCGGCGACCTGGCAATGGAACTGGCCGCCATGCTGCGGCCGGCACCGCTGGATGTGCGGATCAATCCGCTGAAAACGACGCGCGACGCCGCCGCAGCAGCCCTGGCCGAGGAGGAACTGCGTAGTCAGCCGACGCCGTTCTCGCCGCTCGGCCTGCGGCTGTCGCCGCTGGCCTATGTGAACAACACCCGGGCCCATGGCGCCGGGCTGGTCGAGCCGCAGGACGAGGGCTCGCAGCTTGCCGCCCAGCTGGTGGATGCCGCCGGCTGCAGGTTCGTCGCCGACTTCTGCGCCGGTGCCGGCGGCAAGACGCTGGTGCTGGCGGCGGCGATGAAGAATGCCGGCCGGCTGGTGGCGATGGATGTCAGTGCCGGCCGCCTGGCGCAGGCAAAGCTACGGCTGCGCCGGGCCGGCGTGCACAATGCCGAATGCCGCGAACTGGAACCGAAATGGCTGAAGCGCCATGCGGCGCAGGTCGACCGCGTTCTGGTCGATGCGCCCTGCACCGGTACCGGCACCTGGCGGCGCAAGCCGGATGCGAAATGGCGGCTGACGCCGCGGGATCTGGAAGAACTGGTGCCACGGCAGGCGGAGATTCTCGACAGGGCTGCCAAGCTGGTGAAGCCGGGCGGTCGGCTGGTCTACGTGACCTGCTCGGTGCTGCGCGAGGAAAACGAGCAGCAGGCGGAAGCCTTCCTGCAGCGGCATCCGGATTTCTCGGTGCTGTCGGTCACGGAAGTCTGGCCGCAGACGGTCGGCGGCGCCTGTCCGGTGCCGGGACCCTATTTAAGCCTGTCGCCCGGCCGCCATGGCACCGACGGCTTCTTTGCCGCCATCCTGGTCCGCAGCGCCCAGCCAGCGGCCTAGGAAACCGTCGAGCCAGGCGCCAATGCCGGCATCATGCCGGGCATAGGCTTCGCGCATGCGGTCGCGGGCCTGGGCGCCGGGCAGGGCAAGGCGGTGACCAGCCATGGTGCTCCAGCGCTGCATCATCGCGCCGGTCACTTCCGGATGGAACTGCAGGCCATAGGCGTTGGCGCCGACGCGCATGGCCTGGTTCGGATACCAGCCGGTCGAGGCCAGTCGCACGGCGCCGCGCGGCAGCTCGAAACCCTCGCCATGCCACTGGAAGATATGCAGCGGATCGGGGATCAGGTCGCGGCCCTGCCTGGTCGGCTTCACCGGATAATAGCCGATCTCGTGCCAGCCGGCTTCGTGGGGGGCAACCTTCGCACCGCCGGCGCGGGCCAGCAGCTGGGCGCCGAGGCAGACGCCGAGGAACGGCGTGCCGCTGTCCAGCACCTGCGGGATGAAGTCGATCTCCTGCCGGATGAAGTCGAGATGATCGTCGTTGGCGCTCATCGGGCCGCCGAAGATCACGCAGCCGGCATGATGCTCCAGCGTGTCCGGCAGGTCCTGGCCAAGACAGGGCCGGCGGATGTCGAGATGGAAACCGCGGGCCCGCAGCTGCTCGCCGATACGGCCGGGATCGGAACTTTCCTGATGGACGATGATGAGGATCGCGGGCTGGGGAATCCCGTCATCCTGCAGCGGTCCCTGGTACATCGGCAGCGAAGACTCCTGGCTGCGGAGCCTGTCTTACGCGGGCAGGCTCCCGAGAAAGTCGTCCAGCGCGGCATTCACCGCTGCCGGCTGTTCGATGCTGGAACTATGCCCGGCTTTGGCGATCCTGACCAGACGGGATTGCGGGATCGCCGCGTGGATGCGCTCGGATTTCGCGGGCACCGTGGCGACATCCTGGTCGCCGACCAGCACCAGCACGGGACATGTAACGCGCCCGAGCTCGTCGTAAACCCCGGCGCGGTCGATCACACCATTGACGGCGCGCCAGATGCTGCGCCGGTTACCGGTGAGTTTGCGCTGCCAGTGCGCGCGCTGCGCCGCCCGCGACGGGTCGGTCAGGAAATCCCGGCTGAACATGATCGGCATCACCTTGGCCGCCACCAGACCGAGCCCGAGCCAGCGGGCGACGAAGTTGAGCTTGCGGTATTTCGGCACGTTCTCGGCCGGTTCCGGGTCGGCCGAGGTTTCCATCAGGATCAGCGACCGCACCAGATCGGGTCGGCGGGCGCCAAGCCGCATGGCGACGAAGCCGCCCATGGACAGGCCGGCGAAATGCACCGGGCCGGCCCCGAGTGCCTCGATCAGGGCAACGGCATCCGCATACACGGTTTCCATCGAGATACTGGCCGCGGCATCGTCAGCGCTGCGGCCCTGACCGCGATGGTCATAGGCGATGACGCGGTAGCGGCCGCGCAGATGCGCCAGCTGGGGCGCGAACAGCTCGGTATCCCACAGCAGGCCATGACTGAACAGGATGGTCTGCCCGGTGCTGCCGGGGCCGGTATCCTCGTAGAAGAGGCGGGTGCCGTTGACCGCGATCTCTGCCATGGGTCGTCCTGCCTTCCGCTATTGCGCGGTGATGCCGCCGTCGATGACGAATTCGGCGCCGGTGACGAATTTCGACTCGTCGGATGCGAGATAGAGGATGCAGGTTGCCACGTCGTTGGGCTCGCCCAGCACGCCGAGTGGCACTTGGGCGGCCAGCTTGGCGCGGCGTTCCGCCGGATCGCCGCCGGCATAGATCATCTCCTGCACCATCGGTGTGTCGATGAAGGTCGGATGCACCGAGTTGCAGCGGATGTTGTATTTGCGCTTGGCGCAGTGCAGGGCCGTGGTCTTGGCCAGCATGCGGGCCCCGGCCTTCGAGGTGTTGTAGGCCGACATGTTGTGGCCGGCGATAATCCCGGAAACCGACGAGATGATGACGATCGAGCCCGGCGCATGGGCACGCATGCGCGGCAGGCCATGCTTGATGCCGAGGAAGGGGCCGTGCAGGTTCACGTTATGCACGAAATGCCATTCCTCGACGCTGATATCCTCGACACTCTTCAGCACGCCGACACCGGCCGAATGGACCATCACGTTCAGCTTGCCGAAGGCGGCCTCGGTCACGTCGAGTGCGGCGATCCACTGCTGTTCGCTGGTGACGTCAAGGCTGACGGCGATGGCGGCTTTGCCGATTTCCTCGGCGACTGCGCGGGCACCGTCGAGATTGCGGTCGGCGATGGCGACCCGGGCGCCTTCCTTCGCCATCAGGATGGCGGTGGCCTTGCCGAGGCCCGAGGCCCCGCCGGTGATCAGGGCGACTTTGCCGGCAACACGGTCCATCTGTGCGTTCCTCCTGCTTTTGGCGGCAGGATAGCCGGTGGCCGCAGCGGGGGCAAACCTGCCGCGGGGTCAAGGGTTGCCTAGTCCGGCTCCTCCACCCGGGCGGCGAGGCCGCCCTCGGCCAGTGCCTGCAGCAGTTCCGTGATATGTTCGCGGTCGCGGGCTTCGATCACGAATTCGATCTCGGTGGCCTTGGCGGAGGCCAGGGTGAACAGCCGCTGGTGCACCACCTCGACGATATTCACGCCCGTCGCGCCGATGATGCCGGAAGCCTTGGCCAGACGGCCCGGGGCATCGTCGGTCATCACGATGATGCGGGCCAGCCGGCCGTCGCGCACCAGGCCGCGCATCAGCACGCTGGCCAGCAGGCGGGTATCGATATTGCCGCCCGACAGCACGATGCCGACATGGCGATCCCTGAAACGCTCCGGATCGGCCATCAGCGCGGCAAGGCCGGCGGCACCGGCACCCTCGCAGACCGTCTTCTCGATTTCGACCAGGGCAACGATGGCGCGTTCGATATCCGCCTCGCGGGCGATCAGAACATCCTCGACCAGCCGGCGTGCGAGATCGAGATTGGCGCCGCCGATATCGCGCACGCTGATACCCTCGGCAATCGAGATGCCGCCGACGCTGACCGGCAGGCCGTGCATCTGCTGGTACATCGCCGTATACAATTCGCTCTCGACGCCGTAGATGCGCAGGTCGGGCTTCAGCGCCTTGGCCGCCACTGCCATGCCGGCGATCAGCCCGCCGCCGCCGACCGGGATCACCAGATCATCGAGCTGCGGCACCTGCGCCAGCATTTCCAGCGCCAGCGTGCCCTGGCCGGCCATGATCGCCGGATCGTCATAGGGATGCACGAAGACGTAGCCATGCTCGGCGGCCAGGGCATGGGCCTTGCTGGCAGCCTCGACCAGGGTGTCGCCCTCGATCACGACTTTGGCGCCCAGCGCACGGACATGGCGCACCTTCACGAAGGGCGTGATCTTCGGCATCACAATGGTGGCCGGAATGCCGAGCCGCCCGGCATGATAGGCAACGCCCTGGGCGTGGTTGCCGGCCGACATGGCGATCACGCCGCGCCTGCGTTCGTCGTCGGACAGCTGCAGCAGCTTATTCAGCGCGCCGCGTTCCTTGAAGCTGGCCGTGAACTGGTGATTCTCGAATTTCAGCCAGAGCCGGGCGCCGGTCAGTTTCGACAGGGTGTAGGATTGCAGGCAGGGAGTCTCGGCCACGGCGCCGCGGATGCGGCCGGCGGCGGCCTCGATATCGGCCAGCGTGATCGCCGGTGCGGCGGCCTCGGCCGGGCTGGACATGACGGCAACTCCCTGAAAAACAATGGTCTGCCAAGCGGTACGGCGGGCAGCCGGGCAAGTCAACCGCCGGGCTTGGCCGGGGCCGTGCCGGGGGCTAGTCTCGGGCCATGGACCCGCTGCCGCCCCGACCCGTTTTTGCTGCCGAGCTGAGGCCCCATCGCTCGCTGGGGCCGCGCGGTTTCGTCATCCTGATGGGATTCTTCGCCGCGGTGAATTTTTCTGCCGGGGCGGCTTTCTGGGCGCTGGGCGCCTGGCCGGTTTTCGGCTTCTGCGGCCTTGATGTGCTGCTGCTGTGGCTGGCCTTCCGCTACAGCTACCGGCAGGCGCGGGCCCGCGAGTATCTGCGGCTGGATGCCGATGCCCTGACCCTGCGTCGGATCGACATGCAGGGCCGCGAGAAAAGCTGGCGGATGCAGCCATACTGGCTGCGGGTGGAATGCAGCGAGGAAGACGACAGCGCCCGCCTGCGGCTGTGGAGCCATGGCCGGATGCTGGCAGTGGGCGATTTCCTCAGCCCGCAGGAGCGCCGCACCCTGGCCGCGGCCCTGTGCGAGGCATTGTGGCGCTGGCGCCAGCCGGAGGGCGCCGGGCTGCGGCCGCTCGACCGCGCCTAGGCGTCAGCCTTTCGCCAGTCCCAGCACGTCATTCATGTCATAGAGCCCGGCCGGCTTGCCATGGGCCCAGATCGCCGCGCGCACGGCGCCGCGGGCGAAGATGCTGCGGTCGGTGGCCTTGTGGGTCAGTTCGATCCGCTCGTTGTCGGCCGCGAACATCACCGTGTGCTCGCCGGCCACATTGCCGCCGCGCAGGGCGGCGAAACCGATATGGCCGGCCTTGCGGGCGCCGGTGATGCCGTCGCGGCCACGATCGGCCACGCCGTCCAGTTTCACGCCACGGCCCTGTGCGGCCTGTTCGCCGAGAAGAATCGCGGTGCCGGACGGCGCATCCACCTTCATCCGGTGATGCATCTCGACGATCTCGATATCCCAGTCCTCGCCCAGAGCCGCCGCCACCTGGCGGGTCAGGCCGGCCAGGATGTTGACGCCGAGGCTCATGTTGAAGCTCTGCACGATGGCGCAGCTTTTCGCGGCGGCATGCAGGGTCTCGAAATGCTCCGGCTCCAGCCCGGTGATGCCGACCACATAAGCCGTGCCGGTTTTCGCCGCCAGCGCGGCATGCCCGGCCAGCGCGGCCGGCACCGAGAAGTCGAGCACGGCATCGACGCTGGCGAACAGGGTGGCTGCGTCGTCGGTGATCTTCAGGCCGGTGGCACCGGTGCCGGCCAGCAGGCCGGGATCCTGGCCCAGAAGGGCCGAGCCGGGCCGCTCGCTGCCGCCGCCAAGCACCGCGGCGCCCCTGGTGGCCGCAATCTCGCGTGCCATGGCGAGGCCCATGCGGCCGCCGATGCCAACGATGCCGATGCGGGTTGCGGACATGATCGGGAACTCCGGGAATTAAGGCGGGCCGAAACAGAAAGAGGGCGGCACTCTAGCAGGAGGCCGCCCCCGTCGTCACTTGTTCCGGCCGGCCGGGATTACTCGGTCTTGCCGCCGAGCATCTCCTTCACCCTGGCGAAGAAGCCGGAGCTTTCCGGGCTCGACTCCTCGTCTTCCAGGGTGGCGAATTCCTCCAGCAGTTCGCGCTGGCGTTTGTTCAGCTTCACCGGAGTCTCGACCATCACCTGGATGTAGAGATCGCCGGGACCGGAGCCGAAGCCCGATTGCTGCAGCGACGGCATGCCCTTGCCGCGCAGGCGGAACTGCTTGCCGGTCTGGGTGCCGGCGGGGATGGTCACCCGCGACTTGCTGCCGTCCAGCGTCGGCACGTCGATCTGTCCGCCCAGCGCCGCCGTGGTCATCGAGACCGGCACGCGGCAATGCAGGTGCTGGCCCTCGCGACGGAACAGCCGGTGCGGCTGCACGCTGAGGAAGACATAGAGATCGCCGGGATGACCGCCGCGGATGCCGGCTTCGCCCTCGCCAGCCAGGCGGATGCGGTTGCCTTCGTCGACACCGGGCGGGATATCCACTTCCAGCGTCTTTTCCTTGTGCACGCGGCCGGCACCGCCACAGACCTTGCACGGCTTCTCGATCACCTGGCCGGCGCCGCCGCAGGTCGGGCAGCCACGTTCGATGGTGAAAAAGCCCTGCTGTGCCCGCACCTTGCCATGGCCTTTGCAGGTCGGGCAGGTGATGGGCTTGGCACCGGCCTCGGCGCCCGAGCCGTCGCAGGCTTCGCAGGCGATCGAGGTCGGCACGCGGATTTTGACATTCCGGCCGCGGAAGCAGTCCTCCAGCGAGATTTCGAGATTGTAGCGCAGGTCGGAACCGCGATTGGCACTGCCGCGTCCGCCGGGGCCGCCGCGCCCGCCGCCCATGAACTCGCCGAACAGGTCGTCGAAAATGTCGGAAAAAGACGTGAAGTCGAAGCCGGCTCCGCCCGGGCCGCCGGGTCCGCCGCGGCCGCCCTCGAAGGCGGCATGGCCGTACTGGTCGTAGGCAGCGCGCTTCTGGTCGTCCTTGAGGACGTCGTAGGCTTCGTTCAGTTCCTTGAATTTGGCCTCGGCTGCGGCATCGCCGGGGTTGCGGTCCGGGTGATGCTGCATGGCCAGCTTGCGGTAGGCTTTTTTCAGCTCTTCCGCGCTGGCGCCGCGCTGCACCCCGAGAGTTTCGTAATAGTCGCGTTTGGTCGACATCAGCGGGACTTCCTGTCCGAAGCAGAACCGGGCGCCGCTGGAGGGCGGCGCCCGGTTGCCGGGTTGTCGGCTTTACGACTTCTTCTTGTCGTCCTTCACTTCCTCGAAATCGGCATCGACGATGCCGTCATCGGGCTTGGCGCCGCCCTGGGCACCGCCGGCCGGCTGTTCGCCGCCGGCCTCGCCCTGCTCGGCCTGGGCCTTGTACAGGGCCTCGCCCAGTTTCATCGCGGTCTGGCTGAGTGCCTGGCTCTTGGCCTTGATCGCCTCGACGTCATTGGCCTCGATCGCCTTGCGCAGGTCGGCAATGCCGGCCTCGACCTCGGCCTTGTCGGCCGCCGGGGCCTTGTCGCCAAGATCGGCGATGGTCTTCTCGGTGGCATGGATCAGCGCCTCGGCCTGGTTCCTGGCCTCGACGGCCTCACGCCGCTTCTTGTCCTCGGCGGCATGGGCTTCGGCTTCCTGCACCATCTTCTTGATGTCGTCTTCCGACAGGCCACCGGAAGCCTGGATGCGGATCTGCTGCTCCTTGCCGGTACCCTTGTCCTTGGCCGAGACATGCACGATGCCGTTGGCGTCGATGTCGAAGGTCACTTCCACCTGCGGCACGCCGCGCGGCGCCGGCGGGATGCCGACCAGGTCGAACTGGCCGAGCAGCTTGTTGTCCGACGCCATCTCGCGCTCGCCCTGGAAGACCCGGATCGTCACCGCATTCTGGTTGTCCTCGGCGGTGGAGAAGACCTGGCTCTTCTTGGTCGGGATCGTGGTGTTGCGCTCGATCAGTTTGGTGAACACGCCGCCCAGCGTCTCGATGCCGAGGCTCAGCGGGGTAACGTCCAGCAGCAGCACGTCCTTGACGTCGCCCTGCAGCACGCCGGCCTGGATGGCGGCGCCGATGGCGACCACCTCGTCCGGATTGACGCCCTTGTGCGGTTCGCGGCCGAACAGGGTCTTCACCGTCTCGATCACCTTCGGCATGCGGGTCATGCCGCCGACCAGTACCACCTCGTCGATGTCGCCAGCCGACAGGCCGGCATCCTTCAGCGCCTTCTTGCAGGGCTCGACGGTGCGCTGGACCAGGTCGTCGACCAGGGCCTCCAGCTTGGCGCGGGTCAGCTTCATCACCAGATGCTTCGGACCCGAGGCATCGGCGGTGATGAAGGGCAGGTTGATCTCGGTCTGCGTCGACGAGGACAGTTCGATCTTCGCCTTCTCGGCAGCTTCCTTCAGGCGCTGCAGCGCCAGCCGGTCGCTGCGCAGGTCGATGCCCTGCTCTTTCTTGAACTCGGTGGCGAAATAGTCGACCAGGCGCAGGTCGAAATCCTCGCCGCCGAGGAAGGTGTCGCCGTTGGTCGAACGCACCTCGAAGACACCGTCGCCGATCTCGAGGATCGAGATGTCGAAGGTGCCGCCGCCAAGGTCATAGACGGCGATCTTCTTGCCGTCGCTGGTCTTGTCGAGACCATAGGCCAGCGCCGCCGCGGTCGGCTCGTTGATGATGCGCAGCACTTCGAGGCCGGCGATGCGGCCGGCGTCTTTCGTCGCCTGGCGCTGGGCATCGTTGAAATAGGCCGGCACGGTGATCACGGCCTGGGTGACCGTCTCGCCGAGGAAGCTCTCGGCGGTTTCCTTCATCTTCTGCAGGATGAAGGCCGAGACCTGGCTGGGGCTGTACTTCTTGTCCTGGACTTCCACCCAGGCATCGCCGTTATCGCCCTTGGCCACCTTGTAGGGGACCATCTCGGTGAAACGGCGGGTTGCATCGTCGCTGAAGGCGCGGCCGATCAGGCGCTTCACGGCGAACAGGGTATTTTCCGGATTGGTCACCGCCTGGCGCTTGGCCGGCTGGCCGACCAGACGCTCGCCATCCTTAGTGAAAGCCACCATCGACGGCGTGGTGCGCGCGCCTTCGGCGTTCTCGATGACCTTGGGGGTCTTGCCATCCATGATGGCGATGCAGGAATTGGTGGTGCCGAGGTCGATACCGATGACTTTGGCCATGTTGTCGCTCCTTTTTGCGGCGGTCCGGGGCGGCCTTGTCGGTCAAGCGCCGCACGGGACCCCAGATCATTACGCTCGCGGGCTATGTAAGAGGGCGGGTGCCGTCCCGCAACAGGTGTGGCGAAAAAATGTCCCCGAAACGGGCCGGAAACGGCGATTCGGGGCCCTGCGGGGCAGGCTGCCGGCCGGCGCCGGTGGCGGTGCCATTCCAGGGCCTGTTTCCAGGCCCATTCCCTGCTCCCGGGCAGGGGGTTATCTTATAGCGGAATTTGCCGCCCGCTGCCTGCCTGTGCCCGATGACCGTTGCCGCCGCCCTGCCCGAGGGATTCCGCCTCTATTCCGGCCTGCTGGACCGCCCGGCCCAGCAGGGGTTGGCCAATGCCGTGCAGGACCTGCTCGCCCGGGCGCCGGTCTATCACGCGACCATGCCGAAAAGCGGCCGGCCGATGAGCGTGGCGATGACCAATGCCGGCCGTCTCGGCTGGTATTCCGACCGTGCAGGGGGCTATCGGTATGTCGAGCGGCATCCCCAGACCGGCCGGCCCTGGCCGGCAATCCCGGCGGCAGCGCTGGCCGTCTGGCGACAGGTGGCGGGATATCCGCATGACCCGGAATGCTGCCTGGTCAACCTGTACCGGGATGCCGCGAAAATGGGCCTGCACCAGGATCGTGACGAGGCGGCGCTGGATGCCCCGGTGGTGTCGATATCGCTGGGTGACGATGCGCTGTTCCGGCTGGGCGGCACCAGCCGCGGCGGGGCAACCCGCAGCCTGAAACTGGCGTCCGGCGATGTGCTGGTGCTGGGCGGTGCCGCCCGGCTGGCCTATCACGGGATCGACCGTATCCTGCCGGGCAGCAGCCGGCTGATTGCCGGCGGCGGCCGGATCAATCTGACATTGCGGCGGGTGACGCAGCCGCACTAGGCCTGGCGGAATTCACCGGCGCCGGTTTGCCCGCCGGCAGGTTGCCCGGCGGCGGCGGGAACCAGGCCCGCACCGTGGTGCCGCGGCCGGGGGCGGTATCCAGCTCGAAACGGCCGCCATGCAGTTCGACCAGCGATTTCACCAGCGGCAGGCCGAGCCCGGTGCCTTCGTATTTCCGGGTCAGGTCGTTTTCCACCTGGCCGAAGGGCGCCAGCACCACGGGGATATTCTCGGGCGCGATGCCGATGCCGGTATCGCCGACCCAGATGCGGAAGCCGCCATCGGCCTCGCCGGCGGCGCCGATTTCGACATGGCCGCCGGGCGGGGTGAACTTGATCGCATTGGACACGAGGTTGAGCAGGATCTGGCGCAGGGCCTGGCGGTCGACGAAACCCTCGTAAAGATCCGGCGCGGCGACAAGGTCGAGCCTGACGCCGCGGCCGACGGCACGTTCGCGGAAAACCCGCAGGCTGGTTTCCAGAATCTCGACCGGATCGGTCACCTCGGGCTGGATGCGCCAGCTGCCGCTTTCGATTTTCGACATGTCGAGGATGTTGTTGATCAGGCTCAGCAGATGCTGGCCGCTGGACAGGATGTCGTCGACATATTCGACGTAACGGCTGTTGCCGATCGGCCCCAGCATCTGTTTCTGGATCACTTCCGCAAAGCCGATGATGGCATTCAGCGGCGTGCGCAGCTCATGGCTCATGTTGGCGAGGAAGCGCGTCTTGCTCAGGGATGCTTCCTCGGCCTGCTGGCGGGCGCGCTCGAGGGCGCGGTTGCGCCGCTCGCTGCGGGCCATGCCCAGCTGCAGCAGCAGCAGGGCCGTGCCGACCCCGTAATATATGCCGGCACGGGTGACGATGAAGCCGCGCAGAAGGGCACTCTGGTGCTCGTCGGCGATCAGGCTTTCCAGCTTGTCGACGCTGATGGAGGATTCGACAATCAGCGGATTGCGGTCCATCAGCTGCGATACCGGCTTGCGGGCGAAGAGGGCGCGGCCGTAGTCGCGGGACAGGTGGGTGATCAGGTCGTAGCGGTTGATCAGGCCGATCGGCCGGCCTTCCTCGACCACGGCGATGGCGCCGAGATCGGGGTCGGCCTGGAAGCGGCGGTCGACCTCTTCGCAGCGCATGTCCGGTGACACCGCCGGCAGCGGCACCGCCACCGTGCCGATGGTTTCCAGCATTTCCGAGCCGATCATGTCCACCGCGGACCCCTCATTTTCCGACGGCTGACTATCCGCGGTCGGGGTTGCAGTTTTTTGACAGAAACGGATGTCTGCCGCGAAATGTCGGGCGAACAAATGTGGCGAAATTCGCCTTTCGCGTCAGGCGGTTTGGGCTGCCCGCAGCGGAGTGCCCAAAGCCGTCGCCACCCCGGCCAGAATCTCGTAGGACCGCAACCTGGCGGCGTGGTCGTGGATCGCGGCAGCAACCATGATCTCGTCGGCGCCGGTCTGCGCGATGAAGCGGGCGAGGCCGGCGCGCACCGTCTCGGCCGCGCCCACGAAGGAACAGGCCAGCATGCCCGAGGCCTGGGCCTTTTCCGCCGGGGTCCAGTAGGTCTCGATATCGTCGATCGGCGGCGGCAGCAGGCCGCGGGTGCCACGGAACATGTTGGTGAAGGCCTGCTGTGCCGAGGTGAACAGCCGCCGGGCCTCGGCATCGGTCTCGGCGGCGATCACGTTCACGCCGACCATGGCATGGGGCTTCGCCTGCTGCTCCGACGGCTCGAACCGCGACCGGTAGGTTTCCAGGGCCGGCATCAGGGCTTCGGGCGCGAAATGCGAGGCGAAGGCATAGGGCAGGCCGAGAATGGCGGCCAGCTGGGCGCCGAACAGGCTGGATCCGAGAATCCACAGCGGCACTCTGGAACCGCCGCCGGGCACGGCGCGCAGTTTCTGCCCGGGTTCGATCGGGGCCAGCAGGGCCTGCAGTTCCTGCACATCCTGCGGAAAGCGGTCGGCCGCGGCCGGGTCGCGGCGCAGGGCACGCAGGGTCATCTGGTCGGTGCCGGGCGCCCGGCCCAGCCCGAGGTCGATGCGGCCGGGATACAGCGCCTCCAGCGTGCCGAACTGTTCGGCGATCACCAGCGGCGAATGATTTGGCAGCATGATGCCACCGGAACCGACGCGGATGCGGCCGGTGACGGCGGCAACCTGCCCGATCACCACCGCAGTGGCGGCGCTGGCGATGCCGATCATGTTGTGGTGTTCGGCCAGCCAGTAACGATTATACCCCCAGGCGTCGGCATGACGGGCAAGATCGAGGGTGTTGCGCAGGGCATCGCCCGGCACGAAACCCTGGGGCACCGGCGCGAGGTCGAGAACGGAAAACAGCGGCATGGGCGTCACTCCGGCTGATGCTGCGCCGGCAGGCGGCGTCCTGTCCGCAAGCTAACGCGGGGCTGTGACGGATCAAGCCTGCGTGTTGACCGCCGCGCCTGGCTGCAGCTCGTCCTGCGGGCCGCCCTTGGAGACGCCAACCATGGCGGCACGCAGCAGGCGGCCATGCTGGACATAGCCGGCGGCAATCACCTGCACGACGGTACCGGCCGGCACGGTGGCATCTTCCACCTCGAACATCGCCTGATGCAGGTTGGGGTCGAATTTCTCGTTCTTCGGTTCGATGCGGGCGATCCCGTGCCGCTCGAACACGCCAAGCAGTTCGCGCTCGGTCGCCTCGACGCCGGCGATCAGGCCATGGACGGGATCGCTTTCGGCGGCGCCTTCGGCGGGCTTGGGTGCGGATTCGACAGCGCGGCGCAGATTGTCGGCGACGGTCAGGATGTCGCGGGCAAACCGGCCGGCGGCGAATTTCGCGGCATCTTCCTTCTCGCGCTCGAGGCGCTTGCGCAGATTTTCCTTGTCGGCCGCCTCGCGCAGCAGCCGGTCCTTCAGCGCGGTGACCTCCTCCTGCGCGGCGGCCAGCAGGGCGGCCGGTTCGGCGGCATCGGTCTGGGCCGGGGGCGCGGCTTCGGTTTCGGTCGCGGTATTCTGGGTCTCGTTCTGGGTCATCACGTCCTCGTTGCGCCCTGCATATACGGATCGGGGCCGCAAAATGAAAGGGGGGGCGGCGGATTTCCGCCCATTCCTGCCGGAAGTGCCGGATTTTTCGGCCGGTCAGCCGAGCAGGCGGCCGACCACCTGGGCGGTGAAATCCACCATCGGCACCACCCGGGCATAATTCATCCGGGTCGGGCCGATCACGCCGATGGCGCCGAGAATTCGCTGCTGCTGGTTCTGCAGCGGCGCCACGATCAGCGAACAGCCGGCGCGGCGAAACAGGGTGTTCTCCGAGCCGATGAAGATGCGCACGCCCTCGCTGCCCTGGGTCAGTTCAATCAGCCGCAGCATCTCCTCGGCATTTTCCAGCTCGCCCATCAGGCTGCGGATGCGTTCGAGATCGGCCAGCGCGGAGACATCGTCGAGCAGGCTGGCGCTGCCGCGCACGATCAGGGTGCCGCGCCCGGGCTCGCCGCCCCAGATCGCGAGACCGGCCTCGACCACCCGGGCGGCCAGCTGGTCCAGTTCGGCCCGCTGCGCCGTCAGTTCCAGCAGGATCTGGTCGCGCGCTTCGGCCATGGTGCGGCCCTTCAGGCGCTTCGAGAGAAACTCGCCGGCTTCGGCCAGCGTCGAGCCGGTCATCGCCATCGGCAGATCGACCATGCGGTTCTCGACCTGGCCGGATTCGGAGACCAGCACAACGAGGGCGCGGCCCGGTCCGACCGGCACGAATTCCACATGGCGCAGCGGCGCGTCGACCTTGGGCGCGACCACGAGGCCGGCATGGCCCGACAGGCCGGACAGGACCGTGGTGGCCTCGGTGAGGATGTCCTGAAAACCGCGACCCGATGCGGCGCAGCGACCCTCGATCGAGCTGCGCTCATCCTGGGTCAGGTCACCGACCTGCAGCAGGCCGTCGACGAACAGCCGCAGGCCGCTTTCGGTGGGCAGCCGGCCGGCCGAGGTATGCGGCGCATACAGCAGGCCCGATTCCTCAAGGTCCGCCATGGTGTTGCGGATACTGGCCGGCGACAGCTTGTGTTCCAGCTTTTTCGACAGCAGGCGCGAGCCGACCGGTTCGCCGGTGGCCATGTAGGTTTCGACCACCAGCCGCAGGATTTCGCGGCTGCGCTGGCTCATTTCCTGGATCATGGACACAGAATTAAGAATCCATCGGGGCGGCGTCAATGCCGACGGGCAGCCGGCGGTGCACGGAGTTTTCCTGGCAAGGGGGTGATATACCGGGTTCCGGCCCGGCCAGAGCCGCAATCCCCCTCCTTCGCGGCCGGGTCAGGGCAGGCGGTCGAGCCAGCCATGCGGGTCGGCTGCGCGGCCGAACTGGATATCGGTCAGCGCCGCCTTCAGCCGTGCGGCCGCCGGGCCGGCTTCGCCATTGCCGATGACAAAACCGTGCCGGGCACCCTTCACGCGGCCGATCGGCGTGACCACGGCCGCCGTACCACAGGCAAAGGCCTCGCGCAGGCGGCCGCTCTGCGCATCGGCCTGCCACTGGTCGATGGCATAGGGTTCCTCGCGTACGGCAAGGCCCATGCCGCGCGCCAGGGTGATCAGGGAATCGCGGGTAATGCCGGGCAGGATGGTGCCGGTCAGCGGCGGTGTCTGCAGCGAGCCGTCGTCGAAGACGAAAAAGACATTCATGCCCCCGAGTTCCTCGACCCAGCGCCGTTCGACCGCATCGAGGAACACCACCTGGTCGCAGCCCTCGCGCCGGCCCTCGGCCTGGGCGACCAGACTGGCGGCATAGTTGCCGCCGCATTTCGCCGCACCGGTCCCGCCGGGTGCCGCCCGCGTATAGGTCTCGGAGACCCACAGGGTCACACCGGCCGCGCCGCCCTTGAAATAGGCGGCCACCGGCGAGGCGATGACGCAGAAAAGATGGGCGGCCGATGGCTCCGGCGGCAGCGCCACCTCGGTCCCGATCATAAAGGGCCGCAGGTAGAGCGAGGCGCCCTCGGCACTCGGGATCCAGTCGCGGTCGGCATCCACCAGGGCGCGGACGGAGCCGGTGAAGATCTCTTCCGGCAGCAGCGGCATTGCCAGCCGCTCGGCCGAGGCGCGGAAGCGGCGTGCATTGGCATCGGGGCGGAACAGCGTGGCGCCCCCGTCGGGCAGCCGGTAGGCTTTCAGGCCCTCGAAGATTTCCTGTGCATAATGCAGCGACAGGGTGCCCGGATCGAGATCGAAGGCGTGCCGCGGCTCCAGACGCCAGTCATGCCAGCCGCGCTCCGCCGAATGCCGTAGCGTGATCATGTGGTCGGTGAAGACGTGGCCGAAAGCCGGATTCTGCATGAGCGCCGCGCGCTCGGCCGCGCCGGCCGGCTGTGGATGCGGTGTCACATCAAGGGTGGGCTTGCTCATCTTTCTTCCACTCTGTCGTTCGCGATGGCGCCATGCGTCGGTGGCTGTCCTGTCCTATGCGCCGGCGGGCGCACGAGATCAACCCGTCCGGTGCGGAAGAAGTGCAGCCGTGAGAAGTATGTCCGTGCCAGGTCGCGGCGTCTTGGCGGAAATTGGCATTCTGCGGAGTAAATTGTCAGGGCAGGCCGGTGCAGACGAGGGAACCGGCCCGGGGCGCGTCATGGCGCCGGCGCTGTCTGCCCGTCTGCAATGACCGACGGGGTGTCCGCACCGAGCCGTGGCGCCGGCGGCAGGTCCGGCTTCTGTCCCTCTCGCCAGCGGAATGCGGGGCCGAGCGCAACGGGCTCGCCATCCGTGCCGATCCCGGGTGTGGCAGGATAGAGGTCGCGCAGATACTCCGCGAGATCGCGCACCCTGGCAGCCGGCACACCGGCAGCGTTCAGCGCGGTTTCCAGTTCGCTCGCATTCGCGGCAGCGAAAGCCTGCGCCAGCTTGATGCGCAGCGGCTCGCTGGCAACATTGGCGAGGAAGTCGCCCGCCGCGAGTCCGGCCGGCACGAATGGCGCTGCTGCCAGTTCCGGCCGGCCGAGCAGCCGGCACAGCGTCGCGAACTGTCCCATGGTGTTGGCGGCCACCGAAATATGGCCATCCATCGTTGCGAAAGTCTCAGCGCCGGGGCTGCCGACGAACCCGCGGTTGCCCACGCGCTCCGGCGCGCGCCCGGTGGCCAGCGTCATGGCGGCAGGGCCGGACATCAGGGCCAGCGCGGAATCGATCATCGCGACATCGATCGTGATCGGGCCGGTATCGCCGCGCAGGCGCCGGATGAGGGCGGCCAGGATCGCCTCCGCGGCACTGATGCCGGTGGCGATGTCGATGACCGGGAAGCCGACCTTCACGGGAGCGTCGTCCTCGCGGCTGCCCTGCAGCGCCATCATTCCGGTCGCGGCCTGGATGACGTGATCGTAGGCTCCGTACCGGCTGTTCGGGCCGCTCTGCCCCCAGCCCGAAATCGAGCAGTAGACGATGTCCGGCCGAACCCTGCGGAGATCCTCGGGGCCGAGCCCCAGGCGTTGCGCTACGCCGGGGCGAAAATTCTCGACGAAGACGTCGGCGTTCTCGGCAAGCCGCAGGATTGCGGCGCGGCCATCCGGCGCGGAAAGGTCGACGACGACCGACTTCTTGCCGGCATTCAGCGCGCGGAAGCCCGGCGGCAGGCCGCCATGCTCCGGCTGCATCGTAAGCGCACGCATCGGGTCGCCGGCGCCCGGTCGCTCGATCTTGATCACCTCGGCGCCCAGGCAGCGCAAATGATGGGTTGCGCAGGGACCTGCCAGCACATGCGTGAGGTCGAGGACCCGGAAACCTTCAAGCGGCAGCATCACGAATTCCCCCAGGTGGCGGCACAAACCGGACAGGGGCCGGTCCGCATGATTGCCGGAGACGGAATCCGCGGCGGGATGAAGATTGCCGGAATGGGGCCGGACTGCAGGTCGGGGGTCATCTTGACGTCACATCAGCGATGGCAGGAACAGCGCAATCTGCGGCACGGCGATAATCAGCAGAACCAGCGCGAAATAGGCAATCCAGAAGGGAAAGACCCCGCGGAAGATCTCATACATCGACACATCCTTTGTCATCGAGGCGATCGCGAAGACATTGACCCCGATCGGCGGCGTGACGACCCCGAGCTCGACCATGATGACGACGAAGACGCCGAACCATACCGGATCGAAACCGGCATTCATCGCCAGCGGATAGAAGAGGGGGACTGTCAGCACGAGGGCGGGCAGCGCATTCATGAACATGCCGATGACGACGTAGAAAACCAGGAGGGCGCCGATCAGCTGGTACGGGCCGAGCTCCAGGTCCGCCACCAGGCCGGCAATCTGCTGGGTCAGCCCGCTGATGGCGATGAAGCGGCTGAAGGCGGTGGCGAACAGGAAGATCAGAAGAATGCCTGCCGTCAGCCGCAGAGTCTGTTCGATCGATCGCCAGAAGGCGTGCCAGGTGAGCCGCCGGGTCAGCGTGGAGATCAGCAGGGCCCCGGCGACGCCAATGCCGCCGGCTTCATTGGGGGTGACGATACCCGTGTAGATGCCGCCGAGGACCAGCAGCATCAGCACCAGCACCGGCCAGACGCCGGAACTGGCCTGCATCCGCTCGCGCCAGCTGCTGGTCTCGCCGCGTGGTGCCAGTGACGGATTTATCCAGGTTCTCACCGTGATCAGCAGAACCAGAATGACGGCAAACAGGATGCCCGGCAGCACGCCGGCCATAAACAGCTTGCCGATCGAGACTTCGGTGATCATGCCATAGACGATGAATGCCAGGCTGGGCGGGATCATCACGCCGATGGTGGCCGCGCAGGCAATCGAGGCGGTCGCCAGCTTCATGTCATAGCCGTAGCTCTTCATCTGCGGCAGGGCGATGGATCCCATGGCGTAGACGCCGGACAGCGTATCGCCGACAATCGACGACAGGCCGGCACAGGAGACCGTGCTTGCCGAAGCAAGCCCGCCGGGCAGGTGGCCGATCCAGCGATGGGCGGCGCGATAGAGGTCCTCGGCAAACCCCGAGGCGACGACGATCAGGCCCATCCAGGTGAACAGCGGGATAACGCTCCATGTCTGGTCGCTGACGACGTCCAGCGCCGTGGTGCCGATGCTGGTCAGGCTGGCCTTGGCGCCGATCAGCAGACTGATGCCGATCAGCGCCGTCAGCGCCATTGCCGCCGCGACATGGACCCCGAGGAAGATCAGCACGAAACACAGGGCGATGCTGACAAGGCCGCGCGAGGCGCGCGACATTTCGAACGGCAGGGCCTGCGGAAACAGGACAAGGCAGAAAATGACGGCAGCGGCCAGCAGCCAGGCCAGGCAGATCGCCAGCGCCCGCGGATCGCGAAGCGCAACGACGGTCTTGAGCGTGGCGGACAGGTTGAGCAGCAGCGCAACCGCGAAGAGCAGCATGAACACCGCGGCGACCACGGCGAAGGGCCATTCCGGCACTTTCAGCACGCCGGTGACCACCGAATCCTCCATCAGGAGAGAGGCTTCCTTCAGGATTTCCGATGCCGTGACCACGATCGTTCCCAGGGTCAGCAGCAGGCCGCCCGCCATGGTCGGCAGGCGTGCCTGCGCCGGCATCAGCTGCAGCAGCATGTCGACCCTGATATGTCCGCGCGCCAGTTCGACCGCCCCCAGCGTCGACAGGGCGACGAGGATCATCAGCAGGCCGTTGATCTCCATGCTGCCGGGAACGACCACCGAAAAGAGATTGCGCAGCACGACATCCGCCACCGTCACGCCCATCATCAGCACGAGGGCGCCGCCGCCCAGGACCTGCGCGGCACGGTTGGTCCAGGCGATGCCGCGCCACGGCGCCCCTGCCGGCCTGTCGCCCTCGGCCGGCACCGCGGCATCAATCCTGTTCAAGCCTGTGCTCATGACGCCTTCACCACCATGTCCCGGTACTGCCGCACGCGGTGCGTTTCATCGGTCTTTCCGCCGGCGAGGCATGTGCAGCGCACCCTCGCCGGCGGTATCCACCGGCTAGTTCTGATCGTAGAGCTTCAGCAGGCGCACGGCCTCGTCGAGGATCTTCTGCCCCGGCAGGCCCTTCGCATTCGCGGTCTGCACCCACTGGTCCCAGAGCGGGCGCATCCTGGTGGCAAGGGCCGCATGGTCCTCGGCCGACAGCGTGATGATATTGTCCGGCGGGATCGCCGCCATCGCCGCCGCGGCGCCATCGGTGGTGTTGTTGAAGAAGTAGACGGGCAGAAGGTCGGCGAGATGCTTCCTTTCCTGCTCGGTCAGCTTCTTGTGGGTGTCCCGGTTCATGACCGTCGAGTAGGTGCCGGGGTTGAGGTTGACCAGCGTGTGGTAGGTCGTCACCTCGTTGAGCTTGAAATTGTTCACCCATCCCCAGGCGCACAATACCCCGTCGACGGCACCGCGCTGCAGGGCCAGATAGGCATCCGGCCCGACCATGACGCTGGCGCTGGCGCCCAGCGCTTCCATCACCCGCACGCCGGCCGAATCCTGGGCTGCCAGCACCTTGCCCTTCAGGTCAGCCAGCGTGCGGATCGGCGTGCGGGTATGCAGATGCGAGCCCATCGCGACGAATGTGGCGAGGTCGACGACATTGTCGCTGTCGCTGAAGATATTTCCCATCTCGGGGAAAATCTCGCGCAGGCGCCAGTAGACCACGCTGGCGACGGTCTGGTTTTTCGTAAGTCCGGGCAGGCTGAACAGTTCGAGCTGCGGGAACTTGCCCGGCAGCGCCGGATGCCAGACGAAGCCGATATCGAGAAGCCCGGAGCCGGTTGCCCGCAGCCAGTCCTTGAACGGCGTCACCGAGTTGGGCGGAAAGAATGTCAGTTTGGCGCGGCCGCCCGTAATCGCCTTGAGCTGGCCGGCGAAGCGCCGGTCCATGTCGTTCCAGGGCGTGCCGTCGGCGGATGCGAACTGCATTTTCAGCTCGATTTCCGGCGCTGCCGCCCGGGCGCCGGTGGCCACCGAGGTGCCGGCGAGGGCGAGCAGGGACAGGCCGCCGAAGGTGCGGCGGTTGATGGGCGAACGGGTCACGGATTGCACGATCGGCTGATCGGATGTCATGTCTGTCTCCTCCGGGGCCCGGTAGAGGCCGGGGCCTTATAGTTACGCGCGACGGGGCGCGCTTATCCGCTGTCTGCCGCCTGAACAGGTATGCCCGGGCAGATGGCGTTCCTCCGGCGTGGAATGTAGGAGGGGCGTTCGATCAGGAATACTTATTTCTTCTTAAGTGAATCATCAGGCTGGCTTAAGGCAGAAGCATCCAGCACCCGCCGCCACTCCTCTTCGGACCGGCGGAGCTCCTGGCTGAAATAGTCGTAAAGCGTCTGGGCAGGGCGCGACAGCGGATGGCGGGCCGGAATGATCAGCGCCACCTCGACGGCCAGGGATGAATCCGCGATCGGGTTGACGGTCAGTCGCTCGTTGCCGAGTTCCTTCTGGCCGATCCAGTAGGGAAGGATGGCAGACCAGTCGGTCAGCGCGAGAAATTCCAGTCCTGCCGAAAGGCTGGCATTGGAGATGATCCGTTCGACAGGGATTTCGCCATTGCGGATTGCCGCGTCGATTTTCGGCCGCAGGCTGTTTTCGGCATTGGGCAGGAACAGCTTCAGCGCCGGCAGGGCAGAGAGTTTCAGCGGTTTCATCGGCATCAGTCCGCGGCGGGAGCCGGATATGAGCGTGACCGGGAACCTGCCGATGGACTGCGCCGTCAGTCCGATCTGGGGCTTTTCGAACTGGCCCACATAGAAGTCGAGGGCGCCGCCGGCCACTTCGGCGAGGAGCGAATCGGCGGTGCCGCTCGCGATGTCGATGTCGACCCGGGGAAACTCGCGCGTGAACCGTGCCAGCGCCGGCGGCAGGATGGCTTTCGCCAGGCCGGGCGCGAAACCGGCCGATACCGCACCGCTCAGTCCGGCGGAGAAATCTTCGACTTCGAGTTCGGCCTCGGAAACGGCCTTCAGGATTGCGAGCGACCGTTCGTAGAAGCGCTGCCCGGCCGGTGTTGGCACCACGCCCCGCCGTGTCCGTTCGAGCAGGCTGATCCCCAGCCGCCCCTCCAGCGCACTCATCTGCTGGCTGACGCCGGATGCCGTGCAGTTCAGGCGGCTGGCGGCGGCACTCAGGGAGCCCTCTTCGCAGGCCGCGACGAAGAATCGGATCTGCCTCAGCTCCATGGCGCTTCCTCCAGCTTTCAGCTTATTAGAACATGGATGTTAGTAATTTTAACTATCGGTAATAGTCAGTTCAACTCTACGGTTGGCTCCGCAGGTGCCGGGTGCCGTTTCGAAGCTGCCCGCACCGGGAGGAGGACAGGGAATGACCCCGCAGGAACGCAGGCTTTGGGTGCGGCAGATGGGTGCGCGCCGCGACTGGTGGGCGCTGCGGCGCGAGGCGGCCATCGATCCGGAGATCGAAATCGTCGATGCCCATTTCCATCTCTGGGACGAACGCGACTTTCCCGACCCGGCCGAACCCGGCGCGATGCTGCGGACCAGCCGTTATCTTCTTGACGAGTTTCTTTCCGATGTGACGGCCGGCCACAATCTCGCGCAGGCCGTCTATGTCGAATGCGGGTCCGGATACCGTCCGGACGGGCCGGAGCATCTTCGGTCGGTGGGGGAGACGGAATGGGCTGCCCGCATGGCCGTGCAGTCCGCTGGCCGCGATGGAACGGAAACGATCGCAGCGATCGTGGCGCATGCCGACCTGCGGCATCCCGCACTGGACACGGTGCTTGACGAGCACGAGAAGGCTGGCGGTGGCCGCCTGCGTGGCATCCGCCAGAGCGCTGCCCGCCTGGAGGATCCGTCAGCCCGCCTGCTGGCGGGTGCCGCGCCGCCCGGTCTCTATGCCGATCCGGCCTTTCGCCGGGGCCTTGCCCGCGTGGCGGAACGCGGGCTCGTCTTCGATGCCTTCCTGTTTCATTTTCAGCTTCCCGAACTCGCCGCGCTGGCCCGCGCGGTGCCGTCCGCCATGATCGTGATCAATCATCTCGGCGCGCCGGTCGGATATGGCGGCGGCCCGGCCGAGCGCGATCCGGTCTTCACCGGGTGGTGCGCCCTGATCGGGATGCTGGCAGAGCATCCCAATCTTGTCGTGAAACTCGGTGGCCTGGCATCGATCGTCACGCAGTATGACGCCCATACCCGTCCGCTGCCGCCATCCTCCCGGGAGTTTGTGGATGAGCGCGGCGCCTATTTCCGGCATGCGATCCGGTGTTTCGGTCCGGAACGCTGCATGTTCGAAAGCAACTTTCCGGTCGACAGCGTTGCGATCAGCTACGGCAATCTCTGGAATGCCTACAAGATCATCGCTGCCGAGCATGATGCCGCTGCCGGACAGGCGCTGCTGGCCGGAACCGCGCGCCGCGTCTATGCCTGTTCACCTGCGGCAGCAGCGGGGGCGCGGCGGCAGCCCGGCAGAACTGCGCCGGATGGGAGATCGGGAGGTCGTGTCTGATAACCGGATGTGTCCGGAAACTGGAGCGGGCGAAGGGATTCGAACCCTCGACCCCAACCTTGGCAAGGCGGTTAGGTGGTGCCGAAGGAAATTCGCCGATATACGCTCAAGTGTCCTAGAATCATATAATAATCTGATATTAAAGGTGTTTATATAGAACCGAGTATCCTCACGTACTCTCTTGTTGTATCTCGCCAGCTTCCTGATTGCTTCCTCAAGATGCAGTCCTATAGTTAGGGAAGCAGAGAGGTAAGCGGCGATGGGCAAGCTCATCAAAAGCATCGTGGATAGACTGCAGGCGGGGCCCAGCGGAGAGGCCTTTGCCTGGGATGGCGAGCTGCGCGGCTTCGGTTTGCGCGTGAAAAGCTCCGGTGTGAAGAGCTATTTCATCCAGTATCGCAACGCAGAGGGACGGACCCGGCGGCTGGTCCTGGGCAGGCACACGGTTTTCACGCCGGAGGAGGCTCGCGGCTTGGCTCGCCAGAAGCTCGCCGCCGTGGCCAGGGGCGAGGATCCTTCTGCCGACAAACAAGCTATCCGGGCAGGAAAGACCGTCGCCGAGATCTGCCAGTGGTACCTGGAGGAGGCACGGGCTGGACGCATCCTGGGGCGAAACCGGCGCCCGATTAAGGCCTCGACCCTGGACATGGACGAGAGCCGGATCAACACCCACATCAAACCGCTCCTGGGCACCCGGTCGGTCCGTGCTCTGACCCTGGCCGACATCGAGCGGATGCAGGCCGATATTGTCGCTGGCAAGACGGCCAAGGCCCGAAAAGGGCGGGGCGGGAGGACCACCGGCGGGTCCGGGGTAGCCGGACGGACTGTCAGCACCCTGCGCAGCCTGCTGGGGCATGCGGCTCGCTGGCGCCTGATCGAGGCGAATCCGGCTGATGGGGTGCGGCAGATCGCCAGTCGCAAGCTGGATCGCCGCTTGAGTAGCGAGGAACTGCGGCAACTTGGAAAGACCATGCGGCAGATGGAGGCCGAGGGGGAGCATCCGACGGCCCTGGCGGTCATTCGCCTCATGCTTCTGACCGGCTTTCGACGCATGGAGGTGCTCGGCCTACAATGGGGCTGGCTCAGGGCTGACGAACACTGCGTCCAGTTCCCGGATTCCAAAACGGGACCGCAATTTCGGGTGGTTGGTAAGGCGGCCCTCGATTTGCTAAAGGCTCAGCGAAAAGCGGTAAACTCAGATGAAACTCGGACGCTCTATGTCTTTCCGGCAGATCGTGGTGACGGCCATTTCATTGGCGTCACCCGAGTGCTGGATCGCATTTGTGCGAGAGCGGAATTGGCAGATGTCACGCCACACGTCATGCGGCATACCTTCGCCAGCATTGCGGCAGAACTCGGTTATTCCGAACTGATCATCGCAGGCCTGCTCGGCCATGCAAAATGCACCGTGACGCAGGGCTATGTTCATATTGAACAGGCTTTGATTGAGGCGGCCGATAGGGTCTCGTCAGAAATCACCGAGATCCTAGAGCTATCGCAGTAGCTCCTGCATTTCCCGAAGCTTCGAACGTATCGCGGCAAGTTTGGTGGCGCTGATTTTCTCCTCTCGGCCTTCCGGCAATATGGCAGCATGTCTCACTGGGATGCCGCATCCCTGCGTTGCCACACTCTCTGACAGAGGGGGATTATTCAGGCATCGGCTTGTTGGCGAGATCCTTTGCCAGGCCAACGAGACTGCGGCCGATTTCACGCTGGGTAAGCTTGTCATGCTGGCCCTGGAACATGGTACCGGTGCAGACCATCTGCGTATCGCCAGGGATCAGAACTGCCAGATTCAATGCACCGCGGATGTAGGCGCCATCGTCGATCGCCCAGCCGCGCTTCTTCGCAGCCTCGGCTTCTTCCATGAACGTCTCGAAGTTGATCGGCTGCTGCCAGCGAACCGCTTCGAACCGCTTTTTCACATCCGCGGGGCTGAAT
The DNA here is from genome assembly GCF_964218355.1 of Ferrovibrio sp. Classification (GTDB taxonomy): domain Bacteria; phylum Pseudomonadota; class Alphaproteobacteria; order Ferrovibrionales; family Ferrovibrionaceae; genus Ferrovibrio. The sequence goes on along the minus strand of NZ_CAXPMC010000021.1, from coordinate 169,831 downwards.
TCGCCGGACAATGCGAAGAGTCGGCCCATGGCGCCGCCCAGCAGCGGCACGCGCTGGCCAAGACTCAGATGCACCCGCACGCCGGCCTCGCTCTGCTCCAGTGCAGTCAGGATCAGGCGGTTGTCACCCAGCCGGCGCCAGACAGAGACGCTGATATTGAATTCCTTGGTGATCGCCCGCAGCTGCTGCTTGACGGCGTGCATGTTCAGCGTGGGGTTCAGGGCTCGGGTCGCGATCGGGCCGAGGCCGATACCCAGCTCATACTTTCGGGATGCAGGATCGAAGCGCACGAACTCAGCATCCGCGAGCGTGCGCAGAATATTGAAGCAGGTACTCTGATTGATCTGGGTTTCCTTGGCAATTTTCGTAACGCCCTGCGCTTCCGATGATTGCGTGAGGAAATTCAGGATTCGAATAGCGTTCAGTACCGCGCCGACCGGCTTGTAGTTATTTTTTGTATTGGCCTCAGTCATCTCAAAATCCGCAGTACCGAAGGTGATGAGCCGCCGTGATGGGAATCGACCCTGTTACGCAAAAATATAGAGCAGTCCGTTGTCCGCATGCATGAGTTGCCACGTGGCCTCCCGCATTGCATCCGGCTGCGATTGACAGCGCCGGAACGGAAGTTCTACACTATATTCTATACCGAATTAAATTCTCTATAAAGAATTATTTTGTTTTCGGGTGAAGAAAATGGCGGAAAATCAAATGTTCAGAGACGGACTTCTGGCCGGAAAGAGAATCCTGGTCACCGGCGGAGGGACTGGTCTCGGCCGTGCGATTGCAGAACACTACCTGTCGCTGGGCGCAACGGTGTGGATCTGCGGACGACGTCAGGCGCCGCTCGACGCAACGGTGAAAGAGCTGTCGCAGGCGCATGGCGCTCGAATCAGGGCGCAGTCGGCAGATATCCGTGATCCGGAGCAGGTCAACCGCCTGATGGAAACGGTCTCGTCCGAGGGACCGCTGACCGGGCTGGTCAACAACGCAGCCGGAAATTTCATCTCGCCCACCCATCTGGTCTCCCCGCGCGGATTCGATGCCGTGGCCAACACGGTTCTGCATGGAACATTCTACGTGACCAATGCCGTCGGAAAGCGATGGATCGAAGCCGGCCTGCCGGGTGCGATCATATCCATTCTGACGACCTGGGTCTGGACGGGGTCTCCTTTCACGGTGCCATCCGCCATGGCCAAGACGGGTCTGGACGCCATGACCAAGTCGCTGGCGATCGAATGGGGACGCAACAAGATTCGCGTTAATGCCATTGCTCCCGGTGTAATCCCGACGGAAGGCATGTCAGCGCGGCTCGATCCAGGCGGCGATTCCAATGACCGGGGATCGGAAAATCCCTGGGGACGTGTCGGTCGCCCCAGCGAGTTGCAGAATCTGGCCACCTTCCTGATGGCGGACGGCTGTGAATGGCTGTCAGGCCAGACCATAGCGCTCGATGGCGCCGGATATCTGGCAAACGGCACGCAGATGACGCGATATTTCGGCCTGAGCGATGCCGACTGGGCTGAAAAGAAGAAGATCGCGCGTCAGGCCGACACGGCGGGCCGCAATGCGTAAGGAGCTGATGGAAGAAGAGGCGGCCCTTCGCGCATCGATCGGGCAAAGCCTGCGGTCGCAGGATGACGCCGCCGAATCTGCGATCAAGGCGCTCTGGGCGACTCTGGATCGGAAAGGTAAACCGCCGTCGAAAGGCGAGCCTATTCCACAGGGATGGCATTCGGTCTTTTTCTGGCCCAACTTCCGTCCGCAAGAGTTGCGGCCCGATGGCAGCCCGATATCGACCGGTGTCTTGCCGAAGGTCTCATTGCCACGGCGGGTATTCGGCGGCGTCACTCTGCGGTTTCACCAGCCTATCCTGATCGGTGAGCATCTGACGCGCGAAACGCTGCTGAAAGATATCCAGATGAAGGAAGGCAAGGCAGGTGCCATCTGCATCGCCACCCTGCAAAGCAAGATCAGCACGGATGCCGGCCTGGCGGTTGAGGAATTCTGGACCACCGTTTTCCGCGACGAAGACAAGGGCCAAAGCCGGCCGGCCGCGCCGCTGGAAAAATCCCCGCAGCCGGATGCAGCCTGGAGTAGGCAGGTGACGCCGGATCCGGTGCTTCTGATGCGATATTCCGCGCTAACGTTCAATTCGCATCGCATTCACTTCGACAGAGAATATGCGATACAGCATGAGAAATATGCCGGACTTGTCGTGCATGGTCCGCTCATGTCGAACCTGATGCTGGATTTCGCGGCCGATAACAATCCCGGCCGCCTGTTTTCATCTTACTCCATGCGCGCGCAGGCGCCGGTTTATGACACCGGGCCATTCAGGATTGAAGGTTGCCCGACGAAAGACGGCTGCAGTATCTGGATTTCCACCGACAATGCGTCTCCGGCCATGACGGCCGAAGTCACCTTCTGAAAATGAGGATCGCGTGAGCTGGTTGCTCGGAGTCGGCCAAACCAGGTTCGGCAAGCTCGAAGGCCAGGAGACACTGGATCTGATGTCGTCGGCTGCAGAGCAGGCCCTGCAGGATGCGCATCTGGAACGGTCGGATATCGATGGGCTGATCTGCGGCTATTCTACGGTGCTGCCGCATCTGATGCTGAGTACGCTTTTCGCAGAGCATTTCGGGCTGTCGCCCCAATATGCCCATTCCGTCCAGCTCGGCGGCGCGACGGGGTTTGCGATGCTGATGCTCGCACATGCCCTGGTCGAGGCGGGGGTCGCGAAGAGAATCCTGGTCGTCGCCGGAGAAACCCGGGCGACGGGGCAGAGCAGCGACAGCGCGATCCAGACACTGGCCCAGGTCGGGCATAAGGACTACGAGGTCCCGCTTGGCGCTACGGTGCCGGCATATTATGCCCTGGCGGCGTCGCGCTATATGCATGATTTCGGCATCCCCGAAGCCGAACTGGCGGAGATTGCCGTGCTGATGCGCAGGAATGCCGTACTGCACCCGGATGCGCATTTCCGCGACCCTATCTCGATTGACCATGTCATGGCGTCCCTTCCGATTGCCACTCCATTGAAGCTGCTGGATTGCTGCCCAATCTCCGATGGAGGCGTCGCCTTTGTCGTGGGGTGGGAGAAGCCTGCTGACGTCGCGCTGCGGATCCGGTCCGCCGCGCAGGCCCATACGCATCAGCATATCAGCGCAGCTCCGGATCTCATCGCATCCGGTGCCGGCATCTCAAGCGCGACGGCGCTGCGGGATGCGGGCATCGATCTGGGCGATGTGGAATATGCTGCGATTTACGACAGTTTCACGATCACGCTGGCCATGCTGCTTGAAGAGATCGGGTTCTGCGAAAGAGGCATGGCCGGACGGTATGTCCGGGACGGATATTTCGATCCGAACGGCAGTATTCCCCTCAACACGCATGGAGGCCTGCTCTCGTTCGGCCATTGCGGTGTGGCCGGCGCGCTGGCGCATCTCGTCGAGACCGCAAGGCAGATGGGCGGGCGGGCTGGCACCCGTCAGATCGCCAAACTGCCAAAACTGGCATTGCTGCACGGTGACGGAGGCATACTCTCCTCGCATGTGAGCCTGGTACTCGAGAGGACGTCGTGATGCAGCAGACCGGCTGGGTTTCAGGTGCCGAGAGCTTGACCTATCAGCGCTGCGGGACATGCCGGCATGTCTGGTATTTCGCCCGCGAATTCTGTCCCGGCTGCGGCAGCCGCGATGCCGCGATGCGCGAGGCCGGCGGTCGCGGTGTCGTATTCGCCGTGACAAAGGTGACGCGCGCGCCGACCAAGGAGTGGAAGGCGCATGTGCCCTATACCATTGTGCTGGTCGACGCAGCAGAAGGCTTCCGGCTGATGGCCCATGGGGATGGCGACCTGCAGATCGGCGACCGTGTCCGGTTGACATGGTCGCGTCCGCTCGGGCAGCCAATCCCCTATTTCACCAGGCCCTGACTGCAAGCTGCCTTACAGGTGCGGATTGAGCACCTGGCGAATCGTATTGCCGGAATCGAGTTCGTCGAAAGCGGCATTAATCTCGTCGAAGCCGATCGTGCGGCTGTACAGCTTTTCGACTGGCAGCTTCGCGTTCTTGTACAGCTCAAGGAATTTGGGGATATCCCGCCCGGGCACGCAACTGCCCATATAGCTGCCTTTGACCGTGCGCTCCTCGGTGACGATGCTGGAGTGATTGAGGGCGAGGCTCTTGCTCAGATCGGGCAGGCCGGCCGTGACCGTGGTGCCGCCGCGACGGGTGATCGCATAGGCGGTGTTCATGGCGGGAATCGATCCCGCCATTTCAAACGCGAATTCCACGCCACCATTGGTCAGATCGCGGATTTCATCGATGAATTTATCGCCGGCGACCTGGACCGCATGAGTGGCGCCCAGGGCGCGGGCCATGTCGAGTTTGCTTTGGATAGGATCCACCGCGACGATGGGAAGCGCTCCCACTGCCACCAGCCCCATGATGGCGCTCAGCCCGACACCGCCTAGGCCGACCACTGCGGCGCTGACGCCGGCCGGGACTTTGGCCGTGTTCATGACCGCTCCCACGCCGGTGACGACGGCGCATCCGAATAGCGAGGCGAATTCGAACGGGATGTCCTTGGCAATCGGGACCAGCGACTGCTCGGAGCAGACGGCATACTGGGCGAAGATGGAGAGACCGGAATAATGGTTGAGCGGGGTATTGCCGATATGCAGCCGCCGCGCGCCCGTCTGCAGGGTGCCATTCGCGCGCGCCTCTTTGGTGGCTTCACAAAGATTGGGCCGTCCGTTCAGGCAGTTTCCGCATTTCCCGCAGGTCGTGACAACGATGGTGACGACGTGATCACCGACGGCGACGCCGGTCACGCCCTGACCAACTTCTCGCACGATACCGGCGGCCTCGTGACCGGGGATGGACGGAAGCTTACGCGGGCGAGAGCCATTGATGGCGGAGAGGTCGGAATGGCACAGGCCTGCCGCACGAATTTCGACCAGAACCTCACCCGGCCCCGGCGGATCCAAGTCCACTTCTTCGATCACCAGCGGCTTGCTGTCGCGGAAAGGCCGCGGAAGATTGTTATCGTACAGAACGGCGGCCTTCATCTTCATGTCTTTCTCCCCAGACTGGTTCATATGCGACCCGGCCTGCCAATGACCGGGTTTCTGATTTCTAGCGGCCGGTAAACACCGGTTTGCGTTTTGCGAGGAACGCCTTGCGTGCCTCGATATGGTCCGCAGTGGTGAACAGCGCGGACTGAACGTCCGACTCAAATGCCATGGCCTGCTCCGCAGTGCCGGAACTACGTGCCAGACCGAGTTTGGTCGCCGCATGCGACAGTGGCGCCAGGGCTTCCCATTCCCGGCTTTTGCGCAGCGCCTGCTCCATCGCCTCATCTGGTGAAGTTACGATATCGACAAGGCCAATCCTGCCGGCTTCATCGGCCTCGACCACATTTGCACTGAGCAGAAGGTTGCGGGCGATCCGTGCCCCGACACGTTGCGGCAACGTCCACAGCAGGCCGACATCGGCGACCAGGCCAATCCTGGCGAAACTGGCGCACAGTTTCCCGGTGCTGTCGGCAATCACATAGTCGCATGCCATGGCCAGCGAGAGACCGCCGCCAAAGGCATTGCCGCGCAGGCAGGCCACTACCGGTTTTGGGCCGGCAACCAGATGGCGGAGAATGGCGTGCAGAATGCCCATGCGCAGGCGTGAGCGACTGAGATCGACAGCCCCGTCGGATGCGCCCATTTCGGAAATGTCGCCACCGGAACAGAAGTGTTTACCGGCGCCAGTCAGGATGATGGAGCGAACTCCGTCATCCGCCGTGACCTGATCCAGCAGGTCCCGAAGCTCCGTCCGCATGGCCGTGGACAGTGCATTCTGTTTCTCCGGCGCGTTCAACGTGATGACCGCGGTCTTTTCCAGCTGTTCGTATAGTACCGAGGACATGTCAAAAACCGCGTTTGGTGCGAGACTGCATCACTTCTTGTCCAGTTCCGAGATGATGCCGGCCCATTGCCGGCTTTCGACCCGGACGCGCTCCGCCATCGCTTCGGGGGTTGACGGGATCACGTCGTATCCGCGCTCGATGATGGGAGTCGAGAACTTGGGGTCGGCAGCGATATTCGTAATCGCACGATTCAGCCGGCTTGTGATATCCGCAGGCAGTTTTGCCGGCGCCATCAGCGAGTACCAGACGACAGCCTCGTAACCGGGCAATGCTGTCTCATTGAGTGTCGGCAGATCGGGGAGGCGGCGGTTACGCTCTTTCGAGCCCACCGCGATGCCTTTAATCGATCCGGCCTGAAGCTGATCATAGGCCTCCTGGCCCGGCAGTTTGACGTCGATGTCCCGGACACCGCATGGGTGACCTACATTACCTATATTAAGACCACGGAGGGCTTCGCCTATCTCGCCATGGTCATCGACCTGTTCTCACGGCGTGTCATCGGCTGGTCAGGAAATAACTGGGGAAACAGTACATCCAGCGTTTCAACGGGAAAGCGAAGAGATACTGGTTCTTTCGGAGTTTCCGATGCAAGTAGGCCACTATCGACGACATCGTTCAATATACGCCGTGCAGTTCGCTCCGAAAGACCAGTGATACGTGCTGCGTCGCCTCGTTCAAACTCTCCTCGCATAGCTGCGGTCGGCCGGACGCCGTCTCCGACGCAGGTCAGGTCCTGCTGGCTGGACCCGCGGTCGAGACCGAGCTGGAAGAGGTACTCAGCACCACATCCTCGCCCAGCAGGTGGCAGGTCTGCCAAGTGCATAGATCAGGTCGGAATCCGGAGGCAGCCGGGCCGGTGGCGCGGGACAAAGTCTCCTCGCGCTCCGGCTGACCAATTTCTCTGACCCGGATAACGTCGAGAATAAAAAGCCCTGGCATAGGCCAGGGCTTTTCTGTCCCTGTATTTCGAACCGGTCAGTTCTTGCTGTACTCGGCAAGTGCGGCGCGGAATCCCTTCAGCACCTGGCTGCCCGGCTTGCCGCGCTTGTCCAGACCATCGGCCCATTCCTTGGCGACTTCATCCGAGACATCCTCGAACGGCTTGCGCTCGGCTGGCGTCATCGTGTGGTACTTCACGCCGGCAGCAGCGAGCTGCTGCTGGGCTTTCTCGATATTGGTATCGATTTCCTTGCAGATATGCGCCGTGGCCTTTTCGCCTTCTTCCAGCATGATCGTCTGAATGTTTTTCGGTAGTTTCTTCCAGACCGCGTCGCCGACCACATAGCTGGCAACGAAGCTGCCGAAGTTGCCGCCCTTGGTGCCGAACTTCACGAAGCTTTGTAGGTCATATGACAGCACGCTTTCATTCGGGAAGATCAATCCGTCCAGTGTGCCGCGCGATAGCGACTCGCGGACTTCCGGCGCTGCCATGCGCACCGGGATCGCGCCGATCTTGCGGGTGAAGATGTCCATCGCGCCACCGGTGCTGCGCAGCTTGAGCCCCTTCACGTCGTCCGTGGTGCGCACTTCCTTGTTCGCCGTGTAGATCTGGTAAGGCTCCAGCACGATGGCGAAAAGCGGCTTGACCTTGTTGGCGCCGAATTCATTCTTGTTCATCGTCTCGCCCTTGGCGAGCTTCCAGTAGGCCATGGTGCCCTGGCAGGCCGTGGTGAAGCTGCCCGGCAGCTGCGCGACGGCCGAGAGCGGCATCTTGTCGGACACGTAGGACATCCCGACATAGCCGATATCCGCGACGCCGCTCTGGGTCAGGTTCAGCAGATCCGGCGCCTTGCCGAGCTGCTGGGCCGGGAAATATTCGAATGTGACCTGCCCGTTGGTGCGCTTGGTCACCTGCTCCATCCAGGGCAAGGTGGAGTATTTCGGGATGAAATGGCCGGTGGGGAAAGAGTCTGCGACCCGCAAATTTATCTTCTTGCCGTCCTGCGCCAAGGCCATCCCGGCCGCACAGGTGGTGCTTGCCACTGCAGCAAGGACCAGCATTCCTAGAACTTTCTTCATGTTTCCTCCGGTTGCACTCTCGTCGAATTGGTTGCGCTCGGTCCTCGACTGGCTGCATGATCCAGCTCACACGCTGCAGGTAGCAGTAGTGTTGTTCCGATAATGGAATTGTATTCAAAAATATGAACGACACAACAGTTAACTCCGATGCCGCTGCCCGGCCCGATGGCCCGCGCTCTCCGTTGCGCGTCATGCAGGCGCTGGAGGCGTTGGCTGCAACCGCCGAGGGTTTGTCGCTTGCCCGGCTGGCCGCGCGGCTTCAGACGCCGAAGACCAGTCTGCTCAATCTGCTGCGCTCGCTGGAGGCCGGCAGCTATGTCACGCAGGTTGGAGGCCAATACCAACTCGGCGCCAAGGCGCTCTGGCTCGGCGCATTGATCAGTGCGCGGACACCGCCGGATTCCTCCATCTCGGCCAAGCTGCATCCGCTCCTGCGCGAGATGATGGAGCAATGCGGCGAAACGACCCTGCTAGGCGTGATGGGTGATGACCGCCGGCATGGCGTCTATGTCGACATCGTGGAAGGCAGCAGTCCGATCCGCTTCTCGTCGCTGGTGGGCACGCGGCGACCGCTATTTTGCTCGGCGTTCGGTAAGGCATTGCTCGCTTTTCAGCCGCCGGATGCGATCAAAGCCTATCTGCGTGAGACTGATCTGGTACTCCCCAATGGCGGGCGTCGGCTGCATCCGGAGGAGCTGGTTGGTGTGCTCGCCGCGATCAGGGCAACGGGAATGAGCACCTCCCATGAGGAGATTGTTGAAGGCGCCGGTGGTGTCGCCTCTCCTGTTTTCGACCGCGACAACCGGGTGATTGCGGTATTCTCCATCGCCGCGCCGATCGGCCGGCTGAAATCCCGCCATGACCGGCTCGCCGAACTCGCGCATGTTTTTGGCCTGCGCGCGTCCCGCATGCTCGGCTATACCGGGCAATATCCTGGCAGCAAATAACCTAATCCCTGCCCTCGCCGGTTATTTGCCTGACCGCCGCGGCCCTTTCAATGGCACTTCGCAAGGCGTTGACAGCCGTTGTCGAGCTCGGTTAGCGTATTCCAATATACGAACTTCATTCATTTATTGGAACAACCGGGAGGAAACAGTGGCAGGCAGGTTGACCGCCGACCAGGAAACCATTCGCGACACGATTCTCCGGCTGTGCAGCCAGTTTGGCGACGATTACTGGCTGGCGCGCGACCGGGATGGCGTGTTTCCGGAGGATTTCAGGCAGGCGCTAATCGATGGCGGCTGGCTCGGCCTGACGATGCCGGCCGAATACGGCGGCGCCGGTTTAGGTATCGCCGAAGGCGCCATCATGATGCAGGCGATCGCCGAATCGGGCGCGGGGATGAGCGGTGCTTCGGCGGTACATCTGAACGTCTTCGCCCCCAAGACCATCATCAAATTCGGCAGCGAAGAGCAGAAGCGTCGCATGCTGCCGCCGATCATCCGGGGCGAGGTGATGGCGGCGTTCGGCGTCACCGAGCCCGATGCCGGCCTGGACACCACAAACATCAAAACCAAGGCGGCGCGACAGGGCGATCGCTACATCGTGAACGGGCGCAAAGTCTGGACCACGTTGGCCCAGAAGGCCGAAAAGTTGTTCCTGCTCGCTCGCACCACACCGCGCGAACAATGTGCCAAGCCCACCGACGGCATCTCGCTGTTCTATACCGATCTCGACCGCAGCCGCTGCGAGGCGCGCGAGATCGAAAAGATGGGGCGAAAATGCATCGATTCGAACCAGTTCTTCATCGATGACCTCGAAATACCTGCCAAGGACCGAATCGGTGAGGAAGGCCGTGGCTTCGAATACATCCTCATGGGCCTCAATCCGGAGCGCATCCTGCTCGCCGCAGAGGCGATCGGCCTCGGCCGTGCGGCGCTGAACCGCGCCACCCGCTACGCCAAGGAGCGCGTGGTATTCAATCGCCCTATCGGCAAAAACCAGGCAATCCAGCACCCGCTGGCTGAGAACTGGATGGAGCTGGAAGCGGCAAACCTGATGATGTTGCACGCAGCCGAACTCTACGATGCCGGGAAACCCTGTGGCGCCGAGGCCAATGCGGCGAAGTATCTCGGTGCCGAAGCAGGATTTAAGGCCTGCACCCAGGCTGTTATGACCCATGGCGGCTTCGGCTACTCGAAGGAGTTCCATGTCGAACGCTACATGCGCGAGGTGATGATCCCGCGTATCGCGCCGGTCAGCCGGGAGATGATCCTCAGCTTCATTGCCGAGAAAGTCCTCGGTCTGCCGAAATCCTACTAGTCCCCCGGGGGAGATATTGCTGTGAGAATCGAACAGATCCTGCAATCCACTGCCCTGTGCCGCCGGCTCGGGATCGCCTATCCGATCATGCAGGCGGGCATGGGACAGGTTGCCTATGGGCGCTTGGCCGCCGCTGTATCGGCCGCCGGCGGTCTCGGTGTGATCGGCGCCGGCTACCTGACGGCCGACGAGCTGCGCCGTGAAATCCGGGTGATCCGCGACAGCACCGACAAGCCGTTCGGCGTCGACATTCTTTTTGCCAAGGTATCCGGCGATGATGAGGCCTCGATCACCTATACCCGGCAGGTGCAGGACCAGATCGCCGTCAGCCTTGAGGAACGCGCCCCGGTGCTGATTTCCGGCCTCGGAAATCCGCTGGGCGTGGTCAACGAGGCGCACGAGCGCGGCATGACCGTCATGAGCGTCGTCGGCAATGTGCGGCAGGCGCGGATGCTGGAAGCCCAGGGCGTCGACATGCTGATCGCGTCGGGTGGTGACGGCGGGGGTCATGTCGGCCGCGTCGGCACCGCGGCGCTGGTGCCGGCGGTAACACAGGCGGTGAAGATTCCGGTCATTGCCGGCGGCGGGTTGGCCGATGGGCGCGGCCTGCTCGCCGCGCTTGCCTTCGGCGCCGTCGGTGTTTGGATGGGGACGCGCTTTATCGCCTCCGAGGAGGCCCGGGCGCACGAAAACTACAAGAATGAGCTGGTGGCGCGCGACGAGGAGGGTACAGTGATCAGCCGCGCCCATAGCGGCAAAACCGTGCGCATGCTGCGCAACAGCTTCACAAATTATTGGGATCATAATCAGGACAAGATCCTCCCGTATCCGCGGCAACTGCAGGAGATCGGCTTGCCCGCCACCATCCGCGGCCGTATCGAGGGCGACATCGATAACGGCGTTCTGCCCGCGGGCCAGAGCGTCGGACTGATCCATGCCGTCAAACCCGCCGGCGAGATCGTACGCGACATTTTCGAGGAAGCCTGCGCCGCTTACAGGCAGTCCTTCGCGCTGGAGGGCGTGCCATGATCCGCAGTCTCTTCTTTGCGCCGGCCAACCGGCATGACCTGTTGGCCAAATTCCCCCGCTTCAGGGCCGATTGTTATGCCATCGATCTGGAGGACGGAACGCCCGAGGGCGACAAGGATACTGCCCGCTCGCGCCTTAGTGAAGCAGTGCAGATGCTGCGAGGCACGGATCTGCGCGGCAAGCTCTATGTGCGCATAAACCAGGCCACATCGAAGCACTACCTTCGCGACATCGAAGCGGCCGTGGCCTGCGACATCGATGGCGTGATCGTGCCGAAGCTGGAAAGCCGGGATGAGCTGTTCCCGAATGTCCATGCGATCGAGCATGCCGAGACTGCGCAATCCGGCAAGCGGCGGATTGAGATCATGGCCGGAATCGAATCGATGCGCGGCGTGATCGACGCCGTCGCGTTATGCGCTGCCCACCCGCGCATCACCTCGGCTTTCTTCGGCGCGGAGGATTTTGCCTCCGACATCGGCGCCCGGCGGACGCGAGTCGGCGAGGAGGTTCTCTATGCCCGCTCGCAGGTGGTGCTCGCCGCGAAAGCGGCACGTGTCATCGCCATCGATCAGGCGGTGGTCGAGATCCGTGACGACGATCAGTGCCGCCGGGATGCCGAGAAGGGGCGCGACCTCGGGTATGAGGGCAAGATCTGCGTGGTGCCGCGCCAGGTCGAAATCTGCAATGAGATCTTCGCCCCGACAACTGCGGAGACCGAGCATGCCCGCGAACTCATCGCCGTCTATAACGACGCCGCGCGTCGTGGACTCGGCACCATCGATTTCAAGGGGCAGATGATCGACGGGCCGCTGCTCAAGCGTGCCGAGGCAGTGCTGGAACTGGCTCGCCAGATTGAGGCGCGGGGCTGAGCCATGCAGAAACTGGATGCCGGCAAACTGGACCTCAGGAATATCGTTCGGCCTGGAGACACCATTATCTGGGGGCAGGCCTGCGCCGAGCCGTTGACCTTGACCGAAGCGCTGATGGCGCAGCGTGCCGATCTGGGAGGCATCACAGTCTTTCTCGGCTCCGGATTCTCAGACACCCTGCGGCCGGAATATACCGATCACATCCGCTTTCTCGGCATGGGGGCGGTAGGCAGCAATCGCCGGCTTGCCAAGGCCGGCGTTCTGGACGTCCTGCCGTGTCATGTCTCCAAGATGGAGTCCTATGTCGCCGACGGCATCATCCCCTGCGATGTCGCATTCGTGCAGGTAGCGCCTCGGGATGAAACTGGGCATTTCAGCCTCGGGTTGGCGAGCGACTATATTCGCGCCGCCGTCCGGCGCGCCCGTGTCGTTGTGGCCGAAATGAACGTCAATGTTCCGCAGGTTCCCTGCGTCGAGCCGCTCACCGCCGACGATATCGATTTTCTGGTGGAAAGCGATCGGCCGCTGGTCGAGTTGCCACCCGCCGCAATTACCGACCTGGACCGTACCATTTCCGGCTTCGCGCAGGCCTATATCCCGGATCGGGCCACGCTGCAGGTCGGTATCGGGTCGGTCCCCGAAGCGGTGATGTCCGATCTGCGCAGCCGCCGTGATCTTGGCATCCATTCCGGCATGCTGGGCGACAGCGTGGTCGATCTGGTGGAAGCCGGCGCGATCTCGAATGCCTACAAGGAGGTCGATCCCGGCATCAGCGTCACCGGCGCCCTGATCGGGACGCGGCGTCTGTTCGACTTCTGCCATCGCAACAAAAGCGTGCGCATGCATCCGCTGTCGCATACGCACAACTTTGCCGTCCTGTCGCAGCTCTCGCGGTTTGTGTCGCTGAACTCTGCCGTCGAGGTGGATCTGACGGGACAGGTGAATGCCGAAAGCGCCGGCGGACAGTATGTCGGCGCGGTCGGGGGGCAGGTGGATTATGTCCGTGCTGCTGCCGCTTCGCCCGGCGGCCATTCCATCATCGCCCTGCCGAGTACGGCGCAGAATGGTGCGGTCAGCCGCATTGTCGCGCGTCTGTCCGGGCCTGTCACCACGGCGCGCAGCGATGTGGATGTGATCATCACCGAGTTCGGTGCTGCCAACCTGCAGGGTAAAACCCTGAGTCAGCGCACCCGGACTCTCATCGAAATCGCACATCCGGCGCATCGCGAGTCTCTCGACCGTGCCGTCCATGCCGCTGGAAAGAGTTCCGCATGACCAAGTCCGAAAAGAAACAGGGCCCGCTGTCCGGCATCCGCGTGCTGGACCTGACGTCGGTCCTGATGGGTCCCTATTGCACCCAGATCATGGCCGATCTGGGCGCCGACGTGATCAAGGTCGAAAGCCCCGATGGCGATACTTCCCGCTATGTCGGTCCCAGCAAGACCAAGGGGCGCAGCGGCATGTTCACCAATCTCAACCGCGGCAAGCGGGGCATCGTGCTGGATCTGCGCACGACGGAGGGACGGGATATCTGCCTGCGTCTGGCCGAGACGGCTGATATCGTGCTCCATTCCATGCGGCTGCCCGCCATTCAGCGGCTGGGCCTCGATTATGCAGCTGTATCTGCCGTCAATCCCGGCGTGATCTACGCAAGCCTCTATGGTTACGGCAAGGACGGCCGGTATTCCGGCAGGCCGGCCTATGACGACACGATCCAGGCGATTAGCGGTCTGGCCATGCTGCAGGCCGAGATCAATCCCGAACCGCAATACGTCACCACCGTGGTTGGCGACAAGGTCTGCGCGCTCAGCGCCGCCTATGCGATCATGGCCGCCCTGTTCCACCGGCAGCGTGGCGGCGGGGGCCAGGAGATCGAAGTGCCGATGTTCGAGATCACGGCATCCTTCCTTCTGGTCGAGCATATCGCCGGCGCGGCTTATGACCCGCCGCTCGGCCGTCCGGTCTATGACCGCACGGTCACGCCCTACCGCCGGCCGTACAAGACGCGCAACGGCTATCTTTCCGTGCTGGTCTATAATGACAAGCAATGGCGTCGCTTCACCGAGCTGGCTGGTCGTCCGGCGCTCGCCTCTGATGAGCGGTTCTCCAGCCAGGCGGCGCGCAGCGCCAATATGGCGGCGTTTTGCACCATGGTGGCAGAGGTCATTGCCGAGCGGACCTCGGAGGAATGGCTGGAGCTGCTCGAGCAGGCCGAAATTCCGGTCGCCCGGCTCAACAGCATGGCGGATCTGTATACCGACCCGCATCTGAGCGACGTCGGCTTCTTCCAGGACCTGGATGACCCGCATGATGGCAAGCTGCGTCTGCCGTCTTCACCGGTGCGGTTCTCAAACACGCCGGCGAGCTTCGCGCGTGCGGCACCCCTGCTGGGTGAGCATACGGCTGAGGTTCTGGGTGAGCTCGGGATCGGCGATGCCGAACTCGACGGACTTGAGCAGCGCGGTGCTATCCGGCGCTGGCGGGGGAAGGCAAAAGCATGAGCGACGAGATCCTGTATGACCGCCGGGGTGATGTGGTTGTTATCACCATCAACCGGCCGGAACAGCGCAATGCCATCAGCAAAGCCGTCCGCCTCGGCCTGCGTGCCGCTTTCGAACGCTTTGAGGCCGATGAAACGGCCCTCGTCGCCATTCTGACTGGCTCCGGCGACAAGGCCTTCTGTGCCGGCATGGATCTCAAGGAGGCGGCCGAGACCATGCTGGGGGTGCCGCCGCGCGATTTCCTGCCGGTGATCGGGGATACGGTACATGTAACCAAGCCCGTCATTGCCGCAGTCAATGGTGTCGCCTATGCGGGCGGCTGGCTGCTGACCCAGATGTGCGACCTCTGCATCGCCGCCGAGCATGCCACGTTCGCCATCACCGAGGGCAAGGTCGGCCGCGGCATGCCCTGGGCGGCGCCTCTGGGCTATATCATCCCGCAGCGTGTGATGATGGAATTGCTGCTGACCGGCGATCCGATCAGTGCCAGGCGCGCCTATGAGATCGGCTTTGTCAACCAGGTGGTCCCGGCCGCGGAACTCATGCCGGCGGCTCTGGCGATGGCGGAGAAGATTGCCGGCAACGCACCGTTGACCGTACGCGCCGCGCGGGAACTGGTGTATCTCTCAACGGAAATGGGGCGGTCCGCAGCGCTGCGGGCGGGACATCACGTTTTCGAACGTGTCTACCGCAGCGAGGATGCCCAGGAAGGCCCGCGTGCCTTCAAGGAAAAACGTAAGCCGCAGTGGCGTGGACGCTGAAAACAGCGCGGGTGAGGGAGGACATATGGCAGGGCTGGATAGATTGATCGGAGCGCTCGACCGGCTCTTCCTGTATCTCGCAGGCGCCGGGCTGTTTACCATCATGATGGTCATCGTGGTGGACGTCGTTCTGCGCTATTTCTTCTCCGCGCCGCTCAGCTGGTCGTTCGACCTCATCGGAATGTACCTCGTCACGCTGGTCTTCTTCCTTGCGCTCGCCGATACCTTCCGCCGCGGCGCCCATATCAAGGTCGATCTTTTCGACGTGCTTCGCGGCACCCGATTGCTGCTTGCCGCCGAGATAATCGGTTATTGCGCCTCATTGCTGCTTTTCGCGCTGATCCTACATCAGATGGCGATCAACGGCATTGAGGCCTTTCTGGCCAATGACGTGGTCGACGGCACAATCCCCTGGCCGACCTGGCCGCCATACATCTTTGGCTCGGTCGGCGTCGGATTGCTGATCATCCGCGTCGTGCTGGCCACCATCAATCGAATCATCGCCCTGTTGAGTGGCCGCCCGTTCGAGCAGAAAGGCGGAGATCAACTCGCCGGGGAGCATATGGAATGATTGTCGCCGCCGGAATAATCATACTGCTCCTGCTGCTGGTCTTCGGTATGCCGGTGGCCTTCGCGTTGGGCGTCGCCGGCATGGTCGGTCTGTGGCTCAAGGGCGGTCTGGACATGGTGCTTGGCATCCTGCGTGCCACTCCGCTGTCTACCACGTCGTCCTACGAGCTGATCACCGTGCCGATGTTCATGCTCATGGCGGAATTCATTATCGTCAGCCGCATCGCAGAGGAGCTGTTCGACAGCGCCAAGGTGTGGCTCGGGCGGACACCGGCGGGACTTGCGATAGCAACTGCTCTGGCCGGTGCCGGCTTCGGTGCGATCTCTGGCTCCTCTACGGCGGCGGCCGCCACCCTGTCGGGAACCAGCATCCCGGCGATGATCCGGCACAACTACAATCCTCGTCTTGCTTCCGGCGTCGTTGCCATCTCCGGCACGCTGGCGATGCTGATCCCGCCGTCGATCGCAATCGTGCTGTATGGCCTCATCGCGCAGCTGAGCATCAGCAAGCTGCTGATTGCGGGCATTATCCCGGGCCTGCTGGTCACCCTGGTAATCGCTTTGACGGTTCTGGTCCTTGCGGCGATCAATCCCTCCCATGCGCCCGCCGTCTCGAGTTACTCCCTGCGGGAAAAGGTTGCCTCCTTGCGCATCGTCGGGCCCATGGTAGCGCTGATTATGCTGGTGACCGGCTGTATCTATCTCGGCATCGCCACGCCGACTGAGGCTGCCAGCCTCGGTGCTTTCGGTGCCATGGTGATCGCGGCAATGCGGCGGCGGCTCACCTGGAACAGTTTTTGCAACGCCTTGTTCAGTGCATCCCGCACAACCTGCATGATCGTCCTGATCATCATCTGCGCCCAGGTCTTCGGGTATTACTTCACGCTCACTGGGTTCACCCAGGAACTGGTTTCCTATGTCGGAAATCTCGATGTGTCGCGGTGGTTCATTTTTCTGCTGATCGTGCTGCTGTATCTGGTTCTAGGATGCTTCCTGGACCAGGTGGCGATCCTGTTTCTCACCGTGCCGGTCGTCCTGCCGGTGGTGACGGCGCTGGGCTTCGATCCGATCTGGTTCGGCATCATCATAATCATCACCGCCGAAGTCGGTCTGGTCACGCCGCCGGTCGGGCTGAATGTCTACGTGGTATCGGCCTATTCCAAGATACCGGTCAAGGATATCTTCATCGGCGTCACGCCGCATGTAATCGCGCATATGCTGGTCATTCTTCTCCTGGCCATGTTTCCCGCCCTGGTCATGTGGCTGCCGTCAACAATCGTTCAGTAATCGCGTATGACGGATGTCGCGCGTAAGGTACAGGACGACGGTAGAGGGCGGCTTGCCACTTTCGCGCTGGCCGTCGCCTTCGGGTTCGTCTTTATCTCGCGCGGGGTAGCAGATACCTGGATGGTATTCCTGCTGCCGATCGAGCAGGAATTCGGCGCTACGCGGCAGCAGACAGCAGGCGTCTATTCCACCTATATGCTCGTCTCCGGACTGAGCGCGCCGCTCGCCGGTCTTCTGTTGCGCCGCCTTGGCGCCCGTGTCTGCTATGCGCTCGGGGTTGCATTGATTGCGTTCGCGATGTTGGGCGCGGCTCATGCCGACGGTATCGTCGCTCTGTATCTCTGCATCGGCGTACTGGCCAGTATCGGTATTGCGGCGATCGGGATTGTGCCTGCCTCGGCCCTGATTGGCGGGTGGTTCCGCCAGCGCGTGTCGGTCGCTATGGGAGCGGTTTATGCCGGGCTCGGCACCGGCTCGCTCCTTCTGGTCCCGCTGGCGCAATGGTGGATCGAGTGGCAGGGCTGGCGCAGTACCTATGCCGTCATGGGCTGGACGGTCGCAGTGCTGATTGTGCTCACCTTATTGTTGCCCTGGCGGCGACTGGATCCTGCCGTACCCGCATTGAACGCAAGTTCTGGTGCATCCGGAGACGCGAATGCGAGCCCGAGTCTCACTCAGGCGTTCCGTCGTCCGGAATTCCTCGGGCTAATGGCGACATTCGGCCTGACCGGATTCAGCATGTATGTGGTGATCGTGCAGGTGGTGCCCTTCCTGGTGGAAAGTGGCTATGCGCCCCTGACGGCGGCGACGGCTTTCGGCCTTTCCGGCATGCTCTCTGTCGGCGGCGTGATCCTGTCCGGCTGGCTCTCCGACCGGTTCGGCCTGCGCCCGATCGCATTGCTGAGCTTCGCTTGCACCTACGCCGGCACCCTTTGCCTGTTGGGCCTGAGCTACGCGGTCTCGGAGTGGCTGCTAGCGGCCTATGTCGGCATCTTCGGCATTGCACAGGGCGCGCGCGGACCGATCATCGCAACGATGTCGAACCGCCTTTTCACCGGTCCCGCTGCGGCGGCCATTTATGGCGTGATCTATGCCACCAGCAATGTCGGCGCCGGCTTTGGCGCCTGGCTGTCGGGCTATCTGCACGACTTGTCGGGCAATTACCGGATCGCCCTGATCGTTGCCGCAACAGGCATTCTTCTTGCGGCCATGCCATTCACCTGGCAGACCGCTTTCCGCTCACCGACCCCGATCCGACTGCCGCCCGCATGACCATGGAGATTGCCTGATGTCCTCCGCCGTTGCAGTTCCGCGTCTGGCGGCTTCGCTCATCCTGCTACGTGACGGCGCTGATAGTACCGAAGTCATGATGGTGGAGCGGACCGGATCTGCGAGTTTTGCCGCGGGAAAATTCGTATTTCCGGGCGGCGCGGTGGATGCTGCGGATGCGACACTGGCAACGGGCAATGCAGCCGATGCGACGCTGCGGGTCACCGCCATCCGGGAAACTTATGAAGAATGCGGTCTGCTTCTGGCCGAACCCGAGCCCGAGGCGGTCGCGCCAGCAGCCGACTTCCAGACGCTGCTAAGAAAAGGGGGTTTTGCGCTGGCTACAGATCGCCTGGTGCCCTTTGCCCATTGGATAACACCGCCACATCTGCCGAAACGCTTCGATACTCATTTTTTCCTGGCGCGAGGTCCGTCGCGCCAAGCCGCTGCCGCGGACTTGCGCGAAGTCATGTCCGCGGCATGGCTCCGCCCTTCGGCGGTCGTTGCGGCCGCCGAGGCCTGCGAGCTCAACCTGATGTTCGCCACTTATATGAACCTGCGCTGGCTGGCACGCTACAATACTGTAACGGCCGCACTGGCGGCAGCACGGGAACGACCGATCGTTACCGTGGTTCCCGAACCATCCGATAGTCCCGAAGGCCGGCTGTTCCGGATCCCGGAAGCGGCCGCGTACGGCGAAACGGCCGTGCTGGAAAACCGATTCCGCCGGGCCTGAGTTCCTCACGCAACTGGTCATGGTTGACAGCGCGGAGGTGCGGGTCCTTCATTCCACCGCGTGCTCGCCGGGGCCGCTTGTCTCCAGGATCTCCTCTTCAGCGCGCTGCCAGATTTCGTAGGAAATCGGATTCTCGCTCTCCTCGAGGATATGGCCCACAAGCCCGATCGCGCGTGCCATCACGCCAAAGCCGCGCACGATCTTCCATGGGAAGCCGAACTCGCAGCAGATCGCTCCGATCGCGCCGGTGGCGTTGATCGGCAGCATCTTGCCCGACGCCTTTTCCGCGGCAGCTTGGATCTTCTGGATCAGCGCGACATATTCGCCCGACTTACCGTTCTCCGCCGCAATCTGGAAAAGCCGCGGCGCGCGGGGGTCTACCGGCTTGTGTACCGGATGGCCCAGCCCCGGCACAATTGTCCTGCGGCGGCGGAACGTCTCGACCGTTTTGGCGGCAATGGCGTCGAGATCGGCACCGGTGCCCAGTTTGTCCTCCGGCAACGCCTCGTACAGCATCTTTGAAGCGCCTTCCATCGAGCCGACGAATACCGTGCCCAGCCCGCAGAGCCCAGCCGCGACGGCGGCCTGGAGCGATTCCGGCGCACCCATATAGGTCATGCGCGCGGCCAAGGCAGACGGCGTGATACCATGTTCGACCAGCGTGATGACGAGGGCGTTGAACACCTGGCTTTCCTGGGGCGTGGCCCTGCGGCCCGTCAACTGCAGGAACGCCAGATCGCCGAGATTCATGTGCCCCAGAATCTCGTTCGTCAGGTCCAGTCCGCGCACGCTGATCTTGTCGGGTTTGCTCCAGGCAATGGCGGAGGTGATTTTGTCCTTGCGTCTGGCCATCAGACGGGATCCCAGGAAAAGACGTCCGCCGAAACTTCCAGCGGCGTGAAATGCGATTTGAGCGCGGGAACGGCATGCACGGCGATTGTGTCGGGGGTCCAACCGTCGCCGGAATGCACCGAACGCACCGGCCGCGGCTGGCTCATCAGAAAGACTTCATTCATCCGAACGGCGAAAATCTGGCCCGAGACATCTGCAGCCTCATCGCTCATCAGATAGCAAGCCATAGGCGCGACCTTGGCGGGTGTCATCTTCTTGATCTTTTCGACCCGCGCCTCCTGCTCCGGCGTGTCGGTCTTGATCGACGAAATCATCCGGCTCCAGGCGAAGGGCGCGATGCAGTTGGACCGCACGTTCCAGCGTCTGAGGTCCAGTGCGACGGCTCTCGAAAAAGCCGCGATTCCAAGTTTCGCCGCCGAATAGTTGGCCTGTGCGTAATTGCCGATCAGGCCCGAGGTCGAAGTCATGTGCACCAATGCGCCGCTTTGCTGCTCGCGGAAATAATCAGCTGCAGCGCGGCTGGTGTTGAAGGCGCCATAAAGATGTACCTTCACCACCGCGTCGAAGTCGTCGTATGTCATCTTGTGAAAGAAGCCATCGCGCAGGATCCCGGCATTGTTCACTACGGCGTCGATGCGGCCAAACTCCTTTACGGCGGCCTCGACCATGGCTCGGGCGGCGTCCGGGTCGGTTACGCTGCCGCCATCGGCGATGGCGTTGCCGCCGGCAGCCTTGATCTCGTTCACGACGGCCTGCGCAGCGGTGATAGTTTGCCCGACGCCCTTGAGCGTCGCGCCCAAATCATTGACCACGACCGCCGCTCCTTCGGCTGCCGCCATAAGTGCGACCTCGCGGCCGATCCCGCCACCTGCGCCGGTGACCAGCACGACCTTTCCGTTCAGTATTTTTCCCATATCGGTCCTCCTCATTTCGCTAGGCGAAACTTGTCGAGGCTGCCGGAATGCATCACCCGGCCCATCAGAGGTGCGCCGATGATCTCTTCCGCCTTCGCCGCAGCGGCGATCAGCTTTTCAAGGTCGATGCCCGTCTCGATACCCAGCTCGTGACACAGAAGCACCGCGTCTTCGGTGCAGACATTGCCCGCTGCGCGGGCATGGCCGTGGCCCGCGAAGGGGCAGCCGCCCAGACCCGCCACCGAGGTTTCGAACATGTCCACCCCCATCGACAGTGCCGCATGGATATTGGCGATGCCCAGCCCGCGTGTGTCGTGGAGATGCATTCCGATGCGCGCCCCGGGCGCCAGCTCACGCAGGGCGCCGATCATGCGCTTGACCGCTTCGGGGTTGCCCCAGCCCATCGTGTCGGCGATCACAAGGATAGGTACCGGAATTTCCTCTTCTTCGCAAAGTCGGAGGACAAAGCGGAAGTCGTCCAGAACTTGCTCCTGCGGGATCGGCCCCTGAAGATTGCAGCCGAACGCGGTCATCACATAGGCGGCATCGACGGTGTATCCCGTTTCCTTGTAGAGTCGCACCCATTCGCGCTGCCGCTCGCGCATATCCGCTGAGGAACAGTTATTGTTGGACTGCGCGAACGCTTCGGAGGGATAGAAAAGAAGCCGCGGGTCAATATCGACCCGATGCGCAGATAACGCCTTGCGGAACCCTTTCTCGTTCAGCCAGAGTGCGGTGTATTTCACACTTGGCTTGCGCTTGATGCGCTGGAACAGTTCGCCCGTGTCGGCCATCTGCGGCACGTATCTGGGGCTCACGAAGCTGCCCACCTGGATCCGCTTCAGCCCCGTTTCGCTGAGCATGTCGATCAGTTCAACCCGTTGCTCGATGGGGTACATCTTGGTTTCGATCTGAAAACCCTCGCGCGGGCCTTCTTCACGAAATTCTACAAACTTTGGAAAGTCGGTCATGCCTGCTCCTTTTCGGGTGGTATGATCTCGGCGATCATCTGGCCGCGATTCACCATCATGCCCTTTGAGACCGCAACCTTCGCGGCGATGCCGGGGGCAGACGCCCTGATGGAAATCTCGAGCTTCATCGACTCCAGGACCGCTAATACATCGCCTTCGGCGATCGCATCGCCTTCGGATACTTTGATGTCGACGATCATCCCGGTTAGCGGCGAGGCAACGGTCCGCTCGGCAGCGCTGTCTGCGCCTGCCGAGGCCAAGGGTAGTGCCGGCCGGTAGACCAGTCGGCCCGGCGCCGCGTCGATCTCGATCCCCCCGGCGTGGAGGCGCGCCGTTACCACGTTTACCATTCCACCCTGCGCCACGCGCCATCGACCCGGCGCGATCTCACGGCAGGAGAAGGTGAGGGCGGCTCCGTCAATTCCGTAGACTGTGTAGATGTCGCCGGAGCGGACTGGGCTCACGCAGAGCTCCCCAGAGCTTCCCGCTGCGTCGGTCAGCATGACCCGCTGGCCCGCCTCCATCATTCCGCCGCCAAGGCCGAGCCGCCAGTTTGTGAACACGTCGCGGTTCGACCATGGTTCGGCGGCGCCATCTGAGCGTTCACGAACGACGAAAAGCACGGCAGCCACGGCTTTCCAAAGCCGGGTATCCGGGACTTGCATGGGCGCAGTTAGATCGTTCAGCCGCTCGTCGATCCAGCGGGTGTGGACGTTCATTTTCTCGAAATCGGTGTTGCGGGCCAGCGCGGCCAGGAAGGCGCGATTGGTCTCGACACCTTCGACAGCGACATGATCCAGCGCCTGCGCGAGCCGCGCCAGTGCTGTCTCGCGGTCGGGCGCATGGACGATCAGCTTCGCGATCATGGGATCGTAGTAGGGAGTGACGGTATCGCCGGCCTCGACCCCGCTGTCGATGCGGAGACCGTCGGGCAGGCTGAGCGTGGTCAATCTGCCGGTGGACGGGGCGAACTGCATCGCCGGATCCTCGGCATAGAGCCGCGCCTCGACGGCGTGGCCGTCGACCTTCAGCTCGTCCTGGCTGAGTCCCAGGCCGAGGCCCTCGGCGATACGCAGATGCAGAGCCACGAGGTCGAGTCCCGTGACTGCCTCGGTGACAGGATGTTCGACCTGGATGCGCGGGTTCACCTCGAGGAAGAAGTACTCCTTTCCCACCACGAGGAACTCCACTGTGCCGAGCCCCCGGTAGTCGAGTGTCTCGCCAAGGCGCACCGCGTCACGGGTGATCGCGTCGAGAAGCGCGCGGGGCAGGCCCCAGGCGGGCGCCTCCTCGATCACCTTCTGATGGCGGCGCTGGAGCGTGCAGTCGCGCTCGAACAGATGCACTACATGGCCCTTGCCGTCACCGGCAATCTGCACCTCCACGTGACGGGCCTCGGACAGGAAGCGTTCCAGCAGGAGACCTTCCGAGCCGAAGGTCGACTTCGCCTCACG
Organism: Ferrovibrio sp.; assembly: GCF_964218355.1. Lineage (GTDB taxonomy): Bacteria > Pseudomonadota > Alphaproteobacteria > Ferrovibrionales > Ferrovibrionaceae > Ferrovibrio. The sequence goes on along the minus strand of NZ_CAXPMC010000021.1, from coordinate 146,418 downwards.
CATCGCCCCCTCGATGTCGGCGGCCAGGGTCTTCTCGTCAACTACGAGCCGCTGCCCGCGTCCGCCGCCGCCGCCCACTGCCTTCAGCAGCACGGGCAGCCCCATCCGGCGCACTTCGGCGGCGATTTTGTCGGGATCGGACAGGGTGCCTGCGGCCCCCGAAATCACCGGCAGACCGGCGGCGATGGCCGCCTCCTTGGCGGTGGCTTTGTCGCCGAAGCGTTCCAGGGTTTCCGGCGTCGGCCCCATGAAGATCATGCCGGCGGCCTCGACCGCGCGCGCGAATTCGGGGTTCTCGGCGAGGAAGCCGTAGCCGGGATGGATGGCGTCGGCCCCAGCGTCCTTCGCCGCGGCCAGCACTGCGTCAATGCGCAGGTAGCTTTCCGGGGCAGGCCCGCCGCCGATCCAGATCGAGTGGGCGATCTCGCGTACGTGGAGCGAATTGGCATCGGCCTCGGAATGGACTCCGACGGGTATGATGCCGCAGCTCCTCGCCGTGCGGGCGATCCGGCAAGCGATTTCGCCGCGGTTGGCGATAAGAAGCGTCTTGATCTTCACTGCAGCCGCCTCACATCCTGAACACGCCAAAGTGGGTTTCGGCTCTCGGCCGCCGCGAGGTGATGTCGAGCAGCAGCGCCAGGACTTCGCGCGTTTCGCAGGGCTCGATCACGCCGTCAACCCAGAGATTCGAGGCGAAGTTATAGGCGCCCTGAAAATCCTCATATTCCTTGCGGATAGGCGCCTTGAAGGCTTCTTCCTCCTCCTTTGTCCATGCCTTGCCCTCGCGCCCGTTGATCTGGGCACGCACCTGGGCCAGCACGCTGGCGGCCTGTTCCGGCCCCATGATGGCCGCGCGGCCCGTGGGCCAGGCAAACATCGCATCAGGTTGAAAAGGGCGGCCTAGCATGGCCAGATATCCGGCTCCGTACGAACCCCCTGTAATGATGGTGAATTTCGGCACGCGAGCGGAGGACATGGCGGTGATCATCTTGGCGCCCGCCTTGGCGATTCCCATCTGCTCGACCTCGCGGCCCACCATGAAGCCATTGACGTCGGCCAGAAACAGCAGCGGGATGTCGCGCTGCACGCAAAGATTGATGAAATGCGTGGCCTTCAGCGCCGCTTCCACGAACAGCACGCCGGTATTGGCAAGAATCCCCACCTCATGCCCGTGAATGCGGCCCCAACCGGTCATCAGAGTGTCGCCGTAGAGCGGCTTGAACTCATGGAACTGGCTGTCGTCCACCAGCCGCGCGACGATTTCGCGGTTCTCAGTGGGTACCTTGGGGTTACGGCTTACGATGCCGTAAATCTCTTCCACGGGGTAGGCCGGGGGGCGCGGCGGGGCCGGGCTCTTGCGCGGGAAGGGCTTCTCGCCCAGATGCTTGACGATCTCTCGCGTGATGGCGAGCGCATGGGCGTCATCCTCGGCCAGATGGTCGGTTACACCCGAGACCGAGCAGTGCATCTTGGCGCCGCCAAGGATCTCGTTATCGACCTTCTCGCCAGTGGCGGCGAAGGTGAGTTCCGGCCCACCAAGATACATGAAGCCCTGGCCGCGCACGATGACCACCTCGTCGCAAAGCGCCGGAATATAGGCACCGCCAGCGGTGCAGGGGCCCATGACCACGGCGATCTGCGGTACGCCGTCGCCTGACATCCCAACTTGATTGTGAAATATCGAGCCGAACTGGCCTTCGTCGGGGAAGATGTTTTCCTGATCAGGCAGAAACGCGCCGCCGGAATCGACCAGCGTCACGACAGGCAGGCGATTGGCCCAGGCGACCCGCTGGGCGCGCACGTGCTTTCGACAGGTCATGCCGAAGTAGGTGCCGCCCTTCACGGTAGCGTCGTTGGCGATGATCATGCAGTGACGGCCCTCGATCACCCCGATGCCGGTGATGATGCCCGCGCCGGGCGGTACGCCCTCATACCTGTCGAGGCCGGCCAGTTCGCCGAGTTCCAGGAACGGCATGCCAGGGTCGACCAGCCGCTCAACTCGTTCGCGTGGCAGGATCTTGCCCTTCTTCACATGGCGTTCCTGCGCGCTTTCCGGTCCGCCGACACGCTGGGTGCGCCGCAGTGCGTACAACTCGGCCACCTTGGCGCGATAATGCGTTTCGTTCGCCCGAAAGTCTTCCGATCCGGGGTCGAGCAGGGATTTCAGCTTTGTCATGGCAGGTTGGGGAATTTTCTCAAAACGAAGGCTATCTTGGCCGCTCCTGGCTTTTCGAAGGTGTCGGGATCGACGATCCTGACATCGGCCTTGAACACCAAAGCGTCGCGCAGGCGCTGCTCAATCTTTTTCTTCAGAGTCGGATCGGCCTCGGGCTTGAGGGCGGGTCCGCGCTCGACAATGATTTTCAGCGCCTCCTGCGTGGTGTGACCCTCAAAGTCAGCCACCACACGCATCACGCCATTCGTTTCTGGCACCATCTCGTTGACGATGCTGTGAATTGCCGAGGGGAATACGTTGGCACCGCGCACGATCAGCATGTCATCGGTGCGCCCTGTACAACGGATCTTGGGACCCGTCCGGCCGCAGGGGCAGGTCGTGCCCAGGACCTCGATGAAATCGCCAGAGCGGAAGCGCACTAGCGGGCTCGCCCGGCGACCGAGGGCGGTGTAGATCATCTCGCCCTTGGCGCCCTCCTCCCAAGGGATGATCTTGCCGGTATCAGGGTCGAGCAACTCGGTGATGATATAATCCATGCTGACCATGTGCATGCCAGACTGCCGGTCACATTCGGCCCAGTACGTAACACCCAGGTCGGTACCGCCCAGCATCTCGGTGCACTTGGCGCCCCAGAGTTTTTCGATCTTGTCGCGGATCGCCGGAATGCCGCCCCCCGGCTCGCCGCCGACGATGGCTCGTTCCACTCCCAGTCTGCTCGCTGGGACGCCCAGTACCTCTTCGGCCTTCTCCGCCAGGTGGATCACGAAATTCGGCGCCCCGACGACGCAGCGCGGGCGGACGTCGGCGCAGGCGCGAAGGAGCCGGTCAGCACCGCCATCGGCGCCCACCGGCACGTCGATGGCGCCCATATACTGAAGCCCCTGCATCACTGGAACACCACCGACAAAGCCTTTGGCCAGCGAAAAAGCATGAAGTACCATATCGCCGGGCCGCACGCCGTTGGCGAAGAAGCAGCGTGCGCTCATCTCGTGCCACATCTCGGCGTCGGATTCTGTCAGCGCCACATAAGACGGGTTGCCGGTTGTGCCCGATGAAGCCTGCATCTGGATGATGTCTTCCATCGGGGCGGCGCGGTGGCGGCCGAAAGGCGGCTCGGCCGACAGGCTTTCGCGGATTTCGGTCTTATAGGTGAAGGGGAGCCTTTGCAGATCCTCGATGGTGCGAATATCATCGAAACCGATGCCGGCCGCCGCGAATTTGTCCCGATAAAATGGCGAGTTGGCCCTGAGATAGGCCATTTGCTCGACCAGCCGCTCCTCCTGGATTCGGCGCACCCCGTCGAGCGGCATGCCCTCTACCTCGTGCCAGAACCGGTCGTTCGCCTTTGCGCTGGCACAGGCCCGCCGAAAGCGCATTCCGTATTGCATACTCTCCTCCCAGGGCACTTTCGGTCAGTAAGACCGGGGCAGGCCCATCACCTTCTCGCCGATGAAGCTGAGGCACAGTTCACGATTCACCGGCGCGGTGCGCAGCAGACGGACCAGCGGATAAAGCTCGTAGAGCCCGGTGTCTTCCGTGAAACCCGACCCGCCATGCGCCTGAAGGGCGGCGTCCACGGCCTCGATTCCGGCCTCGGCGGCGGCGTATTTCGCCATGTTCGACGATGCGCCGGCCGGAAGTTTGTTGTCGAATTCCCAGGCCGCGCGGCGGGCCATCAGGCTCGCCATCTCCACGGCCGTATGGGCCTTGGCCATCGGGTGCTGCACGCCCTGATGCGCGCCGATCGGCTGGCCGAATACGTTGCGCTCGCAAGCATAGGCCACTGCCTTCCGTAAGGCGAACCGGCCGATGCCGCAGCAAAGAGCCGCCAGAATGATCCGCTCGGGATTGAGTGAATCGAACAGGATCGAGAAGCCGTCGTCCACATCGCCCACGACGTCCTCGGGACCGAGGTCCACCTCGTCGAAGAACAGGGTCCACTGTTCTTCCGGGAGTGGGATCGAGACCTTCACCCGCTGCATCTCTACGCCCTTCGCCTTCAGGTTCACCGCGAAAAGCGTGAAGCCGTCGGTCTTGCGCGTGACCTCGGTGTGCGGCTTGGTGCGCGCCACAACCAGGCAGTAGTCGGAGACGTCGGCGCCGGTGATAAAGGTCTTTTCCCCTGAAAGGCGGAAGCGGTTGCCATTGCGCCTGGCGAGCGTCGTGGCCTTTATCGTGTTCGAGCCTGCACCTGGTTCGGTGATCGCGAAACAGAACTGGATTTCGCCCCGGCAGGCGGCCGGTAAGAGCTCCTTGCGGTGGAACTCGGTCCCGTGGCTGGCGATATGGGCGAGCGACATGGTGGGGCCGACCACCATCATCAGGAGCGGGATGCCGTAGTTAGCCGTGCCCTCCATGAAGAGCGCCATCTCGGTCATGCCGAGACCGGCACCGCCATATTCCACGGGCACCATGATGCCGAGGAAGCCGTCATCGGCGATCTGCTGAAACATCTCGCGGGGAAAGGCATGGCGTCGGGCGTGATCCAGCCAATAGGCATTGTCGAATTTCTGCGCGAGCTGCGCCCCGTATTCGTAAATCTGGCGCTGCTCATCGTTAAGCGTGAAGTCCATTCCCGCACCTCTTGTCATGCTTTGAAGGCCGGCGCGCGCCGACCTTCAAAGGCATTCAGCCCTTCGGCCACGTCCTCGTTCGGCAGCGCACGCAAGGCAGCGTCACGCTCCAGCCGCATCTGCTGGTCGATGCCCATGTCGGTCCCCTCGCGTGCCAGGCGCTTCATCTCTGCAATGCCCGGGCGTGAGCGGCTGGCGATTTTCAGACAATAGTCCAACGCTGCCTGGCGCAGCTTTTCCTCCGGCACAATGTAGTTCACCAGTCCCGCCTCCCTCGCCTCATCCGCCTTCAGCCAGCGCGCCGAGAACATCAGATCGAGCGCCCGGCGCAGGCCAATAAGTCGGGTCAACCGCTGGCTGCCGCCCCAGCCGGGGATCAGCCCGAACTGCGCGTGCTGGTCCCCGAACTGAGCGCTTTCCGCAGCGAAACAGACATCGCAGGACAGCATCAGCTCGAGCCCGCCGGCCAGGCAAAGGCCCTGGACTGCGACGATCACGGGCAGCCGGCTCTGTTCCAGTTTGCGGAATGCATCCATGCCAAGGGCGAGGAAATGGTCCAGCATCTGCGCGTCGTATAACTTCCTTTTCACTTCAGTCAGATCAGCGCCGGTGCAGAAGTGCTTTCCCTGCGCGCAGATCAGAATCGAGCGAATATTGCGGTCGGCTTCAAACGTCTCGCGTGCCCTGGAAATGCATTCATGCACGTCCTGCGACAGGCAGTTGAACTTGTCGGGGCGGGCGAGCTCGATTATGCCGACGCTGCCTTCGACGCTGACATGTACGGGATCGCTCATTTCGCGCCCCCCTTCTTGTCGTATTGCAACGCCATGCGGCCGACTTTTTCCCGCGCAATAACGAGCTTCTGGATTTGTGCCGTTCCATCGCCGATCTGCAGACCCAGCACGTCGTTGTAGCGCTGATGGTAGGGCAGGTCGGCAGTATATCCGTAGTGACCGTGCAGGATGAGGCACTGATGGATGATTTCACAAGCGGCCTTCGGCACGTACCATTTGCACATGGCCGCTTCTTTGGTGTGCGGGAGGCCACGGTCGCGCAAATCGAGCGTGTAGTAGCAAAGCTGGCGCATCATGGTGAGTTGGGTTTCGGCTTCGGCCAGCGGAAAGCTGACACCCTGATATTGCGCCAGCGGCGCGCCGAAAGCTTCGCGTTCCTGCACATATGCCCAAGTTTCGTCCACGGAGGCCTGCGCCGCGCCCAGACATTGCAGCCCAATCAGCGCTCTGGAATAGTCGAAGCCTGCCATGATCGTGCCGAAGGCACGATCTTGCTCGGCCATGAGGCACTGCGAAGGGACGAAGACATCGTCAAAGAAGACCGACCCGCGCCCAACGGGCTTGGTGCCGATATCGTCGAAATGGGTTCTTTTGACGCCCTTTTCGTTCAGGTCCACAAAAAACGCACTGACCCCCCGCGAACCGCTCTCGGGATCACCCGTACGGGCAAAGACCACCGCCGCATCAGCCTGCGCAGCAAAGCTCATCGAGGTCTTCTCGCCATTCAGTCGCCAGCCGTTACCGGACTTGGTAGCCCTAAGTTGCAGGTTCGCCGCATCGGACCCGCCGCGCGGCTCGGTCAATCCCAGCCCGATCACCGCCGTACCCGCCGTGACACGGGACACCCAATACTTGGCGATTTCCGTGGAGGCGTGTTGCGCGACCATGCCGCCCATTAGCGATCCCAGAAGTTGAATGTAGCTGACATTGAAATCGGCCCGCGCGATTTCCTCGACGATCAACCCCGCGGTAACCGAGCTTTCGCCCAACCCGCCGAACTCCTGGGGCAGATCGGCACCGATCAGACCAAGCGCCCCCATCTCCGTGACCAGTGCGCGATCCATCACGTGCTCGGTGGCTCGCTTCTGATAACTCTGGGCGAGTTTCTCACGCGCGAAACGCTGTGCTGTCCGTCGAAACGCCTGTTGGTCATCTGTCGGTTGAAACTGCACGTGCGGCCTCCCGAGCCTGTAAATCTCGCTTTTCTTAAAACCTAACAGACGTTAGAATATCTGGCAAGATGTTAAAGGTGAGGAATGTGAATATGTCCAGCAGGAACGACAGGACGTTCGAGAAATTGCTGTCTCCGATCCGGGCAGGTGCCCACAACCTGCGAAACCGGGTCCTTATGGGCTCGATGCACACGCGGCTTGAAGGCGAACCCGACGGTATCGAAAGACAGCTCGCGTTCTATCGTGAACGCGCTCGGGGCGAAGCGGCGGTCATCGTAACTGGCGGCTTTGCGCCCAACGCCGAAGGCATGTTCGATCCGGAAGGTCCGCGGCTCGACGATCCGCGGCAGGCGCTGAGCCTCAAGCCGATTTGCGATGCAGTCCATCAAGAAGGGAGCTTGATTTGCGCGCAGATCTGCCACGCGGGGCGTTATGCTAAGTTCGAAGGTTGCGTGGCACCCTCGCCGATCCGGGCGCCGATCAACCGCTATTCCCCGCGCGAGATGACCGCTGCGGATATCCGACGGACCATAGACGATTTCGCAACTGCCGCGGCAAACGCGCAGGCTGCAGGTTTCGACGGGGTCGAGATCATGGGTTCGGAAGGTTATCTCATCAATGAATTCACCGTGACCCACACCAACAAACGTCAAGACGGCTGGGGCGGCAGCGCCGATAACCGGCACCGATTTCCTGTGGAAATCGTGCGCGCGGTGCGCGACCGCTGCGGACCGGAGTTTCTGGTAATATACCGAATCTCGGCAGCCGATCTTGTCGATAGCGGCGCGCCCGCAGAAGAGATTGCCATGCTCGCACGCAAGATCGAGATCGCCGGCGCAGATATCCTGAACACCGGAATTGGCTGGCATGAGGCGCGCGTGCCGACGATCGCTTATCCGGTGCCGCGTGGCGCCTGGCGGCAGGCGGCGGCGAACGTGAAGGCGGCGGTCTCAATCCCGGTAATAGCCTCGAACCGGATCAACACCCCTGAGGTCGCCGAGGACATCCTGGCCTCTGGAGATGCCGACATGGTCTCGATGGCGCGGCCCTTCCTCGCCGATCCTCATTTCGTGAGGAAGGTGCGCGAAGGTCGAGCCCATGAGATCAACACCTGCATCGCCTGCAATCAGGCATGCCTAGATTTCATCTTCTCGGATCGTCCGGTAAGCTGCCTGGTCAATCCGCGCGCCGGCCGCGAGGCGGAATTCCGTGACACGCCGAGCGAGACCCCAAAGAAATTGGCGATCGTCGGCGGCGGGGCGGCGGGTATGGCCACCGCGGCCGAGGCTGCGCGGCTTGGCCACGCGGTCACGCTTTTCGAGGCCGAGGACCGGCTAGGCGGACAGCTCCAACTGGCGCGTGCGGTCCCGGGCAAGCGCGAGTTCGACGAAACGTTACGTTATTACACTGCTCAGATGTGCAAGCACGGTGTCACCCTCCGGCTGGGCTGTCGCGCAACTGCGGACGATCTTGCCGGGTTTGATCATGTGGTGATCGCCACCGGCGTGACCCCTCGCATCCCGGGCGTTCCGGGCGTCGATCATGTCAAGGTCGCGACATATGCCGAGATCCTCTCCGGCGCACGGGAGGCAGGACAGACCGTGGCCATCATGGGCGCGGGCGGGATCGGCCATGACGTAGCCGAGTTCCTTGTTACCCAATCGGCTGAGGCCAACGAGAACGCAGCCTTTTTCGAAAGATGGGGTGTGGACGGACAGTTCAGGAAAGACGGCGCGCTGGCGGGCGATCCGCTGGCTGAGTTGCCTGCGAAGCGCAAAGTAGTGATGCTTCAACGCAAGACGAGCAAGCAGGGGCAGGGACTTGGAGTTTCGACCGGCTGGATCCTTCGGAACGCGTTGCGCAAACATGGAGTCGAGACCTTGGCAGGTGTGGTCTATGAGCGGATCGACGACAAAGGGCTCCATATTGTGTTGAACGGCGAGGTAAGGGTTGTCGCCGCGGACACGATTGTCCTCTGTACTGGACAGGAACCGGATCGGACGCTGTACGATATGCTGACGGCACGGGGAATTTCCGCCTCGATGGTCGGCGGTGCGGCTGAGGCGGCTGAACTCGATGCGCTGCGTGCCATTGATGAAGGGGTGCGGCTGGCCCAGTCTTTGTGAGAATCGGGATCGAACACCTGGGAGAAGCATCATGGTGCCGGAGGTGGACCGAGCGGGGCAGGCCGATGTCTATTCAATGTTTCGCACGAGAGCGCGCGTGCAAGAAGGGGCGCTTGCACTCGAGGACGGAGAAAAAAGGCTCAGCTACGGCACCCTTCTGGACCGTGTGGACCGTCTCGCGGCGGTGCTTCTGGCGCGGGGTGTGAGGCCGGGGGACCGGGTGGCGATCCTATCGCATAACCGCAGCGAGTATCTGGAGCTGCAACTGGCCGCTGCGGGAATCGGTGCCATTGTCGCCTGCCTGAACTGGAGACTGGCCGCACCTGAGCTGAAGCACTGCATCGACCTGGTCGAACCGGTTCTGGCCGTAGTAGAGCCTGAATTGCGCGCGGCCTTAGACGCTGTCTCGAACCTGCCGGTTCTGGAAATCGGTCCGGACTGGGAGACTGCACTGGCGGGAGCAGTGTCCGACCCGCGCATTGGCGCGCTGGTCAATGACGTTGAGTCGGGCCTGACCATTCTCTACACCTCCGGCACCACGGGGTTGCCCAAGGGCGCGCTCATCAGTCATCGCGCCCATATCGCGCGTTCCCTGGTCTTTGCGGCGCAACTCGGGCTCGAACCTGATGACGCCTTCATCGCCTGGGCGCCGATGTTCCATATGGCTTCGACCGACCATGCGCTCGCCACGGTCTTGCGGGGTGGCCCCGTGGTGATCGTAGACGGCCTGCAACTGGCCGTTATCAATGAGGGGCTGAGCCGCCATAAGGTCGGCTGGTTCGTTATGATGCCCGGTGCGATCGAGACCTTCATCGCAGAACGTCACGCCAATCCCCTGCCGATCAGAGGCGTCAGGGTCTGCGGCGCCATGGCCGATCTGGTGCCACCGCATCAGATTGCAGAACTCACGTCGCTGATCGGCGCGCCCTATCTCAACTCCTTCGGCGCGACCGAAACGGGGCTGCCGCCGGCCACCGCCGAGCTGATTCCGGTGGGCGCCGCACCGAAACGTCTCTCCAAGCGCGCCAGCGCCTTCTGCGAGGTGCGGCTCGTCGATCCGGAGGGGCGTGAGGTGGCGGAGGGAACGCCCGGAGAAATGGCCGTGCGCGGACCCACTCTGTTTTCCGGGTACTGGAATGCCGATGAGGCCAACGCCCACGACTTCCGCGGCGGCTTTTTCCACATGGGCGACGTTTTCCGCCGCAATGCGGACGGCACCATCGACTTCGTGGACCGCGCCAAATACCTCATCAAGTCGGGTGGGGAGAACGTCTATCCGGCCGAGATCGAGCGGGTACTGCTGACTCATCCGCAGGTAATCGACGCCGCCGTGGTGAAGGTCAAGGACCAGCGCTGGGGCGAACGCCCGGTGGCCTTCGTCGCACGGCACGCCGACGGCCCCGATGCCGACGAACTGATGCGGCTTTGCCGCGAGCAGCTGGCCGGCTATAAGCGACCGCGTGAGATCCGCTTCATCGCTTCTGGGGATTTCCCGCGCTCGACCAGCGGCAAAATTCAGCGACACGTCCTGGAAACCTGGATTGAGGCCGAGCCGAACTGATGCTTACTCCTGACGCTGACTGACGTGCGAACCTGGCTGACATGGCTACCCAACTCGATACGGCCCGGCTTCTCTGCCAGCGCGGGTCGCAGCTTCTTGGGCTTGGCGTTCGCTGCGACACTCAGACCTCGATGGCAAAGTGGTACGCCACCGGGATGGCTGTCGAGATCCAGTAATGCGGCGCAGATCCACGGCGGTAACGCGATCACCAAGGGATTCCCGGTGGAACTGCACTTCCGCAACGCCAAAGTCATGCCAATCCCGATGGCACCACCGAGATACAGACGTTGGTGATCGGACGTAACCTCACCGGTCTCGGTGCACTCTGACCGCCTGAAACAGGGCGGCTGCAGCTGGCCCGCAGTTTCCAGCGAGGCCCACGCCCGAATAATCCGGAAAATTCTTGGAATCAGGCGGGTAGTTGGATTGAATTGGAGCCACGCCCGATTCAGATGAGAGCCTGCTGAAACGGACAGCTGCGCGACTGAGGTCTTCGCCAGAACCGCTCAGCACAGGCGCCGGCGCGGTCGGCGATTTCCTCCATAGCTGCTCCCGTCGCAGTTCCGGAGGAACGCCTTCAGCGTCCTTACACTGCGGCTGTCGCATTCTATCTGGAACTTTTCCACTTCTCTCGAAGAAAAAAAGGCCGCGCCAGTAGCACGGCCAGTTGGGGAGGGAACTCAAAACAGATCTCGACGCTACTAACTCCGCGGTGCTGTCACGGACGATCAACCGTGCATCGACAACCCACCGGAGACCGAGATCACTTGGCCGGTGATGAAGCCGGCGTCCTCCGATGCAAGGAAACAGATGATGCCCGGGAAGTCGCTTGGCTGAGCCAGCCGCTTCATCGGGATGGCCCGCTTCAGGCCTTCAGCTATTTTTGCGCCGGTCTCGCCCTGGGCTACCTGCGCGAATAGCGGCGTATCAGTCGGCCCCGGCGCGACGGCATTGAGCTGGATGCCATGCCGCGCCAGTTCACGCGCGAGCGTCTTGGTGAAAGATATTATGCCGCCCTTGCAGGCCGAATAGACGGCCTCGCCCGACGAACCGACGCGGCCAGCATCGGAAGCGATGTTGACCACGCGGCCAGAGCGGTTCTTGACCATGCCGGGCAACACGGCATGATGCATGTTGAGCGGCCCATACAGATTGATGTCGATGACCTTGTCCCAAAGCGCCCGGTCGGTATCGAGGAACGGTTTGATCGCGTCCCAGCCGGCATTGTTGACCAGAACGTCGATCGGACGGCTCGCTTCGAAATCAGCGACTGCGGCATCCACGGCCTTGCGGTCGGTAATATCGACAGTGTATGCGTACGCCTTGCCGCCTGCATCCTTGATCGAGCTGACGGTTTTCCGGCCTCCTTCTTCATTGAGGTCGAAGACTGCAACTTCGGCTCCTTCCTCTGCAAACCTTGAGCAAACTGCTCGCCCGATTCCGCTTCCGCCACCCGTGACGATTACCCTCTTGCCCTTCAGTCCGCGCATTCCCGCTTTCTCCCTATGCCAGAGTCGTCGCCACATCCGACCGGCCGTATTCTAACACTTGTTCGAAATACCGCAACCGATAAACTGATGTCCAGTGTTTAAAGAGAGTTTCATGGAAAAAGTCCTTGTCCATAGCCCCGATGACGAGCCGTACAGCAGATCGGTGCAGACGCGTCAGGCCATCCTCCTGGCGGCGGCGAAGCTCTTCAGCAATGAGGGATACAACGCAACAACCATGCGGCGGATCGCAGAGGCTGCGAAGCTGGAAGCTGGCAGTATCTATTATCACTTCAAGTCAAAGGACCAGATCCTGGATGATGTCCTCGATATGGGGGTCAGGCAGCTCTACGAGCAAATTCGGGAGATCGTCGAACGGGCGCGGGCGGAAGGTGACCCGCTCCGGACGACATTCGCGCAACTTGTCGATGCCCATCTTCGTTTCCTTCTGAAAGAAAGCGATTTCACTTCGGCAAATATCAGGAACTTCCCTATGCTTTCTGACAAGCGCCGCAGAGCGCATCGGCCGTTGCGCCAGGCCTATGCGCAACTCTGGCGATCGTTTTTGCAGCGGCATCAGGACGCTGGCGATCTGCGCAGTGATATCCCGGCCGTCCTGGTCAGCCAGTTCGTCCTCGGAGCTATGAACTGGACAGCGGAATGGTATGACAGCAAACGATATCCGGTAAGTGTGCTGTCGGAACGCTTATCGAAACTGCTGCTCGACGGCATGTGCACAAACCGTGTCGGAGCGGCCAGTGTGTCGGTCGAATCCATTGGCCCAGCGGATGGACTCGAGCCGAAAGGGAAGGCCGAACGAACCCGCGATCAAATTCTTCGCGCGGCCGCGCGAATCTTGCGAGAGAGCGGGTACAAGGCCGCAACTATGCGCCGGGTCGCATCGGAAGCGGGCCTCGAGGCAGGTAGCGTGTATTACCATTTCGGCTCAAAAGAGGAAGTTCTCGACGAGGTGCTCGACCTGGGCCTGCGTGATCTCCTAAAAGGCGTCAACCATGCGATCACCGCATGGCCGGACAAGGAGGATCATGTAAACCGCATCGCGACAGCGATCGCCACCCACATGGTCTATTTGTTCCGTGCAAGCGAATTTACCTCCGCCAACATCCGCATCTATGGAATGTTGCCGGAAGAGATTCGCTCGCGCCACCGGGCTATTCGACACGAATACGCAAAGGTCTGGGATCAGCTGTTGCGCGAGGCGCAGGCGGGCGGAGCCTTGCGCTCCGACATCAAGGTGGTTCCGCTACGCCAGGCAATGCTGGGCGCGCTGAATTGGACGGTCGAATGGTTCGATCCTGGAAAGTGTAACCGACGCGGATATTACACGCTTCCAGCTTTCACGGATCTGATTATCAAATTGCTTCTTGACGGCATTTCGGCCAACGACTCAGCCCCGGAGATCACATAGGCGAGCGCCCGGAGAAGCAGGCTTCAAACCATCAGGAAGTGATACACTCCTTCGGCTACCGGCCGGGAGGTGTCATCCTGCCAGCAGGTTGTCCGCACGCTTGCCATGCGTTTGCCTTTCCGACTCACGGTGGCTTCCGTCATCAGTGGCCCTTTGACAGCTGGGCGCAGGTAGTCAACCGTCAGATTGATCGGTTTCGGCGGCTGCAGATCGGGGCCATGGCTAACACAGATCGCGGCGACCGCCTCCATGAAGCTAGCGATTATCCCGCCATGGTAATATTCCATGATGGGATTTCCGACTAGTCGCTCGGCGAACGGCATCGTCGCGACCGCATGCGTTTCATCAAGCCCGGTGATCGCGAAATCGAGAAACTGGAAGAACGGTACTTTCCTGAGCTGCTGAGTTGCACGATCCGGCGTCATTTGGAGACCCTACTTTGCGTCATCGCGTCGAAAATGCTGACCTCGCCCCGCGTGAGCGCGAAAGTCGCAGTGCCACGGGCCACTTCGGCCTGATCCGACTCATCGAACCAGACACTGCCCGAATCGAAGGCGATATGCCGGGTCTGACGGAAGCATTCAGCGCGCACCATGATATCGGCCTGCGATCTGGCCGGACGCAGGTAATCGACGCGAAGATCGATTGTGGCCATGCTGCTGATCCCGTCGATCGCGACGAAATTCGCAAGCCCGAACACACTGTCGAGAAGAGCCGTCAGCACCCCGCCATGCAGCAGGGTTTTCTCCTCGTCGGCGCAGAACGACGGGTTGAACGGCATCCTGACCAGAACGCCGTCGATCGCGACCTTTTCGATCTTCAGGTCCATTTCCGTAATCAAACCACGTCCACGATGGCTCCACATCCTGGCGATCTGATCAAGTTTCTTCTGGTCTGGTTGGGTCATCAGCAAACTCGGTCTGTCAGTTGCCAAGGAACATGGGATTTCGTTTCTCGAGGAATGCGGCAAGAGCTTCGTGATGGTCCTTGGTATGGTGCATCAGCGCCTGATAGGCAGCCGCGGTGTTCAGGAAATCCGGCAGATCCATCCGTTCGGCATTTCGCATCAGCCTCTTGGCGACGCGCACCGCGCGGGGCGGCTTGGCCGCAATCACGGCCGCACGCTCCCGCGCCCGCGCCATGAGATCGCCGTGCGGCACGACCTCAAGTACCATTCCAAGCTCCAATGCCTCCTCGGACCCGACCATCCGCCCCGTGAATGTCAACTCGGCTGCTTTCTGGTAACCGAGGCGCCGCAGAAGGAACCAGCTGCCAGCGTCGCCAGGAATGATTCCGAGGTTCAAAAACACCTCGCCGAACTTCGCTCTCTCCGACGCGACACGCATGTCGCACATCATCGCCAAGTCGCAGCCCGCGCCCACGGCGGGGCCATTGACAGCCGCGATCGTCGGTATGTCGAGATTGTAGAGCGCGAGCGGCACCCGCTGAATGCCGTTGGTGTAGCTGTCCGCCACGGCCAGCGGATCTTTACGGAACACGCTCTCACGGTCGGCCATTTCCTTGATGTCGCCGCCCGCACAGAAGGCCGGGTCTGCGCCGGTCAGGATCATAACGCTCACTTCAGCATTGCGCTGCGCCTGGTCAAAAGCGTCGAGCAGCCCCGAGATCATCCCATTGCCGGTGACGGGATTGCGTCTCCCTGGCTCGTTGAGCGTCACTGTCGCGATGCGATTCGCAACCTCGATCAGGACGACGGGTTCACTCATGTTTCCCGTCCCCCCGCTGACGCTCCTGAAACATGCCCGGATGGATCATGTCACGGGCGTCGTGGCCCAAATGCAGGGTTTCTCCCCCGTCAACATAGACATCTTCGCCGGTGATGAAGGAACCGAGCTTGGAGGCAAGAAATATTATGGTCCCGGCGACGTCTTCCGCCGCGCCCATGCGGTTCAGGACAGATCGGTTTAGTTCCTGCCATTTTTCCGGCGGGATCGGGTAGCGACCGAGCGCCTCCGTCTTGATCGTACCGGGAGCGACGCAGTTCAGGCGGATGCCGTATTCACCCCATTCGGCGGCGAGCGTCTTCATCAAGCCTGTGACGCCCGCTCGCGCGGCAACGGTATGAGCGAAGCCCGTTAGTGCGGTGCGGGCCGAGATTGCGGTTACGAATATGATCGAGCCACCATTTTCAAACATGAAGTGGTCGGCGGCGGCTCGCGTCATCTGCCATGAGCCGATCAGATTATTGCGGATAACCGCCTCGAACCCTTTATTGGTGATATCGCGGGCGGCGGCGATATACTGACCGCCGGCATTGTTCACAAGCACATCGAGCCGACCGTAGTGGTGCTTGATCTTCAGCATCGCCGCCTCGACGCTCTTCTCGTCGCGGGTGTCGCCCGGCACAACGAAGGCTTCGCCGCCCATAGCGCGGATCATCTCGGCGGTTTCCTCAAGCGGCTCCTCACGACGGGCGAGAAGCGCCAGGCTGGCTCCGCAGGAGGCCATTTCAAGCGCTGTGGCGCGACCCATGCCGGAGCCCGAGCCGGTCACGAGCGCAACCTGCCCTAACATGAGGTTGGCGGCGAAGCGGCGCTGAACCTGCTTTTCTCGCATGTGCCGGGCCTCAGTTCTTCAGCAGTTCGCCGGAGATAATGAGCTTGCGGACCTCCTGCGTGCCGGCTCCTACCTCGAGCACCCGCCCAGTCCGATAGAGGCGGTTCACCTCGGTGTCGCGCATGTAGCCTGATCCGCCGTGTATCTGCACGGCGCGATCCAGCACGAAGGAGGTCGCTGCCGCAGCCTTGAAGATCGCAGCAGCCGTCAGCTTGTGGATCTCGCCACGCCCGCCTTGCCCTTCCTCCAGACCCTCGCACATGGCGGCGGTGCGCAGCGACAGGCTGCGCGCCGCCTCGATCTCGGTATACATCTCGGCCAGCATGGACTGCACCATCTGGAAATTGGCGATCGGCTTTCCGAACTGCTGGCGCGTTTTGGCATAGTCGATGGATATCTCCAATGCCCGCCGCGCGATGCCCACCGCGTTGAAGCAGACGATGGCGCGTTCAAGATCGAGTCCCGACATTGTCACCGCCACACCACCATCCAGTCTGCCCACCATGTTTGCAGCCGGCACCCGGCAATCCTCAAACACCAACTCGCCTGTCGGCGAGCCCCGGAACCCCATCTTGTTTAGCTTTTGCGCCACTTTGAAGCCTGGAGTGTCGGTTTCCACGATGAAGGCAGAAATTCCCTTGGCGCCCTTCTCGGGCGAGGTCTTGGCGTAGACCAGCACGATATCGGCGATTGGGCCATTGGTGATGTAGATCTTTGATCCGTTGAGCACGTACTGGTCGCCGTCCTTTCGGGCGGTCGTCCGCATCGAACCGAGCGCGTCCGATCCTGCGCCGGGTTCGGTCAGGCCCAGGGCGCCAATCAGCGAGCCATCGCAGAGGCCCGGCAGATACTTTCGCCGCAGATCCTCATTGGCGTTGCGGTAGATGTTGTTGACGCAAAGATTGTCGTGGGCAACATGGCTCAGACCGATCGCCGCCGAGGCGCGCGACAGCTCTTCGGTGATGACGCAGGCCGACGTGAAGTCGAGCCCTGCGCCGCCATATTCCGGCGAGACGTTCAGTCCCAAATAGCCCATCTCCCCCAGCTTGGGAAAGACGGAGGGCGACAGGTCGTCGGTGTCGTCCATCTCGGCGTTCAGGTGGTGAAACTCGGAAAAGAAAAAGCGAGATGCCTGATCGGCCAGCGCCTGCTGCTCGTCGCTCAGGAAGTAGGTGGGAAGGCCGGGGGCATTGCGCAATTGCTGGCTCATGTTTATCCCGTTTTTCAGACGCGCAGAAGTTCTTCGGCAATGATGATCTTTCGCACCTCGCTGGTGCCCGCACCGATTTCCAGCAGCTTGTTGGCACGGAACAGCCGGTTGATCTCGGTATCCTGCATGTAGCCCGAACCGCCATGGATATGGCACGCTTCGGTGACAGCCTTGTTGAAAGCTTCACCCGCGTATAGGCAGGCGGCGGCGGTAAGCTTATGGATCTCGCCGCGTCCGCCGGCGCCTTTAGGCAGGCCGACGCAGGCCGCGAGCGCCCGATAGCCGAAGGCGCGTGCCGTTTCGACTTCAATATAGATTTCCGCGAGCTTTGACTGAACCATCTGGAAGCTGGAGATCGGTCTGCCGAACTGTTCGCGGATCTTGGCGTAATCGAGCGCAAGCTCCAGGGCCCTTTCGGCCATCCCTACGCAAATCGAAGCGACCATCGCGCGCTCCAAGTCGAGCCCGCTCATCACTACCGATACGCCGCTGTTCTCGACCCCGATCATGGCCGACGCGGGCACGCGGCAATCCTCGAAGACCAGCTCGCCTGTGGGTGAGCCGCGGAATCCCATCTTGTCGAGTTTCTGCGCCACCTTGAAGCCAGGATTGTCGGTCTCGACGATAAAGGCGGATATTCCCTTGGCGCCCTTTGATTTATCAGTCTTTGCATAAACCAGGATGACATCCGCAATCGGACCATTGGTAATGTAGATTTTGGAGCCGTTAATCACATAGTCGTTGCCGTCGCGTACGGCCCTCGTGGCCATCGAGCCCAGCGCATCCGAGCCCGCGCCGGGTTCGGTGAGCCCGAGTGCGCCGACCAGCTTCCCCGAGCACAGGCCGGGAACGTATTTCTGCACCTGCTCTTCCGAGCCGTTCCTGAGGATATTGTTAAGGCACAAGTTGTCGTGCGCGCCGTGCGAAAGTCCGACGGCCGGGTTCCATTTCGAGATGGTCTCTGACACTAGGGCCTGGGTAAATTCATTCTGGCCGCTGCCGCCCAGCTCCTCGGGCGCAGTAATGCCGAGCAGTCCGATCTCGCCCATCTGCCGAAACAAATCGTCGGGCCACCATTCTTCCGCATCCATTTTACCTTGCAAAGGATGAAGAATCTCGCGCGCAACCCGATCCACGTGGTCAACGATCTGCCGTTGTTCGGGCGTAAGCGAATAGTTGGCCTTTATGGCCTCGAGCGCGGCTATGTCTGGCCCGGCCTGGACATTCATCTTTGATCCTCCCAATGACTGGGCGACTTGCCTATTGATTGGAATCAAACATATGTTAGAAAACGTTTCAAGTAGTGTCGAGCTGCATGCTTGGTTTTAGGCACAGGCTTGGAGGAAAGGCAGAAGCTTTCCATCGGCGTCGGCCCGATCCAACGGTCGACAGGGGAGGTTGCGATGACTGGTCGAACTGTGCGCATCGGCTGCGCCTCGGGATTCTGGGGCGACACGCCCGAGGCGATCGGCCAATTGGTGACGAGGGGCCGCATCAATTATCTTGTTTTCGACTATCTTGCCGAGATCACGATGTCGCTGCTTGCTCGGGCGCGGACGAAGTCGCCGGAAGCGGGCTATGCCCCAGACTTTGTCCAGGCAGTTGCGCCCTTCTTGCCTGAGCTCAAGCGCAGGGGGATCAAGGTTGTCGCCAACGCCGGTGGGGTCAATCCGCGCGGCTGCCGTGATGCCCTGGCCAAGGCGGCGGAGACGGCCGGGGTCAACATCAGCATCGGGGCGGTACTGGGCGATGACCTGCTGGACAGGTCGGACGAACTGCGCGATCGTGGCGTTACCGAGATGTTTTCGAGCGCGCCCTTTCCCGGCAAGCTGATGAGCATGAACGCGTATCTCGGTGCACGACCGATTGCGGCCGCCCTCGACGCGGGTGCCGATATCGTGGTGACTGGCCGTTGCGCTGATAGCGCCGTGGCGCTTGGGCCGCTGATGCATGAGTTCGGCTGGGGCGACGAGGACTGGGACCGGCTCTCCCAGGGTTCGCTCGCGGGCCATCTGATTGAATGTGGCCCGCAGGGCACAGGCGGCAACTTCACCGACTGGCGGGAGGTGCCCGGCTGGGACGATATGGGAATGCCGATCGTCGAGGTCTCCGCTGATGGCGGCTTCATCATGACCAAGACGGCCGGTACGGGAGGGCTGGTGGCGCCGGCCTCGGTCGGCGAGCAAATGCTCTACGAGATTGGCGATCCACAGCGCTATATACTTCCCGACGTGATCTGCGAATGGTCGCAGGTGAGGTTGGAGCAGGTGGGGTCCAACCGGGTGCTGGTGAAGGGCGCGCGGGGACTGGGGCGCACCGACAGCTACAAGGTTTCGGCCACTTATGCTGATAGCTGGCGGGCGGTCACCACGCTGACGCTGGCCGCGATTGATGCGCCGGCCAAGGCGGAACGCGTGGCCGAGGCGATCCTCACGCGCTGCCGCCGCATTTTTCGCGGGCGCAATCTCGGCGACTTCCGGCAGGTCAGTGTGGAAGTGCTGGGCGCGGAGGCCGCCTATGGGGCGAACGCCCGCGCCCGGACCCGTGAGGTGGTTCTGAAGATCGGCGCGGTTCATGACGATCGCGACGCACTGAATATCTTCGCCGGCGAGATCGCGCCGATGGCGGTTTCCTCGGCGCAAGGGCTGACCGGCTTCTTCGCAGGGCGGCCGAAGGTGCAGCCGGTCGTGCGGCTTTTCTCGTTCCTGCACCCGAAGACCGATACACCCGTCACGGTGGAGGTGGGCGGCAAGCCGGCGCCGGTTCAGGTAGCGGGGGAGGCGGTGACCCTTCCCGTGCCCAAGCCGTATCGCGGCGAAGCGGGCGATCCGGGCGCGGACGCCGTGACGGTACCGCTGGTTGCGTTGGCCTGGGCGCGCTCGGGCGACAAGGGCAACATCGCCAACATCGGGGTGATCGCGCGGAAGCCCGAATATCTGCCCTATATCCGCACTGCGCTCACCGAAGAGCGGGTGAGGAACTATTTCGCGCATGTCTGCGAGGGGCCCGTTGAGGGATACGAACTGCCCGGAATCCACGCATTGAACTTCATGCTGCACGACTCCCTCGGTGGCGGTGGAATCGCCTCCGTCCGCATCGATCCACAAGGCAAGGGTTACGGTCAGATCCTGCTGGATATCGGAGTGTCCGTTCCGGCCGAGCTTGCCGCGCGCGACGGCTTGTCGGCGCAGTACGCGGCATGAGGTGCGAACCAGCCATGCCGATCCATAAGCTTCTCGTGGCAAACCGGGGGGAAATCGCGGCACGCATCGTGCGCACTGCCCGGGCGCGGGGTTTGGCTGTCGCGGTGTTGCGGCACCGGAACGAACTGACAGGTAGCGCGCATTTGATCGCCGACGAAGTGGTTGAGGTCGAAGGGCCCACCCCGGTCGCAGCCTATCTCGATATCGATCAGATCGTTGCGGCAGCCCGACGGGTCTGTGCGGATGCCGTGCATCCCGGCTATGGCTTTCTCGCCGAAAACGCCGCCTTTGTGCGTGCCTTGGACGCCGCCGGCATCATGTTTGTCGGGCCCACCGAGGACGTCATCGACCTGATGGGCGACAAGGTGCGCGCCCGCGCCTTCGTCGCGGAACGCGGTTTTCCGGTCGCGCCTGCAGCGATCGAGGACGACGATCCTACAAATTTCGTCGAGCGCGCCCGTGTTGTCGGCTTCCCGCTCCTGATCAAGCCCTCCGCCGGCGGCGGCGGCAAAGGAATGCGTGTGGTGCGCGAGGACGCGTCACTGGAGGCGGAGATCGAGACCGCAAGGCGCGAGGGAAAGCGGTATTTCGGCGATGGACGGCTGTTCGCCGAGCGCTATATCGAGCGTCCGCGGCACATTGAAGTGCAAGTGGTGGGTGACGGCCGCGGCAATGTCGTCCACTGCTGGGAGCGCGAATGCTCGATACAGCGCCGGTTCCAGAAGATCATCGAGGAAACACCCTCGCCGGCACTGAATCCTGAGCAGCGGGCGGAAATTTGCAAGACCGCTGCCGGTATCGCGCGCGCGGTGAACTATCGCGGCGCAGGTACGGTGGAGTTCATCTATGCGCCCGACGGGGCATTCTATTTTCTTGAGATGAATACACGATTGCAGGTCGAACATCCGGTGACGGAAATGGTGACCGGCATAGACCTGGTGGCTGAACAGCTACGCATCGCTGCCGGTGGAGGACTTAGCCACGCCCAAGCCGAAATTCGGCAGACCGGTCACGCCATCGAGTTGCGCATCTGTGCGGAGGATGCGTCCGCCGATTTCCGGCCGGCCATTGGCGAGGTGCTTCTGATGGAAGAGCCGCAGGGCCCGGGCGTTCGGGTGGATAGCGGCATTCTGGAAGGCAGCAAGGTGACGACCGATTTCGATCCGATGCTTGCCAAGCTCATTGTTCATGGCCCTGACCGCGCCGCTGCGATCGCGCGTGCGCGGGCTGCGGTACAGGATTACGTCATCCTGGGTGTTACCACGAACACCGGCTACCTCGATGCAATTTTGGCACATCCGCGCTTCCTCGCAGGCGACGTCTCAACGGGGTTTCTCGCCGAGGAGGCGCCGGTGCTGACCGCCCCCGGTGACGACGTGACTGATATACTGCTGGCCGCGGCGGCTCTGTCAGACGTCCGGCTTGTCCGAGCAGTCGACGAGATACCGGAGATGCACCGGCTGATGGGTGCGTGGAGAAACTGATGCGGCGGTTACTCGAGATTCGCGGCGAGGAATTTCCAATCTGGCTGGCCCATACCGGCAAGGGATATGTCGTGCACGCACGGGGTCGGGCCGTGCACTGTTCCCTGACCCGCTCGCATGGCAAGGGCGCTTTCTTGCTGGAACTCGATGGGCGGAGCATCCCGCTGCGTCTAACGGTGAGCAAGACGGCGACATTCATCCACCTGTATGGGCGTGCCTACGAGATAGGGCGCACCGATCCGGCCGACCAGCAGGTTGAAGGTGGCACAGGTACCGGTCAGGACAAGATCCTGGCCCCGATGCCGGGGGTCGTTGTCTCGGTCGCGGCTGGACCCGGCGACCGGGTCGGAAAGGGCCAGACGATCCTCGTGATCGAGAGCATGAAACTCGAAACCACGCTAAGCGCGCCCCGCGACGGCGTGGTAGCCGAAGTTCCGTTTGCTCCCGGCGAGGGCTTCGGCCTCAAGGACGTTCTGGCGCGCCTTGCGCCCGAGGAGGAATAAGATGCGCCAGATCCAGAGCCGTATCGATGTCACGGCCGGCGAGTACAGGGAAAATTACGTCGCCATGACCAGACGCCTGAAAGAATTTCATGCGCACCAGCACGCTGCCCGCTACGAACGCCCGCGGCGCGACCTCGACCGTCTGGCGCGGCAGAACAAGCTATCCGTACGCGAGCGGCTCGAGTTGCTGCTCGACCCCGGGACACCATTTCTGGAGTTTTCCACTCTCGCCGCATGCCGGGCATATGACCGCACGGTACCAGGTGCTGGTGTTGTGACGGGCATCGGAATTGTGCAGGGGCGCGAGGTCGCTATCCACGCCAATGACGCAAGTGTCAAGGGTGGGGCCTGGTATCCGCTGACCGTCAAGAAGATCGTGCGGCTTCTGGATATCGCCATCGAGAACCGCCTGCCGGTCGTGCACATCTGTGATAGCGCGGGCGGATTTCTGCCGCTCCAGCATGGCGTCTTTCCCGACCGCTATCTCGGCGGGCGGGTATTCCGCAATCAGACGATCCTCAGCCGAATGAACGTGCCTCAACTGGCCATCGTCGGCGGGCATTGTACGGCCGGCGGTGCTTATGTCCCGGCATTGAGCGACTACAACATTATCATCGAAGGCAGTGGTGCGATCTTTCTCGGCGGTCCGCCTCTCGTGAAGGCGGCGACCGGAGAGGAAGTTGGCGTCCAGGAACTGGGCGGCGCGATCATGCACACCAGTGTGTCGGGCACCGGCGATTACCGCGCTGCCAGCGAGACACATGCCTTCGCGCTCGCTCGCGAAGTCGTGAGTCAGTGGAAGCAGCCTCAAAAAGCGGTGATCGCGACTGCGCCGATCGAAGAGCCTTTCTACGACCCTCGAGAGCTTTATGGCATCATTCCGAAGGACCGCAAAACCCAGTTTGACATGCGTGAGGTGATCGCGCGCATTGTGGACGGATCCCGATTCCACGAATACCAGCCCGATTACGGCACTAGCCTGGTCTGCGGTTTCGCCCACATTTGGGGTTTCAAGGTCGGGATTCTCGCCAACAATGGGGTGCTGTTCAACGATAGTTCGCTCAAGGCAGCGCATTTCATCCAGCTTTGTAATCAGAACCGTACCCCGCTGGTCTTCTTCCAGAACATCACCGGCTTCATGGTCGGCCGTCAATACGAGGAACGCGGGATCACCAAGGACGGAGCGAAAATGCTGATGGCGCAAGGCGGCTCGGCGGTGCCCAAGTTCACGGTGATCGCCAACGCTTCTTACGGGGCCGGCAATTACGGCATGTGCGGCCGGGCCTGGGACGGGCGGACGCTGTTCATGTGGCCGCAGGCGGAGATCGGCGTCATGGGCGCCGAACAGGCGGCCAATACTATGGCTGACGTGAAGATTCGCCAGTTGCAGCGAGAGGGCAAAGAACTCACCGACGCGGAGATCGCCGCGATCCGAGACCCGGTGCTGGAGCGCTACAAGCGCGACGTAGAGGCCTATACCTCGACCTCAGAGATATGGGATGACGGCATTCTCGATCCAGTCGATACCCGAAACGCTTTGGCGATATCGATCTCTGCGGCCCTCAACGCCCCGATCGGCGATCCTCATTACGGCGTTTTCAGGATGTAACGGTGCGACCGCAAAGGCCCCGGAACGCCGAAGGAAGCTGTCTCTCGCTTCCGTTGCTGGAAATTGTTGCTCAGCCCGACAATCAATTATGGGAGAACGTTAAATGAAAGACAACGCCTATGTCGTAGGTGTCGGAATGGTGCCGTTTCAGAAGCCCGGGAAGTCTGAGAGCTACGACGTGATGGCCGGTACAGCCACGCGCATCGCGCTGGAAGACGCGGGCCTCGACTATAACAAGGTACAGCAGGCCTACGCAGGTTATGTCTACGGCGACAGTACCTGCGGCCAGCGCGCGCTATACCAAGTGGGGATGACCGGCATCCCGGTGGTCAACGTCAATAACAACTGCTCGACAGGCTCGACTGCACTATTCCTCGCGCGCCAAGCGGTGGAAAGCGGCGCTGTCGATTGTGCTCTCGCTGTGGGCTTCGAGCAGATGAAGCCCGGCGCGATCGGCGCGATGTTCACCGACCGCGTCAGCCCTTTCGTGTCGTTCGACGCGGAGACCGACAGGCTAGTCGGAAATGCTGAGGTACCCCTCGCGCTGCGGTATTTCGGGGGTGCGGGCAAGGCACATATGGATGAATTCGGGACAACACTTGAGACCTTTGCCAGGATCCGTGCCAAGGCCAGCCGTCACGCGGCGAAGAACCCGGTTGCGCTGTTTCGTCAGGAGGTGACGCCCGAAGAGGTACTGCAGGCGCAAGTGGTCTGGCCGGGCGTCATGACGAAGCTGATGGCCTGCCCGCCCACCTGCGGCGCGGCGGCCGCGATAATCTGCTCGAAGGAATTTGCGGAAAAGAACGGCCTCGACAGATCTGTGCGAATCGCCGCACAGGCAATGACGACCGACGGCCCCGAAACCTTCAGCGCCCATGACATGCGGGAGGTCGTCGGTTGGTCTATGGCGCGGCGGGCCGCTGAACAGGTCTACGAGGCAGCCGGCTTCGGCCCCGGCGATCTGGATGTAATCGAGCTGCACGATTGTTTCGCCCACAACGAGCTCATTACATATGAGGCGCTTGGGCTCTGCAATCGCGGCGAGGCGGCGAAGCTCGTTGAGGATGGCGATAACACCTATGGCGGCAAGTATGTCACCAACCCCTCAGGCGGGCTTCTCTCAAAGGGCCATCCGCTGGGTGCGACAGGCCTGGCGCAGTGTGCGGAACTCGTGCAGCAGTTGCGTGGAACGAGCGGGGCGCGCCAAGTCGAGGGCGCACGTCTGGCGCTTCAACACAATCTGGGACTGGGTGGTGCTTGTGTGGTAACCCTTTACGAGAAAGCCTGAGGCGGGCGAACGGAGGAGACGACATGGCGGGGAAACTTGAAGGCCGCGTGGCTCTGGTTTCGGGTTCGGGCCGTGGCATCGGGCGCGAGATCGCGCTGAAGCTGGCGTCGGAAGGCGCGCGGGTCGTGGTGAACGATCTTGACGTCGACCCGGCCAGCGAAACCGCTGACGCAATCCGCGCCAGCGGTGGCCGGGCGGTTGTTTGCGCGGGCAGCGTGACAGAGACGGGCTTCGCTGAACGTTTCGTGCAGACCGGAGTCGACAGCTTCGGTGGGCTCGACATCATCGTGAATAACGCGGGCTACACTTGGGACAGTGTGGTCCAGAAGATGACAGACGAGCAGTGGCAGGCGATCATTGACGTGCACCTGACCGCCCCATTCAAGATCCTGCGCGCTGCACAGCCGGTGATCGCAGCCAGGGCCAAGGAAGAGGCTGCTGCCGGTAAGGAGGTATTCCGAAAAGTAGTGAACATCTCTTCGATTGCCGGCACCGGAGGCAATGCCGGCCAGATCAACTATTCTGCCGCCAAGGCCGGAATCCTGGGCCTGACTCGGACCATGGCGAAGGAATGGGGGCGCTACAAAGTGAACGTAAACGCCGTGGCTTTTGGACCGATCCGCACCCGTCTGACCGAGGGCAGCGCCGGCGGCGCAAACAAGATCACCGTCGGGAACAGAGAGATCAAAGTCGGAGTCAACCCAGACCTGCTGAGCCAGATGGAGCGGATGATCCCGCTGGGACGCGTCGGCACGCCCGAAGAGGCGGCTGGTGCCGTCTATCTTTTCTGCCTGCCCGAATCGAACTTCATCTCGGGCCAATACGTGATCTGCGGAGGTGGCTTCACCATCTGACCCATGCGGTCGCGAGCCCTTAAGGGTCTGGGTACCGGCGGTAGGCAACCGGTCGATCCCTAAAGCGTGAAACCCGCTGAAGCATAGTTGACATTTCGGCGGAACCAAGCTAACAAATGTTAGTTATGCAACGAGCCTCTGCTGGATACCTCCGTGGTCGCGAAAAAAGTGTTAGCCGCTACCACTCGCAACCCAGTCGGGCGCGACGGCATACTGAATGTTGCGGCGCGGCTTTTCCGCGAACAGGGCTATGGCCCGGTATCGCTGAGGAAGATCGCCGAGGCGGCGGGGATCAAGGCAGGGAGCATCTATTATCATTTCGGCTCAAAGGACGAGATCGTCGTGGCCATTCTGGATGCGGGTATCTTAGCCGTCCACGAGAAGATGCGCCGAGCTGTTTTAACACATCCCGACGGCCCCGCTGCCGCCATTCTTCGGGCAGCGATAAGGGCGCACCTGCGCGCGTTGTTGGACGTCAGTGACTACTCATCGGCCAATGTGCGGATTTTCGGGCAGGTGCCGCAATCCGTCCGCGATGCCAATCTGCCTACGCGCCGGGCCTACGAGGCCGAGTGGGACGCCTTGCTGACCCGCCTTCAGAAGGTCGGAGCCGTGCGGCGCAACGTCGATATCCGTCGTCTGCGTCTGATGCTTATTGGCGCGCTGAATGCAACCTTGGAATGGTTCGACCCCGAACGCGGCAGCGTCGAGACGCTGGCCGCGGCATATGCCGACATCCTTCTCAATGGAATGCTCGAACAGCGAGAAGCTTAATTCATGGTTGAACTCACATCGGCCGTATTGATCGGCTCGGAAACCTTCAGGTGCAATCACGTAGCACAAAAAGCGCGTGTCGAGACACTGCGTGGGCGGATCGCCGTAGCGACCGCAGGCGGTCGCGCCGACATGGTCGAACGCCACCGCAGCCGCGGCAAGCTTCTGGTCCGCGAACGAATCGACCTGCTGGTGGATCCCGGTGCCGCGTTCATGGAGCTTTCTTCGCTGGCGGCCTACGGACAATACGGCGGAGATGTGCCCGGCGCCGGGATAGTGACGGGCGTTGGCATCGTGCACGGACTGCCCTGTATGGTTATCGCCAACGATGCCACGGTCAAAGGTGGTTCATTTTACCACGAAACCGTTAAGAAGCATATTCGTGCGCAGGAGATCGCGGCGGAAAACCGTCTGCCCTGTCTTTACCTCGTTGATTGCGGCGGAGCCTACTTGCCCGAGCAGGACCGGGTCTTCCCCGATGCCCGGCATTTCGGCAATTCTTTCTTCCGCCAGACCAACATGTCGGCATCCGGTCTGCCGCAGATTTCGGCGGTGTTCGGCGGTTGCACGGCGGGAGGCGCCTACATTCCGGCGCTCTCGGACGAGGTCATCATGGTGCGCGGCAATGCGCGCATCCATCTTGGGGGGCCCTCGATCGTCAAGGTGGCGATCAATGAAGAGGTGGACGGCGAAACGCTGGGCGGCGCAGAGATGCATACCCGCGTCTCGGGGGTCAGCGACCATCTGGCTGAAGACGAATATCACGCGCTGGCGCTGATGCGCGACATTGTGGCCAGCCTGGGCCTCACGCGGCCGATGGCGCCGGATATACCCACCGCCGCACCCCTGCACGATCCCGAAGAGCTGTTAGGGATTATCAGCGCCGATCGCAAGCAGCCCTATGATGTACGAGAGCTTCTGCTGCGCATGATCGACGCAGGCGAGTTCCGCGAATTCAAGCCGAGCTGGGGCGAGACGCTCGTCTGCGGAACCGCCCGCATCCACGGCTATCGCGTCGGAATCCTCGGCAACAACGGCGCGCTGCTCTCCGACAGCTCGCTGAAAGGTGCGCAGTTCGTGTCGATGTGCGACCAGCGCGACATTCCGCTTCTATTCCTGCACAACATTTCCGGCTTCATGGTCGGCACCGAGGCCGAGCGCGGCGGCATCGCCAAGAATAGCGCCAAGCTGGTCTACGCCATGTCCGTGGCTAAGGTGCCCCGGCTGTCGGTAATTGTGGGCGGCTCCTACGGCGCCGGCAACTACGGCATGTGCGGCCGAGGGTTCGCGCCATGCTTTCTCTTCGCCTGGCCCACAGCGGAGTTGGCAACCATGTCGGCCGACATTGCCTCGAATGTCATGTTGGAGCTGCGGCGCGGGAAGGGCGGAGACCCTGCTAATATGCAGGCCGATCTGGCACGGATCGAGGCCGAGGTGCGTACGCAATATGCCAAACAGTCCGACCCCTATTACGCGACCTCGAGGCTGTGGGACGACGGCCTGATCGAGCCTGGCCAGACCCGCGACATCCTGGGCCTGTGCCTGGCGATAGTGACCTCGGTTCCGGATACGGGGCGTCATACACCCGTTTTCAGAATGTAAGGACAGACAATGGTTTATGATCGCCATGAAACGTTGCAGGTCGACGTGGACTCACGCGGCGTCGCCACCGTCATCCTCAATCGTCCCGACAAGCACAACTCGCTCAACGCGGCGCTGATCTCGGAACTCGGCGCAACGGCGGCGGCGCTTGCTGAGGACAAGGCGGTGCGCCTCGTGGTGCTGACCGGCGCCGGCAAGAGCTTCTGCGCTGGGGGCGACTTCAACTGGTTCGCCTCGAACGTGCAAAAGAGCCGCGCGGAACGGGTGGAACAGAGTGCTACGCTCGCTCGGCTCTTGCGCCGGCTCGACACATTGCCCAAGCCGCTGATCGGAAGAATCAACGGGGCGGCCTATGGCGGCGGCGTAGGCCTGATATCGGTGTGCGACTACGCCATCGGCGCCGAAGGCGCAACGTTCGGCCTGACTGAGGTGCGGCTCGGCCTCCTGCCCGCCAACATCTCGCCTTACGTGGTGGCGCGCATCGGCGAGGCTGCATCACGCGAGACGATGCTCTCCGGTGCACTGTTCGGCACCGAGCGGGCCGAGCGGATCGGATTGCTGACGGAGGTGGCCGCGCCGGATGCGCTGGACGCTGCGGTGGAACGCGTTGTCAGCGCCCATCTGCAGGCCGCGCCCGGAGCAGTTGCCGATACCAAGCGGCTGATCGCCTATGTAGCAGGCCATGGGATCGAAGACAGCATGATCTATACCGCGGACCGCTTGGCCGACGCTTGGGAAACCGAAGAAGGCATTGAGGGGATCAATAGCTTCCTGAACAAGGGTACGCCCTCATGGCGGGTGACTTGAGCTTCGCCCGCGTCCTTATCGCCAACCGGGGCGAGATCGCCCGCCGGATCCAGCGCGCCTGCCGGAAGCTGGGGCTGGAAAGCGTGGCTGTTTTCTCCGAAGTTGACCGAGACGCGCCCTTCGTGGCCGAGGCCGATCACGCCGTTTGCATCGGTCCGGCTGCCGCAGCGGAAAGCTATCTGAACATCGACGCTATCCTTGGGGCGGCGCGGGGCACCGGCGCGGCCGCGATTCACCCAGGCTACGGCTTCCTGTCCGAAAACGCCGAATTCGCGACGCGCGTGGAAGAAGCGGGATTGGCGTTCATTGGACCTTCACCCCAGGCGATCGCGCGCATGGGCTCGAAGATAGACGCCAAGGCCGCAGCCCAGGCGGCCGGCGTACCGGTGCTGCCTGGCTACAGCGGCGCGGACCAGTCCGATGACCGGCTTTTCATGGAGGCACAGACGCTCGGCGTGCCCTTCATGGTCAAGGCCAGCGCCGGCGGCGGCGGGCGGGGAATGCGGCTCGTCACCAGTATGCGTGCGGCAGGCGAGGCCATCGCCTCAGCACGAGCCGAGGCAAAAAGCGTCTTTGGCGATCCGGCCATATTCTTGGAGCGCTATGCACCGCGCGTGCGCCACATCGAGGTGCAGGTCCTGGGCGACGCGTATGGCAATGTGCTGCATTTGGGCGATCGCGACTGTTCGCTTCAGCGCAACCATCAGAAGCTGATCGAGGAAGCGCCCGCCCCAGGCATCCCCGACGCTTTGCGCTCAGCCATGCATGGCGCTGCCGTCCAACTGGCGCGGGCCATTTGCTACCGCTCGGCGGGAACGGTGGAATATCTGTACGATCCCGCGCGGGCCGAATTCTATTTCTTGGAGATGAACACCAGACTTCAGGTAGAGCATCCCGTGACCGAAGCCATCACCGGTATCGACCTGGTTGAGTGGCAGTTGCGCATCGCGCGTGGCGAGGCACTGGGGTTTGCGCAGGAGGACGTTACGCTTGGTGGCCACGCCATAGAGGTCCGCGTCGCCGCGGAGAACCCGGCCGAGAATTTCCGCCCCGAAACCGGCACGATCACGTTATGGGCGCCACCGCGAACTGTGCGGCTCGACAGCGGAGTGGAAGAAGGGTCGGTGGTGGGGCATTTCTACGATTCGATGCTCGCCAAACTCATCGTCCATGCCCCGGGTCGCGCAGAGGCCATCCGGAGGACGGTCAAGGCCCTCGATTCCTTCGCAGTGGGCGGAGTCCGCGTCAATCTCGCGTATCAACGGGCGCTTCTCACCCATTCTGACTTTGCCTCCCTGAACCACCACACCGGGGGGCTGGCCGAGATGTTCCCGTGCGGCTGGACCGCCCCCGTACCCGACGGCGAATCCCGCGCCCTGGCCGCGCTCTGCCTGCATCTGCACCTTTCGCCCATGCCGAATACTCCTTGGCACAGTCTTGGCGCTTGGCGGCTAACGGAGGCTGCGGGGCAGCCGGGCGCAGCCTGCTACTGGAGCGATGACGCCGATGCGCCGATCAGGGTCGTGGGGCGGGGCGCGCGCGTCAAGGTGATATTGCCCGACGGTCCTGATCTTGGCGTCGAAGGCGCGCGCCTGTCCGCAGAAAGCCTGACAGGTTGGATGAACGAAGCACCCTTCGCTCGCCGCGTGCACGTTCTGCGGCACGGCGAGCGATGGCAGGTGCATGTTTCTGCGCCAGATGGCATGGTGATCGTGTCGCTTTGTACGCTCAAGGGCCGGCACCTGCAGCGTGCTTCGGGCGCCGCCAGCGGCGCCGACACGCTTACCGCCCCAATGCCCGGCGCGGTGGTCGAGGTTCGCGTGGCGCCGGGCGAGCAGGTGAGCAAGGGTGAAACGCTCGTTGTGCTGGAGGCAATGAAACTCTTGCAGAGTCTGTCCGCGCCGGTCGCGGGCTTGGTGGCCGAAATCTACTGCGCGCCGGGCGACACGGTAGCCGGCGGCGCACCCCTGATGAGACTCGATCCGGAGGACAGGACATGACCAGACACGAGACCATCGACGCGGCCACAGGCCCGTTCGGCGAGGATATTCGAATAATCCGAGCCCAGCTGCGGCGCTTCATTGAGGCCGAGGTGAAGCCCATGGGCGAAGCCTGGGAAGAGAAGGGCGTGGTACCCCGCGAGGTGCTGCGTAAAATGGGCGCGCTCGGGTTTCTCGGCATGCGCTATGACGAACAGTATGGCGGCGCCGGACTGGGCGTCACGTCGAGTGTGATGCTGGCCGAGGAAGTCGGCCGGTCCACCTTCGGTGGTTTTTCAGCCACGGTGCTGGTGCATACCGACATGGCCTCGCCGCATCTGGAGAACGCCGGTACACCCGAGCAGAAGGCGCGCTGGATGCCTGCCATCACCTCGGGCGAGACGATCACTGCCGTCGCCGTGACCGAACCTGGCGCTGGCTCGGATGTGGCCGGCATGCGCACCCGCGCAACACGGGATGGCTCCGACTGGAAGCTGAACGGCACTAAGATGTTCATCACTAACGGCGTCCATGCCGATCTCTACTTCGTCGCCGCCAGGACCGATCCTGACGCCAAGGGCTCGCGCGGGATCACTATCTTCGCGGTCGAGAAGGGGACAAAGGGCCTTTCGGTGGGCCGCGCGTTGAGCAAGACCGGCTGGCTCTGCTCCGACACAGCTGAGCTGATTTTCGACGAGGTGCGGGTGCCGGCTGAGAACGTGCTTGGCGAAGTCAACAGGGGCTTCTATGCGGTGATGAAAAACTTCCAGAACGAACGCATCGTTCTGGGCGCGCTGGCCTGCGCCGAGGCGCAGACTGCGCTCGACATGACCATAGCCTATGTCAAGCAGCGCAGCGCATTTGGCGGCGTGTTATGGAACAACCAAGCCGTTCGCCAGCGACTTGCGGGCTGCCTGACGCGGATCGAGGCGGGTCGGCAGCTCGTGTACCACGCGACGCGCCTCGACGCCGCTGGTGTTGACTGCGTCCGCGAGGTCTCGATGGTGAAGGCGTATTGCGGCGAACTGGTCAACAGCGTGCTCTACGATTGCGTCCAGTTCCAGGGCGGCATGGGTTACATGCGCGAAAATCCGGTCGAGCGCATGTCGCGGGATGCTCGGGTGCAGGCAATCGGCGGAGGGGCGACCGAGGTGATGCTGGAGGAAGTCGCCAAACGCATGTGAATGGGAATGTTGAGTCCCACTGCTGAAAAGATCTATAAAAATGCCAACCAAACGCATGACTGGAGCGGAAAGGATGTACATCAAAAGGGCATTCTTGGAGCGCAATGCCTTCGCGACGTTGTTCGGCGAGGCACTTATACTGCTTGCTGGTACGATGCTTCTGACGGCATCAGCGAAAGTACAGGTTCCGTACTATCCGGTTCCGATGACGACGCAGACCCTGGTCGTTGTCGCGCTTGGCCTGTTCCTCGGGCCTGTCCGCGGTTCCGGCGTGATCATTGCCTATATCCTGCAGGGGCTGGCGGGCTTTCCGGTCTTCGCGGGCACACCGCCGACGCCTTCAGGGCTGGCATATGTTGCCGGCCCGACGGGCGGCTATCTTGCGGGCTTTGCGATATCGGCCTATGTGGCGGGATGGCTGGCAAGAAGAGGATATGCGAAGTCAATCTTTGGGGCTGTCACCATTGCCATTGCCGCAAGTGTGATGATCTACGTTCCAGGGCTTGCGTGGCTGGGTGTTTTCACCGGCTATGGCGAGGGTCTTCTCTCGACCGGGTTATATCCATTTCTGTTGGGTGACCTGCTCAAATCGACGATTGCCGGTCTGCTCTATATTGCCGGATCCGTGATCCTTCCACGATTCGGCCATGTCTCGGGAAAAGAGACCAGTAAGAAATAACGAGTTGCTTCTTCTTGCTCGCGAGCGACGTGGACATCGTAAGCGATGTTCGCCAAGGAGAACGGCTTTCGGCTCGTGACCATGTGACCGAATGCTGGCACAAGGGCTTCATCCTGCCGGCGAACTGACCCGTGGAGGAAACGCGCGGTGCTACATGCCCGCTTGGCGATTCTTCGTGCGGCCTTCGCTCAGACCCCTTTTTGTCAATCTAACAAATGTTAGAATAAACTCTGGCAGTCGTGAATAGTCGGGGAGGATCAGCCATGGCGATGCCGCTATGTGATGTGCGGATCGTTGAACTTGGCGATGTGATCGTGGGGCCGCTGGCAGCAGCACTTCTCTCGGATTTCGGTGCCGAGGTGATCAAGGTCAAAGCCCCCGACCGAGGCGATATGTTGCGCGATCTGGGGCCTAAGGGGCGGGACGGGATTGGTGTCTGTTGGAAGACGCTTGCCCGGAACAAACGAATTCTCACGCTCGATTGGAAAACCAACGCGGGGCGCGAGGTCCTCGCAAAGCTGATTGAAAATGCTGATGTTCTGGTGGAGAATTTCCGCTCCAGCGTGCTCGACCGGGCGGGGATTGGGCCGGAGGTTCTAAATGAATGGAACGCCGATCTGGTCATATTGCGGGCTACGGGCAGGATGGGCCGAAACCGAGGGTTCCAAACGTTGGAACCAATCCACTAGGGCGTGAAATACCTGGACATGATGGATGTGCTGGTGCCGATGGCATCGCAGCCGACCGAGATGTCGAGCCGCAACTGGATGATGCCCCGCCTGCTGGCCGAAACGGTGAAAAACGATCCGGACTATATGACGGCAATTACACCAGCCAGCCGAAGTCACGGAGATCGCCAACCTGATCTTCGCCACCGGCTAGCGGCACACTGGCGAAGCAGAAGCAGGCCCCGACGCGCGCAGCGGCCGACAAGTATATCGACGAGCGGCTGGCCGCGCCGTTCACAATGACTTCGTCTATCAGTGGGCCTCCGGAGACCGGCGTGATGGCTGAAGCGATGAAACGGGTGAAGTACGGCAGATGCAACTCATTACGGCCAGCACCGAAACGCGCAGCCATGGCACGACCGGCACGGCAAAATTCTATGCCGCGCCGCTAAAATACCCGTCCTCCCTGCCCAGATCACCCAGAGGCGTGCCGCATATTATGGTATATGACACGCCTCTGCCACTTCCGCCGGGCGGAACCTCACATTAACCCCTGATATCCTTTAGTATTTCCATTGTTTTCAATGCTGGCGCAGATCGCGCTTGCGCTAGTGTTTCACTCTTCGTAGGATGGCACAATGATTGGACCAATAGTGGAAGCCCCGACCAAGGACTTCGCCCCGGTTAAGACCCGGCGGGTGTTCGAAGTCGTCGCGGACCAGATCCACGCCCAGATGCAGAGCGGCGCATTGCGGGTGGGCGACCGACTGCCGAACGAGCGCGACCTGGCCGCCCATTTCCAGATCAGCCGCCATGCCGTGCGCGAGGCGCTACGCAACTTGGAAAGCCGTGGCGTCGTGCGGCTGAAAAAAGGCTCCAAGGGCGGCGCCTTCGTCACCGATGCCCAGCATTATGCGGTGGCCAGCGTGGTGCGCGACATGTTCCAAGTCGGCGATATATCGCTGACGCAGCTCACCGAGGCCCGGCTGTGGATCGAGGCCGTGGTGGTACGCGAAGCCTGCCTGAGCGCCGATGCCGCAGCCCTGGCCCATATGGAAGAGAATGTCGCCCAGGCCGCCGCGCTGACCAAGGCCGGCAAGATGGTCGAGAAGACCCAGGTCAATATCGAATTCCACATCCTGCTGGCCAAGGCCACCGACAATCCGGTGCTGGTCATGATGATGAAGGCACTGATGGACGTGCTGCAGGCCTTCGTCATCCAGATCGGCTCGGTCATGGCCATGGATGTGATCCGCTCCCGCACGCGGCTGCTGCAGCATATGAAAGCGCGCGATGCCGATGCCGCCGTGACGGAAATGGAGCGGCATCTGAAGCGGCTGCATCGTCATTACATCGAATCCGCCTTGGCGCGCAGCCTTGGCAAGGATGAGAAACTGGTTCCGAAATAGTGCAAGTAAAGGGAAGAAATGTCTGATCGGTTGGAAACGCTTGAACTCTTAAAACAAACTGTACGGCGCTTCGTGCGCGACGATCTGATTCCGGCGGAAGAAGATGTCGAGGAGCATGACAGGATTCCGGAGCCGATCATCCAGCAGCTCAAATCGCTCGGCCTCTTCGGCATGACCATCCCGGAGGAATATGGCGGACTGGGCCTGTCGCTGTTCGAAGAAGTCAGCATCGTCTTCGAGGTCGCCTATGCTTCGCCGGTCTTCCGCTCTTACTTTGGCACCAGCAACGGCGTCGGCACGCTGGGCATCATCTCGCATGGCACGGAGGAACAGCGGCGGCGCTATCTGCCGCGCATAGCCAAAGGCGATCTGATCGCCTCCTTCTGCCTGACCGAGCCCGATGCCGGATCGGATGCCGCGGCCCTGACCACCAAGGCGGTGCGCGACGGCGACCATTACATCATCAACGGCACCAAGCGTTTCACCACCAATTCGCCGCATGCCGGCATCTTCACCGTCTTTGCCCGCACCGCGCCGGCCGAAACGAGATCCCGCGGCATCTCCGCCTTCCTGGTCGAGCGCGGCACGCCCGGCATCACCGTCGCCAAGCCCTATCGCAAGATGGGTTTCCGCGGTTCGCATACCGCCGATGTGATCTTCGAGGATGTGCGCGTGCCGGCCTCCAGCCTGCTGGGCGGCAGCGAAGGCACCGGCTTCATCGCCGCCATGCAGTCTCTGGACCATGCCCGTCTGCATATGTCCGCCGTGGCCGTCGGCATGTGCGAGCGCCTGATCCATGAGGGCGTGCGTTATGCCGGCGAGCGCAAGCAGTTCGGCAGGACCATCGGCCAGTTCCAGTTGATCCAGGCCATGCTGGCCGACTGCGCGGCAGAAGCGCTGGCAGCACGGGCCATGGTGGAGAAGGTGGCGACGGAATACAGCGCCGGCCGCCATGTCTCCAAGGAATCCGCCTGCTGCAAGTATTTCGCCACCGAAGCGCTCGGCCGCATCGCCGACCGCGTGCTGCAGATCCATGGCGGCTACGGCTACATCAAGGAATATCCGGTCGAGCGTCTGTTCCGGGATGCACGGCTTCTGAGGATTTTTGAAGGCACCAGCCAGATCCAGCAACTGGTCATCGCCAAGGAGATGTTGAAGCAGGCAAGTTGAAGCGCTGCCGTGTAAGGCAGAAACCCGGGAGGAAACAATGAAAATACTGAGTTTGTGCATAGCCGCCTGCGCGGCCCTGATGGCCCTGCCCGTCCAGGCGCAGAAATGGCCGGACAAGCCGATCCACTGGATCCTGCCCTATGCGGCCGGCGGACCGTCGGATGCGCTGGTGCGTGCGATCGCACCGAAGCTCTCCGACGAGCTCGGCGTGCCGGTGGTCATCGAGAACCGCACCGGCGCCGGCGGCAACATCGCCATGATGGCGGTGGTCAAAGCGGCGCCGGACGGTTACACCATCGGCCTGGGCGGCACCGGCACCCATGCGGTCAATCCGCATATCCAGCTCGCCATCCCCTATGACGTGACCAAGGACTTCACGCCGATCAGCCCGATCGTCTCCTATGTCAATGTGCTGGTCGTCAACAGCAACGTGCCAGTCAAGACCGTGGGCGAACTGGTGGCCTATGCCAAGTCCAATCCGACCACCGTGACCTTCGCCTCGGGCGGCAAGGGCACATCGAACCAGCTTTCGGCGGAACTGCTGAGGGTCATCACCAATGCGCCGATGGTGCATGTGCCCTATCGCGGCAGCGGCCCGGCCATGATCGACCTGATCGCCGGCCACGTGACCTTCATGTTCGATATTCTGGTCACCGCCATGCCGCAAATCGAAAGCGGCAAGGTGCGGGCGCTCGCCGTCACCAGCTCGAAGCGCAGTCCCTATGCGCCGAATATCCCGACCATGAGCGAGGCCGGCGTGCAGGGCTATGAGCAGGCCGGCAACGACCTCTGGTTCGGCATCTTCGCGCCGCCGAATCTGCCGGACGATATCGCCGGCCGGCTGCACGCCGCCGTGGTGAAGGCGATGAACTCGCCGGAGATCGAGGCGCGCCTGCGCACCCAGTCCTATGACAAATGGACCCTGCCGCCAAAGGCGTTCGCCGATTTCGTGAAGACCGATTACCAGAAATGGGGCAAGGTCATCGAAGCGGCGAAGATCGAGAAGGAATAACGCTTGAGTGGTCCGCTACAGGGTATCCGCGTCCTCGACCTGACCAGCGTGGTCATGGGCCCCTATGCCACCCAGATCCTGGGCGACTATGGCGCCGATGTGATCAAGATCGAACCGCCCGATGGCGATGTGATGCGGCTAGCCGGCCCCATGCGCAATCCGCGCATGGGGCATCTTTATCTCAGCACCAACAGCAGCAAGCGCTCCGCCGTCATAGACCTCAAGCTGGCGGAAGGCCGTGCCACACTGCTGCATATGGCCACGCGCGCCGATGTGCTGGTCTACAACATCCGCCCGCAGGCGATGAGCCGGCTGGGTCTTGGCTATGACGAGATCCGCGCCGTCAATCCTAAGATCATCTATGCCGGCGCCATGGGGTTCAGCCAGCGCGGCCCCTATGCGGCGCGACCGGCTTATGACGACCTGATCCAGGGCATGGCCGGCATTCCCTGGCTGGTGCAGCAGGGCGGCGCGGATCTGCCGCGCTATGCCCCGATGATCCTGGCCGACCGCATCATCGGCCTGCAGGTGGCCAATGCCATCACCAGTGCGCTGTATCACCGCGAGCGCACCGGCGAAGGCCAGCGCATCGACGTGCCGATGTTCGAAGGGCTCGCCTCGATCACCATGGGCGAGCATCTCTCCGGCCGCCTGTTCGATCCGCCGCTCGGCACGGCCGGCTACAAGCGCAGCCTGTCGGCCGAACGCCGGCCCTACCGAACCAGCGACGGCTATATCTGCGTCATGGTCTATAACGACAAGCAGTGGCGCAGCCTGTTCGATGCCGTCGGCGAGCCAGGGAAGTTCTCCGCCGATGCCCGTTTCTCGTCGCAGGGCGCGCGGCTTGAACATATCGACGAGGTCTACGGCTATCTGGTGAAGCTGATCGAGACCCGCACTACGGCCGAATGGCTGGCGCTGTTCCAAGATGCCGACATTCCGGCGGCGCGGATGAATTCCATCGACGATCTGCTGACCGACGAGCATCTAGTCGCCACCGGCTTCGTGCGCCGCTACGAGCATCCCTCCGAGGGCATGCTCTACGAGTCCGGCATTTCCACCGAATGGTCGCATTCGCAGCCCGAACGTCGGCGGCCGGCACCCCGGCTGGGCGAACATACGGCGGAAGTGCTGTCTGAATTCGACATCGCGCCGGACTGCATTGCCCGGCTGCGGGCGGCTGGCGTGATCTCGCAGGATTAAGCCGCAACACGGGTTTTTCCCGGCTGGTGCACCGGAGGGTCATCCATGCGATAACCCTCCCGCTTTCTGCCCTGTCCGGACGTCATGATCGTCACAATCCTGAACGATCGCCATGTTGCCATCATCGGCGGCGGCCCGGCCGGTCTGATGGCCGCCGAGCTGATCGCCGGCGCCGGCATCGCCGTCAGCGTCTTCGAGCGCACGCCCCGCATGGGACGCAAAATTCTGATGACCGGGCGCGGCGGCGGACTGGATGGGCCGATATCTGGAGCGCTTTTCGAGGGCATCCTGTGGGTGGCCCGGACCGGTTCGCATTGGCGACCCCTGCCGGATGAGTACAGCAAATGGAACAGTGTGTTCTGTCGCTTCCGCCGCTGGGTGATAACCGGGGTGTTCGATGTCATCCTGGAAAAGCGGACCGACCTGGCGAGCCGGGACCGACGTGCTGACAGGGTGGACAGCACCGTGATCCGGGCACATCACTGCGCGGTCGGTATAAAAAGGGGACTCAAAATCAGGAAGCGCTTGGCCGCTCTCGCAGTGGCTTCTCGACCAAAATCCACGTCCGCTGCGACGCCCGGCTGCCCGTTCGGCTTCGCGCTCACGCCGGGCCAGGCGCACGATACGCAGGGTTTTATGACGCTGCTGCGGATGATCGACGACCGCATCCAAGCGCGCGGTGGCGACAAGGGATACGACAGCGATGCGATCCGCGAGGAACTGCACAAAGCCGGGATCGAGCCGGTGATTCCGGCAGGCCGCAATCGCAGGCAGTCTGTCGACCTCGACCGCGAGACCGCCAAAGAGCACAACAGCATCGAACGCATGTTCAACAAGCTGAAGAACTGGCGCCGCGTCGCCACCTGATACGACAAATCGGCGGATTCTTTCCTCGTCTCCGTCTCAATCGCGGCCATCATACAATGGCCGCCTTTCGTCCACGAAACCTAAAACCCCGGAGCGAGGCCGTTTGTAATTGGGGGTTGCTTGTTTTTCTAACATGCGTTAGGTTCGGCCAGATCAAGGACAACAGTCCGGTCCGCATTTGGGAGGGGCATCATGCCGGAAGCCGGTTACGGGTTTTCCCGTGAACGACTGCGCAATCACCAAACGGTGTTTGCCAACGGGTTGTTTTCGGGAAAAACCATTGTCGTGACCGGCGCGGGGGGCGGTCTGGGTCTGGCAATCGCCACCTTATTCGCACGTCTCGGGGCCAATCTTGCCATCAACGGACGGAATGAGGAAAAGCTCGCAGAAGCCGCGAAATTCCTGCGTGGCTTTGGCGGGCAGGTGCTCGCTCATCCCATGACGATCCGGAACCCCGAGCAGGTGCAGAATTTCATCGATACTGTGAGCGATCAGTTCGGCGGGTTCGACATTCTGGTGAACAATGCCGGCGGACAGTTTCCGCAGCCCGCCCTTGACTACACGCCGAAGGGCTGGAACGCCGTTATCGATACAAACCTCAATGGGACCTGGTGGATGATGCAGTCCGCGGCTCGGAACTGGGTCAAAGCCGGGCGCCCTGGCGCCATCGTGAGCATTGTCGCCGATATCTGGCGCGGGATGCCCGGTATCGCACATAGCTGCGCCGCGCGCGCGGGCGTCATCTACCTGTCGAAATCGGTGGCTGTTGAGTGGGCGCCGCACACCATTCGTGTCAACTGCGTGGCGCCGGGATGCTGTGAAAGCACCGGGTTCGCGCGATATCCCAGGGAGGGGGCTGCGACATTTGAGGAGTCGAACCCGATGCGCCACGCCGGCGACGAATGGGATGTCGCCGAAGCAGTGGTCTATTTGGCTGCGCCCTCCGGCAAGTTCATTACTGGCGAAGTGTTGACGGTGGACGGGGGCCAGCAGCTATGGGGCGACCCCTGGCCGACAGGTCGGCCCGACTATTTCCGTGTCGCGTGATACTAACAAGAGCTTCGACGGCGATATGAAAGAAATGGATAACAATTACAACCGGCGTCAAGCAGACGCCAAAGTACCTCCTGTATTGGAGTGCTGCGGGATCGAACGTCGGTTCGGCGGTATCGTTGCCGTTACCGGTGTTGACCTCAGTATTCGCAGAGGCGAGATATTCGGACTTGTCGGCCCAAACGGGAGCGGAAAGACGACGGTGACCAATGCGATCACCGGATTCTATCCACCGAACAAAGGCTCGATATATCTCGATGGCAAGGACATCACAGGCACCGCGCCTCACAAGGTTGCTACGCTTGGGGTTGCCCGAACTTTCCAGAACCTCGCTCTGTTCAACGGCATGAGCGTTCTTGAGAACATTCTTTTGGGGCGTCACATCCACATGAAGCCCGGTGTTTTTCCCACCGCACTGTACTGGTGGTTGGCGCGACCAGAAGAGATGAGGAATCGGGAAGTCGTCGAGGAAGTGATCGAGTTCCTCCAACTGGAGAGCATCCGCAACGAACTCGTGGATGGCATCCCGATCGGTCTCAAGAAGCGGGTGGAACTCGCGCGAGCGCTGGTCGCCGAACCTCATCTTCTCATTCTCGACGAGCCCATGGCGGGCATGAACCAGGAGGAGAAGGGGTACATGGCCCGTTTTATTCTCGATGCGAGAGCCGAACGGGGCATCAGCGTCCTGCTGATCGAACACCACATGGATGTCATTACCGGAATCTGTGACCGGATGCTGGCGCTCAATTATGGCGAGATGATCGCCAGTGGGCTTCCCAAGGAGGTCGTCAAGGATCCCCGTGTCGTTGACGCGTATATCGGGGGCGCGCATGGCTGAGAACTCAAAAAGCCGGACGATCGCGGGAGAAACCATTGCTTCGGTTTTAATGAGGAATGCGTCCGAGCACCCCAACGACATCGCGTTGCGCGAAAAAGAGCGCGGGATCTGGAAGGCAACCACCTGGTCTCAATATGCCGAAGAAGTGCTGACCTGCGCGGCCGGTCTAGATGGGCTCGGCTTGAAGCGGGGTGACGCGGTGCTCATTCTCGGCGATAATCGCGTTCGCCTCTATTGCGGTATGCTGGCACTGGCCATGCTCGGGGTCCACGCAATGCCGGCCTTTCCGGGCACCACGCTGGAAGAGCTCCAGCTTTTCGTGGACGAGACGAGCGTCGTGGCCGCTCTTGCCGAGGACCAGGAGCAGGTGGACAAGATCTTGGAACTGCGTAGTGCCGGAGCCACGCAGTTGAAACACATCGTCTATGACGATGTCCGTGGCCTCGGCTTTTCCGAGCTACCCGGGCTCATGTCCTGGGAAGATCTCATCGAGATCGGCAGCCGCCGTTTCAATGGTGAGCCGGGTTTGCGCGAGGACCTGATTGGTCGAGCGAAGCCCGACGATCCGGCGGTGTTCCTGCATTCGTCGGGCACGACTGGCAAGCCCAAGGGCGTTGTGCTGAGCCAGAAGAACGTCCTAGCGGCGGCACGGAACGGCCATGCCGCCGGCGCCTTCGATTTCGAAGAGGAGATTTTGGCCTATCTTCCGATGGCCTGGGTAGGCGATTACGCAATCTCGGTAGCCGCCGCGCTTTTGTTGCGCTTTACCGTCAATGTGCCCGAACGACAAGAAACTGTGCTGCGGGATCTGCGCGAAATCGCACCGACTTTCTACCTGGCCGCGCCGCGCAGCTGGGACAACATTCTGACCACCATTCAAGTGGGCATCGAGAATTCCAGGCCGCTGAAGAAGCGCCTCTATCACTTCTTCATGGACTGGGCCATCGCTGCCGAGCGGCGGAAGCTCGACGGCAAGAACCGCGGCGCTCTCGAGTGGCTCGGACGATTCCTTGGAGAATTGCTCGTCTTCGGCCCGATCAAGGATCAGTTCGGCATGAGTCGTCTTACGAACGCCTTCACCGGAGGCGAGGCGATCGGAGAGGACACATTCGTATTTTATCGAGCGCTCGGGATCAAGCTGCGCCAACTCTACGGTCAGACGGAGAACAGCGCCATCAACGCGATCCAAGCACCCGATGAGGTGCGCCTCCACACCGTAGGCAAGCCCGCCCCTGGCGTCGAGGTGAAAATTGCCGATAAGGGCGAAATTCTCCTGAAGGCGGACAGCGTTTTCGCAGGATACTATCGAAATCCCGCTGCTTCGGCCGAGACGCTTATCGACGGCTGGCTGCATACCGGTGATGCCGGCTATCTCGAAGACGATGGTCATCTCGTAGTGCTCGGCCGCGTCTCAGAAGTTATGCACACAAAAGCCGGTGAACGCTATGTACCCAATTATATCGAGAACCGGCTGAAGTTCAGCCCATACATTAAAGACGCTGCGGTGATCGGGTCCGACCGCGACGAGCTGACGGCGATGGTTTGCATCGATATAGATGCCGTGGGCCACTGGGCCGAAGTGAATGGAGTGCCCTATGTTTCCTATGCCGATCTGTCGCAGCGAGAAGAAGTGGCTACGCTCCTGCGAGAGGCTTTTCGGCGACTCAACAAAACCCTCCCGGAACCTCTACAGCTCAAGAGGTTCGTTAGCCTGCACAAGGAATTCGACCCCGACGATGGTGAGATCACGCGCACCCGCAAACTGCGTCGAAAGGTGGTCGAAGACCGCTACGAGAAGGTGATTGCGGCACTTTATGACGGCTCAAAGCACGTCCATGTCAGCGCTGTGGTGACTTACGAAACGGGCGATACGGGAAGGGTCGACCGCACCCTCCCAATAAGGGAGGTTTAGATGGATTTGATTCTCCTGGCCGAACTAGCGGTGAACGGAGTTCTCACCGGGTTGCTCTATTCGCTGTTCGCGATCGGCCTAGTACTGATCTACAAGGCCTCTTCCGTGCCAAACCTATCGCAAGGCGGGCTCACCATGGCGGGAGCCTACGTGGTATTGGCCCTGGCTCACGATATGGGGCTTCCGCTATGGGTCGCGATCCCGCTGGCAGCGGTCGTCATGTTCGTTTTCGGTATGGGGATCGAGCGGGTTGCGCTGCGCCGGCTCGCTGGCAGGCCGGTCGTGATGATCCTCATGATGACGCTGGGGATCGACATCTTTCTGCGCGGCACGACATTAGCGATCTGGGGGGGCACCTCCCGGTCGGTCGACCTGGGCGTGAGTTATGAACCACTCTTCGTAGGCGACATATTGGTCAGCCGCATCCATTTGCTTGGCGCTGCGGTGGCCATCCTGTTGTTTGTGGTTTTCGTCCTATTCTTCCGCACCCGGCTGGGTATCCGTCTGCGCGCGATAGCCGACGATTACATGGCCTCATGGTCCGTCGGCATATCCGTCGAACGGGGCGTTGGCCTGTCGTGGGGACTGGCTTCGATCGTTGCGGTGTCAGCAGGCATCATATGGGGCGAAATCCAGGGCGTCGACCAATCGCTGTCGCTCCTGCTGCTCAAAGGTCTGACCGTAGCGGTCCTTGGGGGCCTGGACAGCATATTTGGCGCGGTGCTCGCGGGGATCATTCTCGGAATCATCGAGAATGTAGGGTCCGCTTATCTGGACCCGTTCGTGGGCGGTGGCAGCCGCGACCTGATCATGGCAGCGGTGCTGATCCTCACCGTCATGCTTCGGCCCCATGGCCTGTTTGGCCGTACTGACATCGAAAGGGTTTGACGCGATGTTCTACAGGCTATCCGGGGT
This sequence comes from Ferrovibrio sp., assembly GCF_964218355.1. Classification (GTDB taxonomy): domain Bacteria; phylum Pseudomonadota; class Alphaproteobacteria; order Ferrovibrionales; family Ferrovibrionaceae; genus Ferrovibrio. The sequence continues at coordinate 102,300 of NZ_CAXPMC010000021.1, read as the reverse complement.
TCATCATAACAGCTACGTATCCGAAAGTCGGCTCTACAGGATTCCAGCCGACAGAAATCTTGCGCTCTTCTTTCTCGCGCTTGGCCTCGTAGCACCGCTCCTTGTCGGGTCGCTGTACCTCAACAGCTATTTGTTACCCTGGCTTGTCTGGACGGCAGCGGCGCTCGGCCTCAACCTAGTGACGGGTTGGGCTGGCCAACTGCACCTTGGCTATGCGGCGGTGATGGCCGTGGGTGCATATTCGGCCGTTCACGCGGCCAAGTTCGGAATCCCCTGGGAGTTTGCGCTCCTTATCGGTGGAATCTCCGCCTCCGTTGTCGGCAGCCTGTTTGCCTTCGCGGCCCTGCGGGTGAAGGGCCTGTATCTGGCTTTGACCACGCTGGCCATGCAGTTTGTCATGGATTGGGTGCTGACCCATTCCCCCGCGATCTCGGGCGGCTCGCATGCTTCGCTGCAGGCGCCTACATTTGCTCTTCTGGGCCAGCCAATCACGTCGGACATCGGCCTGTACTATATCGCCTTCTCCTGGTGCCTCCTGGTAACTGTTTTCATGTTGAACCTGCGCCGTACCGGCCTCGGTCGTGCGCTAGTCGCCGTTCGTGAGAAGGATTACGCAGCAGCCATTCTCGGAGTGAATAGCTTCTACTACAAGATTGTTGCCTTCGCGACCTCCTCCTTTATCGGCGGAGTTAGCGGAGCGGTCCTCGTTGCTACATTCTTCTTTCTAGCCGCACCCGAGCAGTTTTCCGTCACCGTGTCGATTCAGGTTCTGGCGATGGTCATCGTTGGCGGCCTCGGCAGCACAATCGGCACCTTTTTTGGGGTAGCGCTCATCCTGCTGGCCCCCGGTGTCGTCAACGGAATCGTGGCGAAAGGCGCGATAGCACTAGGGCTTCAGCTGAATGTCGAAACGCTGGCCCACATTCCAACGGCCACCTATGGAGCGCTCATCATCATCATTCTGATGGTCGAACCTCTAGGTCTCGGCAAGCTCTATGGCAACATCCGCGACTACCTGATGGTGTGGCCCTTTGATCAACTGAAGAGGTAGGCCGCAGATGACCCCGGCTCTGGAAAAAGAAGCAGCTAGCATCCTGTCGATGAACAGTATCGAGGTCCTCTACGACAATGTCATGCTGGCAATTAAAGGGGTTTCCATTCAGGTTCCAAGAGGAGGAATGGTGGCGCTACTCGGGTCGAACGGAGCCGGGAAGAGCACGACGTTGAAGGCAATCAGCGGCCTTCTGAAGGTCGAGCGGGGTCGCATCAGTCGCGGCGAGATCAGCTTCGACGGCTCGGTGATCACCGGTCTGCCAGCGCAGCAGCGCGTAGAGATGGGGATTTGCCATGTGATCGAAGGTCGTCGTGTCTTCGAACACCTGACCCCAGACGAGAACCTGGAAGCGGCCGCGCCGGTTTCGATGAACCGGGCCACGCTGAAAGCCGAAAAGCAGAGGATCTACGAGTACTTCCCGCGCCTCGCTGAACGGAAGAACTCCCAGGCGGGCTATCTCTCAGGTGGCGAGCAGCAGATGCTGGCGATCGGTCGCGCACTGATGACACAGCCCCGTCTTCTGATGCTCGATGAACCGAGTCTCGGCTTGGCCCCTTTCCTGGTCACCGAAATATTCGGCATCATCAGGAGGATCAATAAGGAACAGGGATTGTCGGTTTTACTGGTCGAGCAGAATGCCCTGGCGGCATTGGAGATCGTGTCCGATGGATATTTGATCGAGAATGGCCGCGTCGTCATGCACGACACGGCGCAAGCGCTCAAGTCGAACTCCGACATTCAGGAGTTCTACCTCGGAGGAGGCTCCGCCACCAATTTCCACGAGATCAAACACTACAGTCGGCGGAAACGCTGGCTGAGCTGACCGATATTTAATGAGACTGGGAGGATAAAATGCGACCGATTGGAAGGGCATTATCTTTTGCCTTGCTCGCCGCAGGCCTCCTCTCGGCATCTGCCAAGGCGGCAGATCCCAAGCCATTCAGGGTTGGCGTTTGCTACGATCTAAGCAAAGCATACACCTTCGCTACGCCGCAGGTGTCGCAAGCGGCGCTGGATCTTGCCGCCCTCGTCAATATGAAAGGTGGGATCGGTGGGACGCAGGTGGAAGTGATCGTTCGCGACCACGGCAATGAGCCGCAGCGCGGCGTCGAATGCTACAGCAAGCTCAGCCGCGACGGCGTGTTCGTTTTCGACACGCTTTCCACGCCTGTTTCGCTGGCGATCTTACCGCGCGCCTTGAAGGATAAGCGAATTCTGATGCAATCGCTTGTTGGGCGAGGCGACGCCGTTGACGGCACAGTGTTCAGCTGGATCTATCCGGTTGGACCGACCTATTGGGGCCAGGCAGCCAACGACATTGCCTATATCAAGAAACTGCATGGCGGAAATCTCTCGGATGTGAAGGTTGGCTTTGTCTACTTCGATTACCCCTTCGGGCAGGAGCCCATTGAGATTCTCAAGACGCTTTCGGAGAAGGAAGGGTTTGAACTGATCCTCTATCCGGTTCCACTCCCTGGCAGCGACCAGGCGAGCGCCTGGTCCAAAGTGCGCCGGGACAAACCCGACCACATCATCAGCTGGATGCTCGGCGGTGCGCATGTGGTCGCATCAAAGGAAATGAAGCGCAACGGCATTCCGGTGGAGAAATACATTTCGGTCAACTGGCTCAACGAGGTGGATATCTCCAACATCGGCGCGGATGCAGCGAAGGGAATCAAGCGCGGCACGAATGTCGTCGGCGGCCAGGACATTCCACTCTACAAGGAGATCGTGGCCGAACTTTACCAGAAGGGCCAAGGCAGTGGCCCGGTCGAGAAGACGCGGGACGTTTTCTATAACACCGGCCTTGCGATGTACTCGATCGTGTTTGAAGCGGCCCGTCAGGCGGTTTCGTTGCATGGCCATCCGATCACCGCTGAGACCTACAAGGCCGGGCTGGAAGCGATCATGAATTTCGACGCAAACGGTCTCATGGCGCCGATCACCGTGACGGCGAGTGACCATGGCGGCGGCGGTCGCACGCGCATAGAGATGTGGGACGGGGCCACATGGGTACCGCAGACAGACTGGATCGCGGCCTATCAGGATGTTGTCTGGAAGGTTGTGAAGCAGAGCTCCTCGAAGTTCGACGGTAAGTAAAGCGAGGAGATGGGGGGCCGCATCAGCGGCTTAGATGCCCAGGCCGGCGAAATGGCCATCGATAAGGAAGCGATATGCAACAGGAGGTTCAACATGACTATCTTCAATAGAGTGATTCCCGCTGTACTGGTCGCGGTGCTGGGGCTGGCAACGCAAATGGCCGCTGCACAGGACAAAAAGCCGATCCGCTTCGGCCTTTGCTTTGACCTGAGTAAATCTTACACCTTCATCTCGCCGCAGGTCGCGCAGGCTGCGCAGGATCTTGCCAAATACACAAACGACAACGGCGGGATAGCAGGCAATCCAGTCGAGGTGATCGTGCGCGACCACGGCAACGAGCCCCAGCGCGGTGTCGAATGCTACGAACAGCTAAAACGCGAGGGCGTTTTCCTGTTCAATTTCCTTTCGACGCCTGTAACGAACGCCGTTCTGCCACGCGCCATGAAAGATGGCAACATCGTGCTGCAATCCTTCGTCGGCCGGGGCGACGCGGTCGACGGCAAGGTATTCGACTGGATTTTCCCGGTTGGTCCAACCTACTGGCAGCAGGCCGCCAATGACGTTGCTTTCATTAAGAAGAAGATGGGGGGCAATCTTGGCAAAGCCAAGATTGGCTTCATCTATCTCGACTATCCTTTCGGTCAGGAGCCGATCGAGATCCTGAAGACACTCTCTGAGAAGGAGGGTTTTGAACTCAAGCTCTATCCAGTGCCGCTTCCCGGAAGCGACCAAGCAAGTGCTTGGACCCAGATCCGCCGGGACAAACCGGATTATGTGATCAGTTGGATTCTGGCCGGCGGTCACGTCGTGGCCTCGAAGGAGATGAAGCGCAACGGCTTTCCGATCGATCGCTATCTGGCGGTCAACTGGCTGAACGAGGTCGATATCAACAATATCGGTGCACAGGCGGCCAAGGGAATCCTGCGTGGCACCAACGTGGCCGGCGGCCAGCAAGTGCCTCTCGTCAAGACCATGCTCGAGACCTTCTACGCGAAGGGCAAAGGCAGCGGACCGGAATCGCTTGTCCGCGATGTCTATTACAATACCGGCTTGGCGATCTATTCGGTGGGAATAGAGGCCGCCCGCCTCGCTATCAAGAAGAACGGCTCGCCGCTAACCCCCGAAAGCATGAAAACTGGCTTTGAATCGATTAAGGACTTCGATGCCAATGGCCTTATGGCCCCGGTGACCGTTACTCCTGAGGACCATGGCGGAGGCGGAAAAACCCGTGTCGAGCAGTGGAATGGCTCGACTTGGGTGCCGCTTACGGATTGGAGCGCTGACTATACTGACGTGGTATGGAAGGTGATCAAGGAAAGCTCGTCTAAATTCACTGTCAAGTAACTTGACGGCGCGCCTGCGGGTCACTCTGACCCGCAGGCATGAACCGTTCCATCAGTATGCAAGGGCATTCTCCAGGGGATCGAACAATGGAAAGCAGCCCGATCGAAGTGTCCGTCGACGCTGGTGTGGCCACTGTGTTTATCAATCGGCCCGAACGCAAGAACGCGCTGTCGGTCGCCGCCGCTAACGGATTGGTCGATGCATGGGAGCGGATCGAGGCCGACGAAACGGTCAGGGTTTCGATCTTGACCTCGGCCGACTGCGGCATATTCAGCGCCGGGCTCGATCTGAAGGAAGCGGCCGAAATCGCGCGAACCGACGGCGAGGACATCCTGGGCAAAATGCGCGATCCCTTTAACGAAACGATGCGCGGCTGTCGCAAACCGATCATTGCCGCGATGACCGGCTCGCTGATGGCTGGCGGGATGATGCTGGCGTTGAACTGCGATCTGCGGGTTGGCCTTAAGGGAACCAAGGTAGGGATCACCGAAGTTAAGCTTGGGCGCGGCTCGCCCTGGGTCGCGCCGGCGCTGTGGATGCTGCCGCAGCCGATCCTGATGGAAATCGTTCTGACCGGCGATCTCATGTCGATCGAGCGGCTGCACGATTTCGGTTTCACCAATTATCTTGAAGACACGCCCGACCTGGTTCGCGAACGGGCCCGCGATCTCGCACGTCGGATCGCCACTGCCGCACCGCTTTCGGTACTCGCGGCGAAGGGCAGCGTGCGCGCAACTATGAATCTGGGCTGCGCCGGCGGGCTGGAAGAGGGTAAGCGCCTGCATCAGTTTGTCTATGCCAGCCAGGACGCCATCGAAGGCCCGCGGGCCTTTGCTGAAAAACGAGCGCCCGTCTGGCGAGGTCGGTAAGGGAGAGACAGGAATGGGCGATTTGATGCGGCTCGACCTTGACGGGCCGGTTGCCGTTCTCCGTTTTCTTTGCCCAGAACGGCGCAACCCCTACAGCCTCGCCTTCGTGGAGGCCCTTGTCGCCAATCTGCGGCTGGCCGAGAAGGACGAAGCGATTCGTGCCGTGGTGATGACCGGTGGCGAGCATTTCAGCAGCGGCGGTGATCTTATCGGCTTCCGCGCCGAGATCGCCAAGGGCGCCCGTACCACATTGCAGATGGTCGACATGGTCCACGAAGGCGGTCGTGCCGCTTATCAATTCAGAAAACCGCTGATCGCCGCGGTGTGTGGAATCGCCTATGGCGCGGGGCTGAGCCTTGCACTATCTGCCGATATTATCGTCGCAGCTGAGGATGCCCGCCTGTGCGAGGTCTTTGCCAGGATAGGCGGATGTCCGGATACCGGTTCGAGTTGGCTCCTGCAGCAGCGCGCCGGCGCCGGGATAGCCCGGATGTTGGTGCTTACCGGCCGAGAGATCGACGGTCGCGCGGCCCGCGAGCTCCGTATTGTGGAGGAATGCGTGCCGCCCGGCGAGGTCGAGAACCGGGCCATTGAGATCGCGCGAGAGGTTGCCGCCCACCCCGCATTCGGTATTCAGACTGCCAAGCGCGTCATGCGGGCTGCTGCCGGATGCTCCTACCTTCAGGCGCTGGAGATTGAGCGCGACTCGCAGACTGTGCTCCTTTGCGCCCACGACTTTCCCGAGGCGATGACGGCTTTCCAGGAAAAGCGGCCGCCTCGGTTCAAGGACTGCTGAATCCGGCAAAACAACCCGCCAAACAGCGATAGGAGAAACGCCTGTGAAGGTGCTCGTGCCCGTCAAACGCGTGGTCGACTATAACGTGAAGGTTCGCGTGAAGGCGGACGGCAGCGGTGTCGATCTCTCGAATGTGAAGATGTCGATGAACCCTTTCGACGAAATTGCGGTTGAGCAGGCGATTCGCCTGAAGGAAGCGGGTGCGGCGGACGAAGTCGTAGCCGTTTCGATCGGAGTTAAGCAGGCGCAGGAAACGCTGCAGACCGCCCTGGCCATGGGGGCGGACCGGGCAATATTGATTGTGGCGACCGCAGATGTGCATCAGGACATCGAGCCTCTGGCGGTCGCGAAGATTCTGAAAGCGGTGATCGAGGAGGAGGAGCCCAACCTGGTGCTCGCCGGAAAGCAGGCGATTGACAACGATATGAATGCTACTGGGCAGATGCTTTCGGCGCTGCTGGGCTGGAGCCAGGCGACGTTCGCCTCCAAGCTGGAGATAAAAGGCGACCATGCGGTCGTCACCCGCGAGATCGACAGCGGGCTGCAGACAATCAAGGTCAAACTTCCGGCGATCGTGACTGTCGATCTGCGCCTCAATGAACCCCGCTACGCTTCGCTGCCGAACATCATGAAGGCCAAGAAGAAGCCGCTCGACCAGAAAACAGCAGCGGACTACGGCATCGATGTTAGCCCTCGGCTTGAACTGGTGAAGACGGCCGAACCGGAAGCTCGGCGGGCCGGAGAAGTCGTGCCCGATGTCGATACGCTCGTTGCGAAACTCAAAGAGAGGGGGGCGGTGTGATGTCTGTTCTTCTGCTGGGCGAAATGAATGACGGCGAACTGGTACTGGATCCCACCGCCAAGGCGGTGAATGCCGCCAAGGCGCTCGGCGAGGTCACCGTGCTCTGCGCCGGGGCTTCGGCTGCGACTGCCGGTGCGACCGCCGCGAACATTGAGGGCGTGGCGAAGGTTCTGGTGGCCGAGCACCCGGCGCTGAGCCATCGCCTTGCCGAACCGACTGCGGCTTTGATCGCTAGCCTTGCTGCTGGCTATTCGCATATCATGGCTCCGGCCACTTCAGAGGCCAAGAACGTGATGCCTCGGGTGGCCGCGCTACTTGACGTGATGGTGATATCCGACGTCTCGGGCATTATCGATACGGATACGTTCGAGCGCCCGATCTATGCTGGTAATGCTATCCAGACGGTGAGATCAAAAGACGCCAAGAAGATCGTAACCCTTCGAACCTCGGCTTTTAAGGCTGCGGCCATGGGTGGTTCGGCTAAAGTGGAGGCGGTAGAAATTGCTGGCGATCCGGGCCTATCGGAATGGGTTGAGGACATGGTGGCCGAAAGCAACCGCCCCGAACTGACCTCGGCGGGCATCGTCGTCTCTGGCGGGCGCGGTGTCGGCTCGGAAGAAGATTTCGCGTTGGTCGTAAACTTGGCCGACAAGCTCGGCGCGGCAGTGGGCGCCTCTCGGGCCGCAGTCGACGCTGGCTTTGCGCCGAACGACTGGCAGGTCGGCCAGACAGGCAAAGTCGTAGCGCCCGAACTCTACCTTGCCGTGGGCATCTCCGGGGCGATCCAGCACCTTGCAGGTATGAAGGATTCCAAGATCATTGTCGCGATCAACAAGGATCCGGACGCCCCGATCTTCCAGATCGCGGATTACGGCCTCGTAGCCGATCTGTTCAAGGCCGTGCCCGAGCTGATTGAGAAGCTCTGAGGCGCAGTTTCGGTATCGTTCTAAAGCCTTGCGAAGAACCGCCAGCAGCAGCTAACGGCGCGTGATCGCTCCCGGAGCTTATCGGTGCGGCGAGCAAATTCATTGTGCTCCATCTTGATAACCCGGGCCTCCCCGTTTGGACGGCCGACGCGCAAAATGGCACGGTGACCGCCGGTTCCAGCCAAGCAGTCTCGCAGTAGACCCTTTTTGCCGCAGTCGTATTCTCCTCGACGCTCGAATTCGGGCTTGCTGAAAATCGAACATCTGTTAGAAATATCGCCGGGTGCCGAAGCGAGGCGAGGTAGTTCAGGATGCATGAAGGCCCGGATCTAGCGTTTCGAAAGGGTCTGTCAGAAGGGCGAATCGTTCTTCCTAAGTGCGACGCTTGCAGGCGCTTCCACTTTTTCCCGCGCGTAGTCTGCCCGCATTGTTACGGAACCTTGTTCACGTGGCGCGAGGCTTCCGGCAAGGGCGAGATCCATACCACAACCGTGGTCCGGCGCTCGACCAATCAGGGTGGCGATTACAACGTCTGCATTGTCGAACTGGAGGAAGGGGTTCGGATGATGAGCCGCGTTGAGGGCGTTCCGCCTCCTGACGTGGAAATCGCCATGCCGGTGATCGCCTACGCGGGAGAGATCGACGGCACACCCGCCGTGCTGTGCAGGCCGGAAGGGAGTTAAAGATATGGAGAACCGGCTGCGCGGCAAATCGGCGATCGTTGGCACCGGACACGCCGGCTTCGGCGAGGCGCCTGGACTGACTGCCTACGACATCATGGCACAGGCGGGCCTGGCGGCACTGGCGGACGCGGAGCTGAAACTGTCCGATGTGGACGGGCTCTTCTGCACGATGATGGAAGATAGCATGCCGGCGCTGATGGCGGCGGAATATCTTGGCATCCGCCCGCGTTTCGTCGAGGGCACGATGACCGGCGGCTCTTCCTTCGTCAACTACGTTGCCGCAGCGACGATGGCGCTCGAGGCGAGGCTGTGCGATGTGGCGCTGATCGTCTACGGCTCGAACCAGCGCAGTGGGTCGGGCAAGCTCGTTACGGCTTCGCGACCGCCGCCTTATGAACAGGTGTATCAGCCGCGCTATCCGATCTCCGCCTATGCTCTTGCGGCGGCGCGGCACATGCACGAATTCGGGACCACGCGCCAGCAGCTCGCCGACGTGGCGGTCGCCGCGCGGGCCTGGGCGCAGCACAATCCCGAGGCTTTCGCGCGCGGCGATCTGACACGTGAGGATGTGCTCGCCTCCCGCATGGTTAGCGATCCACTGACTGTGTGCGATTGCTGCCTCGTCACCGATGGTGGCGGGGCGCTCGTGATGGTGCGGTCCGAGCGGGCGCGGGATTTCCCCAAACCGCCCGTTTACGTCCTGGGTTGCGGCGCCGAGAGTACGCATCGACAGATTTCCCAGATGCCGGATTTCACCGTCACCGCGGCCAGGGAATCGGGTGCGCGCGCCTTCGCCGCAGCAGGGGTATCTCCGTCCGACATCGACGTGGTCGAGCTTTACGATGCTTTCACCATTAATACGATCCTTTTTCTGGAGGACCTGGGTTTTTGCAAGAAGGGCGAGGGCGGGGCATTCGCGGAGGGCGGGCGGATCGCGCCAGGGGGTGACTTGCCGGTCAACACCAATGGCGGTGGACTGTCCTGCGTCCATCCGGGCATGTACGGCATCTTCACGGTTATCGAGGCCGCCCGCCAGATCCGGGGCGATGCGCCGGGGCTTCAGATCGCAAATGTCGATCTGGCGCTCGCCCATGGCAACGGCGGCACGCTATCGAGCCAGATCACCGCGATTCTGGGCTCGGAGAACACGTTATGAAACGACAGGGAAGGCAAGGCGATGCCGCTCAATTATGAGGCTCTCGCGAACTGGAAATTCGAAGACGTCAGGCAGACCCTTACCAAGCGCGATACCATGCTATATGCGCTCGCTCTGGGCTTTGGCGAGGATCCCCTGGACGAAAAGGAACTCGCCTATGTCTACGAAGACGGGCTGATGGCCGTTCCGTCGATGGCCGTGACACTTGGCTATCCCGGTTTCTGGCTGCGCGACCCACGCACAGGCATCGATTGGAAGAAGGTCCTGCATGGCGAGCAGTGGCTGGAAGTCTATAAGCCATTGCCGGTCGATGGTGAACTGACCGGACGCACCAGAATCGATCAGATCTCCGATAAGGGCGAAGGCCGCGGAGCGGTGATCTATCTGTGCCGCGACATCATCGACACGGCCAGCGGCGAGACGCTAGCCAAGGTCTCGATGTCGACGTTCTGCCGCGGCGACGGGGGGTTTGGCGGAGAAAACAAGCCTGGACCGGCGCCTGCGTCCATTCCCGAGCGTGCGCCAGATCATGTTTGCGAACTTGCGACGCTGCCGCGGCAAGCGTTGATCTATCGCCTATTGGGCGATTACAACCCGCTGCACGCTGACCCCAAGGTCGCCCGTGCGGCGGGATTCGAACGCCCGATCCTGCATGGCCTCGCCACCTACGGGCTGGCGGCCCGCGCAATTCTCAAAACGATATGCGATTATGAGGCCGGCCGGCTGGCCGGGCTGGACGTGCGCTTTTCCGCCCCGGTTTATCCGGGTGAAACAGTGCGGTTCGATATCTGGCGGGAAGGCGACGAAGCCCGCTTCAGGGCCTCGATCCCCGCGCGTCAGGTGGTTGTGCTGAACAACGGCGCGGCCCGCTTCGCCTGAAACCAGCAACCGTGGCTCAGTCGCTCGGCGGCATCTTCGTAGTGAATTCAGCACGCTTCTGCCTTGCACTTGCAAACCCTGATTCTGGCCGAGGCTTGGGGGAAGTCGTCAAGAGAGCTAAGCTCCGCCTGCTAAACCTGCGCAAGCACGACCGTACGTGCTGAGCACCATCGCGACATCGCCATGGCCAAGAGTGGCTTTGTTCTCCCCTGCTGGGCTCCTACCGATGGCCTTGTCGGCGGAGAGCCGATTGGCAATGGCACGATCAGTACAGGCGGACTGCCGCGTTGCCGGCTCTATTCCCCGACCGAGTGTCGCAAGATCGCTCTTCCCGATCGGGAGAGAAGTTCTGGCCGGCCTTCAGTAATGACCGGGACTCAGGGCGGAGCTTCGCGACGAATCGGCCGGTCATCACTGAAGTTTGGCAGTCTGTTCGCGGTGCACCGGCCGCGCGTTGGGCGCCGCGGCTTCGCGCCGAGGTCGATTACTGCTGCACCGCGGTCAAGACGCGAACGGTGGAATGGCGGCCTGCACGCCCTGAAAATGCCGGTCGCGCCGGCTTTCCCGTGCTCTCCTGCGATGTTGCCGCGTCCGTTTCGCCCGCGATAACACGTATCCGGGATCCGACGCCAGACACGAACGCCGATATTGACGATGGCAGCGTAGCCGGTTAACCTAACATTTGTTAGAATTACTTCTCTCCCAGTAGGTGGATAGATGACGATCTCCCAAGAGATGCCTCCGGATGAGGCCGCGAAATACGTCGTGCCCACGTACTTCGTGAACAGCGATAGCCCCGAGGTCCAGCAGTTCGTCGCACGGGCGCTGCGCCATTTGCCCGACGGTGCATCGCGGACCGACAAGGCGGTCCGCCTGTTCGAGGCGGTGCGAGACGGCATCCGCTATGACCCCTACACCTTCGCCTTGACGGTCGATGCTTACCGCGCGAGCACCATCGCCGGAGCAGAGGCCACCTTCTGTGTGCCCAAGGCGATCCTGTTGGCGGCTTGCCTACGTGCGGTCGACATTCCCGCAGCGCTGGGATTCGCCGATGTGCGCAACCATCTGAATACGCCCAAGCTGCAGGAACTGATGGGCACTGACCTCTTCGTCTATCACGGTTATGTGCAGCTCTGGCTCAACGGCAAAACATATAAGATCACACCCGCGTTCAATATGGAGTTGTGCGAGCGGTTCGGGGTCAAGCCGCTCATCTTCGATGGCAAGAGAGACGCGCTGTTTCACGAATTCGACATCAGGGATCAGCGGCACATGGAATATGTGAATGATCGGGGGCTCTACGTCGATGCACCTATGGAAGAATTCCTGCGGGTGTTCAAGGACACCTATCCCAGGCTCGAACAATTCAATCGCGAGCGCATCTCGCACAGCGCCGAAGGGGTGGACGCCGGGTTTGCGGCAGCAGGCAAGGTGCCATGAAGTTCCTTGGAGGCTTCCAACCAGGTCAGATCTACAGGTTTCGTGCAGAGCCGCTGATCAAGGACGGGATCGTAAATCCGCAGTGGCTGAATACTGGCGAGGCTTATGCGATCGGCAGTCACGTCAGCCCAACCGGCTGGGGAGTCCGATGATGCTGCAGGCGTTCAAACCGATCCGGTGATGATCACGCGCCGCCCCCGGAGGAAAAATGAGCAACGCTGCACATCACCACGACCAGGACGATCTACGCTTATTACGCAAAAGCGTCCGCACGCTGCTTGAGCGCGCGGGCGGCGCGGCACGGGCGCGTAAGATCAGGGATAAAGACGGCGCCTGGGATTCGCCTGTGATGCTGGAACTGGCCAAGGCCGGCGTGTTCGGCGCCGTGGTGCCAGAAGAGGCCGGCGGCCTCGGCATGGGCCTTTCGGCTGCCGGGATCATCGCTGAAGAAGTCGGCCGGGTGATCGCGCCCGAACCTGTCGTCGCCTCGGTCGGACTCGCAATTGGGCTTTTACGCCGGCTCTGCCCCGAGCATGCACTTCTGGCCGAGACGCTGGCCGGCACGACCGTCCTGGCGACAGCGTGGCAGGAGCGTGACGTCAAAGGTCTCTCCAACACTCTATCATGTCGGTTCGAGAACAGCGCTCTGACCGGGACAAAATCCTGGGTCGCGGGGGTGACTGCTGCAAGTGCCATTCTCGTCGTGGCGGAAGCCGATGGCGGACCGGCTCTTGCTTTGATTGAACCTTGCGGCAAAGGCGTTTCCATCGACAAGCGGCGACAGTCCGACGGCAGTATAATGGCCGAGCTACACCTGTCGGAAGCACCAGCCGAGTTGCTCGCGAAAGGCCCGGTTGTCAATGCGGCTCTCGCAGCCGCAGTCAGCGACACGACGGCGCTGACCGCTGCCGAGCTTGTCGGAGTGAGCGCAAAAGCATTGGAGATCACCCTCGACTACACCAAGACGCGCGAGCAGTTCGACAAGCCGATCGGTTCGTTCCAGGTCATTCAGCATCGCGCTGTGGACATGCATATCATGCAGCAGCTGGCCGAGGCGAGCGTTCGCGACGCTCTAGGCCTAATGGACGCCGCAGAAGCTCCGCGCCTGCGTGCACGCCAGGCCAGTCGCGCCAAGGCCCGCGCCTGCACCACCGCCAGGAAGATCACGCGCGAGGCGATCCAGCTGCATGGCGCGATCGGCTACACCGACGAATTGGATATCGGGCTTTACCTGAACAGGGCGCTCGTGCTCTCGGCCTGGCTGGGCGACGACGTCTATCACCGGAGGCTCTGGCTGCGCGCCCGCAACGCAGAGGAGGCCGCAAGGTGATCGATTACAATGAAATGAGCGACGCGGACTTCCGTCGGAAGGTGCGGCAGTTCTTCGAAACGGAGTATCCCGAAAAACTGCGCCATCTTTCCCATCGCCCGAAGTTCGCCGAAATCGAGGACTGGCACCGCAAGCTCCATGCCAAGGGCTGGGTCGCCCCGGCCTGGCCTTCGGAATATGGCGGGATGGGACTGAACGCGGCCAAGCTTCTCATTTTCTACGAGGAACAGCAGCGTTGGGGAGTCGTGCGTGGCCGCGACATGGGCGTGCAGATGGTCGGGCCGCTCATCATCAGGTTCGGCACCGATGCCCAGAAAGCACACTGGCTGCCCCGCATCCTGAGCTGCGAGGACATCTGGTGTCAGGGTTATTCCGAGCCTGGCGCTGGATCCGATCTGGCGAACCTACGCACGAACGCCGTAATCGACGGCGAGGAGTTCGTGATCAACGGACAGAAGATCTGGACGACGATGGCGCATGACTCGACGCATATTTTCATGCTGGCCCGCACCGATCCGAAAGCCCCAACGAAACAGCAGGGGATCAGTTTCATTCTCGTGCCGATGGATCAGCCGGGGGTCAAGGTCCGAACGATCGCCACGCTGGCAGGCGAAACTGAGTTCTGCGAGGTATTCTTCGACGATGCCCGCACCCCGTGCGAGAATCTTGTTGGCGAACTCAACAAGGGCTGGACCATGGCCAAGTCCCTTCTCGGCTTCGAGCGAGTGTTCATCGGCGCACCGAATCTGGCCCAAAACGCGCTAGGCCAGCTTGAAAGCTACGCGCGGGGTGCCGGCCGCTTCGACGATCCGGCCTTTTGCGAACGCTTCGCGGAGGTCGCGCTCGACGTCGAGGATCACGCGGCGCTTTACGCGCGCTTCGCCGATCAGCTGAAGAGGGGCGAACCGCTGGGCCCGGATGTCTCGATGCTCAAGATTTGGGTGACCGAGACGTTCCAGAAGATCACCGAACTCATGATCGAAGCCGCAGGGCCCGATGGCGGTACCCTCGGTCCGCTGCAGGTCGGCAATGCCGCCGTCGACGTTCTGGCGGCTTTCTACAAGGCCCGGCCGACCACGATCTATGGCGGGTCGAACGAAATCCAGCGCAACATCCTATCGAAAGCAGTTCTGAGACTACCCGGCTAACCAAGAGAGGGAGGAGAGTACGATGACCAATCGTTACGCGAAATACGACAAGCTGAAATTCGATTATCCGGGTGAGCGCGTGCTGCGCATCACCTTCGACCGGCCAGAAACCTTCAACTCGGTGGATGCCGAGACTCACACCCAAATGACCGATATGTGGATCGACATTGATCGCGATCCCGATATCAATGCGGTGATCGTCACCGGTGCAGGCAAGGCGTTTTCGGCGGGCGGCGATTTCGGCCTGATTGAGAGCATGATCGGCAATTCGCATGAGATCATGAAGACGTGGAAGGAGGCCAAGAACCTCGTCTACAACATCATCAACTGCAACAAGCCGATCATCTCAGCGATCAACGGTCCCGCGGCCGGGGCGGGCCTGGTCATTGGGATTCTCGCCGATGTGTCGATCGCGGGCAAGAAGGCGAAGATCGTTGACGGCCACCCCCGTCTCGGCGTGGCCGCCGGTGACGTCGCCGCGATCATCTGGCCGCTACTGTGCGGCATGGCCAAGGCGAAATACTATCTGATGACCTGCAGGCCGGTTTCGGGTGAAGAGGCTGACCGGATTGGGCTGGTGTCGATGTGCGTCGAGGATGACGTTTTACAGCAAACTGCGCTCGACATCGCGAATGAACTTGCGAATGGCTCGCAAAGCGCCATCCGCTGGACAAAATACTCCCTCAATAACTGGCTGCGCCAAGCTGGACCGATTTTCGACACTTCCACTGCGCTCGAAATGCTCGGCTTCATGAGCGAGGACGTCAAAGAAGGCGTCCTGTCACACCGCGAGAAGCGCGCCCCGAAATTCCGCACGGACTGCCCCATCTGATCCGGGCCTAGAACTGGACCAGAAAGCAATGTCCATTGACATTTATCAAGATATCGCGACGGCCTATAGCGCAGCTGCAACAAAGGCCACCGGACTGAAGGCGCGGTTCGATGCGGCCGGGTTCGATCCCAGCAAAGTTTCATCGCTGGCCGATCTCTCCCGTCTACCGGTGATGAAAAAGGAGGAGCTGCTGAGGCTCCAAAGAGAGAACCCGCCTTTCGGAGGCTTCCTCGCCTCTGACCTGAAGGAGATTCCGCGCATCTATGTCTCGCCCGGGCCGATCTTCGAGCCGGCTTTGCCCGGCGCCGGTCACGGGCTGGACCTGCTGTTCAAGACGGCAAATGTGGGCAAGGGGGATGTGATCCTGAACACCTGGATGTATCACCTCGTGCCGGCTGGGCTTCTTTTTGACGAGGCCGCGCGGGCCGTGGGTGCCACCGTCATTCCCGGCGGCGTCGGCAACACCGAATTGCAAGCCCAGATCATCGTCGAGACCGGCGTCACTTCCATCTGCGCGTCGACGGCGTTCTTCCTGACCCTAGCCGACAGAGTGATCGAGACCTATGGTCGCGGCGCCTGGAATGTGCGGACGGCATTCTTGGGCGGCGAAATGGGCGACTGGATGGCCAAACGCCGCAGGATCGAGGCTGATTACGGCGTTTCCACCTGGGCAGCCTATGCCACCGCTGATCTCGGCCTGGTCGCCTTCGAGGATGGCGGCGAAGGTTACGTCGTCCATCCCGATCAAGTGGTGCAGATCTGCGACCCCGCAAGCGGGGAGCAACTCCCTTTGGGCGAGACGGGCGAGGTCGTGGTGACCGCGCGCGATGCCACCTGGCCGATGATCCGCTTCGGCACTGGCGACAGCGCCTTTGCGCTGGAAGGCAACCAGGACGGCAGTGTACGTCGGCTGTCGGCCCTTCAGGGCCGTGTCGGCGCGGCAGTGAAGGTGCGGGAGATCTTTGTCTACCCGCGCGTGATCGAGGAAGTCGTCATTGCCTCCGGCGCCAAAGCGGCGCAGGGCGTTGCCACGCGCGAAAACGACCGCGATGCGATCAAGCTCTTCCTTGTTCTTGAAGATGGCGCCGACGCGGATAAGGCGAAGGCCGCCGCGCTGGAGGCATTCAAGCTTCATGCTCGCATCCGTGCCGACGCGGTCGAGATCGTGCAATCCATGCCGCAAGGTGCCGAGCTGATCGTCAATTTTAAGGATGATTGACGTCATTTATTATTTGATCGGTTGCCTGGCGTCGTCTATCCCGCGCTGCGGAGAATCATGAAAGCCATTGTCTCCTTAGCGCCGCCGCGTTAATGACCTTCGCCATTCCCGCAGTCTCTGCGGTTCAGCCCGAATGAGTTCGGGACCGCTTTGAGCAGATGCAAACGATGATGGACCAAGTGGAACAGGTAAACCCCCGCCGAGCGGTAGAAACTCATGGCCGAGCATATTAACGATCATACTAAGATGATGCAGTATCAAATGGACGTGCAGTGCAAGGAGGCGACGCGCTCGCGTTACTTGTCCCGATTTGAGCCGCGCCGGCTCAAGCATGGATATGAATGTGTTTGACAGTCGGGCGGCACGAGGGCGCTGTGGATCTTGTTGCAGTGATGGAGTCCAAGGGCGAGACCAGGGTTCTGGTGGGCGGCGGCGTGTCGGTCGGCTTCCTGCTCGGCGCTGTCGCCCAGCAAAGCCGCTTTTGTTTGTGCTCAGCCGTCATCGAGTTCCGCCGGCGCCAGCCTGGAACCAAGCTGGCTGTGTAGCCACTCGCTTTCTCGGCGGCGCCCACGGGCGTGCAGAGTGTGATCCTGGCCGGTTGGCTCGACGTTTCAGAGACCCGACAACTCGCGGTTACAGGCAGCATGTCCGACGCCGCAATCGGTGGATTGCTGTTTGGAATGCGCCAGCCGGCTGCTCGTCCTGTCAGCGAACGATAATCTGCGCGCCCTCTTGTCCGGCGTGGTCTTTGCCGTCTCTGCGTGGGCAGCTTACCGAGGACTGCTGGCACCGCTGCGCGGCTAGAAGAAGGACTGCTCGTCCATAGCTTATCTGTAGCATTGCCCTATCGCCAACGAAGTGTTGCGGTCAGAAGAAAGCGGGAGCGGCCATGAGCAATCTTATTGAGAAACTCACGTCATCAACCGGTCGCGCATTTTTCCACGGCCATGTTATGCGGCGGCTTTTTGTCGACATAGCCGCGCAGCCTGCAGTCGAACTCGTCTCCCGGGTCGATCACCTGTCGCTGGGCAGCACTACCCTGGTGCGAAGCCAGCTCAAGCCGAATGCCGGCACGACAATAAGCACGGCTCAGCTGGCTGTCGTTGTTCACGACAATGCGCCGTATGACCTGGAGTGGAGATATGTCGACAGCGAGACGTGGTGCCAGCAACGAATCGAACCGGGTCAATGTCACGTCCATCCAGCTAACACACCGCATGTCTGGAGTTGGTCGGCGGCGCCTGAAGTTACCCTCATGGCCATCGACGAGCAATTCGTCCGCCAAACCCTGGCGGAAGCCTTTGATGCGGCGGAGCACATGTTCGCCTTGCAAATTGGATTGCAGGACAGGGTGGTTGAGCAGATGGCGCATCTATGGCGCGATGAGCTCAATCGCGGTGGGTTGGGCGGCCGTGTCTATTTGGCAAGCCTTGCCGCGGCCTTGATTGTTCATTTGTACCGCCGGTATGGCGGTAGGAATCAGGATTTGCGGCGCTACGTCGGCAGTCTTGGCGATAACAGGTTCCGTCGTATAAATGACTTCATCCTGGAAAATCTAGATCAGGACATCAGCTTGGCTGATTTGGCCAAGGTGGCGGGCATCAGCCTGCATCACTTTAGTGTTGCATTCAAAAAGTCAACTGGAGTTCCACCACACCGTTACCTGATCGGCCGGCGGGTGCACCGCGCCAAGGAGCTCCTGCTGCATAGCGATCAATCGATCGCGGACATCGCCTATGCCGTCGGCTTTTCAAGCCAGAGCCAGCTGACGACGCATTTTCGAAAATTGACTGGAAAAACGCCAGCACAATTCCGACGCAATCTGCTGTAGCTCTCTTATTGATTGAGGAAGTGGCGATAGCCGCGCTCGATCATCCAATGCGCGCGCTTCAAATGGGCTTCGACGACTTGAAGAGCATGTTCCGGCTCTTCTTGCGAGTCAATGTCAAAAATGGCTTGCGCAATCTCTTTAATACTGGCACCAGCTCGCTCAGCATCGAGCAGTCTCAGATAGGTGGGACCGTGAGTGCGGTCATAGTCGGTCAGGCTATCTGACCAGGGCACGGTATCGGAGTAGTCGGGGCCTTGATGGCTCATGTGGCTTCCGTGCAGTTTGTAATCCATAGTATGCAAACGAATTGGTGAGATAGCCATATACAGTAATAATATCCCAAAATGGGATAATCCGGAATCGGGATTAAAGCAAGGCCGGCTCTGACTTTTTGCCGGTCTCGATGTCCAAGTCCCTCCGTTCGCCGCAGCAACAGCGGCTGCAAAAGCTGCTGATCCAGGCACGCAAGGTCAAGAAACTGACCCAGGCGGATGTCGCTGCGCAGCTTAAACGGCCGCAATCCTACGTCGCTAAATATGAAGGCGGGGAGCGGCGCCTCGATGTTATCGAATTCATCGCAGTGGTGACAGCACTTGAGGCGGATCCACGCGATATCCTGGCCGATCTGATGCGTTCCGACCGCATCAAAGCCTGAGTCAACCGTTTCGGATCGACAACGCGACCGCAAGAATCGAAAAGCCTGCGCGGTTTCAGGAAAGAAAATCCAGGAAACTTCGCTCTAGAGTGCGGTGGCAGGATCGCCGATGCCTCGGGAACGGGTGTGCCCAGCTACCTAAGCGGGGAGGCTAACGGCGGTGGGACTTTCGTGACGCGACCAGTGATGGATCGATGAACGGAGGACGCTGCCATGACTGATTCCGATCAGGATGTCTCATTGCCAAGGCGGGATTGGCGCAATCCGAACGATTACGCCGGGTTGCGCCATGCCAGCCGGGAGGCGCTCGCCTGGGAATTCCTGCGCCGCAACCCGGACTATCGAAACGCTGCTGCTAAAGCCAAGCCACCCCGGCATCGCCGGGTGTCGGAGAAGCGACCGGTCGTCGACATTCAAGTCTCGGCAGAGCATCGGGAGGCAGGCCGCTGGGGCCTGCTGTATTTTCGCCGACCCGGATCAGGCAGACGTCGGGCAGGTCTTTTGGGATCCGGCCGTCAATGCTTACGCGCTGAGTGCCAGTGTCGCCAAAGCCGACCCCAACGACGCGACGGCAGTCAACCTGCCTGCCTTGCCGGCCACCGCGACGATCCTGTATCGGCCGGCTGCTGCGTCGGTGTTGATCCTGGCGCAGAGCGACCGGGTGATTCAGCTTGAGCTTCAGGGCACTGCCGAACTCGATGGTCCTTTGCATTTACGCTGGGACATAACTGGTCTGGCCGGTCTGCCGCCGCGCCTGATGGCGTTGCATCGACTGGCGGCACTGTACGCCCATGGCCGCATGCCCAAGGCGCTGTTTCCGCCGGTGGCCCGGCTAGAGCGGATGATAACGGCCTTGCGCGCGGCGGATGGCCGGCAAGAGGCGGCAAAACTCAGCCAGATCGCCGACGCATTATTCGGCCCCCAGTATGTCGCTGCCGACTGGCGTAACGGCAGCGATTACCTGCGTAGCCGGATGCGACGTTTGCTGCATCTCTCACGACAGCTGATCCGGGGCGGCTACCGCCGATTCTTGCGCTAGCTCGGCGACCGCCGGCTTTGGCCGGCGCCGGGCTCTCGTGAACCGAGCCCGGCCTAGCCGGTCTCGGCCTGGCGGCTTCGATCCCTGACGCTTCCAGTCGGACGCCGCGCCGCTGGGGCGCACCGCGGCGCAGCGACGGCTTTTGTCCAGGGCCGACCCGCGGATGCGCGGGCTGGGCGGCGCTCCCATTTAGGCCCGCCGCGGCCGGCCGCAACCGCGCGCTGCGCGCCCGGTCCTCCGCTATCGCTTCGGCCTGACGGTGCCGCCGGCCTCGATCGGCGGGCCTGCCGGTCGCTCTTCGCCGCCCACCCCGCTTATCCGGGGTCGGGTTGCGGAAGTTTTGCGACAGGAGGCACAGCCATGACCCTGATTCCAGACAGCTTGCGCGCCCAGCTATTGGCCAATGGCGCTGTCAGCGACGAAACCGACCACTGGCCGGTGGTCAAATTTTTCAACCCGACCGGGGCGGCTACATGGTTGCTCACCGAACTGGCGGCCGATGGCGACACTTTGTTTGGACTATGCGACTTGGGTTTCGGCTGCCCGGAACTCGGCTATGTCAGCCTGCGCGAGATCGCCGGTATCCGGGTCGGCTTCGGGCTGCGCATCGAGCGTGACCGCCATTTCAAGGCGGGGTACCCGCTCTCGGTCTATGCCGAAGCCGCCCGCCGTCACGGCGCGATCACGGAAGCCGACCATCTGCTGCGCGAGGCTGACGCCGCGCTTAATCACACCAAATCCCTCGAACGCTGATGGTCATCGGCCAGTTGGCGACGCTCCGCCGTCTATGCCGCCGCGTCGCTGATGGCACTCACCACAAAAGGAGTTTCCGCCATGCATCTCACCCATATCCCGCTGGATCACCTCGCAGTCGCCACCACCAATATGCGCCACCAGCGCCGTGCGCCGGACGTCTCCGACCTGCTGCCGAGCGTGCGGGCACGCGGCATTCTGGTCCCACTCCTGGTTCGTCCCACAACCGGAGAGGGGACCGACACAAACGAGGCCTACGGCATCGTTGCCGGGCGGCGGCGCTATTTCGCCGCCAGTATCGTCGCCGCTGAGACTGGCACCACGCCCGACCTGCCTTGCGCGGTCATGGAGCCGGGTGACGATGCCGACGCGCTGGAAGCCTCGCTGATCGAAAACCTCGCCCGGCGCGATGTCGATGAAATGACCCAATACGAGACTTTCGTAAAGCTGGTCAAACAGGGCCGCGAGGTGGCGGAGATCGCCGCCACCTTCGGCCTGACCGAAACGGCAGTGAAGCAGCGGCTCGCGCTCGGCAACCTTTTGCCGAAAATCCGCGAGGCGTATCGCCGCGACGAAATCGAGGCCGATACGGTGCGGCACCTGACTCTCGCCAGCAAAGCTCAACAGAAAGAGTGGTTGACGCTGCTGGAAGACCCGGAGGCCTTCGCCCCGCGCGGCCAGCAGTTGAAGGCCTGGCTGTTCGGCGGCCAGTCGATTGCCGCCAGCGCCGCCTTGTTCCCGCTCGACACCTATCCCGGCCAGATCGTCGCTGATCTGTTCGGCGAGGGTGGCTATTTCGCCGATAGCGAGCTGTTCTGGCAGCATCAGAAGGCGGCCGTTGCTGCCCGGCGCGATGCCTATCTCGCCAAGGGCTGGGCGGAGGTGGTGGTGCTGGAACCGGGCCAGAGCTTCCACCTCTGGGATCACGAAAAGACTGCCAAACGCAAGGGCGGCAGGGTCTATATCCAGATCAGTGCGCGCGGCGAGGTCGCCATCCACGAGGGCTATCTGTCACGACAGGAGGCGCAGAAGGTCCGCCGTAAGACGATGGACGGTCCGGAACAGGGCGTGTCCGCCGAGGCCAGAGCCGTTCGACCGGAACGGACAGCGCGCTTACAAACCTATCTCGATCTGCATCGCCATGCCGCCGTGCGTAAATATCTGCTGGACGACACCTATGTAGCACTGCGGCTGATGGTCGCTCACGCCATCGGCGGGTCGCCGCTTTGGCAGGTCGCCCCGGAGCCGCAGCGGGCGGGTGGCAATAACATTGCGCAAAGCCTTGCCGCCAGCCCGGCCGAGGCGGGCTATCGCGCTCGCCGGACTGAAATCCGCAGCCTGTTGGGCCTGTCGGAAGAAACTGAGGCCATCACCGGCGACGGCGATACCGAGACGGTTTTCGTCGCACTGCTGACGCTGACCGATGCGGAAGTGTTGCGGGTGATGGCCTTCGTTATGGCTGAGACATTGGCGGTCGGCACCCCGTTGATCGATACAATGGGGGCGCATCTGGCTGTCGATCTGCGGACGCTCTGGCAACCCGACGATGCCTTTTTCGACATGCTACGCGACAAGCGGGTTGTCACTGCCATGTTGGCCGAGGTTGCCGGCGACACGGTGGCGCAGGGCAATCAAGCTGCGACACTCGCGGTGCAGAAACAGGTCATCCGCGACTGTCTGGCCGGCAGCAATGGTCGTGACAAGGTGGAGGGTTGGCTGCCGCGTTGGCTGGAGTTTCCAGGGCGCGGTTACCTGTAACCGGCTGCGGCACGGGGTCATCCCCGTGCCGCAATTCCTCTCACGCCGCCGCCTGCTGGCGCATGGGCGTATAGAGCCGCCAGAAATAGGCATCGGCGATCTGCCGCGCCACGGCCGGGCTCAGGCGTTCGATTGAGCCGACGAAGCCAGAGCCGAAAAACTCCGACTTCCCCGGATCGGCACCTTTCACGAACCCCTGGTAACACCGGAATAGCTCGCGCATCAGCGTGTCGCCGCGACTGTCGCGGACATGCGCTTCATCGTCGGGATCGATCGACCAGCAATCCCAATGCAGGTCCGCGAGCGCCCCGTATTCCTGAATATAGATGTTGGGGATATTGCGATCCTGGCATGCCCGGAACCAGTAGTTGTTGGCAACCCGGTCGCCTTGCCGATACGCGCACCAGATACGGTCCGGTATGTCGTCCGAGTGCAGGATGCCGGGCAGGGAATCGGTTGCCACCATTCTTTCGCCGAGTTCGAGCAGCCGCTGGCCGAGGCGGTCGATATCGACGGCGGCAAGCTGCGGTCTTGTCGACCGGCTGGGCGTCAAGTGCGGCCGCAACGCGGCATGGGTGCGGAATCCGAGGGCATTGGCCAGGGCCTCGGTCAGATGCGCGGAGCCGACATGTGGCAGGGCACGGCGAAGTTTGCGTTTGACGTAGTCGCAATTTGCGGCCGTGAGCAGAAGCATGGGCATGATGATCGATCCCTTCTTTGCGGGAACGTCCGTCGCCGATTACCGACGCCCCTGAAGAGAGGACCGGATCTTAAGATGGTTTTGCCCGTTTTGACCCGGCGACAGGTCGGGTCGGGTCGCCGGCAGTGAGCCTAGCGAGAGGGTGGGGAGCAGGCAAGAGGACGCCGACTGACCCTTGGTATTGGCGCGATTTCGGCTGGACTGTCCCGCGCTGATCGCCGGGTTTCCCTGCTCGTTTGCGCAAACCTTATGGCCGACTCGGCCCCTGGGGAAACCATCGCTCGTGGCTTTTTTCCCCGCCGCGCGCCGCTATGCCCATGAGGGCAGCGCGCGGCTCCTCGCGTCGGGCTTACGCCCTGCAAAAAAGCCACTCGCTCCGGTCCTTCGCGATGCTGCGGCCCGGCGCATGCGCGCCGGGTTCCCGGTGCCGCTTCGGCCAGGACGGTTTTGCCATCGCAGGGACTCATCCCGGCGAGCAACCCAGGAGACAGATCATGCCTGCCATCGGATACGTCACCAAGCAGTCCACCGGCGCCTATAAGGGCCAGCTCAAAACCCTCTCGATCCGTGCCGAGATTGACATCCTCCCCAACAACGCCAAAAGCGGCGAAAACCAGCCTGACTTCCGCGTCCTCACCCAGGGCGTCGAGATCGGCGCCGGCTGGATCCGCACCGGCGAGACCTCCGGCAAGGACTATGTGTCCTTGAGCCTGGCTGCCCCGGAATTCGGGCCGCGCAAGCTCTACGCCAATCTCGGCCGCGCTGCCGGCCACGACGATGACGACGTCTATGCCGTCATCTGGAATCCGGCCGACTGACCGAGCCCTGGGCCCCCGCGTCATGCGCGCGGGGGCCTTTTCTTGTCCTCGTACTGGCCTCTCGGTCGCCGGAAACCTGTAGTGGGTCGTTTTCAGCAGGGGGCTGTTTTCGACCCTGCCCGTAGCGTGCCCGGCATTGCCATGCTTTGGCAATGCGGCGCCGCAGTGCGCCGTCCTCGCCGGATCGGAGCATGGAGGGCAGCATGGACGATGAAGCGACCCGGGCAGCCAATGCCAGGAAGGGCAGCCCGTTCCTGAATACGGCTCAGGCAGCCTTCTATGTTGGGCTGTCGCAGCGCACGCTGGAGAAAATGCGCGTGGTGGGTGGCGGTCCGCAATACCGCAAACACGGCCGCTATGTGCGTTACCACATCGACGATCTGGACGCCTGGTCGAAGGGACGGAGCAAGACGTCGACCTCTCATGGTTGATCTCAAATTGGCACTCGGCGGCAGCCTCATCGGGTGCCGGCGGCTGCACGCTCGCCGGTATCGCCGCCGCGTTTTGACCCTGACACTGCTGGGGTTGGCAGCCTTAGGGGCCGCCGTCGGGATGCCCAAGCATCCCCTGCTAGTCTGGAATGCCAGCGCCAGCGCGCCGTTCGGCCTGTACCGGCTTGCGGCTATGGCGCAGCTCCAGCGCGGCGCCTGGCTGCTGGTTCGGTTGTCGGACTCGACGCGCCGCATGGCTGCTACCCGTGGTTACCTTCCGGCCGATATCCCACTGATTAAGCCGGTCGCGGCCGTGCCGGGCGAGGTGGTTTGTGCAGCCGGCGATACCGTTTGGCTGGCGTCCGGCTTGGTGTTGCAGCGGCTGGTGCGCGACGGCCAGGGCCGGCTGCTTCCGGCCTGGTACGGGTGCCGGATCGTGGCCGACGATGAGGTGTTTCTCGCCAATCCGGCGATCTTAGACTCCTTCGACAGCCGCTATCTGGGGCCGGTTCCGCGCACCAGTGTGATCGGCCAGTTGGTGCCCCTGTGGACCTGGTGAGACAGATCGTTGGCGCCGGTTTGGCGATTGCTGTGGCATGGGCTGGTGACAGTCGGGCAGGAACCGCGGCGCAGCGTATCGGCCGCTGGCAGCCATTCATTGCCGAGGCCGCAGGGCGGTTCGGCATTCCGCCGGGCTGGATCGAGGCGGTGATGCAAGCCGAAAGCGGCGGCCGCGCAATCATCAATGGCCGGTCGACCGAATCGAAAGCTGGGGCGCTCGGCCTCATGCAGGTGATGCCGCAAACCTATGCTGAGATGCGCCAGATATACGGGCTGGGTGCCGATCCGCATGATCCGCGTGACAATATTCTGGCCGGTACAGCCTATTTGCGCGCGATGCTGGATCGTTTCGGCTATCCAGGCTTGTTCGCGGCCTATCATGCCGGCCCAAGTCGCTACACCCGGTATCTTTCAACCGGCGAAACTCTTCCGACGGAGACGATTTCGTACCTCGGCGTGCTCGAAAACCAGTCGTTGCCGGGTGTCAAATCGGTGGCGCAAACGGCGCCGGCAGGCCAGCTAAATTCCGTCAATCTGGCCACGGGCAACAGCCTTTTCTTCATTCGCAACAGCGCGCCAGTGGGCGAGAGGCAGCTATATCCTTCGTTCCGTTAAATCGCCCGCCGCATTAGGCGAGCAGATATCCGCAAACTTCGGCGCAGCAGGGTGGATCGCGGTCCCATGGGCGCGGTAGGGCAAGATAAAAGCATCGGCGCCAAGCGGCGCCGAAGATGTTGTCTGCACATCGGTTTGTATGGCGCTAGGTGCGAGACGTTGGCGCCATGGTTGGCACAAGTCCTTAGCCTTGCAGGGCTCCTATAGCGCCTTCTTGCCGAAGGCCTGCGGCATGCCTTTCTTCACCATGACGGGATACCACATGCGGTGGCGATATGCGTGATGACGATTTCAGGCCCCGGCTCGGCAAGGTGCGTGCCGATGGCCAGAAGATGGTCAAGTCTTTCCGCAACCGGGTGCTGCAGGCGGCCGGTCTGGCCGGGGGACTGCATAAGCGGGGCGGACGGTTCCAGGGCAGTCGTATCGGTCGCGGTGCCGGCATCGGCCATGTGCTGGCCGGACGGGATCGCTGGACTGGCTGGCGGACCCGGCGTGTCGTGGTCAAAGCACGGCTGGTCAAACTCGCCGGCCGCAATCTGAAAGGCGCGCAGCTGCATCTGCGCTATATCCAGCGCGATGGCGTGACTCGCGAGGGACAGCCGGGGCAGCTTTACGATGCGCAAGCGGACCGGGCCGACGGCAAGGCTTTTCTGGAACGCTCAAATGGCGACCGACATCAGTTCCGCTTCATCGTCGCGGCCGAAGACGCTACACAGTATGAAGATCTGAAGGAGTTTACCCGGCGGCTGATGCGCCAGATGGAGCAGGATCTCGGTACGAAGCTCGACTGGGTGGCAGTTGACCATTTCAACACCGGTCATCCACATAGCCACGTCATCTTGCGTGGCCGCGATGATCGCGGCGAGGATATGGTCATTGCCCGGGAGTATATCGCGAAAGGTTTGCGCGAACGGGCCCAGGAGATCGTGACGCTCGATCTGGGGCCGCGCACTGATATCGAGATCGAGGATCGGCTACGGCAGGAGGTCGGGCAGGAGCGCTTCACCAGCCTGGATCGCGGCCTGCTCCGCGAGGCGGGCGATGGCCGAATGGTTTCCATCGGCCTGTCGCAAGACGGCGATCATGCCCGGTTCCAGCAGAGCCTGAAGGCCGGACGGCTGCAGATGCTGAAGCGGCTGGGGCTGGCGGAAGAAACACAGCCGGGGATTTGGCGCTTGAGCAGCAGCCTAGAGGTGACGCTCCGTCGTATGGGTGAACGCGGCGACATCGTCAAGACCATGCATCGGGCGATGACTGAGAAGGGAATTGGCCATGCGGCAGGGGACTATGCGATTTACGATCCCACCGATCCGCAGGCCAAGCCGG
Organism: Ferrovibrio sp.; assembly: GCF_964218355.1. Classification (GTDB taxonomy): domain Bacteria; phylum Pseudomonadota; class Alphaproteobacteria; order Ferrovibrionales; family Ferrovibrionaceae; genus Ferrovibrio. The sequence goes on along the minus strand of NZ_CAXPMC010000021.1, from coordinate 75,235 downwards.
TCGTCGGGCTGGTGTTGCGGTTGGGTCTTTCGGACGAGATCAACGATCGGCATTTCATGGTCATCGACGGTATCGATGGCCGCAGCCATTATGTCGAGATCGGCAAGTTGGACCGACAGGAGGCGATGGCCGAGGACAATATCGTCGCTGTGGCGGCCAGGCCGATCGGACCAAGCCAGGCTGACCGGACCATCGCCGAGATCGCCGCTGCGCACGAGGGACGCTACAGCGCGGACCTTCATCGGCAGCATGATCCGAGCGCGCGCCCGGCCTTTATCGCAAGCCATATTCGCCGGCTCGAAGCGGTGCGACGGGCGACCGGGACAGTGGTGCGCGACGCCGACGGCATCTGGGCCATCGCCATAGACCATCTGGACAAAGCCGCCGCCTATGAGGCCGGCCGGGCCAAAGACAGTCCGGTCGAGGTGAAGGTGTTGTCGTCGCTGCCGCTGGAAAAGCTGACAGGCATCGAGGCGGAAACCTGGCTCGACCACAGCTTGGTCAATGCTGATCCGGCAGGTATTCGTGACGCTGGCTTCGGCAAGTCAGTCCAGAAAGCCCTGCAGCAGCGGCGGCAATGGCTGATCGCTCAGGGCTTGGCCGAAGAGCAGGCTGGGCAAGTGGTGTATCGCGCCGGACTCCTGAATGTGCTGCGTCGGCAGGAGCTTGCCCGTGTCGCCGGCCAGCTCTCACAGGAATTGGGCCTGGCTTACGTCGAAGCCAGCCGCGGTGAGCGCGTCGAAGGGATTTATCGGAGATCGGTGATGCTTGCCAGTGGCCGTATGGCCGTCATCGCAAAGACCAGGGAGTTCACACTCGTGCCCTGGCGGCCGGTGATGGAGCGACAGCTCGGCAAGTTTGTTGCGGGTGTATTGCATGGCGATCAGATCAACTGGTCGATTGGACGGAGCCGAGGCCCTGCCATTGGTTAGGCCGCCTGGTTTCGACTAAGTGCAAATTCGGGATCGATGAGGCGCAAGACCGCCGTCGCTCCAGCGGCAACAGCGCCGGTCGCGGCCAGGGCCTGCAGCCAGAATCCATCGATTGCGCCGATGCGCAGAAGCGAGAGGCCAAGTAGATATCCTGCATAGGTCGCCGGGAGCGCGAACACGAATGCCATGATCAGGCGGAAAGAGACCGAACGGCTGGCGGAGAAGAGAACCGTCCCGAGGATCAGGGCCATGAATCCCGCGAGCACGCCGAGAATAAGACTGCCCCAGATACCAGCGCCGAGGCCGTAGGCGCCCTGGCCCGCCGCGAGTGCGGCCAGAATGGGAAAGGCATAGACCGCGAGTCGGTAGAGCAGGGCGCAGAAGGCGCCTAAGCCTATAACTGTTGCAACAAGTGAGAGGATCATGACATCGCCCTCATTCAGAGAGCTTCAATTATGGCAGGCGATACGCGTTCAGACTGAGACAAATATGAATCAAATCTAGTCTGTTCTGCGCATCGCAGAATTGTCCTTCACCTGATCTAGCGGCACAATTTTCTGGCGCAGAATCGGGGCGTGCATTTTTTTTTGCGCCAGGCAATGAGGAAGAGCATGGATTTGTTCAATGTAGTTGTTGGAGTTGCGAATATTGTTGGGGCAATTGCAGGTATCGCGGGTGCATTATTTGCGTTGATTGCGATCTTGCCCAAGGCGCGTTATGCGTCGTCCCGTTCCGGCCGGCAGCCGGTTCCCGTCGAAATGGTGGGAGCGGCTCAGCCTGAATACGCTGGTACTCCTCATAACCAATCTGGGTTTGGGGGCGCGATGGGCTTCCTGTTCCAAGAGGAATGGCAGCGCGCCAAGATCCGGTTCTGGGGTGATCATTGGAGCGACGAGGAAGTCTACCTGAACTTCAAGAGGTCGATCGCGATGGGTGCTTGCAACTTCTTCATCGTACTGATGCAGAGCTTTGCCAGTTTTAATGCCAAAGGCTTCGGTCTCGTCTTGGCCGGATTGGCCTTCCTCGTGCTCTGCCTCGGCCTTGTGATCGTGTATTACGGCTATGCGCGGTTCAAACGCCGCTTCGGCTAGCTAAGAATTCTTTTGCAGCCTGAGTAGGGCGTAGAGCGGCGTAACTAAGCGCGATTTTCGATTCTGAGCTTTTGAGCGAGTCCTAGTCCCACGCCATGGCACTGGTGCCATGGACACATTGGGACCGGGATATGACGCCCACCAAGCTGCTCATCGGTCAGGCTCTCGTCGTCTTCGCCATCGTCATCGGCGGGCTCTGGTCCTCGACCCAATGGGCGGCCGTGATGCTGGGTTACCAGCCGCGGCTCGGGGCTGCCTGGTTCGACCTGCTCGGCTGGCCGATCTACCACCCTTGGCGCCTGTTCGAATGGTGGTATGCCTATGAGGCCTATGCGCCGGACATCTTCCAGCGCGCCGGCTTGGCGGCTGCTGGTAGTGGCCTGCTCGGCACTATGGCTGCCGTTATCGGCTCGCTCTGGCGGGCACGCCAGAACCGCCTCGTCACCACTTACGGTTCTTCGCGCTGGGCCACCAAGTCCGAAATCCAGCAGGCAGCGCTCTTCGAGCCGCGCGGCGTTTTCCTCGGTCGTTTAGGGAGCCGCTATCTCCGCCATGACGGGCCGGAGCATGTCATGGCCTTTGCGCCGACCCGCAGCGGCAAGGGTGTCGGCCTTGTCATCCCGACGCTGCTGACCTGGACCGGTTCGACCGTCGTTCATGACATCAAGGGCGAGAACTGGCAGCTCACGGCCGGCTGGCGGCAACGTTTCTCACATTGCCTGCTGTTCAACCCGACCGATCTGCGCTCGGCTCGCTACAACCCACTGCTGGAGGTGCGCAAGGGTCCACATGAGGTCCGCGATGTGCAGAACATCGCCGATATCCTGGTTGATCCAGAAGGCGCGCTGGAGCGGCGCAATCACTGGGAAAAGACCAGCCATTCCCTGCTGGTCGGCGCCATCCTGCATGTCCTCTATGCCGAAGAGGAAAAGACGCTCGCCCGTGTCGCCAACCTGCTGTCCGATCCGAACCGGGCCTTTGAGCGTACCTTGCGCGACATGATGGCGACCAACCATCTGGGCGATGCCGAGCATCCCCAGGTCCATCCAGTGGTCGCCTCGGCCGCCCGAGAAGTGCTGAACAAATCCGACAACGAGCGCTCTGGCGTCCTGTCGACTGCGATGTCGTTCCTCGGCCTTTATCGCGACCCGACAGTGGCGGCCACCACGGTGGCCTGCGACTGGCGGATTGGCGATCTGATGGACGCCGAGCGACCGGTTTCGCTCTATCTGGTCATCCCGCCATCCGACATCTCCCGCACCAAGCCGCTGGTCCGTCTGGTGCTCAACCAGATCGGCCGCCGGCTGACCGAGACCTTGGAAGGCGACCCCGGCAAGCAGCGCAAGCACCAGCTCCTGATGATGCTGGACGAGTTCCCGGCACTGGGACGGCTTGATTTCTTCGAGACGGCGCTTGCCTTCATGGCCGGCTATGGCATCCGCGCCTATCTGATCGCGCAGTCGCTCAACCAGATTTCCAAGGCCTATGGCGAGAACAACGCTATCCTGGACAACTGCCATGTCCGTATCGCGTTCTCGTCCAACGATGAGCGCACCGCCAAGCGCATCTCGGATGCCCTAGGCACGGCCACAGAACTGCGCGCCCAGCGCAATTACGCCGGTCACCGCCTGGCACCATGGTTGAGCCACGTCATGGTCTCGCGCCAGGAGACTGCCCGGCCGCTGCTGACGCCGGGTGAGGTGATGCAACTGCCGGCCCACGAGGAACTGGTGTTGGTGTCCGGCCTGGCGCCGATCCGGGCGCGCAAGCTGCGGTATTTCCGCGATGCCAATTTCACCGATCGCGTCTTGCCGCCACCGACCTTAAATCCGGGCCCGTATCCCGACTGCCCAACAAAGCGGTCAGATGACTGGAGCGGCCAGGTGCGCGAGCCGAACCATCGGCTGGCTGCAGGCAGCGGCGCCATTGGTGATGCTTTTGCCGGTGAAGAGGAAGGCGGTCTGCAGCGCCATCCCGGTTTGCCGGAGACCGAGATTGTCCGCCCTGAGGGCGAGGCGCCGGACGACCTCGCGCTGCTGGATGACGACCTCGACAATCCGACCACCGGGCGCCAGGGCGTGCTCAACCTGCGCCGGCCCAATGCAGCACTGCAGCGCGCGCATGCCATGAACACCGCCGACGGACTACATCGCCACGACGATGCATTGCCAAGCTTCTGAGACCGCCATGAAGCCGCGCCATCACCTCTATCTCAATGACGAGCTGACCGAGCAACTGGAGCGGCTCTGCAAACGGCCCGGTGCTTCCAAATCCGCCATCGTCGCCGATGCCCTGAAAGCCTATTTCGCCCGTGGCGCGGCGATCGAAATCGATCCGGTGATCAAGGCGCGGCTGGATAAGACCGGTCGGAGCCTTGCCCGCATCGAACGCGACCAGCAGATCCTGCTGGAGACCTTGGGCCTTTTCATCCGCTACCAGCTCACCATCACGGCGCCGCTGCCGGAGGCCGATCAGGCGGCGGCAAAGGCCGTAGGTTCAGAGCGGTTCGAGACGTTTATCGCGCAGATTGGTCGGCGCCTGTCGGCGGGAAAAAGTCTGACGACGGAAGTGCTCAACCGGATCGCACCGGACGGTATGGAAGGCAGGCGAGCCGGGGAGGGGCGGGCATGATCGGGCTCTTTTCGCCAGAAACCCTCGAACGCCGCCGTGGCATGCTGCGCACGGCTTTAGGGCAGGCCATCACCATGGCGCTCAACGATCCGGCCGTGATCGAGGTCATGGTCAATCCCGACGGGGTGTTGCGTCTCGATCGGTTGCCGGAGGGCATTGTCGAGACCGGCATCCAGCTGATGCCAGCCGAGGTCGAGCGGATCATCCGGCTGGTTGCCTCCCATGTGCATGCTGAGATCCATGCTGGCAATCCGATCCTGAGCGCCGAACTGCCCCCGCATGAGCCAGGCCTGGCTGGCGAGCGGTTCGAGGCCATTGTGCCGCCTGTTTCGCTCGGACCCTGCTTTGCCATCCGCAAGCCAGCCGCCAAGGTCTTCACGCTGAAAGACTATGTGTCTGATCGGATGATGACGCTCTGCCAGGCCGACCTGCTGCGTCGAGCCGTGCGCGAGCATAAGAATATCGTCATCGCCGGCGGCACCAGCTCGGGCAAGACCACGCTGGCCAATGCCCTGCTGGCCGAGATTGCCCAGATGCGAGAGCGGGTGATCCTGATCGAGGACCGACGCGAACTGCAATGCGCGGCGCCTGACAAGGTGCCGCTGCGTACCATCCCCGGCGTGGTGCTGCTGAATGCTCTGGTGCGCTCGGCCATGGGGCTACGGCCTACCCGCATCATCGTCGGCGAGGTCCGCGGCCCGGAAGCACTCGATCTCCTGAAGGCTTGGAATACCGGCCATCCCGGTGGGCTGGCTACAGTGCATGCCAATTCGGCGCGTGCCACGCCCTACCGGCTGGAGCAACTGATCCAGGAGGCGGTCATCACCGTGCCGCGCAGCCTGATCGTCGAGGCTGTCGACCTGATCGTGTTCATCGCGGGCCGCGGGCTCGGACGCCGGGTCGAGACCATCGCCCAACTCGATGGCATCGAGCCGGACGGCACCTACCGGCTGACCGAGCTTCTCACCCTGCCAAAACGACACAGCCAGGAGGCCGCATGCTGAAGCTCGTCCGTATCCTCTCACAAGGTGTGGCCGGTCAAGTTATCATACTCGCCACGGCCGGTTCGGCCTATGCCGCCGGCTCCAACATGCCTTGGGAATCCCCGCTGCAGTCGATCCTGGAATCAGTCGAGGGCCCGGTTGCGCGCATCGTGGCGGTGATCATCATCATCGTCACAGGTCTCTCATTGGCCTTCGGCGATACCTCGGGCGGTTTCCGGCGCCTGATCCAGATCGTCTTTGGGCTGTCGATCGCCTTTGCCGCGACCAGCTTCTTCCTGACCTTCTTCTCTTTTGGCGGTGGGGCGCTCATCTCATGAGCAATCGCATCGAAGGTTTTGAGCTGCCGCTGCACCAGGCCCTGGTCGAGCCGATCCTGTTGGGCGGCGCCCCGCGCAATCTTGCCATCCTGAATGGCACACTCGCGGCGGCTTTGGGATTAGGCTTGCGGCTCTGGATCGCCGGCCTGCTGGTCTGGCTGATCGGTCATAGCCTTGCCGTGCTGGCGGCCAAGCGCGACCCGCAGTTTGTCACGGTGCTGGCCCGTCATCTGCGCCAGAAAAGCTATCTGTCATGCTGAACTTGCGCGAATACCGGCGCAAAGCCTCCCTGCTGGCGGACCATCTGCCATGGGCAGCCCTGGTCGCACCCGGAGTGGTGCTGAACAAGGATGGCAGCTTCCAGCGTAGTGTCCGTTTTCGTGGCCCGGATTTGGAGAGCGCGACCGAGGCTGAATTGGTGGCAGCTTGCGCCCGCCTCAACAACGTGCTGCGCCGCTTCGGCTCGGGCTGGGCGATCTTCTTCGAGGCCGAGCGCTATGAGGCACCGGGTTACCCGACAAGCGATTTCCCCGACCCGGCCTCCTGGCTGGTCGATCAGGAGCGTCGGGCCACCTTCCAGGGTGAAGCCTTGCATCCAGGCATGGAGGCGCCGGTTGGCCGTCAGCATCACGAAAGCCGCTATCACCTCACATTGACCTGGCTGCCGCCGGTCGATGAGGTGCATCGGTTGGGTAATCTCTTGCTGGAGCGTGATCAGGCCGAGCCGGTGCAGGATTGGCGCAAACGGCTGGAGCAGTTCATGACTGAGACGAATCGGACGCTCGATCTGCTCGGATTGATCATGCCGGAATTCGAACCGCTGGATGATGCCGGCACCCTTGCCTACCTGCACGGTACGATCTCGACCCGGCGGCATGACATCGCGGTTCCGAAAACGCCAATCTATCTCGATGCCATCCTGACCGACACGCCGTTCAGTGGCGGTCTGGAGCCGATGCTGGGCGAGCGGCATGTGCGCAGCCTCACCGTGCTGGGCTTTCCCAACCTGACGCAGCCCGGGCTATTGGATGAACTGAACCAGCTCAATTTCGCATACCGTTGGGTGACGCGCTTCATCCCGCTCGACAAACCGGACGCCACCAAAGCACTGACTCGGTTGCGCCGGCAGTGGTTTGCCAAGCGGAAGTCAGTCACCGCGATCTTACGCGAAGTGCTCTACAACCAGCCGGCACCGCTGCTGGATTCCGATGCCGATAACAAGGCGGTCGATGCCGATGCGGCCTTGCAGGAGCTGGGCAGCGATCAGGTCAGTTTCGGATACCTCACCACCACCGTCACCGTCATGGATGCGGACCGCCAAGTGGTAGCCGAAAAGCTGCGCGCCGTCGAAAGGGTCATCAATGGCCGGGGTTTTGCCACCATCCGCGAAAGCTTGAATGCCGTCGAGGCCTGGCTCGGCAGCCTGCCGGGCCATGTCTATGCCAATGTCCGTCAACCACTGGTGCATACGCTCAATCTCACCCATCTGGTGCCGCTCTCGGCGATCTGGGCCGGGCCCGAAGGCAATACACATCTCGATGGCCCGTCCTTGCTGCTGGCCGAGACCCGCGGTACCACGCCATTTCGCTTCGTCACTCATATCGGCGATGTCGGGCACATGTTCATGGCCGGCCCAACCGGGGCGGGCAAATCGGTGCTGCTGGCCCTCATCATGCTGCAGTTCCGGCGCTATCCGCGCTCGCGCATCGTGATGTTCGACAAGGACCGCTCCAGCCGGGCCGCCGTGCTCGCCATGGGCGGGCAGTATCACGATCTGAAGCTACAGGGTGCGCTGTCCTTCCAGCCCTTGCGTCATATCGACGACCCTGCCGAGCGCAGTTGGGCGGCTGAATGGCTGGCTGGCCTGTTCGCCCATGAGAAGGTCATCGTGACGCCAGAGGTCAAGGAAGCGCTCTGGTCGGCGCTGAACAGTCTGGCCTCGGCGCCGATCCATGAGCGAACGCTGACTGGGCTTAGCGTATTGCTGCAATCCAATGCACTGAAAACGGCACTGCAGCCTTACACCCTGGAAGGGCCGTTCGGGAGTTTGCTTGATGCATCCACCGAAGATTTGAGCCTTGCCGACGTGACCTGCTTCGAGATGGACGCCTTGATGGGGCAGGCGGGCGTCATCCTGCCGGTGCTGACCTCTCTGTTCCATCGGCTGGAGGCGCAGTTCGACGGCCGGCCGACATTGCTGATCCTCGATGAGGCTTGGCTCTTTCTGGATCATCCATTCTTTGCCGCTCGTATCCGCGCCTGGTTGAAGACCCTGCGCAAGAAGAATGTCGCTGTTATCTTCGCCGCGCCCTCGCTGTCCGATATCGCCAATAGCGGCATAGCACCCGCCATCATCGAAGCCTGCCCACAGCGCATCTTCCTCCCCAACGACCGGGCCATCGAGCCGCAGATCAGGCTGGTCTATGAGCGTTTTGGGCTGAATGAGCGGCAAATCCAGTTGATCGCGCAGGCCCAGCCCAAGCGGGATTACTACCTGCAATCCCGACGCGGCAATCGCCTCTTCGAACTCGGCCTCGGTCCGGTGGCGCTCAGCCTTTGCGGGGCATCTACGCCGGATGATCAAAAACGTATCGACGACGTGCTCGCTAAGGCCGGGCCGGAGCGCTTCACGGAGGCTTGGTTTGCGGCCCAAGGTCTCGAATGGGCGGCCTATCTGGCTGAGGACTTTCGTGTGCAACGGATGGAGGCGTCATCATGAAGCGGCATCTGATGGTCACCCTGACGGCAGGCTTCTTTGCTGCGGCATCGCCTGTTCAGGCGCTCACTGTCTTCGATCCCTCCAATTATGCCCAGAATGTGCTGCAGGCGGCCCGTACGTTGCAGCAGATCAACAACCAAGTCCAGGGTCTGCAGAACCAGATCCTCATGCTGCAGAACCAGGCGCGCAATCTGCAGCGCATGGACTATTCCAGCCTCTATGCCATCCAGTCTGGGCTTGGCCGTATCACCATCCTGATGCGCCAGGCCGACGGCATTGCCTTCGACATGGAGCAGACCGATCGCGCCTTTGCCGAACAGTACCCGCAGCAGTACAGCGCAAGCGTTACTCAGGATCAGTTGAGTCAGGATGCGCGTCGGCGCTGGGAGAATTCCGTCGCCGCGCTGCAACGGACCATGCGTATGCAGGCGCAAGTGTCGGCCAACATTGACGCTGACACGGACGAGCTGGGACGGCTGATCGATCAGTCAGATGCCGCCCAAGGCAATCTGCAGGCCAGCCAGGCGACCAACCAACTGCTCGCGCTGTCGGCCAAGCAGCAGTTGCAGGCGCAAGGCCTGGCCACAGCGCAATACCGTGCCGACGCACTGGAGAAAGCACGGGCCGCGATGGCCCAGGAGCAAGCCCGGGCCAGTTTCGAGCAATTCATGGGCTCCAGCGATGCCTATCCGGGGCGGTAAGTGATGAACGATTTAAGCGTCATTGATCGTTTCACCGAGGTCTTTACGACCTATATCGACAGCGGCTTCGGCCTGCTGACCGGTGAGGTGGCCTATCTGACCAGCGTGCTGGTGGCGATCGATATCACGCTTGCCGGTCTCTTCTGGTCGTCGGGCCAGGATGTCGATGTGTTGGCCAAGCTGATCCGTAAAGTCCTCTATGTCGGTGTCTTCGCGCTGCTACTCAACAACTGGACGATGCTGTCGGGTGTCATCTTCGACTCCTTCACGGGCCTCGGCCTGAAGGCCACCGCCAACAGCCTGTCGGCCAATGACCTGCTGCGGCCGGGCTTTGTCGCCGGCACCGGTTTTCAAGCCGCCTGGCCTTTGCTCAAGCAGGCCGGCTCGATGCTGGGGTTCAGCACTTTCTTCGACAATGTCGTCACCGTTCTAGTGTTACTGTTTGCCTGGGCCGTGGTGGTGCTGGCCTTCTTCATTCTCTCGGTCCAGCTCTTCATCACTATCGTTGAGTTCAAGTTGACCTGTCTTGCCGGCTTCGTCCTGGTGCCTTTCGCGCTTTGGAACAAGACCGCCTTTCTGGCCGAGCGCGTTCTCGGCAATGTGGTCGGCTCGGGCGTCAAGATGATGGTGCTGGCCGTTATCGTTGGTATCGGCACGACGCTGTTTGCCGATTTCGTCTCTGCCTTGCAGGGGCAGCCGCCCAATCTGACCCAGGCTATGTCGCTGGTGCTGGGCGCCATCGCGCTCTTTGGCCTTGGCATCTTCGGACCTGGTATTGCCGCCGGTTTGACTTCGGGTGCGCCGCAACTGGGTGCCGGCGCTGCGATCGGCACGGTCGGCGGTCTGGCGGCGGGGGCCATGGCTGGCGCCGGTTTGGGATTTGCCGCCGCCCGCATGATCTCCGGCCAGGGGCTTTCGGCCGTCCGCGCTGGGGCCGCCTTAAGCGCTGGAACTTCCACCGCCTATGAGCTGGGCAAGACCGGCTCCAGTGCCAGCGGCCTCGCCGGTGTCGGGGCTGGCTTGGCCGGTGTCGCCAAGGCTGGCGTCATCATGATGGGCAAATCGTTCCAAGGTGCATCACCTAGCCCGATCCAGGCTGGCATGCAGGCCGGGCGTCAGGCGGCTTGGACGGCCACCGGTGGCACGCCGCCAGCTTCTGCGTCGACGCCCATGTCGGCACGGCCGGCATCGGCGCCGGCCTGGGCCGAACGCCTGCGGTCTGAGCAGCGTCGTCGCACCCAGACGCACATCGCAGCCCAGGCCATCAAGGATGGCGACCGCTCCGGCAGCGCCGCCAACCCGGACCTCCAGGACAGGGAGTGAGTATGTTCAAGCGATCCAGCAGCCGTTACGGCGATACGCCGGAGCCCATCACGCCCTATCAGAAGGCCGCGCAAGCCTGGGATGAGCGGATCGGCTCGGCCAGGGTCCAGGCTGCCAATTGGCGACTGATGGCCTTCGGATGCCTGATCCTGGCAATTGGGCTGGCGGGTGGGATCGTCTGGCAGGCCGGACAATCCAGGGTCACGCCTTATGTGGTCGAGGTCGATCGTTTCGGCGCAGTGAGTGCGGTTAGCCCGGCCGAACACCCTTACCAGCCGACCGACGCGCAGATCGCCTATCACCTGGCGCGCTTCATCCGCGATGTCCGCGGTCTCTCCATCGACCCCATCGTAGTGCGCAAGGCCTGGCTGGAGGCTTACGACTATGCCACCGACCGCGGTGCGCAGATGCTGAATTCTTACGCACTCAGCAGCGACCCTTTCAAGGCGGTAGGTGAGCGTACGGTCTCGGTCGAGGTCACCAGCGTGGTACGGGCTTCAGGTGACTCCTTCCAGATCAAATGGACCGAGGAAATCTGGAAGCAGGGCACCCGTATCGGCACCGAGCGCTGGACCGGTATCCTCACCATTGTGATCCAGCAGCCGCGCGATGCGGTGACCTTACGCAAGAATCCGCTCGGTATCTATGTCCACGGCCTCGATTGGTCGCGGGAACTCAACCCCGGAGAAGTGCCATGACATTATATACTGTCACTGCTCGCCTATGCCTGATCGGGACATCGGGTCTTGCCTTGGCGGCCTGCACCGACAAGCTGCCGCCGCCGGTGATTTCTTATGACAATGAGACCTTCACGCCGGCTGCTCTCTCGGCCGAGCCGCCCAGGCCGGCCGAGATCGTGCGGATCCCGGAGCCTCTGCCACTGCCGGGGCAGTTGAAGCCGTTGCCGGATGGCAAAAGCTCAGAACCAGACAGTCGGTCGCCGGCAGAACGGGTGACGGCAGCCAATGCGGCTGCCCGGCAGGAACCGAACCGGCATGGCTATATCAATGCCGTGCAGATCTATCCCTTCACGCCGGGTGCGCTCTATCGGCTCTACACCATGCCGGAGCAGGTCAGCGATATCGCCTTGCAGCCCGGCGAGAAGCTGATCGCGGTGTCGGCTGGCGATACCGTGCGCTGGGTCGTTGGCGACACCACCAGCGGCTCCGGTGAGTCCTTGCAGGTCCATATCCTGGTCAAACCGACAGCACCGGACCTAAAGACCAATCTGGTGATCACCACCGACCGCCGAGCCTATCACCTGGAGCTGGAGAGCACGCCGGCCAGCTATATGGCAGCCGTCTCCTGGAATTATCCGCAGGATAAACTGCTGCTTCTCCAGGCGCGCAATGAAGCGGCCGCATCCGCGCAGCCTGTTGACGGCGGCATCGCACTGGAGCGGTTGCGCTTCCGCTACGAGATCACCGGCGATAAGCCGCCGTGGCGGCCGGTCCGAGCCTTCGATGACAGTCATAAAGTCTATATCCAGTTTCCGGCTCGGCTCGACCAGGGCGAGGCGCCACCGCTTTTCGTGGTCGGTGCGGATGGCGGCGCTGAACTGGTCAACTACCGGGTCCGCGGCAATTACTACATTGTCGACCGGCTATTTGCCGCTGCAGAACTCCGTCTTGGCAAGGGGCCGCAGCAGGTGGTGCGGGTCAGCCGTACCGATGGTCGGCCGCAAACTGCAGCCGGTCCGGAGCGACGGCCATGAGCGAGGCGGGTCAAGCCGGCAAAGTGCCGCCGGACGAGCTGGTGTTGCGGGCGCACCCGCGACCGGTGACGCGGTTCAGTCGCAAGCTGCTGATTGGCGTGGCGGCCATCGGATCGGCGCTGGTCTTTGGCACAACCTTGATCGCGCTCAATCCGCCAAGTTTCCGGTCCAAAGGGCAGGGCAAGGAACTCTACAATATCGATCGTAAGCCCACGGCAGATGGATTATCGGTCTTACCCAGAACCTACGGCGAGATGAACAAGTCTGTGCCACAACTCGGGCCGCCAATGGCTGGCGATCTCGGCCCGCCGACAGTCCGGGCCGAACGTGAGGCTGGAATTGCCAGTCCCCAAGGGAACGAGCGTTTGGCCTTTCGGCCCAACTCGGAAGATGACGCGGAGCGGGCCGAGCGGCTGCGGTTGGCGCGCCAGGCGCAGCAAGCGAGGGAAGCCGGCGTGTTCTTCCGGGTTTCGGTCAAGCCGGATGCGGCCGTGGACGGAAAGGCTCAAGCGACTGGTACGGCCTTGTCAGCTGATGACGAGCTGCGGCGCCTCGACCTCGATCCAGAGCGCGACCAGAATAATCAGCAGCGCAAGCTGGACTTCCTGAACCAGAAGGCCGATCCGAGAATTTACAACCCACATCGGTTGCAGCAGCCGGCATCCCCCTATCAGGTGATGGCTGGCACCGTGATTGCTGCCAGCCTGGTGACGGGGATTAATTCGGATCTGCCGGGCACGGTGAAGGCACAAGTCACCGAGCATGTCTATGACACAGTGACGGGCCGCCATTTGCTGATCCCGCAAGGCAGTCAGCTCATCGGCAAGTATGATTCTGTCATCGCCTTTGGCCAGCGAAGGGTATTGGTCGCGTGGAACCGCATCATCAGGCCGGATGGGTCCAGCTTGGCCATCGAGAATCTGCCGGCGACCGATCCGGCCGGCTATGCCGGGCTGGAAGATGAGGTGGACTATCATACCTGGCGTCTGATCGCCGGAGTTGCGCTCTCGACCATGCTGGGTGTGGGGACAGAACTGGCGCTTGGTGATCAGGAAGATGATCTGGTACGAGCAATCCGAGAATCCGCCCAGCAGAACACCAATCGTGCTGGACAGCGGCTCACTGAGCGGAATCTCAACATCCAACCAACGCTCACGATACGGCCGGCCTGGCCGGTGCGTGTGGTCGTCCAGAAGGATTTAGTGCTGCACCCCTGCAAGGGCTGAGGAGGGAGTATGTCAGGCTTGAAGCTTCCAAAATTACCGGACCGGACGCCAGTGAAGATAAGTATTTCGCTTCATCCAGACCTAAATAGGCGTCTTCAAGTATATGCGGACTTCTACAAGGAAACATATGGTGAAGCCGAAAGTCTGACCGAACTGATTCCGTATATGCTGGAGGAATTCCTGAAGGCCGACAAAGCTTTTTCGGCAAGGGCTCGGAAATAATTCCTTCGGCCTATATCACATAGTAATTGATGGTCGACTTCGTCGGCCACTCGCGGGATTTCATCTGCTACAACGCTCAGGCTGACAAATTTAAAAAGAGGGCGTCTGGTCGATCCGAATGAAAATGTTAGTTGTCTGCGTATAGTTGTTAGTGAATCCGAGCTTTATGGCCGCTTCGGACTTTGAGAGAATAGTTGTTGGGACATAGGTAGGAGGCTGTATGGCCTCAGGTACTGGTATTCCGCGCATTCTTGACGCTCGACTCCCCAGTGACCGGGCGCACCTGAAGCGCAGGGGTAGCTCTTATGCCCCAGCGTTTGACTCGATTTATTTCCGGATCGATATCCGGCCTGAAGTCCATGGGGCTGAGCTATTACCGTTAATTGTCCCTGGCGGCCGCCTGAGCTGGCGCTGGGTGCTTGGAGAAGGACCCTTCTATAGCTCCTTGCCTGGCGCCTTCTGCGTGGTCGAACCAGACGGCGGTACCCGTAGCATTTCGACTGGCCTTGGCGAATTCGACATTCGGGGCATGGAAAGCCATGTATTCCATGCAGGCTTCGATGAAGACAATCTTGATCGGCACTTTGACCCGTTCGGCCGCTTCGTATGTGCGACTGCCGAGCGGGCTATCTGCGATTGGATATACCTCTCCATGCGTAGGAAAGGTTACGGGGAGCACGGTTGGGGATTGGGGCCGGCACCAGACCAGGTCGACTTAGATGAGCTTTCTTTACCTCGCATTCGCCGGCTGTCAGATGCCATGGGAATTCTGGGTAACTTCGAACGCTGGTATGCCCGCTGGCAAGAAGTTCAGCAGGATGAAGAGGTGACCGGAAAGTTCAGCAAGGCTTTGGGATACTGATTGATGCAGCTAAGCCTATTGCGGATTCGGATGAATATACCTCCTTCTGCTTACTCTCCTCACAAAGTGATTTTTCTGAATTTTCAACTATGTGGCTCAGCTACAGAGCCGCGATTTCTAAGTAGTCCGGCAGCATAAGCAACCTCCACACAAGATGATGTAAAAATACTGAGCACGGTATGCGAGTAGCGACGGTCAAGATCAGCCCTGATGGATAAATTGGCTAATGACCGTATCTCGGAAAGAATAGAACCGCTCAGAAATGTGCGCCTTGTTCTATATAGGTAATCGAGTTGATGTTTGAGGTAGGCTCCGACCTTCGGAACCAATACTGGATGATCGAAGCGCGCAATCGTCAGCAACGACGTGGCGTATCATCGAGCTTCAGGGCGTGAACCTGGATGTAAATCCAACACCGAGAACAATTTTCGGTTGATAAAATAATCCTGATAGCGCTAGCTTAGCTGTAGTTTAGGGGCGGCAGGTAATGAGTATTGCAACCCGAGAAACCGGGAAAGCGAACTCGCATCGTATGGGGAAGAAGCGTTCTATGGCTCTTAGGGACATTAGATACCGCGAGGACTATCGCTCGGGCTGCGATGATAGGGGCCCGTTGTTCACCTTCGAGGCGCCGCATCGATCTTGAGGTGCTGGAAGAGGCCTTCGATAGGGCTATCCGGGTGGAAGCCCGTGGCCTAGAGAATCCCTTCCGGCGGTCATTCGTCCTGAAAATGCCGCCGCGACCCAAGCGCGACGACATTCTGCTACTTCCTGCTAAAGACCGAAGCAAGGCCAAGAGCCGCAAGGCACGTAAGCTGGAACTGACAAGAGTCCTTACAAAGGCATAGGTGACCGATGGTCCGTCATCTTGTCGTCCGATCCCAGATTTCTGAGGTGGAAAGGATTCCAGCTCAAGCTTCGACATGGCCGTTGATAGTTACAAAATCGATAGTTACACTTGTAACTATTAGGGAGATTTGGCCATGAATGTCCAGCGTCCATCTGTTACCGACCGCGCCCGCCGTGAGGCTGAGAGCGCCAACCAGCCCGGTTACATGTCGGGTTTCGGCAATTCCTTTGAAACCGAGGCGCTGCCTAGAGCCCTGCCTGTAGGGCAGAATTCTCCGCAAAAGTGCTCCTATGGTCTCTATGCCGAGCAATTGAGCGGTTCGGCATTCACCGCGCCCAGGAAGACCAACCAGCGGTCTTGGCTCTATCGTATCCGGCCGACCCTCGGGCATTGGGGCGACTTCAAAAAGGTCGAGTCTGGCTTCTGGCGGACGGCGCCTTGCGCTGAAACCGAAGTGGCGATTGCGCCCATGCGCTGGAATGCCCTGCCAATCCCGAAGGAAAAGCTATCCTTCATCGACGGCATCCGGACCATGACGACGGCGGGCGATGCAGGTTCTCAGACCGGCATCGGCATGCACGTCTACCTGATTACCCGCTCGATGGTGGACGAGTATTTCTACGACGCGGACGGCGAGCTGGTCTTCGTGCCCCAGTCGGGCGACCTGCGCATTGCGACCGAGTTCGGAATCATTGGGGTGGGTTCTGGTGAAATCGCGGTCATTCCGCGCGGCGTGAAGTTCCGTGTCGAGCTGGAAGACGGCCCTGCCCGCGGCTATCTCTGCGAAAACTACGGCGCCCCGCTGACGCTGCCGGAGCGCGGCCCCATCGGTGCGAACTGCCTGGCCAATCCGCGTGACTTCCTGACGCCGGTGGCGGCCTACGAAGACCGCGACGCACCGTCAAAAATGTACGTGAAGTGGGGCAGCAGCCTCTGGGTGGCCGATATCGACCATTCGCCGCTCGATGTGGTCGCCTGGCATGGCAACTGCGCGCCCTACAAGTACGACCTGCGGCATTTCTCGCCGGTCGGGCCCATCCTGTTCGACCATGCCGATCCGTCGATTTTCACGGTGCTGACCTCGGCCACCGACACGCCGGGCACGGCCAATGTCGACTTCGTCATCTTTCCCGAGCGCTGGATGGTGGCGGAAAACACTTTCCGGCCGCCGTGGTACCATATGAACATCATGAGCGAATTCATGGGCCTCATCTATGGCGTCTACGATGCCAAGACCGGGGGCGGCTTCGAGCCGGGCGGGATGTCGTTGCATAACATGATGCTGCCGCATGGTCCCGATGGCGATGCCTTCGAAACGGCCAGCAACTCCGAGCTGAAACCCCATAAGCTTGAAGGCACACTTGCCTTCATGTTCGAGACCAAGCTTCCGCAGCGGGTCACGGCCTTTGCCGCCCAGTCGCCCGCCCTGCAGAAGGACTACGGGGCTTACGGCGCCCAGCTTCAGAAGCATTTCAACCCGGATAAGAAGTAGGCGTAACCATGGCACGCGTTGACCAGACCCATAGCCCGTCCCTGAAGAGCTGGGTACCGGGTGCAGATGGCCATCAGGATTTCCCAATCCAGAACCTTCCCATTGGCATCTTCAGCACTCAGGACAGTGCAGCCCGGGGCGGCGTGGCCATTGGCGATGAAATCTTCGACCTGTCGGCTGCGCTGAAAGCGGGACTGTTCTCTGGTGTCGCCTCTGAGGCGGCGGAAGCTGCATCGGGTGCGACCCTGAACGACTACCTGGCGCTGGACGGCCGCCGCCGCCGGGCATTGCGTGGACGGCTGTCTGAACTTTTCGGCGCAGTCCTTGCCAACAAGAACAAGGTCGCGGCCTGCCTGCTGCCCGCCGATGGCTGCCTGATGCATCTCCCGGCGCACGTCGGCGACTACACGGACTTCTATGTCGGCATCCACCATGCCACGAACGTCGGCAAGCAGTTCCGGCCGGACAGCCCGCTGCTGCCTAACTACAAGTACGTTCCGATCGGCTATCACGGCCGAGCATCGTCCATCTGCCCGTCAGGCATCCCGGTTCGCCGCCCCAAAGGCCAGCTGAAGCCGCCGACCGAGACCACTCCGGCATATGGCCCGAGCAAGCGCCTGGACTATGAGCTGGAAATTGGCATCTGGGTCGGCCAGGGGAATAAGCTGGGAAGTCCCCTTTCCATCGATAACGCCTATGAGCATGTGGCGGGCTTCTGCCTGCTGAACGATTGGTCGGCTCGCGATATCCAGGCCTGGGAATACCAGCCGCTGGGTCCGTTCCTGTCAAAGAACTTCGGTAGCACCATCTCGAACTGGATTGTGACTGCGGAAGCCCTGGAGCCATTCCGGATGCCGCGGTCGGAGCGCCCTGACGGAGATCCGGCACCGTTGCCGTATCTCGATAGCGCCAGTGATCGCAAAGAGGGCGGCCTCAACATCGAGCTTGAGGTCTATCTGCTGACGCCGGGTCTTCGCGAGAAGAAGCTGCAGCCGCATCTCGTCGGCGCCTCGCATGCCAGGCACATGTACTGGTCTGTCGCCCAGATGGTCGCCCATCACACCAGTAATGGCTGTAATCTTCAGCCGGGCGATTTCTTGGGTTCGGGCACCATTTCAGGTCCCGACAGCACCAGTTGCGGCAGCTTGCTGGAGTCCACAGTTGGCGGCACTGCGCCGTTGACTTTGGAATCGGGCGAGAAGCGTTCGTTTCTGGAAGACGGCGACGAGGTCATCATGCGCGCGCGTGCCAGGACTGCGGACGGGCTCTCGATTGGGTTCGGCGATTGCCGGGCCAGTATTCTGCCCGCCAATCCATGAAATCTGCCGTTTACAGGTGATCCAACCAGTGCAGGCCCGGATGAATGAAAACCGGGGCGGCCTTGCAGTTGGAAACACCGCGGGTATCTGCTTTCAGGATCGGGTCCATGCGGACACGCACGAGGCGCGTGAATGATATCACCCAGGTATCATCGGAGCGGACATAGTCTTCTTCGTAATACCCGTAGCCGCGGAAGCCAAAGGCGCCGTCTGTGCCGGGGAAAGCGATTTCATTCGGCCACTCGTTGTAATCGGTCATCGACCAAATAACACGGGCAGTGTCTGGCGACGTGGGAACCATATCAGGCATCACGACGCGATGGACTGAGGTGCACCCCGCCATGCGCTCGGCCAGATTTTTCATGAAGAAATCGAGGTCGATGGGCTTCGGCGCAAAGGAAAAGCCTTCGAACCTAGCATCAGTCGTAAACAGGCTGGGTATCTTGCTCCACTGCTTGGTGTCCACGTACCGGCAGTAGCGGGCTTTGGTCCGGGAGATTTCCTGGAAATCGGACGGACTGACGCGGCTATTCTGGGTTGTCACGTGTCACTCCCTGAAGCAGAAGGGATGCCGGAGTCTCACCGGCATCCGCGCATTGCTGCGGTCATTCCGCTGCGGGAAGCGGCATTACGAAGGTGTTATTGGTCTTCACGTAGACGCCAGCCCCGGCAATGCGGCCGATCAGGTCAAGTTTGTCGGCGTTGACGTGATGGCGCTCCGAGATGATTCCCTCGTGAGCGTGGATGAGCAGGACTTCACCGATTACCAGGTAGTAGGGAGTCTTCCCCAGCTCAATAATCCGCTCCAGTTTGCACTCGAACTGCACTGGGGCGTCAACGATACGGGGCGGCTTTACCAGATCGGACGGCACGGTGGTAAAACCAGCTAGATCCATTTCGTTGACATGCGCAGGGTGTTCGACGGCGCAGATATTCATGCCGTCCTTAATCTCATCGCTCACGAGATGGATAACAAATTCCGGGCATTCGCGGATGTTGGTCAGGGTGTCCTTGATGGTACCGGCTTTCGGGCCAATCGAGAACATCAACATCGGTGGGTCAACGGCGATGGCGTTGAAGAAGCTGAACGGGGCGGCATTGGGGCCGTCTGGGCCAATCGTCGACACCAGACCAATGGGACGAGGATAGACCAGACCGCCCAGAAGCTTGTACTGGTCCGCCCAAGACAAACTGCGGGCATGCAGCTTAGTGAGTGATTTATCTGCGACTGCGGCTTGGGTCATTTGCTTACTCGTGTTTCGCCCGTCCTGCCGGGCATGGGTGGGAACAAGGCCGCTCAGCTATCCTGCAGCTGGGCGGAGCGGGATTGCCGGGCTTTGCGCTGGGGTCGCGGCACGGAGTCGGTGTTATTGGCGGGCTCGGTCAGGCCTATCTTCGGAATCGACGGGTGGTAGCCAAGCGCGAGTGAAAGCTTTTCGGCAGTAGCGCAGACCTCCCGAACAAGCTCGGTCCCCATCCGGGTGTCGATGCGACCCGATTGCGCGAAGACAGTCACCGCCATCGCGAACTTACCCGAGGCATCCCAAACTGGTGCACTGATGCCAGCGATGCCCGCACCGCCACCATTGGCGACGGTGGCGACGCCTTGCGCGCGAACGGCGACGAGAGTCTGTTGAAGTTCGCTCTCATCCTTCGGGGCCGAAGGACGGTCCAGCAGCCTGTTCTGTTCCAGCTCTCGCAGGATGAGCGGACGAGTGCGAGCCTGGTCTTCAAACGAGCTGAAGAGTAGTCCGGTGGCCGACCAGGTCATCGGGCAAATATGCGAGAAGGAGATGGTGCTGGCATGTGCGTGCCGCGCCTCCGACATACGCACGAATTTTGGGCCCTGTTCGCTCCAGACGACCAGACCTGCTGTTTCGCCAAGACGTTCGACCAGGCCGTCGAGCATATCGGACGCGTAACGCAGCGCATCGAAACGACTGAAGCCTTTCAAGCCAATCTGCATGGCCATAGGGCCGAGGTCGTATCGACCGGTCAGGAGATTCTGCGAGGCGAGACCGATTCGAGCCAAACTCACGAGATAGCGATGTACTTTTGCGGGAGGAAGGCCAGTCATTCTCGCCACTTCCGAGAGCCGCTGCGAGTGGTCGGTCTTAATCAAGGCTTGAAGGATTACGCCCGCAACCTCGACAGACTGAATACCAGCCTGCATTTCCTCAGCATTTTCGGAGTTTTCGTTCGCCATCGTCCTCTCCTGGGCAATTCCCGAGACGAAGGCGCATTGACGCGATCATCTCATTTGTGATTATATCTATTAAGCGTAATCAATTACGCATTATAAAACTTCTCGGGAGAGAAACAAGTGGCAGACACGGCCGTCACCTACGCCAGTTTTCCGTTCGGCAAGGTCGCAAACGCTATCCCGGGCCTGCTGGCAGACGACGCCGCGCTTGTAACGGGTGCAGCCCAAGGCAATGGGGCGGCGATCGCCAAATCCCTGGCTGCGAGTGGCGCTGCTGTCGTGCTTTGCGACGTCAACCTGGCTGCAGCTTCTCAAGTCTCGGCCGAAATCAACAAGGCTGGTGGTCGTTCCATCGTAATCGCGCTCGACGTGGCCAACCGGGCGCAGGCCGCCGAAGTGGTCGCGAAGGCCAAGGGTGAGTTCGGCCCGATTTCCATCCTCATCAACAATGCTGGTATCTTCCGCAAGGTCAGCATGGACGACGAAGGCTTCCTGGATTCGGCGTCCGACCAGTTCCGGGTCAACGTCGAAGGTTCCCTGAACATGGCGCACGCGTTGCTGCCGCAGCTTCGTAAAACCCGCGGGCGTATCGTCAACGTGGCCAGCATCGCGGCCTTCATCGCCTATCGCCGCAACGTCGTTGGATATGCAGCGAGCAAGGGCGCCGTGGTCCAGATGACCAAGGGCCTAGCCGCAGACCTTGCTCAGGATGGCATCCGCGTGAACGCTATTGCGCCTGGCCTTATCTCGACGCCGATGACCGTGGCGTCACGCTCCAATCCAGCGGTGACTGAAGAGCTTCTCCAGCATGCTCTGGTGAAGCGCTTTGCCGAGCCCGAAGAGCTGGTGGGCGCGATCCTGTTCTTGAGTTCTCAATTGTCGAGTTTTGTAACGGGCGTGACGCTGCCCGTCGACGGCGGCTTTATTGCCATCTGATGAGGTCCCCCAGTGAGTAGCGAAAAAAATTTGAGCGGAAGCGTAGCGAGTAGCTCTGAAATCGTGACTTGCGATGTCCTAATCGCTGGTTCAGGCGCTGGCGGCATGACGGCAGCGATTGTCGCTCGCAAGCAGGGCCTCAAAGTTATCGTGGTGGAGAAGGAGCCCGTCATGGGCGGCACCACGGCGCTGTCGGGCGGCTACCTCTGGGTTCCGAACAACTCCGTCAACAAGGCTGCTGGCACCACGGATTCGGTCGAAGCTGCCCGGACCTACCTTCAGCACGAAGCTGGCAATCAGTTCGACCCGGCGCGTGTGGAAACCTTCCTGCGGGAAGGCCCGAAAATGGTCGATTACATGCAGGCGAACACCGAGGTTCGGTTTGAACCGGCGGTTGCCTTCGCTGATTACCATCCGGATGCGCCGGGCGGCACGCCCGGTGGCCGCACCATCCTGACGAAGCCGGTTCGTGGCTCCATTCTTGGCAAGGACCTTCCGAAGCTGCGTCGCCCGCGGCCTGAGCTGACCATTTTTGGCCTGACCATCGGCTCCGGTAAGGAGCTCTGGCATTTCTATCGTGCGACCCAACGCATCTCGGCGGCCCTGTACGTCGCGCGTCGCCTGTTCCTGCACGGCCTCGACTTGGTGATGCATGGCCGCGGCATGCTGCTGACGAACGGCAATGCGCTCTCTGCTCGCTTGTTCCGGACTGCTAACGACATAGGCGTGGAACTCTGGCTGAAGAGCCCTGTGAAGGCACTGAACCGCAATGAAGCCGGTGAGGTCATCGGCGCACGCATCGCTACGCCCAAAGGCGAGAAGACCATCGTCGCGACCAAGGGTGTCATCCTGGCCTGCGGCGGTTTCCCGCAGGACCTCGTCCACCGCACAGCTATCTATCCGCATAACGCCCGTGAAGGTGAACACGCCTCGGCGGCCAGCCCAGGCAATACTGGCGACGGCCTTCGTATCGCCCAGGCTGTCGGCGGCCAGGTTCGGGAAGGTTATCCGAACCACGCTGCCTGGGCGCCGACTAGTCTGGTGCCGCGCAAGGACGGCACTCTGGCGCCGTTCCCCCATTTCATCGACCGTGGCAAGCCCGGGGTGATTGCGGTTCGCCGCGACGGCAAGCGCTTCGTGAATGAGTCGAACAGTTATCATGATTTCGTCCAGGCGCTGGTGCGTGTGACGCCCCGTGAGGAGGTGGCCGAGGCCTTCCTCATCGCCGACCATCGCACCATTCGTCGTTACGGCCTTGGCTTTGCGAAGCCCGCGCCAATTCCGCTGAAGCCGTTCATCGACTCCGGTTATCTGCAGAGCGGCAACACCCTGGAAGAGCTGGCTGCGAACGTTGGCATTGATGCCAGGAACTTCGCGGAGACCGTCCGCCGCTGGAATGACGACCTTCCCTCCGGCAAGGACTCAGCTTTCGGTAAGGGTAGCACTGCCTACAACCGGTTCCACGGCGATCCGGAAGTGCAGCCCAATCCCTGCATGGCACCGATTTCGACGGGGCCGTTTTACGCGCTCCGCGTCATTCCTGGCGATATCGGCACCTTCACCGGTCTGCAAACCGATGAACTGGCCCGCGTTCTCGACGGCTCCGGCAAGCCCATTGGTGGCCTGTACGCGGTTGGCAACGACATGGCCAGCGTGGCTGGTGGCAATTATGTCGGCGGCGGCATCACGCTCGGCCCAGCCATGACCTTCGGCTATGTCGCCGGGCGTCATGTGGCTGGTGTGGTCTAGGAAGTTTTTTAGAAGGTAAACTCAACCAAGTGGGAGGATAGTATGGATCGCAGGCAGTTTCTTGGCACAATGGCGGGTGCCGCAGCATTGGGACTCGGAAAGATCTCGTTTGCTCAAAGCGCAAATGAGCTTCGTCTGGGCTTCCTGGCTGCAACAAGCGGACCGGCAGCTTTCCTTGGTGCATCGGAAAGGCTGGTCTTCGATCTCATGGTCGAGCAGTACAATGCCGCTGGCGGCATCGGCGGTCGCAAAGTTGTGCCTGTCACATACGACACGGAAGGCAACAGCACAGTTGCTGCCCAGCAGCTTCGTCGTCTCATCGAATCTGACAAGGTCGACGTCGTCGTCGGTCCGAGCACGACCGGCGAAGCCCTGGTCCTGCGCACGATCGCGGAAGAGTCGAAGATTCCGTTGATTACGATGACGGGCACAGAGTCCATTGTGGTTCCGCCGACCCCGTACGTCTTCAAAACCGCGCCGACGGATCGTCACGTTTCGCTGCATATGCTCCAGTTTGCCAAGGAAAAGGGCTGGACCAACATCGGCATCATTACTTCTGCGGACGGCTTCGGCCAGGCCGGTGCGACCTACCTGAAGGCGAATGCCGAAAAGCTCGGCATGAAGATTGCGCTGGCTGAGGAATTCGGCCCGCGTGACACCGATATGACACCCCAAATCCTCCGCCTCCGCCGCGCTGGCATCCAGGCATTGATGATCTGGAGCGTCAATCCGGGTCCGACCATCATCCTGCGCAATGCGGAAGCGGCAGGCTTCAAGACGCCGATCATCAACAGCTTCGGTGTTGCCAGCCCGGCTCTGCTGGAGCAGGCAGGTCGTTCAGCCGAGAATACGTATGTTTCGACCATGCGCCTCCTGATCCCGGATCTCCTCCCGGCGAGTGACCCGCTGCAGCCGGTCGTCGCCAAAATCGCGAAGGAGTACCGCGCGAAGTACAACCAGCCGGTCACCACGTTCGTCGGCAATGCCCATGACGCGGTGAAACTGGTCGAACTCGCCGTCAAGAAAATCAGTGGCCCGCTGTCTCGTGATGGTATCGCGAATGCCATCAAGTCCGGCGTCAGTTTCCCGGGCTGCAATGGCATGATGGCCTATTCGGCCACGAACCACGGCGGACAGGACGATACCTTGTCTCCAGTGGTCATGGTTCAAATCAAGAATGGCAAGTTTGTTCCCGCCTAATTGAATGAAAGAGACGCCGTCATGGATAGTTTTCTTCAGAATCTCATCAGCGGATGCCTGTTAGGTTGCATCTACGCCATGGCGGCGCTCGGCTTTACGATTGTCTTCAATGCCAGCCGCATTGTGAACTTCGCGAATGGCGAGTTCCTGATGCTGGGTGGTGTAGGCCTGGCTGGCGTCGTGGTCACAGCGGGTCTCCCGCTTTGGCTCGGCGTCATTCTGGCCATCGCTTGCACAGCCTTTGTCGGCGTCCTGATGCAGGTCGCTTTCCTGAATAACGCCCGCAGCGCCGATGAGTTGTCGCTCGTCATGCTCACAATTGGTACAGGCCTGGCAATCCGCGGTGCGGGTGCGCTCATCTTCGGCCGCTCTGTCACCTTTGTTCCAGATTTTGGTCTGTTCCCGATGTTGCTGATGGGGGATGTCTACATCGTCAGTCAGGGCATCTGGATTGCACTGACCCTCGTCGCCGTGGGTATCGCCCTCTGGTACCTGTTCTCCCGCACGACTTTTGGCAAAGCCATGAAGGCGGCGAGCCAGGAGCCACGTGCTGCGGCGCTCTGCGGGATCGAGCCTCGGCAGGCCGCGGCTGCCGCCTTCGCGATTGCCGCAGGCCTTGGTGGCCTCGCGGGGGCCTTGTTGGCTCCCATCTCGGCGGCCTTCTATGAGAATGGCGTCTTTCTGGGCCTGAAGGGCTTCGCTGCGGCGGTGGCCGGCGGAATGGGCAATCCGCTTGGCGCCGTCGTGGGTGGTCTCATCATTGGCGTCGTCGAAGCGCTGTCTGCTGGTTATGTGTCGTCCGGCTACAAAGACGGCGTCGCCTTCATCATCCTGCTGCTCGTTCTGCTGTTCCGACCGCAGGGCCTGCTTGGCGGCGTCTCCGTGAAGCGGGTGTAAATCATGAAGAGCGCAAACTCCAGTCTTCGCCGCAATTTCATCAGACTGGGACTTCTTGTTGTCGGCATCGCAGTTCTGGATGTCGCCCTGACCAGCCAGTTCTACCGAAGCACGCTCACGCTCTCGCTGATTTTCGCCATTGCGGCGGTCGGCCTGACCCTTCTGATGGGCTTTGCAGGCCAGGTCTCCATCGGCCAAGGCGCCTTCTTCGGTCTCGGCGCTTATAGCGCGGCCTTCGCCATTCAGCAGCTCGGCATTCCTCCGTTGGTCGGGTTAGTAGTCGCAGCAGTGGTGCCGGGGTTCTTTGGCTATCTCATTGCCAGGCCAATTCTACGGCTGTCGGGCAACAACCTGGCGCTCGCCACCCTGGCACTCGCGGCTGTCTTTTATGTGGTCGCGACCCAGTGGAGCAGCGTGACCGGGGGTATCGACCCGGGTATTACCGGGCTTCCGGCTCTGGACTACTTTGGCCTGTCCCATATCCACGTCGTCCTGTGGCTTGCTGGCATCTGCCTCGTCATCTGCACGGCGGTTGCGCTGCTGCTCATTGATGGACGGTTCGGCCGCGCACTGATGGCCATTAAGACCTCCGAGGTCGTGGCAAGCTGCACCGGGGTCGATGTGGCCCGGACCAAGGCCATCGCATTTGCAATTGCTGCCGCCTATGCCGGTATTGCCGGTGCGCTATTCGGCTACTTCCTGCGCGCCTTCAATGCGACATCCTTCAATGTTGGCCTGTCCATCGAACTTCTGATGATGGTCATCGTCGGATCTCTCTCGACGGTCTGGGGCGCCATTTTTGGTGCGCTAGCCATCATGGTCCTGCCGAATCTTCTGGAAGGCTTCGACCATGCAAAGCTGCTGGTCTACGGCCTGGCGATGGTTGCCATCATGATGCTGGCGCCGAACGGCCTTGGTGAGACTCTGGCGAAACTTGTTACGCGCCGGAGGGTCGCAGAATGAAGTCCATTGTTTCCCTTGAAGGCGTCTCCAAGGCTTTCGGTGGTCTGAAGGCTGTCGACGACGTCACATGCAGCCTTTCAGAAGGCATCGTTACGGCGCTGATTGGTCCGAATGGGGCCGGTAAATCGACGCTTATCAATCTCATCACCGGGGTTTTCCTGCCGACTGCGGGTTTGGTGAAGCTCGGGGGCGTCGACATTTCCAAGCTGCCGATGCATGCCCGCTCTCGAATGGGCATTGCTCGCACCTACCAAACGCCACAGATGATTCACGGCCTGTCGTCCATCGAAAATGTGATGGCAGGTGCGTACCGGTTCGGCAGTCACGGCCTGCTCAAAACAATCTTCGCTCCCTGGATGGTGGCCAAGGAGAACTCCGAGATTGCCGACCGGGCCGCCATTGCACTTCGGACTTCCGGCGTTCCTGAGCAGTGGTGGGATAGGCGTGCGACTGAACTGCCCTATGGCATTCAGCGTCGCGTCGAGATCGCCCGCGCACTTGCGCAGGAGCCGAAAATCATCCTGCTCGATGAACCTGCGGCCGGTCTGAATCCGGCGGAGACCGCCGATATCGGTCGTCTGCTCAAGCAAATTGCCCGTGGCGGCATTTCGGTGCTGCTGGTCGAACATGACATGCCACTGGTGATGTCCACCGCCGACTACGTGGTCGTCCTGAACTTCGGCCGGACTCTGGCTATGGGTTCCCCGACTGAGATTGCAGCCAATCCTACGGTCATCGCCGCCTACCTGGGTGCCGATGATGAGGACGAGGCTGAGGCTGAGGCTGAGGAGTGCGTGGCATGACCGAGCTGCTCAAATTCCAGGGCCTCGTCGCGGGCTACGGCCAGATTACAGTCCTGAAGAACCTGAATCTGACGGTGAATTCTGGCGAAATCGTTGCTCTCGTTGGCGCCAACGGTGCAGGTAAGTCGACGCTGCTCAATACTATCTCGGGCATCCTTCCCGTTCGAAGCGGCAATATTTCGTTCGACAAGAAGGACCTGAAGGGCATGCGGGCCTCCAAGATTGCCCGTCTCGGTCTGCGTCACGTGCCAGAAGGCCGCCGCGTCTTTGCCGAGCTCTCGGTCGAGGACAACCTGAGACTGGGCGCTTATGGCCTTGGGCGGTCCGAATTCGAGGCTGGCCTGGACCCGATTTATAAGATGTTCCCCCGACTGGTGGAGCGTCGGAACCAGCTCGCAGGAACGATGTCGGGTGGCGAACAGCAAATGCTCGCCATCTGCCGTGCTCTGATTTCGAAACCCCGCCTCCTGATGCTCGATGAGCCGTCAATGGGCCTGGCACCACTGGTGGTGGCCGAGATTTTCCGCCTCATCAAGCACATGCGAAACGAGCTTGGCATCGGAATCCTGCTGGTTGAGCAGAATGCCCGCGCCGCCCTGCGAATTGCCGACCGGGCCTGCGTGATGTCGCTGGGCAAGTTCGAGCTTGAAGGTACTGGACAGCAGCTTCTTCGCAATCCAGCGGTGGCTGAAGCCTTCCTTGGCGGAAATCGCCCGCCGGTTGCCCAGGCAGTTTGAGCCGGTCCGTCAGCGGACAGGTCTCGTAGAGATGGAGCAGTAGGACCAGCATGAACGCCAGCGCCGAAGCCGACATCAAATCGCGCAGCTACGAGTACAAGCCCTGCCCAGAACAGGGCGGCGCTCAGGCTGACCATCCCGTCATCGTCATCGGCGCCGGTCCCGTCGGCTTGGCAACGTCCATCGACCTGGCGCAGAGCGGCGTGAAAGTCGTGGTGCTCGATGACGACAACACGCTCTCGAACGGTTCGCGGGCCATCTGCTTTTCCAAGCGAACCCTGGAGATCTTCGACCGTCTAGGCTGCGGCCAACCGATGGTCGACAAGGGCGTCATCTGGAAGACCGGCAAGGTCTTCTTCCAGGACAATCCGGTCTACGAATTCGACCTGCTGCCGGATACTGCTTACCGCCGCCCGGCCTTCGTCAATCTCCAGCAGTACTACTGCGAAGCCTACCTGCTCGACCGGGCCAAAGACCTGCCGAACCTGGAAATCCGCTGGAAGAACCGCCTTGTTGGCCTGGAAGAGGTCAAGGACAGCGTTGTGCTGACCGTCGAAACACCGGACGGCGAGTACAAGACGCGCGCCAAGTGGATTGTCGCCTGCGATGGCGGGCGCAGTACCACCCGGCAGCTGATGGGTCTGGAGAGCAAGGGCAACATCTTCAAGGACCGTTTCCTGATTGCAGACATCAAGATGCCTGCCGAGTTCCCGCCGGAGCGCTGGTTCTGGTTCGACCCGCCGTTCCATCCCGGTCAGTCGGTCCTGCTGCACAAGCAGCCCGATGATGTCTGGCGCATCGACTTCCAGCTCGGCTGGGATGCCGACCCCGTGGCGGAGCGCGAGCCCGAAAAGGTGATACCGCGTGTCAAGGCGCTGCTCGGGCAGGATGCCGAGTTCACCCTGGAATGGGTCAGCGTCTACACCTTTGTCTGCATGCGCATGGACAAGTTCCGGCATGGCCGGGTCATCTTCGCAGGCGATGCCGCCCATGGCGTGTCACCGTTTGGTGCCCGAGGCGCCAATAGCGGCGTACAGGATGCCGAGAACATCGCCTGGAAGCTGCGCTACGTCCTGGACGGCAAGGCGCCGGATAGCCTGCTCGACACCTATGATGATGAACGCGTCTATGCCGCGGACGAGAACATCCTGAACTCGACCCGCAGTACTGACTTCATCACGCCGAAGAACCAGGCGAGCATGGACTTCCGCAACGCTACCTTGGAGCTGGCGCGCGACTTCCCGTTCGCCCAGCGCCACGTGAATAGCGGTCGCCTTTCGGTCCCGGCTGTACTTGCTACCTCTGCGCTCAACACTGCTGACATCGATGCTTTCGGCGGCATTCTTGCTCCGGGTGCGGTAGCGGCAGACGCCCCTGTCGAGGAAGGTGGACGCGACGGCTGGCTGCTCGATATGCTGGGTGACAGCTTCAGCCTCGTCATCTTTGCCGATGAAAAGAGCGATGTGCGGGTACCAAAGTCCGAGGAACTGGCGGAGTTCGCTCAGACTGTCGGGCCGCTGTCGGTCCTGGTCGTCGCGCCGAAGGGCGGCCTGAAGCAGGACGTGCCCAAGGGGTATCGGGTTGTAACCGATATCGATGGTCATGCCGCCAAGCGCTATGACGGCAAAGCAGGCACGACCTATCTGATGCGCCCGGACCAGCATGTCTGTGCCCGCTTCCGTAAGTTCGATGCCAAGGCGGTCCGTGCTGCCCTGCTGCGCGCAACCTGCAACGCGTGAGGACACCATGAGCGCTACCGCCCTGAAGACCCAACCGAACATCGACCGTCCCGATGACTTCTACCAGATGCTGGTCGATGCCCATCGCGATCTCAGTCCTGAGCAGAGCCGACTGGTGAACTCCAAGCTTATTCTCCTGCTCGCGAACCACGTCGGTGACATTTCCGTGCTGTCCGAGGCTCTGGAGGCGGCCAGGAAGGGTGTCGCTCCCAATGCCGCGACGACCGCCCACTAGACCGCGTAATTATTTTAATTGAGGCCAGTCTCTGATGAATTCCGCAGAAACGACCGCGTCCCAGCATTTTGACCTGAGCCGGTTTCCCGACCTGCTGAAAGGCGATATCGCCATTGTCACTGGTGCAGCCCAGGGCAATGGCGCCGCGATTGCAATTGGCCTGGCCCAGTGTGGCGCAAAGATTGCCGTGGTTGACCGCGATGCCGACAAGCTCGCCGGAACAGTGGATGCTATCAAGGCCAACGGTGGACAGGCAGCGGCCTATCATCTCGATGTCGCAGACTTGGCGGCGTGCCAGAAGCTTGCTGGCGACGTGCAGCGCGACCTCGGTTACGCATCTGTCCTGGTGAACAATGCAGGCATTGTGCGCCGGGTGGGCGTCGAGGAAGACGGCTTCATCGCCTCGGTCCATGACCAGTTTACCGTCAATACACTCGGCTCGGCTCACCTCGTGAAGGCTTTCCTGTCCCAGCTCACGGCAACCAAGGGCCGCATAATCAATATCGGTTCCATTGCCAGCTTTGCCGCTACGACTGGCGGCATTGGCTATGGGGCATCGAAGGGTGCAGTC
The DNA here is from genome assembly GCF_964218355.1 of Ferrovibrio sp. Taxonomy (GTDB): domain Bacteria; phylum Pseudomonadota; class Alphaproteobacteria; order Ferrovibrionales; family Ferrovibrionaceae; genus Ferrovibrio. Next base: position 44,799 of record NZ_CAXPMC010000021.1, on the reverse strand, counting down.
CTGATGATGACCAAGACTATGGCGGCCGAACTGGCGCCGCTCGGCATCCGCGTGAATGGTGTTGCGCCCGGCCTGATGATTACGCCCATGACTGCACCGACACGGAACAAGCCAGAGGCAGTTCGCCAGTACATGGACCACATCCCGATGAAGCGGTTCGGTGATGCTGGTGAGCTGATTGGCCCGATCCTGTTCCTGGCATCCCAGCTCTCGTCCTACGTCACCGGTGTCATGCTCCCTGTGGACGGCGGCTACCTTATTGTCTGACCCGACAGCCGGATTTGGAGACCAGAATGACCAAGAAGGTAGTTCTCGTTACTGGCGGTAGTCGCGGCATCGGCCGAAGCATCGCGCTTATGGCGAGTTCGGAAGGCTGGGCGGTGGGCGTGAACTACACGTCTGACTCCAAGGCCGCCGACGAGGTTGTGGCAAAAATTAAGGCAGGTGGCGGTGAGGCTATCGCCGTCAAAGCCGACGTTTCCAAGGAAACGGACGTCATCGCCATGTTCGATGAGGTCACCAACAAGCTCGGCGCGCTCACAGGATATGTCGGTAATGCCGGTATCAACCTGCCGCGGTCGAACCTGGTCGACATGACGGCCGAACGCATGACCCGCATCTTCTCGGTGAATACTATCGGCGCCTATATCTGCGTCCGCGAAGCCGCGCGCCGGATGGGAGTGTCCCAAGGCGGCAAGGGCGGCGTCATCGTCAACGTTTCCTCGGTAGCAGCTCGCATGGGTTCACCGAATGAATATGTGGACTACGCTGGTTCCAAGGCTGCCATTGACGCCATGACCCTTGGTCTTTCCAAGGAGCTGGGGCCCGACGGTATCCGCGTGAATGCAGTGCGTCCTGGTCTGATTGAGACGGAAATCCATATCGCCGCTGGCGACCCGGACCGCGTTGCCCGATCGGCATCCGCCATTCCATTGGGCCGTGCTGGCTCGCCCGATGAGGTCGCCCAGGCCGTCGTATGGCTTCTGAGCGACAAGGCGTCCTATGTGAATGGCGCGCTGGTCGATGTCGGAGGTGGTCGCTGATGTCGGATGAAATCCGCAGCAAGGGCAAGCGTACGAGTCTGCTGGTCCGGCGGCCCGATCTGACTGTGGAGGCGTTCCGCAAACATTGGGCAGGCCCCCATGCAGCCATTGCCACCAGTATGCCTAGAATAGCCCGCTATACGCAGAACAGAGTGGAAGGTGTAGTATGGATCGCGCCTGGCAACCACGAGCCATACAAAGCCGATGGCATTGTCGAGCTTGAGTTCGAGAGCGAGCAGGCCATGGCGGAGGCCGGAAAAAGTGAATCTGTCCGGCGCCTGCTGCCGGAGGACGAGCCCAGATTCATGAGTGCCATTACGCTGTGCCAGGTTCCCGCAGGCGCTCAGCAGATCCGGCCCGGGAACACCAAGGTAATGGTTGCTGCTCGTCTTGCCGATGGCAGAGACATCATGGACCTGTTCGACGTTCTCGCGACTGCCAAACCACTAGAGGTTTCAGTGGACCCGGTCCTTGGCGCTGCGCACCGAGACGTGCTGGCCTACGAGAAGGAAGAACCTCACGCATTTGCGACGCTTTGGTTTGAGCCAGAAAGGTCTCTTGCTGGGGTCTTTGGCCCGACATCCGAATGGCAGAAGGCTGCGTCACAGTGTCTGACGCGAGGCACTGCATGGCTCATCGACCCACTACCGATCATGAATGGATGAATGGCCGATGACACCCGCAACAGTCGTTTTCAGCGGTAGAGATGCGCATGCGGGAATGCTCATCGCGCAGAGCAATGCGCGTTTGCGAAATTCGCACCCTTTAGGTAGAAGAAGCGTGGCGCCCACACTGAAAAATAGTTGTCAAAAGCGACGGGACGCATGGCTGAATCCACAAACCGACACGGCTTCGATGCAGCAGAATAGCACCACACTCGAACTCGATAATTTCCTCCCCTACCGAATTTCGGTAACGGCCGAAATCGTCTCCAGGCTGTTTGCCAATCGCTATGAAGAGCGGTTCGGCATAACAATCCCGGAATGGCGAGTTCTGGCTGTCGTTGCTGAGAGCGGCCCGATAACGACGCAGAACGTCATCGAGCGTACGCGCATGGACAGAGTCCGTGTCAGCCGCGCGTCAATCAGCCTGACTGAAAGGCAGTTCCTTGAGCGGACGCTGGGCCCGAAGGATCAGCGGGCCTTCATCCTGAAACTGTCTCCGCAAGGCCAGGATGTTTACAGCAAGATTGTGCCGCTAGCCTTCGAAATGCAGGACGCGCTGACGGCTTTCCTGAGTTCGGATGAACGCACGCAACTCTACAGCATCCTGGAAAAGCTCTCCGCTTGTGCTCAACGCATTGAGTCTGGCGAATAGCTGCAGTCGAAAACGTCACCCGTCGCTAATTCAGTAAGGAAGGCACCCCCATGACAACCAAGAAATTCGCCTCACAGGCAGATCTGGAAGAGAAGAAAGTTACCTTCAGCCAGATTTCCGAGCACGCCTGGGCCTACACGGCTGAAGGCGACCCGAATACCGGCATCATCATCGGCGACGACGCGGTGCTGGTTGCCGATACCCAGGCAACGCCTGCGATGGCTGCCGATGTCATTCGCCGCATCCGCGAAGTGACGGACAAGACCATCAAGTATGTCGTGCTGACGCACTATCACGCCGTCCGCGTGCTTGGCGCGAGCGCCTACAAGCCGGACCATATCATTGCCAGCCAGGATACCTACGACCTCATCGTGGAGCGTGGTGAGCAGGACAAGGCGAGCGAAATCGGTCGTTTCCCGCGTCTCTTCCAGAACGTCGAGACTGTGCCGGAAGGCCTGACCTGGCCGACCTTGACTTTCACCGGCAAGATGACCCTCTGGCTTGGCAAGCTTGAGGTGCAACTGCTGCAGGTCGGCCGCGGCCATACCAAGGGCGACACGATTGTCTGGTTGCCGAAGGAAAAGACGCTTCTGTCCGGCGACCTGGTCGAATTTGATGCCACACCCTACGCTGGCGATGCCTATTTCAAGGATTGGCCGCAGACCCTCGATAATCTTGCCGCTCTGAGCCCGAAGGCTCTGTTGCCCGGCCGTGGCGCTGCCTTGACCACACCGCAAGAGGTGGCCAAGGGTCTCGCCGGTACCCGGTCCTTCATTGCTGACGTCTACGAGAGTGTGAAAGCTGGCGCCGCAGCTGGTCGCGACCTGAAGGTCGTCTATCAAGAAACGATGGACAAGCTGCGTCCCAAGTATGGCCATTGGGTCATCTTTGACCACTGCATGCCGTTCGACGTTACCCGCTGCTATGACGAAGTCACGCAGTATGCCGATCCCCGGATCTGGACCGCTGAACGCGATGTCCAGATGTGGAAGGCGCTGGAAGGCTAAGGACAAGACCTTCGCTGCCGGGTTTGCGCACGCGGCCCGGCGGCGGATGGAGTCGAGCCTTGAGTATTTCCACCGACTCGACTGAGCGCCGTTTGCTCCTCGTGGTGTTGGCGGCCTTCAGTGCCATGGCCGCCATGCGCAGCGCCGATCCGATGCTGGTCTAGCTGTCCCGAGAGCTTCATCGTACCGATGTTTCCCCATTGCTTCCCCCTGTTGAAGAGTACAGCAGGGAAGCAAAGCAACCTTGATAGGCTCGATAGGTCGGCACAAAAATTGAGAGATATCCAGGAGAAATTTGGAGCGGGCGAAGGGATTCGAACCCTCGACCCCAACCTTGGCAAGGTTGTGCTCTACCCCTGAGCTACGCCCGCTCAACAGAAATACCGGGTGGCGAAAAGGGGTGTCGCCGCCGGTCCGGCCGGAGCCGGGCAACCGGCCGGGGCCGTGTTGCAGGCGCGCACTATACCCAGCCGCAAACCCGATGCAAGGGTCTTGTAGGACAAAATGATTTCGCCCCCGCAGAGGGTTCCGGCGGCCCGTGCCGGCCGGCCGGCGGGGCGGGATCGGCGCGAATTTTCAGCGGCTTGGCCGAAAGGGCTTGCGCCGCCCCGGAGGCTCCTGTATCAGGTGCGCCTCGCGCGGGCCCGGGCCTGCGCCTGCATGGGTCCCCATCGTCTAGAGGCCCAGGACGGCGCCCTCTCACGGCGCAAACCGGGGTTCGAATCCCCGTGGGGACGCCAGCGCCAAAGCCGGCATAGCCGCGCCCGTTTCGGGTCTGCAGGCAACCGCACTCTCCTGTTTTCCCTTTGTCGGCTTTTCCCTTTGCCGGCGTCCGGTGTGGCAAGCCGGCGGGTTGCCCCGATGTGCCGGCAGGACTGTCTGTCTGGCCTGTTCGACCGCCGCCTCCCGACTTGCAGCGCCATCTCGCAGCGCCATCTCGCAGGGCCATCTCGCAGCGCCATCGGGGGCAACACCATCTCGCAATGGCGGCGTGCAGTGCGGCTGCTGCTCTTGCCGATACTCACAGACATTGTACTATGGAAAGATGGATGCTGCCCCCAAGGAAATGCCTGCGCGACTGCAGGCGGTGCTGCCGTGGCTGATATGCCCGCAGACCTGGGCACGCAGCGGGCGGGAGATTCCGCTGCAGTGGGATGGGGTCCGCCTGCGCTCCAGCGCATTTGAATATGTCGTGACCGGCGAAGTTGCCAATCTTCGCCTGCCATTCGATCAGCAGAGCGCGACGTCGTATGACGACATCCTGGGCGATTTTCCGGTTGTTGAGCCGTCCGCGGCGCAGGTCCTGACGGCGACAGGGATGCAGGCGGCGGACTTCAAGGATACCAAAGTTCTGCTGGTTGGCACGGCTCAGGGCATAGACATCAACTGGATTCTTTCGCTGCAGCCACGTGCGCTGGTGTGCCTTGACTACAGCACCTTCATCGAACGGGTGGCGCAGCGGAACGACGATGGCCGCCTGACTTTCCTGGTTGGCGATGCCTGCGACCTGCCCTTTGCATCCGGCACCTTTGATATCGCGCTCTCGATGGGCTGTATCCAGCATACCAGAAGCCCGGAATTGGCTGCTCAGGAGATGATGAGAGTCCTGCGCAGCGGTGGCAAACTGAATATTGCCAACCTCTATTCACGCAACGAGCATAATCAGCGCATCTCCATGCTCAGGCACAAGTATCGGCTGCATGAGATTGCCCGTGATAAGGCCAAGGCGTTCCTGCGGCGAAACGCGATGCTGTACACAATTCTTGCCATGACAGGACTGTGGCGCCTGCATCGACGTTTTCCCTTTCCCGGCATTCTCCAGTACAGCAACCTGCCCAAGCAGAGCTTTAGTTTTTATCTCGCTAACGCGGAAGATTACTATTTGGCATTTTATCGCCACCTGACCTCGGAAGCCGAGGTTCGCTTTTGGGCTGACCGGCTGGGCGGTGGGTATGACAGAACCCCAAAGGGCCATTTGATCACCAAGCGTTGAGGCCGTCTCAATAATATCGCGGCCTATCCGTGCCCGGCATCATGGCCGATATGGATTTGGCTCACGCACATAGCTGCCCGGGGCATCCGCCAGCGGCGGATAGCCGGCAGCGGCGTTGCCCATGGGCGGTGGCACGATCCGGTCGCCGCCGATCTTTTCCAGCCATTCCGTCCAGGCCGGCCACCACGAACCGGCCTGCTGCGGCTGCTGCTCCAGCCAGCGGTCCGGGTCGATATAGGGATCGTGCTCGCGGTGATGGGCAATGCGGAAATGCCGGCGGTCGTGGCCGGGCTCGCTGACGATGCCGGCATTGTGGCCGCCGGAGGTGAGCAGGAAGGTCACGTCGGTATCGGTCAGCCGGATGATCTTGAAGACCGAATGCCAGGGTGCGACGTGGTCCCATTCCGTGCCGACGGCAAAGACCGGCATGCGCAGGTCGGTCAGGGCGACGGGCTGGCCATCCACCCTGAAGCGGCCCTCGGCGAGATCGTTGTCGAGGAACAGCCGGCGCAGATACTCGCTATGCATGCGGTAGGGCATGCGGGTCTGGTCGGCATTCCAGGCCATCAGGTCGATCATCGGCGCGCGTTCGCCGGCAATGTAGTCCTGCATCATGCGTGACCAGATCAGGTCGTTCGAACGCAGGATCTGGAAGGCACCGGCCATCTGGCGGGTATCGAGAAAGCCCTGTTCCCACATCATGTCTTCCAGGAAGGTGACCTGGTTCTCGTCGATGAACAGGGTCAGTTCACCGGCCTCCGAGAAGTCGGTCTGGCCGGCCAGCAATGTCAGGCTGGCGAGGCGGTCGTCGCCATCGCGCGCCATGGCTGCGGCGGCCACCGACAGCAGCGTGCCGCCGAGACAGTAGCCGGCCGCGTGGACCTTCTGCCCGCCGCAGACGGCGGAAACGGCATCCAGTGCGGCCATTACGCCAAGCCGGCGGTAATCGTCAAAGCCGAGGTCGCGGTCTCCGTAATCGGGGTTCTTCCACGAGATGATGAACACGGTATGGCCGCGCTCGACCAGATACCTGACCAGTGAATTCCGCGCCGAAAGGTCGAGGATGTAGTATTTCATGATCCAGGCCGGCACGATCAGGATCGGTTTCGCCTGCACGGTGTCGGTTGCGGGCGCATACTGGATCAGTTCGATCAGGCGGTTGCGCAGCACCACCTTGCCCGGCGTAGTCGCCAGTGCTTCGCCGACACGGAATTTCTCGGCGCCGGCAGGCGGGCGACCGAGTAGGTTGCGCTGCCAGTCTTCGATGACGTTGCCGAAGCCGCGCACCAGGTTCATGCCGTGCTCGGCCATGGTCCGCTGCAGGGCGACCGGATTGGTTGCCAGGAAATTGCTGGGCGCGAAGATATCGAGAATCTGCCGCGTGGTGAATTCCACCACCGCCTCGTGATGGGGGGAGACGCCGCGCACATGGGTGGTGGCATTGTGCCACCATTGCTGGGTCAGCAGGAAAGCCTGGTGGATCAGGTTGAAGGGGGGCTGTTGCCAGGCGGGATCGCTGAAGCGGCGATCCTGGGCCAGCGGTTCGATGCAGGTGCTGCCCTGGCCGCCCTGCGCTGCGCAGCCGGCGGCATAGAGCGCGAAGCGGGTCATCTTGCGCTGGGCCTTGCGGACCAGTTCGAGCTGTTTGCCGGGCGAGAGCGCCAGATGCATGCCCCAGTCGAGATAGGCAGCCGGCAGTGCCAGCGGCGAGATGCCGGCGGTGATCCGGGCCAGCGCCGCGTTGACCAGGCGATCGAGCGGCAGGTCGCTGCGGTCCGGCAGGTCCGTGGCGGCCGGCGGCGGTGCCGGCATCCGGGCGGCCGGGGAGGATGGGGCAGGACCGGGAAGGATGGGCGGCTGGGCCATGACCGGCTCCGTTCTGGCGGGGGCAGGGAAAACCCTACCGCCAGCGAGGCGCCGGGCCCTTGACCTCGGTCAAGGCCGGACGATCAAGGCGGGGCGTGGCCGGGCAAACAGCCGGAATTGGCGGCCGGATGCCGGATCAATCGGCGGCTTCTTCCTCGGCCGGCATGTCGACCGGCACACCCGGCTCGTTCTTCGAGCAGCGGATGGTCAGGGCCGTCTTCACATGGGCGACATTGGCCAGGGCGGTCAGTTCGCGGGTCAGGAAGGTCTGGTAGGCATCCCAGTCGCGGGCCACGATCTTCAGGATGAAATCGTTCTCGCCGGCCAGCATGTGGCATTCGCGGACCTGCGGCCAGCCGGCCACGGTTTGCTCGAAGGCGATCAGATCCGGTTCGGCCTGGCTGTTCAGGCCGACCATGGCGAACACCGTGACCCCGTAGCCGAGCAGCGGCGGACTGAGTTCGGCATGATAGCCGCGGATATAGCCGGCCTCCTCCAGCGCGCGGACCCGGCGCAGGCAGGGCGGTGCCGAGATTCCGACCCGCTGGGCCAGCTCGACATTGGTCATCCGGCCATCGGCCTGCAGGTCGGTCAGGATCTTGCGGTCGATGAGGTCGAGCTTGACGCGCTGCATGACAAAATTTCTCTCAGGAGTAAAATATGCGCAATATTATTATAAATGCGGGTAAAATTCCAAGGGTCCGGGCTTATAAAATTTCGTCAGGGCCCGGCAGGTATTCTTTGCCCCGGGGCAATTCCCTGGGCGGGCCGCCAATGGTAAAGCTGCGCGGGACGAGGCAGCCGGACGGGGGCACCGGCGGCCCGCAAGAACTATGATGCCGCCCCCTGCCGGGATTGTTGATGGCGCTGAAAATCGACACCTTTACCAATGCCGATGCCCGGGGGGGCTGGCGGCCGGGCAATAATTTCGGCGGGCATAGTCTTTTCAAGGCCCTGGGGCATCCCAAGGTGGCGGCTCTCGGCCGGCGCCTGATCGAGGACCTGAAGCCGTTTGCACGCCTGGCCGTCTATGATCCCGAGGCCCAGGATGCCGTCGACCATCTCGACGCCTTTTTCCCGGTGCCGCGCGCCAATCTGGTCGGCGTCTTTGTCCAGCGGATCGAGGATATTGGCCAGACGCGGCTTGGCCAGGTCACCCGTCCGGTCACCGCGATCGCCGCCGCGGCGCCCGACGCGGTGCTGATCACTGCCTTCGATGCGGCGATCCACAAAGCGCAGATCGCCCGCCTGCTGCCTGCGGGCTGCCAGGTCTTCACACTGGATGCCATGCGGCTGCCGGACGCGTGGCTCAGCAACCGCAGCCGCTATCTCGACCCGCTGAATTTCGCCACCAACTTTGCCTTCCTGCGCGATGAAGCAGCCGGCGACGGCCTGCATACCCGGGTGGTAACGGCGAATTACTGGGCTGGCTACGGCGCCGCCGATCCGGCGCTCTGGCTCTGCCTGTTCGATGGCGACGGGGCGGTGCTGGCGGAATGGACCGAGCCGCTCGGACCCGATGCCAGCGGCGCCTTCCATGCCGTCGCGATCGACAGCCGCGCGATCCGGCAGCGCTTCGGGCTGGCCGATTTTGCCGGCTCGCTGTTCATCCACGCGATCCGCATCAAGGGCCATGATGTGGTGAAATACGCGCTCGACAGCTTCTCCGGCAGCGGCCGGCAGCTCTCCTGCACCCATGATGCCAATGCCTGGCCGGCCGATCTCTATGCCGGCGTGCCGGCGCCGAAACCGGGCGAGCGCCTGCTGCTGTGGGTGCAGAACAGCCATCCGATGCCGATCCCGGCCGGCGCTGTCGGTGCCAATCTCGTCGGTGCCCAGGACATCGCCTGGTGGGATGGTTCCGTGCCGCCCTTCGGTACCGTCGCGGTCGATCTCGGCCGCCTGCTGCCGGACGCGAAATTCCCTGACCAGATCGAAATCCAGGCCGGCCGTTACTTCGTGCGGCCGCGCTACGAGGTCGTGCAGGCCGGCACGGATGGCCAGGCCGGCCGCCGCCGTATCGCCCATGCCAATGTCGAACGCACCGACCTGAAGCCGAATCCCGACCTGCCGAAACTCGGGGACCTGATCGGCAAGGGCTATATCATGCCGCTGCCGGTGCTGCCGCTCGACCAGTGGAAGTCCGTCACCCTGCCGACGCCGATGTCGACGGCCCAGCAGGAACTGCCGATCCGTGCCGTGCTCTACGATGCCGACGGCACGGTGGCGGCCGAGGAATATCTGGGCCGGCTGGCCCGGCGCGATTCGCGGCCCTGCGATGTCGATGCCTGGCTGGCCGCTGGCAGGACCAGGCTGCCGTCGGGTTACGGCCATATCGAGTATGTCTATGACTTCCGCGAGGGCGGCGAGGCCGATGGCTGGCTGCATGCGCTCGGCCTCTACGAGCAGCGCAGTTCCGGCCATGCGGCGGAAACCATCTTCGGCGCGCATATCTACAACATGCCGATCACCTATCGCGACGAGCCGCAATCCTACACGCACCGGCCGCCCGGCCTGACCACCCGGCTGTTCCTGCGGCTGGGCGAGGCGCCGTTCGATGCCATCTGCCATCTGGTCTATGCCGCCTCGCTGCCGCGCGAGGTCTATGGCCAGCCGCAGTCGCAGACCGTCCTGACCCTGTTCGACGGCCGGGCCGTGAAGATTGCCGAGACGCCGCTGCCGATTCCCCATGGCGGGTCACGGTTTTTCCGGGCCTCGGAAGTGTTTGCGGCGGCCGACCTGCAGCGGGCGGGACGCGGCGGCTGGATCCAGGTGCGCGACACCGGCTGCCGCCTGTTCGGTTTCCACGGGCTGCAGAATGGTGCCGAAAGCTTCTGCCTCGATCACATGTTCGGCTTCTGACGCGCCGGGAAGCGCGACTTTTTGCCGGTCTGCCCTAGATTGCCCTGCGAGTCGCGGAGACCGGCGTCACCGGATCGTCATGCAAGCCTGCGATAACGCCGCACCAGCAGCGGGCCCGGGGCTTGCCCTTGCGCCGGGTTCCGTGCCTGTCATAATCGGAAAATATCCCGTTTTTCCGGCCCCCCGGGCCGGTGGAGTGACTTCGCCATGGCAACCACCCATCGCACCAAGGTCCTGATTCTCGGCTCCGGCCCGGCCGGCTGTACCGCGGCCATCTATGCGGCGCGCGCATCGCTGCAGCCGATCATGGTGCATGGCCTGCAGCCGGGCGGCCAGCTGACCATCACGACGGATGTGGAGAATTACCCGGGCTTTGCCGAGGTGATCCAGGGCCCCTGGCTGATGGAGCAGATGGAGGCGCAGGCCAGGCATGTCGGCACCACCATCCTCAACGACTATATCGTCTCGGTCGATCTCTCCCGGCGACCCTTCGTCGCCAAGGGGGATTCCGGCGATACCTATATCGGCGACGCGCTGATCATCGCCACCGGTGCCCAGGCGAAGTGGCTGGGCCTGGAAAGCGAACAGCATTTCCAGGGCTTCGGCGTTTCCGCCTGCGCCACCTGCGACGGGTTCTTCTACCGCGGCAAGAAAGTGGTGGTGGTCGGTGGCGGCAACACCGCCGTGGAAGAGGCGCTGTATCTCACCAACCATGCCAGCGAGGTGGTGCTGGTGCACCGGCGCGACAGCCTGCGGGCGGAGAAGATCCTGCAGGAGCGGCTGTTCGCCCATCCGAAGATCCGCGTGATCTGGGATCATGTGGTCGACGAGATTCTCGGCGATGGTGATCCAAAGGGCGTCACCGGGGCGCGGCTGCGCAGCACCAAGACCGGCGCCACCCAGGACGTGGCCACCGACGGCGTGTTCGTCGCCATCGGCCATACGCCGAATACCGAGCTGTTCAGGGACCAGCTGCCGCTGGATGGCGAGGGCTATCTCAGCACCAAGCCTGGTACCACGCAGACGGCGATTGCCGGTGTCTTTGCGGCCGGCGACGTGCAGGACAAGGTGTATCGCCAGGCGGTCACCGCGGCAGGCACCGGCTGCATGGCGGCACTGGAGGCCGAGCGGTTTCTGGCCCACCACGCCATGCCGGCCGCCGATGCGGCGGACTGATCCGGCGCGGGCATAGCGGAAACAGGCGGGGGGGCGATGTCGGCGCTGGACTGGGACAAGCTGCGGATTTTCCATGCCGTCGCCGAGGCCGGCAGCCTGACCCATGCCGGCGAGTCGCTCGGCCTGAGCCAGTCGGCGGTCAGCCGCCAGATCGGGGCCCTGGAAACCCAGCTCAATGCCACGCTGTTCCACCGCCATGCCCGCGGCCTGATCCTGACCGAGCAGGGCGAGCTGCTGTACCGCACGGCCCGCGATATCTTCGCCCGGCTGGCGGTGACCGAGGCGATGATCGCCGATGCCAAGGACAAGCCGTCGGGCGAATTATGCGTGACCACGACGGTAGCCTTCGGCACCGTCTGGCTGGCGCCGCGGCTGAAGGAATTCATGGATCTCTATCCCGATATCCGTATCGAGATGGTGGTGGATGACCGTGAACTCGACCTGTCGATGCGCGAGGCCGACGTGGCGATCCGCATGTGGAAGCCGACCCAGGCCGATCTGGTCCATCGCAAGCTGATCACGGTGCATAACCATATCTACGCGTCGGTCGACTACATCGCCCGGTTCGGGGCGCCGCAGACGATCGAGGATATGGACCGGCATCATCTGATCGTCTACGGCGAAGAGGCGCCGGCACATTTCAATAATATCAACTGGCTGCTGCATGCCGGCGAGCCGGCGGCGCCGCGCGAGCCGATCCTGACGGTGAACAATGTCTACGGGGTGATGCAGGCGGTGGCCAGCGGCCTCGGCGTTGCCTCGCTGCCGGACTACATGGTGGGTGGCAACCCGCGCATCGTGCGTGTTCTGCCCAACCTCGACGGTCCGGGTTTCGACACCTATCTCGTTTACCCCGAGGAGTTGCGGAATACCAAGCGTCTGGCCGTGTTCCGCGATTTCCTGTTGCGCAAAGTCGCGGACTGGCAGTTTTGACGCTGGCCGGACCAAATCCGACCGGAACGGTTGCGCGTTGCAATGAACTGCTGGTCAGGGTTCGGCGGCCGCACGATATGGCCGCGCAGTTCGCTGCCGCCCTGCTGGTTGCCGCCCTGCTGGAAGACATCCTGCCGGCCACGGTGCGCATCGGCTACATCGCCGTCAGCGCCTTTGCCTTGCTGCTGCAGTTCCTGCTGCACCGGACCTTTGCCGGCGACCGGCACCGCCGCGACCATCCGATGCCCTGGCTGGCCCGGTTCGCGGTGGCCTATGCGATAAACGGTCTGATTCTCGGCCTGATGATTGCCGCAATGGTCCTGCTGCCGCGCGAGCCGGTGCCGCTGCTGGCGCTGATGGTGCTGCTGACCATGGTGGCTTCGGTATCGCTGACCATTGCCGTGCATGTTGGCCTGTCGGTGATGCTGATCGTCCTTGCCGTTCTGCCGGGGGTGACAGTGCTGCTGTATGAGGGCGGCCGCGACAACCTGCTGCTGGCCGGCCTTGGCCTGGTGGCCAGCCTGACGCTGGTGTCGTTTTCCTGGCGGCTGTACCGCTATTACAACCGCAGCTCCCAGATGGTCAGCCGGCTGCGCACCATGCTGCAGGACCGCGCCAGGGTCAGTGCCGATGCCGAGGCGGCGCAGCAGCGGCTGCAATCCATTCTCGACACGGCGCCATTCCCGATTGTCGTGGTGCGGCGTGGCGACGGCGCCTTCCTGTATCACAACCGGCTGGCCGGGGAGTTGTTCGGCATCGCCGGCCGGGCGGCCGGGGCGGGCCATTCGCGGTATGTGCTGGACGCCGAGCATCACGCGCGGATTTTCGGTGATCGCAAGCCGGAGCCGGATGGCGAGATGCAGATCGCAACGGCGGCGGGGCGGGCGATCTGGGCCACCATGGCGTCAGTGCCGATGCAGTATGCCGGCGACGATGCGGCGCTGGTGGTGGTGAATGACATCACCGAGCGCAAGGCCTCCGAGGCGCGGCTGCGCGAGGCGCAGCAAAGGCTGAGCGATGCCCTTGCCCTGGCACCTGACGGTGTGGCTCTTTACGACGAGCATGAGCGCCTGGTGATCTGCAACAAGGCGTATGCCGACATCATCACGGTGCCGCTGGCGCAGACCGTGGGCATGAGCCACGACGAGGTCTGCGACCGCTGCCTGCTCGGCCGGCCCGCCCCGGCCGCTGCCGGGGTGCGCACCGACTACGGGGAATGGGCGGAACACCGGCGGCGCACCTTCAAGGCCGCGCAGGGCGAGCCGCATATCTTTTTCGACACGATGTCCCGGCGCTGGCAGCAGATCCGGGATTTCCGCCTGTCATCCGGCGGTACCGCGTCGCTGGTGACGGATATCAGCGAGCTGAAGCGGCAGGAGCGCGAGCTGCGCGAAGCCAACGAAAATCTGGCCCACCAGGCTGAAATGCTGGCGGCACGCACCGAGACGCTGGAAGCGGCCCGCAAGGCAGCGATCAAGGCCCACCAGGAGGCGGAATACGCCAATCGCGCCAAATCCCAGTTCCTTGCCCACATGAGCCACGAGCTGCGCACGCCGCTCAATGCCATCATCGGCTTTTCCGAGATCATGGCGCTGCAGCTGATGGGCCCGTCCGGGGTGCCGCAATACGACCGCTATGCCGGGGATATCCTGACGGCCGGCAAGCATCTGCTGTCGGTGATCGACGATATTCTCGACCTGTCGAAGGTCGAGGCCGGCAAGATGCGCCTGCTGCCCGAACCGGTGCCCTGGCAGCGGCTTGCCGAACAATGCGTCATTCTGCTGCGGCCCCTGGCGGCCGACCGGCTGGTGGCCCTGATCGCACAGCCGGTTCCCGCGGGTACGACGCTGTTTGCCGACGAGCGGCTGGCCAAGCAGATGCTGGTGAACCTGCTGTCCAACAGCGTGAAATACACGCCCTCCGGCGGCCGCGTGAGTTTCGGCTGTGCGCCGCATGCCGATGGCGGCGCGGTGGTCACCGTCGAGGATACCGGCATGGGCATGACCGAGGCGGATATCGCGCGGGCGCTGGAGCCTTTCGGGCGCATCGAATCCGCGCTGGTTTCCCAGATGAGCGGCACCGGTCTGGGGCTGCCTCTGGTGAAGGCCCTGATCGAATTGCATGGCGGGCGGCTGGAAATTACCAGCGAGCCGGGCCGCGGGACCCGGGCGCGTCTGTACTTCCCGCCCCCCGGCAAGAGCCCGCAGGCGGTATAACTTGCTGATAAATATTCTTTATCTTCTCACCGGCCAGTTATGCAGCGACCGCATGGCTGATTTGAGAAATTGGTGGATACTCAAACATCCTGACAGGCATTACATCTGTGCCTGTCAGATGTTGCGTCGCAGCATCTTCTGAGTTTCCGGCTCCGGCCAGAAACTTTGGCCGTGGCAGCTCCCCCGTTGTCCCGGCCTTCCGCGCGTCTCGCGCGGAGCCTCCCTGTTAAGACTTTGCCGGCCTGGCTTCCAGGCCGGCTTTTTTTTGGCTCAGCCGGCCGCCAGCAGGCCGGGCAGCTGGGCCATGGATGTGAAGACCCGGCAGCCGAGGTCGGCAAAAGCGGCGGCATGGGGATCGGCCGGTTCCGGCCGGTAGGCAAAGACGGTCATGCCGGCGCGGAGGCCTGCCTGCACGCCGGGCAGGCTGTCTTCCACCACGGCACAGGCCGGCGGGCGGTGGCCCATGCTGCCGGCGGCATGCAGGAACAGGTCGGGATGCGGCTTGCCGCGCGCCACCTGGCGGGCGCTGTACAGGTGCGGCCCGAAATGCCGGTCGATCCCGCAGAGCTGCAGGCTCATGACGATCTTGTCGGGTTCCGACGAGGATGCGACGCATTTTGCCTGCGGCAGGCGGGGCAGAATGTCCGGCACGCCGGGAATCGGTTGCAGTTCCTGCCGCAGCCGGCGGTAGGTTTCGGCCTGCAGGTCGTGCTCGAAGCCGGCCGGCAGGACCAGCCCGTACCGCTCGTGCAGCAGGGCGAAGCAGCTGGGCAGGCTCAGCCCGGTCAGGTCATGGGCCAGCGCAGCCTCGTCGATCCGCGAATCGAGGCCATGGCCGAGCAGTTTCTCGTAGAAGACGCGGTTGGCAATCGGTTCGCTGTCGACCAGCGTGCCGTCCATGTCGAAGATGATCAGGTCGAAGGCCATGCCCCTGCATAGCCGAAGCCGTTGCGGCGCGGAAGCGCCTTACATGTACAGCTTCTCTTTCGTCATGTCCTTGTAAAGCTCGGCGACGAACTCGCCATAGCCGTTATAGATCTGGGTCGGCACCCGCTTGCCGGTGCCGATCAGCTCCTCGCTGGCCTGGCTCCAGCGTGGATGCGGCACGGCCGGGTTCACATTGGCCCAGAAACCGTACTCGTCCGGCGCGATCGCCTCCCAGAAGGTTTTTGGACGCTGGTCGGTGAACGTGAAGGTCACGATCGACTTCACCGATTTGAAACCGTATTTCCACGGCACCGCCAGCCGCAGCGGTGCTCCCATCTGCTTCGGGACCGGCTTGCCGTAGACGCCGGTGGCGATGAAGGCGAGGTCGTTGCGGGCCTCGGCCATGCTGAGGCCCTCGGTATAGGGCCAGGGATACCAGAACTGCCGCTGGCCGCCGGCCTCGGCCGGCCGCTGGAAGGTTTCCATGCGCAGATAGGTCGCACCCGACAGCGGTTTGGCGAAATCGACCAGTGCGCGAAGCGGAAAGCCGCTCCATGGCACCGCCATTGCCCAGGCCTCGACACAGCGATGGCGGTAGAGGCGTTCCTCCACCGGCATCTTGCGGATCAGGTCGGCGGCATCGATGGTGATCTCCTTCTCCACCATGCCGTCGATCTTCACCTGCCAGGGTTCGATGGTCAGCTTCTGGGCCGCTGCCGCGATCTGCTTGTGCGAGCCGAATTCGTAGAAATTGTTGTAATGGGTGGCGACCTTTTCCTCCGTCAGCGCGCGGTCGAGCGTGAAGGCCGCATTGCGCTTGGCCGGGTAGAGGTCGGCGGCGATATCGGCGCGCGCAGGCTGCGGCAGGCCGGCGGCGATGCCGGCGGCCCCCAGGCCCAGCAGCAGGCCGCGCCGGTTGAGGAACACGGCCTCCGGTGTGGCCTGGGCCTCGGGAATTTCCCATCCGCGACGTATCCTGATCAGCATGCTCGCACTCCTGCACCTTTCGCTGGCGGGCGATCGCAGAAAAAGAAAGACGCCCGCCCCGAACCCTAGCGGGTCGGCCGGCGGGCGCCAATCAAGCTTCGGTGAACGGGGGCTGCCTGCGGCGGCGGCCGGTCACTTCTTCTCGAGCAGGCTGCGCAGCATCCATGCGGTCTTCTCGTGGATCTGCATGCGCTGGGTCAGCAGGTCCGCGGTCGGTTCATCGCTCGACTTGTCGGTCAGCGGGAAGATTTCGCGGGCCGTCTTGGTGACGGCTTCGTTGCCCTTCACCAGATTGCGGATCATGTCCTGTGCCGAGGGAACGCCGGTCTCCTCGCTGATCGAGGACAGCTTGGCATACTGGACATAGGAGCCGGGCGCATAATGGCCCAGCGCGCGGATGCGCTCGGCGATCAGGTCCACGGCCAGCGCCAGTTCGGTATACTGGGTCTCGAACATGGTGTGCAGGGTCTGGAACATCGGGCCTTCGACATTCCAGTGGTAGTTATGGGTCTTCAGGTAGAGGGTGTAGGTATCGGCCAGCAGGCGCGACAGACCCTCGGCAATCTTCTTGCGGTCCTTGTCGGCGATGCCGATATCGATGGCGACAGCCATGGGGGCTACTCCTTTCATTGATCCTGTTTATTAATTTAGAACGCTTCAAAGAAACTGCAAGGCGGCGCAATGCATCTCCGGGGCCGCGGCATTCGCGGGCCCGCAGTCAGACAATGCACCTGCAGCAGGGCGTTGCCGTGATTTGGATCAGAATACTGGGAAAGTAATATGACTGGAATGGGGCGCGATGGGGGCAATAGCGGGCCTATTCCGCCGCGTTTTCGGTGACCGCCGCCTCGCCATCGAGCAGCTTCTCCTTGCGCGCCAGGCCCCAGCGATAGCCGCCGAGCCCGCCATCGCTGCGCAGCGCCCGGTGGCAGGGCACCAGCACGCCGAGGATGTTGCTGCCACAGGCACTGCCGACGGCGCGGGCGGCGGTCGGCATGCCGAGGCTGCGGGCGATGTCCTGGTAGGTGCGGGTTTCGCCCGGCGGAATCGTCTGCAGGGCGGTCCAGACCCGGATCTGGAACGGCGTGCCGCGCAGGTCCAGCCGCAGGCCGCGCGGCAGCGGTCGACCCTGCAGCGCCGCATCCAGAGCAGTGAAGGCGGCATCGCCGGCAGTATCGTCGCGGTCGATCGCGGCGGCGGGGAATTCGCCGCGCAGCTCGTCCAGCAGCGGTTTCTCGCGGTCGCCGAACAGCAGGGCGGCAATGCCGCGCGGGCTTTCCGCCACCAGGGTCAGGCCCATCGGGCTGCGCCGGATCGCCACGGTCAGGGTCAGGCCCTCGCCGCCACGCCGGTAATCGGCCGGGGTCATGCCGAGCCAGCGCCCGGCCTTCTCGTAGACCCGGCTGGCCGCGCCGAAGCCGGCCCCGTAAATGGCATCGCTCACGCCGCTGCCCCGGCGCAGTTCCTGTTTCAGGGTTTTCACCCGCTTTGCCTCGGCATAGGCGCGCGGGCTGAGACCGTAGGCGGCGGCGAAGCGCCGCTGCAGGTGACTGGCTCCCATATGGGCGGTGCGGGCGAGTTCGGCCAGCGTCGGCGTGCTGTCGCCATCGGCCAGGCGCCGGTCGATCAGGCTGCGGGCGCGTTCCAGCCGCGCATCCGGGGCCGGCACCCCGCCTGCAACATAAGTCTGGGGGCGGCAGCGCTTGCAGGGCCGGAAACCGGCCGCCTCGGCCGCCTCGGCCGCAGCGAACAGGCGGACATTCTCGCGCTTCGGCACCCGGCTGACGCAGGACGGGCGGCAGAACACCTTTGTCGTGGTCACGGCATAAAGGAAACGGCCATCGGCCGCCGCGTCATTGCCGCGGATGGCGGCAAATTCGGCGTCGGTCGGCGCGCGGCCGTCCGGAATGCGGGGGGGTGCGGTGCGGGTCCTAGTCATGGCCTCACACTACGCCGGTCGGCCGGACCCCGCCATCCGGCTTTTGCGCAGCCATTCGCCCCCCGGTCTTTCAGAGTGGCCAGGCGGCCGGCACCGGCACCGGGAAATCCAGCAGCATCTGGGCATAGGCCTTGCCCTGCGGATCGTTGCGCAGAGATGCGATGCCGCCGCCGCCCAGAGCCCGGTGCAGCAGGAAGTTGAAGCCGTGGATGCCCGGCCATTCGAAGCGCTCGACCGGCCCCTCGGCCAGATGGGCGAACCAGGCCTGCACGGCGTCTGCCGTCAGGGCCGCGCGGATCGCCGGCAGGTAGTCTGCCCGGCGGGCGATCACGCCGATATTGCTGTCGTCACCCTTGTCACCCGATCGTGCCCAGGCCAGCCGCACCAGAGGCACGGTTTTCGTCGGGCCGGCCGGCAGCGCCGCCCTGTCGGGCTGCGCGGCCGGTGCGCCGGCATCGTCCCCGGCGATCACCGGCAGGGACAGCGGCCGTGCCGTGCCGTCGGTATCAAGGCTGACGGGCAGCGCATCCTTGGCAATGAAGCAGGAAAACAGCCGCACGACGGGCTGCGGTGCCGGGCGGCCGCCGAAAAAGCCGGTGGTGCCGGCCGAGAAGGAGGTGCCGGCCGGCGCGATCTCGCGGGCGAAGATGTCCAGTGCCGCTTTCTCGGCATGGCTGACCGACAGTTTCAGCACCACTTCACGCACGGCCAGCGCCGCCTGCGTGGCATGCGGGCCATACATCGCCTCGGCGCCCAGCACCTCCACCGAACTGGCACGGTAATCGCCGAGATTGAGCCGGGCGAAAATCTGCCGCGTGCGCTTGAGGATAGCCGCTGCCGTGCGCTCGGCCTTGGCCCGCGCGTCGATGCCGCCGATGGTCAGATGTGCCACGGCGCGATAGCCGTCGAGATACGTGGCCGACACCTTGTAGCGGTCGCCCGGCGGGCGGCCTTTGGCGCCGGAGACGCGCACGCGGTTTTCGCCGGTCTGTTCGATGCGCACGGCGCTGAAATCGCAGGTCACGTCCGGCAGGCGGTAGCAGGCGGGATCGCCGATCTCGTAGACCAGCTGTTCAGAGACCGTGCCGACCGATACCAGCCCGCCGGTCCCCGCCGGCTTGGTCACCGTGAAGCTGCCGTCTTCGGCCACCTCGGCAATCGGATAGCCAATGTTGTCCCAGTCCGGCACATCCTGCCAGTCGGTGAACAGGCCGCCTGATGCCTGGGCGCCGCATTCGATGATGTGGCCGGCGAGGCTGCCGGTGGCCAGCCGGTCGAAATCGCGCAGGTCCCAGCCGAATTCATGCAGCAGCGGCCCGAGGCACAGCGCGCTGTCGACGCAGCGGCCGGTGACCACGATATCGGCCCCGGCCTGCAGCGCGGCGGCAATCGGCGCGGCGCCGAGATAGGCGTTGGCGGACATGAAGCGGTCCGGCGGCGCGGCCCCCGGTTCCATCGGCTGCAGCCTGTCCTTCAGCCGGTCGATCTGCGGCACCAGGTCGTCGCCCAGCACCACGCCGACTTTCAGCCCGAGCCCGGCCTCGGCGACCAGTGCGCGGATGGCGGCGGCGCAGGCGGCCGGGTTCACGCCGCCGGCATTGGCGACGATCTTCACCCGGCGCCGGGCGATCTCGGGCAGCAGGCGTTTCAGGGTGACGGCGACGAAATCGGTGGCGTAACCCTGCGCCGGGTCCTTGGCGCGCATGCGCGCCATGATCGACATGGTGATCTCGGCCAGATAGTCGAAGATCAGGTAATCGACCGCACCCGAGGCCAGCAGCTGCGGCGCCGCCGTCATGGAATCGCCCCAGAAGGCGGAGGCGCCGCCGATCCGAACAACTTTGCCGCTCATGGTTCCGTTTCCTCCGGGCGGTGTTTTCTGCCACCATAGCCGTGGCCCCGCCGGCCGTCATGTCTGTCGCAACGTCAATCCCGCAACTCCAGCCCGGTGATGTCCGTCATGTCGGTTCCCGCTGTCCCGCGGCTGCCGGATCCGCTGCGCCGCCTGCTGAAGCTGGCCGGCCGCAATGCGGCCGATCTTCTGCTGCCACCGCAATGCATGCTGTGCCAGGCGGAAGTCGACGAGCCGGGCCGGCTCTGTGCCGCCTGCTGGCCGAAGCTGCAGTTCATCGCCGAACCCTGCTGTCCGGCCTGCGGCACGCCCTATGGCATACCGGTACCGGCAGGCCTGGTCTGCGGCGCCTGCCTGCGTGAACCGCCACCCTATGCCCGTGCCCGTTCGGCTTTCGTCTATGGCGGCGGCGGCCGCGACCTGGTGCTGCGCTTCAAGCGCGGCGACCGCACCGACCTGGTACCGGGCCTGGCCCGGCTGATGGCGCGGGCCGGCGCCGGCCTGCTGGCGGAATGCGACCTGATCGTGCCGGTGCCGCTGCATCCCGGGCGGCTGTGGCGGCGGCGCTACAACCAGGCCGCCCTGCTGGCTGCCGCGCTCGGCCGGCTGGCAGGCAGACAGGCCCTGCCGGCCCTGCTGGAACGCCGGCGGGCGACACCCAGCCTCGGGCGGCTGGGACGGGCGGAGCGGCGGCGCATCCTGTCGGGTGCCATTGCCGTGGCGCCGGCCCTGCGGCCGGCCCTGCAGGGCCGGCGGGTGCTGCTGGTGGACGACGTGCTGACCTCGGGCGCCACAGCCAATGCCTGCTGCCGGGTGCTGCTGCGGGCCGGGGCGGCCGGAGTCGACGTACTCACCCTGGCCCGGGTTGTTCGGCCTGAGCAGGGCACCATATAATACCCCTGCGAGATGCGGGGCGGAGCAACCCCAGAGGCAGAAATGGCCAAGACCAACGAGATCCTGATCTACACCACCTTCATGTGCCCCTATTGCGCGCGCGCCAAGGCGCTGCTGGAAAAGAAGGGCCAGAGCTTCACCGAAGTGGACGTGACCTATGACGCCGCCGAGCGCGAGGCGATGACGCAGAAAGCCGGCGGCCAGCGCACCGTGCCGCAGATCTGGATCAACGGCACCCATGTCGGCGGCTGCGACGACCTTTATGCACTGGACCGGGCCGGCAAGCTCGATCCGATGCTGACCGCCGCCTGAAGAACGGCCGCGACATGAGCCGCCGCGTCAGGATCGCCCTCGTGCAGCCCAATGTCTGGGACGACATGGCGGTGAACATCGCGCAGATTTCGGCGCTGGTCCGCAAGGCGAAGGCGGAAGGCGCCGCCTTCATCGCCACGCCGGAGAATTCCGGCTTCATGGGCCTGAATGCGGCGGCCAATGTCGCCGCCGGCCGGCCCGAGGAAAGCCATCCGGCGCTGGCGGCCTTCCGCAGCCTGGCGAAGGAACTGGAGGTCTGGCTGCTGGTCGGCTCGCTGGCGATCAGGCCCGAGGGTGCCAACCGCAACTTCAACCGCTCGTATCTGCTGGCGCCCGATGGCGGCATCGCCGCCCGCTACGACAAGATCCATCTCTTCGATGTCGACCTGCCATCGGGCGAGACCTACCGCGAGTCCAACTCGATCGCGCCGGGTGCCGAAGGCGTGCTGGCACCGCTGCCCTTTGCCAGCCTCGGCATGTCGGTCTGCTACGACCTGCGCTTTCCCGGCCTCTATCGCGGGCTGGCGCAGGCGGGCGCCGAGATCATCTCGATCCCGGCCGCCTTCACCCGCACCACCGGCAAGGCGCACTGGCATGTGCTGCTGCGCGCGCGCGCCATCGAGACCGGCGCCTTCGTGATCGCGCCGGCCATGTGGGGCGACCATCCGGGCAACCGGCAGACCTACGGCCATTCGCTGGTGGTGGATCCCTGGGGCCGGGTGCTGGCCGATGCCGGCGACGGCGTCGGCTTTGTGACCGCCGAGATCGATCTCGACGAGGTGGCAAAGGCGCGGGTGCAGATCCCGGCCTGGAACAGCAATCCCGCCTACACCCTGCCGCCGGCCGCCCGCGCCGCCGAATAGGCCAGCGGGTCGAAGACCGGCAGGGCGATGCCGGTGGCCGCCGCGAAGGGCCCCCACAGGCCCGGCGCCAGCGCCAGCACCGGTTCGGCGCGGACGAAATCGCCCAGGCCCTCATAGTCGTTGGTGATGCCGCCGGCCTCGCGCACCAGCAGCAGGCCGGCCAGGGCATCCCAGGGCTTCATGCGGGCTTCCCAGAAGCCGTCCAGCGCGCCTTCGGCGGCCAGGGCCATCAGCAGCAGGCCGCTGCCCAGCCGGCGATACTGGCAATGGTGGTTCAGCAGCACTTCCAGCGTGGCGGTATGCGGTCCCGGTGCCTCGTCATGCCCCATGCCAACGCCGAGACAGGCATTGTCCATGCGGTCGGTGCGGCTGATCGCGATGGGCCGGCCGTTGCAGAAGGCGCCATGGCCACGCCGGGCGGCATACAGCCTGTCGGCTACCGGTTCATAGACAAGGCCGAGTTCCAGCGTGTCGCCGACCACCAGCGCGATGGCGATGCACCAGAAGGGCAGGCCGCGCACGAAATTGGCGGTGCCGTCGATCGGGTCGATCACCCACAGGGCATCGGTGTCGCCGCCGCGGCGGCCGCGCTCCTCGCCGAGGATGCCGTCATGGGGGAAGGCGGCCAGCAGGCGCGAGGCGATCAGGTCTTCGGTCTCGGCATCGGCCTGGCTGACGAAATCCTGCACGCCTTTCAGCTTGACGGTCAGGTCGCCGCGGTTGTCGTAGAAGCCGCGTGCCAGCTTGCCGGCCTCGCGGATCACCTGTTCGGCATGGTGCAGTCGCTGTTCGATGCTGATCATGGCTGCCTGCGCTGCTGTTGCAGAAGGGGCGTGCCCGGATGCTAGACCTGTTGGTCGCTCATTTCCAGATGCGGCCCGGCTGCAGCGCCGGTGCCGGTCAGCCATTGCGCGCGATGCAGTTCGAAACCGCTGACGGTGCGGTCCCATAACATGCGCGGGCCGGTGGCAGCGAAGCCGAGCTTGCCCAGCACGCGCTGGGAAGCCGTGTTCTGCGGATCGGTGACGGCGATCAGGCGGTCGAGTGCCGTCTGCGCAAAAGCGTAAACGATCACTGCGCGGCCGGCCTCCGTCGCCAGGCCGCGTCCCCATACCGTCTTGGTGAAAAGATACAGCAATTCCGTCGCCTCGGCTTCCGGAATCCAGCGCAGGCCGCATTGCCCCAGCAGCCGGCCGGTGCCGCGGTCCTCCACCGCCCAGACGCCATGGCCGCGTCGCGCCCAGTGGTCGTTGAAATTATGGATGTTGCTTTTTGCCCGTTCGCGGGCCTCGGCCGGCGGCAGGCCGCGCCCGGCCAGCATGTGGCGCATCACCGTGTCGTCGGTGTAGAAGCGCGCCAGTGCCGCCCAGTCGGCGGCCACGAAGCGGCGCAGCACCATGCGGTCGGTTTCGATGCGGCTTGTTTCGATGCGGTCCATGCCGGCCGTCCTAGCGTTTGCGGGCGCAGATGCGCTGGCGCATTGCCGGGCCCGGGGCATCCTGCCAGCCCTGCTCGAAGGCGAGGATGTCGCAGGAATCCTTCAGCCGCTCGAACAGCTCGCCGGGCGCCAGCAGATAATCCGGGTTGGTCGGCCGGCCGATCCGCTCGTTGCCGCGCATGAAGGTCTCGTAGAGCAGCAGGCCGTTTGCGGCCAGCGCCGCGATCAGGTCGGGGAACAGCGGCCGCCACAGGTAATTGGCGACGACGATGGCATCGAAGCGGCGGGCTGCCGGCAGAGGCCATGGTGCGCCCTCGAGATCGGCGGCCAGCAGCTCGGCGCCGGCCGCGCCCTGCAGGTCGGCGATACCGGCCAGGTCGCGGTCGAGGAAACAGACGGGATGCCCGGCGGCAAGGAACAGCCGGCCATGCCGGCCGCCGCCGCAGGCAAGGTCCAGCACGCTGCCGCCCGGCGCGGCCAGCGGCGCGAAGCGGACGATCCAGGGCGAAGGGCCCGGTGCCGGCCCGCCCGTCATGTGGCCATCCCCCGGGTTCCACGCCTCTTGCTGCGGCGCCACGGGAGCGCCATATATAGGCTATGGTTCTGTAACATTTCAGGCTTTTGCGACTCACACCCCACGCGCCCATGATCAAGTACGAACTCAAATGCCGCAAGGACCATGTCTTCGAGGGCTGGTTCTATGACAGCGCCGCCTATGACGAGCAGGCGGCGGGCGGCAAGATCGTCTGCCCGGTCTGCAACTCCCGAAAGATCAGCAAGGCGCCGATGGCGCCGCGGATCAGCCGCCCGAAATCCGAGCAGGCCGCCGACGAGGTCAAGCAGAAGGCCGTGATGATGAAGGCCCTGCGCGAGCTGCGCGACCATGTCGAGAAGAATGCCGATTATGTCGGCGAGCAGTTCGCCGAGGAAGCCCGCAAGATCCATTACGGCGAGACCGACCAGCGCAACATCTATGGCGAGGCCAGCAGGGACGAGGCCGAGGAGCTGGCCGAGGAGGGCATCGACGTGGCGATGATCCCCTGGGTCCCGCGCGGGGATGCCTGACAGGCGTCAGGGCTGCTTCACCGCCACCATCATGTAGTTCACGCCGGTGTCGCGGCTGAGCCGCCAGCGGTCGGCGAGCGGCTCGTAAGACACACCCTGCACATCCTGCAGGGCCAGGCCGGCATGGCGCAGGCCTGCCGCCAGTTCATGCGGCTTGACGAATTTCTTCCAGTCATGCGTCCCGCGCGGCAGCCAGCCGAGGATGTATTCGGCGCCGACGATGGCGAGCGCAAAGGCCTTCGGCGTGCGGTTCAGCGTCGCCGCGATCAGCAGCCCGCCGGGCTTCACCATCTGCCCGCAGGCGGCAAGAAAGCCTTCCAGGTCGGCCACATGCTCGACCACTTCCAGGGTCAGGACCACGTCGAACTGTTCCCCGGCGGCGGCGAGGTCTTCGGCGCTGGTGCAGCGGTAATCGATGGCGACGCCGCTCTCGGCGGCATGCAGGCTGGCCACCCCGATATTCTTCTCGCCGGCATCGGCGCCGGTGACGGCCGCGCCCAGACGGGCCATCGGTTCCGAGATCAGCCCGCCGCCGCAGCCGATATCCAGCAGCCGCAGGCCGTCGAGCGGCTGCGGGCCCTGCGGATCGCGGCCGAAATGGGCGCAGATGCGGTCGCGCAGGAAGCCCAGCCGCACCGGATTGAACCGGTGCAATGGGCGGAACTTGCCATGCGGGTTCCACCATTCCGCCGCCATGGCGGAAAACCGTTCGATTTCAACAGGATCGATGCTGGCGGCGGGTGCGGTCACGAGGCCTCGGCGGGCTGTCATTTTTCCGGCAGCCCGGCTTGCCCGGGCGCCTGCCCGAGAGTATTAAGGAGCCGCCTTTCCGGGGGCAAGTTCCACCATCGGTTCTGGGGCCAAGTTTCTGGCCCGACAGCAAAAAAACGTAAACGGTTAAGAACGGGATCGAGCGACATGGCGCGCCTGGTCATGAAATTCGGCGGCACCTCGGTCGGTTCGGTCGACCGCATCAGGAACGTCGCCCAGAAGGTGAAGCGCGAGGTCGAGGCCGGCAACCAGGTTGCCGTCGTCGTCTCGGCGATGTCGGGCGAGACCAACCGGCTGGTCGACCTGTGCAAGCAGATCGATCCCGTGCATGACCAGCGCGAATACGATGCCGTGGTCGCCTCGGGCGAGCAGGTCACCACCGGCCTGCTGTCCATCGCCCTGCAGGCGGCGGGTGTGCCCGCGCGCTCGTGGCAGGGCTGGCAGGTGCCGATCCGCACCAACGACATGCATGGCCGCGCCCGCATCGAGGAGATCGACGGCCGCGCCATGCTGGCCGACATGGCGGCCGGCACCGTGCCGGTGGTGGCGGGTTTCCAGGGCGTCGGCCCGAACAGCCGCATCGCCACGCTGGGCCGCGGCGGCTCGGATACCTCGGCGGTGGCTTTGGCCGCCGCGCTCGGGGCCGACCGCTGCGACATCTACACGGATGTCGATGGTGTCTACACGGCCGATCCGCGCATCGTGAAAAAGGCGCGCAAGCTGGATAAGATCACCTACGAGGAAATGCTGGAACTGGCCTCGCTGGGGGCCAAGGTCCTGCAGACCCGGTCGGTCGAGATGGCCATGAACCACCGGGTCCGCACACAGGTTCTGTCGAGCTTCGCCGATACGCCCGGCACGCTCGTTGTCGATGAGGATGAGATCGTGGAAAAGCAGATCGTTTCCGGCGTCACCTACTCGGCCGACGAGGCCAAGGTCACCCTGATCGGCGTGGCCGACCGGCCGGGCATCGCCGCCGGCATTTTCGGCCCGCTGTCGGATGCCGGCATCAATGTCGACATGATCGTCCAGAACATCTCCGAGGACGGCAAGAAGACCGACCTGACCTTCACCATGGGCCGCGGCGACCTCGACCGGGCGGTGAAGATTCTCGAGCAGCAGGAAAAGAGCCTCGGCTGGATGAAGCTGGTGCCCGACCGCAACGTGATCAAGGTCTCGGTAGTCGGCGTCGGCATGCGCAGCCATGCCGGCGTGGCGCATATCATGTTCAAGGCGCTGGCCGAGAAGAACATCAACATCCTGGCCATCACCACATCGGAGATCAAGGTCAGCGTGCTGATCAGCGCAGATTATACCGAACTGGCGGTCCGTGCCCTGCACACCGCCTTCGGCCTGGACGCCGAATAACCCCGGGAGCTCGATGCGGGGAGGAGACGACAGACCGGCCTCTCCGGCGAGACCAGACGGAGGCAAGGCCACCGTACCGACCCGCGCGGCGCCGCCCGGGCCGCGCGGCCTGCTGCGCCGCCTGCGCGAGGTCATGGCCGAGGCCGGCTCGGTCGACGAACGGCTCGGCCGCGTGGTGCGCAACATCGCCACCAACATGGTGGCGGAAGTCTGCTCGGTCTATCTGCTGCGCCACGACGATCTCGAACTCTACGCCACCGAGGGTCTGAATCCGGACGCCGTGCACAAGACCCGGCTGAAGGTCGGCGAGGGTCTGGTCGGCGACATCGCCGCCCATGCCAGGCCGCTGATGCTGGCCGATGCGCAGACCCATCCGCAATTCGCCTACAAGCCGGAAACCGGCGAAGAAATCTACCATTCGCTGCTCGGCGTGCCGATCCTGCGCGACAACCGCGTCATCGGCGTGCTGGTCGTGCAGAACCAGACCCGCCGGCAGTATGTCGAGGAAGAGGTCGAGGCGCTCGAGACCATCGCCATGGTGCTGGCCGAGATGGTCGCCTCCGGCCAGCTTTCGGGCAGCGAGGACCTGGTCGCCGTCACCCGCGCGCCGACCATGCCCTTCCGTGCCGACGGCCGCATGCTGTCCGAGGGTCTTGCCATCGGCACCGTGGTGCTGCACGAGCCGCGCATCCATGTCGACAAGACCATCGCCGACGACATCCCCTACGAGAAAGAGCGGCTGGATGCCGCCGTCGCCTCGATGCGCGATCAGGTCGACCGCATGCTGGAGGCGCCCGACAGCGACATCGTCGGCGAGAGCCGCGACGTGCTCGAAACCTACAAGATGTTCGCCCACGACACCGGCTGGCTGGCCAAACTGCACCAGGCCGTCGAATCCGGCCTGACCGCCGAGGCCGCGGTGCTGCGCGTGCAGGGCGATACCCGCCACCGCATGCAGGCGATCACCGATCCTTACCTGCGCGAACGGCTGGCCGATCTCGACGATCTCGCCAACCGGCTGCTGCTGCATCTGGCCGGCAAGCCCCATCATTCGGCGGCCGAGAACCTGCCCGACAACGCCATCCTGCTGGCCCGCGCGATGGGCCCGGCCGAGCTGCTGGATTACGACCGCCGCAAGCTGCAGGGCGTGGTGCTCGAAGAGGGTTCCAGCGTCAGCCATGTCGCCATCGTCGCCCGCGCCCTGTCGATCCCGGTGATCGGCGGCGTCGAGGGGGTGATCGCGCGGGTCGAGCCGGGCGATACCATCGTGGTCGACGGCGACCATGCCCAGGTCTTCGTACGGCCGGCGCCCGACGTGATCAACGCCTTCCAGCAGAGCCTGGCCCTGCGCCAGGCGCGGCTGGCGAAATACGCCGCCCAGCGCGAGGACCCGTCCGTCACCCGCGACGGCACCCGGATTTCGCTGCTGATCAATGCCGGCCTGCTGATCGACCTCGCGCATCTCGACGAAACCAATGCCGACGGCATCGGCCTGTACCGCACCGAGCTGCAGTTCATGGTGCGACCGACCCTGCCCAAGGCAGAGGCGCAGACCGCCATCTACCGCCGGGTGATCGAGCATGCCGGCGAGCGGCCGGTGGTGTTCCGCACGCTGGATATCGGCGGCGACAAGGTGCTGCCCTATATGGGCCGCCAGCATGAGGAAGAGAACCCGGCCATGGGCTGGCGCGCCATCCGCCTGACCCTGGACCGGCCGGCTCTGCTGAAGGTGCAGCTGCGCGCCATGCTGGAGGCGGCGTCCGGCCGCGCCCTGCATGTGATGTTCCCGATGATCGCCGAGGTCGACGAATTCCGCCGCGCCCGCCGGCTGCTCGACCGCGAGGTGCAGCGGCTGGTCAGTCTGCGCAAGCCGGTGCCGCTGAAGCTGTCGGTGGGCACCATGCTGGAAGTGCCGGCCCTGGCCTGGCAGCTGCCGGCGCTGCTGCCGCTGGTGGATTTCGTCTCCATCGGCTCGAACGACCTGATGCAGTTCCTGTTCGCCTCCGACCGCGGGCATCCGAAGCTGGCCGACCGCTACGATACGCTCAGCCCCAGCATGCTCGGCTTCCTGCACTGGGTGGTGCAGCAATGCCGCTCGGCCGGCAAGCCGGTCACGCTCTGCGGCGAAATGGGCAGCCGCCCGATCGAGGCCATGGCCCTGCTCGGACTGGGGCTGGAGCGGCTGTCGATGCCGGCCAGCGCGGTCGGCCCGGTCAAGGAAATGCTCCGTAGCCTGGATGTTCCCCGTCTGTCGGATTTTATGTCTGGCCTGTACCGTTCGCCGGAGCACAGCCTGCGCGCACAACTAGAAGAATTCGCCCGCGAAAACGGGGTAATTGTTTGAAATAGCTGACCTCGTCGTCCAAATAACGTATGATGACCGCCACGCGAACGAGGGCGGGCGAGCCGATGAGTATACAGACCGGCGAACAGCCGGCGGGGCCGGGAGCCAGCGAAACTGCAGCCAGCGCGACCAATGGCGCGCCGGGCGGGTACGAGGGTGTCGGCCATAGCCTGAGAGTGGTCCGGGAACGGCGCGGTCTGGAACTGGCCGACGTTTCCGCACGGCTGCGCATACGCCGTCATTATCTGGAGGCGATCGAGACCGGCCGTTTCGGCGAATTGCCGGGTGCCGTCTATATCAACGGCTTCCTGCGCCAGTATGCCGAATTCCTCGGCCTCGATCCCGACCAGGTGCTGAAGACCTATCAGACCGAAGCCGATGCACCGCTGCAGCGCCCGGTGCTGAATTTCCCGATGCCGCGGCCCGAGGACCGCACCCCGCGCCTGTGGCTGGTGCTGGGCGCGCTGGTCATTGCCGTGGCGATCTATGCCCTGTGGTACCGCCACCAGGAGACCCTGCGGCTCGGCCAGGACCTGATCCGCTCGGTGCCGGCCCATCTGGCCGACCTGGTGCCGAACCCGACGCCGATCCGCCCCGCGCCGGGCCCGGTCGCGGCGCCTCCGGCGGCTCCCGCCGCGGCCGCTTCAGCGCCCGCCCTGCCGCCTGCGGCCGCTTCAGCGCCGGCCGTGCCGCCTGCGGTCGCTTCGACACCGACCCCGCCCGTGGCTGTGGCAACCACGGCGCCGGCCCCGGCAGATGCTCCGGCCCCTGCCGCCGCCGCTCCTGCTGCCCCGTCGCTGGCCACGGCGTCTGCCACGCCGTCGCCCGCCGCTGCCGTCCCTGCCGCGGCGCCGTCTGCCCCGGCCGCCCCGGTGGTGGCCGCTGCCGCCACCCCCGCGCCGGCCGATCCGCCGGCACCGGCCGCAGGTCCGCCGGCCGCCCCGGCGGCCGAAGCCCCTGCTGCCGCTGCCAATCCGGCCAGCCCGGGCCCGGCGGTGTTCGGCGCCCAGGGGGCGGCCAATGCCCGGATCCGCCTCGAGGCCACCGCACTGGCCTGGATCCAGGTGCGCGGTCCCAACAACGAACAGGTCTTCACCCGGCTGCTGCATGCCGGCGAGCGCTATGTCGTGCCGCCGGACCGTGCCGGCCTGGTGCTGCTGACCGGCAATGCCGGCGGTCTGCGCATCGTCGTCGATGGCCGCACCCTGCCGCCGCTGGGGGGCGATGGCGAGGTCCGGCGCGGCATTCCGCTGGATGCCGACCAGCTGAAGACGGCGGAAGGCAGCCAGGGCTAGCGGCCCGCGCGCTTGCCATCCCCCGGCAAAGACGCCATGTTACGCCCGCGTCCGGCGGCCCCGCCAGCAGGGGCCCGGACAAGGCCAGAGCCATGAGCATCCGACCCTATCGCGACATCCAGCGCCGCAAATCGCGGAAAATCTTCGTCGGCAACGTGCCGGTGGGCGGCGACGCGCCGATCACCGTGCAGACGATGACCAACACGCTGACCTCGGACGCGAAAGCGACGATCGAGCAGATCCGCCGCTGCGAGGAGGCTGGCGCCGATATCGTGCGCGTCTCCTGCCCGGACGAGGATTCGACGCGGGCCCTGAAGCAGATCGTGCGCGAGGTCCGCGTGCCGATCGTGGCCGACATCCATTTCCACTACAAACGCGCCATCGAGGCGGCCGAGGCCGGTGCCGCCTGCCTGCGCATCAACCCGGGCAATATCGGCAGCGCCGACCGCGTGCGCGAGGTGGTGAAGGCGGCCAGGGACCATGGCTGCTCGATGCGCATCGGCGTCAATGCCGGCTCGCTGGAACGGCATCTGCTGGAAAAATACGGCGAGCCCTGCCCGGAAGCGATGGTGGAAAGCGCCCTCGATCATGCGCGCATCCTGGAAGACCACGATTTCCGCGAATTCAAGATCAGCGTGAAGGCCTCCGATGTCTTCCTTGCGGTGGCTGCCTATCAGGGCCTGGCCGAGGCCTGCGACTATCCGCTGCATATCGGCGTGACCGAAGCCGGCGGCCAGCGCATCGGCACGGTGAAATCCTCGATCGGGCTGGGCATGCTGCTGTGGTCGGGCATCGGCGACACCCTGCGGGTGTCGCTGTCGGCGCCGCCGGAAGAGGAAGTCCGCGTCGGTTTCGATATGCTGAAGGCGATGAACCTGCGCCATCGCGGCGTCAATGTCATCTCCTGCCCGTCCTGCGCCCGCCAGCAGTTCGACGTGATCAACACCGTCGAGGTGCTGGAAAAGCGGCTGGCCCATATCACCACGCCGATGACGCTGAGCGTGATCGGCTGCGTGGTCAACGGCCCCGGCGAGGCGCGCGAAACCGATATCGGCTTCACCGGCGGCGGCAAGGGTTCGCACCAGGTCTATCTCGCCGGCCAGCCGGCGCACCGGCTGCAGAACGAGGATATCGTCGCGCATCTGGTCAAACTGGTCGAAGCCAAGGCCCGCGAGATCGAGGCGGCCGGAGCCGGCGAACAGCATTCCGACGAAGCGGCCGACGCCGCTTCCTAGCTACTCACTTCTCAGATACGGAGACACGCCGTGGCCCAGTTGCAGCCCGTGCGCGGCACGCATGACATTCTGCCCGACGACTTTGCCCGCTTTCGCCATGTGGTCGACACCGCGCGCCATGCCGCGTCGCTGTTCGGCTACCGCGAGATGGCAACGCCGATCTTCGAATTCACCGAGGTCTTTGCCCGCTCGATGGGCGAGACCTCGGATGTCGTCTCCAAGGAAATGTATTCCTTCACCGACAAGGGCGGCGAAGGCCTGACGTTGCGCCCGGAATATACCGCCGGCATCTGCCGCGCCTTCATTTCCAACGGCCTGCAGCAGCATGTGCCGCTGAAGACCTTCGCCTGGGGCCCGATGTTCCGTTTCGAGCGGCCGCAGAAGGGTCGCCAGCGCCAGTTCCACCAGATCGACATCGAGGTGATCGGGTCGGCCGAGCCGCAGGCCGATGCCGAGGTGATCGGCGTGGCCGCCGAAATCCTGCGCCGGCTCGGCATCCTCGACAAATGCGTGCTGGAGCTGAACACGCTGGGCGATCCGGAAAGCCGTTCCGGCTATCGCGATGCGCTGGTGGCCTATTTCTCCGGCCATCTGGCCAGGCTGTCGGAAGACAGCCGCCGGCGGCTGGAAAAGAACCCGCTGCGCATCCTCGATTCCAAGGACGAGGGCGACCGCGCGCTGGTTGCCGATGCGCCGCTGATCGACGATTACCTGACGCCGCATGCCCGCGACTTCTTCGCCGCCGTGAAGGACGGCCTCGGCGCTGCCGGCGTGCCGTTCACCGTCAATCCGCGGCTGGTGCGCGGACTGGACTACTACACCCATACCGCCTTCGAATTCACCACCACCATGCTGGGCGCCCAGGGCACCGTGCTGGCCGGCGGGCGTTATGACGGCCTGATCGAGCAGCTGGGCGGCAAGCCGACGCCGGGCATCGGCTGGGCCGGCGGCATCGAGCGGCTGGTGCTGCTGTCCGACCCGCAGCCGGTGCCGGCGCCCATGGTGGCGCTGGTGCCGATCGGCGCCGCGGCCGAGGCGGCGGCGGTGACGCTGGCCGGCGAGCTGCGCCGCGCCGATATCGCCGTCGAGCTGGCCTATGGCGGCAATGCCGGCAAGCGCTTCAAGCGTGCCGACCGGCTGGGCTGCGTGGCCGCCGTGGTGATCGGCGATGACGAGCTGGCCAGGGGCGCCGTGGTGCTGAAGGACCTGAAGAGCGGCACGCAGACCGAGCTGCCGCGCGCCGACCTCGTGGCACGGCTGAAGGCGTAAGCGTCATGGAGCCTGCCGGCCTGCCCGAGGCCAAGCTCGACAAGGTGATCGAGCGTTACGAGATCCTGCAGGCGCAGATGGCGTCGGGCGGGCAGGGTGCCGATGCCTTCGTGAAGCTGTCGAAGGAATATGCCGAGATCGAACCGCTGGTCGATGCCATCCGGGCTGTCCGGAAGCTGCGTGCCGAAGTTGCCGACCTGGCCGCCCTGCGCGACGACCGCACGGCCGATGCCGAGATGCGCGCGCTGGCCGATGCCGAATGGAAACAGGCGCAGGCGGCCCTGCCCGGGCTGGAACACCATGTCCGCCTGATGCTGCTGCCGAAGGACGAGGCGGACGAGAAGAATGCCATCCTCGAGGTGCGTGCCGGCACCGGCGGCGACGAAGCGGCGCTTTTTGCCCGTGACCTGTTTGAGATGTATCGCGGCTATGCGGCACAGCATGGCTGGCGCTTCGAGGTGGAAAGCATCGCCGAGACCGAGCTGGGCGGCTTCCGCGAGGCGGTGGCGACGATCTCCGGCCGCAGCGTCTTCGCCCGGCTGAAATTCGAATCCGGCGTGCATCGCGTGCAGCGCGTGCCCGATACCGAGACCCAGGGCCGCATCCACACCTCGGCGGCCACCGTGGCGGTACTGCCCGAGGCCGAGGATGTCGATATCGACATCAACGAGGCCGACCTGCGCATTGATGTCTACCGCTCGTCCGGCGCCGGCGGCCAGCATGTCAACACCACCGATTCCGCCGTGCGCATCACCCATATCCCGACCGGAATCGTGGTGGCGCAGCAGACCGAACGGTCGCAGCACAAGAACAAGGCCAAGGCGATGAAGCTGCTGCGCGCCAGGCTGTATGAGACCGAGCGCGAGAAACTTGCCTCGGCGCGCGCCGCCGACCGCAAGGGGCAGGTCGGCTCGGGCGACCGCTCCGAGCGCATCCGCACCTACAATTTCCCGCAGGGGCGGGTCACCGACCATCGCATCAATCTCACGCTGTACAAGATCGAGCAGGTGATGACGGGCGAGGCGTTGGACGAGGTGATCGAGGCGCTGATCGCCGAGGACCAGGCCGGCCGGCTGGCCGCACTGGATGCCTGACATGCAGACGGTGGGTGCGGTGCTTGCCGCCGCCACGGAACGCCTGAAACAGGCCGATATCGCCGAAACGCCCCGGCTGGATGCGGTGCTGCTGCTGGAACAGGCCAGCGGCCTGAGCGCCGACCGCATCCGTCTGCATCCTGCCGACAGGCTTTCCGATGACGTTGTCGCCGTTTTCGAGGGGCTGCTGCAGCGGCGGCTGGCGCATGAACCGGTCTCCAAGATCACCGGCTTCCGTGAATTCTGGAGCCTGACCTTCCGCACCGGCCGCGACGTGCTCGATCCGCGGCCCGATTCCGAGACGCTGGTCGAGGCGGTGCTGGCGGCCGTGGCCGACCGGGGCGCGCCACTGCGGCTGGTCGATTTCGGCACCGGCTCGGGCTGCCTGCTGCTCAGCCTGCTGCATGAACTGCCGCAGGCGCAGGGCCTCGGCGTCGACCTGTCGCCGGCAGCCCTCGCCGTGGCGCAGGAGAATGCCGGCCGGCTCGGCCTGTCCGGTCGCGCCCGTTTCACGGAAGGCGACTGGGGCGCCGGGCTCGACGGCCCGTTCGACATCCTGATCAGCAACCCGCCCTATATCGAAAGCGCCGTGGTGCCGACCCTGGAGCCGGAGGTGGCGCGCTACGATCCGCCGATGGCCCTGGATGGCGGGCCGGACGGGCTGGAGGCCTATCGCCGGCTGGTGCCCGATCTGGCGCGGCTGGCGGCGGCGGGGGCCGTCGCGGCGCTGGAGGTCGGGCAGGGCCAGGATGCCGCGGTGGCCGGGCTGCTGGCCGGGGCAGGCTTCGGCGGGATCGCCGTCCGGGCCGATCTCGGCGGGGTTCGCCGTGTGGTGGTGGGGCGTAAGGTCGCATAATTTCCCGCAAAAAAGGGTTGGCAGGGTCCCCCCGGCCCCTTATCTTGGGATTCGGGATGACGCAGTCCCAGGGAACCACGTCCGGACAGACCCCCCGATGAGCCCGATGCTCGCATGAGCCCGGTGCTCGGGGTCAAAACAGCGGACGGTGTACCGGGGGTGCAAGGACCAGGCGGCGTCATCGCCTCACCGGAAGGGATCGTGAGCGACACTCGGGATACTGAGGTCGCAAGCTTGTTCGATCGGGAGGCCGACCGCTTCGCGCGCAGGAGTTATGCAGCGCGGCGCGTGTGCGCATTGGCCTGATTGCGCTATTTAAGAAACCTGCGAGATGACACTGTGAACAAGAATCGTCAACGTGGCGGCCGTCCTCAGGGCCGCCGGCCCCATGGTAACAACAATGCGGGCGGCGGCGGGTCGCACCGGAATTTCGATTCCAACGGCCCCGATGTGAAGATCCGCGGCACCGCCAGCCATATCTTCGAACGCTACTGCCAGCTGGCCCGCGACGCCAATTCGTCGGGCGACCGGGTGGGGGCGGAGAACTACCTGCAGCATGCCGAGCATTACTACCGGATCATGCTGGCCCAAGGCGTCACCCCGATGCAGCGGGCCAGCGGCAACCCGGCGAATGCCCAGGCAGGCAATGGCAATGGCCAGGGCAACGGCCAGCCCCAGCAGCCCCAGCAGCAGCCGTCCGCCGATGGCGAACAGCCCAGCCTGGAAATGGAGCTCGAGGCGGCGCTGGACCCCAATGCCGAAGCCGGCGGCGAGCAGGCCGAGCGCGACGAGGCGAACGCCGCCTGAGCGGCCGCCCGATCATCGGCGCATCCGCGATCGATGCAGAAAGGCCGCCCTCCGGGGCGGCCTTTTTCATGGCGGTGCGGGACCGGACAGACGGCCGCTATTATTCGGCGGCGCTGCGGAAATCCGGCCGCTGCAGCAGCTTTTCGTCGGCCAGGGTGTCGCGTGGCGGCGCATAGTCGCGGTCCGGCAGGGTGGGCGGCAGGGCCGGGCCCAGCGCGATATCGATGTCGAGATCCTTTTTCAGCAGGCCGCGATCGGCCGCCAGGTGCCGCGAGAAGAAATCGACGGTGCGGGCGATGCTGTCGGTGCGGGCGGCGCCGCGGAAGGTGTGGCCCTCGCCGGCATAGATCTTCACCTCATGCTCGGTGCCCAGCTGTTCCATCAGGCTGACCAGCTCGCGGGCGCGGCGCACCGGCACGGTGCGGTCCTTGTCGCCATGCAGCACCAGGGTCGGCGGCATGTAGGTCACGCCGCGGCGCTGCACCTCGGCCGGCATGGCGCCGACCTGGTCGACCACGGCCTGGATGCGGCTGTCGCGGCTGCCCAGGCTGAGGGCGTGGAAGCCGCCCAGCGACAGGCCGAACACGCCGATCCGGTCCGGATCGACATAGGATTGCCGGGCGACATAGCCGACCGCTTCCAGGATCACCTGCTCGCGCTCGTCATGCAGGCTCGGGGCGGCCTTGCGGGCCTGCGGAATGCCGTCGAAATAATGCACCACGAAAGCGGTGATGCCGCGCGCGGCCAGGGCCGAGGCCTGCGGGTAATACAGCGAACCGTCGCCGAGGCCGTGGGCGCCATGCAGGATCAGCACGGCCGGCGCCCGGTTGTCGGGTCCGAGGCCGGGCAGTTCGGCCTTGACCACATCGACGCGCACCTTGCGGCCCTGGAAGGTGAAGCCGCGGCCTTCCGCCTCGGCCTCGCGGCGGGCCGGTTCGGCCGATTTCTGCCGCGGCGCCACGGTCTCGCGCACCGGCTTTTCGCGGGCCGGCTTGCTGACGGGCAGCACCGCCGCCCGGCTGGCGGCCGCCTGGTGGCTGATGGCATGGGGCTGGGCGAGGGCGCCGCCGGCCGGTGCGGCCAGCAGCAGGGCGCCGCCCAGCAGCGCGATGCGGCAGAAACGGGTCAGGCCGAAACGGGCGAAGTCCCGCCCGGCGCCCGGTATCGGCGCTGCCATTGTCCGGATTGTACTGGGCCCCCCGGCCATGCCATCCCCTGGTGACTGGCAGCCGGCCCCGAAAGCGGCCGGCGGCGTATCGTTTGCAAATGCTGCCGGCCGCAACCGGCGGACAGGCGTAACGATTAGTAACAAGTCGCGAGCAGTTTTGTCCAGTGTTATTTTTGAAACAAATCAATGACTTGAGCGGTTCTTGACGGGCGGGGGCCACCTTCCTACCTTAACCCGGCCTGCCGGAATCGCTCCGGCACCCCCAATCCAGTGAGGATCGCATGTCCGCGCCGACCAAAGTCACCGACGCTTCCTTCGAGTCCGATGTGCTCAAGTCGTCGGAGCCCGTCCTCGTCGATTTCTGGGCCGAATGGTGCGGGCCCTGCAAGCAGATCGCCCCGGCGCTGGACGAGATCGCCGGCGAGATGAACGGCAAGCTGACCATCGCCAAGGTCAATATCGACGAGAACCCGATGACCCCGTCGAAATTCGGCGTGCGCGGCATCCCGACCCTGATCCTGTTCAAGGACGGCAAGCCGGTCTCGACCAAGGTCGGCTCGATGCCGAAGAGCCGCATCGTCGAGTGGATCAACTCGGCGATCTAGCCGTTGTCTGACAGTACCCGGCCCGCCAGATACAGCGAGCCGGTGATGACGATCCTGACAGTCTGACGGGCCGGAGCGGCCGCTGCCGCTTCGGCCCTTATCATGTCCGCGGCCGGCAGCAGGCCGGCGGCCGGCCGCGCCGCGATGCCCGCCGCCTGCGCCGCCGCGGCCAGGTCTTCCGCCGCCAGGCTGTTGGCCTCGCCGGGAATGGCGATGCAGCTGGCGCCCCGCACCAGCGGCGCCAGCGGCCGCAGCAGGCCGGTGGCGTCCTTGGTGTTCAGCACCCCGGCAATCAGCCAGGTCGGCCTGGGCGGCAGCGCCGCCAGCGTGGCCGCCAGCGCCTCGCCGGCCATGGCGTTATGGGCGCCGTCGAGCCAGATTTCGGCATCCTTCGGCAGGGCGTCGACCAGCGGGCCGCGGGTCAGGCGCTGCATGCGGGCCGGCCAGTCCACGCCGCGCAGGCCGGCGGCAATCGCCGCTTCCGGGATGGCGAAGCCGGCCAGGTGCCGGGCACAGGCGATGGCCGTGCCGGCATTGATCGCCTGGTGCGCGCCGGGCAGGGCCGGCGCCGGCAGGCGCAGGGCGGCGCCATCCGCATCGCGCCACAGCAGGCCGCCGTCTGCCGCGGCCGTCTCCACCATCCATTCGGCGCCATGGCGGAACAGCGGCGCGTCGCAGGCTGCGGCCCGCGCCGCAATCACCGCCATGGCATCGGCGGGCTGCGGGCCGACGATGCAGGGCACGCCGGGTTTGATGATGCCGGCCTTGGAGACGGCGATCTTGGCCACGGTGTCGCCGAGGAAGCCGACATGGTCGATGCCGACCGGCGTGATCGCGGTCAGCCGCGGCTGCGGGATCACATTGGTGGTGTCGGCGATGCCGCCGAGGCCGGTTTCCAGCAGCACGAGATCGGCCGGCACCTCGGCGAAGGCGAGGAAGGCGGCGGCTGTGGTGATCTCGAAAAAGGTGATCGGCCGGCCGCCATTGACCCGCTCGCAGCGTTCCAGCAGGGCGACCAGCCGTTCGTCATCGATCAGCCGCCCGGCCAGCCGGATGCGCTCGTTGAAGCTGACCAGATGCGGTGAGATATAGGTATGCACGCGATAGCCTGCGGCTTCGGCCATGGCGCGCAGGAAGGCGGTGGTCGATCCCTTGCCCTTGCTGCCGGCCACATGGAAGACCGGCGCCAGCGCCAGATGCGGATCGCCGAGATCGGCCAGCAGGCGGCGGATGCGGTCGAGCGAGAGGTCGATCGCCTTCGGATGCAGCGCCGTCAGGCGCTGCAGGATGGCGTCCTTGTCAGCCGGGGCGCTTGGCCGGAGAGGAGCCATGCGGAATCTCCCCGGTCGGCGGAATCTCGAGGCCCGGCCGCGGCAGCTGCACCACCTCGGCCTTCGGCGCCGGGTCCAGCAGCAGGCCGACCAGGCGGCCGAGCGTGTCGCGCAGGTCGCGGCGATGCACCACCATGTCCAGCATGCCGTGTTCCAGCAGGTATTCGGCGCGCTGGAACCCTTCCGGCAGGGTCTCGCGGATGGTCTGCTCGATCACGCGCGGGCCGGCAAAGCCGATCAGCGCGTTCGGCTCGGCGATCTGGATGTCGCCCAGCATGGCATAGGAGGCGGTGACGCCGCCGGTGGTCGGGTCGGTCAGCACCACGATGAAGGGCAGGTGCGCCTCGCGCAGGCGCTGCACCGCGATCACGGTGCGCGGCATCTGCATCAGGCTGAGGATGCCTTCCTGCATGCGGGCGCCGCCGGCGGCGGCGAACAGGATCAGCGCCGCACGCTGGTTCACCGCAAGTTCGGCCGCCGCGATCAGCGCCGCGCCGGTCGCCATGCCCATCGAGCCACCCATGAAGGCGAAATTCTGCACCGCGATCACCACATCCTGCTTTTGCAGGGTGCCGTGGGCGACGATAAAGGCGTCGCGCTGGCCGGTCTTGGCGCGGGCATCCTTCAGGCGGTCGGGATATTTCTTCGAATCGCGGAAATGCAGCGGGTCCTGCAGCACGTCAGGCAGTTCGATGGTCTGGTATTCGCCATCGTCGAACAGGGCCTCGAAACGCTCCTTCGGCCCGACCCGCAGGTGATGGTCGCATTTCGGGCAGACCTGCTGGTTTTCCTCCAGCTCCTTGGCGTAGATCATCTGCGCGCAGTTCGGGCACTTGGTCCACAGATTGTCCGGCGTGTCCTTCTTGCGGGTGATCTCGCGGATCTTCGGCAGGACGGTACGGGTCAGCCAGTTCATCGCAGTCTTCCTTCGCTTCAGGCCGCGGCCTTGGCCACGCCGCGCACGGCATCGCCCAGTTCGCGCACCAGGGCCAGCACATGGCCGGCCGGATCAATTCCCTTCGCCTGTGCCTCGGCGACGCGGTCGACCAGGGCCGAGCCGACCACCGCGGCATCGGCCACCGCGGCAATCTCGGCGGCGCGGGCGCCATCGCGGATGCCGAAGCCGACCGCCACCGGCAGCGCGGTATGCCGCTTGATGCGCGCCACCGCGGCACCCACGGCACCGGCATCGGGCGCTGCCGCGCCGGTGATGCCGGCGATCGACACATAATACAGGAAACCCGAGGTGTTCTGCAGCACCGCCGGCAGGCGGGCATCGTCGGTGGTCGGCGTCGCCAGCCGCACGAAATGGATGCCGGCCTGCATCGCCGGGATGCACAGCTCGTCGTCTTCCTCGGGCGGCAGGTCGACCACGATCAGGCCGTCGACGCCGGCCTGCTTCGCATCCGCGAGGAAGGCATCGACGCCATAGGCCGAGATCGGGTTGAAATAGCCCATCAGCACGACCGGCGTGGCGTCGTCGGTCCTGCGGAAGCCGCGCACCAGATCCAGCGTCCGGCGCAGGGTGGCGCCATTGGCCAGCGCACGCAGGTTGGCGGCCTGGATCGACGGGCCGTCGGCCATCGGATCGGTGAAAGGCACGCCCAGTTCGATCAGGTCGGCGCCGGCGGCCGGCAGGCCGGCCAGCAGCCTGGCGCAGGTCTCGTGGTCGGGATCGCCGGCGGTGATGAAGGTCACCAGGCCGGCGCGGCCTTCCGCCTTCAGGGCGGCAAAGCGTCGGTCTATGCGGCTCACGGCTTCACTCATCACAGTTTCACTCCGAGGGCTTTTGCCACGGTGAAGATGTCCTTGTCGCCGCGGCCGGACAGGTTGACCACCATCAGATGGTCCTTCGGCAGGGTCGGCGCCAGGCGGATCACATGGGCCAGCGCATGGGCGCTTTCCAGCGCCGGAATGATGCCTTCCAGCCGCGAACAGAGCTGGAAGGCCTCCAGCGCTTCGCTGTCGGTGGCCGAGACGTAACTGGCGCGGCCGATATCGTGCAGCCAGGCATGTTCGGGGCCGATGCCGGGATAATCCAGGCCGGCGGAGATCGAATGCGCCTCGGTGATCTGGCCGTCGGCATCCTGCAGCAGGAAGGTGCGGTTGCCATGCAGCACGCCGGGCACGCCTTTCGCCAGCGAGGCGGCATGCTTCGCGGTATCGAGGCCCTCGCCGGCGGCCTCGACGGCA
Organism: Ferrovibrio sp.; assembly: GCF_964218355.1. Taxonomy (GTDB): domain Bacteria; phylum Pseudomonadota; class Alphaproteobacteria; order Ferrovibrionales; family Ferrovibrionaceae; genus Ferrovibrio. Next base: position 3,773 of record NZ_CAXPMC010000021.1, on the reverse strand, counting down.
TAGATCTGCACGTCCTTGTCGTCGAGGAAGGGATGGAACAGGCCCATGGCATTCGAGCCGCCGCCGATGCAGGCGACCAGGCTGTCGGGCAGGCGGCCTTCCTTCTCCATGATCTGGGCGCGGGTCTCCTCGCCGATCACGCACTGGAAATCGCGCACCAGCTGCGGATAGGGATGCGGCCCGGCCACGGTGCCGATGATATAGAAAGTATCGTGCACGTTGGTGACCCAGTCGCGCAGGGCGTCGTTCATCGCGTCCTTGAGCGTGCGCGAGCCGGATTTCACGGCGCGCACCTCGGCGCCCAGCAGGCGCATGCGGAACACGTTCGGCTGCTGCCGTTCGATATCCACCTCGCCCATATAGACCACGCAGGGCAGGCCGAAGCGGGCGGCGACCGTTGCGGTGGCGACGCCATGCTGGCCGGCGCCGGTCTCGGCGATGATGCGGGTCTTGCCCATCCGCTTCGCCAGCAGGATCTGGCCGATGCAGTTGTTGATCTTGTGGGCGCCGGTGTGGTTCAGCTCCTCGCGCTTGAAATAGATCTTGGCGCCGCCGAGATGCCTGGTCAGCGGCTCGGCATAGTAGAGCGGGCTCGGCCGGCCGACATAGTCGCGGAAGAAATAGTCCATCTCCGCCTTGAAGGCCGGATCGGCTTTCGCCGCCTCGTAGTGCCTTTCGAGGTCGAGGATCAGCGGCATCAGCGTCTCGGCCACGAAACGGCCGCCGAATTTGCCGAAATGGCCCTTCTCGTCGGGGCCGGAGCGGTAGGAGTTGAGCATCGTCATCACTGCACCGTCAGGAAACTAGAGGCTGCGCGCGGCATCGAGGAAGGCGCGGATTTTTGCCGGGTCCTTCTTGCCCGGAGCGCTTTCCACACCGCTTGATACGTCAACAGCGGTGGCACCGGATCGCTTCACGGCCTCGGAAAGATTCTCCGGGGTCAGGCCGCCGGACAGGATCCAGGGCCGGTTGAAGCTGGCGCCCTTCAGGATCGACCAGTCGAAGCTGTTGCCATGGCCGCCGGGGCGGTCGGCGCCGGCCGGCGGGCGGGCATCGAACATCAGCCAGTCGACCAGGTCCTCGTAGTCGCGGGCCTTCTCGACGTCTTCGCGGGTGGACACCTTGAAGGCCTTGATGATCGGCAGGCCGAAATAGATCGAGATGGCGCGGCAGCGGTCCGGCGTCTCGTCGCCATGCAGCTGCAGCAGGTCGAGCCGCGCCTTGGCGAGGACCCTGTCGAGATAGTCGGTCTCGGGATCGACGAAGACGCCGACCCGGTCGATGCCGGTCGGCATCTCGCGCAGCAAGGCTTCCGCCTGTTCGGCCGACAGGCTGCGCGGCGAGGGCGGGAAGAAGACGAAGCCGCACATGTCGGCGCCATGGGTGACCGCGGTGTCCAGCGCATCCGCATCGGTCAGGCCGCAGATTTTGGTGAACAGGGCCACGGCTCAGGCCACCCCGGCGATTTCGCCGGCAATCGCCTGCGCGCTGGCTTCCGGATCGGCCGCCTCGGTGATCGGCCGGCCGATCACCAGATGGTCGGCGCCCAGTGCCAGCGCCTCGGCCGGGGTCATCACCCGCTTCTGGTCGCCGGCGGCGCTGCCCTTCGGGCGGATGCCGGGCACCACCAGCCGGAAATCCGGGCCGCAGGCCTCGCGCAGCATGGCGATCTCGCTGGCGGCGCAGATCACGCCGTCGGCGCCGTTCTCCTGGGCCAGCCGGGCCAGCCGCTTCACATAGCTGCTGACATCCTCGGCGATGCCGATGGCGGCAAGGTCGGATGCGTCCAGCGAGGTTAGGGCGGTCACGCACAGGATCAGCGGCTTCTGGCGGGCGCCCTGCGCGGCCTCGACCGCGGCGCGGATCATCGCCGGGCCGCCGGCCGCATGGATGGTCAGCATCATCGGGCCCATGGCGGCGGCGGCCGAGCGCACCGCGCCGGCCACGGTATTGGGGATGTCGTGGAATTTCAGGTCGAGGAACAGCGGCGTGCCCTGGGGCAGGATGGCGCGCACCTCGGTCGGGCCGTAGGCGGTGAAGAATTCCTTGCCCAGCTTCAGCCCGAAACCGGCGGCCTGGGCGGCGCGGGCGCAGCGGGCGGCGAAAGCCAGTTCGATGGTATCGACGGCGCAGAAGACCGGGGCGATGCGGGGCACGGGGGAATGGCGGGTCATGGGCCGGGCTTATAGCCCAAACAGGGGGCGAAGTCTCCCCCCGGCGGCATCCGGCGGGGCCGCTGGCGGCCGCCCGGCCGCTCGGCTAAACTGCCGTCATGCCTCGTTTTCCGCTGCCCGCGCGGCTCTGCGCCCTGGCCCTTGCGGCCGCCCTGATCCCGGCTGCCGCCCTGCTGCCGCGGCCGGCCCCGGCGGCCGAGCCGCCCCATGCCGCGATCCTGATGTATCACCGCTTCGGCGAGGACAGGATTCCGTCCACCAATATCCGGCTGGAGCAGTTCGACGCCCAGCTCGCCGCCCTGAAACAGGCGCAGATTCCGGTGCGGCCGCTGCCCGGGATCGCCGCCGCGCTGAAGGCCGGCACGCCCCTGCCCGACCGCACCGTGGCGCTGACCGCCGACGATGCCTATCTCTCGGTCCTGACCGAGGGCTGGCCGCGCATCCGCAAGGCCGGCTATTCGCTGACCCTGTTCGTCGCCACCGGCCCGGTCGACCAGAAGCTGCGCGGCTACCTGACCTGGGACCAGATCCGCCAGCTGCGCGACGAGGGCGTCACCATCGGCGCCCACAGCAACGACCATCCCTCGCTTCCGGCCCTGACGCCCGACGCGATGAAGGCCGATCTCGATACCTCCATGCGGCGCTTCAGGGAGGAACTGGGCGAAGCGCCGACACTGTTCGCCTGGCCGTTCGGCGAATGGGATGCGAGAAGCATGGCGGTGCTGCAGGGCTACGGCTTCGAGGCCGCCTTCGGCCAGCATTCCGGCGTGGCTTACGCGGGCCATGACATGCTGTGGCTGCCGCGCTTTCCGATGAACGAGGCTTTCGGCTCGGTCGAACGCACCCTGATGGCGGTGAATGCCCTGCCGCTGCCGCTGTCGGGGATCGAGCCGGCCGACGTGCTGATCAAACTGGGCCAGACCACCAACCCGCCGGTCTACCGCTTCACCGTGGGCGAGGGGCTGGAGCGCATGAAAGAGCTGCTCTGCTATACCGGCCAGGGCGAGCGCATCGCCCTGAAGGAACTGGCGCCGCGCCGCTACGAGGCGGTGCCCGGCAAGGCCTTCGCGCCGCCGCGCGACCGCATCTCCTGCACGCTTCCCACGGCCCAGGCCGGTCGCTTCCGCTGGTCCGGCATCCAGTTCACCGTTCAGCCGTGAGGCGGGCCGGGGTCATGGCGGGCCGGGATTAACCGGCGGCGCATAACCCCATATCCCGCTGCCGGTCGCCCGGAGCCAAGTGGAGCCAATTGCGGTTCGCGACGGTTCGTGACGGTTCGTGGCGGTTCATCATGGCTCGCCGGGGTTCGCGTCGGTTCCCGGCGGTTCGCTGGGGTTCATTCCGGTTCATGACGGTTCATTCCTGTTCGCCGCGGCTCATTTTTCTTCGTCGTCCCCGCGCAAGCGGAGACCCAGCAGCACCGGCCAGTCTGGGTTCCCGCTTGCGCGGGAACGACGAGATAGGGAATCCGGGTCTTTCTGTTTTGATCGCAGTGATATCACCCGCGCCGCATACCTGCGCATTCACGCCGGCCCATGCCGGCCGGCGCATTCCCTGTGCGGATTCACGATGTCCGTCAGCTCTGAAAATCATCTTGAC